>JAWKVY010000006.1:0-505887 GCA_041397745.1 Hyphomicrobiaceae bacterium | reverse complement strand
GGCAGGTCACTCGAACTCCAGCGCCGCGACGAGGCGCGCGGCCTGCCGGGTCGCCGCGCCGGTCGTCACACACATCTGAGGCAGTGTCAGCCATTCCAGCGTCCACATGGCGCCGGAGCGCTCGCCCTCGTGGACGAGAGCCTGCTGCATGCCGGCCGACAGGGTGGCGTTGTGGCGGGCGAGCGCGACGAGCGCTTCGGCGGCGATCGGGTTCTGCTTGTGCGGCATGGCGGACGAGCCGCCGGCGCCGGCGACGCGCACCTCGCCGACGCCGTTCTGTGCCATCAGTGCGACGTCGGCGCCGAGCTTGCCGAGGCTGCCGGAGATCATCGCCAGCAGCGACGTGAACTCGGCGAGGCTGTCGCGGGTCGCATGCCAGACTGGATCGGCGGGGCCGAGCTGCAACTCGGCCGCGAGCCGCGTCGCGATCGCATCCGCATTCTCGCCGAGCTTGTCCCGCGTGCCGACGGCGCCGCCGCATTGCAGGCGCAGCAGGCGGGGCGCGATGTCGGCGAGGCGGGCGCGATGGGCGGCGAGCGGCGCCCGCCACGATGTGATGCGGGTGGCGAGCGGGATCGTCAACGCATCCTGCATGCGGGTGCGGCCCATCACGATGCGCGCCCCATGACGCGCGGTGAGCCCGTCCAGTTCGACGACGATGTGGGCGAGGCGCGCCTCGAGAATGGTCACGACCGGCTTCAGCCGCAGCATCAGCGCGGTGTCGAGCACGTCCTGGCTGGTCGAGCCATGGTGAACGTGAGCGTCGTGCGGCGGGCCGACCTCCCGGCGCAACTGCTTGACGAACGCCGGCACGACAAGGCCGTCGCGCAGTGCGCCGTCGGCGAGGTCGGCGTGATCCGGCACGAATGTCTTGCAGGCGTGCGCGATCGCCTCGGCGGCAGTGACCGGGATCGCGCCTTCCGCCGCCTCGGCCCGGGCGAGCGCCGCCTCGAAGACGAGCATCGAAGCCAATTCGGCTTCTATGGTGAAGTGGGCGGCGATCTCCTCGTCGCCGAGCAGGGCTGACAGCCAGCGGTGGTCGAATGGGGTCGCGGTCATCGGTTTGCGGACGTGCTCTCGGCGGCGGACGGGCTCAGCATGCGTTCCAGATACACAACGCCCTTGGCGCGGTCATCGCTCCAGCGCTCGCCGACCGCGCGAAAACCCAGCCGGTCGTGGAAGCGCAGCGAGCCGGGATTGGGCGGTGCGAGGTTGACCTCGCAGAGCAGCGCGTCGCGGTGGCCGGCGAAACGATCGAAAGCAGCCTGATAGAGCGCCGCGCCGAGTCCCGCGCCGCGGGCCTCGGGCGCAATGGCGATGCGGTCGCAGTAGGCGAAGCGCGGATAGCGTTCTGCTATCCAGCGGTAGTTGAGGCTCCGATAGTCCGAACCTTCGGTGAGGCAGAGGATGAAGCCCGCCACCTTGCCGTCGGCCTCGGCCACCAGTGTCGCTGCGCTCGTCCCGATCAGCGCGGCGAGCGCGTCCGCCGCGACGTCGCCGACGCCTGGTGTCGAGGCCTGATTGATGTCGTAGAGCCGGGCGAGGTCGCCTGGCCCGGCTGCACGGATGTCGGGTCGGGCATTCATACCGGCCGGTCGCCCTTCTCCACTTTCAGCGTGCGGTTGTCGGCGGCCGGCAGCATGCGGGCGGGGTCGCGCGTGACGACGGCGTCGATAATGGTCGGCGTGTCGGTGTTGGCGAGGCCTTCGCGGAGTGCAGCATTCAGTTTTTCAGGATCCGTTACGCGGATGCCATGACAGCCGAAGCCTTTCGCGATCTGGGCGTAGTCCATCTCGACAAGGTCCGACGACTGGTAGTTGCCGGGGCCGAACACGGCGTGCTGCAAGGCCTTCACGTAGCCAGAGGCGGCGTTGTTGAACACCACCGCGACGAAGCTGGCGCCGACGCGGCGCGCGGTTTCCAGCTCGCCGAGGCTCATGTTGAAGCCGCCGTCGCCGGTGAGCGACACGACGCGGCGCTGGCGGCCGACGCCGAGCTGGGCGCCGATGCCGCCCGGCACGCCGTAGCCGATGGACGCAAAGCCGCGGTCGGGCAGGAAGCGGCGACCGGCCTCCTTGGTGTCGAACATGAGGCCTCCCCAGTGCGCCGCGAAGCCGCCATCGGCGACGACGACGCCATCGGCCGGCATCACCCGGTTGAGCTCACCCATCAGGCGGCCGACGTTGATCGGCGTCTCCTTCGATTCCATGCGGTCGGCGGCGCCGGCCCGCCACTCGGCCATGCGCTTCGGCAGCTCGGCCACGTAACTCGCACGGCGCGCGCGAGCCGCCTTGCCCTCGCCAAGGGCCGCAGCGAGGTCTTCGAGCGTCAGGCGTGCGTCGCCGGCGAGCGCAACATCGGTGCGCGTCGTACGGCCGATCTCGGTGGGCTCGATCTCGATGTGGATCAGCGGCTTGCCGGATGGGATCAGCTGGAACCGCTTGGTGGCGATCTCGCCGAGCTTGCAGCCGACCACGATCAGGCAGTCGGATGCCGCGATGAGCGCATTGGCGATGCGGTCGTAGCGGCCGAACAGTCCAGCCGACAGCGGATGCGTGCAGGCGATGGCACCTTTGCCGCTCATCGTATGCGCGACGGGGATGCTGTGCGCCTCCGCGAGTGCCGCGAGAGCGCCGTAGGCCTCCGAAATGTGGATGCCGCCGCCGGCGAGGATCAGCGGCCGCTCGGCCTGGGCGATCATGGCGGCGGCGCGCGCAAGGTCGGCGCCGTCGGGCCGCGTGCGGCGGGCCTGGGCCTTGAACGTGCCGGGCTCGATCCAGAAATCTGCGGCATCGAAGTCGTGCTGACCGTGCGCGATGTCCTCGGGCACGTCGATCAGAACCGGACCGGGACGACCGGAGTTGGCAACGGCGAAAGCGCGGCGCAGGTGCTCGGGAATGCGCTTGGTGACCTCGACGCGGATCACCTCCTTCACCGTCGGCCGCAGGATCTCGAGCTGGCGCGCCTCCTGCGTCATGTTCTTCCAGGCGTGCTCGCGGTTGGCATCGCCGGTGATGGCGATCATCGGAATACCGGCGTTGAGGCTCTCGATGAGGCCGGTCGTCAGGTTCGTCGCGCCCGGCCCGAGCGTGCCGTCGGCGATCGCCGGCTTGTTGGTTACCTTCGCGTAGGCATCGGCCGCGAAGGCACCGCAGCGCTCGTCGTTGATCAGGTAGTGCTTGAGATTGAGCGCTCGACAGGCCTCGTAGAACGGCAGCAGCTGAAAGCCGCCCATGCCGAACATGGGTCCGCAGTCGGCGATCTTCAGCATTTCGGCGAGCGCCTGGCCGCCCGTCATGCGGCGGACGGAATTGGACGGCTCTTTGGTGGTCACGGCGCTTCCCCTCGGGTCTTGCTTGCTGTCGGGCAAGAGTAGGCGGGAACGCGCGCGGTTGGCAAAGCCAGTATCGACAGCGGTCGATCCGAGCGCGTTCAGCGGAACGATCGTTTGGTCACCGAACGGACAGCTTGTCGCACCTTGGCGGATGGCGCACACTCACTCTTTCCATCGCAGGTCCGTTCCAGCGGTAGCGGACTTGGCAGTCATCGGGGCCCAGTCATGAATGCACTCCCGGGCGGCATCTCCAGTTCGATCCGCCGCCTTCCGGATCTCGACGGGCGACCGTTCAAGGTCGCCCGTGCCACGGGCGCTCACCTGGTCGACGAGACAGGCCGGCACTTCGTCGATCACGCGCTCGCCATGGGGGCCACGTTGCTCGGACATGCCCACCCGGCAGTCGTGTCGGCCTGCCATGCCGCGCTCGAACGTGGCGCCATGCCCGGCTTTCCGCACGACCTCGAGGCAGAGGCCGCTTCAGCGCTGGCCACACTTTCGCCGCGCCTCGCCCGGGCGACCTTCGTCACGACCGGCAGCGAGGCCGTGCATCTGGCTTGCCGCATTGCGCGCAAGGCGACAGGAAGGCCGGTGGTCGCCAAAATCGCGGGTGGCTTCGATGGTTGGTACGACGACATCGCACTCGGCTGGAGCGGCAGTCCGGAGGCCGACCTGACTGGCGGGCGGCCTGTCGTCCAGGGCATCACGCTCTTGCGCTTCAATGATCTGGCCGATCTCGATGCCCTCTTCGCCGAACGTTCCGACATCGCCGCCGTGCTCGTCGAGCCGATGCTCGCCAATGCCGGCTCGCTCCAAGCCGAGCCCGGCTATTTCGAAGCGCTGGTCGCGAAGGCGCACCGCCAGGGTGCACTCGTCATCGCCGACGAGGTGCTGATGGGGCTTCGGCTGTCGCGCGGTCTGACGTCCGACTGCGTCGGCCTCGATGCCGACCTCGTCACGATGGGCAAGGCGATCGGCAGCGGCGTGCCCGTTGCCGCCGTGCTCGGGACCCGCGATGCCTTCGCGGCAGTCGAGGATGGGCGTGCGGTGCGCGCCGGCACGTACCACGGCAATCCGCTGGCCACGGCGGCGGTTGTCGCTTCGCTCGGTGCCCTCGCCGAAGCCGACTACGCCGCGCTGCTGGCGGCCGGAGACGCGCTGCGTGCGTCCATCGTCGAGAGTTTTGCGCGCCATGGTGTCGCCGTATCGACCTCCGGCTACGGCTCGGTGTTCAGTCTGTGGTTCACGCAGACCCCGCCGACGCGCTACGAGGCCGCCAAGGCCGCACTTCGTCCGGAAGCCTCGATGGCGCTGCATCTCGCGCTGCGGCGCCGCGGTATCGTCACCATCCCCGGCGGCTGGGCGCGTGTCTTCCTCTCGTTTGCACATACGCCCGCCGACCTGGCCCGCTCTGCCGAAGCCTTTGCCGAATCAATCGCCGAGGTCGCGCCGCTTCTCGACTGATCGGTCTCGCACTCACATTCGCCGCCGGCGCGCGTCAGCATCGACGCGGCACCAAGCCGAGGTTCCACCATGAGCACGACCAAGGGCGCTGCCGGCGCCGCGGCAAAGCCGCTCTCCTATGCGCAGAATCTGGAAGACTACCATCTCTGGCTGGCGCTCGGCGCCGACGGTCCCGGTGTCTATGTCGACATCGGTGGCGGCCATCCTGTTGCCGACAACGTTTCGCTCTGGTTCTACGAGAGAGGTTGGCAGGGCGTCGTCGTCGAGCCGCAGGCGGCGCTCGCCCGCCTTTACCCGCACGTGCGCCCACGCGACATCGTGCACGCGGGGCTGATCGGGTCGACGAACGGCGAGGCGGACCTCTTCGTGTTCGATCGCCTGCATGGGCTTTCGACGACGGTCGCCTCGAAGGCTGAAGGCTCACGCGTCCACGGCGACGACTTCCGGACCGAGCGCGTGCCGATGCTGACGCTCGCTGCGCTGTGCGAGCGCTACGGTCTCGCCCGCATCGACTTCCTCAAGGTCGACGTCGAGGGCGCGGAGGCCGACGTGCTCTCCTCGAACGACTGGACACGCTTTCGTCCGAAGGTGGTCGTCGTCGAGGCGATCGATCCCGCGACCAACGCGCCCTCGCACGACGCATGGGAGCCGATCCTACTCGCTGCCGACTACCGGTTCACGCTCGATGACACGCTCAATCGCTTCTACGTCGCTCGCGAGTGGCCCGATGTCGAGGCTCGCCTTCCGCGCGTGCGCGGCGACTGGGCGGCCGTCACGCACATGTACGAGGTCGGTAAAGCGCCCGACAACGATGCCCACCCTGATCATGCGCTCGCCCGCGCGATCGTGCGCGGCTTCCTCGCGGGCCTGCCGATGCTGCCGCCGGCCGACGCCGCCCGCCTCGCGGCTGGCGGCCAGGGGTTCGCGCCCGATGGCCCAGAAGCTGAAAGGCTGGCCGAGGAGCTTGCCACCGAATCCGGGCGCATTGCGCTTGGCCGCATAGCGTGCGGCTACGACGGCGGCCAGGTCTAGTTGCACCGATTGCCTCCGGCGCTGCGCAGCGTCCGATGTCGTCGGTGGATTGACCTGCGGGCGCTGGTCCTGTTCCTTCGCGCTCGCCGCCTTTCCAGACGCCCACACTACGCGGAGCCCCTGCCTTTGCGACTGACCGATCTCCTGCCGCGCTTTCTCAGCCGTCCACGCGAGCATGTCCAAGCGCGACAGGCGCCGGTGCCCGCTGGCGGGCATGGCGCGCGGGCTGCCGCGACGTTTGCAGCCAGCCTCACCTTCGAGAATGTCGCGCGCAGTTTTGGCGATGCGGTCGCGCTGGCCGGCGTTTCGCTCGCCGTCCGCCCCGGCGAGATCGTCTGCCTGCTGGGTCCATCCGGCTGCGGCAAGACCACGCTGCTCAGAATTGCGTCGGGTATCGAGCGACCGAGCGCGGGGCGCGTCCTCATCAACGAGCGCGAGGTGGCCGGCCCGACCAGATTCGTCCCGCCGGAGAAGCGCAATGTCGGCCTGATGTTCCAGGATTTCGCTTTGTTTCCGCACCTCTCCATCGTCGACAACGTGGTATTCGGCCTGCGTTACCTGCCCGCTGCGGCGGCACGGCGCGAGGGTCTTGCGGTGCTCGCCCGGGTAGGACTCGAAGCCTATGCGGACGAGTTCCCCGACATCCTCTCCGGCGGCCAGCAGCAGCGCGTAGCGCTCGCCCGCGCACTCGTGCCGCGACCGGCAGTGGTGCTGATGGACGAGCCGTTTTCCGGCCTCGACGTGCAGCTTCGCGACGCCATGCAGGAGGAGGTACGGGCGCTGCTCAAGGAGACGCGCGCGACCGCCATGATCGTCACCCACCATCCCGAGGAAGCGATGCGGCTGGGCGATCGCATCGCGGTAATGCGGCGTGGTGGCGTGGTGCAGGCCGGTACCGCTGAGGAACTTTACCGCGCACCAGCGGACGTGTTCGTCGGACGGCTTTTTTCCGAGATCAACGAGATCGTGCTGCCGGTCGCCGACGGCATCGTCCGAACACCGTTCGGCGACGTGCCGGCTCCAAACGTCGGCGATGGTCGCAGGGCGATCCTCTGCGTCAGGCGACGCGCGTTGCGCATCGTCGCGTCGGGCGAGGGACTTTCCGGCCGCGTGCTCGCCACCAAGTTCCAGGGCGACCTGGCGGAACTGGAGATCGGCATCCAGGGGCTCGACAAGCCGTTGCGCATGCTGGTGCGCGAGGCCCGCCAGCCGCCAGTCGGTGCGGAGGTGACCATCGCCGTCGATCGGGACGGCCTGCTGGTGTTTCCGGATGACGATCCTACATAAAATTACACTTCTTTACGTTGAAAGCTGGCGCGCCAATTGGAATATATGCGCCATGAAGGAAGCCACAATTCAGCCGGCCGCGCGCTGTTCTCTCCGCCTTGCCGCGGCACCGGCGATTTGCAATAGTGGCGGAAACGACACACATGCAACGACGGCCGCGCGGTGTCCGGGCGGCCGCCGCCATAACACGTCTACGGAGCTGGGTGATGCCCCAACTCCCTGAGGAGGTTTAAGAAAATGGGTGCAACCAGCATTTGGCACTGGATCATCGTGCTCTTGATCGTGGTGCTGCTGTTCGGTCGCGGCAAGATCTCCGAGATCATGACCGACGTGGCCAAGGGCATCAAGAGCTTCAAGAAAGGCATGTCGGACGACGAGCAGGCCGCCCAGAAGAAGGACGAGCCGAAAGCGATCGACAATGCGCCGCCGGCTGGCACGACAACGGCCTCGTCGACCAGCGAGACGGCCGGCAAGACGGGCTGAGGTCGGCTTCACGCGGACGCCAGGACCCGATGACAGGTGCGACCGCCCGGGTGATGAACTCGGGCGGTTCGCCTCTAGCCAGGGTGCTTCTGCAACGGAACTGGCCTGACGCGGTCTTGCCCGGAGGGCAGGCGCGCGGGCATCGAGGTGAGCCTGATGTTCGACATCGGTTGGTACGAGCTTCTGCTGATCGGAGTGGTGGCACTGCTCGTCGTCGGCCCGAAGGAGCTGCCGACGCTGCTGCGCACGGTCGGCCGCTACGTCGGCATGATGCGCCGACAGGCAGCCGAGTTCCGCGACCAGTTCGATCAGGCCATGCGCGAGAGCGAGCTCGACAAGGTCAAGCAGGATCTCGAGCGGTCGACCGAGGAAGCAACTTCCGTACTTCGGGACGTCGAAAGCTCGGTCGATCGCGATCTCGACACGGCGCGACGCGACATGGACGCATCGCTCGACAGCAGTCGCGATGCCGCCGATGCAACCGAGATCGCAGCCGGTGCCTCCGAGACTGGCACCGAGATCCCGCCGACTGCCACGCCCTCGCTGGCCGCGGATGCCGCTGCTCGTGCAGCGTCCCGCGCCAGCAGTGAGGCTGCCGCTGCCGGCCTCAACGGCGCAGCCGACGCCCACGGAAAGGTAAGCGCCGCGAGCGAGTCAGCAGCAGCATCCACAGGCAAGACCTGACGCCGCCTGCCACGCCCACCAGAGACCAGCTCCCGTCCCGGGGACATGCCATGACCGACGCCACCAGCCAGACGCCGCCGACCGAGAGTGAGATCGACGCCTCCAAGGCGCCGCTCATGGATCACCTGATCGAGCTGCGCCAGAGGCTGCTCTACAGCGTATTGGCACTCGCGATCGGATTTTTTCTGTGCTTCGCGGTGGCCAAGTACATCTACAACTTCCTCACCTGGCCGCTGGTCTGGGTGTGGCCGGCCGCAAAGCTCGTGATCACGCATCCGCTGGAGTACTTTTTCACGAACGTCCGCGTCGCGCTGTTCGGCGCATCCGTGCTGGCTTTCCCGTTCGTTGCGGCCCAGATCTACAAATTCGTGGCGCCGGGTCTCTATAAGCACGAGCGTGACGCCTTCATTCCCTACCTGATCGCGACGCCGGTATTGTTCCTGCTCGGTGGAGCGATCGTCTACTTCATCGCCATGCCGTTGCTCATCAAGTTCTCGCTGAGCCTGCTGCCGTCGGCCGACAGCGGTATGACGCCGGTCGACTTGCTGCCGAAGGTGAACGAGTACCTGTCTCTGATCATGACGCTGATCTTCGGCTTCGGCGTGATTTTCCAGCTGCCGGTTATCCTGACGCTGCTTGGCCGCGCAGGGGTGGTGACTGCTGACATGCTGCGCGAGAAGCGGCGCTGGGCCGTCCTCGCCGTATTTATTGCGGCTGCGGTCCTGACGCCACCCGACGTGATCAGTCAGGTGGTGATGGCCATGCCGACGCTGCTGCTCTACGAGGCTTCGATCATCTCGGTCGCCATGGTCGAGAAGTCGCGTGCGAAGCGGTCCGCCGAGCAGAGCAGCGAATCCTGAAGGCACGTGCCGCGCGGGGTGCTCCGCCCGTTCACACGGATCGGGGCGCCTCGCCTGCGACCTTGAGGATGAAGGCCATGTCGAATGCGGCATCCTTCGTCTGGTCGTCGCCGCCCGAGGCACCATCGTGTCCGCTAGTCATGCTCGTGCGCAAGAGCACCAGACTATCGTCGACTTTGCGCTCCCTGAGGCGCGCCACCCACTTGGCGGGCTCCCAGTAGGTCACGCGTTGGTCGGAAAGTCCGGCCTTGGCGAGGATGTGGGGGTATCGCTGGGCCGTGACGTTCTCATAGGGGCTGTAGGCGAGAATGGTCCTGAAATCCTCTGCGCTCGCGATCGGGTTGCCGAGTTCGGCCCACTCGCCCGGCGTCAGCGGCAGGTCGGCATCGAGCAGCGTATTGAGCGGATCGACGAAGGGCACCTCGGCGATCACCGCGAGAAACAGCTCGGGTGCCATGTTGGCGGCTCCGGCGACGAGCATGCCCCCGGCGGAGTCGCCGTGTGCGATGATGCGGCCTTCCGCCGTATAGCGATGCGCCACGAGCGCCCTCGACGCTGCAATGAAGTCTGCGAACGAGTTCATCTTGGTGCGGCCGCGGCCTGCCTCGTACCAGGCCCGCCCCTTGTCGTCACCGCCGCGCACGTGCGCGATGGCGTAGATGAAGCCCCGGTCGAGAAGCATCAGCCGGTCGGCGTCGAAGCTCGGATCGGCTGCGACTCCGTAGGCACCATAGCCGTACAGGATCAGGGGTGCCGTGCCGTCGCGCGGCGTCGCTGCGCGCCTGAGTACGGTGATTGGGACGCGTGCGCCGTCGGCCGCCGCAGCTTCAAGCCGCTCGACGACATAGAGCGACCGATCATAATCTTGCGGCGCGCTCTCCGCCTTGACGACGCGCTCTGCTCCGTCGGCGAGCGCGACCTCCAGGACCCGCTCGGGTGTCGTCAGGGTCTCGATGGTCAGCCGAACGGTGCCGGCAGTCTCCTCATCGGGTTGCTCGAGGTCCACTGCTGCCGGCTCGTCGGCGAGCAGACGCTCGAGCTCGGTGCCGCTGGAGACTTCGCGGATGACCAGCCAAGGAAGACCTGATCGACGTTCGAGCCGGACGACGTGGCGGGCGAATGTGGCAGCCGACAGGATGTGATGACCCGGCACGTGTGGGACGAGTTCGCGCCAGCGGGCACGACCAGGATCGGAGAGTGGCGCCTCGACGATGCGGAAATCGTCGGCGCCGTCGTTCGTCAGTATCACTGCGCGGCCGCCGCGCACCTCGACCGAATGCCTCAGTCCCCGCTGCCTGCCGGTTATGGAGCGCGGCATGCAAGCCGGGTCGCCGCCGTCGACGATCAGCGTCTCGGAGCTGACGTGATTCTCGCACTCGATGAGGATGTGTCCGCCGTCGGGCGTCCGCGTCAGGTTGACATCGAAGGCTGGATCCGGCTCGGCGTATACGATCGCATCGGGCTCGCCGGATCCATCGAGGCGGTGGCGCTTGACGAGCGCAGGCCGGTGGTGGCCGTCGAGCGCGACGTAGAGGAGCGTGCGACTGTCCGCGCACCAGGCAAACGAGCCGCTGGTGCCCTCGATCGGCTTGCCGATCCGGCGACCCGTCGTGATGTCGCGGACCGCAAGCTGAAAGGCCTCGGCGCCGGTCGCGTCGTAGCTGTAGGCGATGCGCGTGTGATCGGGCGAGGGGGTCGCAGCGCTCAGTTCGAAATAGTCGCAGCCGCGCGCCTCCCGGTTGCAGTCGACGAGCACCTTGGCCTTGCCGCCGTCGCGCGGCCGCCGGCAGAACTGGTCGTAGTCCTTGCCGTCGACAGGACGAGTGAAATACGCCCACTCGCCGATCACATGAGGGAGCGGCTCTTCGCCGGCGTCATCGCCATCGTCGCCGACACGGCGATCCATCTCGCGCATGAGCTTGCGACGCAGCGCCTTCGTGTCGCGCATCACCGCCTCGGCATAGGCATTCTCGGCCTCCAGATGGTGTACGATCTCGTCCGGCAGCAGACTCGTATCGAGCATCGCCTCGCGCCAGTTCGAAGCTTTCAGCCAAGCGTAATCGTCGACCAAGGTGACGCCGTGATGGGTGATCGAGACGGGGCGGCGCTCGGCTGCAGGAGGCGTGGGCTGGGGCTTGGCGATGTACTTCGCGAGCAGGCGCCGTGGCATTTTTTAACCCGTGTTGGAGGCTGGACGGTGACTATCGTCGGTGCGGGGCAGGGCCGCAACAGCGCCGAAGCGCGGTCGAATCAGAGCGCGCTCGCAACGGCAAACTGCAGGTCAGTCGGTCCAACACCAGGGTAGCTGCCGACGACGAGGCGGGCGGCCGGCACCTGCGCGGACGCTGGGATGGCCACTCCGCTGCTACCGCCGAAATCATCGCCGAGGGCCGAGAGGTCGGGGGCGTCGAGACCGTCGAACACACCACGCCCGGTCAGTTTCAGCAGGGCCTCCTTGGCCACCCAGAGGCGAAAGACGTGGCGGCGCGCGGCAGCCTCCGGAAGCGAAGCGACCGCAGCCCGCTCGGCCGGTGCGTAGTGGTCGCGGGCAAAGGTATAGGGATCGAGCGAGGGATCCTCGAATTCGATGTCGACCCCGATACAGGCTCCGGCCGAGATATCGGCGACGACGGCGAGCCAGCCTCCACTCGTCGCCATCGACGTACCGAGTTCGCTGTGAGGCGGCGCGAGGACAGGGCGCCCGCTGGCACGACGCACGACGTGGATGTCGTCGCGCCCACTGGCGAGTTGCAACCATTCTGTCGCCCGCTCGATGCGGGCAGCGTGCGCCTCACGCCCGGGCGGCACGTCCTGACCGATCAGGCAGGTGCCGTTCGCCGGCCGGTTGCAGGGCAACAGAATTGGATGCGCCGGAAAGTCCATTCACGACGGCTCCGTCCGCTACTCCGCGGCGACGCGGCTGGCTTCCTTCGGCAGGCCCAAGCCCGAAACCGCGGTCGGTCGGCCGACGAGCTGTGCAGGCGCACCGCACCAGGCGGTGTGCGGCGGGATCGTCTCGCCCTTCATGATCAGCGTCATTGGCCGGATCTGCGCGAACTCGCCGATCTTCGTGTCATAGAGCACCGTCGCACCAGAGCCGATCGTCACGCCGCGTCCGATCTCGATCGAGCCGACTTTCATGATGCGGTCTTCGTAGAGGTGCGTCTGCGGGCACGAGCCCATGTTGATGACCGCGTAATCGCCGATCGAGGTCACGTCGAATTCGCAGATGTCGGTCGAGTTGATCCAGCAGCCCTTGCCGACCTTTGTTCCGAAGGGACGCAACAGCCACGGCAGGAATGGTGTGCCGCGCAGATACTCGAGCAGGATCTTCGAGGCGAGGCCACCATAGAAGACGGCCACTGCCTCTGTCCGCATCGCCCACCACGACCACATCGGGTGCATGCCGCGCCGGTAGGTCCCGATCAATGTCCACTTGAACAGCACGGCCATCGGGTACATGAGGGCGGCGACGACGAGGCCCGCGGACAGCAGGATCGAGAGCGAGACGAGCCATTGCCCGTTGTCGAACGGCGTAGAGATGATGTCGGCGACGATATATGCGGAAAAGATCATCAGGGCGATCGGGAACGAGGTGTGCATCGCCTCGAACACCACACGCACCCACTTCAAATAGGACGGCGGCTCGTAGGTGAACTTGTCGCCGAGCGAGATGCGCTCGCGCGAGGGGAATTTTATCGCGGGGCTGCCGAACCAGGTTTCGCCCTTGGCCACCTGACCGCCGTCCGGCAATCGGCTCTTGACGCCGATCAGCGCGTCGTCGTCGATCATCGCTCCCGGCGGCACGACGGAGTTGTTGCCGAAGAAGACGCGATCACCGGTCTTGACGCGCTCGAGCGTCATCCAGCCGCGATGGATCTCTTCGTCGCCGAACACGCAGTCGTCGCCGATGAAGTTGTCGCGACCCATCTCGATCAGATCGTAACGGCCGGCGAAGCTTGCCGAAATCTCGGTGCCGGTACCGACTTTGGCGCCCATGAGCCGATACCAGTTGCGCATGAACACGGTCGCGTAGAGCGAGTTCAGCGTCTCGAGTATGGCGTCGGTCGTCAGGCCCACCATCCACTTGCGGAAGTAGAACCAGGAAAAGATGGAGTGGCGTCCCGGTTGCACGCGCTCCGGAATGATGAGCCAGCGAAGTGCCACCATTACGCCCATCGCGAATACGATGAGAACGAGCGCCGCCGGCCACGCCAGCACGCCGACGAGCCAGCGCGGGATCTGATAGCCCGGTTCCGTGGAGACGAAGCCTTCGAAGTGGTAGAAAATGTAGAAGGCCGGGAAGATCGGCAGAAGCCCGATGATCAGCGCGATGTTGTGCACGATGAAGTAGCCGAGCGCCTGTGACCAGCGCAGCCAAGTCGGAATCGTCGGGTAGTCCGGCTCGCTGGCCTTGTCGATGAGCCCAACCCGCCGGGCAGGCGATCCTTCCCAATGCTCGTAGGGCGGCACGTGCGTGCCGGCCTGCAGGCCGGTGATGTCTCCGACCACGGCACCTTCACCGACGGTAACGTCGTAGCTCAGCACGGCCGCGTTGCCGATCGAGGCGTCGGCACCGATGTCGATGCGCCCAACATAGACCTTGCGGCCGATCACCTCGACGTTGGCGAGTTTGACCTTGGTGCCGATGGTCGCGCGCGGGCCGATCGTGAGGAGATCGATAGCGCCCTCCTCGAACTCGTCGATGATCGCATCGCGTCCGACCTTGGCGCCCAGCAGGCGCAGATAGATGCGGATCAGCGGCGAGCCCTTCAGGAATTTCGGCGAGGTCAGCTGCACGAGGCGCTGCATCAGCCAGAGCCGATAATAGTACCACCCCCAGAGCGGGTAGATGCCCGGCCGGGTGCGCCCGATCAGTATCCACTTCAGCGCGATGACGAACAGCTTCGCACCGAGCGTGAGGCTGACGTAGACGCCGGACAGCAGCAGGATCTCCTGCCAGAGCGGCATGCCTTCCGGCGCCAGGAAGATCGAGGCGAGCAGCAGACCGATCCACTGTGCGGTGACGATGGCGATGATGAACGGCAGTGTGATCGCCTGTGCGAGCCCGCACATGAAGCGGCGGGCGAGCGGAACCGGCTCGAAGGAGAGGTCAGCAGGCTTTGCGCCGACGCCCGCGCCGGTGGCCTCGAGATGGCGGGCCATGCCGCGAAGCGTGCGATGGGTGTAGACGTCGCGCATGGCAAGGCCGGCCAGACCCGGAACCTTGCGCACCTCCGAGACGAAGCGGGCGGCAATCATCGACTGGCCGCCGAGGTCGGTGAAGAAGTCCGCCTCGAGCGGGACCGCCGGCATTGCGAGCACGCGCTTGGCAGCTTCGACGAGCGCGGCCTCGGTGGCCGTCGCAGGCGGCTCCTGCTCGCCAGCCGATGGCAGGGCGGCGATGAGCGGGATCTGTGCGAGCGCCTTGCGGTCGAGCTTGCCCGAGGCGAGCCGTGGCAACTCGTCGGTGACACGCCAGGCCTGCGGGATCATGTAGGCCGGCAGCCTCTGGGCGAGGGCGCTGCGCGCGGCCTCCTGGTCGAAGCCCGTCGTGTCGGCGACAACATGGGCGACGAGAAGATCGCCGGCCGCCGGGTGCGAGGTGACGGCCACGGCGGCCGTGCGCACGCCGGCGAGCCCGGCGATCACCGCCTCGATCTCGCCGAGCTCGATCCGATAGCCGCGTACCTTGACCTGGTCGTCGATGCGGCCGTGGAAGACCAGGCGACCTTTGCCGTCCACGCTGACAGCGTCGCCGGTCCGGTAGAGCACCGGGTCGCGTCCGTCGGCATCATCGAACGGGTTGGCGACGAACTTGGCCGCCGTCATCTCGGGCAGGTTGATGTAGCCCCTGGCGACGCCCGGCCCACCGACGACCAACTCGCCGACGGTGCCGGCAGCGACGGGGCGAAGCACCTCGTCGAGCACATAGGCGGTGTAATTCGGAATCGGTCGGCCGATGGTGACGGGCTCGCCGGGCCGCAGCTCCGTCGCCGTCGCCACCACCGTCGTCTCGGTCGGACCATAGGTGTTGAGCAGGCGTCTGCCGGGCCGCGCGAAGCGCTCGACGATGGCCGGCGGGCAGGCCTCGCCACCGAGCACGATCACGCGCAGCCCGGCGATGTCGCGCTCGAGCATGGAGAGAAGCGTCGGCACCGTGTCGATGACGGTGATGCCTTCGGCTTCGATGACTTCGGCGAGCCGGTCGGTTTCCTTGACGGTCTCGGCGCTCGCCACCTTGAGCGTGGCGCCAACGGTCAGCGGCACCAGGATTTCCTCCATCGACAGGTCGAATGCGACGGAGGCCTGCTGCAGGACGACGTCGTCGTCACGAATGCCGATGACGGCATTGCCGGCCTTCAGGTAGTGCGCGATGTTGCGATGGGTGACGACGATGCCTTTCGGCTTGCCGGTCGAGCCCGAGGTATAGATC
The DNA here is from genome assembly GCA_041397745.1 of Hyphomicrobiaceae bacterium. GTDB lineage: Bacteria > Pseudomonadota > Alphaproteobacteria > Rhizobiales > Hyphomicrobiaceae > JAWKVY01. The sequence goes on along the minus strand of JAWKVY010000006.1, from coordinate 490,307 downwards.
GCGTACGCCGCATCGTCCGGTTGCGGCCCATCGCCTACCGGAGCGCAATCGGTGCCGGCCGAAAGCGCGGCGACGGACAGCACCGGTACGTGCAGCTTTGCGGTCTCTGTCGAGAGCGGCTCGTGCGAGACGAGAAGCCGCGCGCCGCAATCGGCGAGGCAGCTCGCCACACGCTCCACTGGCACCTCTGCGTCGAACGGGATGAAGGCGGCGCCCGACTTGGCGATCGCGACCAGGGCCAAGATCAGGTCGAGCGAGCGGCGGCACCACAGGCCGACGAAGTCGCCGCGCCCGACACCTGCCGCGACAAGCGCCGCCGCCATGCGATCGCTCGCCGCGTCGAGCTCTCGATAGGTGATGCGCTCGTCGGTTCCGATCAGGGTCAACGCCGCCTTGTCCGGCGCGATGCAGGCCCCGGCTCGGATCAGCGTGGCGAGCGTGTCCTCTCCGAGGAGGTCATGGCGCTCGTCGCCGACTAGGCGCGATGCGGCGCCGCACACTGGAGTCGTCATTGCGTGGTGCTCGGCTCGTCTGGATATGGTCAAGAGCGCCGGAGGAGCGTGTGTCGAGCGCGATCTTCGTCGCGTCGGCTCGCCGAGCCGTCGACGGGGCGCGCCGTCGAGAGCTCGTCAAGTCAGTCCTGCCACCGCGCCAGATCACACAGATCATGGCCGTCCTCAAGACGCATCCGGCCTCACAGCGCGCTTCGTTGCTGCGCTGTTGCACGCTTGCGCGATGTCGTCGCGGCGATCATGCTTCCGGTCCGGGCGCGTTGGCAGGTTTGCGCGGACTGGCACGTCGATCGCCACGCGACGGGACGGTTGTGGTGACAGCGAGGAAGATTGCCCCCTGTGCACGCGAACTCACCCCGTCGCCGCGATCGCCGTGCGCTCCAATCACGTTTCACCTGAACGTAGCCTGAACCGCACGATGCTTTTTTTTCTGAAGTGAGTCTTGGAACTGTTCGATCATCCGCTATGATTTGGTCTTCGGGACGATCTCGATGACGAGCGTCGGGTCGGAGTTCGGGGACGTGAAGCCACTCAAGAACAGCAGGAGTAGTAAGCAATGAACACTCTTGATCGGCGTAGCTTGCTGAAGCTGGCGTTCGGCGTCGCAGCGGTTGCCGCTGTCGGCGCAACGGTCGCCCCCAAGATCGCTGAGGCGGCGCCGCTTCCGGCAGCTCCGGCCGGCGAGCCGGCGACGACCGAGACGCTCGTAGAGCAGGCGCAGTACCGCCGTCGCTGGCGTCGTCGCTACTGGCGCCGTCGCTACTGGCGCCGCCGCCGTTGCCGCCGCGTGTGCTGGCGCGGTCGCTACGGGCGCATCCGCTGCCGCGTGCGCTGCTGGTAACCGACTGACAGTGTGGGGACCTGGCGTCCCTGCTCTGGATTGAGCGACCCCCGCCAACGGCCGTTGGCGGGGGTCGTTTCGTGTAGGCTGGAGGGGCTGGCGCCTCACCTCAGGGCGTCGAGCTTTCCAAAGCGCTCGGCGAGCAGGTAGTAGAACGTGACGCGATGCTTGTTGCGGTCGGACTTCATCGTCTCGCAGATCGCCGCGATGGCGGCGTCCAGTTCTTCGTCGGTTTGCTCCAGTGCAAGCTTCTTGCGGAGCCAGCTCTCACGCACCCGTTCGAGTTCGTCTTTCGACGAGCAGGCGACGAGCGATGCGTCCGTGCTTCTGAGCGCGATACCGAGGTGGCGAACAATGGCCCCGACGACGTCGGCGTCCGCTTCGCTCGAGAAGCGCTTCACGTCGGCGAGATGATCGGCGTCCGGCTTGGTGCGAGCGGTCGGCGCTGCTGCGCCAGCCAACATCGACATGTCGACGTCGGGCTGCTCCTCCTCCTCGCGTGGCCGGCTCGACATCTGCTTGAGACGCTCCAGCATGCGAGCCTCCTCGTCCTGCGGCCGTTCCACAGGAAGATCGACTTCGGGCTGCGGATCACCCGGCATGTACTGGGTCGTCTCGGCGGTCGGCAACAGCGTGCCGGCTGGCTCGGCCGGAATGCCCGCCGCCAGACGCTCTTTCTCCAGCCGCTTGGCCGCGATTTTCACCTCACCATCGAGATCGATCTGCGAGCACAAGCCGAGCGTCACGGGATCCTGTGGCTGCAGCGTCGCCGAATTCCAGTGCGTCCGGTCGCGGATCTGCTGAATGGTCGGCTTCGTCGTGCCGACGAGGCGAATGATCTGGGCGTCCTTGAGTTCCGGGTGGTTCTTGAGCAACCACAGGACTGCGTTGGGCCGATCGTGGCGGCGCGACAGCGGCGTGTAGCGAGGGCCGCGTTTCGTCTTGACCTGCGGGATTTCGACCTTCGCCTCCGCAAGCTTGAGGCGATGGCCAGGATCGGCTTCGGCCGAAGCGATTTCCTCACGGGTCAGCTCACCGGCGGTAATCGGGTCCTTGCCGCGAATCCCCTGAGCGACCTCGCCGTCGGCGATGCCCTTCACCTCGAGTAGATGCATGCCGCAGAACTCGGCGATCTGCTCGAAGGATAGCGAAGTGTTCTCGACGAGCCAGACGGCAGTCGCCTTGGGCATCAGCGGGGTCTTGGTGGTCATGACGAAGTCCTTGCGTCCGGATGAGCGGAATGCGTCTCCGGCGCCATGCGCCGCGGAGACCGAAAATGCGAACGATTTTCGGAAGATCGGTCGTCTATAGCCGAGACGTCGGCGAGCCGCAATGGTGAAAGCGGCGGGAGCAGCACGCGCGGATCCCGTCAGTGCGCTGATGCTGTCGACCGTCGACAATCACCGCACCGTCGGGTTGTCACGGCGGGGGAGTTTGTTATCATGCTTATGAGCGATCCGGACCAGAAGAGATCGCAACAACGCCCGACAGGGCGCTCCAGGGAGAAGACAAGATGTCAAGACAATGGGTTGCCGGCATCGCCGGCGCGGTCGCACTGTGTGCGCTCCCCAGCATCGCCGGTGCCCAGGCCTGTGGCGAGATCGTTCTCGGCGCCGCGCTCTCCGAGACAGGCAAGTATTCGGCCAACGGCAAGAACACCAAGGACGGATACGAATTCGTCATCAAGAAAATCAAGGACGCCGGCGGCGTGAAGATCGCCGGCAAGTGCTACAATTTCCGCGTCATCTACTACGATGACGAGTCGACGCCTGCGCGCGCCGCGCAGCTTGTGGAGCGTCTCGTCAACCAGGATAAGGTCCAGTACATGCTCGGGCCGTATTCCTCCGGCCTGACGAAGGCGATCCTGCCGGTCACCGAGAAGTACCAGATCCCGGTCGTCCAGGCCGAGGGTGCGTCCCGCTCGCTGTTCACGCAAGGCTACAAGTACCAATTCGCTGTGCTGTCGACGTCGGAGCAATATCTCGGCGTGGCCGTCGATCTTGCGGCTGAGATGGCCAAGGCTGCGGGCAAGAAGCCGGCCGACGTCAAGGTCGCGATGATCTTCGAGTCCGATCCTTTCTCACTCGATGTGAGGGCGGGTGTCCTCGACGATATCAAGCGCAATGGTCTGAAGACCGTTATCGACGACAAGATGCCGCGCGATCTCAACGACATGACCGCGTTCCTCACCAAGGTGAAGGCGCTCAAGCCGGATGTCCTGTTCATCTCTGGCCATGAGAAGGGAGCTGCAACCGGCACCCGTCAGATTGGTGAGATGGGTATCAACGTTCCCTTGATCGGCGTTACTCACTGCGAGTCGGCCAAGATCACCTCCGCCTTCTCGAAGGCTGCCGAAGGCATTCTTTGCCCCACGCAATGGTCCGAGACGTTGACCTACGCGGACAAGATGTTCGGGTCGGCGGCGGGCTACAACAAAGCCTTCCTCGACGCGCACAAGGACTACAAGGTCGTTCCGTACCAGACCGCGCAGGCCTCGGCGGCAATTCTCGTTTTCAAGGACGCATTCGAGCGCGCAGGCTCGCTCGACAAGGAGAAGCTGCGCGAGGCGCTTCAGAAGACCGACATGATGACCTTCTACGGTCCGGTCAAATTTGGTCCCAGCGGCAACAATCCGGCCAAACCGATGGTCCTGCGACAGGTCCAGGGTGGCAAGTATGTGGTCGTAGCGCCGACCAAGTACGCATCGAGCAAGCTCGTCTATCCGCGCAAGGCTGGTAACTGAACTCGAAAATGAGCGCGTAACGCTGCGGCCGGGCGACCTCAACCATCGCCCGGCCGTCTCGCCCCCATCTACCCGCATTCTCGCAGGTGCGCGGCCCAGCGTCTGCCTGCCGACCGGAGATTCCCATGGAGCAGATCATCGGCAATCTGCAGGTCCTGATGAGCGTGCCGGTGCTCAACATCGGCCTGCTTATCGACGGGCTGCTGGTCGGCGCGGTGTTCGCGCTCGCAGCCTATGGGCTGGCGCTGGTCTGGGGCGTGATGAACGTCAAGAACCTGGCGCAGGGCGACTTCGTCATCGCCGGCGGCTACATCGCGTGGTGGCTCGGCAACCATGGTATTCATCCGCTGTTCGGCGTGCCGGCGGCCTTCGTCGTGATGTGGGGCTTCGGCTGGATCGTCTATGTTCTCGTGATCCGCCACGTCATCCAGCGCGACCTGTTCACCTCCCTGCTCGCCACCTTCGGCGTCGCCATCGTCATGCAGCAGGGCATGAACCTGATGTTCGGACCCGAGACCCAGACAGCGGACGCCGGCTTTCCGTCGATCTCGATGTTCGACGGCCTCGTGAACATCGGCATCGTCCGTTTCATCGGCTTCGTGATGGCCGCGCTGCTCGCGCTTGCCGTGGTGCTTTTCATGAAGCGCTCGCGCATGGGCCAGGCGATCCGCGCCACCTCGCAGGACGCCCGCGCCGCCCGCGTGCTCGGCATCGACACCGACAAGGTCTACGCCTTCACCTACTCGCTCAATGCCGCGATCTGCGGCGCGGCCGGCGCTCTGATCGTGATGATCTGGGTGATCCAGCCCTTCTACGGCATCACCTATTCGATCCGCTCGTTCGTCATCGTCACGGCGGCCGGCTTCGGCAATCTGCCGGGCGTGATCGCGGCCGGACTCGGCATGGGCGTGATCGAGCAGTTCGGCGGCTTCATCTTCGGCTCGCTGTTCCAACAGGCCATCGTCGTGCTGCTGCTGTTGGTCGTGCTGGCGATCCGTCAGATGCAGCAGATGCGCGTGCGCCAGGTCGTGCAGTGACGGAAAGACACCTGACATGAAAGCACTGCTCTACATCGCCATCCTCGCTGCCGGCATTGCTGCGCCGTTCGTGTTTCCCAACTACACGAACCAGATCGCTGTGCTCTGGCTGATGATCGTGTTCGCGCTGACCTGGGACGTCCTGGGCGGACAGATGGGGTACAACTCGCTCGGCAACATCTTCTTCTTCGGTGCCGGCATGTACATCTGCGCGTTGTTCCAGATCGGCCTCTACTACAACATCGGCGAGTACACGGCAGCCTCCGGCGCAATCAAGGTTGATTACACCCATCAACAGTATTTCACCGGCCTGATCGTCGGCACCATCGCCGCAGGCATCGGCTCGTCGCTTCTCGCGATCGTGTTCGGGTGGATCGTATTCGCGCTGCGCGGGCCGTACTTCGCCATCGGCACGCTCGGCGTGGCGGTGGCGGCGGCCGAACTCGTCACCGGCTGGGATTGGGTCGGCGGTGGCGGTGGTATTTCGCTGCCCACATTTCCCGGCGGTCCGGATACGGCGAAGCAGCTCTTCTACTTCATGAACTTCGCGCTCGCCGTCGCGACGTTCGCGACGTTGCGCTGGCTCTATTCGACGCGCTTCGGTCTCGCCATCAACGCGATCCGTGACGACGAAGACAAGGCCGACAGCATGGGGCTCCACACCGAGAGCTACAAGCGCGTGGCTTGGATGATCGCCGCCTTCTTCCTCGGCATCTCGGGTGCCGTCTTCGGAAACATGACGGGCTTCATCGAGCCCCGCGAGGTGGCCTTCCCCACCGTGACTTTCGGCATCTTCATGGTGCTCATGGTGCTGCTGGGCGGCAAGGGCACACTGTGGGGGCCGGTCATCGGCGCCATCGTGTTCCATGTCATCAAGGAAGTGACGTGGACCTATCTCCTGGGCTGGCAGTGGATCGCGCTCGGCCTCCTCATCATCGTCATCGTGGTCTATTTTCAACAGGGCATTCTCGGCTGGATCATGGAGAAGAAGCCGGAGTGGTTCGGCATCGTCGTCGAGAAGAAGGACAAGCCGGCACCGCGTCCCTCTGCGGCTGGAGCCGCCGTCCAGCCGGGAGCTGCCGAATGAGCGAGAACATCATCGAAGTCGAGGGCGTCTCGAAGTCCTATGGCGGCGTCATCGCCAACAAGGACATCTCGATCGTCGTGCCGAAAGGCCGCATCACCGGCCTCATCGGGCCGAACGGCTCGGGCAAGACGACGCTGTTCAATTCGATCGTCGGCTATCACCCGATCGACAACGGCTCGATACGCTTCGAAGGTCGCGAGATCTCGCGCCTCAACGTCCAGGCGATTGCCCGTCTTGGGCTTCTGCGCACGTTTCAGCAGACGCGCATCTACGGCAAGATGAACTGCGTCGAGAACATGCTCATCTCGATCCCGCACCGCAAGGCGCGGTTCCTCGACATGTTCGGCGACCACTCGCGTGCCGACCACGAGAAGGCCGACCGGCTCTTGGAATTCGTCGGCCTCTATGAGAAGCGGCTGCTGCGCGCCGGCTCTCTTTCGTTCGGCCAGCAGAAGCTGCTCGAGTTCGCCATGGCGCTGATGAACGAACCGACCGTGCTGCTGCTCGACGAGCCGACCGCCGGCATCAATCCGACGCTCATCAATGGCCTCATCGATCGACTGAAGCGCGCCAATACCGAATTCGGCATCACGCTGCTCATCATCGAGCACAACATGCGCGTGATCATGAACATGGCGGATAGCATCTACTGCCTCGCTCACGGCGAGCTGCTCGCACACGGCTCGCCTGCCGAGATACAGAATGATCAGCGCGTCATCGACGCCTACCTCGGAGCGCACTGATGGCCGCAGACGACAGCACGCCCGGCGCCGCTCGCAACGGCAGCGATTCTCAATCGGAAGCCGCCCGTCGCCGCGCCTCCGGCTACCACATGGGCACGGTCGACACGGTGATGTCGGTCGAGGAGGTGGCGCGGCGGGCGAGCGAGATCGCCGAGGACGTGCCCGTCTCCCACCTCGATGCTTTGGTCGGTGGCGAGCCCTATCTCAGGATCGACGATCTGGTCGCCGGCTACGGGCAGATGGAAATCCTGCACGGCATCAATCTGCGTGTCGGGCGCCGTCAGTCGCTCTGCCTGATCGGACCGAATGGCGCCGGCAAGTCGACGGTGCTGCATGCCATCTTCGGCTTCAACCGCATCTTCTCGGGCAGGGTCTCCGTCGGTGACGGAGCGACCGCGGTAGACGTCACGAACCTCTCGCCGAACGAGAAGCTCTCGAAGGCTGGCATCGCCTACATCCTGCAGGACAAGTCCGTGTTCCCGGGCATGACGGTGGAGGAGAACCTCTGGATGGGCGGGTACCTGATGCCCGACACAGCCGAGGCCAAGCGCGCTGCCGAGCGCGTCTTTGACAAGTATCCGCGGCTCGCAGCACGCCGCAAGCATCAGGCGAAGGTGCTCTCGGGAGGCGAGCGTCGCCTGCTCGAGATCTCCCGCGCGCTGGTCATGAACCCCGAGGTGCTGCTCGTCGACGAGCCTTCGATCGGCCTAGAGCCGCGCTTCATCGACATGGTGTTCGATATCCTGCACGACCTGCAGCACACCGAGGGCAAGACCATCGTGATGGTCGAACAGAACGCCAAGAAGGGGCTCGAGTTCGCCGATATCGGGTACGTGCTGGTGTCCGGCAGCGTGGCGATCGCGGGCAAGGGAAGCGACCTGCTCGACAATCCGGACGTGGGACGCCTGTTCCTCGGCGGCTGAGCAAGTTCAGCTACACGCCGGCCGAATGACGCGGCACCGCACTTGCCTTGCGGCCATTGCCGACTGGCGCGGCGGGGGCCGAGTGCAGGTAAGCGTCGAAGCGCGAGGCGATCGAGCGCACGAAAGGCCTGCCCGTCTCCGTCACGCGGAAGACGTCGTCCTCGTCTATGGCAAGCAGTCCGTCCTCGTTCTCGGCGAGCAGCTCCATGGCCTGGTCGACGAAATGCTCGGCGAGACCCGGGAAAGACTGTCGCAGCAGTCGTGCCGGGAACACCAGGTCGCACATCAGTTTCTCGATGATGAGGCTGCGCGCACGGTCCTCCTCGCTCAGCTTCTTGCCGCGCGCGACGGCAAGACCACCCTCGTCGATGCGGCGCTGGTAATCGCCTGCCGCCACCGCGTTCTGTACGAAGCCTTGCGGCAGGCGGCCGATGGCGGACGCGCCGAAGCCGATGAGCGTGCCGGCGTCGTCGGTCGTGTAGCCCTGAAAGTTGCGTTTGACGCCGGGCCGGGCAAGGCTGTCGGTCGGCTTGGCGAAGTGGTCTAGTCCCACCCGGACGTAGCCGGCCATTACCAGCATGTCGGCGGCTGCGCTCGCCTGCGCAAACCTCTCGAGAGGGCCGGGCAACGACTCCTCGTCGATGAGACGCTGGTGCGGGAGGCGCGCGGGCAGATGCGCGTAGCCGAACAGCGCGACGCGGTCCGGTCCGAGTTCGAGTGTGCGCGCGATTGTCTCCTTCACGCTGTCGACGGTTTGGTGAGGCAGCCCGTAGACGAGATCGATGTTGACGCTCCGCGCGCCGGCAGCCCGGAAGGCTGCTACCGCTGCCGCGGTCGCCTCGAACGGCTGCTCCCGTCCGATCGCCTCCTGCACGGCTGGCGCGAAATCCTGCACGCCAACGCTGACGCGGTTGACGCCGATGGCCGTGAACGCGCGGGCCTGATCTACCGACAGGCGTCGCGGATCGATCTCGACGGCGACTTCGGCCTCCGTGTCGAGGGAAAACGCCTCGGCCAGCGCGGCGCCAAGTCGATGGATCTCGTCCGGCTCGAGCACGTTCGGCGAGCCGCCGCCGAAATGGAGATGGCTCACGGCGAGGCGGCCGGCAAGGTGGCGGCGAACCCGGGCGATCTCGGTCAGCAGGCTCTCGAGGTAGCGGGCGACCGGCGCGTGCTTCAGTGTCGCTTTGGTATTGCAGCCGCAATAGAAGCAGAGCCGATCGCAGAACGGTATGTGGACGTATAGCGAAAGGCGTGCGTCGGCCGACAACGCCTCCAGCCACGAGGCATAGACTGCTTGATCGACATCAGCGGCGAAGTGCGGCGCTGTCGGATAACTTGTGTAGCGCGGCACCGGCTTCGCATGCCGCGCGATCAGGCACTCGTCCATGCGGCGGTTCCTCGTGGTTTCTGCACTTTGCGCGGTGGATGCCGCAAGGAGGCGGCCTTTACCTTGATCAGCATCAATCGCGCAGAGGGATGCGAAAGGAGCACCCGCATCCTGCTCCGCCGTGCCGTTCAGCGATAGGCAATGCGGGGTGGCCGGCGCGGCGGCGTCAGGCGGGGCCGGCGTGGCACGGCGATGTGACGGGGCAGGCGTGAACGGGCGAAGCCGGTGATGCGCGCCGGGCGGCGGGGACTTCTCAATGCGGCGAGCGACGGTAGCGCGCTGATGAAGCGGCCGGTGATGCGCGCCGCGCGCCGGCGTCGGTGTGGAATCGTGCTCGTCGTGAGCACCCGTGCCGGCTGGGCAGCGGCCATGAGGCCCCAGACGACGCCCATCAGCAGATAGAAATGGCGCCAGTGGTCGGTGTCGATGATCAAGCCCTCGAGGGCCACCGCCGCCAGGCAGGCATAGACGACGGCAAAATGCCCCTGCGTCGGCGTGCGCTTCAGCGCATGGGAGAAGCCGATGCCGAGAGTCGCGACGACGAGCGCGAGATAGAAGAGCCCGCCCGCCCAGCCGGCGTTGAGCAGCATGCTCAAGTAGACGTTGTGAGCATCCTCGTGATGGACGAAGCCGGTGAAGTTGAGCGCGCCGATGCCGAGCGGATTGTCCAGAATGGTCTCGATCGCCTTGCTTTGACCGCCAAAGCGACCTTCGGGACCGACGTCGTAGGACTGCAGGATTGCAGCACGCTCGTCGAACATTCGGGCGACGCTGTCGATCTGCAGCGCGCCGACGAGCGCGGCACCCGCCGCGAGTAGACCGAAACCGAGCGACGCGATCAACTGAAGGCGCCGGATCGCGCTGTTCGTCGTCGCCAGCGTGATGAGCCAGTAGACTGAGCCGGCGATCGCGAGATTGATCCATGCGCCGCGCGAGAAGCTGACCACGAGGGCGAGCCCGAGGAAAGCAAGCAGTACGAGTGGCACGACCGTGCGCAGCAGCGGCCGCGTCAGCACCTTGTGAACAAGGTAGATCATCGCCGGCACCAGGAACGGGCCGAACACGTTCGGATCCTTGAAGGCGCCGGTGGCGCGATCGAAGCGGGTAAAAAGTTCGCCCGCGCCGGGCACCAGTTCGAAGTAGCCGGCGAGACCGAAAACGGCTGCGATGAGCGCAGCGACGAGATACGCGTCGAGCAGAAGCCGTATGTGACGCTGCGGCCGCACAGCCACGAAGCCCGCTATCACGAACGAGGCGACCGACAGATAGAGCGAGATGGCGGTATGAACGGTTGCGACGTGCGGGTCCATCGCCTGCAGCGAAGCCACGAACGCCGCGGCTGCCACCACCAGCCAGCCGGCAAGGTAGCCGACGAGCAGCGGTGTCACGCGAACGAGCCGCATGATGGGCAGTGCGATGACGAGGCCGAGGGTCAGTACGTCGACCGGAGCCGGCTCGGCGAACACGATGCCGCTCGTCGCGACGGCGAGGAAGACCGTCGCGAGCACCAGCGAGCGCAGCAGATTCGGCTGCTCAGTCGCAGGGAGCGCGGACCGCGCGATGACGGGAACGGATTGACGCACGATGTGTCTCGCCTCGGGACGGCCCGGCCTCGGACCTCGGCTTCAGTAGGCGTTGTCGGACCTGACGAGGGCGAACGGCGTCTTGATCAGAATGTAGAGATCGAGCATCAGCGACCAGTTCTCGATGTAATAGAGATCGTGCTCGACGCGTTTCCTGATCTTCTCGTCCGTATCGGTCTCGCCGCGCCAGCCATTGATCTGGGCCCAGCCGGTGATACCCGGCTTGACCTTGTGGCGCGCGAAGTAGTCCTCGACGACCTCGTCGTAGAGTCGCGAGCCCGCTTTCGCAGCGAGCGCATGCGGGCGCGGACCGACCAGAGAAAGATCGCCTCTGAGAACATTGAAGAGCTGCGGCAACTCGTCGATCGAGGTTTGCCGGATGAAGCGGCCGACACGCGTCACGCGCGGGTCATGCCTGCTCACCAGCTTGCTTGCGTCCGTGTCGCACTGATCGACATACATCGAGCGGAACTTGAGCACCTCGATCAACTCGTTGTTGAAGCCGTAGCGCTTCTGGCGGAACAGCACGGGCCCGCGGCTCTCGAGCCGGATGGCGACGGCGGTGGCGAGCATCAAGGGGGCCAGCAGGACGATGGCTGCGAGGGCGACGACCTTGTCGAAAGCCCACTTGACCACCGAGCCCCAGTCTGCGATCGGCCGGTCGGCGATGTCGAGGAAGCGGACCGAGCCGATCGTGGAGTATGCGCGGCGGGCGAGCTTCAGCTCGGAGGCCTGTTCCCACAGCTTGATGTCGACCGGAAGCTGGCGCAATGCGCGCATCATCTCGACCAGGCGACGCTCGGCGCGCATCGGCAGTGCGACGATGACGATGTCGATGCGAGTGCGTCGGGCAAAGGCGATGAGATCGGCGAGCGCGCCGGCCGATGCCGGCTCGTCGTCCACATCGTTGCGGGATGTCGGCGTGACGCGATCGTCAAATATCCCACAGACACGCACGTCGCTCTCGGCATCCCGCGTCAGCGCGTCGGCCAGCATGCGGCTGGCCGGGCCAGCGCCGAGAATCACGGCGCGTCGCGTGAGCCGACCCTGACGCATCCAGTGCTGGACGAGTGCCGCCATCGCGAGCCGGCCGGCGACCAGGGCCGTCCCGCCGCCGGCCACCCAGAGCGCGAGCCAGACGCGGGAGAACTCGGGGCCGGCCTTCATGAAGAACACGACCGCGATCAGCGCTGCATTGGCCGCAAGCCAACCGAGGGCGATGCGCGGCATGTGGCGCAACGCCTGGCTGAGGGCCGCGATCTGATAGAGGCCGAGCACGTGGAACAGTGAAACGGTCGCAATGCCGGTCGCGGCTATGGCGAAAACATACTGCCCGGCGTGCCAGAGGTCGGCGGCCGGAACATAGGCGTGTCCGATGGCAATGCCGACGAGGCAGGCGAGCGCTAGTTCGGCAAGCCGCGCCGCGCCGCTGACGACGACGGGTGAGACGAGATCGCCGTGGCTGATCAGGTCCACACCGGCCGTGTCTCCTTGTGGCACGGCCAATGCGCCGACCACGGGCTTGCCGATATGGGTATCACGCGTGTGTGCTAGGGTATCGACCATGTGCCACCAACTCCGGTCGTCTGAGACCGATACGTTGATGGACGGGTAAGCATGCGGCGTGCCATCCGTGCGCGCACGGTCAAGCGCGTAGCGGCTCGCTCAGGCGGGTAGCGTTAACGTCGCGGTAGAAGTCGACGATGTTCGAGGCCATGGCCTCGATGGTGAAACGACGCCGGATGACGTCCTGGAGCCGCAGCGCCCGTGCCACGGCTGCTGCCGGATCGGCGAGCGCGGTGTCGAGGGCCTCGGCCAGTCGGGCCGCGTTGCCAGGGGCGACGAGCGAGGTATCCGTGCCTTTGACGATTTCGGGGATTCCGCCGACATCGGTAGCGACAAGCGGCATCGCGCGCGCGGCTGCTTCGAGCACGATGTAGGGCAGGCTTTCGGCACGCGATGGGACGACCATGACGCGGCCTCTCGAGAATGCCTCCGCGGCCGGCATCGCGCCAGTGAAGACGATGCGATCGGCAAGGCCGGCCTCGCGTGCCATGTCCTGGAACAGCGCGGCATCGCTTCCGTCGCCGACCACTGTCGCGGAGATGCGCCGTCTCGACGAGAGCAGGGCGATGGCGTCGATCAGTACATCGACACCCTTCAGCAGGCGCAACTCACCGATGAACAGGAGATCCGTCGCGTCGGCCGCAGTGACGTGCGCCGAGAACTCCTCGTTTCTCAGGCCATTGGCGACGACGCGTGTTTCGCATGTGGGCCGGCCGACCTTCTCCAGATAGCGCCGCGCGGCGAAGGCGCTCTCGAAGATGATACCGTCGGTAAGGCCGGCGAGTTGACGTTCCAGCGTCATGAACACCGCACCCTTGATCGAGCGCGGGTCGTAGTGGAGGCTGCCGCCGTGCGGCGTGTAGAAACGCAAGGGCCAATTAGATCCGGTGGGCGCGGAACGAGTGATGCCGGTTGCCAGGCGTGCCGTCGCTCCACCCTTCGCGCCGTGCCCATGCAACACGTCGATTCGCAGTGCGTGTGCGAGTTGGCGAGCAGCCCTGATCGCCCCAACGTCGCGCCAGCCGATGTCGCGGCTCATCGGGACGCGGTGGAGCCCGAGGGCAAGGTAGTCGCGAAGCGCCGCGAGGCGGCTCTCGGTCAGTGCGTCATGTGCGACGCTGTCACAAAGCACGCCGACGGCATGGCCCATCTCGGCTTGAGCCTCGGCAAGGTCGCGGACGTGACGGAACAGGCCGCCGACGGGGGCGCGCAGGCAATGCAGGATGCGCAGCGGGGGCATTTCCGGAGGCATGGCGCAGCGGGTTCCTCTCGAGGTGCCGCGAGCCTCAGAAGAAGCGCTCGTAGATGTATACCGTATCACCCGGCTCGACGATGGCGTCGGCGGTGACCTCCAGAATTTCCTGCTGTTCGCCCTTGCGCCGCGTGATGCGGGCGCGGCGCTCGCTGGCGCGTTCGGAATAGCCACCGGCGATCGCCGCCGCCGTCATCACCGTCATGCCGGTGACGTACGGGTACTGGCCGGCGTTGCGCACCTCACCAAGGATGAAGAACGGGCGGTTCTGGTGCACGTCGACGGCGACCTGCGGATCGCGCACGTACTGGGCGCCCAGGCGCGAGCGGATAACCGCAGCGACACCATAAACGGTCAGTCCGCGCGCTCTTACGGCGCCGATCAGCGGTACGACGATCTTTCCATCGTGGTCGACGGTGTAGAGGCGCGACAGGTTCGGCTGACCGTAGACGAAGACGCGCAGCCTGTCGCCCGTGTCCAGACGATAGGCGTCGACCGGGTCGGCATCGGTCACCGTCACTCTCGTGACGTTGGGCGAGCCCCAGTCGCCGCCGGCCGGCGCCGGATCGTGGCGTGTCTCGACGTGCCACGAAGAGGCCGGGGCAACCTCCTCGCGGGCCGTCATTGTGTCGTGACGGGCGCGATGCGCACACGCCGAAAGCGCGATCGAGAGCAGGACGAGGAGGGAGAACAGGCGCATCGGCATGACGTCTTTCCTGCGGGCAGATTGAGCGGCCTACCGTGCCGTTCTAGCGGGCGAGGGTTAAGAAATGCTGAGCCCACGTCCCGTTGCGCGACAACTTCCGATCACCTCTTAAGGGATTGGTTACGACGAGCGGCTCTAATGGCGCGGAAACGCTGCACCAGCCCACCGAGCGCGAGAGCCATGTCCGAGATGATGAGACAGCAGCCAGACAGCATCGATATGGTCACTCTGCTTCGTGGCATCGGCCGTGCCATGCCGCGACTTCTGATGGCGAGCGTGGCAGTCGGCGCGGTGACTTGGGGCGTGCTGTCGCTGATGGCGCCGCGCTACACCAGTGAAGTGCAGCTTGCGATCAGCGCAAAGGCCACCAATCCCTTCCCGGACAACAAGGAGAAGGGGGGCGCACCCGACGCCGTCACGCCGCGGCTCGACCGCGAGGCGATCAATACGCACGTCAACGCGCTCGCCTCGCCCGATCTGGCGCTGCAAGTCGCCAAGGAACTCGACCTCGCTTCCAAACCCGAATTCAACGCCGCCGTCGGCAGCGTCGACACCTTCGATCGCCTCTCGCGCCTTGTCGGCATGTCGGGGCCTCGGGCCAACGAGACCGATACCGACCGGGTACTCGGCACCATCAAGCGCCAGCTGCGTGTGAGTGCCGAGAAGGACAGCCGCTTCATCCGCATCGGCTTTTCCGCCACCGATCCGGAACTCGCTGCTGCCTTCGCCAACAGCCTCGCCAACGCCTACCGCAGACGTCTCGTCGATGTGCCGGTGCGCGAGACGAGCGACGTCGTCAATGCTCTGCTGCCGCAGATCGAGAAGCTGCGTGGCGACGTCATTGCCGCTGACGCCGAGGTCGAGCGCTTCCGAGCGCGCACCGACCAGTTCCGCGGCGGCGCACAGTCGACGCCGATCAATGACCAGCGTATGGCAGCGCTCAACGACGAGCTGACCAAGGCCGAAGGGGCCCGTGCCGAGGCCGAGTCGCGCTGGCGCACGGCAAATGAATTGTCGCGCTCGGGCTCCGCCGAAGTGCTGCCCGAGGTGCAGAAGTCGGTCGTCATCCAGGGGCTGATCAATCAGCGCGTACGCCTCGAGCGTCAGGTTTCGGAGGCATCCGCCGTGCTCCTGCCTGCGCATCCGCGCATGCGCCAGCTCAATGCCGACCTGAGTGGCCTCAGGCGGTCGGTCGACGCCGAGGTGCGGAAGGTCGTCCAGAGCCTGGAGAAGGAGTTTCGCTCGGCCGCTCTGCGCGTCGCCGATATCGAGCGCCAGATCGGTCAGCTCAAGACCAAGGTTGTCAACACATCGGGTGACGAGGCACAGCTGAAGTCGTTCGAGGCGGCGGCCAAAGCCAAGCGCGCGGAGCTGGAGCGGCTGCAGAAGCAGTTCGAGGACAACAAGACACTCGTCGTCACCCGCAGCGTGCCGATCGAGGCACAGATCGTCTCGGCGGCCCGTGCTTCCTATCTGGTGACGTTCCCGAAGAAGACACAGATCGCGCTCCTCGCGATGGCGGCGACGCTGCTGATCGGCTTGGCCGTGGCCTTCGTCCGCGAGGTGTGGTCGCACGGCCAGGGCGGTCGGCCGGCACCTCGCTCGTCAGCGCCGACGCCGCGCGGTGGACAGCGCCGTGAGATGCGGGAGGCGGAACTGCCGATCGCTGCCGAGCCGGTAGCCGCAGCCGCTGCCGCCGCCACGACGGCGGCTGGCCTCAGTGCTGCCCGCATGTCGATGGCCGCGCCGCGCGGAGCGACTGCGGCGCGCCAGTCCGCCGATAGGTCGGCTCCTGTCGTTCAGCCCGTGGCCGCAGGGCCTCGCGACGAGACGATCGTCGCGCCGATTACCGCGCCGTCGCCGATCGTGGCGCCGGCGGGAGGCGCCGTCATGGACGTCGCCCGCCACCTGATGGCCAACGCCCGCTCGGACGTCGGATACCGTACGATGGTGTCGAGCGAGACGCCCGGCATCGACCCGGTCGCGGAGGCCGTGGATCTTGTCGGCGCGATAGCGGATGCCGGCAAGCGCGTGGCATTGATCGAATGGAGCCCGGACGGCTCCACGCTGGCCCGTGATCTCGGCATCAGTCCTTCGGCCGGCATCGGCGAAGTGCTGCGCGGCGAGGCGGGGTTCGAGGACATCATCTCCATCGTGCCGGGCACCGCCGTACACTTCATCGCCACGGGCTCTGGCGTTTCGTCCGAGGCCGAGACATTGGATGCCGACGGTCTGAACCTGATCCTCGACGCGCTCGACGAGGCCTACGATCATATCGTCGTGGTGGGGCAGCTTGCGCCGGCGCGCGCGTTGTTCGAGGCCATCGAGGGCCGTTTCGACGCCGGCGTGGCCGTCGCCGATGCCCGTCGTCGCGTCTCGGTGCTCGAGAACCCGGAGACGAGCTTCCTAGGCTTCGAGGTGACGGAGATCGACGTGATCCGCCTCGAACGCTCGGAGGGCAGCGTCGTGGCAGCTCGCCGTGTCGACCTCTCACGCGGCCAGGGCACATCGGGGCATGCCAGCCTCTGAGCGGCTTTGCGACGGCGGGGCGGGAAGCCGACCGCCGACAATTAACCGAGAGTTAACTCTTCTGGCATGCTACGCGGACGGCACATCGGCTGGGCGGCCGATCGTTTGCATCTCGCCGATCATGATCAATTCGGCGTGAGTGGTTTCAGAAATGGGCAAGCCGACGACCCTGCTCCTGCGCTCAGTGCTTGCCACCATCCATTACACGGGGGCGGGGCGGGCGATGGCGCCGGTGCTGCGCGGCAACGGCGCCATCTTCATGCTGCATCATGTTTCGCCCGAGCCGGTGCCGGCGTTCGCGCCTAACCGCAATCTCACAGTCACGCCGGCCTACCTCGAGACAGTCATCAAGCGCGTACGCGCGGCAGGATTCGAAATCGTGGGGATGGACGAGGCGTGCCGACGGATGCGCGAGCCGGATCCAGGCCGCGCGCCGTTCGCGGCGTTCACCTTCGACGACGGCTACCGCGACAATCGTGACCATGCCCTGCCGGTACTCGCCCGGCACGGTGCGCCATGCACCGTGTACGTCTGCCCGGATTTCGCCGACGGTATCGGCGATCTCTGGTGGCTGACACTGGAAAATGTCGTCCGACAGGCGGACAGCATCGAGGTGCCCGCGACACTCGGCGGCAAGGCTGGCGAGACGTTGTCGGCGCGGACATCGGACGAGAAATACCGTGCGTTCGACCGGCTCTACTGGCCCATCCGTGCAGGTGACGAGCGTGTCGGCCGCCAAATCGTACAGACACTTGCGATGACGCACGGCGTCGATCCGCTGGAGCCGTGCCGGCGTCTTGTCATGGACTGGGGCGAATTGCACGACTTCGCGCAGCACCCGCTCGTCACGATCGGTGCGCACACCATGTCGCATTTCGCCCTCGGCAAACTTGCCGACGACGAGGCGCGATGGCAGATGGCGGAGAGTATCGCGCGCATCCGCAGCAAACTCGGGCTCGAGTGCCGGCACATCTGCTATCCTTATGGCGACAAGGCAAGCGCCGGTCCGCGGGAGTTCGAGATGGCGCGCGCGCTCGGAGTCGCCTCCGCGGTGACGACGCGGAAGGGCATGATCAAGGCGCACCACAGCACCTCTATGACCGGCTTGCCTCGGGTTTCGCTCAACGGCGACTTCCAGGGAGTCTGCTATCTCGATGCACTGCTCAGTGGTCTTCCGTTCGCCTGCTACGACATCGCCCGGCCACTGGCGACCGCGGCACGACGCCTGATGCGAGGTCAGAGGTCGCAGGTGGCCACCGCAGGGGTGGTCGCCAAGCATTGAGCGCGTTTCAACCGGGCGGTTTGTCCGGCTTCTGCATCCACCACACGATGACACCGGCCGGCAGCACCCAGGCAAGCCCGGCTACCACATAATAGACGATCTCTAGCAGCTTCGAGTCCGAGACCTGCAACACGATGGCCGCCGCCATGGCGAGCAGAGCATAGACGAAGACCAGCGCCAGCAGCAGGAAGGTGCCGACGAGCTTGCGCGTGCGGATGGTCATCGTTGGCCTCTGGCGTGGTAGGGCGGGGCGGCGGGCGCGTCCGTTCGGTCGCATTGCCGCCGCGCATCTCACTTCCTAAGACACGGCGGCGAAAACGCAATGTCGGATGGTCGGAAATGGCATCGGGTCGGCTCGGAGGACGGTTGTCGGGTGGCGCTGTCGCCGCCGCCGAAGAGGTTTCGGCAGAGCCCTACGGCGCGGTTCGTCTGTGGCTCGCCATCGTCATCCTGCTCGTGCTCGCCATGGTCGTCGTCGGAGGGGCGACGAGGCTGACGGATTCGGGGCTGTCGATCACCGAGTGGCAGCCCATTCTCGGTGCCATCCCGCCGCTTTCCGACGCCGACTGGCAGGTCGCGTTCGACAAGTACAAGCAGATCCCCGAATATCATCAGATCAACAAGGGCATGTCGCTCGACGCCTTCAAGGCGATCTTCTGGTGGGAGTGGGCGCACCGCTTTCTCGGTCGCTTCATCGGGCTTGCGTTTGCGCTGCCGCTGGCCGGCTTCTGGCTCGCCGGGCGGATCCCGAAGGGCTACGGTGGCGGGCTTCTCGCGGTGCTGGCTCTCGGCGGACTACAAGGGGCGATCGGCTGGTACATGGTGATGTCCGGCCTTGTAGACAGGGTGGACGTCAGCCATTACAGGCTGGCATTGCATCTCTCGACGGCCCTGCTGATCCTCGCCGCGCTGACCCGGCTTTGGCTCGCCCTCGGCAGGCGCGACGGTGCCATCAATCTGGCGACGATTGGCGCGGGCCACCTGTGGGCCGCTCGGACAATTGCGGCGCTGATCGCGCTTCAGGTCGTGTTCGGCGGGTTCGTGGCCGGCCTCAAGGCAGGTCTTACGTACAATACGTGGCCATTGATGGACGGTCGGCTGGTGCCCGAAGGGTTGGCGACGCTGAGCCCGTGGTACATGAATTTCGTCGAGAACATAACGACGGTTCAGTTCATCCACCGCAGTCTGGCTTATCTGATCCTGGGCGCCGGCCTCTGGCATGCCGTCGCCGTGACACGTGTGACGGATGACGCGCGCGCCGAACGTTCGGCCTGGCTGCTCGTGGTACTGCTCGCCACGCAGGCCTGCCTCGGCGTGGCGATCCTGCTCGTTGCCGAGGGCACCATTCCGCTCCACCTCGGCCTTGCCCATCAACTCGGTGGCGCGCTGATCGTGATGGCGATGGTGCTGCACCTCCACCGGATCGCCCGCGCGCACGGTTGATGCGCGTGAGCATTGCCGGAGTTGTCATGCGAGCCCGAGCATCAAACGGATATTCTGCACCGCTGCGCCGGAGGCGCCCTTGCCGAGATTGTCGAGCCGGGCGACCAGAACGGCTTGGCGATGCTTGTCGCTGGCGTAGACGCGCAGCTCCAGCCGATCGGTGTCGTTGAGGTCGAGCGCACCCAGGCGGCCTGACGTCACGCTTGAATCGCTCGCCGGCACGACACTGACCAATTGAGAGCCCTGATAACGGGCGGAGAGGGCCGCCTCGAGGTCCGCCGCCAACGGCGCGCCGGGCAGGGTGTCGAGGTGCAGTGGAACGCTGACCAGCATCCCCTGGCGGAAATTGCCGACCGAGGGGACGAAGATCGGCCGCCGCGTGAGCCCGCCGTAGGCCATCATCTCAGGCACGTGTTTGTGCCCCAGTCCGAGGCCGTACAGCTCGAACGCAGGCGCAGTGCCGGCCTCGTAGGCCTCGATCATCGTCTTGCCTCCGCCGGAGTAGCCGGAGACGGCATTGATGGTGACGGGATAGTCGGCCGGCAGCAGGCCCGCATCGACCAGCGGCCGGACGAGCGCGATGGCACCAGAAGGATAGCAGCCCGGGTTGGCCACGCGCCGCGCGCCGCGGACCGCCGCTACTTGCTCGACGGACAGCTCCGGAAAGCCGTACACCCAGCCCGGAGCCACGCGATGCGCCGTCGACGCGTCGACGATCTTCGGTCCGCCGTCCGGCATCGCATCGGCCATGGCGACCGTTTCCCTCGCAGCGTCATCGTGCAGGCAGAGCACGACGAGGTCCACCTCGGACATCAATGCCCGCTTGGCATCCGCGTCCTTGCGACGAGCCGGATCAATAGAGCGCACGGCAAGGCCCGGTACGGCCTTCAGCCGCTCGGCTATGCCTAGCCCGGTGGTGCCGGCCTCGCCATCGATGAAAACGGTCGGGAGCTTCGGGGTGGCCATGGCGGGCCTCTCTGGTTCTGGCGCCACGGCGCCGACGGGTGACGAGGTGTTGCAGGGTGGTGAGACATGAAAAAAGCCGCGCTCCGGAGCGCGGCTCGAGGCGACGGGCAAACGCCGTCCTTCAGCGCGCGCCGGGAAGCGGCTCGCGTCGGCGTCGAATCGGGGCAATGGTCGCGGACAACATCATGGTGCTGATATGCGGGCTCCAGCCCGCTCTGTCAATCGCCCGCGATGCGCGCGACCTGGCGCAGCTCGGTGGCATCCGTGGTGCGGAACCCGAAGAATTCCAGATAGGCCGGTATCATCTCGAACAGCATGTCGAGACCGATCTGGGTCGGACAGCCGCGCGCGCGGGCTGCGGCGAGAAGGGGAGTCACTTCGGTTCGCATGACCACCTCGCCGACGAACGTGCCGGGCGCGAGCCGGGCGGTATCGAGCGGCAGCGGATCGCCGTCGCGCATGCCGAGCGGCGTCGCGTTGACGACGATGTCGAAACCGGCCGGATCGTTGGAGCCGGACGTGACATCGACACCAGAATAGTGGTCGCGGAGGCGGCCGGCGAGCTTTTCGCACATGGCAGCATCGAGGTCGAACAGGCCGATGGCAGCGACACCGGCCTTGGCGAGAGAGGCGGCGATGGCCGAGCCGACGCCACCGCTGCCGACGACGAGCGCACGTCGGCCCGCGACGCGGCAATCCTTGGCGAGCAGGCCGCGCACGAACCCGTCGCCGTCGAACATGTCGCCGGCCAGACGGCCGTCGGGCAGCAGGCGCACGGCGTTGCAGGCTCCTGCGATGCGGGCCGTTACCGACAACTCGTCGACGAGTGTGGTGGTGGTCACCTTGTGCGGCATGGTGACGAGCGCGCCGTGGAAGTTGGTGAGGCGCCCGAGCAGACGAAGAAAGGTCGGGTAGTCTGCAGCCGTGCACCCCATCGGCACGACCGCCGCGTCGATGCCATGCTTGGCGAAATAGGGATTGTAGATCAGCGGTGCCTTGAAGCTCTCGGTCGGCACGCCGATGTGGGCAATGAGGCGTGTGGATCCGCTGATCAGAAGCATGGTCCCTCCGAGGCGTGCTGCATGTCGCTCAGTCCGGTTTGCGCTCGGCGATAAGGTTGGCGACGCGGCGCAAGCCGAGCTGGTAGCCGTCCGTGCCGAGCCCGGCGATGACGCCGTCGGCGCGCAGCGAAACGAACGAATGATGGCGGAATGCCTCGCGCTTGTGGACGTTGGAGATGTGTACCTCGATCACCGGTCCTTCGAAGGTGTTGAGCGCGTCGAGTATGGCGACGGAGGTGTGAGTGAAAGCGGCGGGATTGATGACGATACCAGCCGCGATCTCTCGCGCTTCGTGGACCCAGTCGATGATTTCGTATTCGCGGTTGGACTGATGGAAGCGGATGTCGAGTCCGAGTTCCGCGCCGAGCTTCCGGCAGTCTGCTTCGACGTCCGCGAGTGTGGTGTGGCCATAGATGTGCGGCTGGCGCTTGCCGAGCAGGTTGAGGTTGGGACCGTTCAGGACGAAGACGAGGCGGCTCATGGAGGGGCTCACGAAAAGGGAAGGGCGGGCGATCGACTGGATGCGTATCCTGGATAGCGAATATCCGGTTGCAGCGGGTCAGAAAAGACAGCAGTGCCGGTTCACACTGGCGTGTCGGCGTTCAAATCGTGCGGTGCCGCGTCGCGGAGGGCTTGATCGGTCGGCCTTCCCCTGCGATGGATCAGCATTCACCGACGGAGCGACAATGCGTCTGACCAAGCAAACGGGCTATGCCATCCGCATTCTGACGGCTGCGGCGCGCACGCCCGACGTCAACGTGAAGATCGCCGATTTCGCTGACGAGCTCGGCATCACGAAGCAGAACGCGCTGAAGATCGTCAACCAGATGGTGCATGCCGGTTTCATCGCTGCGACGCGAGGGCGCTCCGGCGGCATCATGCTGGCGCTTCCGGCGGACCAGATCCGCATCGGTGATGTGGTGCGGGCGATGGAGGTGACGGTCGTCGCCGTCGCAGGAGAGGCGGTCGCTCCGGCTCGTCGCAGACAGTCTGCGGGCACCGCGCAGCCCTCGCTCAACGGCGTGTTCGACGACGCGCTGGAAGCCTTCATCGCGGTGCTCGACCAGCACACGGTGGCCGACATGGCGGCTTCCCGTCCTGCGGGCCCCGCCGGCAGGAGCGGCATGGCGAAGCGCCCAGGCAAGGCGCGAAAGCTTCCGCGCGTGCGGTCGGCGGTGATGGTGGCCGCGGCCGTGCGCCGGGCGCGTGCGTCGGATGCTGGCTAGGTCACTTTGGAATTATTCCATTTCCACTGAGAGTTATGTTGTCGCGCAAGGCCCGCTCGAGCCTTGACAGCGGCGATCCGAGGTGTCTTGTTGAGCGCGCTGCTCAACAATAGCACGCGCTCGTGACAACGGGGCCTTGACCCCCGCCTGTTGGAGGAAATCATGGCTATCAGCCGCTTGGCGCGCGCACGCGCGGCCGTCGCAACTCTTTCCGCTCTCGCACTTGTGTCTCCCGCCCTCGCAGCAGGCGAGGTGAATATCTATTCGTACCGCGAGCCCGGCCTCATCAAGCCGCTGCTCGATGCCTTCACCAAGAAGACCGGCATCAAGACCAACGTTGTCTTCGCGCAGGCTGGCCTGGATGACCGCATGAAGGCCGAAGGCGCCAACAGCCCCGCCGACGTGCTGCTGACAGTCGATATCGGCCGCCTTTCCGATGCGAAAGCCAAGGGCGTTTCGCAGCCGGTAGACACGGCTGCGATCAAGGCCCACATCCCGGCGCACTATCGAGATCCCGAGGGCCACTGGATCGGCGTCTCGCAGCGCGCCCGAGTCATCTACGCCTCGAAAGAGCGTGTGAAGCAGGACACCATCACCTATGCGGAGCTGGCCGACCCCAAGTGGAAAGGCAAGATCTGCTCGCGCTCGGGGCGGCACACCTACAACATCGGTCTGCTCGCCTCGATCATCGCCCACGAAGGCGAGGCGAAGGCGGAGGCCTGGGCGCGCGGGGTGAAGAACAATCTCGCCAGAAAGCCGGCGGGTGGTGACCGCGATCAGGCCAAGGCGATCTACGCCGGCGAGTGCGACATCGGCATCGGCAACACCTACTACATGGCCGCGATGCAGACGAACAAGAAGTCGCCGGAGCAGCAGAAGTGGGCGGC
This sequence comes from Hyphomicrobiaceae bacterium, assembly GCA_041397745.1. Classification (GTDB taxonomy): domain Bacteria; phylum Pseudomonadota; class Alphaproteobacteria; order Rhizobiales; family Hyphomicrobiaceae; genus JAWKVY01. The sequence goes on along the minus strand of JAWKVY010000006.1, from coordinate 466,530 downwards.
GGCGATCAAACTGCTGTTCCCGGATGCCGCCGGTCGCGGCACCCATGTCAACATTTCCGGCGCGGTGCTCGCCAAGCATGCTCCGCACAGGGAGAACGGGGTCAAATTGATCGAGTTCCTCGCGTCCGAGGAGGGACAGAAGATCTACGCCGAGATCGTCAACGAGTACCCGCTCAAGGCTGGCGTGCCGATCTCTGAGCGCGTCAAGAGCTGGGGCACGCTCAAGGCCGATACGCTCGCTTTCGACAAGATCTCGAAGCTGCGCAAGAAGGCCGCCGACATCATGGACAAGGTGGGCTTCGACGCAGGCCCCGGCGCCTGAACCGCCGGAGCGAGCGACCGGCCGACGATCTGCGGCGGCCGGCACCTCCCGTGCCGCCCGTTCAGCGAGAGATCGACATGTTGCGCAAATCACCTGCGCGCGAAGCTACGCGCACCGGCCGCGCCGCGCCGGATCCTTCGTTCTGCTTCGCCGGAGCGGACCGGCTGGTCGCGCTAGGCTTCCGTCACTGGATGCTCGGCTATCAGACGGGCGAGATTGCCTGCTGGGAGGCCGCATGGCGCGAATTCTCGGGCGTGCTCGGTCCGGCCCCCGCGCGTGCTGCAGTCGGCGATCTCTCCTGCTGGGTGAGGACAATCGCCCGACTGGCACGCCGTCCGATCAAGGTCTACCCCGACGGTTGTCGGCGGTTCTGTCGAGACGAGTGTATGGCCGTCTCGATGGTGGCGGCGAGCCAACACGAGGTTTGTCCGGCCATGAGGGCCTGCGCCTTCGCACTGATCGAGCACTCCGACGTTGAGGAGGTGGTCGCGGAGAGCGCGGTTCTCGCCGAGCGACTCAAGCGACTGGGCCAAGTCCTCTCGACGGCCTCCATCGCCAACGCCGCCGCGCTGTCGCTTTCCGCGCCATCGACGGCGCACCACTGAGACATCGAAGCATGATCGTCTGTTCCTGCAATTGCATTACCGACCGCGACATTCTCGAGACGGTCGACCGGCTTATGCTCGAAGAGCCGCTGAGGCTCATCACGCCTGCGGTCGTCTACAAGGCGCTCGGCAAGCGGCCGCGCTGCGGTGGCTGCATGCCCAACACAAACGAGATCGTGCAAGCACGCGTCGACTATCTGCGCGGCGACGCGACCGAGTACGTCGACCCGACGCCTGACGTCATTCACGCAGCCGACGAGACGCGTGTGGAGACCGACCATGCCACGGCCGCGCATTTCGCTCGCTGAAGGGCTCGCCAGCCATCTGGCCACGCGCGGCAAGCCCGCCGCAAGGCCCTCGAGCCCGTCGACTGCCGCGAAGGGGCGCCGTCTCAGGATCTGGGAGGTGCGGGGCAACATCCAGTGCTCGATCGTCGGCACGTGCTTGTCGCACGGGGACCTCGTCGAGATATCACGCAAGTGCGGCCTGACCCTCGATCCGGACATCACCGACTATTCGCTGCATGGTTATTTCTCGGGATCGATCGCGACCGACAATTCGGTGTCGCGCGCCGTCCAGAAGCGGCTCGACCGCCGGCACGAGGGGATCATCCGTCGCTTCTCGCGCGCCGCGACCGCCCAGGACCTAACGGCGCTGTGGGCGGAGGAATTCGGTGCCGGCCGCATCTCTGGCGCCTACTGGGCGCTCGTCACGTGCGACCACGTTCCGCAAGAGCTGCACACTCGCGCGTTCGGCGAGGTGCACATGCTGAGCCATGTCCTCGGCCGCACGGCGCATGCAGGCGCCGCCAGGGCCTCAGAACTCGACTCCCGTGTCGCCGACCTCGAGGCACGGCTCGCGCGCACCGCCGACCACCATGCTGCCGCGCTCGCCCGTCGCGACGCGCGCATTGCCGAACTGGAGCGCCAGCTGACGGAGCGGGCGGTCTGTCCGATCGGTCACCAGGGCAGAACCGCCCCGTTATCCTCACGTAGTCCGCAGCGCACCGACCAGCGCGAGCGGGCTCTCGCGATCGCACGCGCGCGGGCTCGCCTGGCCGAGGCCGACGTGACACGCCTCCGGCAGGACCTCGCGCGTGCGCGGCGGCGGCTTGCGACGGCGCCTGCACCAGCGGGCGAGTGCCCCGGCGCGGTTGCCTGCCGTCTCGCGTTGCCGCGCGGCGATCGGCTGCGTGTGCTCTACCTCGGCGGACGCAACGGCTCGGTCGAGCAACTGCGCGCGGTCGCGGAGCAGGCGGGCGCCGAACTTCTGCACCATGACGGCGGGATCGAGCACGCACCGGCTCGTGTCGAGGAACTGGTGCAGCGCTGCCACGTCGTATTCTGCCCCGTCGATTGCGTCAGTCACGAAGCGTCCCTCCGGGCCAAGCAGGCCTGCCAGAAGCGCCAGCGACACTTCGTGCCTCTGAGGTCGGCTGGCGCGTCGACATTCGCGCGTGCCATGTCGGGGCTCGACATTGTAAAGATGGATGCGTAACTCAGCTTATCGCAATCCATCGAAGAAGGACGACGAGGCATGAAAGGCGACAAGGACGTCATCGACATCCTGAACGAGGCGCTGAAGCTCGAGCTCGGTGCTGTCAATCAGTACTGGGTGCACTACCGGCTGCTCGACGACTGGGGCTTCACCAAGCTCGCCAAGAAGGAGCGGGCGGAGTCCATCGAGGAGATGCAGCATGCTGACAAGCTTGTCGCTCGCATCATCTTCCTCGAGGGCCATCCCAACCTCCAGCACATCGCGCCGCTGTTCATCGGCCAGAACATCAAGGAAGTGCTCGAGTGCGACCTGAAGGGCGAGTACACCGCGCGCGATCTCTACATGAAGGGCCGCGAACTCTGCCGCGACAAGCGTGACTACGTGTCGATGGAGCTGTTCGAGGACCTGCTCGAGGACGAGGAAGGCCACATCGACTTCCTCGAAACCCAGCTCGAACTTCTCAAGAACATCGGCGTGCAGAACTACGGCCAGCTCAATTCGGGCTCGGCCGACGAGGCAGAGGGGCATTGAACTCTGCGAAAGGGAGGCAGCGATGCGCAGGTGGGCAGGCAAACTGGTGGCGATGACCACGGTCGTCGTGGGTTGGGCAATGGCCGCGGGTACGACAGCTGTGGCCGCGCCTGCCGTTCGTGCCGTGGTCGACACCTACGCGAATATCGCACTTGCTGGCTACGAGGACAGTCTGACCCGTGCCCGCCAGTTGAAGTCGGCAGTCGACACGCTCGTGGCCAAGCCCTCCGAGGAAACGTTGAAGGCGGCGCGCGAGGCCTGGAAAGCCGCGCGCGTGCCTTACATGCAGACCGAGGCCTTCCGCTTCGGCAACAAGATCGTGGATGAGTGGGAAGGCAAGGTGAATTCCTGGCCGCTCGACGAGGGCCTCATCGACTACGTTGACAAGAGCTACGGCACGGCGTCCGACAGCAACAAGCTTTATACGGCGAACGTCATTGCCAACAGGAAGCTCACCATCGCCGGGCAGCCCGTCGACGCCAGTTCGATCACGCGCGAGCTCATCCAATCGCTGCACGAGGCCGAAAAGATAGAGGCCAACGTCTCGACCGGCTATCACGCGATCGAGTTCCTGCTCTGGGGACAGGATCTCAATGGCACCGGACCGGGTGCCGGTAAGCGTCCGGCGACCGACTTCTCCAAGGCCGACTGCACGGGAGGTAATTGCGATCGGCGCGCGAGATACCTGCAGGTGGTGACCGACCTCCTGGTCGAAGATCTTACCTGGATGGTCGAGCAGTGGAAGGCGGGTGGCGAGGCGCGCAAGGCGCTCGCCGGTGATGACGCGACAGCGCTGACGGCGATCTTCACTGGCCTCGGTTCGCTCTCCTATGGCGAGATGGCCGGCGAGCGCATGAAGCTCGGGCTGCTGCTCAACGACCCCGAGGAGGAGCACGACTGCTTCTCGGACAACACCCACAACTCGCACTACTATGACGTGGTCGGCATCGTGAACGTCTACCTCGGGCGCTACACGCGCATCGACGGTAGCGAGGTGAAGGGGCCGAGCGTGTCCGATCTCGTGAAGGCGAAGGATGCCGCGATCGATGCGCGTGTCCGGAAGGCGCTCGACGAGACCATGGCGCGCATGACGGCAATAAAGATGCGGGCCGAAACGAAAGAGGCCTACGATCAGATGATCGGCGAGGGCAATCGTGAGGGCAATGGAATCATCGACGCTGCCATCGCCGCGCTCGTTGCGCAGACCAAGGAGTTCGAGCGCGCCATCGCGGCTCTCGAACTCAAGGCGGTCAAGATCGAAGGCTCAGACAGCCTCGACAATCCGGCGAAGGCACTGGCGAAGAAGAAGTAGTGGGCCATGCACGCGACGGTGAAGGTCGGCCGCTTCGGGTCGGTGGCAGCGGGTCTTGTCGCGGGTGCCCTGGTGCTCATGGCGGGGCTCGCGACGAGCCTCGCCCGTCCCGAAGCCAGTGACCGCGAATGGCCGGCAGCTTCGGCGGGCCTCGCTCCGGGAGAGGACCAGCCCGGCGGCGCCGCGACATCGCGGCACACCGCCGCCAGCGCCGATGCGTTTTCGCACTTTTCGCCCAACATGGGCTTCTCGCGCGAGCTTGATTTCAAGATCGGCAACGCGTTGTTCCGCAAGCTGTGGGTGCAGGCGCCGTCGTCCACGAAGTCGTCAGACGGACTCGGGCCACTCTACAACGCCCGCGCCTGCCAGGCATGTCACCTAAAGGATGGACGTGGGCATCCGCCTTCCGGGCCTGGGCTCGAGGACCGGTCGGTGTCGATGTTCCTGCGGCTGTCGGTGCCACCATCGACAGAGGCCGAGCGGAAGGCGTTGACCGAGGGGCGCATTTCCGTGGTGCCGGAGCCGACCTACGGCGGACAGTTGCAGGAACTGGGCGTTGCCAACCATGCCGGCGAGGGCCGCATGGTGATCACCTACACCGAGGAGCGCGAGACGCTCGCGGGCGGCGAGATCGTCACGCTGCGCCGGCCGACGTACAGCATCGTCGACCTCGGCTATGGACCGCTCGCCCCGGCCGCTATGGTCTCTCCGCGCATGACGCCGCAGATGATCGGGCTCGGGCTCCTGGAGGCGGTACCGGAGGCCGAAATACTGGCGCGGGAAGATCCCGACGACCGTGACGGCGACGGCATCTCGGGGCGTGCAAACCGTGTCTGGTCGGTCGAACACAATCGCACAATGCTCGGGCGCTTCGGCTGGAAGGCCGGTCAACCGACCGTGCTGCAGCAGTCGGCGGAGGCTTTCGCAGGGGATATCGGCATCGGTTCCTGGATGGTGCCGCGGGCCTACGGCGACTGCACAGTGCGCCAGCAGACCTGTAGGGAGGCGGTACACGGCGACACCAGCGCCAAGCCCAATGAGGAGATCCCTGCGAAGATGCTCGACCTCGTCGGCTTCTACGCGCGCAACCTCGCCGTGCCTGCGCGGCGCGACCCGACGTCGCCCGACGTGCTCGCCGGCCGCGCGATGTTCCATGGCATCGGTTGCGCTGCCTGCCACGTGCCGAGCTACGTTACCGGAACGTCCTCGCCGGACGTCCATTTGCACGGTCAGCGGATCTGGCCCTACACCGACCTTCTGTTGCACGACATGGGGGAGGGGCTCGCCGACCACCGCCCCGAGGGCCGCGCCGACGGACGCGAGTGGCGGACCGCGCCTCTCTGGGGGATCGGGTTGACCCACGTCGTGAACGGACACACCTTCTTCCTCCACGATGGCCGCGCGCGCTCTGTCACCGAGGCGATCCTGTGGCATGGCGGCGAGGCGCAACGCGCACGCGACGCCTTCGCGACTCTTGCGCCCGAGGACCGCCAGCGGCTCCTGGCCTTCGTCAACTCGCTCTGAGGAGCATCATGCTCGTGACCCGCCCGAACGCCTGTCTCGCTCTACTCGTCGCAAGCATCACGTTCGGGACGGGGCGATCGGTGTCGGCGCGCGAGCCATTCGACCACACTGGCCTCGCGCGTACTGCTCTCGAGCGCCACATTCGCCCTGGCTACCAGCGGTTCGAGCGAGCGGCGTCCACCATGCGGGCCGCGATCGGGAAGGCTTGCCCGCCGCGCGTCGCTGGTCATCGCAAGACGCTCGATGCGGCGTTCGGCAACCTCGTCCATGCGTGGGGCCGCATCGAACACATCCAGTTCGGACCGGTCGTGCGGGATAACCGGCTCGAACGCATCCTGTTCTGGCCGGACCGTCGAGGGCTCGGCGCGCGTCAGATCGCCAAGGTGCTGGCCGATCGGGACCCGCGCGTGCTCGATCCAGCCGTGCTTGCCGGGCGGAGCATCGCGCTGCAGGGCATCGGTGCGCTGGAGGCCGTACTCTATGGTGACCCGACCGCTTTTGCGCGGCCGTTGGAAGCAGCGCATCGCTGCGGCTATGCGAAGTCCATTGCGAGTAATCTCGACAGGATCGCGCGTGAACTGGTTGCCGCATGGGGCGCCGACGGCGCCTTCGCGGCTCGCTGGCTGAATCCCGGCCAGCACAACCCCGAATTTCTGAAGCCGTCCGAGACGACGCTCGCGCTCGCCAAGGCTTATGACCAGGGGCTCGAACGCGTTCGCGACCTCCGGCTCGCAGGGCCACTCGCGCTCAACGCTGAGCGCCGCACGCTGCCCGTCATCCTGGCGGCGAGCGATCGCGCGATGACGCTCGTCACAGCCAATATCGAGGGGCTTCGCGAACTCTACACGAGCGGCGGCATCCAGCAGGCGATCATCGCTGCAAACGTCGAGGATGCGGACGTGAGTGTTTCGGCCAATGCTCGCCTGATTGCCGGAGAGCTGAGAACGGCGCTGGACGAGGCGAGGCGCCTGCTCCACCACCGCCAGCCTTTCGCGCGCCCCGACGCGCGCCAGCAGATGCTGGCCATGGGCTTCCCGCTGAAGAACGCACGTGTGCAGGCGGCTGCCCTGCTGACGTTGACCGCAGGCCTGACACTCGGGTTCAATTCCTCCGATGGTGATTGACCGGCGCTCATGGCTCACTGGCCTGGCAGGGCTCGTCGCCACGTCGGCGACGCGCGCGGCAGCGGTGGCAGGGCCGCGCGAGGCCCCCCGATATGCGGCGGCCCGGAGCGGGCGCGACGGTCGATACAGTGCGGCAATCCTCGATTCTGCGGGGCGCGGCATCAACAGTGTCGTGTTACCCGGTCGCGGTCACGATGCCACATTCTGTCCGAGGACGCGCCGCTGCGTGGTATTCGCGCGCAGGCCCGGCAATTTTGCCGTCGCGTTCTCGGTCGACCGCAACGAGGCGCCGATCGCCTTCACGACGCCGACAGACCGCCATTTCTACGGCCACGGTGTATTCTCCGGCGACGGCCGGCTGCTCTATGCGACCGAGAACGACTTCGATGCGGCGCGCGGCGTGATCGGCGTCTATGACGCGACGGCTGCGTTCCGACGCCTGGGCGAGTTCCCCTCGTACGGAATCGGCCCGCACGACATGGCGCTGATGCAAGGTGGCGCCGTGCTCGTGGTCGCCAATGGCGGCCTCAGGGAGCACCCCGACATCGGCGGCGGGCGCCGCGTTCTCAACCCGGACGCGGTCGAAACGTCACTCGTCTACATCGATCCGCGCTCCGGCGATCTCGTCGAGCGGCACGACCTGCCGGGAACGTCTCAGCTTTCCCTGCGTCACCTGGACGTCGGGGCCGGCGATACGATCGTGCTCGGCGCCCAGGCTCAAGGCGGTGGCGGTCGTGCGATGCCGATGCTGTTCCGCCATCGCCGTCAGGGGCGCCTCGAGACGATCGCACTCCCGGATACGCTGAATGCCGGGCTCGTCGGCTACGTCAGCTCCGTCGCCGTGTCTCGCGACGGCCGGAGCGCATGCGTGACATCGTCGAAGGGCGGCGTGGCGCTGATCCTCGAAGTGGCAACCGGCCGGGTGCGGGCGACGCGTCGAGTGCGAGACGTTTCCGGTGTCGCGGCTGCCGGCGGCCGCGCGGCCGATGCGTTCGTCCTGACCACAGGGGAGGGCGACATTCTCGGTATGGGTGAAGCGCAGCGTCATCAGTCGACGGCCTGGCGGTGGGATAATCATCTGGCCGCGGGATGAGACCCGTCGGCCGCCGCGCATGAGCATCGCCGCGGGTGCCGCTTGGCCATTGACGATCGGTGGGTTGGCGGACGGCATACCCGTCGATAACGATGCGAAGACGTCGGTGTCGACAGGAAACATGTCGAGGTTTAAACAAATGCTGCGTGCATTTCATTCATTTCACTCGGAGTGGTGGCATGGCCGATTTCGATGGCCTTCTGTCCGGCTCATACTGGTCTGGTATCGAGCGGTCGGCGACGCCGGTATTCGTGACATTCTCGTTTCTGACGAGCGCGCCGCCGGGACATCAGGGCGTATCTGACATCGACTACGCGTCGTTCCAGCCCTTCACCATTGCCCAGCAGACCGCAGCGCGAGCCGCACTGCAGGACTGGGCCGACGCTTCCGGCCTCGTCGTGCTCGAGGTGCCACCAGGCCTGGGACAGATCAATTTCGCGCTTTACGATTTCACCGGTCCGGGCGCCGGTTTTGGTGGAAAGGCCGAGTTTCCGTTCGGGGATTGGAACGGTTTAACGTACACGAACTTTCCGAGCGAGGCGGTATTCTTCTCCGACACCGGTGATGGCATTGTCGAGGCCTCGGGTGACGTATTCATCAATCAGGCGAATTTCGTCGAACTCGACGACCCCGGATTCGACGGGAGTGCGCACGTCGATCCTGATTTCACCTCGGACGCCGCGAGGTACCTGCTGCTGCACGAAATCGGTCACGCACTCGGCCTCAAACACCCGTTCGAGACATGGACGGGCGCGACCGGCACCTTTCATGATGTGCTCGATCCGCTCCTCGACAACACCGACAATACGGTGATGAGCTACACCGTCGGTCCGGCAGGCACTCCGACCAGTCTCGGGTCGCTCGACATCGCCGCGATCCAGGCGATCTACGGAACGAACGCCCAGGATTCGAGCCAGGTCTTCTCGGCTTCGTGGGACAGCTTAACCTACACGCTGACCCAGGTCGGCTATGCAGGCGTCGACGACATCATGCGCGGTGTCTCTACTGTTGACATCATGTCAGGCGACAGCGGCAACGACCGCATGTTCGGCCTTGGCGGCGATGACGTGCTCGACGGCGGCGCGGGCAATGACGAGCTGTGGGGCGGCTTCGGCGACGACACGATGACGGGCGGCGCCGGCACCGACTACTTCTACGCTACCTTGTTCGACGAAGCCGGGCCACAGCGTGACATCATCACGGACTTCGATGCCAACGAGGACGTCCTCGACCTGTTCGGCTTCGCGCACGGCAGCTTCCTCGGCCCGGCCAGCTTCGAAGCTGTGCGCGACTACGTGCTGGCCATCGACGGCAACGCGCCCACCGGCAATGTCGTGCTTCGCGCGATGTGGAATGGCGAAGTGCAGGAGATCGTACTCGACGGCGTGACGGGTGATCGCACCAGCGGCACGGTCGTCTCCGCGCTCAACGCGGCTAACTTCTACCTCTACGGCAACGATCCGTTCCTCAACGATGCACGCAACATTACCGGTACCTCCGCTGCCGATACCATCTTCGGCAGCGATGACGGCGATACGCTCGATGGCGGTGACGGCGACGATCTCATTGTCGGCGATACCGGCGACGATACGCTCAACGGTGGTGACGGCAACGACCGGATCGCCGGTGGGCCGGGCGCGGACGTGATCGATGGCGGACCTGGAGCGCGCGATGCCGCAGACTACATCGGCTTCACAGGCGCGATCAGCGTCACGCTCAACGGCGCAACGAATGCGACGGTCACCGTCTCAGGTGACGAAAATGATACCATTCGTAACATCGAGAACGTCTATGGCGGCTCGGGGGACGACACGCTGACAGGCGACGGCCTTGCCAACACGTTCATCGGCGGCCTCGGCGATGACACGCTCTCCGGCATGGGCGGCAACGACGTGCTGGACGGGCGCGGCGGCGCCGACACGCTGACCGGCGGCGACGGCGACGATGCACTGCTGTTCGACGCTGCCGACGTGATCTCCGGCGGCAGCGGCAACGACTACGCCGCCGTGTCCGGCACAGCCGGCGTGACGATGAGCTTCACGCAGGTGATGAGCATCGAGACGGTGATCGGTGGCGGCGCCGCCGATACCTTCGATGCGTCGTCGATGACCGGCGCCGTGACGCTCTACGGTCGCGGCGGCGCCGACAGCCTCACCGGCGGCATCGGCGGCGACATCATCTTCGGCGGGATCGACAGCGACGTCGACACGCTCGACGGCGGCAACGGCAACGACAATCTATACTTCAACTCCGGCGACATTCTGCTTGGCGGCGCCGGCAACGACAACGCTATCGCCGACGACGCGGCCGGCTCCGGCGTGACGCTGGTGCTCGGCTCCGGCCACGGCGTCGAGACCGTGCTCGGCGCCTCTGGCAACGACACGCTCGACGCTTCGGCTTCGACGACGGCCGTGCTGCTCGACGGCCGTGGCGGTGCCGACACGCTGATCGGCGGCGCGGCCAACGATGTCCTCTACTTCGACGGCGCCGGCGACCAGCTGACCGGCGGCGGCGGCACCGACATCGCGAGCGCTGTCGATCCCGGCAATTTAGGCGTCTCCGTCACGATCCTCGCCGGTGTCGAGGTCGTCTACGGTGCCGGCGGCGCCGACGTCATCGACGCCTCGGCGACGACGGCGGCCAACCTCGACGGCCGCCTCGCGGTGTTCGGCGGCGCCGGCGCGGACGACATCACCGGCGGCACGGGCAACGACATCCTGTTCGGCGGCGCCGACGCCGACACGCTCGACGGCGGCGACGGCAACGACGTGCTCTACTTCACCGGCGGCGACACGCTGATCGGCGGCGCGGGGCACGACTACGGCGTCGCCGAGGGCGCGGCCGGGGCGAGCGTGGCGCTCGGCGCCACATCGGGCATGGAGGCGCTCTACGGCAACGTCGGCGGCGACACGCTCGACGGCGCGGCGATGACGACGCGCGTCACGCTCGACGGCCGGGCCGGCAACGACATCATCGTCGGCGGCGCGGCGAGCGACCTCCTGTTCGGCGGGTCGGGTAACGACACCATCACCGGCGGGTCGGGCGGCGACTACTTCTACTTCGCGAACGGCTTCGGCACCGACTCCATCACCGACTTCGAGGACGGCAGCGACCGCATCAACCTGACGGCGATCAGCGGCCTCGACAATTTCGGTCAGCTCACCATCACGCAGGACGGCGCCGACGTGCTGATCTCCGTCACCGCCACACCCGCCGACACCATCCGCGTCGAAAATGCGCTTGTCGCGCAGTTCTCGGCGGCGGATTTTTATCTCTGAGTTAGTCGCGGAAGGTGTAGATCGGGCTCGACCAGGCTTGGTAACCGTCTTCCGTCGTGACGCAGATCCAGATCGGCGTGTCTCCCGTCTCTGCGACGTCGACGCGCCGCCGGAAGGTGAGTTCTCTGTCGAGGCGGGATTCGGGCAGTCGGGATACGCGCAACCGGCGGGCGAGCCCGCCGGCCTCCAGCGTGACATCGCCGAGTGCGAGCTCAGCGAGTGAAACATCGAGATTGCCGAGACTGGTGGCGAGAGCCAGAGAGCCGCTCGTGCCGGGTCTCAGCCACGCGTCGAAGCCCATGAAATTGCCCGTCGTCACCGTGTCGAACACGACAGTATCGGAGCCGCGCTGCTCGAACAGGCGCTCAGGGTTCCAACGATTGATCGTCTCGAAACGATCGATCGCCGTGTCATGGAACTGTGCACGGCCGCGCCAGGCCGTGTTGCGACCGCGTCCCCGATACTCTGCGCCGCTCCACACCACCCGAACACGGTTGCCCAGGTCGCCGGTGCCATAGGGACGGATGGTCTCGAGCACGCGGCTTCCGGCGCGCAATTCGATCCGCTCGATGCCGGCATGCGCGATGACGCGCACGTCGACATCGACATGGTCCGATGCCACGCGAGCGATGTCGCCCATCATCACCCGATCGACCCGATGCTCCGGGCAATCGGCAACGACCAGAGGGTTCCGTTCGTAGAGCGTGCCGCCAGCTGGCAGATTTGCCGTCACGTCGATGTGCATCCGACAGCCCGTGGTGCCGTAATGGTGACGCCGGCGCATCGCCTCGAAGATCGCATCGCGATCCAGCCGGTCGGTCAGGAAGCACGTCAGGCCGCCGTAGGCACCGAAGGTCGACGAGCCCGGATAGCTGGCGCCGGGGCGGCCCTTGTGGCCGTCGCTGTTGCAGACGACGCCGACGCGGCGGCGCAGGGGAAAGCCGTCGGTGAGAATCCATTCGAAGGAGCCCCACGCCGAGTGCATCTCAACGGCGGTTTCGAGGCGGGCATCGTGATCGAAATGGATGTTGGCGTAGCGACCACCGACGTGGGCGTAGAGCACGCAATCCTCTTCGGCAAGTTTCGCGTAGAGGTCGGTCAAGGTGTGCGCGTCGGTGTCCGCATCACAGATATCCTCGAGCAGCGCGTGCGAGCAGCGATGGATCTGGCGCCCCTCGTGGCGGAAGAAGACATTGTGGTCGCCGCCGATCGCGGTGTTGCCCGACCATTCGTAGCCCGGAAAGACGACGAAGCGGCCCGGCTCGTCGACCACGGCGGTGAGCGCGTTCAGATGGGCCCAGAAGGCGCGGTTGATCTGGAAGTCGTTGCCCTGGTGGCTCGATACGTCGAGGAACGACTTGTTGCGCGCGAAATCGAAATAGCTCTCGATGCTGTTGATGCCGACCGTCTCCCCCGTCTGCCCGTGGAGGTCGCCCCAGAAGCCGACGACGGGCGCATCCCGCACGAGCAGCGGACCGGCTTCGGCCACTTCGACGCCGTCGCGGAGCACGCGGATGCGCAGTAGGCCGGGCTCGGCGACTGTGAGCCCCTCAATCGTGAGGGCGCGATCCTCGGGCGCGTAATCGAGTTCGCGAGGCAGTCCGGCAACCGGCGTCGAAGGCTCGAGCCTCAGGCGACCGCGCGCCTGAGACGTGGGGTTGCCCCACACGTCTTCTGCCTTGAGACCCAGGTGGAACGGCTGCCCAGGACGCCTGAGCGTCGGCAAGACCGCTTTCCAGGTGTGTGCCGGACCTGCGACGATCGGCACCCAGAGCTGCTCGGGCAGTGGCACGAAGTTGCCCGTCGCCTGCACGTCTGCGGAGACGCGGAACTCGTAGCCTTCCTCGTGGAAGGTCTGCATCAGCATGCCGGGCGAACCGTGTCGGGTGTCGCCGAGCACGACAGTGATGACATCACCTTCCTTCAGATAGCCGCCGCTCTGCGCGATCGTGATGGTCTGGTTCCACGGACGCTGACCGTGCGCCCCGGTCGACAGGACGAGACGGCCTTCGCCGCTGCTCGAGGCTGTCACGTAGTTTGCGGCGGCCGGATCGTGGATCTGCGGCTTGCCGGCATCGGAGATGAAGCGGAACGCGATGCGGATGGCGCCTGTGTCGTCGATCCCGAGCTTGCCGACCGTGTAGGCGATGCGGAACGTCTGGAAGCTTCGCGCCTCGACCGCCGTCGTCGGGCTGAGCGTGGCACGCCCGACGATCGCCGGATCATGACCTGGACGCACCGAAGGACCGTTGTCGCCGACAAGTTCCCGTCGCACGGGGCCACGCGTCTTCAGTTGCTTCACCGTCACCTCCCATCACCAGCCGGCACCAACGTGCGGATTGCAGCTGGACGAGGCTATAAAAACTACATAGTTTTGGAAAGCGGATACCGTCCCTGGTCGCAATCCCATATTGGAGTAGAGCCATGACGTACTGGAGGTCCTGCCGCATCACTCTCGCTTCGCTCGCGATGGCTACCTCGGCCGTCGCGCTGTCCGGGCCCGGTGCCGTCGCGGCGGGCTATCCGTCCAAACCGATCACGATGATCGTACCCTATCAGGCCGGCGGCAGTACGGAGACGATGGCGCGGCTGCTGGCGCAGGCGATGGGAGCGGCGCTCGGCGGAACGGTCGTCGTACAGACCAAGCCGGGCGGCGGCGGCGCTGTCGGAGCGACCCACGTCGCACAGGCACCTGGCGACGGCTACACCATCATGTTCACGACGATCTCGTCGCTGACCTACGATCCGATGGTCAACAAGCAGATCAAGTACACGACCGACAGCTTCAAGTATGTCGCCAACGTGACCGAGTACCAGATGGCCTTCGTGGCGCTGCCCGGCAAGCCGTACAAGACGCTGAAGGACCTGATCGCATACTCGAAGACGCATCCCGGTCTGAATGCCGCCGACCAGAGCGGCATGTCGCGGGCATTCATCAACTACATCGCCAAGCAGGAAGGCGTGAAGTGGACCGCGATCCCGACACGCGGCGGTGGCGAGATGGTGCCCTTCCTGCTCGGCGGCAAGATCGACTTCGCATGGTCCGGCGGCGTCCACCAGAAGTACGGCGACAAGATGATCGTGCTCGCCTCGATGCTGTCGCACCGGCTCGCCGCGTCGCCCGACGTGCCGTCCGTGCAAGAACTCTATGGCATCTCGATGCCGGGTGGCGCCGTGGTCGCAGTGCCGAAGTCGACGCCGGACGACATCGTGGCAAAGCTCGAGGCGGCGGTGAAGAAGGCGATGGATGATCCTGGCGTGACGAAGGTGCTCGACAACCTGAAGTTCCCGAAGCAGTTCGTCGGCACCAGCGAGATGCGCAAGGTGGTCGCCGACACTGTAGCCGGGTTGAAGAAGGTCGTTGCGGCCGCCAATTGAGGTCGGGCCGCCGCGCAGGCGGCATGGAGCGCGGGAGCACCTCATGAAGCGGTCCGACATCGGCGCCGGGTCGGTGCTCGCTCTCGCGGCGGCATGGTCGCTGCTCTGGCTGATACCGACGCAGACCTCGCCCGCCCAGAGCGAGACGACCATGTCGCCGGCGATGATGCCGTCGCTGGCGGCCGGTGTCGTACTGGCGCTGGCGGTCTTACTGGCGGCCGGGCAGGTGCTCAGCGCGGAGCCCGCGAGCGAGCAGCCGCACGAGGAGTTCGGCGGCGAGACGCGAGGTTTCGGCAGGACTGAGACGATCGAACTGGCTATGTGGATCGTGGCGGCGATCGTCGCGATCTTGCTTATGGTGCACGTGAGCTTCGTTGTCGCCGGCGGGGTTCTCTTGGTTGCCGCCACGCTGCTGATGGGGCAGCGCAACGTCTGGACGCTGGCGATCACGGCGCTTGGCGTGCCGTTCGCATTGAACCTTGCGGCGTGGCACCTTTTCGGCGTGGCGATGCCCTAGCTGGAATTTTGCGCGCCAGAGAGCGAGGTGTCATGCTGCAGAACCTCATTGCCGGGTTTGGCGATGCACTTACCCTGCATAACCTGCTGTTCATCGCGCTCGGCGTCACCACCGGCATCATCTTCGGCGTGCTGCCGGGGCTAGGTAGCGTCACTGCGATCGCGATCCTCGTGCCGATCACCTTCTACATGTCGCCGCTGGCCGCCATCGCCTTTCTCGTCGGCATCAACAAGGGCGGCACGTCGGGCGGCGCCGTGCCGGCCATCCTGCTCAATGCGCCTGGAACGCCGGAAGCCGCGGCCACGGCGCGCGACGGTTACCCGCTGACCCAGCAGGGCAAGCCGGTGAAGGCCATGAAGATGGCGCTCTACTCGTCGGTATTTGGCGATACGTTCTCCGACATCATGCTGATCCTGCTCGCTGCACCCTTCGCGAGCATCGCGCTGAAGTTCGGCCCGCCGGAGTTCACGACGATCGTGATCTTCTCGTTCACGCTGATCGCCGCGCTTGCTTCGCAATCTCTGTTGAAAGGTGTCATCGCCGCTGCGTTCGGTGTGTTCCTGTCGACCTGGGGTCTCGACCCTGTCGATTCAACGCCACGCATGACGTTCGGCAATGCGGAGCTGTTCGACGGCATATCGCTCAATGCACTGGCGATCGGCGTGCTGGCGCTTTCCTCGGTTCTCTTGCAGATTTTCGACGCGAGCGGCCAGAGAAGTGCTGGCACCAGCGCAGCGGTGGGCGCCACCCGATCGGCCACCTTCGCCGAGGACAATCGACTGACCGCCCGCGAGTTCTGGTCGAGTTGGCGCACGCTGATCCGCTCGGCGCTCATCGGCACTGGTATCGGCATGCTGCCAGGGCTCGGCGTCACGCTCGCCGCCTTCCTCGGCTATGGAGCAGCAAAGCGCGCGTCGCGGACGCCGGAGAAGTTCGGCACTGGCCACCTCGATGGCATCGCCGGATGCGAGGCGGCCAACAGTGCCGTCGTCGGTGCCAATCTCATTCCGACCATCGCTCTCGGCATCCCGGGCAATGTCGCCGCGGCGCTTCTGATCGGCGCCTTCATGATCCACGGCGTGGTGCCGGGGCCGTTCATGATGGAGCAGCACGGAGCGCTCGTGTACTCGATCTTCGCGGCGATGCTGCTGGCCAACGGCATTCATCTCGTCATCGGCAGGCTCGGCATCACCGTCTGGGGCCACATCACTCGGGTCCCCAAGGCGATCGTGCTGCCGATCGTGATCGTGCTCTGCATCGCCGGTGTCTATATTCCGTCCGGTTCCATCTTCGACGTCGCGATGATGTTCGTCTTTGCAGGACTCGGCATGGTGATGCGGCGCACCGGTTTCTCGATCGTGTGCCTGGTCATCGGCTTCCTTCTCGGGCCGCTGCTGGAGCGTTCGCTTCGTCAGACGCTACTGATGGAGAAGGGCGATCTGACAGTGTTCGTCACGAGCCCGATCTGCCTGGCCTTCCTTGCGCTGACGGTCATATTCCTGATCCGCTTCGGTCGACCGTCGAGGCGCTGAAGCTGATCACCAACGGCGGACGTCGAGGATATCGTGACCCGCAGCACACGAGCGGAAGACCACCGGCCGAAGCTGGTTGGGCCAGTCGAGGACGGCACCAACCTCGCACGCAGCCTGCGTCGGGAAATGATGGAAAAGGCCGCGGTGGCCGGCAGACCGAAACGGACTGCCGTGCGCCTGGCGATTGCGGCGCTGATAGCCAGCGAGACATTGCGTCCGGGCGATCCGCTTCCGTCCGAGAAGGCACTGGCGGCGCTGCTCGGCGTCAGCCTGGGCACCGTGCAGGCAGCACTGAAGCAGCTTCAGGACATGGGCGCCATCGTCCGCCGACGGGGTGATGGCACGCGGGTCGCCTCGGCGGAGCCTTTGCCGACGTCGATCTGGCACTTCCGGGTGGTCGATACGGTGAACGGACACCCGCTGCGCTTCACGCGGCAGACGGCCGAGGTCGACGTGATCGACGAAGCCGGGCCCTGGTCCTTTCACCTCGGCGCGCGCGACAGCTACCTGCGCATCCGCCGCCGAATGCGCCTGACCACGGGCGTCCACATCGGCGCCGAGATGTTCCTCGCCGCCGACAGCGTACCGGGGCTAGCGGAAACCGACCCGCAGGAACTGGTGATGGTCAATATCCGCCCCTACCTCGAGGAGCGCTTCGGGTTGGCGGCGACGCGCGCGACGCACGTCGTGCGCCAGACGCGGCCTGTCGCCAGTCTGGCCATGGTGCTTGGCCTGAACGCCAGGGTCGACCACTTCGAGATCTCCGCCTGCACATTCGACGGTGGCGGTGGTGCGGTCTACTTCCAGCGCATCTTCGTGCCGACCGGATCGTGCGCACTGAGCTTTTAGTGCGTGTGCGTCGGGACGGAACGATCCAGGCCGTCAACTTTCGCGTTCTCAGGCGAGCGGATCGTCGATGGTGTCCACGGGACGCGCCAACTTCCGCAACGCCTCGACGTCGCGGATCTCGACTGTCGGCCCGGTGACCTTGACGTCGTACGCCGAAAGCGTTGCGAAGGCTCGTGACAGCACCTCGGGTGCAAGGCCGAGGCGCGAGGCCAGCACCTTTTTCTCGAACGGCAGGTCGAAGCGACGCGGTCCGCCCAGCCTGGCGTCGTGGGCGATGAGCCAGTTGGCCAGACGCTCCAGCCCCGATCGCAGTTTCTGGTTCTTGATCTCTTTGACCACCATGCGATAGGCGTCGGCGAGGTCGACGGCGATGCAGCGAGCGAAAGCGGCATCCTCGGCGAAATAGCGGCGTACAGCGTCCGCCGGAACGAGCAGTATGCGCGCCGTGGTCAGCGATCGTGCCGACTTCAAGTAGACCCTGTCGAGAACCACCGCCGCCAGGATGAAACATTGACCGGGACCGAGCACGGCCACCGTCGTCTCGCGGTCGCGCCACGCCGAATAGACTTCGACGCTGCCATCCACGACCACATGAAGGAAGTCGGCGGGATCACCCTCGCGCACCAGTTCGACACCGGCAGGAAAACGCTGCAGGAACGATACCTTGAGCATATCGTCCACGCGCTCCGCGGCGACGCCGTTGAACAGGCGCAGCTTGCGCATCTGCTCGGTCTCGTCGGGGCGCATCGCTCATGGTCTCCGTTCGGCAGAACCTTCAATCTAGCAGACGCCGCAAATTGACAAAAATCAAGCATCGACTTGCGAAGCGCGCTCCGTGCGCCTGACGTCGCTCTGCCTCGCACGTGACGCACATTCCCGCCGACCTTGAAAACGCAGACCACCGTGCCGCGGTTGATCTCAGTCAAGTAGGTACGCCCCGGCTCCTGCCGAAGGTTGAAGCGCGATTTTTCAACGTGCGAACCTCAGGAAGGGGGAAGACATGCCGACAGGCGGTCCAACATCGGCGGAGCAGGGCAGGGCGCTCTGGCTCTCCACCATCGCCTTCACCGTATGCTTCGCGGTCTGGACGATCTTCTCGATCATCGGCGTGCAGATCAAAAAGGACCTCGGCCTCAACGACAGCCAGTTCGGCCTGCTCGTCGCCACGCCGATCCTGACCGGCTCGCTCACTCGGATCTTCCTCGGCATTTGGACAGACCAGTACGGCGGCCGCGTCGTCTACACGGCGACGATGGTCTTGGCCGCGATCGCCACGTTCCTGCTCTCGTACGCCAAAACCTACGAGATGATGCTCCTCGCGGCACTCGGGGTCGGACTGGCGGGCGGCTCGTTCGCCGTCGGCATCGCGTACGTGTCGCGCTGGTTTCCGAAGGAGCGCCAGGGCACCGCGCTTGGCATTTTCGGTGCCGGCAACGTCGGCGCGGCGGTGACCAAGTTCACCGCGCCCTTCGTCATGGTGGCATATGGCTGGACCACTGTCGCGCAGGTGTGGGCGGCCGCCATCCTGCTGATGGCCGTGGTCTTCTGGTTCACGACCGAGGACGATCCCGTCATCAAGGAGAGGCGCCGGACGGGCGAGCGCGTGCGCTCGTCTCTGTTGGAGCTCGAGCCGCTCAAGAACGTCCAGGTCTGGCGTTTCTCGCTTTACTACTTCTTCGTGTTCGGCGCCTTCGTCGCGCTGGCGCTGTGGCTGCCGCGCTACCTCGTCGGGGTCTACGGGCTCGATATCAAGACCGCGGGCATGCTGGCCGCCTTCTACTCCATCCCAGCGTCGATCTTCCGTGCCTACGGCGGTCATCTCTCCGACCGTATCGGTGCACGCAAGGTGATGTACTGGACCTTCGGCGTGTCGGCCATCGTCTGCTTCATGCTGTCTTATCCGAGCACCGACTACGTGATCCACGGCACGAAGGGGCCGATCAACTTCTCGACGAACGTCGGTGTGGTGCCGTTCGTGGTGCTTGTCTTCGTGCTCGGTTTCTTCATGAGCCTCGGCAAGGCGGCCGTCTACAAGCACATCCCCGTCTACTACCCCGGTCACGTCGGGTCGGTCGGTGGCATCGTCGGCCTGGTCGGCGGTCTCGGCGGCTTCATCCTGCCCATCACGTTCGGCGTCATGCTCGACCTCACGGGCGTGTGGACGACATGCTTCATGCTGCTGTTCGGGATCGTCGCGGCGTCGCTCGCCTGGATGCACTTCGCCATCCTCGCCATGGAGCGCGAGGCGCGGACACCGGCCCAGAAGGCACTGCCGCAGTTGCCCGAGATGCAGCCGATCCACAAGCCCGAGCATCACGAGGCTCTCGCAGGCGTGATCGAAGACTGGCGGCCCGAGGACAAGGGTTTTTGGGAGACGAAGGGGCGCGGGATCGCTAGCCGGAACCTCTGGCTCTCGGTACCGGCCCTTCTCCTCGCGTTCTCGGTGTGGATGGTGTGGAGCGTCGTCGTCGCCAAGCTGCCGGCGATCGGTTTCAAGTACACGACCGATCAGCTGTTCTGGCTCGCGGCACTGCCCGGCCTCTCGGGCGCAACGCTGAGGATCTTCTACTCCTTCATGGTCCCCATCTTTGGCGGGAGGCTGTGGACGTCCCTGTCGACGGCATCGCTGCTGATCCCGGCGTTCGGCATCGGCTATGCCGTGCAGAACCCCGAGACGCCCTACCTCATATTCCTCGTGCTTGCGCTGCTGTGCGGCTTCGGCGGTGGCAACTTCGCCTCCTCGATGTCGAACATCTCGTTCTTCTATCCGAAGGCCGAGAAGGGCAACGCACTGGCGCTCAACGCGGGCCTCGGCAATGCCGGCGTCAGCGTCATGCAGTTCGTCGTGCCGCTGGTGATCACCGCCGGTGTATTCGGCGCTCTCGGCGGAGAGCCGCAGGTTCTGTCGAACGGCACCAGGCTCTGGCTGCAGAACGCCGGCTTCATCTGGGTACCGTTCATCATGGCATCGACGGTCGCCGCCTGGTTCGGCATGAACGATCTGGCCACGGCGAAGGCATCGTTCGCAGAGCAGGCGGTCATCTTCCAACGCAAGCACAACTGGGTGATGAGCTGGCTCTACGTCGGCACGTTCGGATCGTTCATCGGCTACTCGGCGGGCTTCCCGCTGCTCGCCAAGACGCAGTTTCCTGCAGTCGACTCTCTTCAGTACGTGTTCCTCGGCCCCCTCGTCGGCGCGCTGTCTCGTGCGGCGACCGGCTGGGTGTCCGATCGCTGGGGTGGCGGCCGCGTCACGTTCTGGGTGTTCGTGGTGATGATCGGCGCCGTCGCCGGCATCCTCTACTTCCTCGGCATCAAGGAGCAGCCTGGCGCCTTCTGGGGCTTCTTCGCGATGTTCATGCTGCTCTTCTTCGCGACGGGCGTAGGTAACGCGTCGACCTTCCAGATGATCCCGATCATCATGCGCTCCGAGATTGGACGTCTGATGCCCGAGAAGCCGGCGGCCGAGCGCCTGCGCCAGGCCGAAAAGGAAAGCGCGGCGATCATCGGGTTCACCTCAGCGGTCGCGGCCTACGGTGCGTTCTTCATCCCGAAGTCCTACGGCTCGTCCATCGCCATGACCGGAGGACCGGAGGCGGCGCTCGTCGGCTTCATGATCTTCTACGTCACATGCGTTGCCGTCACCTGGTGGTTCTACACGCGGCCAGGCGGGCTCCTGCACGACATCGAGCGTGGCGGGGCTGCCAAGCCGTCACCCCACGCGACGCCGGCCGAATA
Organism: Hyphomicrobiaceae bacterium; assembly: GCA_041397745.1. Lineage (GTDB taxonomy): Bacteria > Pseudomonadota > Alphaproteobacteria > Rhizobiales > Hyphomicrobiaceae > JAWKVY01. The sequence goes on along the minus strand of JAWKVY010000006.1, from coordinate 445,230 downwards.
GCGCATCGCGCACCAGATCGAGGTAATTCACATGAGCCACTTCATCGACCGGTTGACCTTCTTTGCCAGGGTCAAGGAGCCCTTCGCCGGCGGTCACGGCCTGACGACGAACGAGGATCGCGGCTGGGAGGACGGCTACCGCAAGCGCTGGCAGCACGACAAGGTCGTGCGCTCGACGCACGGTGCCAACTGCACGGGCTCGTGCTCCTGGAAGATCTACGTCAAGGGCGGCATCGTCACCTGGGAGACGCAGCAGACCGATTACCCGCGCACCCGGCCCGACCTGCCGAACCACGAGCCGCGCGGCTGCTCGCGCGGCGCCTCATACAGCTGGTATCTCTACTCGGGCAACCGTGTGAAGTATCCGCTGATCCGCTCACGGCTGTTGCGGCACTGGCGCAATGCAAGGAAGACGCTCGCCCCGGTGGCGGCCTGGGCTTCGATCGTCGAGAGCCCTGAGAAGCGCGACGACTACACCAAGGTGCGCGGCCACGGCGGCTTCGTGCGTGCGAAGTGGGACGAGGTGACCGAGATCATCGGTGCGGCCAACGCCTACACCGCACGCAAGCACGGTCCGGATCGCATCATCGGCTTCTCGCCCATCCCGGCGATGTCGATGGTCTCGTATGCGGCCGGCTCGCGCTACCTGTCTCTGATCGGCGGCGTCTGTATGTCGTTCTACGACTGGTATTGCGATCTGCCGCCGGCGAGCCCGCAGACGTGGGGCGAGCAGACCGACGTGCCTGAAAGCGCCGACTGGTACAACGCGGGCTTCATCATCCTTTGGGGCTCGAACGTGCCGCAGACGCGCACGCCCGACGCCCACTTCTACACCGAGGCGCGTTATCGTGGCACCAAGTCGGCAGTGATCTCGCCGGATTACTCGGAGGCCGCCAAGTTCGGCGACATCTGGCTTTCGGTGAAGCAGGGCACGGACGCGGCACTGGCCATGGCCATGGGCCATGTGATCCTCAGCGAATATCACGTCAAACGCGAGGTTCCCTACTTCCGCGACTACGTCCGCCAATACACCGACATGCCGATGTTGGTGCGGCTGGTGGAACAGGATGGCCGCCTGGTGCCTGACCGGTTCCTGCGGGCTTCCGACTTCGACGCCAGGCTCGGCGAGACCAACAATCCGGAGTGGAAAACGGTTGCCTTCGACGAGACTACCGGCAACGTCGTCGTGCCGAACGGGTCGGTCGGTTTCCGCTGGGGCGAGCAGGGCAAGTGGAACCTGGAGCAGAAGGAGGCGGGCGGCACCGCGACCAAACTACGGCTGTCGCTTTCGAACGTGAAGGACGAGTTCGCAGAGGTCGCGTTCCCCTATTTCGGCAACATCGAGCACGAGCACTTCACGCATTCAGATCATGCGAGCGTGCTCGAGCGCCGCGTTCCGGTGAAGCGGCTGAGGCTGGCCGATGGCGAGGCGCTGGTCGCCACGGTGCATGACCTGTTCCTCGCCAACTACGGTGTCGACCGTGGGTTCGGTGGCGGTAACGTCGCGCGCAGCTATGACGAGGACACGCCTTATACGCCGGCATGGGCCGAGCAGATCACCGGTGTCAGCAGAGACAAGATCATCCAGGTCGCGCGCGAATTCGCGACCAACGCCGAGAAGACGAAAGGCCGATCGATGGTGATCATCGGCGCCGCGATGAACCATTGGTATCACGCCGACATGAACTACCGTGGCGTGATCAACATGCTGGTGATGTGCGGCTGCGTCGGCCAATCGGGTGGCGGCTGGTCGCACTACGTCGGTCAGGAAAAGTTGAGGCCGCAGGCCGGGTGGGCGCCGCTGGCCTTCGCGCTCGACTGGGGCCGGCCGCCGCGCCAGCAGAACTCGACCTCGTTTTTCTACACGCACACCAACCAGTGGCGCTACGAGACGCTCGACGTGAGGGAAATCCTGTCGCCGACGGCCCCCTCGGGTCCGTGGGACGGTTCGATCATCGACTACAATATCCGCGCGCTCAGGATGGGCTGGCTGCCGGCCTACCCAACCTTGAGGCAGAACCCGCTGACGATTGCCGACGACGCCGCGGCGGCGGGAATGGAGGCCGGACCGTACGTGGCCAAGGCCCTGAAGGAGGGCAAGCTCTCGTTCGCCTGGCAGGATCCGGACAGCCCGGAGAACTTCCCCCGCAACCTGTTCGTCTGGCGCTCGAACCTGCTCGGCTCGTCGGGCAAAGGGCACGAGTATTTCCTGAAGCACCTGCTCGGCACGTCGCACGGCGTGCTCGGTAAGGATCTCGGCGAGGAGGGACGCGCCAAGCCGCAGGAGGTGCGCTGGCACGAGGAGGCGCCGCGCGGCAAGCTCGACCTGCTCGTCACGTTGGACTTCCGCATGTCGACCACGTGCGTCTACTCGGACATCGTGCTGCCGACCGCCACCTGGTACGAGAAGAACGACCTCAACACCTCCGACATGCACCCCTTCATCCACCCGCTGACCAATGCGGTCGACCCGGTGTGGGAAGCGAAGTCGGACTGGGAGATCTACAAGGCCATCGCCAAGGCGTTCTCGCGCGTCGCCCCTGAAGTGCTCGGCGTCGAGAAGGACGTCGTACTGACGCCCATCATGCACGACGCACCGGCCGAGATCGCGCAAGCGTTCGAGCCGAAGGACTGGAAGCGTGGCGAGTGCGAGCCGGTTCCCGGCAAGACGATGCCGGCGGTCACGGTCGTCGAGCGTGACTACCCGAACGTCTACAAGCGTTTCACTGCGCTCGGCCCGCTGATGGAGAAGGTCGGTAACGGCATCAAGGGAATCGCCTGGAAGACCGAGCACGAGGTCGCAAGCCTCAAGCACCTGAATGGCGTCGTCACCGACGATGGGCCGACGCGCGGCATGGCGAGGATCGACAGCGACATCGACGCGGCAGAGGTGCTGCTGATGTTGGCGCCTGAGACCAACGGCGAGGTGGCAGTGAGATCGTGGGCGGCACTGTCCAAGACCACAGGCCGCGATCACGTGCACCTCGCCGCCGTGAAGGAGGACGAGAAGATTCGCTTCCGCGACGTCGTCGCACAGCCTCGCAAGATCATCTCGGCACCGACCTGGTCGGGGCTGGAGAGCGAGAAGGTCTGCTACAACGCCGGCTACACGAACGTGCATGAGCTGATCCCCTGGCGCACGCTGACCGGCCGTCAGCAGCTCTATCAGGATCACCTGTGGATGCGCGCGTTCGGTGAGGGCTTCTGCGTCTACCGCCCGCCGGTCGATCTCAAGACGATCCGTGGCGTCCAGGGCCTGAAGCCCAACGGCGAGAAGGAGGTCGTTCTCAATTTCATAACGCCGCACCAGAAGTGGGGCATCCACTCGACCTACACCGACAACCTGCTGATGCTGACGTTGTCACGCGGCGGGCCCATCGTATGGCTCTCCGAGAACGACGCGGCGAAGGCCGGCATCGCCGATAACGACTGGGTCGAGGCCTACAACGCGAACGGCGCGCTGGTCGCCCGAGCGGTCGTCTCGCAGCGTATGAAGGACGGCACCGTCTTCATGTATCACGCGCAGGAGAAGATCGTGAACGTGCCGGGCTCGGAGATGACCGGCCAGCGCGGCGGCATCCATAACTCGGTGACGCGCGCGGTGCTGAAGCCGACTCATATGATCGGCGGCTATGTCCAACTCGCCTACGGCTTCAACTACTACGGCACGATCGGCACTAATCGCGACGAGTTCGTGGTGCTGAGAAAGCTCGCCAAGGTCGACTGGCTGGAGGGTCCCTTCCAGGACCGCAGGGGACCAGCGCCGGCCAGGCTCGCTACTGCCGCGGCCGAGTGATCAGGAGAACATCAGATGAAAGTTCGCGCACAGATCGCGATGGTTCTGAACCTCGACAAGTGCATCGGCTGCCACACGTGCTCGGTCACTTGCAAGAACGTCTGGACCAATCGCGAGGGAATGGAATACGCGTGGTTCAATAACGTCGAGACCAAGCCCGGAATCGGTTACCCGAAGGATTGGGAGAACCAGAAGCGCTGGAACGGCGGCTGGCGGCGGAAATCGAACGGGACCATAGAGCCGCGCATCGGAGGCAAGTGGCGGATCCTGGCGAACATCTTCGCCAACCCGAACATGCCCGAGATCGACGACTACTACGAGCCGTTCACATTCGACTACGAGCATCTCCAGAAGTCGCCCGAGTCGCAGGCATTCCCGACCGCGCGTCCGCGCTCGCTGATCACCGGCGAGCGTATGGAAAAGATCGAGTGGGGACCGAACTGGGAAGAGATCCTCGGCGGCGAGTTCGCCAAGCGATCGGCAGACGTCAACTTCGAGGGCGTGCAGAAGGAGATCTACGGCGAGTTCGAGAACACCTTCATGATGTACCTGCCCAGGCTCTGCGAGCACTGCCTCAATCCGGCGTGTGCGGCGGCCTGCCCCTCCGGCGCGATCTACAAGCGCGAGGAGGACGGCATCGTCCTCATCGACCAGGACAAGTGCCGCGGTTGGCGCATGTGCGTTTCGGGCTGCCCCTACAAGAAGATCTACTTCAACTGGTCGAGCGGCAAGAGCGAGAAGTGCATCCTGTGCTATCCGCGCATCGAGGCCGGCCAGCCGACGGTGTGTTCGGAGACGTGCGTCGGCCGCATCCGCTATCTCGGCGTCGTGCTCTATGATGCCGACCGCATCGAGGAGGCGGCGAGCGTCGCGGACGAACAGGCACTCTACGAGGCGCAGCTCTCGGTGTTCCTGGATCCGGGGAACCCCCTGGTGATCGAACAGGCACGGCGCGACGGCGTGCCGGATGCCTGGCTCGAGGCCGCCAAGCGCTCCCCGGTCTGGAAGATGGCGATGGAGTGGAAGGTCGCCTTCCCGCTGCACCCCGAGTACCGCACGCTGCCGATGGTCTGGTACGTGCCGCCGCTGTCGCCGATCCAGGCAGCCGCGGAAGCCGGTCAGATGGGCATCGATGGCGGCATGCCGGACGTGCGATCCCTGCGCATACCGCTCAAGTACCTCGCCAACCTGCTGACCGCCGGTGACGAGCGGCCGATAGCGACCGGCCTGGAGCGGATGCTCGCCATGCGTACCTTCATGCGCGCCAAAACCGTGGATGGCGTGATCGACGAGGCGATCGCGCATCGGGTTTGCCTGACGCCACAGCAAATCGAGGAAATGTATCACGTCATGGCGATCGCCAACTACGAGGATCGTTTCGTGATCCCCACCAGCCATCGCGAGGTGACGCAGGACGCCTACGAGCTTCGCGGCGAATGCGGCTTCTCGTTCGGCGACGGCTGCCTGCCGAGCGACACGAGGCCCAACCTGTTCGGCGGCGTCAAGGTGAAGAACGATAAGCCGCGTATGGGAGCTTACTGATGAAGACGCTCAAGGTCCTCTCCCTGTTGCTGACCTATCCGACTGAGGAACTGCAGTTCGCGGCCGGCGAGCTGAAGGCGGCGCTCCAGGCAGAGCGCGTTCTGCCGGCGCCTCACCTTGGTGCTGTCGTCGAACTCATCGACGACATCGCCGGCCGCGATCTCTTGGATGCGCAGGAGCGCTATGTGCTGCTGTTCGACCGCACGCGCTCGCTATCGCTGCATCTCTTCGAGCACGTGCACGGGGAAAGCCGCGACCGTGGCCAGGCGATGGTCGATCTCCTGAAGCTCTACGAGGATGCGGGCGTCACGCCAACCGCCTCCGAGCTGCCGGACTACCTGCCACTGTTCCTCGAATTCGCGTCGACGCGCGCGCCGCGCGAGGCGATCGAGCTCATCGGACAGCCAGGCCATGTTCTCGTGGCCCTCGGCGAGCGGCTGGCGCGGCGCGGCTCGCCCTACGAGGCGGTGCTGCGGGCGCTCGTCGCTCTCGCCAAGGCGCAGCTCGACGAGGCGGCGCTGACCGCTCTGCGCAGCGAGCCCGATCCTGAGCCCGACGACCTTAGGGCGCTCGATGCTGCTTGGCAGGAGGAAGAAGTCCGCTTCGGGCCGTCGAGCGCCACCGACTGCGGCGTCGACACGCTCGCCGCGCGGCTCAGGCAGGCGCGCCGTCCGGCGCCCGGCCTGGAGCCCTTACCGGGCCGTCGCCCCTCGACCGTCATCACTACGCCCGCGACACGCTGAGCTGAGGAGACGCGCCATGCGCGACGCCATCTTTCACATCCTGTTCGTCTGGTACCCTTACGTCTGCATCTCGGCCTTCATCTTCGGCAGCCTCCTTCGCTTCGACCGCGACCAGTACACCTGGAAGGCGAGTTCGAGCCAGCTCCTGCGCAAACGCCAGCTGTTCTGGGGCTCGAACCTGTTCCACTTCGGTATCCTGTTTCTGTTCCTTGGTCACACCGTCGGCCTGCTGACGCCGACATCCGTCTACACTCTGCTGATCAGCCCCGAGCAGAAGCAGTTCATCGCCATCGTCGCCGGTGGCGTGGCGGGCGCGGTGTGCTTCGTCGGGCTGACACTGCTGCTGCACCGGCGGCTGTTCGACGCGCGCGTGCGCCAGAACTCGACCTACATGGACCTCACCGTCCTCATCATCCTCTGGGTGCAACTGGTGCTCGGTCTGGTCACGCTGCCGTTCTCCTTCTCGCACACCGACGCGCACGTGATGCTGCGCCTTTCGCACTGGGCGCAGGGCATCGTCACCGTGCAGCCGATCGACGCGAAGACACTGCAGGGCCTCGACTGGCCATACCTCGTGCACCTTGTGCTCGGCATGACGATCTTCCTGATCTTCCCGTTCTCCCGCCTCGTCCACATCTGGTCGGCGCCGGTCTGGTACTTGGGGCGGCGCGGCTACCAGGTGGTGAGGACGCGCCGGCCGCTCGGCACAGCTGGCCGCGCCGATGCCTATACGCGCGGAGCGGAGTAGCGACATGACCACCCTGTATCGAGGAGACCAGACGGGTAATCCGGCGGCAAACCTGTCGGGATGCTCCGCGAAGCCGGCCAACCTGCCGAGACCGCAACCGATCGTCGTCAATGGAGTGACGGTCCCGCGTGCCGCAATCGCGCGGGAGACTCAGAACCATCCCGCGGCAAAACCGATCGAGGCATGGCACGCTGCAGCGCGCGCGCTGGTGGTGCGTGAGCTGCTGCTGCAGGAGGCGCGACGCCTCGCCATAGTGCCGGCACCGATAACCGATGCGGAAGGCCGTCGGGAGACCGATGAGGAGGCGATGATCCGTCAACTCGTCGAGCAGGAGGTGGTGACGCCGGAGCCGGACGAAGCTGCATGCCGGCGCGTCTACGCGACACAGCGGCTGCGGTTTCGTTCGAGCGACATCTTCGAGGTACGTCACATTCTCGTTGCCGCGGCGCCGCATGACCGGGAGGCCCGCATGGCGGCGCGTGCGGTGGCCGAAGCGGCGATCGTGACGCTGGCCGCCGAGCCGGAACGCTTCGGCGACCTGGCAACCCTTCATTCGGCGTGCCCGTCGCGCACGGTAGGTGGCGCGCTCGGCCAGGTGAGCAGCGGCCAGACGGTTCCGCAGTTCGAGGCCGCACTCGCCACGGCGCCGGTCGGCACGGTGGCACCCGAGCCGGTCGAGACGCGCTACGGTTTTCACGTCGTCTTCGTCGACCGGCGCATCGAGGGACAGGAGCTGACGTACGAGATGGTCGCCGGCCAGATCGCGCGCTGGCTCGTTGCCAGATCGCGACATGCAGCACTTCGTCAGTACATAGGGCTTCTCGCGGGACGCGCGACGATCACGGGCATCGATCTCAAGGGCGCGACGTCCCCCCTCGTCCAGTAGGAGGCAGCCATGCACTTTGGCACTCTGATCGCCCAGCTGCAGCACGAGGCAGATGCCGCCGACGCTCTGGTGGCACTCGGAGATATCGTGCTCTTCGCCGAGGTCGCCGAAGCGGCCGAGCGGTTCGACGAAACGCCGGCAGCCTACGTGGCCGCGAGCGTCGTCCGCTTCGCGGAGAGCGCTGGCGACGAGGAGTGGTTGGGGCTCGTCGCCGCCATGGAGCGCGCGGTCGACCCCGGCAAAGCGGCATTCGGGCGCATGATCCGCTGGGCCATCGCAACCGATGAGGCCCGCTTCGGCGAGCCACGGTGCGGCTGCGTCGGCGACGGGAAGGGCGCGTGACATGCGACCCGCTGCTGCGTCGAACGCTGCGGGCTCCTCGGCTCCGACGCCGGCGATCGCGGCGGCGCCGACCGAGCTGCTGGACCGGCCGCTCGAGTTCCTGTTCGCGGAGCATCTGAGGCATCGCGCGCTCTGCGCGAGGCTGCGCCGGATCGCCGAAGCAGGGGATGTCGCGCGCGCCGAAGCCGATGCGATCCGACGCTTTCTCACGGATGACCTCGATCTGCACGATCGCGACGAGGCCGAGAACCTGCGGCCAGCGCTGATCCGCCGAATGCTGGTCGAAGATCATCTCGAGCCGGTGCTCGGTCGGCTCGCCGCCGAGCACGCGGGCCTGGCGCCGATGCGAACGCGCATTGCGGACATGCTTGCCCCCGGCGCGCCAGCGGCCGCGGTCGCACTCGAGCCGGAGGATGCCAGCCTGATCGAACGATTCGCCGTCACGATGCACAGGGCACTTGCCATAGAGAACGGGATCGTCCTCGTGCTTGCCAGGAAGCGGCTGACAAGCCTCGATCTCGACAGGATGAGTGAGGCCATGAAAGCGCGGCGGAAGGAAGCCGCGTAATGTCGAGGACGCTGGATCACCTGCTCGACCGGAATGTGACCTGGGCCGATGCGAAGACACGCGATGATCCAGGCTTCTTCCGGCGCATGGCCGAGCAGCAACGGCCGGAATATCTATGGATCGGCTGTTCCGACAGCCGGGTAACGGCGAACGATGTGCTCGGCCTCGATCCGGGAGCGGTGTTCGTCCACCGCAACATCGCCAACGTGGTCCATACGAGCGATCTCAACATCCTGTCCGTGTTGGAATTCGCAATCCAGAATCTGGAGGTGCGCCATATCATCGTGTGCGGCCACTACGGCTGCGGTGGCATCGCGCGCGCCCTGTCGGACGAGCGGGGCGCGATGGTCGACCACTGGCTGCAACCGATCACGATGCTCTACCGAAAGCACCGGACGCACTTCGAAGCGTTGCCTTCGCTTGCCGCGCGGCTCGACCGGATGTGCGAGATCAATGTCGAGATGCAGGTGCGCCGCATCGCAACGACGCCGCTCGTCGAGCGCGCCTGGGCGCACGGCCAGGCGCTGCATCTGCACGGCTGGATCTATGCCATCGGCGACGGCCTCATCCGCGATCTTGGCCCGCACCTTTCCTCGATCGAGGAACGCGACGCGCTCGTCTCGATCGACCAGCGCGTCTACCAGCACGTCGAGCCGATGAGCGGGCTGCGGCGCCATGCCATCGAGGCGTTCACGGGGCATTCGTGCTGCGATGGCGTTCAGGTCGACGGACGGGCCTGCTGTGCCGGGGGGAGAGCCAACTCGTGACCGACGTGACCATCGGCATCGTCGTGAGCTCCGATCGGGCGTCGGCAGGCATCTACCAGGACCGGGGCGGACCGGCGATCCGCGCCTATCTCGAGCGCGTGCTCATGACCCCGTTCGCCTGTGAGCTGGTCGTTTGTCCCGATGACGCCGGGACGATCGCGGCCACGCTTCGCCGCATGGCCGACGAGCTTCTCTGTCCGCTGATCCTGACCACCGGCGGGACCGGTCCCGCCTCACGCGACGTGACGCCCGAGGCGACAATGGCGGTGGCAGACCGCATGCTGCCGGGCTTCGGCGAAGCGATGCGGACGGCGAGCCTGCGCGAGGTGCCGACCGCGATCCTGTCGCGCCAGGTCGCCGCCACACGGGGGCGATCACTGATCGTCAATCTTCCCGGCAACCCGGCAGCGATCAACACCTGCCTCGACGCCGTGTTCGCGGCAATCCCATACTGCATCGATCTGATCGGCGGTAAGCGCATCGACACTGATCCGGCGATCTGCCGGGCGCACCGGCCGAAGACCTGAAGGAGCGACAGCGATGACAGAAGACGGGCGGGCACCGATCACAGCCATCATCTACTCGGACAGCCGGGCCGCCGCTGCGTTGCTCGCGCGTGCGGCGGCGGCGGCCCAGAATGCGGGCCTCGCCTGCGTCGGCATGGTCCAGCGTGACGAGCCGCGCGAAGGACGATGCGGCTGCGACATGATCCTCGATGATCTTGCGACCGGCGAGCACCACCGGCTGTCCGAGGATCGTGGGCCCGAGGCACGCGGCTGCAGGCTCGATGGCGGCGTACTGGCGGCGGTGACGGCAAAAGTGACCGCGGATCTCGACGAGCCTTGCGATCTCGTCGTGCTGAACAAGTTCGGGAAGAGCGAGGCCGAGGGCGGAGGTCTCAGGCCGCTCATCGCCGAGGCGCTCGCGCGCGAGCTGGCGATCCTCATAGCCGTTCCCTGGCGCAACATCGAGAGCTGGCGTGAATTCGCGGGCGCTTATGCGCATGAGATCCGCGCAGAGGATCTGGCCCAGGCGAATACGCGAGAGCTGCTGGCACTCATCAGGCTTGGCCGCGTCGAGGTGGACAGCGGTGCGGGACCGTTGCGCGCCGGTCCGCTCCGGCGTGACGCCTGAGGCCGCTGCATGGCAACGGGTGGGTCGCAGATGCTGGCCAGACGGCGCCTATGAGCGAAAGGTGCGACGAGCCCGAGCGGCCGGCTGACATACCGGCGCCCGACGGCAGCTTCGAGATCCATCTCGCGTGGTCGGAGGTCACTCTCGTGGTTGCCCCGGAGCAGACCGCGCTCGCTGTTCTATTGGCCGCCGGCGTGCCGGTCGAGCCCGGTTGCATGACCGGCGGCTGCGGTGCGTGCGCGACAGACTACGTCGGAGGTGATCCGGAGCATCGTGACGTATGCCTGTCACTCAGGGAGCGCGAACGGATGTTCTGTCCGTGCGTGACGCGCGCGAGAACCCGGATCGTGCTGCCGCTCTGACCAGCGGCATCAGGCGTCGGCAAGAATCATGTCGCTCGCCTTCTCGGCGACCATCACGACGGGCGCATTCGTGTTGCCGGAGGTGATGTTGGGGAAGATCGAGGCGTCGGCGACGCGGAGCCCGCTGAGCCCATGCACCCTGAGACGGGCGTCGACCACGCTGCCGCCGTCGTCAGGCCCCATGCGGCAGGTGCCGCAAGGGTGGAATACGGTGGAGGCGTTGTGGCGTACGTAATCGGCGACCGCCTCCGGCGTTGCGACGGCTGGGCCGGGCGCTAGCTCCTCGGCAATCACCGAAGCGAGCGACGGCATGCCGGCTAGGCGGCGGAGGAACATGACGCCGCCGACGAGGTCGTCGAGATCACCCGCGTGGCCGAGATAGCCGGGCGAGATGCAGGGCGCGACGGTTGGATCGGGCGAGACAATGGCGAGCGTGCCACGGCTCCTCGGACGGCAGGGAGAGGCACTCATCAGGAAGCCCGGGAATGGGTCGGGGGCCATCATCGGCCGCTTGCCCGGTGGTGCAGTCGTGTAGCTGAGGGGCTGGAAGTAGATTTGAAGGTCGGGCCTATCGAGGCCAGGGCGCGTGCGAACGAAGGCACCAGCCTGATTGACACTCAGGCTCAGCGGGCCGCGCCTGCGAAGCACGTAGTCGAGGCCCGCCCCGATCTTGCCGACGAGCGGACGCAGGATACCGTTGAGCGTCGGTACTCGGGAGCGGAACGCGATGCGCTGGCTCAGGTGATCCTGCAGGTTGGCGCCGACGCCCTCACGCGCGCAGACTACGGGGATCGCGAGATCTGCGAGCAGCGCGCGCGGGCCGACGCCGGACTGCTGCAGAAGGGCAGGCGAGCCGATCGCACCAGCCGCGACGATCACTTCCCGGCGCGCAGACGCGATGCGCTCGGATCCGTCCATTCGAAATGCGACACCTGTCGCGCGCCGACCGTCGAAGCGGATGCGGGTCGCATGCGCACCGGTCTCGATGGCGAGGTTCGGTCGCCGTCGCGCCGGGTCCAGCCACGCGCGGGCGGTCGACATGCGCAGGCCGGCGCGCGTTGTGATCTGGTAGTGGCCGACACCATCGAGCGACGCACCATTGAAATCCCGATTGTATTGGAGCCCGGCTTCGACGCCGGCGTCGATGAACTGCCGGCATATGGGATGGGCGGCATCGGCGATGTCCGTGATGTGAAGCGGACCATTCGTGCCGCGCAGGGGACCCGCACCGGCCGCATTGTTCTCCAGCCGGCGGAAGTAGGGGAGCACGTCGTCGAAGCTCCAGCCGGGATTGCCGGCGGCCCGCCAGTCGTCGTAGTCGGCGGGGTGGCCGCGGACGAACACCATGGCGTTGATCGAACTTGAGCCGCCGATCACCTTGCCACGAGGCCAGTAGATGCGGCGACCGCCGAGGCTGTCGACCGGCTCGGTATAATAGCACCAATTGACCCGCCGATCGTAGAACGCCTTGCCGTAGCCGATCGGCATCTGAATCCAAAGTCGCTTGTCGCTGCCGCCAGCCTCGAGCAGCAGCACAGTATGACGGCCGTTCTCGGTGAGGCGCGCCGCCAGGACGGATCCGGCTGTGCCGGCACCGACGATGATGTAGTCGAACTCTCGTGTCATGCCCGTCGTGCCGCCTCCGCGGGCTCTGACTTTCAGCTGATCTGACGCGTTGCGGCCTCGAGCCAGGCCGGCTCGATCTCGACGCCCCAACCGGGTCCGTCCGGCACGTCCACACGTCCGTCTGTGATGGTGAGCGCGGGCCGGTAGATGCCGAGCTCCCACGGCTGGTAGTCGGGTGGCTCGATCGAGAATTCGACATAGGGGCCGCCGCCTTCGATCGCCGCCATCAGGTGCAGCGTGAACACCGAGACGAGCGAACGGTTGGCGCAGTGCGGCGTAACGGGGAGTCCGGCTTCTCGGGCATGGCGTGCCACCTCCAGCGTGCGGCAGATGCCGCCGAGGTAGAGTACGTCCGGTTGAACGACATCGACGGCCCTCATCTCGATCATGCGCCGCCACGTCGGCAGCTCGCAGTCCTGCTCGCCGCCGGTGACGTCGAGGCCGGCGAGGGCCTCACGGACCGTGCGGGTCCACTCCAGCTCCCAATAGGGACAAGGCTCCTCCATGTGCCCGATGCCATGGTCCTCCAGCATCCGGCCGACCTCGATCGCGCGCGGGACCGAATAGCAGCTGTTGCAGTCGACGAGCAGGTCGGCCTTGTCCCGCAGCGCCTTGCTCACAGCGGGCACGATCGCTTCCGTGCGGCCGGGCCAGGCGTCGCCGTCGTGACCCGCCTTGGCGCCGATACGGAACTTGAACGCATCGATGCCGAGGTCGTCATGCAGCCGGGTGAGCCGCAGTGCCTCTTCCTCCGCAGTGACCTTGCGGCTCATCGAGGAACCGTAGATGCGCAGCGGTCGCGGCCGGCCTCCGAGGAGTTCGGCGACACTCTTGCCGGCCCTCTTGCCCTTCATGTCCCACAGCGCGGTATCCAGTCCGCCGATGGCGCGATAGAGGTAGGATCCGGGGAACTTCAGTTCTTTCTCGGCGATCCTGGAGACGAGCGCGCCGATGTCGCCGGCGTCGGCGCCGATCGCGTGCGGAGCGACCTGGCGATGCAGAATCATCGCCGTGATATCGGCGTTGTAGGGCGCGGTCTGGCCCCACCCGTCCAGTCCGTCCTCGGCGATCACGTGCACCAGGCAGATATAGCGAGTAGTGAATGTCTCGATGCGGCTGATCTTCACAGGCCGTGCTCCTCGCTCCGGCGCACCGTGCGGCGCGCACGCCAATTCCCGACCGCTGTGCCGAAGGCTTCGAGCAGCCGCAGGTTGACGTCGCTGCGACGCGGCTCGTACTCGGCATGCCATTGGACACCCAGGGCGAAGCCTGGCGCGTCGGCGATGCAGATTGCTTCGATCGTTCCATCGTCGGCGACACCCTCCACGACGACGCGCGGACCCGGCTTCAGGATGCCCTGACCATGCAGCGAGTTGACGCGGATGCTCGCGCGCCCGTAGAGGCGGGCAAAAACGCCATCCGGCGTCAGGTGGACGTCATGGCGCTCGCCGAACACGACCTCGGGATCTGGATGCACCTCGCCGGTGTCCAGGCGCGGCATGCGATGGTTCATGCGGCCGGGCAGCTCGCGGATCTCGGGATGAAGCGTGCCGCCGAACGCGACGTTCATCTCCTGCAGGCCGCGACATACGCCGAGGAGCGGCTGGCCACGCGCGACGCAGGCTTCGACGATCGCCAGCGCGATCGCGTCGCGGCCCTCGTCGTAGGGCTCGTAGGCGGGGTGCGGCTCCGAGCCGAAGCGTGCCGGATGGACATTCGCGCGACCGCCGGTCAGCAGCACGCCGTCGACGACGTCGAGCAGATCACCGATGTCCGTGACGGAGGGCAGTCCGGCGAACATCAGCGGAAGCGCCCCCGTGACGTCGGCGATGGCGGTGAGGTTGCGTTCGCCGGTGAACTGCACGGGAAAACGCCCGTCGAGCACCCGGCCGTTCGTGATCACGCCGACAAGCGGCCTCGTCGCCACGCTGCGTCTCCCCTTGTTTGGCGCGCTATGACTGTTGCCCGCCGAATGAATCTGCCCGATCCGGCTGCCAGCCTGCAAGCGGGGCGCCTGCTCGGCAGACGGGCGCTCTGCGGATGGCCTCGATGCCAATTCAAGTGCGGCGCTTCTTTCAGCGTGGCCGATCCTGGGCGTAGTTGGCGACCGCGATCAACAGGAACAGGAAGATGAGCGCCAGGAACACGCCGACGACGCGGCGATAGAACCGGTCGACCTCGGTCAGGTGCGCTGGATCCTTGGTCAGCGCGACGATACCGAAGAGTATCACCAGAGGTCCGAGAAAGAACGTCATCAACCAGCGGACGACGTTCCAGAAGACGAACTCGAGAGGCGCGGCGAGCGCGCGCTGCTCGCCCATCGCGGCGGCGTTCGCGGAAAGCGTGACGAGCGAGACGAACAGGAAGTAGTCGTAGACCCAGTCCCACGGGCGCGGCCAGCCGATCGGCCAGATCGAGAGGATCAACGACCGGACGGGCGTGTGGACGAGCTGCTTGTAGTAGGCGACGACGTTGGCGAACTCGTGCTTCCAGTAGATGACGTGCCCGCCGACCTTCATCATGCCGGCTAGATTGACGGCGAGCGTGAGCGCCAGCAGCGCAAACAGCCAGAAATAACGCGTCGTCGACATGTGGAGGCTCCGGCGGCTCGAATCGAGGGCAGCTGCGGGCCGGGGCGCAACGCGCCGTCCGCACCGCCGGCGGGGCAACCTCGCGAGCGACCCGGAGCGCGACGCAGGACGGAATAGGCCCCCCTCGGTCCGTGATCATACTAGCGCGGCCGTGTTCGCCAGGCCAAGCGCCGATGAAAACGGCGGTCCGAACAAAGATCGTCAGAGGCATACCGGCCCGGCGCGACGGTTAACCGGACCGTAACAACACCTGTGGTTGATTAGAGGGGCACTGATTACCCAACTCCAGATCGCGGCCAGGATGGCGAGCATGGACGACCTCCATTCCAGGGACCGGACCGCCGAGCCAGCAGCAAGCAAGTTGGCGGCACTGGCCAGCCTCGAAGCGGCCGAGCGGCGTGGGCGCATCCGGCGCACCGTGAATGCGCCGGCATTCCTGATCCTCGATCGCGACGGCCAGGTTCTGCCCTGCCTGATGCGCAATACTTCGGACACGGGCGCACTGCTCGAGTTGAAGGAGCCTGTGAGCGCGGCGCCTGTCTTTCCGTTTGCCAAGGGCGACCGGTCGCTGCTTTTCATCCTGGAGCTGGCGCGCAGCCAGGTCGTCGACATAGAAATCGTGCGCATCGTCCCTCCGGCGATGGGCGTGCGCTATCTCGGACCGGCATCGACGATCGAGACGTTCACGGCGCAGGACGTGAGCTGACCTGTCGCCGCCGCCGAGCCCTACCGATCGATCCGCGGCCGTGTGATGCCGGTGAGGCTCGCCACGACGGCGAGCGAAAGGATCAGACCGAGCAGTTGTTGCGCCAGTGCGAGCACGAACAGCAGCCCTCCCGTCGTGATCGAGAGTTCCGAGGTGCCGACCGTCTCGGCGACGCCGGCCGGAAGCGCGACGGAGACGAGCGGGTCATACGCCACATTGGCCCGCCAGTGATCCCGGTAACCGAGCGGCACGAGCGGCAGTGACAGGTCGACAGAATAGCCGAGTGCGTTGAACCGCGGATAAGTCCGCTCGAAGCGCGGCTCCGTGTAGGCCGCCTTGTTGGTGATCACAAATACGTGTTCATCGAGGCATCCCGGCGCCGCACAGCGACTGGCCGCCGCCGCCCAGACCATCGACAGCACCAGCGTCATCGCCGCCAGCACCGCGAGACTGCGCCATGGCGAAAGGCCGTAGAGCATCAGCCAGTCGGCGAGCCGGCTGCTCCAGCGCCGGCCGGCAGGCATGGCGCGGCTCGCCCGCTCGCGACGGCGCAGGGCGACGGTCACGCGGTCAGCCTCGTTGGAGAGGCCCTGCGCGGCGAGACGGTCTGCGAGCATCGTCCACGGCTGGCGGCAGAGCGTGACGCCAAGGTCCTCGCGACGCTGGCCGCCGAGCCATGCAATGCGTGCACGCGCAGCGTCGACGTTGGCTCCCCCTGTCGTCGCCCGCCCGGTCGGGTTGGCGAGCAGGCGATAGACGAGGCCGTCCAGGATCATGTGCTCGACGTCGTGTCCGCCTCCGTCACGAACCCGTTGACGCGCATCCGGTGGCCAGGCGGCGGCGTAATCCTCGAGCACCTCGCAGCGGGCGTGCGACAGATCGACGATGCCGCGCGGGCGCTCGTCGCCGCGCTCGGGCAGCACCAGGCGCGTGACGCAGGCGCGCGACAGGGAGAGCGCGACGATGTCAGCGCCCGCGTTGGCTGGTGCCGCGCCGCCGGCCCGCCGACCGGCGGAAGGAGCGAGCGCGGCGGACCGAAGGTGGCTCCCCCTGAGGTCCAGGGTGCCGGTTACAGAGGCGTGATCGGCGCGCACGGCGCCGATGGTATGGAAACCGGCGGCAAGGACGACGTCGGCACCGATCGAAGCGTCGGTCAAGGCGAGCGCGCTGCCCCGGTCGACTTTGAGCGTCGCGCCCGTCGCGTCCAGTGGCCCGGCAATGCGGGCATGGGCAAGATCGGCCGCCCCCTCGAAGCGCGCCTTCGTGAGTCTGACCGCGCCTGCCACCGAGAGACCGGACGCCGAGAGCGCCTTGTCGCCGCCGTAGAGACGGGCCTCGTCGAGCGTGAGGTCACCGCCGATCACCGCGTCGGTGAGCACCGCCTCACCAACCATCCGGGCGCCCTCGAGCGCGGCGCGGCCGGCGATCCTCGCGCGCTGCGCGGAGAAAGCGATAGGTCCGCCGGCGATGTCGATCCTGCTGGCGACCAGCGCTCCGGTGATCGCCGCACCGTCGAGATCGAGGCTACCTGCGAGGCGCGCTGCGACCAGCAGCAGGTCGGCGTCGAGGCGGAGCCCGGGAGCGGCGACAGCGACCGGGCTCGCGGTGACCGCTGCGCCGGTCGCATCGAGAATTCCACCGACCCACGCGCGGGAGATGTCGAGCCCGCCCCCGAGCACACTGCCGGCGAGCGACAGGGTGCCCGCAATGCGCGCGTCGGCGAGCATGCCATGGCCGTCAACTGTCGTGCGATCGAGCAGCAGCGCGCCGTCGATGGCGAGCCGCCTCGCAGCAAGTCCGCCGGCCAGCGCGCACCCGACGATGGCGAGGCCGTCAATGCGCGCGTCGGTGAGCGCAAGGGGCCCTCCTTCGATCCTGCAGCCGACCAGCTCGATGGAGAGCGGCAGGCGGCGACGCGAGAGATCAAGCCCGCCGGCGACAACAACGTTGGCAATACGGACCCCTCCGGCGAGGCGGTCGGTTTCGGCGGCCAGTCCACCGATCAGCGCTGCGAGCACCTCGCCGGCGACGGTTGCTCCGCCGAGGTCGGCCGGCCGGCCGGCCGCCAGGGCCTCGACGATCATCGCCTCCGCGCGCTCGGCATCGAGGCTAGCAGGTTCAGCGATGTCGAAGTGCTCGTCCATGCCGCTCGGCCGTCTCTCGATCGTTCGCGCAGGTCATTCAGGGCCGGCGAATCCAGTGCATCCGGCGCTGGGTCGGGGGCGCCGCCAGCGCGTTCTCTGCAAGAGGCGTGCCCCATCCGACAACTATGAGCGCGATCGGCATGGTGATGCAACTTGGCAATGGCCCGTCGGCCGCGGAGCGATTGTGCTCCGGCCGGTCGCTCGACATTATGGTCGGCCGTCCATAAAAACGCCGTTATGGCCATATGGGCGTGAAGGGTACGTTGCGTAGGGAGGGGACCATGACGGTTATCGGCATGGCCAATGGGCTCGATGCCCGACGGGCGACGAACGGCGATGCGACTGCCGATGCACCCGCCGGCGCCACGCAGCAGCCCGTCGACAAGTCCGGCAGGACTGGCCCCGTGCGTGTCGACGAACTGCCGCGCGAGCGCTTCATCCCGGTCACCCGCCATGCCCTCATGGACCGGTTGACGAGCCCGCGTGCCTGGCCGCCGGGCCAGGCGGCGAGCGCACGCCGCTTCCTGCGCTATCTCGCTTACTGGCGTAGCCAGCAGTGGGGCGCCCGCGTGCTGGAACTCGAGCAGACCTATGAGCCCTTCAGCCCCGACAGCGACCTGCTGATGACGCGCAAGTTCACCGACGCCGAGCGGCTGTCGATGCAGAAGCGCTTCATGGTCGAGGTCGAGACGATGTTGGTGCAGGCCAACTACGTCAAGATCGACCCCCAGGACATCGAGCTGATCATGACGAAGGAGAGCCATTACGGGCTCGACTTCAACATCGAGCTCGACGCCTTCGAGGAGCTTCTCGTCTACTACCGGGGCGCCTCTACGCGCCGCGATCACAAGCGCTCGCTCGCCAAATTCTTCCGCAAGCAGGAGTTCGACGTCCCGATATATCGGCGGCTGTTCATCGTGTTCAAGATGAAGGACGAGGAGACACGCATCGAGGAGGTGCGCAAGAAGCTGAACGTCACGCGCAAGGAGGCGCGCCGCAAGGTGCGTCGCATGCGCGCCGGCATCCCGCCCGAGATTTTCTCCGGCAACATCTTCATCAAATCATTCAAGGATATGCCGCGCGCCGACGTCGAGATGGTGTTTCCCAATACGCGCGTGAAGTTTCGTCTGCTGGACAAGATAAAGCTCGGCGTCACGTCGGGCGCCGGCGCCGCGATGGGCGTCGCGTCGGCAGCCGGCAAGATCGCGCTCGCAGCCTCGAACCCGATCGCAGCGGCGGGTGCGGCCGCCGGTCTTGGCGGCCTCGCCTTCCGCCAGTTCATGGGCTTCATGAACCAGCGCCAGCGCTACATGGTGGTGATGGCGCAGAACCTCTATTTCCACTCGCTCGCGGACAACCGCAGCGCGCTGACCAAGCTCGCCGACCGTGCCGCGGAAGAGGATGTCAAGGAGGAGTTCCTGCTCTATGCGGTGCTCGCCAAGGAGACCGTGCATCGCAGCGAGCTTGGCGCGGTCGATACGGCGATCGAGCATTTCCTGAAGGCGAGCTTCGGCATCGACGCCGATTTCGATGTCGATGATGCGCTCGACCGGTTGATGCGCGACGGCATCGTGCATGAGGACACCCGCGGCTACCTGATTGCGCTAGAGCCTGTTGAAGCCGCACGCCGTATCGACAGCCTGTGGGACGGTTTCCTCGACGCGCTGCCCGACACGGCTCCCAACGAGGGCGAGGAGCGAGCCGGTGACCAGACGGGGGAGCCGCCCTCGACGACACACCTCGTTGTGCTCGAGCGCGGCAGCCTGTAAGCGGTCCGCCGACACTCCTCCCGTGCGGTCCTGACGCCCCGAGCGTGCCGCACTTTCCTCGGCTCGTCTTCCCCGCATCATGGACGGCGTCCTATGCCGCAACAGAAGCTCGTCATCCGCGTCGCGCGGCGCGACCACGCCCACCGGCTCGGTGCGCTGCTGACAGACA
This sequence comes from Hyphomicrobiaceae bacterium, assembly GCA_041397745.1. Classification (GTDB taxonomy): domain Bacteria; phylum Pseudomonadota; class Alphaproteobacteria; order Rhizobiales; family Hyphomicrobiaceae; genus JAWKVY01. The sequence continues at coordinate 425,337 of JAWKVY010000006.1, read as the reverse complement.
TCATCGAGCCGGGCGCCGACGCGCTGACGCTGTTCGAGGACGGCGACGGCTGGCGTATCGAGGCATACTTCGCGGAGATGCCGGACGCGGCGGCCTGCGCGGACGCGCTCGCGGATCTATCGGGTCTGTCCCGTCCCGAGGTCGCGATCGAGGATGTGCCGGATGAAAACTGGGTCGCGATCTCCCAGGCAGCGTTGCCGCCGGTAGAGGCCGGCCGGTTCCGCGTGCACGGCTCGCACGACCGCTGGCGGGTGCCGCAAGGACCGGGCGCCATCGAGATCGACGCCGGCGAGGCGTTCGGTACGGCGCATCACGCGACGACGGCGGGCTGTCTTCTGGCCATCTCGCGGGCCGATGTGCTGGAAGCGCGCGCCGGCCGGCGCTTCGCCAATGTGCTCGACCTCGGCACGGGGTCTGGCGTGCTCGCAGTGGCGCTCGCGCGCGTGCTGCGTCGCGCCCGTATCACGGCCAGCGATCTCGATCGACGCTCGGTCGAAGTGGCGGCCGCCAACATCCGCAGCAATGGCGCAGCTGGCCGGGTGGCGACGCTCGTCGCCGGCGGATTCGACGATCCTCGGCTTGCCTCAGGGCGCCGGTTCGACCTGATCGTCGCCAACATCCTTGCCGGGCCGCTCGTCCGTCTCGCCGGTGATGTCGCGCGTCGTCTCGCGCCGCGAGGCATGCTGATCCTGTCCGGCATTCTTGTGCCACAGGCCGCAGGTGTCATTGCGGCCTACAGCGCATACGGCATCACCGTCGTCGACCACCGGCGGCTCGCCGGATGGTCGACGATCACGCTTCAGAAGCGGTGCTGACGGCAGGCCTCGGCCGCGAGACCGTTGCCTGGTCAGCTCCGGCGTGTGCCGGTGCTGCCGAGCTGGGCCTGCCAGCGGCGCGGCGTGAAGCGCTCGCCCAGTCGGACGCGCTGGATCTCGTCACGCTCGATGCCGATGTCGATCAACAGACTGTCGTCCATCGCGGCGAGCTGCTCGCGCATGCGCCGCTCCGAGTTTGCGCGCTGCAGTGCAGCAAACGCAGTGGCGACGGCGGCGCGAAGGCGTCCGGCGACGTCGAGGGCAGCGCCCGAAGCGTCGCTGAGGCGATCATGTGCGGGAAGCGTGTGGATGGCTTTCATGGGAGCTTTTCCTGGTGTTGCTGGAGCGCGGACGGCCGCCAGCCCGCGCTCTGGATGCGGGCGGCGGGGCTCGGGCGCTCGTTCTCTGATCACTGCGGATGAACCCCGGGGCCACGTTTGGCGGTCTCGAGGTTCTGGGGCCGGGATCATTCGTCCCGGTCGTGACTGCAGCGCGTGCTCGGCTTACTTGAAGTAGCCGGCCGGGATGCGGCCAGTGGAGCGGATCTCGGCGATGTCGCGGGACGAAAAACCGAGGTCGGTGAGGCGATCGTCGCTCTGGTTGGCGAGGAACTGCGCGACGCGGCGGCTGGCCTCTGCCTCACGCGCCTTGACGAAGCGGTCGAGCAGTGTGGCGAAAAAGCCGGACTTGTGTTCGCCCCTGGCCGCGGTGGTGCGTGATGCGGCGGCGGGCATTATGCCCATGGTCTGGCTGGTGGTGCTCATGATCATCTCATCTCTGTTTCTGCCCGATGATTCTCCCGGGCTGTTGAACGGAACATAGTCCTCCCGGCCAAGGCGTGACATGCCTCATGTCGCATCGCAGCAATGCGGTGCTCGCATGTGCGAACAATCGGTCGCAGGTACCGCTATCATTCGTTCACATTTGATGCAGGTGCGTGTGCTGTCGGGCATTGCGGGGCACCGCCGGGATCGGCACAGTGGCGGCATGTTCCAGACCTTCTCCGACAGTTCCACAGCCGATGACACGCGGCCCGTCAGCGTGAGGGTGGCGGCGCTGCGCGCCGTCCTTGCCCGCCTCGGGATAGACGCCGTGCTGGTTCCGCGCGCCGACGAGTTCCAGGGCGAGTACATCCCGCCTTCTTCCGATCGGCTGAGGTTCATCACCGGGTTCACCGGCTCGGCCGGTTTCGCCATCGTCGCGCGCAAGGCCGCCGTGTTGTTCACCGACGGTCGCTATACCGTGCAGGCGCGCAGCGAGGTGGATCCGGCGATGTTCGCCCACGCCACCGTGCCGTCCGAGAAGCCGGTCGACTGGCTGAAGACGATGCTGCGCCGGGACGCGGTCGTTGGCTTCGACCCGCGGCTGCACACGCTCGCCGAGATCGAGCGGATCGGCAACACTCTCAAGGCGGCCGGCATCCGGCTGAAGCCGCTGCCGCGCAACCCCGTCGATCAGGTTTGGGGGGCGGCCCGGCCGGCGGCGCCGGCAACTCGCGTGCAGGTCCACGGGATCGAGCATTCCGGCAGGTCGAGCGCGGACAAGATCGCCGACCTGCAGAAGCACCTCGTTGCCGACGGGCAGGGTGCCGTTGTGCTGACACAGACCGATTCGGTCGCCTGGCTTTTCAACATCCGCGCTGGAGACGTCGCACACACGCCCGTACTCCTGGCGTTCGCCATCGTGCCGGCGAAGGGACGCGCCGAACTCTTCGTCGATGCGGCACGCGTCGATCGCGAGGTGAAGGCTCACCTCGGCCGTTCCGTGGCGATCCGGTCGCCCGACGATTTCACCGGGCGTCTCGCTGCGCTCAAGGGCGAGCGGCGCAAGGTCCGGCTCGATCCCGAAACCGCGCCATTCGCCATCGCGCGGCAACTCGGCACGGCGGCGATCGCTCGGGCGGGCGATCCGTGCACGCTGCCGAAGGCCATAAAGAACGCGGTCGAAATCGCCGGCAGTCGCCGTGCCCACCTCCGCGACGGGGCTGCGTTCGTGCGCTTTTTGGCCTGGCTGGATGCGGCGGTCACGGCCGGTGAGACGCTGGACGAGATCGCCATCGTCGAGCGGCTCGAGGCATGCCGGTCGGCAACGGGCGAGCTGAAGGAGATCGCCTTCGACACGATTTCCGGCTCCGGCCCCCACGGCGCGATCGTGCACTATCGCGTCAACCGGGCGAGCAATCGACGGCTCGGGAAGGGCGAGTTGCTGCTCGTCGATAGCGGTGCGCAGTACCTCGACGCGACCACCGACATCACCCGGACGATGGCCATCGGCGCGCCGACGGCTGGGATGCGCGAGCACTACACGCTGGTCCTGAAGGGCCACGTCGCCCTGTCGATGGCGCGGTTCCCGAAGGACACCCGTGGTGTCGATCTTGATCCGATCGCGCGCAGCCCCCTGTGGCGCGCCGGACTGGACTTCGACCATGGCACGGGCCATGGAGTCGGCAGCTATCTTTCGGTGCACGAGGGGCCGGCCTCGATCTCCAAGCGCGGCATGGTGGCGCTCGAGCCGGGCATGATTCTCTCGAACGAGCCCGGCTACTACCGTGAGGGCGCCTACGGCATCAGGATCGAGAACCTCGTGCTGGTGACGCCGGCCGAGCCGGTTGAGGGCGGCGATCGGGCGATGATGGGCTTCGAAACGCTCACGGTGGTTCCCTACGACCGCCGCCTGATCGATGCCGATCTGCTGTCGGCCGAGGAGCGGGGCTGGATCGATGGCTATCATCGGCGTGTGCGCGGGCTTCTCGATCCGTCGCTGACGCCAGCCGAGCGGCGCTGGCTGGAGGAGGCGACCGCACCGCTCTGAACCAGGCAGCGCACAGCACCTGCGAGGCTCACAGGATCTCCGCCATCTCGTCGAATGAGAGCCGCGGAAGGCGGGGCAACAGACCCTCAGGGTTGCCGTAGCCGAGGTTGCAGAGGAAGTTCGCCTTGATGTCGGTGCCGGCGAAGAATTCCTTCGTCACGCCATCCTTGTCAAAACCCGACATCGGGCCGCAGTCGAGCCCGAGCGCGCGGGCGGCGAGGATGAGGTAGGCGCCCTGCAACGTGCCATTGCGGAATGCGGTCTCCTCGATCTTGGCGCGGTCGCCGGTAAACCAGCTCTTCGCATCGGTGTGCGGGAACAGCCGCGGCAACGTCTCGTGAAAGCTGAGGTCGTAGCCGACGATGACCGTCACCGGCGCGACCATCGTCTTGTCGGTATTGCCTTTCGAGAGCCACGGCCTCAGGCGCTCCTTCGCGCTCTTGGACTTCAGGAAGCGAAAGCGCGCGGGCAGGCAGTTCGCGCTCGTCGGTGCGAGTTTCAGGGTATCGACCAGCCGCACCAGCAGCGCGTCCGGCACATCACGGTCCTGCCATGCGTTGAAGGTGCGGGCGTCGAGGAACAGTCGTGCGAGAGCGCGGTCGTCGAGGGGCTCTGCCATGGCAAATCCGGTCGGGTGGCTCGGGCGTACGATCATCTCTCAGCGGCGGCGACTGCTGATCGCCGGGCGAGCCTGCAATATGCGTGCGCCCGGCGGGATTGTGCGCCAGGCGGCTGCGATCGGCGCGTCAGCGCAAGTCCGTCACACCGCCTCGACCGACTGCACGTCCGGGCAGAAATGGCGGAGCAGGTTCTCGATGCCGTGCTTGAGCGTCGCGGTAGAACTCGGGCAGCCCGAGCAGGCGCCGCGCATCGAAAGGTAGACGACGCCGTCCCGGAAGCCGCGGAAGGTGATATCGCCGCCGTCCTGCGCCACGGCCGGGCGCACCCGCGTCTCGAGCAGCTCCTTGATGGTTTCCACGGTCGGCTCGTCGGCCGGGTCGTAGCTTTCTGCCTCGTCCTCGGCGGCGGCACCGGCCACCACCGGCGCGCCGGTCATGAAGTGCTCCATGATGGAGCCGAGAATGGCCGGCTTCAGATGCTGCCATTCGCCGACCGCCTTGGTCACCGAGATGAAGTCCGAACCGAGGAACACGCCGGAGACGCCATCGATCTCGAACAGCCGGCTGGCGAGAGGCGAGCCGGCCGCCTCCTCCTGCGAGCGGTAGTCGACAGTCCCCGAGCCGAGGACCGGCTTGCCAGGAATGAATTTCATCGTCGCCGGGTTCGGCGTCGGCTCGGTCTGGATGAACATGGCCGCTCTCTCCCTGCGGGCGCTTGGCGCAGTGCTACCGGCGTGCATCGACCGGCTGCGCAACTGTGTCTCTTTAGAATAGTTCTACGCAAGCGACAAGCAAGGTCATTCTGACGCCAATCGTCGGAAAATCTGCGCGGTGAACACGGTTTCTTTCAGTTCGCCCCGATGTCAGGCGAGCGTCTTGAGATCGTCAGCCTTCAGATCACCCGGCACGATGGTGATCGGGACCGGGAATGACCCGGCCGTCTTGCCGGCGGCGAGCGACGACACCAAGGGGCCTGGGCCTTTGCTGTCGACGGCGGCTCCCAGCACGAGGATGGCGATGTCTTCGTCCTCCTCGATCGCCTCGCGGATCTGCTCGGCGAGCGTGCCCTCGCGGATCACCTCGTCGACGATCACGCCGTCGAAATCCTCGTTGCCGAGCTTGCGGCGCATAAGGCGGAACAAGGCCTTGGCCTTGTTCGTCTCTTCCTCGAGCTGGATCTGGCGAACGCCCATCCAGTGCTGAAAGTCCTGCGGTTGAATGACATAGAGCAGCACCAGCGAGCCGCCGGTGTGGGCGCAGCGACTGGCGGCGAAATAAAGCGCCGAGTCCACCTCCGGGCTCTCGTCGACGATGACGAGAAACTTGCGTCGGTGGCCTTCCTCGAAGCTGCGGCGTCGTTTGGCTGTCGGCATGAATCGAGTCTGCCATGCGTCCTGCCCCGCCGGCAAGACGCCATGAGCGATGCCGGGGAGGCCGGGGAAAGATCTGCAGGCGTCTCTTCAGTGCTGCACGAAGCCGACGATCGCCTTGATCTCCCGCATGACCGGGGCGGCGAGCGCGGCCGCCCGCTCGGAGCCGTCGGCGAGTACCGCGTCGATCGCCGCAGGATCGGCGACGAGGCGGCGCATCTCCTCGCCGATAGGTGCGATGCGGGCGACCGCGATCTCAGCGAGTGCCGGCTTGAATTTCGAGAACTGAGCGCCACCGTACTCCTTCAGCACGTCCTCGCGCGTCGTGCCGGCGAGGGCCGCGTAGATGCCGACGAGGTTCTGCGCCTCGGGTCGGCCGTCCAGACCCGCGACTTCCGACGGCAGCGGCTCGGGGTCCGTCTTGGCCTTGCGGATTTTCCCCGCGATGGCATCTGCGTTGTCCGTGAGGTTGATGCGGCTCATGTCGGAAGGGTCGGACTTGGACATCTTCCTGGTGCCGTCGCGCAGGCTCATCACCCGCGTCGCCGGCCCGGTGATGACGGGCTCCGGCTGCGGGAGGAAGATGCCGTCCGCATAGCCCCGGTCGCGGATCTCCTCGCCATAGTCGTTGTTGAACTTCTGGGCGATGTCGCGCGCGAGTTCCAGGTGCTGCTTCTGGTCGTCGCCGACCGGCACGTGGGTCGCCCGGTAGGCGAGAATGTCGGCTGCCATCAGGTTCGGGTAGGCGTAGAGGCCGACCGAGGCGTTCTCGCGATCCTTGCCGGCTTTTTCCTTGAACTGCGTCATGCGATTGAGCCAACCGAGTCTGGCGACGCAGTTGAAGATCCAGCCGAGTTCGGCATGCGCTGCCACCTGCGACTGGTTGAAGATGATGCTCTTCTTCGCATCGAGCCCAGAGGCGAGATAGGCCGCGGTCGCCAGCCGGATGGCGCTGCGCAGCTCCTTCGGCTCCTGGAACACGGTGATCGCATGCATGTCGACGACGCAGTAGATGCACTCGTGCGTCCTCTGCATTTCGATCCACTGCACCATGGCGCCGAGGTAATTGCCGAGCGTCAGGCTTCCCGTCGGCTGCATGCCGGAGAAGACGAGGGGGCGGATCGGGGGCAGCGGGTTCGTCACGGTCGGAGTCCTCGAAAGGGCCGGTGTGTGGCCGGGGTTGGATGCCGGCCGGCGGAGGCGTGGGCCAGCCTTATGGCGCGCCGGTGCGGGCGCCGCAAGCCGGCAATCGGCCCGGTATCGGGACCATCCTAGGCCCGCCGCCGGCGAATGAGCCGCCTGAGCTGGCTCACCCGCAGTGCTCCGGTGGCGAGCGCCATCGCGAAGTAGGCTGCCATGCCGATAGACACCAGAAGCGTGACGCCGAGTATGCGCAGCCCCAGCGGTGCCTTGGCGGCAAGCCACGGCTCGAGCGCGGGTATCGCCAGCCACACGACGGCGCCCATCGCCAGACTCGATGCGATGGCCAGCGGCAGCACACGGGCGAGCCGCTTGTCCCAGACGAAGTCGCCGCGCTTGGCGAGAATATGCCAGAGCAGAAGCGCGTTGAGCCAACCGGCGAGCGAGGTGGCGGTGGCGATGCCGACGTGACCCATCCAGCCCATGCCTGTGAACACGAAGAATAGCCCGACCGAGCCGAACACGTTGACGATGAGGTTGACGAGCGCGAGCCACATCGGCGTCTTCGTGTCCTCGCGGGCGAAGAACGCCGGCTGGAACACCTTGATCATGACGAACGACGGCAGGCCTGCTGCGAACGCCACCAGCGCCCATGCCGTCGCTGGCGTGTCGGCGGCGCCGAATGCGCCGCGCTCGTACAGCACGCGCACGATCGGTTCTGCCGCGACACCGAGCGCGACGGCCGCCGGCAGCGTCAGCACGAGTGCGAACTCGAGGCTGCGGTTCTGCGTGTCCATCACGCTTGCCCGGTCGCCGGCGCGAATCTGCCGTGCGAGTTCCGGCAGCAGCACGACACCGATCGCGACACCGACGATGCCGAGCGGAAGCTGGTAGAGCCGGTCGGCATAATAGAGATAGGAGACGGCCCCGGCCTGCATCGAGGCGATGATGGTGCCGACGACGATGTTGATCTGGGTGATGCCGCCGGAGACGAGGCCCGGCACGCCGAGCGCGACGAGCCGGCGCATGTCGGGGCCATAGGCCGGCCAGCGGAGCGACAGGCTCATGCCGGAGCGGCGCACGGCGATCACCAGCATCGCGAGCTGGGCGAAGCCTGCCACCAGCACGCCGCCGGCCAGGATGTAGCCCGCCCCCGCGCTGCCCGAGAAGCCGGTCTGGATCGCGAGGCCGATGGCCGCGATCAGCACCACGTTGAGCAGGATCGGCGCGGCGGCGGCGGCGAAATAGCGGTGCAGCGAGTTGAGCACGCCCGACATCAGCGCGACGATCGACATGCACAGCAGATAGGGGAACGCGATCTGCGTCATTTCGACGGCCAACTGGTACTTGCGCGGGTCGCTGACGAAGCCTGGCGCCAGCACGGCCATCAGCCACGGCATGGCCAGCATGCAGGCGGCCGACACGACGACCAGCACGAACGTCAGGCCGGCCATGGCCTGCTCCGCGAAGCCGCGCGCGGCGGCTTCCCCTTCGCCCTCGAGCCGTTTGGCGAACAGTGGCACGAACGCCGAGTTGAAGGCACCCTCCGCGAACAGCCGCCGGAACAGGTTCGGGAAGCGGAAGGCGACGAAGAATGCATCCGCCACCGGGCCGGTGCCGAGCGCGAGCGCGATCATCACGTCGCGCGCGAAGCCGAGCACGCGGCTGACCATGGTCAGCCCGCCGACGGTTGCGAATGCGGAGAAGAGCTTCATGTCCTGCGGCGTAGCCGAGCGGCGGGCGGCACGCAACCGCGTGATCGCGGTGACCGCCGACTGCGGCCATCGGCACAAATGGTGTAGATGCAATTTATCCGGTGACGTCAAAGCAGAAACGGGCGGCGCGGCGGCCTCGCCTCGGGTAAGGAACTACGGAAGACGGCGTCGACCACCGCGCCACGCACATCGAGAGTGGGCCCTCGTTTCGAGGCTTCAATGCGGCCGCCGGAGTGCCTTCCAGACCTCCGTCGTTGCCGGCCTGCCCGTAAGCACCACGAGCGAGCCAGCCGCCGCACCGCCGTCCCACTGAAGGCAGACGGCTTTCCCCGGTGCGTTGACCGCCCCGAATGCTCCCAGCTCGAGTTCCGGGCCCGTCAGTCGGCGATCTTGGCTATGATGATGGCGTGCGGCGAGCAGGCGGGGATAATTCTTGCACGTGCCATCGATCGACGAGGTAAACTGCTGCACCGCGCCTCCTTCCGATCGCCCCGAGCACCTTTAGCGCTTTCGCCGGGCCCCTCGCATGCCGTCGCGTTTGCCGCTAAGTCTGCCGCTCGGTGCCGAAGCGGGCGGGCCGCCGGTCGGTTGGAGGGAGTGACCCATGACGAAATCCGTGCTCGGCATCATTGGCGGATCGGGCCTTTACAATCTGCCCGGCCTTGAGAACGCCGAATGGCGGACGGTGGAGGGCCCGTGGGGCAAGCCCTCCGACCAGGTTCTGTTCGCAGAGTTGGCGGGCCTGCCGATCCGCTTCCTGCCGCGCCACGGCCGCGGCCACAAGCTGACGCCGTCCGGTATCAACTACCGCGCCAACATCGACGCGATGAAGCGCGCCGGCGTCACTGATCTTGTCTCGATCTCGGCCTGTGGCTCGTTCAAGGAGGAGCTGGCGCCGGGCGTTTTCGTCATCGTCGACCAGTTCATCGATCGCACCTTCGCGCGCGAGAAGTCGTTCTTCGGCGACGGCTTCGTCGCGCATGTGTCGGTCGCGGACCCTGTCAGCCCGCTGCTGGTCGCCGAGGTCGAGAAGGCGGTCAAGGCCGCCGGTATCCGATACCAGAAGGGCGGCACCTACCTTGTGATGGAAGGTCCGCAGTTCTCGACGCGGGCGGAGAGCAACCTCTATCGCAGCTGGGGCTGCGACGTGATCGGCATGACCAACATGCCGGAAGCCAAGCTCGCCCGCGAGGCCGAGCTCTGCTACGCGACCGTCGCCATGGTCACCGACTACGATTGTTGGCACGACGATCACCAGCACGTCGACGTGGCAGCCGTCATCAAGGTGATGCACGCCAACACGGAGAAGGCGCAGCGCCTGGTCGCCGAGTTGGCGAAGAGCTTCCCGCGCGAGCACCCGCCGTGCCCGATCGGCTCCGACACCGGCCTCGACGTCGCCATCATCACCGCACCCGAGGCGCGCGATCCGGGTCTGATGGCAAAGCTCGACGCGGTGGCGGGGCGGGTGCTCGCCAGGCGCTGATGGTGAGCCGCGCAGCGGCGTTGCGACCGCCGCCGACGCCTGGCGACGATCAAGCGGTCAGCCGGTTCTTGTGGAACCTGCCGCCTTTCATGATCGCGGCGAGATGCCTGCCCTGACCGTCGAGCACCGAGAGGTCCTTCAGCGGATTGCCGTCGACCACGAGCAGGTCGGCCCACGCGCCTGCCTTGACGCAGCCGAGCTGGCCTTCGCGCCGGATCACCTTGGCGCCGACGGTCGTCGCCGAGCGGATGATCTCGATTGGCGTCAGCACCTTCGCGCGCAGTGCGAACTCGCGGCTCTGGTCGACCTGCAGCTGGCCAAGCAGGTCGGTCCCGAATGCCACCGGCACGCCGGCCCGCTTGCAGATCTCGAGCGAGCGCAGGGCGCCCTCGATCACCATGTCGTTCTTTGCGAGCATGTCGGCGTTCATTCCGAATTCCGCCGCCCGCTCCTTCATCGCATAGTAGGCGATGAGATTGGCGATCAGGACCATGCCTTTCTCGGCCATCAGCTTTGCCGCCGGCTCGTCGATCAGGTTGCCGTGCTCGATGGTGCGGACACCGGCATGGGCTGCCCGCGTGATCGCCTCGGGTGAATAGGCATGGGCGGCGACATAGCGCCCGAAGGCGTTGGCCTCCTCGACGGCTGCAGCCACTTCGCCCGGCGAGAACTGCAGGCTCTCAAGCGGATCGTAGGGCGACGCGACGCCGCCAGACATCATGATCTTGATATGGTCGCAGCCCTGGCGCATTTCCTCGCGCACGGCGCGACGCACGTCCGCTTCGCCATCCGCGATGCCCATCACGAATACGAGCGCGTTGCAGCAGTGGCAGCGTGTGCCGGGGTCTGTGCGCCGCCGTCCGTCGGAATGCCCTCCGGTTGGTCCGATCGCCTTGCCGGCGATGAACAGGCGCGGGCCTGGGATGAAGCCCTGGTCGACGGCGGTCTTGATGCCCCAGTCGGCGCCGCCGGTGTCGCGCACGCTGGTGAACCCGCGGTCGAGCATAGCGCGCATCAGCGCGGCCGCGCGGGCCGTCATCAATGTCAGCGGCACGTCCTCCAGCCGGCGGATCGCCACCTCCGAGAGGAATACGTGCACGTGCGAGTCGATCAGGCCCGGCATCAGCGTGCGCCCGCCGCAGTCGATCACATCGGCCTGCGCAGCCTTGATCGGCCTGCTCGAAACTTCCTTGATTCGCTCATCCTCGATCAGCACCTGATGGCCGCCTCTGAGCTCGTCGTAGTCGGGATCGAGCAGCTCGAAATTCTTCAGGATGAGGAGCGACATGGGCGGGCCTCTCTCGGTTGGGGAGGGAGAGCGTCCGACGCGCGTTCCGGGCCGTCAACCGCTGACGCTGGCGGGACAGGCTCCTGCATGCCGGAGGTGCGCAATGCGCATGCCCGCGCCATACTGCGCCACCCACCCGCGCGACGAGGACCGTCCGATGACAACAGGTGCCTACTACGCGAGCCCGACCGGCAAGGGCTTCACCACACGGCCCGAAATCCTCGCCACGTTCGGGGCTGTGTCCACCACGCATTGGCTCGCCTCCTCGGCAGGCATGGCGATGCTCGAGCGCGGCGGCAACGCCTTCGATGCGGCGGTGGCGGCTGGCTTCGTCCTTCAGATCGTCGAGCCGCACCTCAACGGACCAGGCGGCGAGGTGCCGGCGATCTTCAAGCGCGCCGACCAGTCCGAGCCGACGGTGCTGTGTGCGCAGGGCGTGTTCCCGCTCGCAGCGACGCCCGCGCACTTCGAAGGCCTCGGCCTCGCACAGATGCCGGGTACCGGCCTTCTGCCGTGCGTCGTGCCGGGCGCCTTCGACGGCTGGATGCGGCTCCTTGCCGACCACGGCACCATGCGGCTCCGCGACGTGCTCGAGATCGCCATCGGCTACGCCGAGCATGGCTTTCCGGTGGTGCCGCGGATCGCTGCGACGATCCTCGCCGCGCGCGAGTTCTTCCGCGACGCGTGGCCGACTACCGCCGAGGTCTGGCTGCCGTCCGGCGACGTGCCGCGTCCCGGTGCGCTGATGCGGACGCCGGCCATCGCCGCCACCTATTCGCGCCTCCTTGCCGAAGCCGAGGCGGCCGGCGGCGATCGCCTGGCCCAGATCGCGGCGGCGCGACGCGCGTGGTACACCGGCTTCGTCGCTGATGCCATCGACCGCTTCTACCGTACGGCGGAACTCGCCGATTCCACCGGCCGGCGCCACAAGGGTCTGCTCACCGGCGACGACCTCGCCCGTTATCAAGCCCGCTACGAGCCGACGTGCGCACGCGACTATCACGGCGTGCGCATCCACAAGACCGGGCCGTGGGGGCAGGGGCCCGTCATGCTGCAGGCGCTCGCCCTGCTCGAAGGCTTCGATCTCGCGGCGATGGACCCCTTGGGCGACCGGTTCATCCACACCGTCGTCGAGGCGATGAAGCTCTCGTTCGCTGACCGCGAAGCTTTCTACGGTGATCCCGATCATGTCGACGTTCCCCTCTCGCAGCTGATGTCGGCCGAGAACAGTGCAGCCCGCCGCCGCCTGATCGGCGAGCGGGCTTCCCTCGATTTCGTTCCGTCCGATCTGCCGGGGGCTCGCGAACGCATCGCGGAGGTGCTCGCCATGGCGGGCACCGACACGCACGTCGGCCCGGGCGGTGGCGAGCCCACGTTCGCGCCATTGCCGCCGGAATGGTTCGAGGCGCAATGGGGCGATACGGTCCACATCGAGGTCGCCGACCGCTGGGGCAACGTCGTCTCTGCGACGCCTTCCGGCGGCTGGCTGCAAGGTTCCCCCGTGGTGCCCGGCCTCGGCTTCCCGATTTCGACCCGCGGCCAGATTTGTTGGCTGGCTGCCGGTCACCCGTCGCGTCTCGTGCCGGGTGGACGGCCGCGCACGACGCTCACGCCCACGCTGGTGACCCGCGACGGCGCGGCGTACATCGGCATCGGCACGCCCGGCGGCGACCAGCAGGAGCAGTGGAGCCTGCTCACGCTGCTGCGCATCCTGCACCACGGCATGAACCTGCAGGAGGCGATCGACGCGCCGCTGTTCACCAGTCGCCACGTGCCGCAGTCATTCCACCCGCGCCCCTTCGAGGCCGGCAGGCTCACCATCGAGGGCCGTTTCCCCGAAACGACGGTTGCCGGTCTGAGGGCGCGCGGTCACCGGCTTGAAGTCGGAGATCCCTGGAGCCTCGGCCGCGTCTGTGCGGTGCAGCGGGAAGGCGGCTTCATCCGCGCCGGCGCGTCTGCCCGCTTCCTGCAGGGCTACGCGGTCGGGCGGTGAGTTCGCCTCGGCCGATCCGCCACGGGATCGGCACGAGCCGTCTTGCTCCCGCCGCATTCGATAGTGTACTTTGCAATGCAGAGTACACGGGGATGCCATGAGTGACTTGCGCAAGGCCCTTGGCGACATCGCCAACATCCGGCTGCAATTGGCCGCCGGCACCATGTTTCGCGGCTTCGGACCGGCGGTGATGGCGGCGACGGGCCTGCTCGCACTCACACTCGCCACCGCGCAGGCGTACGTGCTGGCACCAAGCGATGATTTGACGACGCTCGCCGCCTGGGTCGGCCTCGCCGTCGTCTCGGCGATCTGCATCGGCGTCGAGATGTTTGCACGCACGCACCGCCATCACGGCGGGCTTGCCGACGCCATGCTGTGGAACGCGGTCGAGCACTTCCTGCCGATCGGCGCTTGCGGCCTCGTCGTCGCCTCCATCGTCGCGCGCTTCGCGCCCGACCTCGCATGGTTGCTGCCGGGCCTCTGGCAGATGCTGATCGCGTTGAGCCTGTTTGCCGCCCTGCGCTTCCTGCCCCGGCCGGTCGCGCTCGCCGGCGCTTGGTATTTCGTTGCCGGCGCCGCCGTACTCATGCACGCCGCTGAGACGCGTACGCTCTCGCCCTGGCACATGGGGTTGCCGTTCGGCGTCGGCCAGCTCCTGCTCGCCCTGATCCTGCGCCTCGCCTACGGAGACGACGATGACGCCGCCGAATGACGATGAGGCGCCGTTCGCCTATGACGGCCTCGACCGCGTGCTGCACGAGAAGGCGCGGCTTGGCATCGCAACGTCGCTCGCCGCCCATCCGAAGGGCCTCGCGTTCGCCGATCTGAAGCGGCTATGCGGCCTGACCGACGGCAACCTCAGCCGCCACCTGCAGGTGCTCGAGGAGGCTGGTGTCGTCGCCATCGACAAGACCTTTCTCGGCAAGCGGCCGCTGACGACGTGCCGGCTCACCGCCACAGGACGGCGGCGTTTCCTGGAATACATCGGCGTGCTCGAACAGGTGGTGCGCGATGCGGCCGAGGCGAGCGAAGCCGCCGGGAAGGCCACTCGCACCGTCAGGCCGAAGCCCGCGTAACACCACGGTCGCAGCGGCGTCTGCCTTTCTCGTATCCGCAACCCGTCGAGCAATACGTGCCCCCGCAGGACCGAACCACGGAAGGAAACTCTGCAATGCAAAGTAATCTGCGATGTAACGATCTTCGTCCCCTCCACGTGGCCCTCATCATGGATGGCAACGGGCGCTGGGCGAAGGCGCGGGAACTGGACCGCTCGGCCGGCCATTACGCTGGCGTCGCGGCACTGCGGGCGGTTGCGCAAGCGGCGCCGGATCTCGGCATCGCGACACTCACCGTCTACGCCTTTTCTGCCGACAACTGGCGCCGGCCGCACGCCGAGGTGGCGGCCTTGTTCGCACTGATGCAGGACTATCTCTCGCGCGACCTCGCCCGTCTGGTGGAGGCCGGCGTGCGCCTCGACGTGATCGGTCGTCGCGACCGGCTGCCCGACGCACTCGCACATCGCATCGCGCATGCAGAGCGTGTGTCGGCTGGCGGCACGCGACTTCATCTGCGTATCGCCATCGACTATTCGGCGCGCGCGGCGATCGTCGATGCGGCCCGACGGATCGACCACGCGCAACTCGATTTCGACAGTTTCGCGGATGCCCTCGCTGGCGATGTCCCCGATGTCGACCTTCTGATCCGCACTTCGGGCGAGCAGCGGCTTTCCGACTTCATGTTGTGGGAGGCCGCATATGCCGAACTCTATTTCACCGACTGCCTCTGGCCCGATTTCGGGCCCGAGCAGATGGCCGATGCCATTGCCGACTACCGCACCCGTGAGCGCCGGTTCGGTGGATTGGCGCCGCAATCCGCGCTTTCGTCCGCGGCATTGCCCGCGGCGCGGCCCGTGCCGGCTGTCCCTGTCGCAGCATCGCCCCGCACGCCGTTGGCGGCCCGCGCTCTCGCCTTCCTTGTCGGCGCGCCGCGCTGAGCAGTCAGCCGCTTCGCCACAGCAACAGCACCGGTATCCACACATGCGCATCCTGCTCGTCAACGTACCGCATCCTTCGATCGGCAGCCGCATTCCCGACGATCACCTGCCGCCGCTCGGCCTGCTCTCCGTCGGCGGGCCTCTGATCGACGACGGCCACGAGGTGCGGCTCATCGACGGCGAGCTCGCTCCGATGCCGCTCGATCGCCTTGCTGCCGAGATCGTCGCCTGGGCGCCCGATGCCGCGCTGTTCGGCCATTCGGGCTCGACCTCTGGCCATCCGACGATCGCCAGGGTCGCCGCTGCCGTGGCGACGGCGCGGCCCGGCATCGCGATCATCTATGGCGGCGTGTTTCCCACCTACCACTGGCGCGAGATCCTCGACGCTGAGCCCTACGTCACCGCCATAGTGCGCGGCGAAGGCGAGGAGACGGTCGTCCGGCTGATGCGAGCGCTCGATGTCCGGCGCCCGCTCGCCCATGTCGCCGGCATTGCCTTCCGCGGCCATGACGGTGCGCCCGTCGCGACCTCGCCCGCCCCCGTCCTTCGCGACCTCGATGCCCACCGCATCGGTTGGGAGCTGATCGACCACGCCGACTACAGCTACTGGGGGCGGCTGCGTGCCGTCGTCGTGCAGTTCTCGCGCGGCTGTCCGCATCTGTGCACCTACTGCGGCCAGCGCGGCTTCTGGACCCGCTGGCGTCACCGCGATCCCGTGCGCTTCGCCGCCGAGATCGCGCGGCTCCATCGCCAGCACGGCGTTCGCGTGTTCAACTTCGCCGACGAGAATCCGACCGTCTCGCGCAAGGCGTGGCGCGCCTTCCTCGAAGCTCTGATCGCCGAGAACGTCGACGTGATCCTGGTCGGCTCGACGCGGGCCGGCGACATCGTGCGCGATGCCGACATCCTGCATCTCTACAAGAAGGCCGGCTTCGACCGCTTCCTGCTCGGTCTCGAGCACACCGACGAGGCGACGCTCGCGCGCATCCGCAAGGGCGCCTCGACGGCCGACGACCGCGAGGCGATCCGCCTGCTGCGCGCCAACGGCATCCTGTCGCTCGCCACCTGGGTCGTCGGCTTCGAGGAGGAGCGCGACCGCGATCACTGGCGCGGCATGCGCCAGCTTCTCGCGTATGATCCCGATCAGGTGACGCTGCTCTACGTCACGCCGCACCGCTGGACGCCCTACTACGGCGAGGCTTCAGGTCGCCGCGTCATACAACTCGACCGCAGCAAGTGGGATTACAAGCATCAGGTGCTCGCCACCCGCCACATGCCGCCCTGGCGCGTATTACTGTGGTTCAAGCTGACCGAGGTCATCCTGCAGGCGCGACCGAAGGCGCTCTGGCGCACGTATCTTCATCCCGACCCACGGCTGCGCCACGCCATGCGCTGGTACGCTCAGATGGGCCGCCGCGTGTGGTTTCACGAAGTGCTGAGCTGGGTCTTCCGCGACCGGCGGACGCGGAGTGGCCCGACGGTTGCGACTCTGTGGGGCGCTCCGCAGGGCGCCGAGGAGGAGGCGATGGCAGTCGGACGGCGACTGCCTCCGCCCGCTGTCGAGGCGGCGGAGTGAGCGGCCTCAGCCATCGAGTTTCGAGAAATCCGGCGCGCGCTTTTCGAGGAACGCGGCGAACGCTTCGCGCGCTTCCGGCGTCTGCAGGCGTTCCCCGAAGATGCGCGCCTCTTCGTCGATCTGCGCCGAGATCGCGGCCGGATCGCCCCGCATCAGCCGGCGGGAGGCTGCGAGTGCGCCGGGCGGCTTGCGCGCCAGCCGCGCGGCGGCAGCTCGTGCCGTCGCCTCCAACTGCTCGGCGGAGACGATCGCGTTGACGATGCCCGCCTCTTTCGCGCGCTCGGCGCCGAACGGCTCGCCGAGCACGAGCAGTTCGAACGCCCGCGCATAGCCCATGCGTTGTGGCGCCAGCAGGCTGGAGCCCGCCTCCGGCACGAGGCCGAGGTCGAGGAACGGCGTCCTGAGGCTTGCCGCTGGCGTCGCGTAGACGAGATCGCAATGGAACAGCATGGTCGTGCCGACACCGACGGCGAGGCCGTCGACGGCGGCGATCACCGGCTTGCGGATGAGCGGCAGCAGCTTGATGAAGCCGAGCACCGGCTGGCCGAGCGTTGAGCCACCCTTCGCACGCTCGGCGAATTCGCCGATGTCGTTGCCCGCCGTGAACACGCCGCCCGAGCCGATGAAGAGGTGCGCGACGACGTCCGCGTCCGCGTCGCCCGCGCGGATCGCTTCGGTCATGGCGACGTACATCGCCGACTGCAGCGCGTTCTTCTTCTCCGGTCGCGTGAAGCGGATGGTCTGCACGCCGTCCTGGCGGGTGATCTCGAGGCCTGCTGTCGGCACGTCCGTCATGTCGTCCTCCTCACGCCGAAAGCCGGTCGGGCGCGACGGACAGGATGCCGTCGGCGCCGGTCGTGACGGCGTCGGCCAATCCTTCGGCCAGCACCGCCTGCGTCTCGGCGAAGACGCGGGCGCGGGCGATCCGTTCGGCGGCGCCGGGTCCGCTGTCGCGCGCAGCTTCCAGCGCCTCGCGGGCGAGGTAGATGCCGCCGGCGGCGAGGCCGAACAGGCGGAGGTAGGGAGCGGCGCCGGCCATCGCCGCCTCGGGCCGCTTCTGCAACGTGGCGCCCAACCACGTGCTTGCATCGCCGAGCGCCTTCACGGCGCGCGACAGCCGCTCGCCCATGCGGCCGAAGGCCGGCTGGTTCGATCCGGCGACTTCCTCGGCCGTTGCCGCCAGATCGGCAATGTAGGCCATCATCACCCGGCCGCCTTCGAGCGGCAGCTTGCGCCCGACGAGATCCATCGCCTGGATGCCGTTGGTGCCCTCGTAGATCGGCAGGATGCGCGCGTCGCGATAATACTGCGCCGCACCGGTCTCCTCGATGAAGCCCATGCCGCCGTGGATCTGCACGCCCATCGAGGCGACTTCGCAGCCGACGTCGGTCGAGAACGCCTTGGCGACCGGCGTGAGCAGGGCCGCCCGGTTTGCCGCCGCCTGGCGGGCCTCCTCAGTTTTCGCCTTGTGGGCGAGGTCGAGCTGGATGGCGGTGTCGAGGCAGATCGCGCGGGCGGCCTGGGTCAGGCCTTGCATGGTCAGGATCGTGCGGCGGATGTCGGCGTGCTGGATTATCGGCGCCATCGCTTCGCCGCCCGGCCCGCGCCCCTGCCGGCGCTCGGCCGCGAACCGGATGGCGCGCTGCGTTGCCCGTTCGGCGATGGCGACGCCCTGCATGCCGACCGCCAGCCGCGCCTGGTTCATCATGATGAACATGGCAGCCAGGCCCTTGTTCTCCTCGCCGACGAGGTAGCCGATGGCGCCGCCCTGCTCGCCATACTTCATCACGCACGTCGGAGAGGCATGGATGCCGAGCTTGTGCTCGAGCCCGGCGCACACGACGTCGTTGCGCGCTCCGAGAGATCCGTCGGCGTTGACGAGATATTTCGGCACCAGGAACAGCGAGATGCCGCGCGTGCCGGCCGGCGCGTCGGGCAGCCGGGCGAGCACGAGATGGATGATGTTCTCCGTCATCTCGTGGTCGCCGTAGGTGATGAAGATCTTCGTGCCGGTGATGCGGTAGCTGCCGTCGCCCGCCCGCTCCGCCTTCGACCTGAGCTCGCCGAGGTCCGAGCCGGCGTGCGGTTCGGTGAGGTTCATCGTGCCGGTCCACGCGCCGGAGATCATCTTCGGCATGTAGGTGCGCTTCAGCGCCTCCGAACCGACCGCTTCGAGTGCGTGGATCGCGCCCTGCGTCAGCAGCGGGCAGAGCCCGAACGCCATATTGGTCGAATTCCAGATCTCACACACCGATGTCGAGACGATTTCGGGCAGGCCCTGGCCGCCGTAGGCCTCGGGTCCCGGCAGCGCTGCCCAGCCGCCGGCCGCGAAGGCTTTGTAGGCGTCGGTCCAGCCGGGGGGCGTGACGACCCTGCCGTCCACCAGCCTGGAGCCGGCACGGTCTCCGGCGCCGTTGAGCGGCTCGAGCACCTCGGCGGCGAACCGTCCGGCCTCCTCGATGACGGCGCGGATGGTATCGGCGTCGAGGCCATCATAGAGGCCCGCCTCCAGTTGCCGGCCCAGGCCCACAGCGCTGTTGAGCGCGGACATGATGTCGTCTACGGGTGCCTGATAGGTCATGCGCGGCCTCGGGTGTTGTTGTCCTGCTCCGGTCTGGCCAGACAATAGGCGGTGCGGGCGGCGGCTGGAAGGCGGCATGCGCGCCCGCGAGTGTGAAGAACCATGCGCATCCTGAGCGTGAGTGACACGGCGATTGCCGAGGCCGGCCGGATCATCCGCGCGGGCGGCCTCGTCGCGTTCCCGACAGAGACGGTCTATGGGCTCGGCGCCGATGCAACCAATGCGCGCGCCGTCGCGGGCATCTACGCCGCCAAGGGCCGGCCGAGCTTCAATCCGCTGATCGTGCACGTCGCCGACGTCACCGCCGCACGCGCTTTCGCCGACATGACCAGCCGTGCCGAACGCCTCGCTGCGGCGTTCTGGCCAGGACCGCTGACGCTCGTGCTGGTGCGCCGCGCAGGGGCGGGCATCGCCGACATCGTCACCGCCGGGCTCGACACCGTGGCCGTACGCGTGCCGTCGTCGGATATCGCCCACCGCCTGCTGGTCGAGGCCGGTGCGCCCGTCGCCGCCCCCTCCGCCAACCGCTCCGGTCATGTCAGTGCGACGGAGGCAGGCCATGTCGCCTCTGACCTCGGAGCCATGGTCGATCTCATCATCGACGGCGGGCCGACAAGGCACGGTCTCGAATCGACCATCGTCGACGTAGCGGGCGCTGGCGCGGTGCTGCTGCGCCCCGGAGCAGTGACCCGCGAGATGCTGGAAGCGGCGCTCGGAGAGGCCGTCGTTGCCTCGACCGGCGACGCCAGCCGCCCGAGTGCGCCGGGCCAGCTCACCAGTCACTATGCACCCCGCGCGCGCGTCCGGCTCGGCGCGATCGAGGCCGAAGCGGGGGAAGCGCTGCTCGCCTTCGGTCCCGACGCGCCGGCGCACGACGGGCCGACCATCAACCTGTCGCCAGCCGGCGATCTCGTCGAAGCGGCGGCTAATCTGTTCACCGCGCTGCGCGCGCTCGACCAGCCGCACGTCTCATCGATCGCTGTGATGGATGTCCCCGGCCACGGGCTCGGCGTCGCGATCGCCGATCGGCTGCGGCGCGCGGCAGCTGAGCGCTGAAGCGAACCGCCGTTCGTCGGGCCTGCGCGTTGTATCAGGGGAACGAGATGACGAAGCGCGGCAGATCGGTACGCGGGGGCGCCGCGGGTGCCATCGCTCGTCCTCTGGTCGCGGCCCGCGTCCGTCCGGCCGGCATGTCGCACTTGCCGCTGTTCCAGTATTCGTGTGCGGCGCGCGAGCGCACGGCCTCGTACATCGAATAATGAACGAGTTTCTTCGGGCCGCCGAACTTCGGGTTCTCCATCACCGTCTTCATCGCCTCGGCCATTATGGTGGCGGCCTTGTCGACATCGTACTGGTCGTTGCCGGGCAGGTTGCACTGCTTCATGACGAACAGCCAGTCGTGCACGATGAAGGCCGGCGCATAGCCCCACGGCGAGTAGCTCTTGATCGCGCGCAGCGCCGGCGGCACCGAGCCGCCGTCGGTGAACATGCGCATCGGCTGGATGGTCTCGCCATTGCGGCGCTTGAAGATCAGCGGATCGGCGGGATCGGGCACGAACTCGAATTTGTCCTGCTCGATCCACTGTACGATGATCCGGCCCTTCAGCTCGCCGACGTCGGTACGGTCGTAGAGCGCGCCGAAGGTCGTTTCGAGAATGTCTGCGCAGCCCGTCAGCGACAGCGCGGCGACGGCGGCGGTTGCCAGCGCGACAGCGCTGCTGCCGCGCCGCCGCCGACGATTGCCCGGGCCAGGTGCCATGCCTGCTCTCTCCCGCGGTTCCAGACACGCGCGATGAGCGTTCATCCGCTGCCCGCGCACGTCGTCTCGCTCAGCGAATGTCGACGATGACATCGGTGTACTTGCCGGTCTCGTTCGACGGACCGCGATCGGAAATGATCAGCGAGGAGCCCGGTCGCACCAGCTCGGCGATGAGCTGGCGTGTCTCCTCGCCGAGCTTCACGCGCTCGAGCGCCGCCGTCGGTGTGTCGGTGGTGGGAGCCGCCACCGGCGCGCTCGCCTCGCGTCCCTTGCGGCCACGGTTTGGACGGGCAAGCCGCTCCGCGGCGTCGCCACCGGTCTCGGCGGTCACCACGGACCAGCGCAGCGTCGGCGCCTCGCGCTTGCCGGCCGTATCGACGGCAGTGAACACGTGCGTGCCGAGCGCCGTCGCACCCCCGGCGAGTTCGAACGGCGCCTCGTGGATTATGTTGAAGCCCTGTCGGATGTCGACCTTGCCGGTTCTAGCACTGACGAAGATCGAGATCGGCATCTCGCGCGAGCGCATGCGCCGCTCGTAATCCTTCAGCGCCTGCTCGGCCTGGGCGACCTCCTTCGAGGAGGAGACGATCAGTGCCCGCAGCTCGGCGAAGCGGCTCTCGAAGCGCGCCCGGCTCGACCTTACTCCAGCGAGCGCTTTGGCCGCGTCGGCGTGCTCGGCGCCGGCGATGCGGGCTTCGCCGTCGCGATCCATCAGCAGCGCGTCGAGTTCCTTCTCGCGCGCCGCGAGTTCGGCCACGCGATCCGGCGGCAGCTCGGCATCGGGATCGAATGCGGCATACTCCTTCTCGAGGATGCGGCGTGCCTCGACGGCCATTGCCTCGGCCTTCGCCTTGAGGCGTGCGAGCCGCTCGGTTTCGGCGAGCGTGCGCCGTTCGGCCTTGCCGGACTCCTCGATCTCGCTCCTCAAATGTGCGAGTTCGCTTTCGGCATCGGCCCGGCGGGCTCTCGCGGCGGTGATCGCGTTCTCGTAGCCGGCGCGCTCGGCCTCGCGCATGCGGCGGGCTTCGGCCTGCGTGCGCGGCCGCCGTGATGCCGGGGTCGTAGCGAGCGAGCCGGTCGTCTCGGGCGCCGAGACGAGGCCGACCAGCGGCGGCCCTTCCGCGCTGGCGATGCGCCGGCCCTGGCCGTGCGGGCCGGCGATCGGCACCGTGCCGGCCGGCGCGGCATCGGCGGCGGTCGCGGCATCGCCCGGTGGTAGCGGCTGGAACAGGTTGGCATGCGTGACGAGGCGCGGCTCGAGCGGCTCATCCGACACGATCACACGGCCACCCATCGCCGTCATGGAGAAAAGCTGCTGCGCGACGCTCGACGGCAAGCGTATGCAGCCGTGCGACGCCGGATAGCCGGGCACTACGCCGGCGTGCAACGCGATGCCCGACCACGTGATGCGCTGCATGAACGGCATCGCCGCGCCACCGTAGATGTTGGAGTAGTGGTGGCGCCGCTTCTGGAGGATCGAGTAGATGCCCGCTGGCGTGCGGTGACCAGCCTGCCCCGTTGACACCTTCGATGTGAGGATCATTTCGTCGCCACGATATACGTGGATGTTCTGACGCTTGAGCGACACGACCAGCACCAGCGGGTCGTCGCTGCGGGCAGCCGCGGAAGACCCCGCCGAGATGGCGGCAAGTGCCGCCGCCACGGCGCCCGTCGTCAGCCCAAGTCCGCGTCCGGCGGACCGAAATGAATACGCCACCATAACCTTGGACCCCGCAACGACACATCACCAAATGTCCGGGTGCCGATCACGGGCACCCGACGAGGGAAGACTACAACGACGGGATGCCGCGCCTCAACGAATTGTGGCGGAAATCGTTCATTCGTCGTCTGCGTGTTGCGTTCACGCAAGACGAGGTCGAGGGGGGTAGGTGCGGCTCAGGCGGGCCTGAAGCGATAGGCGCTGCCGACTTTCTCGACACGGCCGATTCCGGGCGCCGGAAAGTGATAGCCGACAATCCGTGACTTGTCGGCTGTGAGGCGGTCGAGCAGCTTGTTGCGCGTTGCGATGGCCGCGTCCGCGTCCATGTCGGCGCCCCATCGCCAGCCGGGCGCCGCGAAAGAAACAATGCTCTGCGTGAGCGCATCTCCGACGACGACGAGTTCCTCGTTTTTCGAGCGTACGGCGACGGAGACGTGGCCGGGGGTGTGGCCCGGGGTGGGGAACAGGGAGATGCCGGGCGCGATCTCGGCATCTCCCTTGACTACGCCGATCCGGTCGCCGAGCTGCTTCAGGCGACGCACGATGCCGACGGCCATCTGCTTCTGCATGTCGGGCACGCGGCTCTCGACGCCAGCGCTGAGCCAGAAATTGCGCTCATGATCGCTCATGACGTGACGCGCATTGGCGAACAGGCTCTCGTCGCCGAACGGATCGAGGACACCCCAGAAGTGGTCGGCGTGGGCGTGCGTGAAAACCACATCGGTCACGGAGGCGGCTTTGATACCGGCGGCTTCCAGGTTCTCGGTAAGCTTGCCGAGAGTGGGCATGAAGTCTGGGCCGGCGCCGGTGTCGATCAGCACCGTGCGACCTGCGTGTTTGACGATGGTGACGTTGGTCTCGGCGACGATGGTCGAGAATTTCAGGCCCTCGGTCGCGAACAGCTTGACGACGTCGGCTTCGTCGCGGCCCGGCAACACGAATGATAGCGGCAGCGTGAAGCGACCATCGGAGAGTACGGTCATCTCGGCTTCGCCAACCTTGAAGGTGTTGGCGGCGGTCGCCGCCAGCAGCGGGCGCGCTCCGGTGCCGGTGATGAGCGAGGCGGCGATGAGTGTCGTGCCGGCGCCGATCACCTGGCGGCGCGACATCACCGTGGCGTCGGCACTGTCAGCGGTTTCGCGGTGCGTCCTGGTCATCGTTTCCTCCGTGGTTGCCCAACACATAGCATCCTCGCTATGTGTTGACCACCCCGGGGGGCCTGTCAGCGGCGGGACAGCACCGCGTAGTCGGCGTAGCCGCGATAGAGCCGCGTGAACGTAAGCTCAAAGCCGGCCGCGTTGGCCGCCTTGCGCAGCTCTGGCTCGAGCTCGGCCCTCGGCGTCACCGAGAATTGCGCAAGCCACGCGAACAGGATTTTCCGGAACCAGCGCGGCCAGCCTTCCTGCTGGCCGAAATCGACGACGTGCAGCCGGCCGCCCGCCTTCACGGCGGAGAGTGCCTCGGGAATCGCCGCCCGCCACGGCGGGATCATCGACCACGCATAGGAAACGAACACGCGGTCCATGCCGGCGACGCCGAACATCGTGGCCGTGTCGAAGTCGGTGGCGTCGCCCTCGGCGAGCGTGATGCGGCTCGAAAGGCCTGCTTTCTCGATGTTCGCGCGCGCCGTTTTCAGCATCTCGCTCGAGATGTCGAAGCCGTAGAGGCGGGCGTCCGGATAGCGCCTGGCGGCGAGGATCAGGTTGCGCCCGGTGCCGCAGCCGACCTCGAGGATGGTGCCGCCCGGCGGCGGCTTCAGCTCGTCGAGCAGGCGGTCGCGGCCGAGCAGGTAGTACTTTCGCGTGATGTCGTAGATGTAGCGCTGATAGCGATAGATCGCGTCCATGTGCCGGCGTGCGCCGTCGCCGGCCTCCGCGTGCCCGTGGCCCGTCTGGTCGTTGCGGCTCACCGGTGTCTCTCCCGCCTACGCCTTCATCACGTAGAGATGGAAGCCGCCATAGATCGAAGAACGGTCGCGCTCGGTCCAGGCGCGGCACTTCTCCACGTCGTAATCGAAGCGCGCCAGCACGTCGTCGGGCACGCGGCCCGGCAGGATCGTCTCCTCGCCGGCCGTGCGGAATATGACGCGCGCGCCCGGCTTCGCGGTGCGGGCGATCTCGCCCCACAGTTCCGCCAGCCACTCGTCCTTCATCCAGTCCTGGGCGTCGAGCAGCACGTAGGCGTCGAGCGACTTCTCCGGCTGTTCCTTGAGGTACTCGGTGAACGAGCGGTGCTGCACATCGAGGCCGCCGATATTGTCCTTCAGCGTCTCGAAGTTCTCGCGCTTCAGATAGGGTGGCAGCGGCGCCGAGGCACCCGTTGCGTACCGCCGACCGAATGCCTGCCAGGCGAAGTAGTTGTCGGAGAGATCGTGTCCGCAGGCCAGCCGCTCGAGCCGCTGGCGCAGCACCTTGGCCATGTGCGTCTCGTTGCCCTTCAGCGCTTCGAACTGCGAAGGCGGGATGCCCAGGCCGAACAGCGCTGCCGGCCGCTCCATGAGCCAGCGCAGGTGACGCTTCTCGAACAGCGGCGCCAGTTCCTTGTCGAAGATCTCACGCTGCTCCTCGCGTGTCTTGGCGGAGAGCATGCGGCGCGGATCGGCGCCGTGCAGGCGGGCGACCAGATGTCCGGCACCGATGAACGTGCCGAGCAGTCCGTGCCGGTAGAGGTTGGTGCGGAAATAGCCGATGCGCCGCCGCCCGATCAGGTTGCGGCTCTCCCAGTAGCGCTGCGTCGTCTCGTCGAGGTGGGGCCGGATGTGGTCGAAGTAGGCGGTCACGTTCTCGCGGGCGTCGGCCTCGGCGAAGAAGCGATGAAACGCGGCATAGCTCGGCAGGTGTTGAACGGCCGCCCGCTTCAGCTTGTTGAGTGCGACGTGTGCCGGGTTGAGGTCGATCGCCGTCACCTTGATCGGCGCGGCGGTGAGGTAGCTCAGGATGTTGCAGCCGCCCGAGGCGATCGCCACCAGGTGCTCGCCGGCCTTGAGGTCGAGCGCCTCCATGTCGATGATCGGGTCCTCCCAGATCTGCGGGTAGACGAGACCTGAGAACGCGAGCGTGAACAGACGCTCGGAGATACCCTTGCGCGATACGGCCGAGTGACGGTGCACCGCGTTCTTCAGCCGCACGTTCTTGCCGGCCCGCGCGAGCGCGGCGCCAGGGATCTCGTCGCCGCGCCGCGTCTGATCTGGAGTGACTGCCATGTGTCGACCTCGACCTTCAGCCGAATCCAATGATGTGCCGGTCGCAACGCCGCCGGCAGGTGAAACATCGGGCAGGAGCCCGGGCAAGCCGTCCACCGGCCCCGCATCCATCGCGCGGCGGCCATCCTCCGGAACCATCTGCCCTTGGATCACAGGGCGTGCGTCGCCGGTCGGTGCCGGCGGCCAGCTTCCTGCGAAGCCGGCTCTTTATACCAAACGCCGACCTGCTGAAAGCGACTTCTTGTAGCGCGAACGAAAAGGGATCAGCGGCCGCCGTAGCCTTCGTCGTCGAGATTGAGCAGCGGGAAGGCGCTGTGCACGTGCGGGGCGAACACGGCCGGCGCGCCGGTGTGCAGGTAGGTCCGGTCGAGCGCAGCGAAGCTCGTCGCGCCGATCAGGCCGAGCGCGGAGTGCACCTCGTCCTCGAGGATCTCGAGCATGCGCACGATGCCGGCACTGCCGGCGGCGGCGAGCGCATAGCAGTAAAGCCGTCCGATGCCGACCAGATCAGCGCCGAGTGCCATGGCCTTGACCATGTCGGTGCCGCGCGTGATGCCACCGTCTACCCAAACCTTCGCCTTGCCGCCGACCGCGTCCACCACCTCGGGCAGGATATCGAGGGCGCCGCGGCCGTGGTCGAGTTGGCGTCCGCCGTGGTTGGAGACGTAGACGACGTCGACACCATGTTCGACGGCGAGGCGCGCGTCCTCTGCGGTAGCGATGCCCTTCAAGACCAGCGGTATCCTGAACCTGGCCTTGATGCGCGCCACGTCCGGCCATGCCAGCGCCATCTGATAGCGCCGTGCCGCTTCGTCGACATTGGCGCGCCACGGCTTGGCGAAACGCTTGGCGATGTCGCGCTCGCGCCGGCTGTAGTGGGCGGTGTCGACGGTCAGGCAGAAGGCGTCGCAGCCGGCGGCCTCGGCGCGCGCCAGTTGGTCGTCGACGAAGGCTGCGTCACCGCGCACATAGAGCTGGTAGGTGAACGGGCCATGCGCCGCTGCGCGTGCCTGCTCGATCGACAGTGGCGAGACGGAGCTCTGCATCGTCATGACGCCGAAGCGGCCGGCGGCCTCCGCGACGGTCAGCCCGCCGCCGGCTTCCATGCTCTCCAGCGAGCCGACCGGGCACAGCAGCAGCGGCAGCCGCAGGCGCTTGCCGAGCGCCTGCCAGGTCGCGTCGATCTCGGAGACGTCGCGCAGCACGCGCGGGCGGAGCGCTATCGTATCGAGTGCGAGGCGGTTGCGTCGCATCGTCGTCTCGGTCTCGGTCGCACCGACCAGATAGTCCCAGATCATCGGATTGAGCCGCATCCTGGCGGCCTTGACGAACTCGTGCAGCGTCTGGAACTCGGCCTCGAGGCCGCTCGTCGTCTGGTCCTGGCGATCCATGCGTGGCGTCCCTGCCATCGATCTTTCGTTCCCGTAACGGTCCGGCCCGTCGTGCCCGCCGGCAGCCCCTTTAGAGTGTCATGCCGCCCCCGCCAAGAGCGGCTGTGGCGGAGCAGAACTGCCACGCGCGCTCCGCACGCTCGGCTCAGGCGGTGCTGCCTTTGCCGGCGAGGAACGCTTCCAAGGCCTCCGACACCGCGTCGGGTGCTTCCTCGGCGAGGTAGTGGCCGGTCGGGATGCCATGGCCTGTCACCGGTGCATCGGCATAGCTCCGCCAGATGGCGAGCGGATCGTACCACGTTTCGATCTTGCCCTTGGTGCCCCAGAGCACGAGCAGCGGCGCGGTGAGCTTGATGCCTGCGTTGCGGCTCGCCCGATCGTGTTCGAGATCGATCGATGCCGCCGCCCGGTAATCCTCGCAGATGCCGCGTACGGTCGCCGGATCGGTGATCGCGGCCAGGTAGTCGGCACGTGCGGCAGGTGCGAAGAAGTCGTCGCCCTTGGGCTCGCGGTTGGTGTGATGGCGGAACCAGAAGACCGGATCGGCCGAGATCAGCGTTTCGGGGAACGGATGGGGCTGGGCGAGCCAGAACCAGTGATAGTAGCCGAGGCCGAACGCCATGTCGGCGTGCTCGAAATGAGCCAGCGTCGGCACGATATCGAGTACGGCGAGGCGGCGGACGATGGCCGGGTGATCCAGTGCCATACGGTGCGCTACGCGGGCGCCGCGATCATGTCCGACCACGTCGAACGTCTCGTGACCGAGCGCGCGCATCAATGCGATCAGTTCGTCGGCCATGGCGCGCTTCGCATAAGGGGCGTGGTCGGCCGTTGCCGGCGGTTTCCAGGTTCGGCCGTAGCCTCTGATGTCGGGGCAGACGACGCTGAAGCGACGTGCGAGACGCGGCGCCACCGCGTGCCACATGGCGTGCGTCTGGGGATTGCCGTGCAGCAGGAGCAGCGCAGGCCCGCTGCCGCCGCGCCGCAATCTCACGTGGCCGTCGCCGACGGGTCTGGTCTCCAGCGTGAAGTCGTCGAAGAAACCGCTCATCGTCGCCTCCCGACTCCAGATGCCACCATCATAGGTGGTGGTGACGACACGAACCACAGTCGACGTGCCGCGCCGGTCACATCCTTGCAGCATGCCTGCCGCTATGGTGGCGCCGCTCGACAAGGCGGAGGCTTGCCCGGATGTTCTTTGCACTCTCGAAGATCCTGTTCTTCCTCGTCACGCCCTCGAACATCGTCTGGATGCTGATCGCTCTCGGTCTCGTGCTGCTGTGGCGCGGGCGCACGCGGAGTGCCGGCCGGCTTGTCGCGGCTGGACTGGGGCTTCTCCTCCTCCTCGGCTTCTCGCCGATCGGCAACGTGGTGATCTATCCGCTCGAGGAGCGCTTCGCGCGGCCGGCCGCCGACGTCACCGACCCGGCCGGCCTCGGTCCGATCGAAGGCATCATCGTGCTCGGCGGCTTCGAGGACGGACGCATCGCGACCGGACGCGGCCTCCTCGGGCTCAATGAGGCGGGCGAGCGCTTGGCCGAGACCGTACGGCTCGCCGTGAAGTTGCCGCGGGCAAAGGTGGTGTTCACGGGCGGCGTCGGCGTGCTGATGCTCTCGGCCGAGGACGCCGCCGTTCCGGTCGGCGACTATCTTGCGAGCGTCGGCATCGAGCGCGCGCGTATCGTGCTCGAGGCGAAATCGCGCAACACGTGGGAGAACGCGGTGTTCACTCGCGAGCTGCTGAAGCCGCGGCCCGGCCAGCGCTATCTGCTCGTCACGTCGGCCTGGCACATGCCGCGATCGATGGGCGTGTTCCGACAGGCGGGCTTCGAGGTAATTCCCTGGTCGGTCGACTATCGCACGCGCGGTCCGGACGACCTTTGGCGCCCCTTCGGCGGCATCTACAACGGTCTCGAGCGGGTCGATACGGCCGTCAAGGAATGGATCGGGCTCGTCGCGTACTATCTCACCGGTCGCTCCAACGCGATATGGCCGGGGCCGGTGGCGGCGCGCCGGGGCGCGTTCCGACCGAGCCCCATGCTACGAACGCGGTCAGCGTGATTTCGCTGGTGTGACGGGGCGAGGCATTTCGCCGCCTGGTTGCGCCCGCAACTCCCGAGCGAGATCGAACGTCGGACAACCCTTCTCGGCCAAACGGCGATTGTAGGCCTTGAGCAGCGCCAGATCGCGACGGCGCTCGGCCTCCGGATCCAGGCCTCGGGTGGTGCCGCCGAACACGGCCGTGGCGGTGCCGTGCAGTGTGCGGGCGCCTTCGGTTGTCGACGCCGCTGGCGCGCGCACCTGCATCAGCCGTACCTGCATGCGCCCGGTCAGCTTATGGCAGTTGAGAGCCTCCTCGTCCGCGCTCAACCGGTAGCGGCCGTCGGCGCCGAGCGTGCCGGTCTCGTTCGTCTGCGGCAGCGGACGCTTGAGCTTGCTCGCGGTCGGCTGCGGCGTACCGCCGGGCAGCGCAACAGCACAGCCGCCCGCGACGACGGCGATGGTCAACAGCAGCGGCAACAGCGATGGGCGGAAGGCGTCGGGCACGTCGGCGACCGTGAAGGAGCGGCAGGAAGCGGCGGGGTGCCGCGAATCGACTTGATCCGAGCCCATCATAGGGGCGGATTGAAGGCGCGCCATTGCCGGCCCACTTCGCGGCCGGCTAAGAAAGCCGCACCGACCCCTCGCGCAATGCACGGAGCTCCCCCATGCCCCAGAACATAACACTCGGCGCCCGCCAGATGGTGGAGAGCGCCCGCCAGGCGATCAAGGAGTACACGGCCGAGGAGGCGATCCGGAAGGCCGCCGATCCGAATGTCGTGCTCGTCGACATCCGCGATCCCCGTGAGCTTGCCCGCGAGGGCAAGGTTCCCGGCGCCTTCCACGCGCCGCGCGGCATGCTGGAGTTCTGGATCGATCCGGCGAGCCCCTATCACAAGGCCATTTTCGCGCAGGACAAGGAATTCGTGTTCTTCTGTGCCGGCGGCATGCGCTCGGTGCTTGCGACCAAGGTCGCGCAGGACATGGGGCTGAAGCCAGTCGCTCACATCATCGGCGGCTTCGGCGCCTGGAAGCAGGCAGGCGGCGCGGTCGAGACCGTCGACGACAAGTACCCCGGCGCCTGAGGTGCACCTCGCCGTCGCCGTTTGCAGGCCGGCGACTGGACGATTATGGTTTCAGCGTGAACGACTTGAACGGCCCGGGCGCATCGGCTGAAAGATGCCATCGGCCCGGCCACCGGGGAGCTTCTGATGTCGGACAATGCAACGCCCGTCGCGGTGCGTTCGCCGCGCATGCCCGCGCGGCTCATGGGGCTCTCGCTCGCGGCTGGGATGGTGCTCTTCGTGCAGGCCCTCGCGCCGGTCAGGGCGGAGGGCCCGCGGGTGCTCACCTGCACCTTCACAGCCGGCCAGATCGCCACCTACGAGAACGGCAAGTTCCGGCGCGAGCAGACATCGACGCTCACGTTCGACATCGGCGACGTCGATCTCGAGCGCCAGGTTGCAGCGCTGATCACGCCGCGCGGGCGGGGCGAACTGCGTGTCGTGCGCGCCATCAATGCCAACCATTTTCTCGAGGTGGTGACCGAGGGCTTCCTCAACATCACGACCGTCTACGACGTCGGCACCAGCGTGTTCCCGGCCGTCCACTCGCGGCACCTCGGCCTGCTCGGCCAGCCCGTCGGCGCGCAGTACCAGGGCGAATGCCGGGCCAGGACGTGATGCGTCGCTGAAGCGCGACGCCCGATCCTGCCCGATACCTGTGAGCAAGCCGTGCGTGCCGGCTGCATGGCGGCGAACCGCTGGTAGTGTGCGAACGACCAACCGGGGGGCGCGCCATGACCGTGCACATGATCAAGCTCTGCGTCGGAGCGGCGAGCATCGAGGATCTCGCCGACTGGCAGGCGCGCCGCCTCGCCGACAACCGCAAGGCGACCGGCAAGGCCGAGATCTGGCACACCACGCGCATGGAGCCCAAGCGGCGCGACGAGATGCTCGATGGCGGCTCGCTCTACTGGGTCATCAAGGGCGTCATCCAGGTGCGTCAGACGGTCACCGGCTTCCGCCAGGGCGCCAAGGCGGACGGCACGCCGGCGACGCTCGTGCTGCTCGACCCGGCGCTCGTGCCGGTCCGCCCGACGCCGCGCCGCGCCTTCCAGGGCTGGCGCTATCTGGAGCCGGGCGACGCGCCGCCCGACATGGCAGCGTCGCTGGCATCCGACCTCGCGCGAATGCCGCCACGGATGCGGCGCGACCTCGCCGAGCTCGGCCTCATTTGAGTTGAAGCCGGGTTCGGGCGGGCAACGTGCATTTGCGCCCAATCCGCCGGACCGCGCTCACACTTCCTCAATGCAGGGCTGTCATGATCCGCTAACCTCAGCCGGCGAGGGTGGGTCCACGAGCCCGCCCCGGGACATGACGTCCCCGTGCCTGCCCCGGCAGGCGGCCGCCCCGCATGACGCACTCAGGCATTGTTCGCGCGTGAACGTGGCGGAGGCATCCCTCCGCCTCAGCGGAGTGGCGTATCTTGAACCGTCTGTCGCGTTACACCCCCGGCGTCCTCGGCTCTCTCAGGTCGTGGCGGACGCCCATTGTCGCCTTCGCGGCGGCCCTCATCGCAACGATCTGGATCGGCGTCGCCGTGCAGATCACCTCGGAGCGCGAGGCGATGCGGCGCACCGCCTATCACGAGACCAACAACCTCTCTCTTGTCTTCGCGCAGGGCGTCAATCGCACGGCCAGCGAACTCGATCGCATACTGAAGTACCTGCGCTCGACCTATGAGCGCGCCGGCTACAAGGCCGACTGGCCGAAGCTGGTGCAGGAGGAGTTCGCGGCCAACCGGCAGAGCGTGCAGATCGCGATCATGGATGCCCGCGGCATGATGATCACCTCGACCAAGATGCTGTTCCCGGAGAAACCGGTCGACCTCAGCGATCGCGAGCACTATCGCGTGCACGTCGGCGCGACCGAGGACCGGCTGTTCATATCGAAGCCGCTGATCGGCCGCGCGAGCAACAAGTGGTCGGTTCAATTCACGCGCCGGCTGACCGACGCGGCCGGCAGGTTCGCCGGCGTTGTCGTTATCTCACTCGATCCCGGCTACCTGACGCGCTCCTATGCGGACGTCGAGCTCGGCAGCGCCGGCGGGCTGGCGCTGATCGGTGACGACGGCATCGTGCGCGCCGAGAAGGGCGTGTTCGCGGGCCGTCTGGGCAAGCTGCTGCCGGCGGATGCCGCGAGCATCGGCGCCAAGGTCGCAGACGGCGGTGCATCGATTCATCTCGACGAGAACGACGCTGGCCTCCGGGTCACCGCCGTGCGCGACGTCGAAGGTTTCCCGCTCAAGATCGTGATCCGGCGCACCGACCTGATGCTCGACAGGACATGGACGCGGAACCGCACCAGCTACCTGCTCGGAGCACTGGCGCTCACGCTGATCGTGCTACTCGCGATGTTCGCGACGCTCAATCGGCGTCGCCAGTACGAGATGCGGCTGAACCAGCTCGCGCGCTTTGACTCGCTCACCAAGCTTTCGAACCGCCACGACTTCCACGCACAGCTCGCGCCGATGCTGGGCGGCCATGCCGAGGCGGATCGTCGATCGCCCTTCGCTGTCCACGTCATCGATCTCGATCGCTTCAAGGAGATCAACGATCTCTATGGGCATCCGATCGGCGACAAGCTGCTGGTGGCGGTCGGCGAGCGCATCCGCACCAACACGCGGGGGACCGATACGGTCGCTCGCCTCGGCGGCGACGAGTTCGCCGTCATCCAGCGCCATGCCGGCACCACGAAGGCCGCCCTCGCCCTTGCCGACAGACTCTGCAAGGAGATCTCGCGCCCCTACACCATCGAGGGCAACTACATCGAGATCGGCGCCAGCATCGGCATCGTCGAGGATGCGCAGCGCTTCGACGAGGCTGCCGAGCTGCTACGCGCCGCCGATCTCGCGCTGTACGCGGTCAAGATGAACGGGCGTGACGGCCATTGCCTGTTCGAGGAGCGCATGAACGAGGAGGCGAAGGCGCGCCGGGAGATCGAGATCGGCCTCCGTGAAGCGCTCGCCTCGGACGGCTTCGAGGTCCACTATCAGCCGATCGTCGACGTCAAGTCGGGAGCGGCCACCGGCTACGAGGCGTTGCTGCGCTGGCGTCATCCGGAGCGTGGCAACGTTCCGCCGATGGAGTTCATCCCGATCGCCGAGCAGACCGGGCTCATCGTCGAAATCGGCGCTTGGGTGCTGAAGCGTGCCTGCAGCGAGATCGCGCGACGCTCGGACACGCTGACCATTTCGGTCAACATTTCCGCCGTCGAGTTCAGGACATCCGATATCACGGCGACGGTGCTGCGCGTTCTCGAGGAGACCGGGCTCGCCGCCTCGCGGCTCACCATCGAGATCACCGAGTCGCTGCTGCTCACACATGGCGAGCAGACAATGTCGCAGATCAAGGCGTTGCGCGCCCTCGGCGTCCACGTCGGCATCGACGACTTCGGCACCGGCTATTCGTCGCTCACCTACCTGCAGAACTATCCGGTCGACTGCGTGAAGATCGACCGCTCGTTCGTCAACAACCTCGGTTCCGGCCGCAACGCCACCGCGATCATAAAGGCGATCGTCGCGCTCGCCAGCGGCATGGGCATGGCGACGGTGGCCGAGGGCGTCGAGACGAAGGAGCAGCTCGAGCAGCTCTCCGAGCTCGGCTGTCGCGAGGTGCAGGGCTACCTGCTCTCGCGACCGAAGCCGGCCGACGAGATCCTGCCGCCGGTCCAGAACGACGCCTACGAGAAGCCACCCTGGCGCCACGTCGCCTGAGCTGCTTGCGGCGTGTCGACGGCGCAGCCTGCAGCGTCAGCGCGCCAGCATCGCAAGGCCCGAAGCCATCAGCACGGCGAGCACGAGCTGGCGGAATCTCGTCTCGGGGATCAGGGGCCGCAGCCGGCGCCCGATCTCGACGCCGACGAGCGCCGGTGGAATTGCCGCGAGCGACAGCGCGAGCAGGCTCGCCGGCGTGGTTGCCGAGAGCACGAGGCCAACCGCCAGCGCGGCCGAGGCGACCAGCACGCCGAGGTTGATCGCCTGCACGATGCCGGCCGGGGCCATCGGCACCGCCATCACGTAGGGCACGAGCGGCATCACCTGCGAGCCCGTCAGGCCGGTGACCAGGCCGCTCGCCAGCCCGACAGGCGCCTTCAACATGCGCGCCAGGCGGTGCGGCAGGCGAGCATCGGGACGCCACAGCCCGTAGGCGGCGTAGGCGACGATGGTGATCGCCAGCACGCCGACCGCCCGGTGCGCCTCGACCAGCGTCAGCAGGAAGAGGCCGCCTGCGATGCCGGGCAGCATCGCGAGATAGAGTGGCCAGAACATGCGGGCCGTCTGGCGCAATTGGCCGGCCCCGAGCGCCACGGCGATGTTCGTTGCCATCGCGGGCGCCAGCACCAGCGCCATGCCCGGCTTCAGCCCGAGCGTTGCGACCAGGAAGGGCAAGGCGGCGGACGCGTAGCCGAGCCCCGTCGCACCCTTGACGATGCCGGCGGCGATCAGGCCGGAGACGACGAAGGCCAGCCATTGCGGCGCCAGCGCGAGACCGCCCGGCAATGCGATGTCGCCAGCCACCGTCATCGTGACGCCTCGTAAGGGTGGCCGTCGGCGTCGAGAAACCACGGCTTCACGGCCGTTCCTCTCTTCAGGGAGTACATGAAGAAGATCGGAAGATTGTCGGGAAAGAGTGCGCTGAGTTCGCTGCCATTGAAGGTGACGAATATGCTGTCCGGCGCAAAGCGCTCGACGGCGACCTTCTCGACCATGTTCATCGCGAGGTACTGTCGCGCGCCCTCGCGAGCCGTCTCGAGACCGCGATACCAGCGGCCTGCGGATCGTTCCAGCGTATCGAGCAGCGCCGGATCGTCGGGTGCCGGCGGAGGGCTCGTCGGCGCGTAATTTGCAACGACCCCGCTCAGCCGTACGGCGGCCATTCCCCGCTGACGTGCGAGTTGCTCGATCGCACTGAAATATCTTTCTATGCGCTCCGGTGAATGTCCGTTGAGGCGCGCATGCGTGTCGGTGAGGCAGAGCGTAATTCTCGCGCCCGGTGCATGTGCGGTTGCGATGCGCGTCGCGAAAGATGCGAGAAAGTCGAGGCACTGCAGATCCGGAGCTTCCGGGTCGTTTCTCGGCCCCTTGCCCCAATATAGAATGAAGTTTATCGATCTACCCGCCGATACCTGCCGGGTGACCAGACGGTGCAGCAGCGCCGGTCGCCCTGGTTGGGCGCGCTTGAACGCCCAGGTGTTGAACTTCTCGATGATCTTGGCTGCCATGCCCGACGCCACTGAGGCCGTGGGGGATTGGCCCGGCGCGACGGCGGACGCCGTCCCGGTTGCGGTACGCATGCTCTGATCCTTGTCCGGGTTGTTTTACGCGAAGGTGCTGTTCGGGGCGGCGTCGCAAATCAAGTAATGAAAATTTAATTCAATTGCAATGGAAAAGCGATGTGCGAGGCGATATTATCGTTTCTCTGGTGATTGCCACGAAACGGGGCGGAAAATGAAAACATTATATATTATACATTGGCGTTGCGGCAGCGCGCATGCCTGACGGCGCGCTGCTCGGCGACATCGGCGTGCGCGCGCAGCCGCATCTCGCCCCGGCTGGCGACGGCGCGCTGCTCGTCACGCTGGCCGACGCCATCGGCGATACCGCGCATTGCCGTGTCCGTGCATTGGATGGTCTGCTCGCCGCCGCTGCCATCCCTGGTGTCGTCGAGTGGGTGCCGGCCTACACGACCCTGCTCGTGCTGTTCGATCCGGTTGTCGCCGGCCACGCCGAGATGGCAACCCGTGTCGCGCCGCTGGCGGCGGGCGCCATGCGCGTCGCGCCAGGAGCCGGCCGCCGGTCACTCGACCGGCGATCAGAGGACGGCGGGGGCGGCGTGAGGACGTGGCGCATTCCAGTCGCCTATGGCGGCGCCGTTGGCGAGGACCTGGCGCCGCTCGCCGATCGCCTCGGTATTGCCCCCGATGCCCTGGTCGCGGCTCACAGCGGCGCGACCTATACCGTCTACATGCTCGGCTTCCTGCCGGGCTTTGCCTATCTCGGCGGCTTGCCGGAAGGCCTCGCCGCCCCCCGCCGCGCGACCCCGCGCCAGCGTGTGCCGGCCGGCAGCGTGGCGATCGGAGGCGCGCAGACGGCGATCTGGCCGATCGACGGCCCGTGCGGCTGGCACGTCATCGGAAGCACGCCGTGTCGGACCTTCGCGCGCGGAGACAGACCCGGCAGCTTCCTGTCGATCGGCGACCGCATTGTTCTCGAGCCGGTCGGCCGCGCGCTGCATGCTGCGCTCGAGGTGGCGGCGGCGCGCGGCGCCCGCATTGCCGAGGAGATCACATGACCGGCGGTGGCGGCCGACCCGCCGGCGCGCTCGTCATCTTGCGCTGTGGCCACGCGACGACGATCCAGGACGCAGGGCGGCCCGGTTTCGCACGCTTGGGACTTGCCCCTGGCGGAGCCATGGACCGGCGCGCGC
The DNA here is from genome assembly GCA_041397745.1 of Hyphomicrobiaceae bacterium. Taxonomy (GTDB): domain Bacteria; phylum Pseudomonadota; class Alphaproteobacteria; order Rhizobiales; family Hyphomicrobiaceae; genus JAWKVY01. The sequence goes on along the minus strand of JAWKVY010000006.1, from coordinate 388,351 downwards.
TCCATGCGGCCAACGCGCTCGTCGGCAATGCGCCCGACGAGGCGGCGATCGAGTGCGCCTTCCTCGGACTCGAGGTTCGCCTTGAAGGTGGGCCGGCGCGGCTCGCCCTGGCAGGCGCGCGCGCTCGCATGCGCGTGAACGACGTGCCCGTCGCCGACCATACCTCGTTCGTCATGCAGGACGGCGACCGGCTGGTGATCGGCAGGGCCGACGGTGGCATGTACGTGATGCTGGCGGTGGCCGGCGGTCTCGACGTGCCGATGGTGCTCGCCAGCCGGTCGACCGACCTCCGCGCCGGCATCGGCGGCCTCGAAGGGCGTGCACTCCGGCCCGGCGACCGGATCGTGCTGCGCACAGTCGCCGGCGCTTCCGGCCCGCAACGCGTGACCTGTCCTGTCGCGCTCGCTGAAACGGAACCGGTCCGCATCGTCGCCGGGCCGCAATGGGAGATGTTCGGCGAGCCCGCTCACGAGGCGCTGCTGACCAATGGGTTCGTCGTTTCTCATGCGGTCGACCGCATGGCGTGCCGGCTGGTCGGCCCGCCGCTCAGTCGCGCCGTTCTTTGCGACATGATCTCGGAGCCGACGACCCCTGGCGCGATGCAGGTGCCGCCGGATGGCGCGCCTCTCATCATGATGGCCGACCGCCAGACGATCGGCGGCTATCCGAGGATCGCCTGCGTCATCTCTGCTGATCTCGAGCGCCTCGCGCAACGTCCGCCGGGTGCTCAGATCCGGTTCACCCTCGTCACCATCGAGGAGGCCGAGGCGGCGGCGCGGTCACGGCGGGCATGGCGACCGACCGTACACCCGTTGCGCGACGCGGCGTTGCTGGACCTGGAGTGCGTCGGCGATGCCGCCGTCAGCGCGTTGGCGGCGGAGACGTGGGACCATCTTGCGCCGACCGGCTCCTGAGACATCGCCGGCGTGCTCCCGCCGACCCAAAGACAAACTGCAACGTGCACACGAGCCAGCGGCGTGACGACGCCGGCACGCACCCGGCGCCATCGCTGCACCAGTGCTTGGGTGCCGGCGCGAGGCGGCGCGCCCGGGTGTAAGTGAGCCGGGTGACCTCGCGCCGGCGAGGCGGTGCGAGGGTCCGCCGGCGGGAAGGGGTGGCACAGACGTACAATCGAAGGGGGCGCACCATGCGGCACGTGGTGGATGAGGACAACCCGCCGGTTCGGACGGCAAACGTTGCTTCGAGCGAGAGCATGAGCGGGCAACAAGCGGTGGAGACGGGGCTGGCCGGATCGCTGACAGCCGCGGAGCGCGCACTCGATCAGGCGCTGGCGCGCGTCGATCACGAAGCGTTGCTGCTGGATGCACTGCTCGAGATCGTCGAGGGCTATTTCGAAGCCGTCGTCGCCAGCAGGTCGGCCACGCACCCGAGCCTGACGCTGAAGGCCGCTGCCGTCGACCATGTTCGGCTCGTTCTTGCATTAGCCGCGCGGGAGTTGCGTTGCGACGCCGCGGGCGAGGGTGGGGCAATCGGCTCTCGCTTCGGCGAGATCGCCGGTTGCGGCGAGACGCTGCACCGGCTCCGCGACGCGCTGCTGGCGCCGCTCGCAAACACCGACGGCGGAAGCGAGCCCGTGGAGCGGCTCGGCGCGAACCTGGCTTACGCCGCCTATGGACTGACGCAGGCCCAGATTGCCCTCTCGGCCACGCAGGGCCGGCTAGCTGCGGCGAGCGCGCTGCTGCGCGGCGAGCGGCGTTGCGCCGAGGGCAACCAGCCATGGCATCTTGGGCGCGAGATCGAGGGACTGGCCGAGCGCCTGCGCGATGGCGTGGCGGGTCTCGCCGCCGTGGCGGCCGAGGTGGCGCCCGCGACGAAGTCGGCTGGTCGCCGGGTCGCCCGCTTGCGGCGGAGCTGAGCTGCATGGTCGGCGTCATCAAGGTCCAGCTCAAGCCCGGCGAACGGATCTTCGTCAACGGCGCGATCCTGCGCGCCGATCGCAAAGTGACGCTCGCGCTCGAGAACGAGGCGACGTTCCTGATCGAGAGCCAGGTGCTCGATGCAACCGAGGCGGCGACGCCGCTCCGCCGTCATTATCTCGCCGTGCAGGCGCTCATGATCGAGCCCGCGCGCCGCGACGAGTTGATGGAGATCTGCCGGGCCTCGCACCGCATGGTTGCTGCCGCCTACGGCGCGAAGGGCGAGGTCGGCGTCGGACTTGCCGCCGCCGCCGTCGCACTCGAGGCCGATCGCCCCTACGAGGCCCTCCGCCTCCTCAAAGCCCTCATCGCGCGAGAGGATGCTACGCTTCCCCCCACTGAGGCGAGCGCGGACGTGTTGGGCGGCCAGAGCTGATAGACGACACCGCGCAGCCGATCCATCAAGGAATCGGCAGGGCCTCGTGCTCTTTCAGCGTATCGCCGTTCTCGGCCATTTCGACGAGTTTGACGCGGTAGCCCCAGAGGTGGGCGACGTGGAGCAGGGTGCGGTCGCAGGTGTCCTTGTCGAGCAGCACGTCGTTCCTGACCTTGTGGGCGAGCGTGAGGCGCCGGCCGCCGGAGAGATCGGCCGACACAACCTGGATGTCGGCGTCGCGCAGCGAGGTGTCGTACTGCGCGGCGAGCGTACGGCGCACGCGCTTGTAGCCCGCCTCGTCGTGAATGGCCGCGACCTGCACGAAGGGGCTGTCGGAGCGGTCGTTCAGCTCGAACAGCCGGAAATCGCGAATGAGCTTCGGTGACAGGAACTGCAGGATGAAGCTGTCGTCGCGGAAGTTCGCCCAGGCCTCCTTGAGGGTGCCGATGGCGTCGCCATTGCCGGCGAACTCGGGAAACCAGTGGCGATCCTCGTCACTCGGCTCCTCGCAGATGCGCTTGATGTCGCGCATCATCGCGTAGCCGAGCGCGTAAGGATTGATGCCCGAGTAGAACTTGTCCTCGAAGCGCGGCTGGAACACGACCGAAGAGTGCGAGTGCATGAACTCGAGCATGGACCCTTCGGTGATCAGTCCCTTCTCGTAGAGGCGGTTCATGATCTCGTAGTGCACGAAGGTGGCGCAGCCCTCGTTCATCACCTTTGTCTGGCGCTGCGGATAGAAGTACTGCGCCAGCATGCGCACGATGCGGATCAGCTCGCGCTTCCAGGGCTCGAGCTTCGGTGCGTGCTTCTCCAGGAAATAGAGGATGTTCTCCTGCGGCAGGCCGAGCTGCAGTCGCTCGCGCTTCAGCTCGGGCGTCAGGCTGTCGCCGCTGTCGATGGCGAGTTGCGAGCGCGGCACCGTGCGCCAGATCTCGTTGTAGGTCTGCTCCTCGTACTCTCGCCGGCGCTGCTCCTTCTCCTTCAGCGCGACGCGCGACTGGCGCTTCACCGGGTGGCGCGAGATGCCGTGGCTCATCAGCGCGTGGGCGCTGTCGAGCACTGCTTCGACGGCATCGACGCCGTAGGTGTCCTCGCACTCGGCGACGTATTCCTTGGCGAACGTCAGATAATCGAGAATGGACGTTGCGTCGGTCCACTGCTTGAACAGGTAGTTGTTCTTGAAGAAGTGGTTGTGGCCCATCGCGGCGTGCGCGAGCACCAGCGCCTGCATGGTCATGGAGTTCTCCTCCATGATATAGTTGATGCAGGGGTCCGAGTTTATGACGAGTTCGTAGGCGAGCGCACGCGCGCCCTTGCGGTAGAGGCCCTCCTCGCGCGCGAAATGCTTCCCGAAAGACCAGTGCCGGTACATGTTCGGCATGCCGATCGACGCGTAGGCGTCGAGCATCTGCTCCGAGGTGATCACTTCGATCTGGTTCGGGTAGATGTCGAGCCCCATCTCGCCGACGCCGATCTTCTCGATCTCGTCGTAGACGCGCTTCAGAAGGTCGAACGACCATTCCGAGCCTTCATAGAGGGGCGCTACGCCTGACGTCTTGGCCGGCCTGTCCGGCGCCTGGGGTGCGGCGCTCATGCGCTCCTCCCCTCGCGGGACGAAGCGTCCGCGGCGAACAGCTCGCGGAACACGGGATAGATATCGGCAGGGCTCGCAACGCGGGCCATGGCGAAGTGCTCCTCGCTCTGAGCGAGTTCCTCATAGCCGCTCCAGACGACCGACAGGAACGGCGAGATCGAGTTGTCCGAGTAGGTCTCGATGTAGGCGTAGTACTGGCAGACCGGCAGGATCTCCTGCTTCAGCATGGTCATGCAGGTGTCCATGTCGTCGTCGAAGTTATGACCGTCGGAGGCCTGCGCCGCATAGATGTTCCAGTCCTCCGGCGGATACCGCTCGGCGACGACGCGCTGCATCTCGACGAGTGCCGACGAGATCACCGTGCCGCCCGTCTCGGTGGCGCGGAAGAACGTATCCTCGTCGACCTCCTGGGCCTCCGTCGTGTGGCGGATGAAGACGACCTGCACTTCCTTGTAGTGGCGGGTCAGAAACAGGTGCAGCAGCATGAAGAAGCGCTTCGCCAGATCCTTCAGATCCTGCGTCATGGAAGCCGAGACGTCCATCAGGCAGAACATAACGGCCTGCGTCCGCGGCTTCGGGCGCTTCTCGGTGCGATTGTACTGCAGGTCGAGCGGATCGATGTAGGCGACCACCTTGCGCAGGTAGACGAGCCGCGACAGCCGGGCCTTGAGTTCGGCGATGAGCGCCTCGTCGCGCGGCGCTGCAGCCTCGGCCGCTGCGATCCGCGCTTCCATTTCCTCGATCTCCCGCGCCGATGGTCGTCGCAGCGCGATGCGGCGGGCCAGCGAATTGCGCATGGTGCGCAGCCTGTTGAGCTTCGCCGGCGGACCGTCGGTGGTCAGGCCGGCGCGCACGTACTCCGGTGCCTTCAGGTCCTTGAGGCGCGCCTTCACCAGGTTCGGCAGTGCGAGATCCTCGAAGAAGATGTCGAGAAACTCGTCGCGAGTGAGCGAGAACACGAAATCGTCCTCGCCCGAGCCGTCGGGGCTGCCTTTCGAGCCCTTGCCGCCGCCGCCCTGCTCGGGCTTGCGGATGACGTCGCCCTGCTTGAACTCGCGGTTGCCGGGCAGCACGAAATCACGCTTGCCGGTGCTCTGGCCGAGCGAGAAGCTCGGCTCGCGCAGGCTCTTCGAGCGGATCTTGACGTTCTCCCCGCCGTCGATCTCGGAGATCTTGCGCTTCTTCAGGCTGTCGCGCACGGCCTCGCGGATCTCGGACTTGGCGCGCCGAATGAAGCGCTGTCGGTTGCCGAGGCTCTTCGATTTCGGATTGCGGCGACGGTCGACGATATGCATGGGGTCGCTGGCGCTCCCGGTGAGTGGTGAGTGGTCGGTCGTGAGTGGTTCGGGGTGCGTGTGGTCCATTCACCACTGACGACTGACCACTCACCACTCACGATCCGCTTCAGCCGGCTTTCTTCACCCGCATGTACCACTCGACCAAGCGCCGAACCTGCATCGGCGTGTAGCCGCGGGCCACCATCCGGCTGACGAACTCCTCGTGCTTCTTCTCGGTGTCGCCGTCCTGCTTGGCACCGAACGATATCACCGGAAGCAGATCCTCGACCTGGGAGAACATCCGCTTCTCGATGACGTCGCGGATCTTCTCGTAGCTCGTCCAGCTCGGGTTCTTGCCCTCGTTCTTCGCGCGGGCGCGCAGCGAGAACTTGACCACCTCGTAGCGGAAGTCCTTCGGGTTCGCGATGCCTGCCGGCTTCTCGATCTTGGACAGTTCCTGGTCGAGCAGCTGGCGATTCATAAGCTGCCCGGTATCGGGGTCCTTGTAGTCCTGGTCCTCGATCCACGCATCGGCGTAGGCGACGTAGCGGTCGAAGAGGTTCTGACCGAAGTCGTGGTAGCTCTCGAGATACGCCTTCTGGATCTCGTTGCCGATGAAATCGGCGTAACGCGGCGCCAGCTCCTCCTTGATGAACTCGATGTAGCGGTCCTCGGTTTCCTCGGGATGCTGCTCGCGCCGGATCGACTGCTCGAGCACGTACATCAGGTGGATGGGGTCGGCCGCCACCTCGTTGGTATCGAAGTTGAACGTCTCGGAGAGCACCTTGTAGGCGAACCGGGTCGAGGTGCCGTCCATTCCTTCGTTGATGCCGGCGGCGTCGCGATACTCCTGGATTGTCTTGGCGTGCGGATCGGTATCCTTCAGGCTCTCGCCGTCGTAGACGCGCATCTTGGAGATGAGCGAGGAGTTCTCGTGCTCCTTGAGGCGGGTGAGCACCGAGAACTGGGCGAGCATGTCAAGCGTGCCCGGCGCGCACGGCGCATTGCCGACCTCGGACGAGTTCAGCAGCTTCTCGTAGATCTTGCGCTCCTCGCTCACGCGCAGGCAGTAGGGCACCTGGATCACGCAGATGCGGTCGAGAAACGCCTCGTTGTTCTTGTTCGATCTGAAGCTCTGCCACTCGCTCTCGTTCGAGTGGGCGATGATGATACCCTGGTATGGCAGGGCGCCGACGTTCTCGGTGCCGACGTAGGTGCCGTCCTGCGTTGCCGTCAGCAACGGGTGCAGCATCTTGATCGGTGCCTTGAACATCTCCACGAACTCGAGCAGCCCCTGCGTCGTGCGGTTGAGGCCGCCGGAGTACGAATAGGCGTCGGCGTCGTTCTGCCCGAAGAACTCGAGCTTCCTGATATCGACCTTGCCGACGAGGGCGGAAATGTCCTGGTTGTTCTCGTCGCCCGGCTCGGTCTTGGCGACGCACAGCTGGCGCAGTCGTGACGGGTAGAGCTTGACCACCGAGAACTTCGAGATGTCGCCGCCGAACTCGTCGAGCCGCTTGATCGCCCAGGGGCTGATGCGACCGGTCAACTTGCGCGCAGGTATTCCGTACTTCTCCTCGAGCGCGGCGCCCATGCTGGTCGGATCGAACAGGCCGAGCGGGCTCTCGAAGATCGGCGATACGTCGTCACCGGCCTTCAGCGCATAGATCGGGCATACCTCCATCAGTTCCTTGAGCCGCTCTGCGAGCGACGACTTGCCGCCCCCGACCGGTCCGAGCAGATAGAGGATCTGCTTCCTTTCCTCGAGGCCCTGCGCGGCGTGGCGGAAGAAGCCGACAATGCGCTCGATCGTCTCCTCGAGACCGTAGAAGTCCTTGAAAGCGGGATAGACCTTGATCGTCCGGTTGAGGAAGATCCGCCCGAGCCGACTGTCCTTGGAGGTGTCGACGAAAACCGGCTCGCCGATCGCCCGGATCATCCGTTCGGCGGCGCCGGAATAGAGGGTCGCGTCGCTGCGACACGCCTCGAGATACTCGCGCAACGGCATCTCGCTGTGCTTCTGGCGGTCGTAGCTCTTGGAGAAAATGTCGAAGATTTCGTCTGCCATGGTGCTCTGCTCGCTTGCGGTCATGATCCATCGTGCCGGATGGATCGGTCGAAGTCGGCAGCCCCGCTGCCTTGTGATTCATCTGTCGTCCGCCCGTGGTATCCGGGTCGCGCCCGAAGGCGCCCGGCGACAGTCATCGGTGCCTCCTGCCGTCTCGCATCGCCCGACGAATGAACGTGGGAGTGGCTGATGCCCTTAACAATCCCATGCGCGGTTTGGTTCGCGTGATCCTCGCGTTGTCGTTGGGTGTATATCCTACCACGAAAAACGCCGCACGCACCGACGCTGTAGTGGTGAGGCTCGGGCGCTGCGGGCTCGTCGGGCATCGCATCCTCCGCTTCGGCGGCGTGCTCCCGGCGCGGGGCGCATCCGCAATCTGTCAAGCGTAGCTCGCGTCTGACGGACCGGGGACAGACACCCCGTCCGGGGTCTCGAGCAGACTGACGCGAAGTTCTGACCAAACTGCGTCGAAGGCCGCCCCGGGACGGTGCCGAGGGGCGAGTGATCTGATGCTCGACGAGGATGGTCAGTGATTCGGCGAGCGCTGTCATGAGGCGCGGTCGCATCAATGTGGCAAGTTCGCAACGTCGATTCCGTGGACACGGTTCTGTCGGACCGCTGGACGCGCGCATGCCCGCAATTCAATCACGTTGCGGGCATTTCTGCCCGTATTTCAGGCGCTTGTCGGGCGCGGCCCGACAGGTTCGATTGCCGGTTTTTCAGGGGGTGCCGTGAGGCGGGCGAGGAACAGGCCAGCCCCCTGAACGACAGCCAGAGCCTTCGCTCGCGCGTATTCCGCCGCGATCATGGCCGGCCCGCCTCGTGTGCCGCCAGCACGTGCGAGCAGAATCGCGCGCTCGCGGAGTAACTCGGGACGATAGAGGGCGAGTCCCGTCTCGTCGGTTATCGCAAGGGCTTCGTCCAGCGTCGCGAGCGCTTCCTCGAGCTGCTCGCAGCGGCTCATGGCCCGCGCCAGCAACAGGTTGGCATAAGGCAGCGCCTGGCGCGCGCCCGTCTGCCGGTAGTCGTCGATGGCCTTCGCGATGACCTGCCGGCCGCGCTGCGGGTCCGTCTGGCTGTCGATCGCGCCGAGCACGAGGTCTGCCCAGGCCGACCAGTAGGCGAAATGGTGCTGATCGGCGACCATACGGCCGCAGCTTGCCATGGCGGCGGCAATCTCGCGCTGGCCGGCGGTCTCGGCAACCGTGGCCAGCACGCACGTCACGTGGGCGGTGGTGTGGGGGTGGCTCAGTTGGCGGACCGCCTTCAGTGCGGCGGTGCGATCGGCGTCGGCCTGGATCGTCCGACCTTGGATGGTCAGCGCCCAGGCCCGGTGCGCAAGCGCCAGCGCACGCTGGTCGGAACCGTAGATGAACCGCATGGCCGCATGCCGCTCGGTCCTGTAGCCGTCGATCACCAGGCTGCAGCCGGCCACTGCCTCGTCGAGTCGGCCGGCGAGCAGGAGCGTTAGCGCATTGATGCGGGTCGCCAGCAGTTGCTCGGCGCAGGACGCCGTCGCCGACGCGCGTCCGGCGAGGCGCTCGCCGACCGTCAGCGCCTCGCGGATGTCGCCGCGCACCAGATAGCAGGACTGCAGTCCCCAGAGCACGTCGAAATCGACGGTGCGAGCCGCCTCCGGATGGCGCTCGACGAGATCCAGGCAGCGCTGATAGGCGGCGATGCCCTCGCTCGAGGCGTTACCGTGCACGACGCAGAGTTGCAGGGCGAGGAGGCGCATCGTCTCGAGGCGTCGGGCCACGTCGATCGGCGGTGCGGCCCGCTCGGCGGCGTCCAGCGCTGCACTGAGGTGGGCGCCGGCGCCGCCTGCCTCCGAGATCGCGATCGCCGCATCCGCCGCTTGCCGCCACCAGTTGAAGGCGCGGTTCTGATCGCCGGCCTGATCGAAGTGCGCGGCGATGAGTTCGGCGGCGATCGGACCGCCCGGTCTGAAACCTTCGGCCAGGATCTCGGCCGCACGCCCGTGCATCGTCTCGCGCAGGTCATGCGGGATCGTGGCGTAGGCGGCATCACGCAGCAGCGAGTGCGTGAACCGGAAGGCGGCAAACGAGGAACTCGCGCTCGCTTCCACCACGCCGCGTTCGACGAGGCTTGCGAGCGCCGAACCCAGGCGGCTCGCCGAGATGCCGACGAGCTGAGCCAGTGCCGCCGTTTCGAACCGCCGCCCGATTATAGCAGCCGCCTGGACCAGCGGTTTCAATTCGCCGAGCTGGTCGAGGCGCGCGGCGAACAGGAGTTGCAGCGTGCTCGGCCCGTCGAGATCCGCCGCAGGCGCGGCCCGGGCACCGCCTTGAGCGTGGTACCGCGCGAGTTCGACTGCATAGAGGGGCACGCCTTCGGAGCGCTGCGCGAGAAGTGCGCGGGTCGCCGCCGGCACCGTGGCAGCTTCGGGACGGCCGGCCAGTATGTCGACGATCTGCTCGTGCGAGAGGCGCTGCAACGCGATGCGCGAAAGCAGGCCACCAGCACCCGCCAGCCCCGTGAGATCCTCGCGGCTCGAGACCACGAGGCCGAGGTGGGTGGCTTGGGCGAGGTGATCGGCGAGGCGCGAGACAAGCGTGCAGGTGGCCGGATCCGCCCATTGCAGGTCCTCGACGACGATCACCGTCGGCGTCGCCGCCGCCAGGGCGAGCAGCGTCTCGAGCAGGAGCGCCATCGGTCGCGGGACGACCGCGCCACGCGGCTGCGGTGCGGTGGCGGTTCTCGTGCCGGGCGCGGTCAGAAAGTGCTCGAGCGCATCTGTGGCCGCGCCGCCGAGCCTCTCGCGCACGTCAGCCAGTAGCTCCGCCCCCTGACAGTCGGAGCCAGCAGGCGCCAGCAGCAGCCGGCTGAGAGCCTGCCGGAGCGGCGCCAGCGGCACCGTTCGCGTTTCATGGTGGCAAGCAATCTCGATCCACTGAGCGTGCCCGGTGCCCGCCCTGACTTCTCGCGCCTCGGCGATGATCGTCGACTTGCCGATGCCCGCCTCGCCCTCGATCAGGATCCCCCTGCTGCCCAGGCCTGCCAGCACCGTCCCGACCGCTTGGTCGACGAGGGCGCGCGCGGCGTCGTGGCCGACGAGCCGGGGTGCCGGCCAGGCCGTGCCGTCGGTATTGAGGCCTTCGACCTCGAAGAGCTCTGCGGATCGGTGCTTGCCGCCCGCGGCGACGGGGGAGAAGATCGCTGCATGGCCAACCAGACGCCGGACTGCGAGGCTGGCCAGTACCTGCCCGATCGCGCAGCGCGCCTGCAGCGACTGGACACGGTCGACGGCGGCCCCGGTCAACTCGGCGTCGTCGCTGCCGGCGCGGCCCCTCGGCTCGATCATCACGAGGCCTGCGTCGAGCGTGATGCGGGCACCCGTTCCGATCGGCAATCGGCGACGGATCATCGTGGCGGCGCGGATCGCCCGCAGCGTCAGGCCGTCCTGCGCGCGCGGATAGCCCCAGACCGCGAGCAGCGTGCTCCCTGCGCTCTGGATCACGCGACCGCCTTCACTCTCGACGACGCTTCGCGCGGCCTGTTTGGCCGCCAGCAGTGCCTGGAGTGCCACCTGCGAGGCTTGCTCGCCGTCGGTATCGTTCACGACGATAGCGCAACACAGCAGCGTCACCGGACGCCGCTCGGCCCCTCCGATGCGGCTGCCGACCCAGCCGAGCGCAAAGTCGTGAGCCTCGCTCACTGCCTCCTCTCCGACCTCGCCTAGGCCGGCGCGGTCGGTGGCGCTGTGCGGGGGGGCACCAGGGGCAGTGGGCATCGGGCACTCGGGCAAGGAGGTGAGCGGCGCGCCCTGCGACATCGGGCCGCCACGCATCGGCCATAGTGAATAGTAGAGGACAACGCGTTAAGTACGCGCAAAAGCGTTGCGGCAAATGCGTGCTATCGATCGTGATCAGCGCCGCGGGCAACACGCGCACTTCCATCGGCACGCCGCGACGGAAGGCATCCTCTCGCCACGTTGTAATGGGCGATATGACGAGACGGCCGCATCGTTCGGGCGGGTGTCGGTCAACGCTCGTCTCGGGATTTGGTTGAGCTGGTGCGCCGGCCCGTGCGTACCTGGGGCAGGCAGCGCGGCTGCCGGATTGCCTTTCGCCTTGCTGCTGTGGCAAGGGCGCCTGGCATGGCACATCGTCGGACATGGGGACGAATGGATCAGCTGAGACAGCCGGGGACCGACGATGAGGCGGGCCACGAAACATCGTTTGGCCTCTCCCCGGCGACCCCGCGAGGCAGCGACGCGGGCCGGCCTGCCGCGGCCGAACGGTCGTGGTCGCACGTCCTGTCGGCGAGCGGCCGCCTGCTCTTGCAGATCCTGCTGCCGCTTCTCGTCCTGGCGGCCTCCGCGCTCGCCTATCGCTGGCTGGTGGCGACACGGCCCGACGTGCCGAAGCAGCCGCTGCGTACGGTGGTTCTACCGGTCGAGGCGGTGACGGCACGCGTCGCCTCGCACCGGCCCGTGCTCGTGCTGTACGGTAACTCTGTCGCCGGCCGGCAGATCGAAATCCGCGCCCTGGTCGCCGGCCGCGTCGCCGAGGCCGGGTCTGGCCTGCGCGCGGGAGGCGAGGTCGCCGCGGGCGATACGCTTCTCGTCATCGACCGCTTCGACTACGAGACGGCCCTGAAGGAGGCCGAGGCCCAGGTTGCCGAGGCGCGCGCCAAGCTGGCCGAGCACGAGGCGCAGCTCGCGCTCGATGCCGGCAACCTGGGGTTCCTGAAGGAGCAGCTGAGGATCGCCGAGATCGATCTTCGTCGCGCCGAGCCGCTGAGCCGGCAGGGCACCGTCGCGCAGCGGACCGTCGACGACCGCCGCCTCGTCGTCAGCCAGCGTCGCCAGGCGGCGACGCAACTCGAGAACAACGTGGCGCTCGTCAACGCGCGCATCGCTCAGCAGAAGGCGACGATCGCACGGCTCGCGTCGGCAGCCGCGCGGGCTCGCCAGCGTTTGGCCGAAACGCGTCTGACCGCACCCTTCAACGCCTACGTTGCCGATGTCGGTGCTCAGGTCGGGCGCATGCTCGGCGTCAACGACCGAGTCGCGACCCTGATCGACCGCGACTGGATCGAGGTGCGCTTCACGCTCACCGACCAGCAGTTCGGTCGCATGATCGCCACCGACGGTCGGCTCGAGGGGCGCAAGGTCTCGGTGCGCTGGAACGTCGCGCGCGCCGCCCCTCGCTATGAGGCCACGATCGAGCGTGTCGGAGCCCGCGTGACGGCCGACAGCGGTGGCGTCGAGGTGTTCGCGCGCATCGATGATCCGCTCCGTCCGATCCCACTGCGGCCCGGCGCCTTCGTCGAGGTTCTGGTGCCCGACGTCACCTTCGAGAGCGTCGTGCGGCTGCCGGCGAGCGCCGTCTACGACCGCCGCGTGGCTTACGTCATCGCCGATGGGAAGCTGGCGCCGCGCGCCGTCGAGATCGTTGGAAGCGATGGCGATATGCTGCTCGTGCGGGGCGCGGTCGCCGACGGGGAGAAAGTGGTGATCACTCGTCTCTCGACGCCCGGGGCGGGCGTTCGCGTCAGGGAGCGCTGACCGTGCAGGTACCGAAGGATCACGCGCACCAGCGCGCAGGTACCGCGGGCGGTATTGTCGGTGCCTTCCTCCACCACCGCACCGCGCCGAACCTCCTGATGATCGCGCTCATCATGATCGGCCTGTTCGCCTTCGCCCGGCTCAACCGGCAGTTCTTTCCCAACTTCGACGTTCCGATCATCTCGGTCACCGTCAATTGGCCCGGCGCCAGCGCCGAGGACGTGGAGGCAGGTATTCTCGACGTCCTCGAGCCGGAGTTGCGCTTCATCGAGAATGCGACCGACGTGATCTCGATTGCGCGCGAGGGCGTGGGGGTCATCTCGCTCGAGTTCGACCCGCGCGCCGATCTGCAGAAGGCGCAGTCCGATATCGAGCAGGCGGTGGCACGCGTCACGACGCTGCCCGAGCAGTCCGAGCGCCCGCTCGTCTCGCGCGCAACGCTGTTCGACACCGTCGGCAGTATCTCGCTCACCGGGCCGTTCTCGGAGAAGGTGCTGAAGGCCTACGCCAAGCAGCTGCGCGACGGACTGCTCGCGGCCGGCATCGATCGCGTCAAGTTCGTCGGTGTGCGCGACGAGGAGATCTGGATCCGCATCCGCGAGGAAGAGCTGCGTCGACTCGGCCTGACGCTCGACGAGGTCGCCCGTCGCGTGCGCGAGAACACACAGGATCTTCCCGCCGGCCGTCTCGAAGGCCGCGCCGAGCTGCAGCTCAGGGCGCTCAATGAGCGCAAGACTCCGGAAGCGATCGGCGAGATCGAGGTCAAATCGCTCGCCACGGGTGAGAAGGTGCGCCTTGCCGACATCGCCGAGATCGACACCCGCTTCGAGCGGGACGCCAAGATCGGTCTTGTACGTGGCGGGCAGGCCATCGAACTGCAGGTACAGCGGGCGCTCACGGCCGATACGCTGCAGGTCATGGAGCGCATGAGCACCTATCTCGCAAAGGCGCGCGCCGAACTGCCGCCGACACTCCAGATCGGTGTCTACGACGTCCGTGGCAAGCTGGTCGAGCAGCGCCTCAACGTGCTCATCGACAACGGCTGGCAGGGGCTCGTTCTCGTGCTGCTGGCCCTCTTCGTGTTCCTCAACGCGCGCATCGCGTTCTGGACGGCGGCCGGCATTCCCGTGGTCATCTTCGCGACACTGGCGGCGATGTACGCGACTGGCCAGTCGATCAACATGGTCTCGATGTTCGCGCTGATCATGATGCTCGGCATCATCGTCGATGACGCGATCGTGGTCGGCGAGGAGGCGGCGACGCTGGAGGAGCGCGGCGCGGCGCGCTTCTCGGCTGCCGAGCAGGGTGCGTTGCGTATGCTCGCGCCGGTGATGGCAGCGACGGCGACGACCATGGCCGCCTTCCTGCCGATCTTCTTCATCGGCGACCGCATCGGTGACATTTTCAGGGCGATTCCGATGGTTGTGATCGCCGCGCTCATCGCCAGCACGATCGAGTGCTTCCTGATCCTGCCGGGCCACCTGGCGCACGGCGCGAGTCGCGCGGCGCGCCGGCCGAGCCGCCTCCGCCGCGGTTTCGACGCCGGGTTCCAGGCGTTCCGTGACCGCTTGTTCTTTCCCGTCGCGAAGGCCTCCTACCGGTTCCGCTATGCGACCGTGGCGCTTCTGATCGGTGGCTTCGTCGTCGCCGTCGGGCTGCTTGCCGGCGGCCGCGTGCGCTTCGTCTTTTTTCCCAACCTGCCGCCGGAGAACATCACCGCCTCACTTTCCTTCGCCCCGGGCGTGCCGCGCGAGGCACAGGTCGCCGCTGTCGACCGTATCGAGCAGGCGCTGTTCGAGGCCGAGCGCAATCTGCTTGCCGCTGGGCCGGCGCCGGCCGGCGCGGCGACTGGCAAGCGTGACAGCAAGCTCGTCGAGGCGACGTTCGCGGTGATCGGCCAGTCCGGCCGCACGCAAGCCGACAACATCGCCGAAATCCAGGTGCAGCTCACGGCGAGCGAGGAGCGTAGCACCCCCACACGGGCGGTGATCGATGCCTGGCGGCGCGCGGCGCCGTCGATCCCGGGTCTCGAGCGCGTCACCTATGCCGGCCGTCGTGGCGGACCGCCGGGCCGGGACGTCGACGTGCGCCTGCAGAATGCGCCGGTCGGCGTGCTGAAAGCAGCGGCCGAGGAACTCAAGGTGGCACTCACCGCGGTTCCCGGCGTGAGCGCCATCGAGGACGATCTGCCCTATGGCAAGCAGGAGCTGACGTTTGCCCTGACGCCGCGCGGCACCGCGCTCGGCTTTACCGGTCAGTCGGTCGGCACCCAGGTCCGGAATGCCTTCGAGGGCGCCATCGCCACACGCTTTGCGCTCGGCGACAACGAGGTCACGGTGCGTGTCATGCGAGCCCAGGAGGTGGCCGGCATGGCCGCGCTCGAACGCGTCCACCTCACGACGCCGCGCGGCGACCGCGTCCCACTCACCGAGATCGTCGAGGTGCGCGAGCGCCAGAGCTTCTCGATCGTGCAGCGGCGCAACGGCGTGCGCACCGTCGCCGTGACCGCCGACCTCGATACCGAGGTGATGACGACCGAAGGCGTCATCCAGCGTCTCGAGGCCGAGATCATGCCGGCGCTGGCGCGCAAGCACGGCCTCACCTATCAGTACGCGGGTCGCGACGAGGAGCGGCGCAAGGCGTTCAAGGATCTTGGCTCGGGCGCGATGCTTGCGCTGGCCATGATCTACATCATCCTCGGCCTCGTGTTCGCCAGCTACCTGCGGCCACTGGCGGTGATGGCGATCATCCCGTTCGGCTTCGTCGGCGCCGTTGTCGGCCACTACGTGACCGGCTTCGACCTCACGATAATCTCGATGATCGGGCTGCTCGGTCTGTCGGGTATCCTGGTCAACGACAGTATCGTGCTGGTCAGCCGAGTTCAGGAGCGGCTCGCTGCTGGCGACGATCTCGAGACGGCAGCAACCGGTGCGGCGCGCGACCGTCTGCGGGCGGTGATGCTGACCTCGCTCACCACCATGGGTGGTCTGGCGCCGCTGATGTTCGAAAGGAGCCTGCAGGCTCAGTTCCTGATACCGCTCGCCGTGACGCTGGTGTTCGGACTGGCCGGCGCCACCGTGTTGGTGCTGATGCTGGTGCCCGCTCTCGTCGGCATCGGCGGCGATCTCGCGCGGGTCGGGGGCGGCCTGGCGCGCCTCTACGGCGTTGGCGCGAAAACGGCCGGCGACGGACGTGCCGCGCCGGCCGAGCAGATGTGATCGTGCTCCAGGAACGGATCGACCAGATGCTCAGCGGCCCTTGACGCGGGCGATCGACTTGATCGGTCCGCGCGGACGCCCCGAGCGCTCGGCGATGTCGGCATCCTGCGCGGCCAGCGCTGCGAGGATCGCCACCTCGCCATCGAGGCTGTCGACCACCGACTGCGGCACACGCCTGTTCGAGGTGACCGAGCCGTCCTCGTAGGTCACGTTGAAGTTGACGAACTCTTCCTTGCCGTTGGGTTTGCGGGCCATGCGTCACGCTCCTCGGAAACTGACAGATGTATCGGCTCGACGCCGGCAACCCTCGTTCGAGCAAGGGTGCCGGCTCGATGACTAGCGTCGGGCGCCGTCCTGGCGCGCAGGCCGGCGCGGTGCGTCGCCCGGCCCGCCGCGCCGCAGGAAACCGACGTCGGAGATGCGACGTCCGTCTCCGCCGCTAGCAGGTCCGCCCTGGCGCGGTTCCCGCGTGCGCTCGGCGGTGGCCCGCTCACGGTCGGCGCGGCGTCCATTCGCCGGCGGGGCCGGCCGGCTGCCGGCCTGCGCCTCCGTCGCAACCCTCTCGCGCGCGCGGTAGCCGCCAGCTGCACGCTGCGGACGCGACTGGCTCTCGTGCGCGGGCTGGCCGCCGGCTTCGCGCCGGTTCGAGGCGCCGTCACGGCGTGGTGTAGGTCGGCCGCTGCCGCGTCCGCCGCGCCCACGGCGCACCTCGCCCCGCTCGCCGGCGCACGGCTCCGGCGCCGGCTCGACGGCCACGGCCAGCCGTTCACAGCCGACTCGGCTCTCCGCCTTGATGCGTTGCCGCGTGACGCGCTCGATGTCGCGCAGGAGGTCACGCTCGGCGCCATCGCAGAAGGAAATGGCGGCACCGTCGGCGCCGGCGCGCGCCGTGCGCCCGATACGGTGGACGTAGGCCTCCGGCACCTCGGGCAGCTCGAAGTTGACGACGTGGGTGACGCCGTCGACGTCGATGCCGCGTGCGGCGATGTCGGTCGCCACGAGCACCCGCACACGCGCTTTGCGGAAGGCGTCGAGCGCCGCTTCGCGCTGGTTCTGGCTCTTGTTGCCGTGAATGGCGGCTGCCTTTATCCCGCAGGCGTCGAGATGCCGGGCGACGCGGTCGGCGCCACGTTTGGTCCGGGTGAACACCAGAGTGCGCGCCATCCCCTGGTCGGTCAGGAGCTCGGCGAGAAGCGCGCGCTTGCGCTTGGCCTCGACGTGGATCACGCGCTGATCGATGCGCTCGACGGTGGTCGCCTGCGGCGTCACCGCGACGCTGGTCGGATTCTTGAGGAACTCGCGCGCCAGTTCCGCGATCTCGCGCGGCATGGTCGCCGAGAAGAACAGGCTCTGGCGTCGCTGGGCGAGGCCGGAAGCGATGCGCCGGATCGGCTTCACGAAGCCGAGGTCGAGCATCTGGTCGGCTTCGTCGAGCACGAAGATCTCGGTCGTGGCGAGCGTCATGGTGCGCCCGTCGACATGGTCGATCAGTCGGCCCGGCGTGGCGACCAGGATGTCGAGCCCGCGCCGGATCGCCTCAGCCTGTGGGCGATGCGAGACGCCGCCGACGACGACACCGACGGAGATGCCGAGGTGACGTCCATAGGTGCGGAAGCTGTCGGCGATCTGCGTAGCCAGCTCGCGGGTCGGCGAGAGTACGAGGCAACGGCAACCGCCGCGCGGCGCCGGACGCGCCTGCCGGGTCAGCCTGTCGAGGATCGGCAGCGCGAAGGCGGCCGTCTTGCCGGTGCCGGTCTGGGCGATGCCCATCAGGTCGCGTCCGGCGAGCACGACAGGTATGGCCTGCGCCTGGATCGGCGTCGGGTGCGAGTAGCCCTCACCCTCGAGCGCCTTCAGGATCGGCGCGGCGAGGCCGAGGTCGGTAAATGTGGTCACTGGTTATCTTTCATGATCGGCCGCAAACGGGCGCCGGACCGCGATCGTCCGGCGGCCTCCGCGTATGCGGCACCGCTTGAGGACGCCCCGCGTGGCCTGGGCTGTCTTTTGGGGAGCTTGAACGACGGGCGCTCTCAAGAGGTCCGCCGAAGGCGCGGTCACTGACCACTGCCGTTCAGACCCCGTCACGCGGCTGGAGCGCTTGCGAATCACCTGTTCTAAGGTGATTGCGCTGTCTCTCATGTTGCGCTGCAAAAGTCAAACGGTCGTCACGTGGCTCGATGCGGCGGCGGCGCAACTGGCCTGTTCCGCCCGCATTCGGCTCAGAACGTCTTGATCTCCAGCTTCTTCAGCAGCTCGACCAGCATCTCACCGCTTTTCCGGCGGTGCTGTTCGTGCACGCGATAGGCGCGTTCCGGATCGCGGGCGCGGATCGCCTCGACCAGCGCGCGATGATCGGAATTTGAGGCGACGGGCTTGGGCCTGAGCCTCAGGGTCAGCCGCCGCACGCGGTAGGACTGGTCGATGACCGTCTCCACCATGTCGATCAGCCGCGAGTTGCCCGAGTAGCCGACGAGCAGCGCATGGAAACGTTGATCCGCCCGCGCCCAGGCATCGAGGTCGTTCGCCGTCAGGGCCCCTTCCATGTCGTCGACCGCCAGCTCCATGGCGGCGAGCTGATGGCTTGCCAGTCCCTTCGTAGCGACGATGCGCGCCGCCAGCGCCTCGAGCGCGGTCAGCACCTCGTAGATCTCGCGCATGGCCTCGATCGAGATCGGCAGCACGCGCATGCCGTGACGTGGGCGGATCTCGACGAGACCTTCCTGCTCGAGGCGGATCAGCGCCTCCCTGATCGGCGTGCGGGAGACGCCGAGCATCACGCCGAGCTCCTCCTGCAGCACGTAGGCACCCGCCTGCAACTCGTTGTCGAGGATCATCTGCTTCAACCGGTCGTAGGCCCGCTGGGGCTGCGAAAGGCGCGCGGCCGGCTTGCGCCTGCGGCCGGTGACGGCCGGTGCGGTGGGTCGCTCCGTCTGGCCGGGCGTTTCCTTCGTCTCGCCGCGCGTCGGCATGTCCGCTCCCGTCAATCGCTGCCGAGGAGATCCCCGATCGTCACTTTACGGCCTTCCGCGCTCGACCTGTAGACCGCTTCCTCGACGCGGATGTTTCGCAGGTAGTCGGCGGCGGTGTTCTCGGGCGGGCGCCCGTCGTTGAGCGCGGCGATCGTCGCCTGCTGCAGGCTGTGAACGCAATCTCCACCGAAACCCCTGTCGTGCCAAGCATACGAGATGGGCATCTCGTCGTAGTCGCCCTTCCGGCGGTGAAAAAGCCGTCCGTCGCCATCGAGGCGGAGGACGCCGGTCGACCCCTCGATCAGCAGCGGCCCGATCACGAGGCGATGATTGCGCGCTTGATGGTCGACCAGCCGGTTGCCGTCGAGCACGCCGCGCGCGCCGCTCGAGAAGTCGAACAGCACGATGCCGGCATCCTCGCCTGCGATCACCGGGTTGAGCCGGCGCAGATCAGCATAGACGGCGGTGATCTCGCCGAGGAACCAGCGAAACAGGTCGATGGCGTGGATGCCGGTCTCGTGAATCAGGAAGCGCGGCATGGTCTGGAAGTAAGGCTGGCGATCCAGGTAGGCGGCAGGACCCTGGCCGTCGCCCGGCCGCATGTGGAACGTCACCTGATAAGGCGCGCCGACGACGCCTTCGCCGATCAACCGCTTGATCTGGCGGTGCCACGGCTGGAAGCGGAAATTCTCGTGCACCACGAGCGGCACGCCGGCGGCCAATGCGAGGCTCGTCGCCGCCTCGGCCTCCACGATCGAGCGGCAGAACGGCTTCTGGCAAATCACCGCTATGCCGCGCGAGACGGCCGCCCGGATCGCGGCGAGGTGGGTCGGCGGCGGCGCGGCGATGTCGAGCAGGTCGAGATCGGCTTCGCCGAGCATCGCCTCGAGATCTGTGTAGACTGCCGGAATGGAATGTTCGGAAGCGATCGCGCGCGCCTTCTCGGCAACCCGGTCGGCTGTCGCCGCGAGCGTCACCGCGCCGGTGCCGTCGAGCCGCGCCCATCCATCGTAGTGGAAACGGGCGAAGTAGCCGGCGCCTAGCACGCCGATGCGGGGGCGGGCGCGCATGGCTTGTTCCTTCAAATGTCCGTCATGGCGCAAGCTCTCCCGGATCGATCGTCTCGATCGCTTCGAGCACGGCACGTGTTATCGGCTTCGTGCCGTCCGGCCCGCCCAACTCGAACGGCTTCAGCGTCTTTTCGACATATGCCTTGGAGACCGCGGCCTCGATCAGGCGAGCGGCCTTGGCGGCACCCTCCGAACCGTGCATGACACCGAGCCACTCGAGCATCATGGCGCCGGACAGGAACATCGCCGTCGGGTTGGCCTTGCCCTGCCCCATGATGTCGGGCGCAGTGCCATGGCATGGCTGAAACACTGCGTGATGGTCGCCGATGTCGGCGGAGGGCGCCATTCCCATACCGCCCATGAGGCCGGCGCCGAGGTCGGACAGGATGTCGCCGAATATGTTCTCGGTGACCAGCACGTCGAACATCCACGGCTTCCTCACCATGTCGAGCGCTGTCGCATCGACATAGTGGTGGGTGGCGTCGATGTCGGGAAACGCGGCGGCGCGTTCGTCGAAGATCTTGCGGAAGAACGCCATGGCGATGAACACGTTCGCCTTGTCCACGCAGGTCAGCCTCCCGGGCAAGCCGCGCGCCTTGCGGGAGCGGGCGAGGCGGAAGCAGAAATCGAACAGCCGCTCCGAGTTCCTTCGCGTGATCACCATCGTCTCTGTGGCTGCGGCGTCGTTGACGAGTGTGCCCTTGGCGCGACTGGCGAACAGGCCCTCCGTACTTTCGCGTACGACGACGAAATCAAGATTGGCCGCGCGCGGGTCAGCGAGCACCTTTGGCAGACCGGGCATGGTCCGCACCGGGCGTACGCCTGCGTAAAGTTCGAGGTCGAACCTGAGGTCCAGCTGTGGCGCGATCTCAGTGCCGTCCGGCATGCGTACGCTGGGCAGCCCCATCGCGCCAAGCAGGATGGCATCGGCCCTGCGGCAGGCGGCCATCGTCTCCTTCGGCAGCGCGATGCCGGTATCACGATATGCTCCCGCGCCGGCCTCGTGCGTGGTGTGGGCCAGCGCGAAGCCGCCGACGCGGCGCTCGACGGCGGACAGCACCTCGAGGCACGGGCTCATCACCTCGCTGCCGATCCCGTCGCCGGGCAGGACCGCGATGCGGAAGGAGTTTGAAGTCGCCATCGTTGCTCATCTCCGTCGGATCGCGTGGCTGGCTGGCTCGACCGGCGTCAGACGCCGAGTGGGCCGAGGTCGAAGGTCCAGTGTGGCGGTGCGAGTCCCGCGACAGAGGCGCGCCGCACGTAGAGGCTGGTGTCGAGCAGGCTGCCGATCAGCTGGTTCGTCAGGTCGGCACCGGCAAAGGCGAGACTCGAGATGTGCCGAAGTCGCCGGCTGGCGATGGTGGCGATGTGCGACCGTCGCATTTCGCCCTGGTCGTAGGCGGCGATCACTTCTGCGAGGTAAGTGGGATCGGCATCCTCCAGCACCATCTCCTGGTGCCCGCCGGGATGGAGACGGATGAGCCGGTTCGAGACGACGCAGGTGATCCAGAGACAGCCTACGACGTCGAGGGTCAGGCCGTCTGGAAAGGTGCCGGGGCCGTAGGTGGCGACGATGCGCCGGTTGGTAAGGCCGCCGTCCGCCGCGACATCGAAGGCGGACGTGCGACGGCCGTAGGTCTCGTTGACGTAGAGCGTCCGTCCGTCGGCGGCGAGCACGCATTCGTTGGTATAGCCGAGGCCATCGGCGACGATGCGCGCTCGTCCGCGGTCGACGAGCACGATGAAGCCGTCCGTGACGTCGGCGCGGAAAGCAAGATCGCGTGGCCGGTGGCGGGTGGAGACGGTGATGTAGAGACGCCCCTCGGCGTCCCGCATGACGAAATTCGAGGGCGGCAGCGGCGCGCCGTCGAGCGCGGTGACGACCGGTTCGACCGCGCCATCGGCGGCGAGCCGCCATATGCCGCCGGTCTGGTCTCCGAGGTGGGCGAGCAGAAACGTGCCTCCGGGCTCCAACGCGATACCGTTGGGCCGCATGGGCTCGGCAGGCGTGCGGGCGACGATGCGGCGCTGCGTGCCGTCGGGGCGGATCTGCATGATGCCGCCGCCGTCGCGCCAGTCGGGAACGAACACGTTGCCCGACGCGTGCGCGACGACGCATTCCGGGCGATCGAGGTCGCTGCCGAGCGTGCCTAGTCCGCCCACCGCATCCATCACGCCGCCGCTCCGTGGTGCCGCTCCCGTACGGTCCTTGTCTCGTTCCGGCGCAACCCGGAAACGGACGCGGATCATTTAATGTATACATTAACGGTGCGCGGCGACCCTGGCAAGATGCGCCATCCGCACCCCAGTCATGTCGGAGCAGCGTTGTGAGGGCGCCTGGGGCAGAGAGGGGGCAGGGTCCGTCGGGTGTCGAACCACGAGAAAACCCCGCGACGGCGCTTCGTCGCGGGGCCTCTGTTGACTTCTGCATGTGCTGCCGGCAACGCCGGCCGGCGTCACTTGGAGCCGTCTGCCTTGAACTGCTTGAGGAACGCGGTCAGGTCCGCGATGTCCTTCTTGTCCTTGACGCCGGCGAACGCCATCTTGTTGCCCGGCATGAACTTGCGAGGATCCTCGATGTACTTGGCGAAGACGTCCTCGGTCCAAGTCACGCCCGAATTCTTGTTGGCGTTCGAGTAGTTGAAGCCCTCGATCTGACCCGACTTGCGACCGAACAGGCCGTTCAGCTTAGGGCCGACGGCATTACGTGCGGAGGGGCCGACCTGATGGCAGGCGCGGCACTTCTTGAAGACGTTCTCACCGTTGGCGACGTCCTGCGCGTGGGCGGTGCCAGCGAGGGCGAGGCCGGCGACCAGAGCCAGACCGAGACGCAGCATTCCTTGTTCTCCCCTTCGGATAGATGCACAAAATCGGATATATGACGCCTGTGGTGAATTCAAGGGCGCCCTAGGTCGCACTCCGAAGAAGCCGCGTTTCCCGAGCGGCTGATGTACGCCGGGTTCCCGTCTCAACCGTCACGGGCACGCGCGCGCAGCCGATGCCAGGGCAAGCGGCCTTCCAGCAGGAAGTCGAGGCCGAGTTTCGCGCCGACCAGTGCGCCGACGACGAACAGCGGCATGGTGAGCGCGAGCGTCGAGCCGCCGGACAGGCCCTGTCCGATCGAGCAACCGCGCGCCAGTACGCCGCCGAACCCCATCAGCACGGCGCCTATCAGGTGGCGGCGCATCTCGCGCGCGTCGTCGAAGGCCTCGAAGCGCAGCTCGTCACGGACGCAGGCGACGGCAGCCGAGCCGAGTACGACGCCGATCACCGACCCCGCGCCGAACTCGATACCGCGCATCGGCTCGATCATGATCTGCAGGAGCAGCCGGCCGACGGGCGCGACGAAGGTCAGGCTCTCGACACGATCGAGCTCGAGCCGCTCGACAGCAAGCGAGGTCAACAGCCAGCCGAGTGCCACCGCGACACCGAGCAGCATCGCGGCGAACGGCAGCCGCCGTCGCCGCCACAACGCCCGGTCACTGACAGCGACGGCGACCAGCAGAGCGCCGATCAATCCGGCCAGCCCGAGTCGCCACGTCGTCGCGCTGCCGCCGGCGAAGCTCGCGGCCAGTGCGCCGACGTCGCCAGCCCCCGCGCTGGCCAGATCGACCATCACGTGGCCGCTGATGGCATCGCGCAACGGCGAGAGCACGCCCCCGGTCAGCGAAAACGCGGCAATGCCGACCAGCGGTGCGGTGACGAGCGCGCGCAGATCTCCGCCGCCGGCCCGCACGAGCACGCCGAAGCTGCACGTGCCGACGTTGGCCATGCCGATCCCGAACACGAGCCCGCCGAGCAGGGTGGAGAGGATGTCGATCCGCGTCTGGCGGTACAGGGCGCTGCCCAGGTCGATGTAGCCGGCAGCCTCGCCGAGCACGACCGCCGCGATCGCCACCGCCAGCGCAAGCCCCCAGGCCTTCATGCCCCGCCCGTCGCGGGAGACGATCCAGGCCTCGACGGCTCCCATCGTGCAGAGGTGGCCGAAACGCGCTGCGAAGCCCGCGATGAAGCCGACCACCAGTCCGGCCAGCGCAACCCAGCCAACGGACACCCTCCAGACCTCCCGGGTCTCGTCCCGCTCGCCCGAGGCCGCCTCTGCACCGTCAGAAGTGCGTCGGGATCACCCGCGGCAGAACTTGTCGTACACGGCGCCGATGAAGCGCTTCGTCTGCTCGTCGGCGAGACTGTAGTAGACAGTGCGGCCTTCGCGACGGGTCTCGACCAGACCGTCGAGACGAAGCCGCGCGAGCTGCTGGGACACCGCCGGCTGGCTGAGCGACAGCAACTCCTCGAGGTCGCCGACGGAACGCTCACGCTCCGACAGCAGGCACAATATAAGCAATCGGTTCTCGTGGGCGAGCGCTTTCAGGAAGTCGCTCGCCTTGCGGGCCTTGCGCATCAGGCTCTGAAGCTCGGTCGACATGGCGTCGCCACAGCGCAACGCGTCCTCCACTCCTTCATCCAGGATCTGAGTCATGTCCGGTGCGCCTCGTGATAGCCTCATGCGAATATATACATATACTATCTGGCTTGTCCTTGCGCAGCCCTTTTATTGCGCCGCAGCAACACTGCCGTCGCCTCAGCGCCGGTGCGAGATCTGACGCACACGCGCCGCATCTGCGCCGGTGGGCAACCGCGCCAGCATCTCGGCCAAGAGCGACCAGAAGAACTCCTCCGGCACATAGCCCGTGATGCGGTCGACCTCGCGACCGCGGTTGTCGACGAGCACGAAGGTCGGCGTCATGATGACGGGCGCCTTGAGCTTGTACGGAGTGGGCAGTCGGCCATGACGCTGCAGCACGCGCAGCGGTGCGCGCTGTCCTTCCTCGGTTTTCGGGTATGCGGCGCCGATGCGCTCATGCCAGCGCTGGCACCACACGCAGCCGGGCTGCTCGAACATGAGCAGTTCGGCAGCGGGCGCCGGGCCGGCCAGCGTGGCGAGCGCCAGCAGCGCAGCCAGGGACGCCAGGAGCCGGTTCATCAGCCCTGCCCATCGCCAAGCTCCAGAGCACGATGCAGTCGACGATCTCGTTCCTGACATCCGATCCTCGCTTGCGTCACTCGCTGATGACCGACGGAAAGGCGCCCGACGTGACACCGGCCGGGCTCACGCCCGGCCAGCTCCGTGCTCTGTATACTCTATACAGCGCTCCGCCCGCAGCAGACATCGCGCCGCGTCCCTAACCCGGCTACTTGTTGACCGGGCTGTCCTTCGCGAACAGCAAGGCGACGACGTCCTTGATCTGCTGCTCGGACAGGAACTGGTGGTGACCGAACCGCGGCATGTTCGAGCACGGCAGCACCGACTGCGGATTGTAGATCTTCGCGTAGGTGGCGGCCGCTTCCTTCGGATCGAAGTTACGGACCTTGCCATACTCGAGCAGGCTGGGCCCGAGCGTGCCGTAGCTCACTTCCTGCTTGGTGAGCTGGTGGCACGCGTAGCAGTTGCCACCATTGATAGTGCCCGGCTTGTCGTTGAAGCGACCGCCGAAGCCGGACTGCGCGAGCTTCTCTCCTGCCTTCCAGTCACCCATGACATTGCCGTCGGCCGGCATCTTCACGTTGGCCTTCTCGCGGGCGAGTACCTTGTTGAACTCGGCCTGCGGCAGATCGTTGCGATACTGCGAGCAGACCTTCTGTGTCTCATCCTGCACGACGCGCTGGGCCCACACGTCCTTCGCGTTCCTGAACATGTCCTTGTAGACCGCCTCGACGGCGGCCTGGTCGACCTTGTCCTCGGCGTAGGCCGGCAGGGTGGCGAATGCGAGCAGGCTCGCGGCGGCG
This sequence comes from Hyphomicrobiaceae bacterium, assembly GCA_041397745.1. Classification (GTDB taxonomy): domain Bacteria; phylum Pseudomonadota; class Alphaproteobacteria; order Rhizobiales; family Hyphomicrobiaceae; genus JAWKVY01. The sequence continues at coordinate 362,519 of JAWKVY010000006.1, read as the reverse complement.
ATGGTCAGAATTCTCATGTGCGTGCCTCCCGGATCAGCGCTTGATCGACGGGACGGCAAGCTCACCGCCCTCGGCCATCTTGTTGAGGTAGACGTTGAGCGCGGTCACGCCGTCTGAAGCGTACTCGACGCGCGGCATGCGCATCTGTCGATAGCAATCCCAGATACGGTGCTGCACGGTGCGCAGCTGGCCCTGCGAGACGCGGTAGGTCGGCCAGGTCGCCTGCGTGAGCTGGGCGTCTGGTCCGGGCTTGTTGAGTTGCGGCAGGCCTTGCAGACGGATGCGCTTGCCCGGTTCGCCGTGGCAGGTCGCGCACGAGAAATCGTTGGTCGCCGAGCGCTTGTAGAACAACGCCTCGCCGATCTTGAACATCTTCTTTTCTTCGGGGTGGGACAGCGGCTGTGAGATCTTCATGCCGTTGGACTTGTTGGCGATGAAGCCGACCAGGTCCTCCATGTCGGAGTTCGACGCGCGGTTCGAGGGGCTGAACTTGCGCTTGACGATATCCTTGGTTTCGAGATCCTGGATCGTCTTCATGCAGTGCAGCAGGCGCTGCTCGAGATCCATCACCTTGCCGGTGTCCTTGAAGAAGCGCGGCAGCTTCGCGTATGCGCCGTCGACCTTGCCGGGACCCTCGCCGAGGTCACACGTCTCCAGCGACACGTTCTTCTTGCCGCGTGGCTTCTTCCACAGCTCCTCGCCGCGGTCGACGTTGAGAAAGCCGGGATTGGAGAACGGATCCGAGATCATCGCGCGATAACGCTCGATCTCTTTCTCGCTTTGATCCTGTGCAAACGCTGGTGTCTGCGCCGTGATTGCGAACGCCAGGGCCGCTGCCGCAAGCGCAAGCCCCCCTTTTTCGGTTAGCATGACGTCTCCCCGGATGGTTGTGATTGAAACGGAGTTCAGGGACTGCGGGTGCCGGATCCGCGAGGGGGCGCGGCGAAACGCCCCGCACCGCGGCCTGCTCCGTCCCTCGGAGACTAGCTAAAGGGTGGATTGCCTTGCAAGCCCGTATTGCTATATTCAAACTCGACTATGTGTGGACTGGCCGATTGCCTCGCGATGTGCGATCGCTCGGCACAAGTGCGGCCGGGGCCGCCCGCCGGGAACAAGGCGGAGGTTCAGATGTGCGGCTTGCGCCCGGTCAAGACGGTGCGTGGGGCGACATGCCAGACTGACAACGGCAGCTTCTGTCAGAGCGGCCGACGTGGCCAACGAGGAGGAGACAGCATGACGGAGATTTTGAACGGCTTGACCCGCCGGCAAGTGATGGTCGGCGCCGGCGCCGGCCTGATGGCGGTCGCACTGATGCCGGCCGGTGCGCTCGCGACCCCCGAACTCGTCGCCGAGGAGATCAAGAAGCTGTTCGGCGGCAAGACGCCGAAAGAGGGCAAGGTCAAACTCGATGTGCCGTCGATCGCCGAGAACGGTCTCGTCGTGCCGCTGAACTTCGAGGTCGAGAGCCCGATGACCGCCAACGACTACGTCAAGGCCGTGCACATCTGGGCTGACGGCAACCCGAGCCCCGGCATCGCGACCTTCCGCTTCACGCCGATGGCGCCGAAGGCGGCGGCCCAGATCCGCATTCGTCTCGCCAAGACACAGAACATCGTGGCGGTGGCCGAGATGTCGAACGGCGATCTCTACACCGCCAAGAAAGAGGTCAAGGTCACGATCGGCGGCTGCGGCGGCTAGTGACATCCCCGGACGGCGATGGCGCTGTTTGAGCGCTGCGCCGGCATGAGACCATCGCAACGACACGTCGAGGAAACACATCCATGGCCGGTAACCACAAGCCGCGCGTTCGCATGCCCAAGACCGCCAAGGCGGGCGAGGTGATCGAGGTCAAGACGCTCATCTCGCACGAGATGGAGTCGGGCCAGCGCAAGGATGCGAGCGGCAACAAGATCCCGCGCAAAATCATCAAGAAGTTCGTCGCCAAGTTCGAAGGACAGGAGATCTTCTCGGCCGATTGGCAACCTTCGATCTCCGCCAACCCCTACCAGGCGTTCTTCGTGAAGGTGCCGAAGACCGGCAAGTTCACGTTCGAGTGGCACGACGACGACGGCTCCGTCTACACGTACGAGCAGGCCGTCACGGTCAGCTGAGACGAGCGGCGGAGCCGCGCGAGCGCTGGCTCCGCCATCACCAAATCAAGAACACGTCACGTCATGAGCGGCTGGTGCCGGCTGTCCCGCCCGACAGCACGGGCGGGAGCGCGCGTCTTCGCGCGGCTCCACTGCCGGCCTCCACGCACCACCGGGGAGCAATGGTCGGATGATCACGCGTCGAGAATTCGTCACAGCCGCCACCGCGCTTGCCGCGCTCGGCGCCAGCGGTGTCGGAGGCACGGGGCGCCTCATGGCCCAGGGCAAGTTGAGCGAAGCGGAGCTTCTCGCCTTCCAGCCGCTCGGCAATGTCACGCTGCTGCATGTGACCGACATCCACGCTCAGCTCGTGCCCATGCTGTTCCGCGAGCCGTCGATCAACATCGGCGTCGGCGATGCGAAGGGCAAGGTGCCGCATGTGGTCGGCGACCAGTTCGTCAAGATGTTCGGGCTGAAGCCCGGATCGGCCGAAGCACACGCACTGACCTACCTCGATTTCGCGTCACTCGCGAGACAGTACGGCCGCATGGGCGGTCTCGATCGCATCGCGACCATCGTCAAGTCGGTGCGCGCGGCGCGTGGCGCCAACACGCTGCTGCTCGACGGCGGCGACACCTGGACCAACAGTTGGACCGCCTTGAAGACCAAGGGCGCCGACATGGTCGGCGCAATGAATCTCCTCAAGCCCGACGCGATGACCGCGCACTGGGAGTTCACGCTCGGTGAAGCCCGCGTCAAGGAGATCGTAGACGGCCTGCCCTTCGCTTTCCTCGCCCAGAACGTGCGCGACACCGAATTCGAGGACAAGGTGTTCGAGCCCTACAAGATGTTCGAGCGCGGTGGCGTCAAGATCGCCGTCATCGGTCAGGCGTTCCCGTTCACGCCGATCGCCAATCCGCGCTGGATGATACCCAAGTGGGGCTTCGGAATTCGCGACCAGGAGATGCAGAAGGTCGTCGACGAGGTGCGCGGTGCCGGTGCAGGCCTCGTCGTCGTGCTCTCGCACAACGGCTTCGACGTCGACCGCAAGATGGTCTCCAAGGTCTCCGGCATCGATGTCATTCTGACCGGCCATACCCACGATGCGGTGCCGCAGGTGACGAAGGTCGGCAAGACGCTGATGGTCGCCTCGGGCTCGCACGGCAAGTTCGTGTCGCGGCTCGATCTCGACGTGCAGGGCAGGGAGGTGAAGGCGTTCCGCTACCGCCTGATCCCGGTGTTCTCGGATGCCATCAGGCCGGACGCCGAGATGTCGGCCTACATCTCGAAGGCGCGCGAGCCCTTCAAAGCAGAGCTCGGCAAGGAACTGGGCCGCACCGAGAGTCTGCTCTACCGGCGCGGCAACTTCAACGGCACGCTCGACGACGTGATCTGCGATGCCATTCTCGCCGAGCGCGATGCCGAAATCGCATTGTCTCCCGGCATCCGCTGGGGCACGTCGGTGTTGCCGAACACGGCGATCACGTTCGAGGACATCACCAACGGCACTGCGATGAGCTATCCGAACTGCTATCGCATGAAGATGAGCGGCAAGATGCTGAAGGACATCCTGGAGGATGTCGCCGACAACATCTTCAACCCGGACCCCTACTACCAGCAGGGCGGCGACATGGTTCGCACGGGCGGCCTCGGCTTCACGATCGACATCAACAAGCAGATCGGCAGCCGCATCTCGGACATGACCATCCTCAAGACCGGCAAGGCGATCGAGCCCGGCAAGGACTACGTGGTCGCCGGCTGGGCCTCGATCAACCAGGGCACCGAAGGTCCTCCGATCTGGGACGTGATCGCGAAGTACCTGACGAGGGTCAAGACGGTGAAGGTCGATCGGGCCGACGCCGTGAAAGTCATCGGCGCCTGAGGCGCGGCCAGTCCCCGAAAATTCGAAACGGAGCTGAAACGCTATGGACAAGGATACTCGACATCCGGCGGGAGCGGCCCATAGCCGGCGCGCATTCCTAAGGGCCTCGGCGGCCGGCGGTCTCGCCGTCGCCTCCGGCGGCGCAGCGCTCGCGCAGGGCGCCAAGCCGGCGGCCGGACCTAACCCCGCCAACCAGCCGCCCAACGTCGCCGACTGGTCGAGATACCTCGGCGCCGGCGTCACCGATGCTCCCTACGGCAAGCCGTCGAAGTACGAAGCGCACGTCGTGCGCCGCACAGTCGAGTGGTTGACCGCCGACCGCATCAGCTCGATCAACTTCACGCCGCTGCACGAACTCGACGGCATCATCACGCCGAACGGCATCTGCTTCGAGCGCCATCATGGTGGCGTCGCCGAGGTTGCTCCGCAGGACTGGCGATTGATGATCAACGGCCTTGTCGACAAGCCGATGATCTTCACGCTCGACGACCTCAAGCGGTTCCCGCGCACCAACAAGATCTATTTCCTGGAGTGCGCGGCGAACTCCGGCATGGAGTGGCGCGGTGCGCAGCTCAACGGCTGCCAGTTCACGCACGGCATGGTGCACAACGTCATGTATACGGGCGTGCCGCTCAAATATCTGCTCGAGGAGGCCGGCCTAAAGACCAATGCCAAGTGGGTGCTGGCCGAGGGCGGTGACGCGGCCGGCATGAACCGTTCCGTGCCACTGCACAAGATGCTCGAGGACTGTCTGATCGCCTTCAAGATGAATGGCGAGGCACTGCGCCCCGAGCAGGGCTATCCCGCCCGCCTCGTGGTGCCAGGCTGGGAAGGCAACATGTGGGTCAAGTGGATCCGCCGCCTTGAAGTCGGCGACAAGCCCTGGCTCGCGCGCGAGGAGACGTCGAAGTACACCGACCTGATGGCTGACGGCCGCGCGCGCCGCTTCACGTTCATCATGGACGCCAAGTCGATCGTCACCAACCCGTCGCCGGAGACGCCGCTCAAGGTCAAGGGCCGCAACGTGATCTCCGGCCTCGCATGGTCCGGCCGTGGCACGGTCACGCGCGTCGACGTCACCCTCGACGGCGGCCGGAACTGGCAAGAGGCCCGCATCGACGGGCCGGTGCTCGACAAGTCGCTGACCCGCTTCTACGTCGATTTCGACTGGCAGGGCCAGGAGTTGCTGATTCAGTCGCGCGCGCACGATTCCTCCGGTTACGTGCAACCAACCAAGGAGGAGCTGCGCAAGGTGCGCGGTGTCAATTCGATCTATCACAACAACGGCATCCAGACGTGGCTGGTGCGCTCCAACGGGGAGACCGAGAATGTCGAGATCGCTTAAGGGCATCTTCGCCGCGTTGGCGGTCATGGCGTTCGCCACGCCCGCGCTCGCCGGCAAGCTCGGCATCGGCCGCGCGGCGACGCCGGAAGAGGTCAAGGGCTGGGACATCGACGTCCGGCCGGATGGCCAGGGCCTGCCGCCCGGCAAGGGCACGGTCGCGCAAGGCGAGGAGATCTTCCAGACGCAGTGCGCTGCCTGCCACGGCGAGTTCGGCGAGGGCAAGGATCGCTGGCCGGTGCTGGCTGGCGGGCATGGCTCGCTCACGCACGACCGGCCGGAAAAGACCATCGGCTCCTACTGGGAAAGCCCGTCGACGATATTCGACTACGTGCGCCGCGCCATGCCCTACGGCAACGCGCAGTCGCTCTCCAACGACGAACTCTATGCGGTGGTCGCCTACATCCTGAGCCTCAACGACGTCATCAAGGATTCGAAGTTCGAGTTGTCCGCCAAGAACTTCGCGACCATCAAGCTGCCCAACCACAAGGGCTTCTACGATGACGACCGCGAAACCGCCGAGAAGCACTTCTGGAACCGCAAGGTCTGCATGAAGGACTGCCGCAAGGACGCCGCCAAGGTCACCGGCCGTGCGCAGGTCCTCGACGTGACGCCCGACAGCAAGACCGGTCCGCGCGTCGACTGAACCGGAAGATGATGAAAAGCGGAGGAAACGCATGACGGGAAGGCGGGCAGGCGGGCGCGATCGGATCAGGATGGCGCTGGCCGCCTGCTGTCTCGCGCTCCCCGCCGACTCTGTGTCGGCAGGCGACGTCGCGTTCGGCGAGTATCTCTCCGGCGAGTGCGTGACCTGCCATCGCAAGGACGGCGCCGACAAGGGCATCCCGCCGATCGTCGGCTGGCCTGAGGACCAGTTCGTTGCCGTCCTGCAGTCTTACAAGGACAAGGATCGCGACAACCCGGTGATGCAGAACATCGCCGGCAAGCTCAACAAGGAGGAGATCGAGGCGCTCGCCGCCTACTTCGCAACCCTGAAACCGGCAAACTGAACGCGGATAGCGAAAGTGTGGCCGGTGGCGATCGGCCAGAGAGAGACGTGCAACCGCTCTGCTGCGACCGCGCCCGAGACGCGAACTCCGTGGTCGTGCGAACCGCGGCGACAAGCTTCTGAGCGACCGCCCGTCGAGCGGAAGGGTGGTCCCGGTCCTGAGCAAACGGCCCGTCAGAAGGCCGCGCGATCAAAAGGGTAGAGGAGATGGTCGTGCGCCAGGACGCATCGGCCGCCAATGACAAGGAGCGACGACTGCCATGCTGACACGCCGCCATTTTGCCAAGCTCGCCGGTGGCACCGCCGCCGCCACCGCCGTAACGGGCTTTCCGGCCATTGCACAGGCCAAGCCGAAGGTCGTCGTGATCGGCGGCGGACCTGGTGGCGCCACGGCCGCCAAGTACATCGCCAAGGACGCGAAGGGCGCCATCGAGGTGACGCTGGTCGAGCCGGCCAAGCAGTTCACCACCTGCTTCCATTCGAACCTCTACCTCGGCGGCTTCAAGAAGTTCGAGGAGATCACGCACTCCTACGATGCGCTCGCCTCCAAGTACGGCGTCAAACTCGCCCATGACATGGCCAAGTCGATCGACAGGGCAAAGCGTACCGTTACGCTCGCTGGCGGCCAGACGCTGTCCTACGACCGGCTGGTCGTCTCGCCCGGCATCGACCTCAAGTACGATAGCGTGCCGGGCTGGGGCAAAGAGCACGAGGAGGTGATGCCGCACGCCTGGAAGGCGGGGCCGCAGACCAAGCTGCTGAAGGCCAGGCTCGACGCGGTGCCCGATGGCGGCGTGATCGTGATGATCGCCCCGCCCAACCCCTATCGCTGCCCGCCGGGACCCTACGAGCGCGTCTCGATGATGGCGCATACGCTGAAGAAGGCCGGCAAGTCGAAGGCCAAGATCGTCGTCATCGACCCTAAGAAGAACTTCTCCAAGCAGGGCCTCTTCCAGGAAGGCTGGGAGCGCCACTATCCCGGCATGGTCGAGTGGATCTCGCCTGACATCCACTCCGGTGTGAAGTCGGTCGATCCGAAGACCAATACGGTCGTCACCGGCTTCGAAACCTACAAGGCGGCCCTGGTCAACGTCATCCCGGCGCAGATGGCCGGCGCCATCGCGCGCAACGCCGGCCTCGCCAATGACAGTGGCTGGTGCCCGATCAAGCCGGAGAGCATGATGTCGGCGATGGACGCCAGCATCTACGTGCTCGGTGATGCCTCGATCGCCGGTGCCATGCCGAAGTCGGGCTTCGCCGCCAACAGCCAGGCCAAGGTCGCAGCGATGATGGTGCGTGGCGAACTCGCCAAGTCGCGTACCTTCCCCGCCCGCTACTCCAATACCTGCTGGAGTCTGATCGACACCGACGACACCGTGAAGGTCGGTGGCGCCTACGAGGCCAAGGACGGCAAGATTGCCGCGACCTCGACCTTCGTTTCCAAGACCGGCGAGACGCGCGAGCTGCGCAAGCAGACTCAGGTCGAGAACATCGGCTGGTATTCCGGCATCGTGGTCGACATGTTCGGCTGACCTGACGCCGTTTGGTCGCTCAGCGACGTCCCGGCCACATGCGCGGCCGGGACGTCTTGCGTTCGAGGCCGTGCGCCGGCAGCGCGGATCACCAGCCCATGAGGTGTCGGACGTAGCCGACGGAGCGGCCGATGATGTCGCCGAAAACCAGCAGCACGAATGCCCACAGGAACGCCGAGTTCCAGTTGGCGAGTTGGAACTTCCAGCGGTCCATGTCGACGATGCCGGCGACGAGCGGTACGGCTGCGCGCAGCGGACCGAAGAAGCGGCCGATCACGATCGCCCAGGGCCCCCACCGCTCGAAGAACACGTGACCACGTGGCAACAGGTCGGGGTGGCGAGACAGCGGCCAGATGCGGCCGACGTCCTCCTTGAAGTAGCGCCCGATCCAGAACGACACCCAGTCGCCGAGGGCGGCGCCGACGCTTGCGGCGACCCAGATCAGCCAGAACTGCGGCTCTCCGAAACCGACCAGCGCACCGATGGCGACCAGCATGCCCCAAAAGGGCAGGATCAGCGAGACGAAGGCGATGCTCTCGCCGAACGCCAGCGCCAGCACAGCCGGCGCCGCCCATGTCTCGTTGGTGCGCACGAACGTCACAAGCGCGTCGGCATAATCCTGGATCGACATCGGTATGCTCTCGGCGCTCGGTTCGACGGGTGGGCGGACGAGCTAATCCGTCCGGGACGTCGCGGTCAATCGCAGCGCATGATGCGGTCCGATCGTGCACACCAAAAGACCGCTCGCGAGGTCGGTCGCGAGCGGCCAATGCAGGCTCGACACAGGAGGTGAACTTGCGGGTTCAGTTCGGCCTGAAGGTCGGGCAGTTGTCGATGGACAGAACGGTCAAACCGTTCTGATTGCAGGTCGGTGGCGGCGCCGTATTGTTCCCTCGGCTGCAGATCTGGCCGTTCACACAGAGGATCGCCGCGCCGACTGCGCCACCGACGACCGCTGCCACCGCGATATCCACTCCGCCACCGGTGGCGTTCTGGCCGAGCTTCTGCTTCTCCTCGGCAAGCTTGAACGTCTTGACGAAATCCACGCCCATCACGTCGGCACTGGAGAGGCCGTTCTCGGCGAATTTGAAATCGAAGACCGGCACGTTGCTGAAGGTCGCCACCGGTTCGGAGATCTGGTTCTTGACGCCCTGTGTCATCTGCAAGCCGACGGTGACGTCCTTCGCCGTCGCCGGCTTGTCACCGAACGGGATCGAAATGTACGTGCGGATGGTGCGATCCTCGTCATCGGCCGTTGCAGGAATGACGGTGGCGGCCAGCGCGGCGACGAGGACAGGCATCAAACAGGCAGCCTTGATGATCCGGCTCGGCATCGCGAGTTCCTCCAGGTTGCGGTGGCACGTTCAGCAATCTTTGACAGGACGCTAAGGTGATTCGGCCGTCGCGCAGCGGCGGTCGCGACAGCCGTTCAACAACACGTGCCGCCTAGTGCCGATTTGCTACAGCGTCCAATTCCGCTCGGCGCCCCGGTTGCCGACGGATTCGTCCGCGTGGCCGAGGTTGCCCGTCAGCGTCAGGCGTGCCAGCGTCTCACGATCGCCCGCACCATCGCCGGAGGCCGCCATGAACCTCGCCGAGTACGCCAGTCACGATGCCGTCGGCCTCGCCGATCTGGTGCGTCGGAGGGAAGTGTCCGCGCGAGAGCTGGCGTTGACGGCGGCGGCTGCGATCGAGCGCATGAATCCGGCCGTCAACGCGGTCGTCGAGACGTATCCCGATCGTATCGAGGACCTCGCCGAGGCGAGCCTGCCCGATGGTCCGCTCAGGGGTGTGCCCTTCCTGATCAAGGACGTGTTCGGCCACGAGAAGGGGCGCCGGATCGAGTTCGGCTCCAGACTCTGCGGAGGGATGATCGTCGAGGAGGGCACCTACTTCCTCGATGGGCTCAAGGCCGCCGGCCTCAACATCCTTGGCCGCTCCAATGCGCCCGAGTACTCGATGGCCGCCACCACCGAGAGCGTGATGTTCGGCAACTGCTCGAATCCGTGGCGCGAAGGCTACTCGGCCGGCGGCTCGAGCGGCGGGGCGCAGGCTGCCGTCACCTGCGGCATGGTCCCGGTGGCGCACGGCTCCGACATCGGTGGCTCGATCCGCATTCCGGCGAGCTGGTGTGGCGGCGTCGGACTGAAGCCGTCGCGCGGGCGGGTCTCCATCGGCCCCGTCGTCGACGAGAATGGCTTCGGCTACTCCCAGAACCTCGTGCAGGCGAAGACCGTGCGCGACGTCGCGACCGTGCTCGATTGCGTTTGCCAGCCGCGACCTGGCGATCCGTTCGTGATCCCGCGGCCTGTCGAGCCCTATCGCGAACTGATCCAGCGACCGCTCGATCCGCTCCGCATCGGTATTGTTCTCGACGAGCTGGTCGGCGTCGCGGTCGATCCGGAGGTGGCCGCCGCCGTCCGCGCCACCGGCCGCGCGCTCGAGGCGATGGGGCACCATGTCGAGGATGCCCACGCCGACATGGGTGGCGCCGAGGTGCTCGATGCGACCACCGACCTGTTCTTCTTTGCTTTCGACGCCCGGCTCGAGGGCTACGCACGTCGCTCGGGTCGGGCGATCGGACCCGATACGCTGGAGCCGCCCATACTGTCGCTCTACGAGTATGCCAAGACGATCACGCCGGCGCGCTTCATGGCTGTCTGGGCCGAGCTCAACGTCGCGCGCCGCAAGCTCGGCCGCTTCTTTGCCGACTTCGACGTGTGGCTGTCGCCCACCACGGCGCGCGTCGCCGAGCCGTGGGGCAAGTACCACCTGTCGCTGCCAGGCGTCACGGCGGCCAACATCGCCGACAAGCTCTATCGCGAACCGGTGCAATTCACGATACCGCACAACATCATGGGCACGCCGGCGATTTCGCTGCCGCTCGCGATGCATTCCTCGGGCGTGCCGATCGGCGTGCAGCTCGCAGCGCGGCCGGCGGAGGATCACGTCGTGCTGCAACTCGCAGCCGCGCTCGAGGAGGCGATGGCGTGGGCGGGGCGGATGCCATCGCTGCACGTCTCCCGACATGCCGGCTGAGCTGAAGAGGTGGCCGGGTTTTGCAGGCTGCTGCGCTAACGCAATGCACGCAATTATGGATTCGTTCTTTGACTTTACGCGAACGTCGTGGTTGTGTCGCGGCCGACGCCACCGTAGAGTTGGTGCAAATACAAGGTGATCGGAGCAATGCTCCCCGAGACAACGGGGACGCGGCCGGCGCGCCCTCGGGCGTCAGCGGCGGCCGGAAGGTCTCGTGCGCGTCTCGCGGCGAGGCTCAGGGAGAGGAACAGCCACAGGAGTGGAACACATGAGATTTGCATTGCGGGCGCTCACGGTGGGCGTCTCGACGCTGGCCGTATTCGGTTTTGCCGCCGGCCAGGCTGCCGCACAGAAGCGCATCAATTGGAAGATGCAGAGCGCTTTCGGCTCGACCGTGCCGCTGGTCGGCACCTCCGGTCTCAGCTTCGCCAAGAAGATCGAGGAGATGTCCGACGGCAAGTTCAAGATCAAATTCTTCGAGCCGGGCGCCCTGGTGCCGCCGTTCGAGTGTTTCGATGCCGTCGCCAAGGGCTCGGTCGACCTCTGCTGGACGTCACAAGGCTACTACACCGGCAAGTATGCGGCGCTCGCCTTCCACGCCGCCGTGCCGTTCGGTCCGGGGCTCGGCGAGTATGTCGCCTGGAAGCGCTTCGGCAACGGCGACAAGCTGCAGAACGAGCTGTTCGGCCGCCACGGCCTGAAGTTCATCGACGCCTATTGCCACGGTCCCGAGACCTCGGGCTGGTTCCGCAACGAGATCAAGTCGACAGACGAGCTGAAGGGCCTGAAGATGCGCTTCTTCGGCCTCGGCGCGCAGGTCATGCAGAAGTTCGGCGTGTCGACGCAGCTTCTCGCCGGCGGCGACATCTATCCGGCCCTCGAGCGCGGCGTCATCGACGCCACCGAGTTCTCGATGCCGGTGATGGACATCAAGTATGGCTTCTACCAGATCGCCAAGAACAACTACTTCCCCGGCTGGCACCAGCAGACCTCGTGCGGCGGCGTGCTGATCTCGCAGAAGCTCTACGACAGCCTGCCGAACTACTACAAGGCGATGATCCAGACGGCGGCGTGGGGCGTGATGCTCGAGACGTTCGCCGAGTCTGAGGCCGTCAATCCTGAAGCCATGCTCGAGATGCAGAAGAAGCACGGCGTGAAGGTGCATCGCTGGTCGGATGCAGATCTCGCCAAGTTCGAGCAGGGCTGGCTCGACGTGATCAAGGAGCAGTCGGCCAAGGACGCCGATTTCAAGAAGGTCGCCGACGACTACCTGGCCTTCCGCGAGAAGTATCGCATCTGGGGCTCGGCCCAGTCGCTCAACTCGACCTACCTCAAGAAGTAGGCTTCAGGCTTCGTTTCAGGGCCGGCGTCGCGTGGCGCCGGCCCTGTGTGCCCATCCGACGAGCGTCGCCGCCACATGAGACGGCGCGCCGCAAGCCGGCCGGCACAAGGCCGGATCCAAAAGAGCTAACTTTCAGCGCACTCGCGGCCGTGGACGGTCGGAGCGCGTGCGCGAGGCGAGGAAGGAACGGACATGGCAGAGCTTCACGGCGCACCGGCGCGCAGCGAGCGTCGGGGCTGGGGCGGATTGATCGTATCGGCGATCGTCCTCGCGCTCATTGTCGCGGCGGTGCTCTACGTCCGCAGTCTCGGCGCCGAAGCCCGCGAAGACTTGTTCGCCGAGATGGCGCACTACCTGCCGATCGTGATGTTCCTCACGCTCGCCATCCTGCTGTTCTCCGGTTTTCCCGTCGCCTTCATCCTCGGTGGCATCGCGCTGCTGTTCGGGTTCCTCGGCTTCCTGCTCGGCACGTTCAAATTGATCGAGTACTTCAACTTCCTGCCGCGCATCTGGGGCCAGGCAGCGGAGAACCTCGTCCTCGTTTCGGTGCCCGCGTTCGTGTTCATGGGCGTGATGATGGAGCGGTCGGGCATCGCCAACGACCTGCTCTACTGCGTCCAGGTGCTCCTGAAGCGCGTTCCCGGCGCGCTGGCGCTCGCCGTCACCATCATGGGCACCATCCTTGCCGCGATGACCGGTATCATCGGCGCCTCCGTCACCATGATGACGGCGCTCGCGCTGCCGACGATGATCAGACAGGGTTACAGCCACGCACTGGCCGCGGGCACTATCGCTGCGTCCGGCACGCTCGGCATTCTGATCCCGCCGTCGATCATGCTGATCATCATGTGCGACCTGATGTCGGTGTCGGTCGGCGACGCGTTCATCGCAGCGATCACGCCGGGCCTGATGCTGGCGATGCTCTACATGCTGTTCATCATCATCTTCGCCTGGCTGAACCCGAGGATCGCGCCGCCGCTCTCTGCCGAGCAGTTGACCGTGCCGAAGGGCCAGATGCTGCCGCTGCTGTTCCGCTCGTTCTTCCCGCCGGTGTTCCTGATCGGTCTCATCAAGAGTTCGATCCTGCTCGGCTTCGCGACGCCCAGCGAGGCCGGCGCGGTCGGTGCCTTCGGCGCCATGCTGCTCGCCATCATTCTCGGCCGCTTCAGCCTTTCGATGCTCAACGGCGTCTGCCAGGCGACCGCGCGGACCGTGGCGATGATCTTCTTCATCATCATCAGCGCCACCTGCTTCGCCTATGTCTATCGCGCGCTCGGCGGTGACGACATCGTCGAGGAGCTGATCAAGAGCGCCGGCCTCTCGGCTTGGGGCTTCATCTTCCTGCTGATGTTCATCACCTTCATTCTCGGCTTCTTCCTCGATTGGATCGAGATTACGCTGATCGTGCTGCCGGTGTTCGCGCCGATGGTCGCCGCTCTCGACTTCGGCAGCCACGTGGCCAAGGCCGACGTGGTGATCTGGTTCATCATCCTGATGGCCGTCAATCTGCAGACGTCGTTCCTGACGCCGCCGTTCGGTTTCGCGCTGTTCTACCTCAAGGGCATCGCGCCGAAGGAAGTGAAGATCCAGAGCATCTATCTCGGCATCATCCCGTTCGTGCTGCTGCAGGTCACGGCGCTCGTCCTCGTCATGATGTACCCGGAGCTGCCGCTCTGGCTGGTGCGCTGACCTGGCGGGATACGTGAGAAGGAGACCCCAATGCCCGAGGCCGATAACGATCTCCGCCGCTACGAGCCGCACGAGCAGCCGGCGCTACTGACGCTGAGCTATGCGTTGCGCCGCTTCGTCGACACGGTCGGCAAGATCGGCGCATGGATGGCGGTGCCGCTCGTGCTGATCACCGTGCTCGACGTGCTCATCCGTAAGATGGTGTGGAAGGATTCGGCCGGCCATATCGACGGCGTGCAGATCTGGCTGGTCAACAACGTCAGCCAGTACTTCGGCTCGACGCTGCTGCAGGAACTCGAGTGGCACTTCCACACGGCGCTGTTCGCGCTGGTGCTCGGCTACGGCTACATCTACAACACGCACGTCCGCGTCGACCTGATCCGCGAGAACCTGTCGTTCCGCAAGAAGATCTGGATCGAGTTCATCGGCCTGACGATGTTCACGCTGCCTTACTGTGTGATCGTCGCCTACTTTGCCTATATCTATGCCTACGACAGCTTCATGATCAGCGAGCAGTCGGCCTCGACGATCGGTCTGACCAATCGCTGGATCATCAAGAGCGTGCTGGTCTTCGGTCTCGTCGTCGCCTTCAGCGCGGCGCTGGCGGTCTGGCTTCAGATGCTGCTGGTCATCGTCGGCGACCCCAACCGGCGCTTCGAGCTGATGGCAGTCGAATGGCCGGAGGAGGCAGGCACGTTCATCGAGGGCAAGCGCCGTCTCGAGCTGACGGACGATGAGCCTGTGCCGGCGCCCGCCAGCGCGCCGCCGCGGCATGCGGCCGGACAGCCCGCCGAGTAGGCGGCTCGCGGCGGGCGGCCAATTCTGATCGGGTCGGCGGCTGCTCGCGTCGGCCCGGGAAGCGGCTGTACGCCAGAGGACACCAAGACCCATGCAGCTCGACTGGGAAGGCCTGTTCCGCCGCTACGTCTTCGACCCGGAGAAGACGCCTTATTTCACCCCAGTGGGCCGACTGACGAAAAGTCAGGCCGGCAACGAGATTTTCGTGTTCTCGCTGTTCGTCGGCATCTTCTTCGTCGTGCTGGGCGTTGCCGCGCTCGCCGGTCGGCTGCCCGACAAGGACGCGCTGATCGTGCCGGTGTTCGCATTCTTCACCGCTTGGACGGCCGTCGCATTCTGGTGGACACGCAGCCAGATGGCAGCCGCCTTCGCCGCGCTCGGTCCATTGGCGGTGCTGCTTTATTGCCTCGTCTACGGCTTCGCGCAGGGGCTCGGGCTGTGGGACAAGGTGCTGATCGTCGTCGTCCTCATCGCCTGGCTGCACTACAGCTGGCGCATCGTTCGCCTCGCCGCAGCGTGGCCGACGATGCCGCCCGGCGCGCCGCCACGGCGCGGGCGCCGCAATCCATTCATCTGATCCGCATTTCCGCAGCACGGCCGGCAAGGAGGTTCGGCATGGCCGATTCGGACCCAGGCATCGGCTTTGGCGACACCGTCGTGCGGCTCTATCCGGTGCATCGCGCCGCCGCGCTGGCCGCACTCGCAGCCCTCGGCGGCCTGAACCTCTGGAGCGGCCCGCCGTGGTGGACGTTCTGGCCGATGCTGGTGCTGGCAGCGCTGTTCACCGCCCACTTCATGGCACGTCGCGCCATCACCGCCGACGAGCGCTGGGCGGATGCCCGTGCCGACGAAATCGGCGAGCGCAGCTATGACCGTTCCCACATCGAAAGCATCACCGACCGCTATACGCGGCCGCCCGTGGCGCGTCGGACCTCGGGCGACGACAGGCCACCACCCGGCGACGGCGCCACCGGGCGGTGATCGGATCGCGTTTCGTCGCCGGCTAGCCCGCCTGGCGCGGCTCGTCGGACGTCATCGGCAACCGGATGATGAACGTCGCGCCTTCGCCCGGTCGGCCGTCGCAGTCGATGATGCCGTTGTGTCGCTCGACGATCTTGCGGCAGGTAGCGAGACCGACGCCGGTCCCCTCGTATTCGAGGCGGCCGTGCAGGCGCTGGAAGATCTTGAAGATCTGATCCTTGTACTTGTTCTCGAAGCCGATGCCGTTGTCGGCGATGCGGATCACGCACTCGCGGTGCGGCATGCTGTTCTGGTCGAGACCGTCTTCGATCGTGGCCGTCACTTCGATTACCGGCGGCACGTCCGGCTTCACGAACTTCAGCGCGTTCGACAGCATGTTCTGGATGAGCTGTCCCATCTGCGTCGCGTCCGCCTGGATCGTCGGCATCGGCGCGGTCTTGATCGTCGCCTTGCTCTCGTCGATGCGGATCTGAAGGTCGCCGAGCACGTCTGCGAGCACCTTGTTGAGGTCGACCGCGCGGAACGGGTTCGCCTTCGTCGTCACGCGTGAGTAGCCGAGCAGGTCGCTGATCAGGCGGCGCATACGGCCGGCGGCGTGCTGCATGCGCTCGATGAACATCTGCCCGTCCTCGGGCAGCTGGCTCGAGAAGCGCGTGCGCAGCCGGTCGCCGAAGGCCTCGATCTTGCGCAGCGGCTCCTGCAGATCGTGCGAGGCGACGTAGGCGAACTCCTCGAGTTCACGGTTGGAGCGCTCGAGCTTCAGCGTGTACTCGCGGTTGCGCTCCTCGTGGCGCTCGAGATCGGTGATGTCGTGATAGGTGGCGACCGTGCCGCCGTCCTCCATCGGCTCCGACATGACGGCGATGACACGGCCGTCGGAGAGGCGCTGCTTGATGGTGACGCGCGACGAGAGCCGCGAGCGGTCGCGGCGCTCGGCCTGGGCGCGGGCGGCCTCCTCCTCGGTGTAGTTTCCGAGGCTGACGGAGTAGCGCATGATCTCGTCCAGGCGGATGCCCGGCTTCACGACATCGGGCGAGAACCCGTACATCTCGAGATAGCGCCGGTTGGCGACCAGCAGGCGCTGCTGTCCATCGAACAGGCAAAGGCCCTGGATCATGTTGTTCAGGGCCGCATCGAAATGCGCATTGCGCGCGTGCAGCTGCTTGGAGATGCGCAGGAGATCGAGCTCGCGCAGCTTCATGTGCGTGATGTCGGACTGGATGCCGACAATATTCCCGTCACTCGTCTTCTTCTCGTTGATCTGGATCCAGCGGCCGTCGGCGAGCTGCGTCTCGTAGGGGTCGGTCGGGTTGCGGTGCTGCTGCAGGCGCAGGTCGATGTAGCTCTCCGGCGTACGCCCGTTGAGCATCAGACCGCCACGACGAACCGCCTCGCGCAGCAGATGCTCGAAGCCCACGCCGGGCATGATCAGGTCCGCGACGTGCGGATTGCAGTCCACGAATTTGCGGTTGTAGACGACGAGCTGATCCTTGTCGTCGTAGAGTGAGAAGGCATCGGCCATCACGTCGAGCGCGTGGACCATGCGCGTGCGCGCCGCCTCGGCGATCTGCGCGAGCTGGGTGTTGAGATCGGTGCCGGATGGGGCCGCATGCACTTCACGGACCGTTTCGACCAGGGACCCCGACGGCAGTACGCGGCGGTTGACTTCGACGAAACGGGCGTTGGCGGTGGCATAACGGAACGTGTACGACCGACCGGGTTTCAGACGATCCAGCGCTGCCACGATGGCGGCATCGATGGTCTCCGCTGAGCTGTTGGTCCGCTTCAGCGACAGGCGGATCAGGTCGGCGAGCAGGACGCCCGGCACGGCGTCGCTCGCCTGATAGCCGAACAGCGTGCGATAGAGCGTGTTGCAGGCGAGCAGTCGCAGCCCGTCGTCATATAGCGCGAGGCCGACGTCCGCGCCCGACAGGACGGCGGCGAGCGCGTCGTCATCCTCGCGCCGGGCTGCCATCGTCGCATCGCTCCCAACCAGATCCTCACTCGCGATTCCGAGCGCGTTATCGTCCATTGTTTCCCCGCGGTCGATACTGAAATCAGCGGGGCGAGCTTAGGCGGGATTGGTTAACTCGGGCTCAATCGGACGCGTCCGGATCTGTCGAAAATTTTTCGGGCTTCTTGGTGGTCCGCGCACGGCTTTAACCCGGATTTGGGGATTTTGGCTGAACCTCGCCGGTCTGTCAGCGGGACCCGTGTGGGGCGGATCCCGCCAGCCCCGGGGGTTGCGGAGCAAATGCATTATCTTTCCGACGAGCGCACGATTTCGGCTGCGTTCCTGGCTGTCGCCGTACTTCTCGGCCTCACCGTTCCGTCGCTTTCGGCGCTGCTGAAGCCGGTCGCGCTGCCGGCGCTGCTGGTTGTCGTGGTTCTGTCTCTGGTGCCGTTCGCGCGAATGCCGGCGAGCGCGCTCCTCTCGCTCAAGGCACCCGTCCTGCGGATCGTCGCCTGGCAGCAGTTCGCGCTCCCCGGCATCGTCATCGCCGCAGCCACCGTACTCAAGGTACCGGAGCAGGTGGTCGTGCTGATGGTGGTGACCATCGCTTCGGGCGCGCTGTTCGCGTCGCCGGCGCTCGCGGAGCTGCTGCATCTCAACCGTGAGCGCGCACTGCAGTGCATGGTGCTGTCGACGTTGTTGACGCCGGTCTCGCTGTTCATCTTCCTCAACATCTACCGCGATGCGGGGACCCACATCCTTCTCGATGTATTCGTGCAGCGCGTCGCGGTGTTCCTCATCGTGCCGTTCCTGCTGTTCGCAGCCTACCGGATCCTCGCCAAGGATCTCTCCGACAAGGTAGTGGAGCGCGTGAGCGACATCTCGCGCTGGGGCGTTATCCTGGCCCTCGTCGTGTTCTGCATCGGCATCATGAGCGACGTGTCGAACGAGGTCGGCACCTCGCCCCGCATCGTGATCTTCGATCTCATCGTCGCCTCGATGCTCTGCTGCGGCATGCTGCTGCTGACCATCGTCACGATGTGGCGCTACGGCGCCGACGAGGCACTCACGGCCGGCATCCTGTGCGGCTTCCGCAACGTCGGCCTCGGCTACGCCCTGGTCGGAGAGGCGATCGGCCATCAGCTTGCCGTCTATGTCGGCGTGTCGATGCTGCCGATGTTCCTGACGCCGGTGATCATCCGCGTCGTCTACACGCAGCGCCAGCAGGCGGGCGCTGCAGCGGCGGCAGCGGATGCGTGCGAGCGCGCCGATGGCGGCTCGGAGCCCCAGCTCGGTGCCGCGAGGGCCTTCTGAACGTGCGCGAGGGCGCCAAGCGACTCGTCGGCAGGTCAAAGCCGGGCGTTAAGCGCCTGTAGATCATGATCTGTCAGAACGCTGCATGGGGAAAGTCGAGAATGCGGAGTAACGAGTTCATGACGAAAGCGCCTGCCGCTGGGGGCGAGCAAGGTGCAGCACGCGGGGGCCGGTTTCTGCTGGTGCTCGGTGTGCTGGTCGCCGCAGGCTTCGTCGCGCTGACATTCGCCAACCGCGCTTTCGCGCCCGAGATGTACTCGCGCAGCGGCCCGCGCGATATCGCGGCGGCGTTCGCCCGCGGCGAGAACTACGCCGTTTTCGATCTCAACATCAATATCCGGGAATTGCGCGACGAGCACCTCGCGCGCATGAAGGAAACTCCCGACGTCATGGTGCTCGGCGCGAGCCACTGGCAGGAAGCCCACAGCTGGCTGCTGCCGACGTCGAGCTTCTACAATGCCCATGTCCATCGTGACTATTACGAGGACATGCTTGGCATGGTGGAGCTGCTGGTGAGGCACGACCGCCTTCCGAAGCGCCTCGTCATCGCCATCCGCGACAAGCTGTTCACTCCGATCGAGGCGCGCAAGGATTTCCTGTGGCTCCCCGGCATTCCGTACTACCGCGCGATGGCCGAGCGGCTCGGCATCGAGGCGCACAGCACCTGGGCGACGCTGCCCGTGCAGCGCTGGCGCGAACTCGCATCGCTGCCGATGCTCTATGACAACGTGACCCGCTTCGCGAACGCGACCGTTACCCCGCAGGCGACGAGTGAATCGCGCTTCGAGGATCTCGATGTGCTGCTGCCAGGCGGCTCGATCATCTGGTCGTCCGAACACAAGCGGCTGTTCTCGGCGGCACGCGCGCGCCGGGTCGCGCTGGAGTTCGCCGAAGCGAGCATCAATGATCCCCCGCAGATCGACCCGAAGGGCGTTGCCGCGATCACCGCATTGTTCGACTTCCTGAAGGCCAAGGGGGTCGAGGTCATTCTCGCCCACCCGCCATTCAACCCGGTCTTCTACGACCGTGCCATGCAAGGCCCCTATGCAACTGGTCTTCACCGTATCGAGCAGCTGACCCGCGAGTTCGCCGAGCGTTACGATTGGCGCATCATCGGCAGTTTCGATGCGCGCGTCGTCGGCTGCACGCCGGCGATGTACATCGACGCCGAGCATGCGAATCCGGAGTGCCTCTCGAAGCTGCTCGCCGCCGTCGACGCGCCGCACGACCTCCCGGCGCCGCGATCCGGAGCAGACGATCGAGTGGCCGGCCTGCAGCTCAGCTCTCTCAGCGGGCACGCGACGGAGGCAGGCCGTGAAGCGGACACTCCGCCGGCGGCGAGTGGACCCGAGGTCGACCCGCTCGAGGCCTATCGGGCCGTTCTACGACGCTACGCACCTGAGCGCGTGAGGCCGCGGGGCGAGGCCGAGCAGCGCGCTGAGGATCCGCTCGAGACCTATCGAGAGGTGCTGCAACGCTACGGCGGCGGTGTCGCACCGGTGCCAACGGCTGCGCCGGCGCAAGGCGCGACCGGCCCTGGCAGCCGGCGCATCGAGGCGATCGCGGCCGCAGCGTCCGCAAATCGCCGCTGCGTCACTGGTGAATGTGCCCGCCGCGTCGAAACCCCTCGTTATCCAAACCGCCCTATCGTGGAGCCGCCTCACCGTGCGTCGGCGCGATCGGGCGAGCTGAACCTCGGAGCCGATGCCTCCTCCATGGGCACGCCGCGGATCACGCGTCAGTAAGGTAGCATGTCATGGCGTTCCATTCGTTCCAGTTCGTTCTCGGCGCGCTCCCGCTGCTGCTGGCCGGGTTCCTCGTGGCCTTCCGCATCGGTGGTTGGCCGGCGGCGTTTCGCTATCTCGCCGTCGCTTCGCTGGCCTTCTATGCCCAGTTCGGCTTCGCGCTGCTCGCGATCCTCGTCATCTCGGTGACAGCGAACTACATGGCCGGCGAGCTGATCCGCCGGCTGGCCGACAGGCGCCATGTCGCTTCCTTCGTACTTCTTGCCGCGATCATCGCCAACGTCGGCGCGCTCGGCTATTTCAAATACTCGAACTTCCTGATCGACATCGCCAATGGGGTATTCGGCGCCGGCTTCAGCCACGCGAAGCTTCTGCTGCCGATCGGTATCTCGTTCTACACCTTCATCCAGATCGGTTATCTGATCGAGATGTTCGCTGGTCGTGTCGAGCGCGCGGGCTTTGCGAACTACGTGCTGTTCTCGACCTTCTTTCCTTGCGTGACGGCCGGTCCTCTGGTCATGCAGGCCGAGGTATTCGGCCAGCTCAAGGACCGCAGGGACTCGGCCTTCGATGCAGAGCGCATCGCAGTCGGCGTCACGCTGGTCTCGATCGGTCTCTTCAAGAAAGTCGTGCTGGCCGACTCCATCGCGCCATTCGCCGACGCCTTGTTCGACGGTGTGGGGGCCGGCCAGGGCGTCACGGCGCTGACAGCCTGGGTCGGTGCGATCGCCTACACGCTGCAGCTCTACTTCGATTTCTCCGGCTACTCGGACATGGCCATCGGGCTCGGCTGCATGTTTGGACTGCGCCTGCCGCTCAATTTCGCCTCCCCGTTCAAGGCGACGAGCATCTCCGAGTTCTGGCGGCGCTGGCATGTAACGATGACGCGGTTCTTCACGACCTACGTCTACACGCCGATCGCCATGAAGGGCATGCGCTGGGCACTCGGTACACGGCAGGGTCCGCTCGTGCGCACCATCGTTGCCGGTGGCGTGCCCGCGATCATCACCTTCCTCGTCGCCGGCATATGGCACGGTGCCGGCTGGACGTTCGTCGTCTACGGCCTGATTCACGGCACGGCCATCGCTGTGAACCTGCTCTGGCGCGACCTCGGTCCGTTCCGCATCCCGGCATTCGCCGGTTGGCTGCTCACGATGGCCGTCGTCATCAGCGCCCTCGTCGTCTTCCGCGCCCCTGATCTCGCGACGGCGACGACGATCCTCGGCGTGATGTGGAGCGGTGGCACCAGCACGGTCGTCAATGGCTTCGTCGCGCTCGACATGCGCATGGCACTTGCTCTGATCGTGCTGCTCTCCGCGATCGTGCTGTTGATGCCGAACTCCCAGCAGATCCTCTCGCACTACTGGGTCTCGTCCGACCCGAAGCCGGCTGACGCCGAGACCGAGGCTGGCCTGCTCGTCTGGCGGCCGACACTCGGTCCAGCCGTCGCAACCGCTTGTGTCAGCGTGGCCGCGATCGCTTCGATCGGTGCCACTTCGACCTTCCTCTATTACCAGTTCTGATCGCCAGCCAGGAATCATGCCGATGAACCAGCACGTCACCGAAATCCGCGAGATCGAACTCGAGTTGCCGCGCGAGGTCGATGCGGAGGTCGCAGGCGACATCGAGAAGGAATCGGTGTTCGTCTCGCCGTCGATCGATCGCATAACCGTCTCGACAGACGGGCGTAGTGCGACGGTGCGCCTGCGGCCGGGCGCCGACATCGACGCCGCCGCCGGAAAGGCGCGACGCTACCTCGAGGTGATGGCGAAGCAGATCAGCGGCTTCGACATCAAGCTGTTCGTCGAAACGAAGCGCCGCGACCAGGGACCCTATCAGCAGGGCGTCAACGCCGGCCTCGTCGCGCGCGGCTGGATGCACGACTACGGCAAGGGCCAGGTCGCATACAGTGGGCCGGTGTTGAAGCTGGCTCGCCTCGTCAACGAGAAGGCCGGCCAGCTCTACGCCGCTGCCTTCGGCGCCAAGGACGGACACTTCCCCGCGATGATCGACGCGGACACGCTGCACAAGTGCGGCTACTTCGACAGTCATCCGAATGCTGTGACCTTCCTCGGCAACATGCTCGAGGACTTCGATGCGATCGAGGAGTTCCGTCGGGCCAACTCGTGCTCGGAAGGGGCGCTGCTGCCGCCCGGCGAGCACGTCCATATCGACGGCATGTGCCTCAACCCGGCTGCCTGCTTCCCGTGCTACCCGACGCTGGCCGGCCGCACATTCGCCGAGGGCGAGGCCTACAGCTGGATGGGTCGCGTCTTCCGCTACGAGAGCCGCAACATCAACGGTCTCGACCGCCTGTACGAATTCAACGTGCGCGAGCTCGTGTTCGTCGGCGACGACAGCTACGTTCGCCAGTGCCGCATGAAGGCACTGCCGATCGTCGAAGAGCTCGCCGGCTTCTTCGATCTCGACTGTCGCGTGCAGACCGCTACGGATCCGTTCTTCGCCACCGTCTCGGCCGCCAAGAAGTTCTGGCAGGCCGCGCAGGAAGTGAAGAACGAGATCAAGATCCCGGTGCTCGACGGCGAAGGCCGCGAGAAGCTGCTCGCCTGCGGCTCGATCAATCTGCACGGCAATTTCTTCGGTCAGCGCTTCGGATTCTCCGACGCCACGGGTGCCGCGGCTCAGACCGGCTGCGTCGGCCTCGGTATCGAGCGCTGGGTACTTGCCGCCTTCACGCAGCACGGTTTCGAGCCCGACCGGTGGCCGGCCGAGGTGCGCGACATCATCTTCGCCTGAGCCAACAACGGGCCGAGCATCGAAGAACCTAGCGATCAACGAGAGTACGGAGTAGCAGACATGAAACTGAACCAGATCGTCGCCAGCATTCTCAACGTCGATCCTGACACGCTGGACAACAATTCGAACGCGCAGAACACCAAGAACTGGGACTCGCTGCGCCACATCGAGGTGATCTTCGCCGTCGAGAGCGCGTACCTCGTGCGCTTCACGATGCCGGAGATCGCCGGTCTGCGTAACCTCGGTGACATCCGTCGCCTGCTGGCGGCGAAGGGCGCGCAAGTTGACATCGATCCGCCGGCGCGAAAGTGCGCCTGAGGCCAATAGGCAGCGGATGCACCGTCAAGGGGGAGCATGATGAGGATCAGAAGCACCATGCAGATCGTGATCGCAGATGACGACGCCGACGATCGGATGCTGATCGACGATGCGTTCAAAGAGGCGCGGCTCGCCAACCCGATCGACTTCGTCGTCGACGGCGAGGAGCTGCTCGAGTACCTGCGGGGCGCCGGCAAGTTCGCGCATCGCGAAGGCAAGGCGCATCCGGGGCTTATTCTGCTCGACCTCAACATGCCGCGGATGGATGGGCGCACCGTGCTCTCGCACCTCAAGGCTGATCCGCAGCTCCGCCGGATCCCGGTGGTCGTGCTGACGACGTCGAAGGCCGAAGAGGACATCCTGCGCACCTACGACCTGGGTGTGAGCTCCTTCATCGCCAAGCCGGTGTCTTTCGACGGCCTCGTCGACGTGGTGCGCACGCTCAAGCATTACTGGATCGAGATCGTCGAGCTGCCCGAGACTTGACGGTCGAGCGGCGGGGGGGGGAGTACGCGAGCGAGGCGGCGATGGTGGTCGGTAGTGGCGAACGCGAGGTGGTGTACGTCCTGCTCGTCGAGGACGATCAGGACGACTATTACCTGACGCAGGACGTGCTGAAGCAGGTCAAGGACACCGACTATCGGTTGATCTGGGCCGGCTCCTACGAACGCGCCTACAACGAACTTGCCGAGCGCCATATCGACGTGGCGCTCGTCGACTACCAGATAGGCGATCGTACCGGCCTCGAGTTCATCCGCGAAAAGGCACCGATCTATCCCGGCTGCCCGATGATCCTGGTCACGGGCCTGCGCGATGCGGACATCGACCGCATGGCGCTCGAGGTCGGCGCTGCGGACTATGTGCCCAAGGACAGCCTGTCGCCGGAGCTGATCGACCGGTCGATCCGCTACGCGCGCGGACAGGCGCACCGCCACGCGCTGCTCGACACCGTGATCGCCAACACCTCGACCGGCGTCGTCGCGCTCGATGTCCATGACCAGCCCTTGGTTTGGAATGCCAAGGCGATGCGCGCGATCGGGTTGCCCGATCTCGCGGTCGCGCCGATCAACGTCCCCGACGTCGCTCAGGCTCTCGCGCAGGCATTCCCGCTCGACGACGTTCCGGGCGAGCTGACGACGCCAGGGGGGCATGTCTTCGAGCTGATCGTCAGTCGGGTCGCCAGTGGTGGTCGCGTCATCGCCTTCCACGACGTGACGAAGCGCATCCAGGCGGAGCAGTGGTTGCGCCAGGCAATCGCCGATGCGGAATCGGCGAGCGCCGCGAAGTCTTCTTTCCTCGCCAACATGAGTCACGAACTGAGGACGCCTCTCAACGGCATTCTCGGGCTCGCCGACATCATCGCGCAGCGCAGCGACGATGAAATCGCCAACTATGCACGCGCCATAGCCAGGTCGGGAAACGATCTGCTCCGGCTGATCAACGACATTCTCGACCTCTCGAAGATCGAGGCCGGTCGTCTCGAGATCGAGGACATCGAGTTCGAGATCGAACCCGTGCTGTCGGACGTGGTGACGTTGCTGACGCCGGCGGTCGCCGCGAAGGGGCTCGATATCGCCTGCTTCGTCGACCCCGGGCTGCCGCGAACCATGCGAGGTGATCCGCATCGGCTGAAGCAGGTCGTCACCAATCTCGTCGGCAACGCGATCAAATTCACGCACGCCGGCGGCATCTGCCTGATGGCGCGTCACGTCGGTGCGGGCAGCGAGAACGCGGTCGAGCTGTCGGTTCACGACACCGGCATCGGCATTGGCGCCGACAAGGTCGAGCGACTGTTCCAGCGCTTCTCTCAGGTCGATGTCTCGACGACCCGCAAGTACGGCGGAACGGGACTGGGCCTCGCGCTCTGCCGCGAATTGCTCGAGCTGATGAAGGGCGAGATCTGGTGCGAGAGCACCGAGGGCGTCGGCAGCGTGTTCCGCTTCCTGTTGCCGCTCGCCGAGATCCCGGCGACCGTCCGCGCCAGGATCGATGCCGAGCGCACGCGGCTTGCTGGACGCAACCTGCTCGCCGTCGGCGCCGGTCCAGCCACGCGGAATGCCCTCGAGGCTTACGCCGAGTCCGCCAAGTGGACGCTCGCCACCGTCGATGACGTCGCGGCCTTGGCAGTAGCGGGGGATCCGCGGCGCTTCGACTGCATCCTGCTGGCCGGCCGCGCGGCCAGCGAGACGACGGCCGCGCTCGCGACGCTGCGCCGGTTGCACGCCGCTCCCGACTGCGTCTTCGTTCGCCTCTGCGCACCCGGCAGTCCGCGCTCGGCGGCAGAGACGGGCTGCGTGCAGATCGCCGCGCCGCTGACCGCCGCGACCTGGCTCACGGTTCGCAAGGCCATTCCTGCCCGCGTCGCAGCGCGGGCTCAGGACAGCGAGGCGCGCGGCGCGAGCCTCAGGATCCTGCTCGTCGAGGACAATCCGTCCAACCAGATGGTGGCGACGCTCATGCTGAAGACGGCGGGTTACGCGATCGATGTGGCTGAGAACGGCGCTGCCGCCGTGGAGACCGTAACGCAGCGCGAGTTCGATGTCATCCTCATGGATCTGCACATGCCGGTGATGGATGGCCTGGAGGCGACAAGACGCATCCGAGCGATCGACGGACGCCAGTACACGCCCATCATCGGACTGACGGCGAGCGCGTTGAAATCGGACCGGCAGGCCTGTATCGAGGCCGGCATGACCGATCACATGAGCAAACCGGTCGACTGGAACGCGCTGATCGCGATGCTACGCGAAATCGAGCGCCATGGCGCCGACGCGAGCGCTGCCTGATTTTCGGGCACCACGCATGGCGGTAGAGTTTGTTTAACTCGCGACGCACTCCTCAGTGCAAACGCGGCTTTCCGTCGACGTCCACCTGCGGTCGTGTACGTATCCCGTCCTGGCGGTCCGATCGTGCGAGCGCCAGGCAGGGCGACTGCTCGTTCTGGAAATCGGCGAAGTTCTCGCCGAACGAGCGCCCTCCTTGCACGCCGAATGGCTCCCGCAGCAGCGCCGCGATCGGTCCGCCCGAGGCATTGAGCAGGCTGTCCGGCAGGCCCGGTTCGTGCTCACGTTGGCTGGTGCGCCGCTGCGGACGCTCCTTGTCCACACGCTTCTGCGATCTCCGCGAGCTCGATCGTCTGCGCACAAGCAACCCTCCGCCAGGAGTATCCCCGTCCGAACGCGCGCCCAGTGAACGCAAGGCGGCTGTCCATCCGATCAATGTGGATCTCTCCCGATTCGGCATGTAGCACCCCGCGCAATCCTGGCCCGAAAAATTACCCCGCAACATTGCGGGAACGATACCGTGCTGCTGGCGATTTTGCCAGAAAATTAGAATCGGTCGTTGCAACAGTAGAAGAGCGAAAATTGCTCTGAAGCGCAACCGGGACCAGACGCTGACGCAGTATGACGTCGATCTTCCCAACATGCGGATTCGACACATTTTCGCGCCAGGCTGGACTGCGGGACGAACCTGCCGCCAGAGCGCCCAGTCGGGACGTGGCTTCGATGCGCGCACGACATGAGCATCGATGCGCCGTAGTTCGGGTGTAGAAGTGTGGTAGTCCGAGGCGTGAGGAAATGGCGCGGCCGCGTCCGATATTCCATTGATTCGGCTCGCCCTGTTCCATGAATGCATTGTTTGCGAATATAAGTGCCAATTAATACGATCAAAAATCGCCGCGGTTGTGTTTTCGAAATAGATAGGGCGGATGGTCTCGAATCCGTCAATTTCTAAAAAAGCGATTGCTTCACTGTGGGTGTTCTCTATGTCGGAGTGTGGTGCGATGGGTCCGGGCTCGTAGGGACAGCTGGCGAAGCGTGCAAAGCATGCAGCATCTGTGAGCGACCCCGAGCACTCACCGGGTCGCAGTGGCTGGTCTATATCCTCGGGAGCGCCGCCGAACATCGGCTCGGGTCGGCGGTCCGGCGCTCGGGCGGCAAGGATGCCGGGCGAAGTACCGCCGAGGGCGTGGCAGTCGATGAATGCCTCTGGCAGGACAGGAGACGAGCCCGCGCTAGCGCGAGCCCGCCACAGTCGCATGAACGCTGTTGCACTGGCTGAACCGGACGGCACGCGAGCGCCCGCGCCGTCCACAGCGTGTCGTCCTGCACGCGCTCGCGCCGGCCACTCCGCCATGTCGTTGACGATGAAGTGGGACGCGAGCCCGTGGGGTTCTGGATTGCGAGGCATTTGCTTAGGGATGACCTGTCCTGCTGTTCGTGCGCGGGGCTCGACCCGCGAACCGTTTCAGGGCTGTGAGGTTGCCAAGGTATACAAGGTAGAGGTGGGGCTTGTGGCCTCGGCATGCCGGAATCGCGAGCAGAGGACGCCGCAATGGCACATCATCTTGTGCAACCGCAGCGTGCCGCGGAGGGGTTTCCAGTTGGCGCGAGCGGTGGCGGGCGGCTCGACATGTTCCTCGACGAGACCGAGTGCAATCAGATCCTTGGTCAGCCGCTCGGCGCGCCGCAGGAACATCTCGGTCGGCTCCGGCGCGATGCAGCGCTCGATCATCGCGCGGCGAAGCTCGTCGCTGCGCGCCAGCAGATCACCGAGCCCGCGACGCGTGAGTCCGTTCGGCAGACGTTTGCGCGGCAAGCCCGCCAGCCGCAATTCCTCCTCGGTCGGGAGGGGCGACTCCTTCCAGAGTACGAGCGCAAGCTGGAAACAGTCGAAGCTCTGGACCGAGTGTATCAACTCCAGAGTATCGTCATCGGCGAGTTGATCGTCCTGGTCGAAAGCGAGAAATTCCACGACCCCCTTGCGAAAGCTGCTGTACAGGCCCTGCATGTGCGCCAGGGACTGCAGGGCGACGACGGTCTCCGTGGAGTAGGTGGTTTCCTCCGAGACCGAGGTCGATCCTCTTTCCGGGAGCTGTTTTTCAATTTCTGGCATACGTCTAGCCTCCCAAGCCGTGAAGTGCCCCTTGGGTACGCGGCCATCACACCACTACGCATGCGATGGCGCCACAAAACTTTTTGTTGTCCCAACCTGTCCGGCCGGCGGGGCGCAACTGCCGTGCCAAACAATCTGTAAAGCTATTCATCGCGCGCGCTTTCGGCTTTTTGGAGGCAATCGGTTTCTCCCGAGGGGTGAAATCTGCCGCAATCCACGGAGTCGGGCCATGAATGTCGCTCTTGTTCACGTCGTCGCCGATGCCGTCGCCAACGCAACCGCCAATGCCGCGTCCGCCGACGGCCGCAACCTGCAGAGCCAGATCGCGCGCTATCCCTACCGCTACCGTCGGCGCATATGGGACTTCACATCGGAGAATGATCGCTTCGCCGATCTTGCCTGGAGCTGCCCGGTAGCCGTCGTCGCGATCGTCACGCGGCGCCGGAAGGACGCAGTGCGCCGGGCGGCGAAAGCGCTGGTGTTGCGCGGCGCCCCGCTCGCCGAGGTGCTCGCCGCCCTCGGCCTCGGCAGCTGGACGCGCAAGCTGCCGCCGGAGGCGCTGCTCGAGCCGCTCGACGGCAGCTTGCCGGAGCTGTTCCGGCGGCCTGAGACAGGGCGCGCGCTGATCGGCACGATGCCTCGTGACGTGCGGCTCGCCGGCCGCTGGATGCAGGCAGTCGTGGCTGCCAGCCGGCATGGCGACGAACTGCTCGTCGCATGGCTCGCGAGCCAGCGCGCCTTCGCGTGTCGCCGCATGTCGCCGCTGCCGGTCAGGCTCGTGGCGCTGTTCGCATGGTATTCGGTTCAGCGCGAGACGCCCGCAGGCGCCCTGGTGCCGATCCACTGGCACCCCGACATGTCGCTGGAGCGAGTGGTGGCGCTCGCGCCGCACTGGTTGACGCGCGCACTGCACGACCTCTGCCACAGGGGTGAGCCAAAGGGGTCGCCGTGGGGCCAGCGTGCGTTATTCGGCGACATATCCGTCGTTCCCCTGACGAGTTGCGCGGCGGTAGCAGATGAGGCGAGGGTGATGAGAAATTGCCTTGCTCAGTACGTGCCGGCCGTCGTCGCTGGACAATGCCGGCTCTACAGCTTTCGCCGTGGCCGCGAGGTGCTGGCGACGATGGAAGTGCGGCTCGACGCGCGCGGTAAGCCCACCGTGCCCCAGCTCAAGGGGCCGGGCAACGCCGCGCCGACAGAGGAGGTGATCGCAGCGTCATACGATTGGCTCGAGCTGATCGGGAAATGGCCGGGCGCTGCCGCAATGTTCCGCGGCCAGGGGCTTTGCGACGCGAGTTTCGACCGGCTGATCTGGGCTCCGTTCGCGGCGGATGTGGCCCGGCGCACCGGCCAGCGCGCCGCGCCCTGTCCGTCGATCGCTGAGGTGCAGGGGGAGATCGCGCTGCTCCGCCGCTTCTCCTGCCGCTGAGGCCTGGTCCCGGATGACGGCCGGCGTTTCAGCGGCCGGCCGTCAGCGCCTCGCGGACGGTGGCGAGCTTGTTGTCGAGGTGAGTCTTGAGGATGCGCGCGAGCGCGGCAGGCTTCCTTGCTTTCAGCGCCGCGAGCATCTCTTCGTGCTCGCCGACCGCCTCCTGCCAGCGGGCGTCCGACATGTTGGCGCGATAGCGAGCGAGCCTGACGCGGCCGGCGAGCTGGTTGGCATGCTGGGTCAGGGTTTCGTTGCGGGCGGCGGCGAGGATCGCGGCGTGGATCTGCTGGTTGATGGCAAAGTAGCTCGTCAGATCGCGTGCGACGTAGTGCGCGAGCATGCGTTGGTGCAGGGCTTCGATGGCGGCGATCTCGTCGTCCGTCGCGCGCTTGGCCGCCAACTCCCCGGCGAGTGCTTCGAGCGCACCCATCACCGGGAAGACCTCGGCGAGCTCCTCCTCCGACAGCATGGCGACCGCCGCGCCGCGGTGTGGCGTGATCGAGACGAGGCCTTCAGCGGCGAGCAGCTTCAGTGCTTCGCGCACGGGCGTGCGTGACACGGCGAAGCGATCGGCCAGCGCCTGCTCGTTGATGCGGGCGCCGGGGGCGAGGTCGCCGGCGAGCACCAGCGTGCGCAGGCGGTCGGCGAGCGCTGTCGGCAGCGTCTGGCGGGCGAGCGGTTCGATCTCCTGCGTGCCGCTCATCAGGGCGCCTCCAGGCCGAGCGCCATCGCCAGGATACGGGCGACGTGTGTCGCCTCGCGGGCCGCCCCGTCGGCGATCTGGTGGCGGCAGGAGAAGCCGTCGGCAGCCACCAGATCGCCGCTCGCCGCCTTGCGCACGGCCGGCAGCAGCGCAAGCTCGCCAATCGCCATCGAGGTCTCGTAAGTCTCTGCCTGATAGCCGAAGCTGCCGGCCATCCCGCAGCAGCCGGATTCGATCGGCTGCACGGTCGCGCCTGCGATCAGTTTCAAGCTCTGTTCGACGGCGCCCGCCACCCCGTGCGCCTTTTGGTGGCAATGGGTGTGCAGGTGGATCGTCTTCTGGAGCTGGCCGATCGGCGTTGCAATGAGGCCGGCTTTGACATCGGTCGCGACCAGCTCTTCGAGCATCACCGCATTCTCCGAAAGCTTCTTGGCGTCGTCGCCCAGCCCCATCACCAGGAACTCGTCGCGCAGCGTCAGCAGGCAGGACGGCTCGATGCCGACGATGCGCATCCCTGACGCGAGTGGGCCGGCGAGTGCCGCGAGCAGGCGACGGGCTTCGATGCGGGCTTCGTCCACCATGCCGGATGCGAGATAGGTACGCCCGCAACACAGCGGCTTGCCGCGCGTATCCCAGCCGACGATCTCGACGTGATAGCCGAGAGCGCCCAGCACGGCAGCGGCGGCCTCGATGTTCTCCGGCTCGAACGTGCGATTGAAGGTGTCGGGCACCAGAGCCACCGTGCGGCCGTTCGGTGTTGCCGGCGGCGCGACGGATCTCGCGGAATATGTGCGCGCGCGCCACGTGGGCAGCGTGCGCCTGGCCGAGAAGCCCGTCACCGGCTCGCCGAGGCGGGCGAGCAGCGGAAACCCGTTGCGCAGGTTGAGCAGCGGTGCGATGTGGCTGGCGTAGGGCGCATAGACCGGCAGGTACGCGACCAGACGGTCGCGCAGCGACAGGCCACGCCGCCTTCGTGCGGCGGCGAGCACCTCGATCTTCATCTTCGCCATGTCTACGCCGGTCGGGCACTCGCGCTTGCAGGCCTTGCACGACACGCAGAGCTTCATTGCATCGAGCAGGTCATCGGAGCCGAGCGCATCGGGGCCGAGCTGGCCGGAGATGGCGAGCCTGAGCGTATTGGCGCGGCCGCGCGTCACGTCGCGCTCGTCGCGGGTAGCGCGAAAGCTCGGGCACATCGCGCCGCCGGCGAGCTTGCGGCACTCGCCGTTGTTGTTGCACATCTCGACCGCGCCCTGGAGCCCGCGCGCCGCGCCGCCGTAGCCGAGCGCCGACCAGTCGAACGCTGCCTGCATGCTTGCCGGCACCGCATAGTCGGGTTGGAATCGCAACAGGGTACGGTCGTTCATGCGTGGCGCCCGCACGATCTTGCCCGGGTTCATGACGCCTGTCGGGTCAAAGCGGTCCTTGACCTCCTCGAAGAGTGCAACCGTCTTGCGGCCATACATAAGCTCGTGGAACTCGGAGCGTACGAGGCCGTCGCCATGCTCGCCCGAGTGCGAACCTTTGTATTCCTTCACCATCGCGAAGGCTTCCTCCGCGATGGCGCGCATGGTGGCGGCGTCCCTCTCGAGCTTCAGGTTGAGCACGGGCCGCACGTGCAGGCAGCCGACGGAGGCGTGCGCATACCATGTGCCGGTCGTGCCATGCTTGTGAAAGACTTCGGTCAGCCGCTCCGTGTAGTCGGCGAGATGCTCGAGCGGCACGGCGCAGTCCTCGATGAACGAGACCGGCTTCCCCTCGCTCTTCATGCTCATCATGATGTTGAGGCCGGAGGTGCGCACGCCCCAGACCGCAGCCTGACCGGGCGCATCGGTGACTTTCACAACGGATCCGGGAAGTCCGAGGACATCGCCCATTAGCTCGTCGAGCAGGGCGAGACGGCGCGCATTCTCCTGCTGATCGTCCTCGGCAAACTCGACGAGCAGCAGCGCGTCCGGCTTGCCCTTCACATAGGTGTCCATCACCGGCCGGAAGATCGCGATGTCGCGGGCAAGCTCGATCAAAGTGCGGTCAACCACCTCGACGGCGACGGGGCCGAGCTTGACGATGTGCTGGGCCGCCTCCATGGCACGACGAAAGGTCGGGAAGTGACAGATGCCGAGCGCCTTGTTCTTCGGCTGTGGCGACAGCTTCAGATGGATGCGCTCCGACAGCGCCAGCGTTCCCTCCGAGCCGCAGAGCAGCGTGGCGAGGTTCACCGGCCTGTCGTTCTCCGGAACCAGCGCATCGATCAGGTAGCCGCCGACGCGGCGGGAGACCTCGGGGAAGGCCGTGCGGATATGCGCCGCCTCACGATGGCCCAGGGCGGCAAGGTCGCTTGCCAACGCGCGCATCGGCTCCGGCGCGGGACCGTCGATCACACCACCGGCGCCGATCTCGCCGAAGCGCGCGCGTGTACCATCGGCGAGCATGGCGTCGATGGCGATGACGTTGTCGCGCATGATGCCGTAGCGGATCGAGCGCGTACCGCACGAATTGTTGCCGGTCATGCCGCCGATGGTCGCGCGGCTGGAGGTCGATACATCGACCGGGAACCACAGGCCGGAACCCTTGATCTGTCGATTGAGCTCATCGAGCGCGATGCCCGGTTCGACCCAGGCCGAGCGGGCGGCGAAGTCTGTCTCGATCACCCGGTTCAAGTGCTTCGTGTAGTCGATGACCAGCGAGCGCCCGACCGTCTGGCCGGACTGTGAAGTGCCGCCTCCGCGGGCGAGCACCGTGACGCCTTCCTCACGCGCGATCGCCAGCGCCGCTTCGACATCGTCGCGCCGCTTCGGGATCACCACGCCCAACGGCGCGATCTGGTAGATCGAGGCGTCCGTGGCATAGCGGCCGCGGCTGGCCGCGTCGAAGCGCACCTCGCCTTCGATCTCGCGGGCGAGACGCTCCTTGAGGCGATGGTTCACCGGCCAGCGGTCCGACGTATGCGCATTCATCGAGGCGGGCCTCCCGTGGTTCACCATTGCATCTTGTATACAAAATTATGTTGACGTCAATCTGCGCGGATGCTTCAAGGGGCGACAGGCAACCCATTGCGAGAGAGCAAGCCATGTCGAGCAACGAGCCGCGCCGTGCAGGCCGCCACTTCCTGCAGATCCCCGGGCCGTCGCCCGTGCCGGACCGCATCCTGAAGGCGATGGCGATGCCGGTGCTCGACCATCGCGGGCCCGAATTCCAGAAGCTCGGCCACCGCGTGCTCACGGGCATCAAGTCGATCTTCAAGACCAAGGGCCCGGTGATCATCTATCCGGCGTCCGGCACCGGTGCCTGGGAGGCCGCGCTCGCCAACACGCTGTCGCCCGGCGACCATGTCCTCATGTACGAGACCGGCCACTTCGCCACGCTCTGGCGCAACATGGCGCTGAAGCTCGGGATCAAGCCGGAGTTCATCGAGAGCGACTGGCGTGCGGGCGTCGATCCCGCCCGCATCGAGGCGCGGCTGCGCGAAGACAAGGCGCACGCGATCAAGGCCGTTTGCGTCGTCCACAACGAGACCTCGACGGGTGCCACCTCGGACATCGCTGCCGTTCGCCGCGCGATCGACGCCGCCGGTCATCCAGCGCTTCTGATGGTCGATACGATCTCGGGTCTGGCCTCGGCCGACTACTGCCATGACGCGTGGGGGGTCGATGTCACCGTCTCGGGCTCGCAGAAAGGGCTGATGCTGCCTCCCGGCATCTCGTTCAATGCCATCTCGGACAAGGCGCTCGCCGTAGCCAAGCGTGCTACGCTGCCGAAGCTGTTCTGGTCGTGGGAAGAGATGCTGCCGCACAACAAGAACGGCTTTTTCCCCTATACCCCAGCGACAAACCTGCTCTACGGCCTCGCCGAAGCGATCGACATGCTGAACGAGGAAGGCCTCGATCGCGTGTTCGCCCGCCACAAGCGGCACGGCGAGGCCACACGGCGCGCGGTCGCGGCCTGGGGCCTCGAGAACCTGATTCTCGACGAACGTCACTTCTCCCCGGTGCTGACCGCTGTCCTCATGCCCGAGGGGCACAATTCCGATCAGTTCCGCAAGGTCGTGCTCGACCACTTCGACATGTCGCTCGGCACGGGACTGTCGAAGGTGGCCGGCAAGGTGTTCCGCATCGGGCACCTCGGCGACATCAACGATCTGACACTGATCGGTACGCTCGGTGGCGTCGAGATGGGGCTGAAGCTTGCCGGCGTGCCGCACAATGCGGGCGGCACCGGGGTCGCGATGAGCTATCTTGCCGATACGTCGATGGCCCACGCGTGACACAAAAGTCGATCCGCGGACCGTCAGAAATCAGCCGGGAATGACAAGGTGTAGACTGTCGACAGCGGGTCGACATCGGCGGACGGGGGTAATAAGCTCCCGCCGCTAAGAACAAGACAGAAGACGACAACCAAGGAGGAGACGGATGAAACTCGCAAACGTCGCGGCTGCCGCGGTCGCCGGTGTGATGCTGGCCGGCACGGCGCAGGCCCAGACCACGCTGAAGTTCGGCCACGTCGGCGACGTCGGCAGCCATTTCGACAAGGCAGCAAAGCAATTCGCCGAACTCGTCAAGAAGAAGTCGGGCGGCAAGGTCATCATCCAGGACTTCCCTGCGAGCCAGCTCGGCAACGACAAAGACATGCTTCAGAAGATGAAGCTTGGCCAGATCGATTTCTTCCTGCCGTCGTCGATCATGTCGTCGGTGCACGACATCTTCGGCATCTGGGACATGCCCTACATCATCCAGGATCGCGCGCACGCGAAGCGCGTACTCGACACGCTCGGTCCGAAAATCTTCAGCCCGGCCGCCGAGTCGAAGGGCGTGAAGATCGTCGGCTACTGGGAGAACGGCATCCGCCACGTCACCAACAACGTGCGGCCGATCACCAAGCCGGATGACCTCAAGGGCGTGAAGCTGCGCACGCCGCGCGGCGAGTGGCGCCTGAAGATGTTCCAGGCCTACGGCGCCAATCCGTCGCCGATGGCGTTCTCGGAGGTGTTCACCGCCCTCAAGACCGGCGTCATGGACGGCCAGGAGAACCCGCTGATCAACGCCTGGGCCTCGAAGTTCTACGAGGTGCAGAAGTACCTCTCGATGACTGGACACGTTTACGTGCCGGCTTACATCGTCACCTCGCCCGCCACCTTCAAGAAGTGGCCGAAGGACGTGCAGGACGTGATTCTTGCCGCGGCAAAGGAGATGGAAGACCAGGCCCGCAAGAACGGCCAGGAATTCGACGACGACCTCGTCGGCAAGCTCAAGGCCAAGGGTATGGCCGTCAACGAGGCCGACAAGCCTGCCTTCGTTGCCGCCTCCAAGGGCATCTATGAAGAGTTCGGCAAGAAGGTCAAAGGCGGCGCGGATCTCATCAAGCAGATCGAAGCCCTGCGCAAGTAGCAGCGCACGTGGCCGCGGCGGCGAATGCCGTCGCGGCCCGGGCCCTTCCGAAGCGGCCGCCGGTTCGCCGAAGCGGCTGCTTCCGATATGGACTTCCATCCCTTCCGCGTAGCCACGCCCGGCGTCCTCCACCGATGCGGGTCCGAAGCCGCTGCCGTACTTCTCACCCCGAGGCTGTCAATATGCTCGCGACATTGCGGACGGCGCTGGACCGATTGCTCCAGTGGACAGTGATTGGCCTGATGATCGGCCTGACCATCATGGTCGTCGTGGCCGTGGTCTATCGCAAGATGGGCGCGTCGCTGTCGTGGTACGACGAGGTCGCATCGGTGATGCTCGCTTGGATCACCTATTACGGGGCGGCGCTGGCGGCTCTCCACCGCCAGCACCTCGGCTTCGACAGCGTACTGCTGAGCCTGCCGGTGCGGTTCCGTCTGGTCTGCGTGGTAATTGCCGAGGTGCTGGTCATCGGATTCTTCGCGCTGCTCGGCTGGGCCGGATGGCGTGTGCTGCAGGTGGTCGGCGACGAGAGCCTGATCTCGCTGCCCTGGATCCCGGTGCTGTTCACCCAATCGGTGATCCCGATCGGCGCGGCACTATTCATCGTCTGCGAACTGCTGAGCCTGCCCGATTACTGGCAGAAGGTGCGTGCGGGCGTCTCCCTGGAGCATCCGCCGTTGCCGGATGCGGATGCGACGAGCCCTGCGGGCGGCGGAAGGAACTGACCCCATGCTCATGCTCGTCATGTTTACCGCCATGCTGGCGATGATCCTCATCAACGTCCCGATCGGCATCGCGCTCGCCATCGCGGCAACGTTCGGCATCGTGCTGACGGGAGGCGTCGACAATCTGCTCTCGATCGGCATCGAGATGTATCGCGGCGCCACCGGTTTTCCTCTGATCGCCATTCCGATGTTCGTGCTGGCCGGCGCGATAATGAATGCCGGCGGCATCTCGCGGCGCCTCATCGCGTTCGTCTCCGCACTGATCGGGTTCGTGCGCGGCGGTCTCGCCATGGTCAACATCGGCGTATCGCTGTTCTTCGCCGAGATTTCAGGATCGGCCGTCGCCGACGTTGCGGCCCTCGGTTCGGTGCTGATTCCGGAGATGAAGAAACGCGGATACACCGGACCGTTCGCGGCAGCGGTGACGTCGTCGTCGGCGTCGCTGGCGATCATCATCCCGCCGTCGATCCCGATGATCCTCTACGGCGTCTCCGCCAACGCCTCGATCGAGCAGCTGTTTCTCGCCGGACTCGTGCCGGGGTTCTTCGGCGGCCTGCTGATGATGGTCGTCGCCTACATCTTCGCTCGCAAGTACAACTTCCCGGTCGAGGAAGCCTTCAACACGAAGCACTTGTGGGCGACCTTCGTCGATGCGCTGCCCGCTCTGCTGCTGCCGGTGATCATTCTCGGCGGCATTTTCGGCGGCCTCGTCACGGCGACGGAAGCGGCCGGCCTTGCAGTCGTCGCAGCACTCATCGTCGGCGTGATCTACCGGGACTTCGACTGGGCGCATCTCAAGCAATCGATGCTCGACGGCGGCGTGCAGACGGCCGTGGTGATGATTCTGGTCGCAGCGTCGGTGCTGATGGGTGATCTGTTGACCGTCTCGAAAGTGCCCCAGACCCTCGCCGAGGGCATCATCAGCCTAACAAACAACAAGTATCTTGTGCTGCTGATCCTCAATGTGTTCTTCCTGGTGATCGGCTTCTTCCTGCACTCGGCGGCGGCCATCATCCTCGTCATTCCGATCGTGCTGCCGCTGATCGAGAAGGTGGGCATCGACCCTGTGCACTTCGGGCTGATCGTCACGCTCAACCTCGCCATCGGCCAGCAGACGCCACCCGTCGCCAGCGTGCTCATCACCTCGTGCTCGATCGCCAAGGCCGACATCTGGCAGACCACCAAGGTCAACATCTGGTTCATCGCGGTGTTGCTGACGGTGCTGCTCATGTGCACCTATATCCCGGCGATCCCCATGTTCCTGGTGGACTACTTCTACCCGAACCGGCTGAGATAACGGGGGGAGCCGACAACAGGTGAGATGATGAGCACAAACAACGACGAGCTGGTCCACGAAGTGAGGGGCGGCATTGCCCGCGTGATGCTGAACCGGCCGAAGGCGCGCAATGCACTGACCTTCGCCATGTACGAGCGGCTCGCGGACATCTGCCGCACGATGCCGACCGACGGCAGCGTCAAGGCGATGATCGTGACCGGCGCCGGCGACAAGGCCTTCGCGGCCGGTACGGACATCTCGCTGTTCCTCGACTTCAACACCCCCGAGCAGGGCCTCGCCTACGAAGAGAGCGCGGATCATCATTTTTCCGCGTTCGAGGCGTGCCCGGTGCCGACCATCGCAGCCATTGCCGGCGCCTGCACGGGCGGCGGCGCCGGCATCGCGGCCTGCTGCGACCTGAGGATCGCCACCGCCGACATGAAGTTCGGCTTTCCGATCGCACGGACGCTCGGCAACTGCCTGTCGGTCGCGACGCTCGCGCGCCTCGTCGCGCTCGTCGGGGAGCCCAGGGTGAAGGACATGATCCTCACCTCACGCCTGATCGGAGCCGAGGAAGCACTCGCCATCGGTCTCGTCAACGAGGTGGTTGCAGACCACGCCGCTCTGATGGCGCGCGCCGATGAACTGGGTGAGACCCTGGCCCGGCACGCCCCACTGACCATGCGCGCGACCAAGGAGTTGCTGCTCCGCCTGCGTGAGCACGGCAGCAAGGCGGACGACAAGGACTGGGTCGGCCGCATCTATGCGAGCGCCGACTTCAAGGAGGGCCGCGAGGCGTTCCTCGCCAAGCGCCGGCCGGAGTGGAAGGGGCGCTGAATGGGCGAGCAGCGTCTCCGCCCCATGTCGGGCCGGTGAGGCGTGCACCAGCCGCAGTCGTCCGCTATAGTCTCGCCACGACAAGCCATTCAGGTCTTGCGCGGCGGATAGTGCCGCGCGGGGGGAAGCGAGGCCTCATGCGTGCCCTGGTCGTCGAGG
Source organism: Hyphomicrobiaceae bacterium (assembly GCA_041397745.1). Classification (GTDB taxonomy): domain Bacteria; phylum Pseudomonadota; class Alphaproteobacteria; order Rhizobiales; family Hyphomicrobiaceae; genus JAWKVY01. The sequence goes on along the minus strand of JAWKVY010000006.1, from coordinate 323,318 downwards.
ACGACGCCGATCTCAACCGTCAGCTCGCGACGGCGCTTGGTGACGCCGGCTATGCGGTCGACACCGCGCTCGACGGCGAGGAAGGCTACTACCTCGGCGATACGGAGCCTTACGACGTCGTCATCCTCGACCTCGGTCTGCCCAAGCTCGACGGCATTTCGGTGCTCGAGCAGTGGCGCCGCTCGGAGCGCAACATGCCGGTCATCATCCTGACGGCGCGCGACCGCTGGAGCGACAAGGTCGCTGGCATGGATGCCGGCGCCGACGATTATCTCGCAAAGCCATTCCACATGGAGGAGTTGCTCGCCCGCGTGCGTGCGCAGGTACGCCGCGCCGCCGGCCACGCAAAATCCGAGATCGAGTGCGGGCCGGTCCGCCTCGACACCAAGTCCGCGCGTGTCACCTGCGACGGTCAGATAGTCAAGCTGACCTCGCACGAGTATCGCCTGCTCGCCTACATGATGCATCACAACGGCCGCATCGTCTCGCGCACCGAGCTGGTCGAGCACCTCTACGACCAGGACTTCGACCGCGATTCGAACACCATCGAGGTCTTCATCGGACGACTGCGCAAGAAAATCCCGCCCCACATCATCAAGACCGTTCGCGGGCTCGGCTATCGCTTGAGCCCTGAGCCCGAAGACGGTTGAGCCACGAGGAGCGCGTCCGCGCCGATGCGGCTCTACTCACTCGCTACCCGCCTGTTCCTGGTCGCCGGTACCTGGATGGTGCTGGTGCTGCCGGTCGCCGGCTTCCTGATCTACTCGATATACCGCTCAGAGGCGGCGGAGAGCTTCGACGACCGCGTACGCACGCTGCTGCTCGTCGTGCTCGCCGACAGCGTCGACAAGGGCGGGCTCGAGCCGGGCCGACCGACCAACGTCGGCGAGCCTCTTTTCGAAGTGCCGAACTCGGGCTGGTATTGGCAGGTACAGCCGGTGGTGAAGGGCGCGCAGGGTATGCGTCTCGCCTCGGTGTCCCTCGGCGCCAACACGTTGCCGTCACCCTATGCCGCGGGCATCACGGCCGATGCCGGCGGTGTCCGCTGGATCAACGGCGTCGGGCCGGACGGGCAGCGGGCGCGCATCGCCGAAACACTGTACACCTCAGGTGAGAGCGGCGGCGGCCCGGTCTACTCGTTCATCGTCGCCGGTCCCCTCGACTGGCTCGATGTGCGCGTCGCCACGTTCGGAAGCCGCCTTGTCCTGGCGCTGGCGATGGCTGGATTGGCGCTGATCGGAGCCACGCTGCTGCAGGTCCATTTCGGCCTCTCGCCGCTAGCCTCGATCGAGCGCGGGCTGGCTGCCATCCGCTCCGGCGAGGCGACCCGGCTGGAAGGCCGCTTTCCGGCTGAAATCGAGCCGCTACAGGACGAGCTCAACGCGCTGATCCGCTCGAACCAGGAGATAATCGATCGCGCCAGGACGCAGGTCGGCAACCTCGCGCACGCGCTCAAGACGCCGCTCGCCGTCATCACCAACGAGGCGCGCGACGACAAGGGGCCGCTCGGTACGAAGGTGATCGAGCAGTCGACACTGATGCGCGACCAGATCGCACACTACCTCGAGCGCGCGCAGATGGCCGCGCGCGTGGCAGTCATCGGCCGCGTCACCGAGGTGGCGCCGGTCGTAGAAGGGCTGCGCCGCGCGCTCCAGCGCATCTACGGCGAGAAGGGTGTCGTCATCGATGTCGACTGCCCCGATGGCGCACGCTTCCAGGGCGAGCGCCAGGATCTGGAGGAGATGCTCGGCAATCTGATGGATAACGCGTGCAAGTGGGCGACAAGCCGCGTCGCCGTGCGCGTCGTGGCGCCTGGGGGCGAGCGCGAGATGACCGGCCGGAACGATGGCGACCGCAGCGCCGGTGCGGCGCGCAGGCGGCTCCTCATCGAGATCGACGACGACGGCGCCGGGCTCGATTCAAGCCAGCGCGCGCGGCTCGGCAAGCGTGGTCTGAGGCTCGACGAGACGCGCCCCGGCTCCGGCCTCGGGCTCTCCATCGTCACGGATCTCGCCACGTCCTATCGCGGCAGCCTGGAACTTGCGGCGGCAGCGACCGGCGGTCTGTCGGCGCGCCTCGAGTTGCCGGCTGCCTGAACATATCCCGTCGCCGCGCTGGTGCCGGCCCTCCTGAAGCCGCGTCGTTGCCCCACATGCGCCCGAATCCACAGGTGTTCTACGGGGCTCGCAGGTGCTTGGGCGGGGCTTCGAGCGCTGCCGCGGTGGCGTGTGCTTCGGGCGCGGAAGGATGCTGGCGATGACCGGAAATTGGCAGTGGTTTGGGCGCGCACGCAGGCGCGCCGTGTCGGCCGTGGCGGTGACGCTGGTCGCGAGCATTGCGACAGGTGGCTGTTCAGGTGACGCGGACCGCCGCGTGGAGGGCGGCACCATCGCGGGTGCTGTTGCCGGCGGACTGATCGGCAGTGCGGTCGGGAGGGGGCGCGGCGGCCGGTTCGCCGGAGCGCTGGTCGGCACCGTGGTCGGCGGCATCATCGGTAACGAACTGGCGCGCGGCATGAACGAGCGTGAGCGGCGCATTGCCGCCGAGGCCGAACTCGATGCGCTGGAGCGCGGCGGCGACGGCGAGCGGCGCTCGTGGCGGAGCGCCGAGAGCGACTATCGGGGCGACATCGTGCCCGGCCGGCGCTATCGGCGGGGTGGCGGCGAATGCCGCGACTATACGCACACGATCTTCATTCGCGGACGCGAGGAAGTGCTGCGCGGCACCGCCTGTCGTGAGCCGGACGGAACGTGGCGCGCCATCGGTTGATCGGACCGGAACGGCTCACCTTCGGCGCGGCATCTCGAAGCAGCGGGCGGATACAGCTCGCTGGTGCGCGCAGATGTGCCGATTGGCGCGGCTACCACCACTTGTCACGGCGACCCGCGCTGCCTATCCCAGCTGCGAATGATCGCGCCGGAAGGGTCGCATGGTGCTCTGGGTCGTATTCGCCGTTCTGACTGCGGCAACGGTCGCGCTGGTCGCGCGCCCGCTGCTGAACGTGCGGCGGGATACCGACGGCGATGCCGGAGCCGAGACCGAGGCGACGCTCAACATCTATCGCGACCAGCTCGCCGAGATCGACCGGGAATTGGCGCGCGGCCTGATCGGGAAGGCCGAGGCCGATGCCGCCCGCAGCGAGGTGGCACGACGCCTGATCGCATGCGCTGATGCCGGCCGGGCCGGCGCATCTCCCGATGCCGCCGGCACCGTCGCGACAGCTCGGAGCATCAGCAGAAAGCTGGCGCTCGGCGTCCTCGGCGCAGTGCCGCTGGTGGCGATCCTGCTCTACGCCCGGCTCGGCGCACCGGAGGTGGCCTCGCAACCGCATGCCGCGCGCGTCGCAATGCGGCCCGAGGCTTCGCGCATCGAGGAACTGATCGCGCGGGTCGAGGCGCGTCTTGCCGAGAACCCCGAGGACGGGGCGGGCTGGGACGTGATCGCGCCGATCTATCTGCGGCTGCGCCGTTTCGACGATGCCGTCAACGCCTATGCCCACGCGATCCGGCTCAAGGGCGAGAGCATCCCGCGGCTCTCTGGTATCGCCGAGGCGGCGATCTCAGGCAGCCGGGAGGGCGTGCCCGATGTCGCGCGCGAGGCCTACGAGCGCATCGTCGCGCGCGATCCATCGCGTCTCGATGCGCGCTTCTGGTTGGCGGTGGCCAAGGAGCAGGCCGGAAGGCGCGAAGACGCCCGCGCCGATTACCAGGCGATCCTGAATGCGAGCCCGGCGGAAGCGCCGTGGCGGGCCATGGTCGCAGAGCGGCTCAAGGCCGTCGGCGGCAGCGTGCCTGCGGCTCCTGCCGCCACGGGCGGCGCCCCAGCTCCTGGCGGCTCAGTCGGCGCTCGGCCTGGAGCTGGCGCTGCGCCGGGCCCGAGCGCGTCCGACGTCGCTGCCGCAGCCAAACGCTCGCCCGACGAACAGGCCGCAATGATACGCGGCATGGTCGACGGGCTGGCCGATCGATTGAAGGCGGATGGCCGCGATGCCGCCGGGTGGCAGCGGCTGATCCGCGCCTATATCGTGCTCGGCGAGAGGGACAAGGCCGCGGCTGCACTAGCCGGCGCCCGTCAGGCGCTCGCCGGAGATGCAGCCGGCCGCGATGCCGTCGAGACCGCCGCCCGACAGCTCGGTCTTGCGCCATGATCGGACGCGCGACGAGACCGGGAAGGGAGAGCGAGCCATGACCCGCAAGCAGCGCCGGGCGATCCTCATCGGCGGCAGCGTCGGCACGCTCGCCATCGCGAGCCTCCTCGTGCTGTTCGCGTTGCGTGACACCATCGTGTTCTTCCATACCCCGAGCGATGTGGCGGAGAAGAAGATCGCGGCCGGCCAGCGCTTCCGGCTCGGCGGTCTGGTTGCGGAAGGGTCGGTGAAGCGCGGGCAGGGGACCAGGGTCGAGTTCGCTGTCACCGACACCATCGGCACGGTACGCGTCTCGTATCAGGGCGTGCTGCCCGATCTGTTTCGCGAGGGGCAGGGCGTCGTCGCGGAGGGCCAGCTCGACGCGGCGGGCCTGTTCCGCGCGGACACCGTGCTCGCCAAGCACGACGAGACCTATATGCCGCCCGAGGTGGCGAAATCGCTGAAGGAGAAAGGTGTCAAGCTCGGTGCCGGCGCGAAGCATCCGGGCGCAACGGCCGGCGAAGCGGGCAAGGCGGTGCGCCAGTGATCGTCGAGATCGGACACTTCGCGCTGATCCTGTCGCTGGCCGTGGCGCTGGTGCAGACAATCGTGCCGTTCTGGGGGGCGCGCTGCGGTGACGAGCGGCTGATGGGGACTGCCGTGCCGGCAGCGCTCGTACAACTCGCGTTGCTCGCCGTGTCGTTCGCCGCGCTGACGTGGGCCTATGTGGTGTCCGACTTCTCGGTGGCCAACGTCGTCGCCAACTCGCATTCCGCCAAGCCGCTGATCTATCGGATCTCGGGCGTGTGGGGCAACCACGAGGGCTCGATGCTGCTCTGGGTGCTCATGCTGGCGTTGTTCGGCGCGGCCGTCGCCGCCTTCGGCACCAACCTGCCGTTGCGGCTCAAGGCAGATGTTCTCGCCGTACAGGCCTCGGTGGCGGTCGCCTTCGCGGTCTTCATCCTTACCACGTCGAACCCGTTCGAACGTCTGGCCAGCCCGCCGTTCGAGGGACGCGGCCTCAACCCGATCCTGCAGGATCCGGCGCTCGCGTTCCACCCGCCGTTTCTCTATGCGGGCTACGTCGGCCTCTCCATCGCTTTCTCCTTCGCGGTAGCGGCTCTCGTGCAAGGCCGCACGGATGCGGCCTGGGCGCGCTGGGTCAGACCGTGGACGCTGGCCGCCTGGATGTGTCTGACGCTCGGCATTTCGATGGGCTCGTGGTGGGCCTACTACGAACTCGGCTGGGGTGGATGGTGGTTTTGGGACCCGGTCGAGAATGCCTCGTTCATGCCGTGGCTCGCGGCCACGGCGCTGCTCCACTCCGCGATCGTCATGGAAAAGCGCGAGGCGCTGAAGGTGTGGACGATACTGCTCGCCATCCTCGCCTTCTCGCTGTCGCTGATGGGCGCATTCCTGGTGCGCTCGGGCGTGCTCTCCTCGGTCCACGCGTTTGCGGTCGATCCGGCGCGTGGCGTTTTCATCCTTGGCATTCTCGTCCTGTTCGTCGGCGGCTCGCTCTCTCTTTTCGCCTGGCGCATGAGCGCGCTGCGTCAGGGCGGGCTGTTCGCCCCGATCAGCCGAGAGGGCAGTCTCGTCCTCAACAACGTGCTCCTGAGCGTCGCCTGCGGCACGGTCCTGTTCGGCACGCTCTATCCGCTCCTGGCCGAAGCGTTCGGCTACAAGCTCTCGGTCGGCGCGCCCTACTACAACATGACGTTCGTGCCGCTGATGCTGCCGTTGCTCATGGCGCTGCCGCTCGGTCCGTTCCTCGCCTGGAAGCGAGGCGACCTCCATGGCGCGACGCAGCGGCTGATGGTGGCCGGCCTGCTTGCGCTGGTCGCGGCCGTCGCCACCGTCGCCGTTGTGCACCGCGGACCGTGGCTGGCACCGTTCGCGATAGCGCTCGGGGTCTGGGTGATGGCCGGCGCCGTGCTCGAGATCGCCTGGCGCGCACGTTTCGGCGAGGTCGCCATTGCGATCGCCGCGCGGCGCCTGACCGGCTTGCCGCGCTCCATGATGGGCACCGCGGTCGCTCACTTCGGAGTCGGCATGATGGTCGTCGGCATCGCCGCGACGTCGGCTTATCGGGCGGAGCACATGCTGATCATGAAGCCCGGAGAGACGGTCGCGTTTTCCGGCTATGAGTTGAAGCTCGCCGGTGTGAGCGCGCGCCGCGGACCGAACTACAACGAGCAGTTCGGCTCGTTCGAGGTGACGCGCGACGGCAAGCAGGTCGCGCTGCTCGAGCCGTCCAAGCGGATGTATGTCGCGCCGCGTCAGGCGACGAGCGAGGCCGGCATCCACGTTGCGTGGCACGGCGATCTCTATACCGTGCTGGGCGATGCGCAGCCCGACGGCACCGGCCACGCGATCCGGCTCTATTACAATCCGCTGGTTCGACTGATCTGGCTCGGTGCGGTGGTGATGTTCGTCGGTGGCGGCCTTTCGCTCACCGACAGGCGACTTCGCGTCGGCGCGCCGCGCCGGTCGCGTCGCCTGCCGGCAGACCTGGTTCCGGCGGAGTGACGGGGATGGGTCGCCGACGAATGATCGCTCTACGGCGCGGTGGCAGCCTGCGAGGGGTGGTGATCGCAGGTGTCGCGGCGGCCAGTCTGTTCGCGGCGGCGCCGATGCCGGTCGTCGCCCCGGCTTCTGTCGCGCACGCGGTGGAGCCGGGCGAGATGCTGAAGGATCCCGCGCTCGAGGCGCGCGCGCGCCGGATCTCGGGGGAACTGCGCTGCCCGGTCTGTCAGAACCAGTCGATCGACGATTCGAATGCGCCGCTGTCGCGCGATCTCCGCCTGCTCGTGCGCGAGCGGCTCGTGGCCGGTGACAGCGACCGTGCCGTGATCGACTACATCGTCGCCCGCTATGGTGAGTTCGTGCTGTTGCGGCCGCCGGTCGGCTGGCACACGCTGCTGCTCTGGCTGGCTCCGCTGGTGATGCTGGCGGGCGCGGCCTTCTACATCGGTTGGCGGTTGCGTGGCCGGTCGGCCGGGTCGACGAGCGAGCTTTCCGACGATGCCGCGGCCGCTACAGCGGGAGCCACAGCTGCGCTCAGCCCCGAGGAGGAGGCGAGACTCGCCCGACTGCTCGCCGAAAAGCCTGGAAATTCCGCCTGAGCGCCCCGCCTTACAGCAATTTAATTTCGCAGCCATGCTGACGTAAGGCGCTCCGCGCCTAGATGCACCGCGAGGGCGCAACGGTCGCGTCGTGCAGCGAGCGGGTCCCGAATGGTATGGAAATTGCCGTGGTCCGACAACGGACATGCGGTGTGCAGCAAAAGGATTGCCAGGAATGACACCGACGATTGAAGCGGCTGGTCGTGCCTCCCGTGCAACGGCGCGGTCGGCATTGCTCGGCCTCGCCGCGGCCGGCATCGCCGCCGTCGCGATAGCCTCGGGTCCGGCGACGGCCCAACTCGCCCCCGGCCAGCCGGGCGTTGCGACACCCTACGGGCGTGCCCCGCTCTCCTTTGCCGACCTGATCGACCGCGTGAAGCCCTCCGTCGTCTCGATCAAGGTCTCGAGCGAGGAACCGAAGCTGGCGAGCGCGCCGCGCGGCCGAGGCAACGGTAGCGCCAAGCCGTTCCCCGACCTGCCAGACGACCATCCGCTGAACGAATTCTTCAAGAGCTTGCCGCCCGAGTTCCGCGGTGGACGAGGCGGCGTCCCGCGACCGGGTCCGCGCGCCCGTCAGGGCCAGGGCTCCGGCTTCCTCGTGTCGGCCGACGGCTACGTGGTAACCAACAATCACGTCATCGACGGTGCCAAGAAGATCACGGTGACCTTCGAGGACAAGACGACGGTGGACGCCCGGCTGATCGGTACGGATGCGCGCACCGACATTGCGCTGCTGAAGATCGATGCAAAGCGCTCCTTCCAGTTCGTGCGCTTTGCCAAGGGCTCGCCGCGCGTCGGTGACTGGGCGATCGCGGTCGGCAACCCGTTCGGCCTCGGCGGCACGGTCACGGCCGGCATCGTCTCGGCATTGTCGCGTGACATCGGCTCCGGTCCATACGACTACATCCAGATCGACGCCGCTGTGAATCGCGGCAACTCGGGCGGGCCGACTTTCAACCTCGACGGCGACGTGATCGGCGTCAACACGGCGATCTACAGCCCTTCGGGCGGCAACGTCGGTATCGCCTTCGCCGTGCCGGCGGCGACGGCAAGCGAAGTGATCGAGCAGCTCAAGCAGTCGGGCACGGTCAAGCGTGGCTGGCTCGGCGTGAAGATCCAGAACGTCGACGAAGATGTGGCGGCGAGCCTCGGCCTCAAGGGACCGCGGGGCGCCTTGATTTCGGAGGTGACCGCAGGCGGTCCCGCCGCCAGCGCTGGCCTGCAGGCTGGCGATGCCATCGTGAAGGTCAACAACGACGAGATCGCCGACAGTCGCGACCTGGCGAGGAAGGTCGCCGAGTACGCGCCTGACAGCTCGGTCGACGTGCAGGTGCGGCGCGGCAACCGGGACGTCACCATCAAGGTGAAGCTCGGCACGTTCCCCGGCTCCGGATCGGCGCCGGCCGCCGCGCCGAAGCCCGCCGAGACGCCGTCGGCGAGCGCGACGACGATCAGTTCGCTCGGCGTCGCGGTGGCGCCGCTCGATGCAGCGGCCCGCCGGGCGGGCGCCAAGGAAGGCGTCGTGATCCGCAGCGTCACCGATGGCTCGGACGCCGAGACCAAGGGACTGCGCGAGGGTGACGTGATCGTCGAGGTGAACAGCCAGAAGATCAGCGCGCCGGACGATATCGAGGCCGTCGTCAAGCGTGCCCGCGAGCTTGGCCGCCCGGCCGTGCTGATGAAGGTGACGAGCGGCGGCCAGACCAGGCTCGTCGCGGTGCAGATGAAGAAGTAGGCGCCGCGCCGGCTGCGCGACGCACCGTCGGCGGGCAAGCGACGAAGGCTTGCCCGCCGGCTTTTCCGGTTCCCGCCCTGCCGCCGGCTCGGCCGGGCCTGCCCCGCGAGGTGAAGATGCGCGTGCTAGTCATCGAGGACGACGAGGATGTCGCCTCGTTCCTGCTGAAAGGGCTCGGCGAGGCCGGTCACGCGGTCGATCTCGCTTGCGATGGCGTGACCGGCGAGGAGCAGGCGCTGGCAGGCGGCTATGACGTGATCATCGTCGATCGCATGTTGCCCAGGAAGGATGGCTTGGCAATCGTCGGCGCCCTGCGGGCGGGTGGCGACAAGACGCCAGTGCTGATCCTTTCCGCACTCGGCGCAGTCGACGACCGTGTGAAGGGGCTCAGGGCCGGCGGCGACGACTACCTCACCAAACCCTTTGCGTTCGCCGAATTGCTGGCACGTATCGATGCACTGGCGCGCAGGGCCGTTCCCGAGGAGAGCGAGACGCGTTACGTGGTCGGCGATCTCGTGCTCGACCGGCTGACCCGGCGCGTCACGCGCGGCAAGGAGGTACTGTCCTTGCAGCCACGCGAGTTCCGCCTGCTCGAATACCTGATGAAGCATGCCGGACAGGTGGTGACGCGCACGATGCTGCTGGAGGGCGTGTGGGACTACCACTTCGACCCGCAGACGAATGTCATCGACGTCCATATTTCGCGACTGCGCGCGAAGATCGACAAGGATTTCGATGTTCAGCTCCTGCATACTGTCCGCGGCGCGGGGTACGTGATCCGTGAAGGCGGCGCCTGAAGTAGCCGCCACCGCTCCGTCTGGTGCGGCCGGTGAGATCGAGCCGAGGGCGCGCCTTGCGCTCTGGCGCTCGAGCGCCCTCGCCGTGCCGCTGATCACGCTCAGCGTGTTCGTGATCGTCTCTGCTCTGCTGGTCGGCGCGCTCTACTGGCAGGCCTCGCGCGCGCTGACCCGGCTGGCGCTCGAGCAGTCGGAGAGCGAGTTGCGCGAACTTGCCACCGATGGCGGGTTCGTTCCACTCGAGATCCTGCCGGCAGCGATCGAGCGACGCATCGAGAGCGGCAGTCTCGGTCTCTACTTCCTCACCGATGCCAACGGGCGCAAGCGGGCCGGCAACCTAAATCGCTGGCCGCCGGAAATCGAGAGGTCGAGTGGCGGCGGATTCTTCGGCTACGAGACGCACGGCGGCTCGCGCCATATCGCGGTGGGCGTCACAGAGGTGCTCGAAGGTGGCGTGGTGCTGCTCGTCGGACGCAACGTGGATGCGGCGCGGCTGCTGGCCAGTTCGCTCTGGTGGTGGTTCATCGGGGCGCTGGGTGTGATGTCCGTGCTCGGCATCGCCGCGATGATCATCGGCCATCGCGCCCTGCTCGGTCGCGTCGAAATGATGCGGGCTACATCGGCGGCGATAATGGCGGGTGATCTCGCGCAGCGGATCCCGCTCGCCGGAAGCGGCGACGAACTCGACGCACTGGCGCAGAGCCTCAATGCCATGCTGGCGCGGATCGAGCAGCTGATGGCAGGACTGAAGGAAGTCTCCGACAACATCGCCCACGACCTGAAGACACCGCTCGCTCGCATCCGCTCGTCCGTCGAGTCGGCCTTGCGTGATCCGCGCGGCGCGCCGGCGCACCGGGAAGGTCTCGAGCGGACGCTCGAGGAAGCAGACGAGCTGATCAAGACGTTCAATGCACTGCTGCTGGTGGCGCGTCTCGAGGCAGGTGCCGTCGAGGGCAGCGCCGAGACGCTCGATGCAGCGGCGCTGATAGAGGATGTCGCCGAACTCTACGGACCCGTGGCCGAGGAGGGGGGCGACCTGGTTCGTGTCGAGCTCACGGCCGAAGCGGTGCCGCTCGTCGCCAATCGCCAGCTGCTGCTGCAGGCGCTGATCAATCTCGTCGAGAACGCGCTCAAATACGGACGTCCCGTGACCGGCGGGCCGGCCGAGATCACCGTTTCCGTGGCGGTCAGGCCCGGTCAGGTGGTGTTTGCTGTCGCCGACCGCGGGCCCGGTATTCCGTCAGGCTCGCGCGAGCGCGCACTCAAGCGCTTCGTCCGGCTCGAGGCGAGTCGCAGCCAGCCGGGCACGGGGCTCGGCCTCAGCCTTGTCGCGGCCGTTGCGCGGTTGCATGGTGGCACTGTCGAACTCGACGACAACTCGCCGGGCCTTGTCGTCCGTCTGGTTCTGCCCGCCCGCGGCACGGACTGAGGCGACGCGAGGGGCGCGGTGCCAACAAGGGGATCGAGAGTGACCCACGTCCACGCCGACAGCCTCGCAGCGCGCATCCGGGAGGTGCCGCTGGCGCCGGAGGGCGAGGCGGGCGCGCGGCTCGCCTGCGAGGTCGCGGAACTGCGCGCGAGCGCCGGCGACGCGGGAACTGCTGCCGACGTTCTCGGCGACCCGATGGTCCAGCGCCTCGTCGCCGGCGTGCTGGCGGGATCGCCATATCTCGCCGGTCTCTCCCGGCGTGATCCGGAGCGTCTTGCGCGTGTGCTCAGCCGACCGCCCGAGGCGCGTCTCGACGATTTGATCGCCGCTACGAAGGTGCTCGCGCGCGAGGCGCCGGATCAGCGCACGATCATGGCCGGGCTGCGCCAGTTCAAGAACGAGGCGGCGCTTCTCATTGCGCTTGCCGATCTTGGCGGCGTCTGGAGTGCCATGGAGGTGACGCGCGCGCTGACGCGCACCGCCGATGCGGCCGTCGCGGCGAGCCTCGCATTCCTGTTCCGCCAGGCAGTGGCGAAAGGCGATTGGCTGGATGACGGTAAGGGTGAGGGGCACGAGACGCGCTCTGGCTATTTCGTGCTGGCGATGGGCAAGCACGGTGCCTACGAGCTCAACTATTCGAGCGACATCGATCTCATCGTGTTCTTCGAGCCCGGGCTGTCGCGAGTCCGGGAAGGCCTGGAGCCACAGGCATTCTTCGTCCGTGTCACCCGCGATCTCGTCAAGCTGATGCAGGAGCGAACGGGTGACGGCTATGTGTTCCGTACCGATCTGAGGCTGAGGCCGGACCCCGGCGCTACGCAGGTCGCGCTGTCGACGGTCGCCGCCTTCGGCTACTACGAGAGTGTCGGTCAGAACTGGGAACGGGCCGCCCTCATCAAGGCCCGGCCGTGCGCGGGCGATGTCGCGGCCGGCGAGGCCTTTCTCGCCGAACTCGCACCGTATGTCTGGCGCAAGTACCTGGACTTCGCGGCGATCGCCGACATTCACGCGATGAAGCGCCAGATCCACTCCTATCGCGGCTTCGGGCGCATCGCCGTGGCCGGCCACAACATCAAGCTCGGCCGAGGCGGCATCCGAGAGATCGAGTTCTTCGCGCAGACACAGCAGCTGATCGCCGGCGGACGCCAACGAGAGCTGCGCTGCAGGGCGACGCTCGAGGCATTGGCGCGACTGGCCGAGCGCGGCTGGATCACCACGGCGGTGGAGGCCGATCTCGCGCGTGCCTATCGCTTCCTGCGCCGGCTCGAACACCGCCTGCAGATGGTGGCCGACGAGCAGACGCACGCGATGCCGTCGGCGCCTGCCGATCTCGAACGGCTGGCGCGCTTTGCCGGCTTCGCCGGAACGGCTGCGCTGTCCGACGCGCTGGTCGCCGAGTTGACGATCGTCGAGCAGCACTATGCAGCTCTTTTCGAGAACGTGCCGGAACTGACGCGCTCGGGCGCCAACATGGTGTTTGCCGGCGAGGACGACGATCCCGGCACGGTCGCCGCTCTCGCCAAGCTCGGCTACTCGCAGCCGACGCAGGTGCTCGCAACGGTGAGAAGCTGGCACCGCGGACGCTATCCGGCGATGCGCTCGGCGAAGGCGCGCGAGCGGCTGACCGAGGTGCAGCCCGTGTTGATCGAGGCGCTGGCCGAGACGGCCAATCCCGATGCGGCGCTCGCCGGCTTCGACCGTTTCCTGTCGGCATTGCCTGCCGGCATCCAGCTGTTCGCGCTGTTGCGCAACACGCCGGCGCTGCTCCGCGTCATCGCCGACATCATGGGGACGGCGCCGCGCCTCGCGCGCATCCTGAGCCGGCGCCGCCGTGTGATCGATGCGCTTCTCGATCCACGTACCATGGCCGATCTGCCCGACGCCGCCGAGATCGGCCGCGTGGTTCGTGCCGAACTCGCCGGCGCCGAGGACCTGCAGGATTGTCTCGACCGCGCCCGCGTGATCGGCGGCGAGCAGGCTTTCCTGATCGGCGTGCGCGTGTTGATGGGCCTGATCGGCGCAAGCCAGGCCGGCGTCGCCTATGCGGCGCTCGCCGAGGCGCAGATCTCCGCGCTGAGTGAGGCAGTGACCGCGGACTTCGAGCGGGTGCATGGGCGCGTGCCCGGCGGCGGTGCGGTTATCCTGGCCCTCGGCAAGCTCGGCGGGCGCGAAATGACGGCGGCCTCAGATCTCGACCTGATCGTCGTCTACGATTTCGATCCGGAGGCGCAGGCCTCCGATGGCGTGAAGCCGCTCCCCGTCTCGCAATACTATGCCCGCCTGACGCAGCGCATCGTCTCGGCGCTCTCCGCGCCGACCGCGGAGGGAAGCCTGTACGACGTCGACATGAGGCTGAGACCCTCCGGCCAGAAGGGGCCCGTTGCAACGCAGCTGGAGAGCTTCAACGCCTACCAGCGTACCGAGGCGTGGACGTGGGAGCACATGGCGCTGACGCGTGCGCGCGTCGTCGCCGGGCAGGCGGATCTCGCCGCCAAGGTCGAGGCGACCATCCGCGAAGTGCTGACCGCGCCACGAGATGCCCAGAAGCTGAGGGCCGACGTGCGCGACATGCGCCAGCGCATCGCCGCCGAGAAGGGCACGGCCGACATCTGGGATCTGAAGCAGGTTCGTGGCGGCCTGGTCGACATCGAGTTCATCACTCAGTATCTGCAACTGGTCCATGCCGCCGGACACCCCGAAGTGCTCGACCAGGGCACCATTCCGGCGCTCCAGAAGCTGGCGCACCTCGGGCTGCTGGCCGATGCCGACGACCTCGCCCAGGCGGCGCGGCTGGAGCACGACCTGACGCAGGTCCTGCGACTCTGTTTCGAAGGTCCCTTCCGGCCGGACGAAGCGCCCGATGGTCTAAAGGCACTTCTCGCCCGCGTCGGAGGCGAGCCGGGGTTCGCTCAGCTCGAAGGGCGTCTGCGCCATGTTCTGGCAGAGACGGCGGCGACCTTCGAGCGGATCGTCGCCGACGGCTCCTGACGGCGGCTTCAGCGCGACGGATCGGCGAGGGGCCGTGCGTTCTCCATTCAACCGCGGCAATGGCGCGGAGCTGATCAGGAGAACGAAAGATGTCGAGACGCAAGATCACCATCATCGCCGGTGTCGCCCTCCTGGCGACAGCCGCGGCAGGTGCCGTCGCCTATGGCGCGCGCGACCGCGACGGCGGTGACGACGACATGATGGGCGGTCGCGGCCCCGGCTGGCACCACGGCCGCCACGGCGGCGGCTGGGGCGACGGCGAGGGTCGCGGGCACCGCTCTGGCGGTGGCTGGCGCGAACGCTTCGGCATGGGCCGCGGCATGACGAAGGAGGCCTTCGATACCCGCACCCGTGAGCGGTTCGCCCGCCTCGACAAGAACAGTGACGGCGTGATCGACCGCGCCGAAATCGAAGCGATGCAGGCCGACAGGATGCAGCGCCGCGGCCACCGGCTCGAGCGGCGCCAGGAGCGCATGCTGCGACGAATGGGTGCGGACGCCAGCGGCAAGGTGACGCGGGATGCCTTCCTCGATCGCATCCGCAAGGGCTTCGCGCAGCTCGATCTCGACGGCGACGGGCGCATCACCGACGCCGATCTGCCACCGATGATGCGCGGACGCGGCGTGCTGCAGGGCAGCGATGGCGCCGGTGCGCGGCCGATGATGGGTGGCGGTCGCGGACGAGGGCACGGACGGCCGCTGATGCGCATGGTGCGCGAAGCCGCCGCCAAGTCCGGCGGAACCGCGACGCTCGACGGCGTGCTGGCGGTTGCCGAGACCCGCTTCCGCTGGCTCGATCGCAACGGTGACGGCGTGGTCGACAAGGCCGACGGTGAGGCGCTGGTCAAGGAGATGGCGACGTATCGCGTCGATCGCTTCCTGCACCGCTTCGGCGCCAGGCAGTCGGGACAGATCACACGCGAGGTCTTCGAAAAGGTCGCGGCCGAGCGCTTTGCAGCGCGCGACGTCGATGGCGACGGCGTGATCGGTCGCGGTGATCGCGGCGGACGTGGCGGCTGGCATGGCCGTGGTCGCGGACGCGATCATGGTCCCCGTGGCGAAGAGGGGCGTGGTCCCGGGCGCGGTCCGGATGGCAGCGACGAGGCACCGCGCGACGGAGCACCGCGCCAGAACTGAGTGAGTTGCCCGCGCGCCGTCACTACGGCGCGCGGGCAGGCCGTCCCCGGAACCGGTTGACAATACCGGCCCGTGGACGCGAAACCGCAGCGGACGGGCCGATGCTACGGGCGATCACGACAGGGACCAGCGAAGTGGCGGGCGGGCGGAGCGAGGCCGAGGTTGCGGCGCCTCAGGACGAGGCCGACCTCGTCGCGCGCATCGCCCGCGGCGATGCGATCGCTTTCCGGCTGATCGCGGAGCGTCACACGCCGGTGCTGCTGGCAGTGGCCCGCCGACTGGTCGGCGAAGAGGCCGAAGCTGAGGACGTCGTCCAGGACGCGTTGATGAGGCTCTGGCGATCGGCGGGCGGACTAGAGGTCACGGAGGCCGGCGTCCGGCCGTGGCTCAGGCGCGTCGTCACCAACCTGGCCATCGACCGGCTGAGGTCGGGTCGGCGCACCGACGTGACTGACACGGTGCCCGAGATCGCGGAGCCGGCGTCGCAGGGTGCGCTCAGCGACGAGCGTGAACTGTCCCGGCGCGTCGAGGCGGCGGTGCGCGAACTGCCGGAGCGCCAGCGCATCGCGATCGCGCTCTTTCATTTCGAGGAACTGAGCCAGCGCGAAGTCGCCGAGCGGATGGGCGTGAGCGAGGATGCGCTCGAAAGTTTGCTCGCGCGCGGGCGGCGGGCGCTGAAGAAGGCGCTGGCCGGAGAGTGGCGGGGGCTGCTCGAGGCGGGGCCATGAGGCGCTGGCATGAAACGTACGGCTGACGGATTGGACTGCAGGAACGAGAGAGTGCCGAGATGAGCCAGGATCGAGACGAGAGGAGCCGGACGGACGAGGCCGCGCTCGCCCGCGCGGTCGAGATCGCCCGCCGCCACGAGGCGTCCGCGACGGCCGGGAGCCGCGCGCTGGTCGACCGTGTCGTTGCCGCCGCGGTGGCCGAGCGCGCAAGCGAGGTGGCGAGCGGCGCTGCCGACGCACGTGTGGTGCCGATGCGCCGCGCGGTCCCGCCCTTGGTAGTGAGGGCGCCAATCCGTCGACGAGCGGCGTTCGAGGTGGCGGCCTTGCTCGCGGCGTCGCTGGTGGCCGGCATCTACGTCGGCGGGCTGTCGGGCAGCCTGTCGACGGCTCTCGACGTGGCCAGCGCGTTCGGCATCGAGCCCGCGGGCAGCGAGGTATTCCCGCTGCTTGCCGGTGACGATACGGCCGCGGATCAGCTCGAGGACGCGCTATGACGGCGGTGTCGGAGGGCAGCGGCCAGCGGCCTGAGCGACGGGCGCCGCGCTGGATGAAGATCGCGCTCGTCGTGTCGCTGGCCTTCAATCTGCTCGCGGTCGGTGTCGTCGCGCGCACCGCCTGGCACCTGCGCCACCAGCTCGGCTTCGGCGAGGCCGAAAGCCGCGGATTCCAGTCTTTTGTACGCCGGTTGCCGGCCGAGCGCCGCGACGAGGTGCGGGCCATCATCGAGCCGCGCCGCGCGATGCTGCGCGATCTGAGGCGGGAGATGCGGGAGGCGCGGGCCAAGGTGCGCGGGCTGTTCGTCGCGGAGCCGTTCGATGCTACGGCCTTCCGGGCCGCGCATGCAGGTATGGTCGCTGCCGAGACACGACTGCGCGAGGCCAGCCAGGGCGTGTTTCCCGACATCGCGGAGAAGCTCAGCGCCGAGGATCGGCGTCGCCTGGCCGACTGGCGTGAGCGTCGTCAGCGCTGGCGGGAGCGCTGGCGACGGCACCGGGACCGGTCGGAGCACGAGTAGGACGCCCCCGGGGAGCACTTTCCGGGCGCCGATGGTCAGGCCGTGGCCGGCGCCCGCTTCGCCTCGAAGGCCTTGCGACGCCAGCTGATGGTCGCAATGGCGCCGGTTTCCGGCAAGCGGCGGTTGGACAGCTCCACGCTCGCGCCGGACCGCTCCAGCAGCGTCTTGGCAATGAATACGCCGAGCCCGAGGCCGGTCGTCTTGCTCGACGCGCCACGGCTCGCCGGCCCACCGACCGGGCGGCTCGTGACATATGGATCGCCGATGCTTTCAAGCATGTCGATGGCGAAGCCCGGCCCGTCGTCCATCACCTTGACGACGACCTCCTCCGCGCTCCAGCGCGCTTCGATTTCGACACGGCTTTTTGCAAAATCGGCGGCGTTCTCGATAAGGTTGGCCAGCCCGTAGACGATCCCTGGCTGACGGGTGCCGACCGGCTCGCCACCCCGCCCGGCACCGGCCGGCGCCTGGTCGTCGAGCGGAGCGACCAGAATGGCGATCTCCGCGCCACTGGACTTGTGCGGAGCAGCGGCCTCGTCGACCAGTTGGCCGAGCGTCAGCGATGCGTGAAGCGGATCCGCCTCGCTCGGTTGACGCGTCAGCTTGCCGAGGATTTCCCGGCAGCGCGCGGCCTGACCGGCGAGCAGCTCGAGTTCCGAACGGATCGGACTGTCAGGCGGCACCTCGCGCTGCAGCTCCTTCGAGACGAGCACGATGGTCGCGAGCGGCGTGCCGAGCTCGTGCGCCGCCGCGGCGGCCAGGCCATCGAGCGCGTGCAGCTTCTGCTCGCGAGCGAGGACCAGCTCGGTTGCGGTCAGCGCCGCCGACATCTGTCGGCTCTCGCGCGAGAGCCGCGCCACGTACAGTCCGAGGAAAACCATGCACGCGCCGATCGCGGAGAAATGACCGAGCTTGTAGAGCAGCGGCAGCCTGAAACTTTCGCCCTGGTACCATGGCAGCGGTGTCGCCTCCGGCACCAGCAATGCCGCAGCCGCCAGCGCTATCGTGCCGAGCAGGATCGAGTGGCTGGCCGGCAGCGTCGCCGCCGATACGGTGACGGGAGCGACAAGCATCAACGC
This sequence comes from Hyphomicrobiaceae bacterium, assembly GCA_041397745.1. Lineage (GTDB taxonomy): Bacteria > Pseudomonadota > Alphaproteobacteria > Rhizobiales > Hyphomicrobiaceae > JAWKVY01. The sequence continues at coordinate 305,160 of JAWKVY010000006.1, read as the reverse complement.
GAACGGGTTCTGCAGCCCGCCGGTGAGCAAGAGGAGCGCCGCGAGCTGCAGGACGTCATAAGCGAGGAGCGCGGACGCAAGACCGGTGCCGAGCCTGTAGCGTGAGGGAAAGCGCAGGCGCAGGAAAACGTTGAGCCAAGCCGACGCCGCCACGAGCAGCAGGCAGTAGGCGAGCGGAAATTCGAAACCGAGAACCAGCGCGACGACTGCCAGGGCAAGAAGCTGACCGGCGACGGCGAACCAGCGAAGCCGCACGATGGTCTGCAGCCTGAGACGGCTGTCCGAGGCGAGCGGGCGGTCGACCGGCGTGGATGGCTCGATCAGGCGTTGCATGGGCGTCCTCCCTCAGCAGCCAGTAGCATTGGCGAGGCCCCTGATCCAGTATGACCGACGACAATGGAGCCGCCGTTGGCAGCTGTCGTGCCAGCGGGTAGTAAGGCGCGCCGGGGGCTGACGACGCCCCCTCATGCAGCAACAGGAGTGGCACGCTTGGCCGTCTTGAAATCCCAGGTCTCGACGCGCTCCGAGAGCTTTTCACGTAACCTCGCCGCGAACATGGCTGGGCTCGCCGAGGTCGAGGCCGCTGCCCGTCTCGCGCTGGCCGGCGGAGGCGCGGAGGCGAGAAAGCGCCACGTCGCACGCGGCAAGATCCTGCCACGCGAGCGCATCGCCCGCCTGCTCGATGCGGGCTCGCCGTTCCTCGAGGTCGGCCTGTTCGCGGCGCACGGGCTCTATGACGGCGACAGCCCGTCCGCCGGGCTCGTGACGGGCGTCGGACGCGTCGCCGGGCGCGAGGTGATGATCGTCTGCAACGATGCGACGGTCAAAGGCGGCACCTACTATCCGCTGAGCGTGAAGAAGCACCTGCGCGCCCAGGAGATCGCCGCCGAAAACCGACTGCCATGCGTCTATCTGGTCGATTCCGGCGGCGCCAACCTGCCGAACCAGGACGAGGTGTTCCCCGATCGCGAGCACTTCGGCCGCATCTTCTTCAACCAGGCCAACATGTCGGCGGCGGGCATCGCCCAGATCGCCGTGGTGATGGGCTCGTGCACGGCGGGCGGGGCGTACGTGCCGGCGATGTCGGACGAGACCATCATCGTTCGCGAGCAGGGCACGATCTTCCTCGCCGGGCCGCCACTGGTGAAGGCCGCCACCGGCGAGGTGGTCTCGGCCGAGGATCTCGGCGGCGGCGACGTGCACACGCGGCTGTCGGGCGTCGCCGACCACCTCGCCCGCGATGACGCCCATGCGCTGGCGCTCGCTCGCCGGGCGGTCGCCAACCTCGGTGCGGCGACGCGGCGGCCGTCGGCCGTCGCACCCGAGCCGCCGCTCTACGATCCCGACGAACTCATCGGTGTGGTGCCGGGCGACCTCAGGACGCCCTACGACATCCGTGAGGTGATCGCGCGCCTCGTCGACGGCTCGCGGTTCGACGAGTTCAAGGCGCGCTATGCGACGACGCTGGTGACCGGCTTTGCGCATATCCACGGCTTCCCTGTCGGCATCATCGCCAACAACGGCGTGCTGTTCTCGGAGAGCGCGCTGAAGGGCGCCCACTTCATCGAACTTTGCTCGCAGCGCAGGATTCCGCTGCTGTTCTTGCAGAACATCACCGGCTTCATGGTCGGGCGGAAATACGAGGCGGAGGGCATCGCCAAGCATGGCGCCAAGCTCGTCACGGCCGTCGCGACGACGAAGGTGCCGAAGATCACGGTGCTGGTCGGCGGCTCGTTCGGCGCTGGCAACTACGGCATGTGCGGGCGCGCCTACGGGCCACGGTTCCTGTGGACCTGGCCGAACAGCCGCATCTCGGTGATGGGCGGCGAGCAGGCGGCCGGCGTGCTGGCGACCGTCCGCCGCGAAGGCATCGAGCGCAAGGGCGGCACATGGAGTGCAGCCGAGGAGCAAGCCTTCAAGCAGCCGACGCTCGACATGTTCGAGCGCCAGTCGCATCCGCTCTATGCCTCGGCGCGGCTGTGGGACGACGGCATCGTCGATCCGAGGAAGACGCGCGACGTGCTGGGACTGAGCCTCGCAGCCAGCCTCAACGCGCCGATCGAAGAGACGCGCTTCGGCGTGTTCAGGATGTGAGGGCAGGGATGTTCAACAAGATCCTGATCGCCAACCGGGGCGAGATCGCCTGTCGCGTGATGACGACGGCGCGGCGGATGGGCATCGCGACGGTCGCGGTGCATTCCGACGCCGACGCTGGCGCGAAGCATGTGGCAATGGCCAACGAGGCGGTGCGGATCGGGCCTGCCCCGGTCACCGAGAGCTACCTGAAGACCGACCGCATCATCGAAGCGGCGCTGGCGACAGGCGCGCAAGCGATACACCCCGGCTACGGCTTTCTCTCCGAGAACCCGGAGTTCGTCGAGAAGGTGATCGCCGCCGGCCTCGTCTTCATCGGCCCGCCGGCCAGCGCGATCCGCGCCATGGGCCTCAAGGACGCCGCCAAGGCGGCGATGGAGAAGGCCGGCGTGCCGGTGGTGCCCGGCTATCACGGTGACAGCCGCGATCCCGCATTCCTCGGCAAGGAAGCCAAGCGCATCGGCTATCCGGTGCTGATCAAGGCGCGAGCCGGCGGCGGCGGCAAGGGCATGCGCCGCGTCGACGATCCGAAGGACTTCGCCGACGCGCTGGCCGGTGCCGAGCGCGAGGCGCTGTCGAGCTTCGGTGACCCCGCCTGCCTCATCGAGAAGTACGTCACGCAGCCGCGCCACATCGAGATCCAGGTGTTCGCCGACACCCACGGCAACGTCGTGCATCTCTACGAGCGCGACTGCTCGCTGCAGCGCCGCCACCAGAAGGTGATCGAGGAGGCACCCGCGCCCGGCATGACGCCTGAGATGCGCGCCGCGATGGGCCGGGCTGCCGTCGAGGCCGCGCGCGCAGTCGGCTACACCGGCGCCGGCACCGTCGAGTTCATCGCCGATGGCTCGGGGCCGCTCCGACCCGACGGCTTCTGGTTCATGGAAATGAATACGCGCTTGCAGGTCGAGCATCCCGTCACCGAAGCCATCACCGGGCTCGATCTCGTGGAGCTGCAACTGCGCGTCGCGGCAGGCGAGCGGCTGCCGTTCACGCAGGACGACCTCGCGATCGACGGTCACGCCTTCGAGGCCCGCATCTATGCCGAGGACGTGCCCAAGGGCTTCCTTCCGGCGATCGGCACGCTCAGCCACTTCAGCATGCCGCCGGCAGCGGAGTTCGAGCGCGCACCGGTCAGGGTCGACAGTGGAGTGCGCGAGGGCGACACGATCACACCCTTCTACGACCCGATGATCGCCAAGCTGATCGTGCACGGCGCGACGCGGCGCGAGGCGCTCAACCGCCTGGTCCGCGCGCTCAGCGCGTGCCACATCGCCGGCTCGGTGACCAATCTGGCGTTCCTGTCGGCGCTCGCGCGCCACGAGGGCTTTGCAGCGGGCGAGGTCGACACCGGCCTCATCGCCCGTGATCTCGTCACTCTCGCCAGCGAAACAACCCCTGACGAGACCATCATCGCGCTCGCAGCGCTCGCCGCCCTGGGCCTGATCGATGCCCCGGCCGACGGCGACCCCTGGATCCGGCTCGCCGGCTTCCGACAGTGGGGCGAGGGTGAGATCCATGCCCATCTCGAGCACGGCGACGCGCGTATCGACCGGGCTGTCACGGCGCTCGGCGGCGGTCGTTTTGCGATCGGCGGCGCGTCGCCTGTCGCGCTGACGCTCGAAGGCGTAGTGGCGGGTAGCGGCGCTGTCCGGATCGGCGACGTGAGACGCGGCTTTTCCGTGGTGCGAGGGGCCGGCGTGGTATCGGTATTCATGGAGGGCGCCGCCCATCATTTCACGCTGCCCGACCAACTGGCCGGCGAGGATGAAGGGGATGCCGGCGGTGACCAAGTCGCTGCCCCGATGCCCGGGCTGGTCAAGGTGCTGCGCGCGACGGCTGGTCAGAAAGTGGCCAAGGGCGACGCCCTCGTCGTGCTCGAGGCCATGAAGATGGAACACACGCTCGCGGCCCCGCGTGACGGCATGGTGCGCGAGGTTCTTGTCGCCGTCGGCGATCAGGTGGCGGAGAGCGCGCTGCTCCTGTCGCTGGAGCCCGAAACGGCGGACGGGGCGGAGTAACAGGCGCGACCGATCGCATACGAGGGAGAGACGGCATGCGGATCCTGATCACCGGGGGCAACGGCTTCATCGGCGCGTGGATCGTGCGGCGGCTGGCGGCCGAAGGACACGACGTGCGCCTGTTCGACATCGTCGAACGCCGCGACATCGTGACGGCAATCGCCGGCAAGCGCATCGCCGACGCGGCCGAATGGGTGACGGGCGATATCGTCGACGGCGCGGCGGTGGCGGCGGCGGCGCGGGACTGCGAGGGGATCGTCCACATGGCCGGCGTGCTGACGCCATTCTGCGCGGCGAATCCGGTGCGCGGAGCGATGATCAACGTGGTCGGCACGCTCAACGTCTTCGAGGCGGCTCGCGCGCACGGCATCAGTCGCATCGTCTATACCTCGAGTGCCGGCGTGTTCGGACCCGACCAGGGCGTGGAGCCGTTCCCGATCACCCACTACGGCGCCTTCAAGCTCGCCAACGAGGGCTCAGCGCGCGCCTACCTGGCCGACCACGGCCTGCCGAGCGTCGGGTTCCGCCCTTACGTCGTCTATGGCCCCGGCCGCGAGACCGGGCTCACTGCAGGTCCGACGCTGGCCGCCCGTGCGGCGGCCCGGGGCGAAGCGTACACGATCCCCTATCGGGGGGCCGCCGGCCTCGTCTACGTCGACGACGTGGCGGCGGCCTACGTGGCGGCACTGCTGCGCGAGCCTGACGGGGCACACGTCTTCAACATGGTCGGAGAGGTCGCGTCCTGCGAAGAGGTGGTGGCGGTCATCAAACGCCACGTCAACGACGCGCGCATCTCGATCGACGGCCCTGATCTGCCGTTCACGCCCGATGTGCCGGAAGGCAACGTGCGCGACGTGCTCGCCGGCATTCCGGCGACGACGCTGGAGGCCGGCATGGCCGATACCATCGCCTTCTACAGGAGCCGGCCGCGCTGAGGGTATCCCGACGCGGCCGGTCCATGCGGCGGAACCCAGATGTCCGCCGGTGGTCGGTCGATCAGAGCGACGGCATCTTGCACTGACCCGCGTAGGCGTCCGCATGCCCTTTGAAGGCAACGCCGACCGTCTTGTTGGTGATGCGACCCTTCGCGTCCTTCACGATCTCGCGGATGAAGTAGTCCTGGATCGGGTACTGGTTGCTGTTGAACTTGAACGAGCCGCGCACGCTGTCGAATTTCGCCGCCTTGAGCGCGGCATGCACGGCGGCCTTGTCGTCGAGCTTGCCTTTCACGTCGCGCACGGCGGCGTCGATCAGGCGGGCCGCGTCGTAGCCCTGCGAGGCATAGAGCGTCGGGATGCGGCCGTACTCCTTCTCGAAGGCGGCGACGAAAGCCTTGTTGGCGGCGTTATCGAGATCGTGCGCCCACTGAGAGCCGTTGAACATTCCGACCATCGGCGCGCCGACCGCCTTGATGATGTCCTGGTCGGCGGAGAAGCCGGGGCCGAACAGCTTCATCTCCTTGTTGAGGCCGGCGCCGACGAACTGCTTGATGAAGTTGATGCCGAGGCCGCCGGGCAGGAAGATGAACACCGCGTCGGGCTTGGCGGCCCGGAGGCGGGAAAGCTCCGCGCCGTAGTCGAGCTGCTTCAGCTGCGTATAGACCTCGAGCGCTACTTCTCCCTTGTAGAAACGCTTGAAGCCGGTGAGCGCGTCCTTGCCGGCCGGATAGTTCGGCGCGATCAAGGCCAGCTTCTTGTAGCCTTTGTCGGCGACGTGCTTGCCGGTTGCCTCGTGCAGGTTGTCGTTCTGCCAGGCGACCGCGAAGAAGTAGGGGTTGCACTGAGCGCCGGCCAGCTGCGAGGGGCCGGCGTTGGCCGAAATGTAGAAGGTCTTCGACGCGAACGTCGGGGCGCCGACGGCAAGCATCACGTTCGAGAACACGATGCCGGTGAGGAAATCGACCTTGTCACGCTTGACCAGCCGGTCGGCGGTCTGGCGGCCGGTCTCCGGATTGGCGGCGTCGTCGGCGACGATCACGTCCGCCTTGAGGCCGCCGAGCTTGCCGCCGTTGAGCTTCACGGCGAGCTGGAAACCATCGCGGATGTCGACGCCGAGGCCGGCACCGGGTCCCGACAGCGTGGAGAGGAGGCCGACCTTCACCGCATCAGCCGCGGGGGCACTGGTGGCGGCAGCAAGCGCGACAAGGCCGGCGACGGCGCCGGCGGTCCTGGCGCGGGCAACAACGGAATGCATCAGGCTTTACTCCCTCGTCTGTTCGTTCCGGAGCCGTACGCACAGGCACGGATCCACGATTGCCGTCCGATCCAGCCGGATCGGACGTCATAAGGCAAGGGGCAAGTGAACTGGTCAAGGCGTCGCGGTCCGCCTGGCGCCGGCGAACATGCGGCGACGGCCACGGCGACGGCGGAGAGCCCGGTCAACGGCGGGAGCTGGTCTCGGCGTCGGCAAGCTTCTGGACCGCCAGCATGGCCTTGCTGGGCTTGCCGGCGGGCACGCTGGCGCGCAGCACCGGCGGTTTGCCATCGCCGCCGAAGGCGACCGCCGGCGCTGCGGGAGCCGACTTCTCGGGCAGGCGCACGAGCTGGCGCACGAAGCGGGCATTGGCGGCGGCCTGGTCTGGCGGCAGATCCTTGGAGGCGAGCGCCTCCGCCTCGCCGTAGCGTCCCTGCAGCCCGACGACGAGAGCGAGGTTCTGGCGGATCTTCGAGGAGCCTTGCGCGCGGGCACTGGCGGTGCGCAGCAGCGCCTCCGCGCGCTGGCTCTCGCCGTTGGCGGCGTAGGCGAGCGCGAGATTGTTCAGCACCGAGGCCTCACCCGGAGCAAGCGCCATGGCGCGCTCGTAGAAGCCGATCGCCCTGGCGTACTCGCCGCGCTTGGCCATCACCGTGCCGCGCGCGGAGACGACGCGCCAGTCCGGCTTGGTCGGATCATCGGCGAAAGCGAGCAGGCTGTCGGCCATTGCGATCTTGTCGGCGGCGAGCGCCAGGCGTCCGTATTCGGAGGCGATCTCGCGGTCGGCCTGATGCAGCGTGTGCGCCTGGGCAAGCACCTGCATGGCATGAGCACTGTGGCCACCGGCCTTGAGATTCCTGGCGAAGCTCAGCGCGACCTTCGGATCCTGGGGTTTCTTCTGGAACTCGCCACCCCAGTACTCGATCGCGCGCTGCAACTCGCTCTTCGGCTGGCCGCCCGGAGCCTCGGCCGGCTTGGCTGCGGGAGCGGACTGGGCAAGCAGGCTGCCGGCTCCGCCCGATCCCTGCGCGCAGGCGGCGAGCCCGAGGCAAGTTACCGCGAGGGTGAGGGATCTCGCGGACGCGCGCATATTGAGGACGCCGGTTGCCATCGTGTTCTCCAGACCGCCGGTGATTGCGGAGTTCGTGCTGGGCGTCAGTTTCCGGCACAGCCCTCAATAAAGGCTTAACCAGGCGGGCTTGCCGACATGCCACAGGCGGACCGTCGCCGACGCTTTGGGGTGTCATCGCGGCGTGCTAAGGCCTGCCTGTCGCGCCACGTCGGCGGCGCGCGCAACAGGAGCCCGTTCATGAGCCGCACTCCGCAGAGCACGGGTAGAGAGCCCGGTCTGCCCGACATCCATGCCGTTCTCGCCCCGCCCGGGGCGGCGTCGGCAGCCGTGCCCGTGCATATCGTGCGTGACCTGCCGGCCGCGCTGGAGCTCAGCTGCATGGGCGCGACACAGCGCGCGTGGCTGCAGGCGACCGGGTTCACCGGTACGCCGCGGCGGGTCGCGCTGCTGCCGGGCGACGCGGGACGACTGGCGGGTGCGGTGCTGACGACCGGCACAGGCGACACCGGCGATCCTTGCGGGCCGGCTGCGCTGCTCGCCGGATTGCTGCCGTCGCTCCTGCCCGGCGGGACCTATCGGCTGGTGCCCGGCGCGGTTGATCCGGCGCTTGCGACCGTTGCCTGGGGGCTCGGTGCCTACCGGTTCCGCCGATATCGCGGTGCCGAGGCTGACGCGCTGCCGGCGCTGGCCATGCCAGAGGGCATCGACGGCGCTCGTGTGCGGGCCATCGTGGAGGCGGTGTGGCTCGGCCGCGATCTCATCAACACGCCCGCCAACGACATGGGGCCGGGTGAGCTGGAGGCCGCCGCCCGGGCAGTCGCCCGCCGACACGGCGCGCGCATCAGCGCGATCGTCGGCGATGATCTCATCGCCGAAGGCTTCCCTCTGATACACGCGGTCGGGCGCGCCTCGACACGGGCCCCGCGCCTGATCGATATGACGTGGGGGGCCGAATCGGCGCCGCGCGTGACCCTCTGCGGCAAGGGCATCTGCTTCGACACCGGTGGTCTCGACATCAAGCCGGCGAGCGGCATGCTGCTGATGAAGAAGGACATGGGCGGCGCGGCCGCCGCGCTTGCAATAGCGCACATGGTGATGTCGGCAGGCCTGGACGTGCGGCTCCGCGTGCTCATCCCGGCCGCCGACAATGCGATCGCCGGCAACGCCTTCCGACCGGGCGATGTGCTGACCGCGCGCAACGGCACCACGGTCGAGATCGGCAACACCGACGCCGAGGGTCGCCTCGTGCTGGCCGATGCGCTGGCGCTCGCCGACGAGGAGGAGCCCGGCCTCATCGTCAGCCTGGCGACGCTGACCGGGGCGGCGCGCGTGGCGCTTGGACCTGAGCTGCCGCCGCTGTTCTCGACCGACGACGCCTTCGCCGCCGAACTGGCAGCAGCCGGCGAACGGGTCGGCGACCCGGTCTGGCGCCTGCCGTTCTGGCCCGGCTACGCGCGCATGCTCGACAGCGAAGTTGCCGACATTTCGAACACCGGAGAGGGCTCGTTCGCAGGCGCCGTCACCGCCGCCCTGTTCCTCAAGCGCTTCGTGCGCAAGTGCGAAAGCTATGCCCACCTCGACATCTACGGGTGGCGCCCGTCGGCCAAGCCACTCGGTCCGAAAGGCGGCGAGCCGAATGTGGCACGTGCGCTGTTCGAGGTGCTTGCTGCCCGCCACGCTTCGCGGGGGACGGCCTGATGAGCGGCGCCGTCGGACTGACCGATCCGCGCCTCGTCGCGGCGCGGTCGGATCTCGCGCGTGCTGGCCTCGAGGGCCGTGTCGCGGCCGAGCGCTTCGTCGAGCCGCATTCGGCCGTGGTGAGCGCGGGCACTGCCGCCGTCCGCCGCGCGCCAGCGCGCAACGCGGCACTCGACACGGAGGCGCTGTGGGGCGAGACGGCTGCCGTGCTCGAGGACCGCGACGGCTGGTCCTGGGTGCAGCTCGATCGCGATGGTTATGTCGGCTACGTCGAGAGCAGCGCCCTGTCACCGGCAACGCAGCGGCCGACGCACCGGATCAAGGCGCTCGCGACGTTCGTCTATCCGGAGCCGAGCATCAAGACGCCGCCGGTCGCCGAACTGCCGCTCGGCGCCCGTGTGACAATCGTCGAGGTCGGCGAAACGCTGTCTCGGCTCGCCGGGGGCGGCCATGTCGCGACCCGCCACACGACCGAGCCCGACCGCTTCGAGCGTGATTTCGTCGACGTCGCCGAGCGCTTCGTCGGCACACCCTATCTGTGGGGCGGGCGGACGCGACGCGGCATCGACTGCTCCGGCCTCGTGCAGACGGCGATGCATGCGGCGGGCTTCGTCGATACGCCGCGCGACAGCCACGTGCAGGAAGCCGCGATCGGTCTTGCCGTGTTGGTGCCCGAGCGCCTCGACGGGTTGATGCGCGGTGACCTCGTGTTCTGGGCGGGGCATGTCGGCATCATGCTCGACGACCTGATGCTGCTGCACGCCAATGCGCACCATATGGCGGTCGTCGTCGAGCCGCTCGCGACGGCCGTCGCCCGCATCCGCCGCGCCGGCCACGAGATTTCGGGCATCAGGCGACCGCCGGCGCTGACAGCCGCCGGTCAGGCGAGCGGCGCAGGTGAAGGGGTGACGTAGGGCACATAGTGGTTGTCGCAGTCGATGACCGGCACCGCACCGAGCAGGTGGGCGATGGCGGTCGGCCGCTCGTGGTGCCAGAGCGTGCCGTCGTCGAGCGTGATCCGCGTCTCGACGCCGAGGATTGCGCCTGTCGCGGCCGCTTGCCGGTTGCGCGTCACCACGCGGCCTTCGGTGACGGCGCTGACGATGCGCGGGTAGAGCGCGAGGTCGCCGGCTGCGAGGTCCTCGGCGACCTCCGGGCCGATGGCGATGTCGACCAGCTGGTCGAAGCGCAGGAAAAGGTCGAGCGGACAGGCGTTGGCGGCGCGCGGGGCGAGGGTCAGCCGCCAGTAGCCGTCGGCCTCGCTGGTGCGCGCTTCCGCGAACGGGCTGAGGGTGGTCGCGAAATGCGTCAGCGCCCGCGCCGTCTCGCGCAGGCGTGCCGCGAAGGCTTCGGCGGAGAGCAGCTCGGGCACTTCGCGGGGCACTGTGGGCCTCAGGAGATCGGCGGCTTGCGGGTGGGGAGGGCGTGGCGATCTTGCGAGAGTGCTTCGTCGAGTGTCACTGCAAGATCGTACCATGCCGCCTCGCTGTCGCGCGGGCTGCCCGCCACCACGTCGCGCAGCATGCGCACGAGGCGGCGCAGACTCTGCTCGTCCGGGCTGAGATTGCCCTCGCCGTCCTGGCGATCGAGTTCGTCGGCGGCCTGGCGCAATAGCACGTCGTAGGGGCCGTCCGGCATGATCATGAGAACGTGCCAGTTCTGATCGAGTTCTCGGCCAACGTCATGCAGTGTCTTTTCGGCATAGGGATCCTGCTGCGACAACTCGTGCAGGAGGTGGTCATAAGCGCCATCGAAGCTCTCACGCGCACGGTCGTCGCGAACGTCGAGCAGCTTGGCCAAATGAACGTTGCGGTTGCGTACCACGCTGAAGGCGTCGGCTGCGGCAAGTGCGGCGCTCCAAGGCGCACCTTTCAACGCCTCGTAGATCGCCGGATCGATGCCGACCGAGTGCAGCAGATGATCTTTGAAGCTGCGCTCCAGTCGCCTGCTCTGCTGCTCCGGCGTCTCTGCGGCCGGCGGTTGGGCGGCCGCTGGCTTTGGCGGCATCTGGCTCGCGATCTGGCGCGTCACCGGCGCGGATGGCGTCAGCGACCGCGGCAGGCCCGCGCCGAGCGGGCCGCCATCGCGCATGCCGTCGGGCGCTCCGAGCTGGACGTGAGCACGCGAATGGCCGGTGCGGGGATAGTCGGCCGAGATGATGGCGAGCGTCCGGTAGAAGGCACTCTTGGTCAGGAATGTCGACGACGGCTGCTGCTCGCCCTTGAGCCGCGACACGTAGCCGACGGAGGAGCCGGCATTCAGCGCCTGCTGCACGATGTAGCGCTCGGCATAGTCGGTGATCTCGGCGAGCCGGATCTCCTGCGTGAAATCTTCGAAGGGTGTGATCGGGTGCAGGTGGGAGAGCACGACGTCGGCATAGTGGCCGGGATCGGGGGCCAGCGAGACGACGAGCAGCTTCTTCAGCTCGGCGAGACGCGCGCGATCCTTGTCGGCCTCGAACGCCTTCTTGGCCACGGTCGCCAGGAACTCGAACAGCTCGGAACGTACCAGATAACGGTCCGCGCGGTGCTCGTCGCGTTCGACGGCCCCGATCACCGCGCCGGCGTTGAGCACCTTCAGCACCCGTCCGCGATGGGCGGAGTGGGTCGCCGGAAGGACCACCTCGTGCGTCCAGCCGTGGCCCATGCGGCGCTGGTCGGCGCCGCTCATAGGGTGGATCGCCTCGAGCGTCAGCATGGCGTTCTCGAACTTGTCGGGCAGCAGCGCGTTCTCGACGATCGCCTCGAGATGGCTCGCCGAGCGGCCCTTGTGGCTCGGCACGTCCGAGAGCGGCGAGCGGATCGCGGTCGCGCCGAACAGGCCCGACATGAACACGAGGAGGTCGATGGCGATGGCGATGGCGAGCGCCAGATAGGCCAGCCTGTTGCCGTCCTTGAAGGCGTTCCAGGTGACGACGAAGCGATGCGCCTTGTCGTCCCGATTGAGCTCGATGACGTTGATCTGATTGCGCAGCGTTTCGGTGTCGGCGGCCGGCAGACCCGAATCCTGCACGCATGACCGCGCGAAGCGGAACAGCGCGTCTGCCCCGCCCGACTGGGGCAGCTTGTCGCCGCCGACACAGGTCTTCGCCAGCCGCTCGATGCCGCTGTTGAGCGCGAAAACGCGGGCGGCGGCCTCGCTGGCCTGACCCGGGTCGCAATCGATGCGCGAGGCGGCGTCCTTCAGCGAGGCGACGCGGAAGCCCGCCGCCTGCAATGCCGTGCACTGCGTCTGCAAGGCGAGGAGGCCCTCCTGGCGCGGCTCCGAGCGGAACGTCTGACGTGCCTTCTCGAGGGCCCGCACGCCGGCACCCGGGTCGAAGGAAAGGCCCTTGTCGCCACTCGACGCGCTTTCGGCGACGCCGATCAGCTGCGAGGCGGTGGCGGCCTCGCCCTTGAGCTTGGCGAGGTCGCCGTCGATCTGGGCGAGCTCGGCCTTGGCCGACGAGATGCGCCGGTCGATGCCGGTGAGGCGATCCTCGTGGCCCTTGAGCCGCTTGCGCGCGACCTCCAGCTCGGCCTGTGTCTTGCTCTCCGCCTCACGCGCCTCGCGCCAGAAGCGGCCCCGCCCGACCTTGCCGGAGCCTTCGACGCCCTTCTCCTCGGCGAGCGTCTTGGCACGCTCCTCGTCGAGACGGCGCTCGATCTCGGTGACGACGGCCTTTTGCTGGGCGAGTGCGGCAGCAGGCTCCGGCCGTTCGGTGGTCAGGCGCCCGATCTCCTCGGTGAGCTGTCCCTTGCGGGTCTGCAGCGCGGCCTGGCTCGATTCCGCGTTGGCGCGCTTCTCCTGCAAAGCGGCGAGCCGCTGGCGCTTCTCCTCGAGGTCCCGGGCGATCTCGGCGCGGATGAGCGCGGGTGCGTCGGTGGCGATGCGGGCGACCTGATCGAGCTGGCGCTCATAGCCCTTCCATGCCGGCGTCTCGAACAGGCGGTCGGCCTCCTCGATGCGGCGCTTGACGGCGAGAGCGACGATGTCGTTGGCGACGCCGGCCACCTGATTCTGGGCCCTGAGCTCAGCGGCGCGCGCGCGCTCGTCCTTCGGGAAGATGGTCGAAAAGAGGCTGTCGAAGGAGAAGAATACCGAGGTCGCCATGCAGGCGAGAAACATCACCCAGAGCACGGCGTTTTTTATCATCAGGCGCAGACTGGAGACGAATGTCTCCTTCACGTCTGTCGTCAACACGGCGACCAGCAGGGCGACCAGGACGGCGCCGCCGAGCAGCGCAGTCGCGCCGTAGAGTAGCTTGTCGGAGAGATCGGCGGTGGCGCGGCTGATCCAGAGACCCGCGACCACAAGACCGAGAACAACCACGAGCGCACTGGCCAGCGGGCGCAGCCATTGCATGGACCCGGCCACCTCGCCAGGCCGCGTCGGCCGTTGGCTCATGCCCGTCGCGAAACTCTCGCCGATCAGCCAGGCGACGATGAGCATCACGCCCTGGATGCCGAACGTGACCATCAGCGAGAGGACCGGCTCATGCGTGAAATTGCGCATGCCGTCCCACGTCGTCCAGCCGGAGGCGAGCGAGAGCACGATGCCGGTCGCGGCGAGCAGCGCGAGGCGCCAATTACCGAACGCGCCGGCGATCACGCGCCAGCCGAGGGAGCCGCCCCTGCGGACCCGGAAGAACAGCGACAGTGCGAGGGTCAGCAGGCCGGCGACGAGCAGAGGCGCGCCGAGCCGATCGATGGCCGGCATTTCGAAGCTCGTCAGAGCTGCGACGACAGGCGCTGCAATCGGCACGAGATCGACAAGCATCAAGGTCCTACCCCGTCAGAGAGCCCGGCGCCGCAGTCGGCCGGCATGAGAGCGGCCCTGGCGGGCCGAGTCACGGTGCCCGAACGGGCGCTGAACCGCGATCAGACAAGAACTGAGCCACGAGGTTGGCAGGGATAAGGCCGAGAATGGCAAAACCCGTACCGCTGGCGGTAATTCACACTTTCGCGCGGAGCGCCAACCGCTCGGCGTGCGCCGATATCTGAACGCGCCTCGGCCGGCGGACCCGCTTGCGGCGCGTTGCCGCGGGCAGCGTGGCAGGCAGCGCTTCAGCTGGTGCGGAACATCGCGGCGATGCCGAGGCCGCCGGCTGCCTCCTGCGCCGCGATGGCGTAGCTGCCGCCATCCTGCTGCTTGTGGCGCGCGAGCGCCGAGAACAGCCGTACAACGAGGACGGCGCCCGACGCGCCGAGCGGGTGGCCGCGAGCGAGCGAGCCACCGTCGGGATTGACGGCGCTCTCGTCGAGCGCGAGCGCCCGTGCGAAGGCGAGCGCCTGCGCGGCCGACGTCTCGGCCAGCTCGAAGCGGCTGATGGCAGTGCGGTCGAAGCCGTTGAGACGGCCGTAGAGCTTTTCGACAGCGGCGATCGGCGCGGTCGCCTCCTCGCCCGGGCGGACGCCGCGGCCGGCGCTGGCGACGAGGCGCAGCGCCGCCGGCCGGCCCAGGCGTTCCCAGACCGTGCGGCTGACGATGACCACGAATGCCGCGCCGTCGTGCGAGTGCGCGACGTTGGCGAGCGTCAGCGTACCGTCTGGATCGATGAGCGGCTCGGCCTCTGCCATCTCGTCGGCGTCGAGCTGGGCCGGCCCCTGGTCGCGCGACTCCTCTGCACTGACCCTGATCGGCACGATCTCGCCGACGAACCGGCGCTCAGTGCGCGCCTGGTCGGCCCGCGCGCGGCTTTCGACGGCGAGCCGGTCCTGGGTTTCGCGGCTCAGGGCGTAGGCTGACGCAAGCCGCTCGCCGGCCTCGATCGAGAACGAGGCGTCGGGCGTTGTCGCCCCGAGCGGCTCGGGCGCGATAATGCGTGGCAGCTGGATAGGATTGAGCGGGCGTGCGATCCGCCAGGGCGCGGTCGACACGCTCTCGGCGCCGCCGGCGATGACGATCTCGGCATCGCCCTGATCGATGGCCTGGATGCCCGACAGAATCGCTGCCAGGCCGGAGGCACTGCCTTGATCGATGGTGACGGCGTTGGCCGTCTCCGCGATGCCGGCGGCGAGCGCGATGGCGCGCGCGGGATTGGCGCTTTCCGTCGTGTTGCCGAGCAGCATGGTGTCGACGTCGTCAGGATCGATGCGGGCGTCGGCGAGGGCAGCGGCGATGACCGGGGCGGCCAGAGCCGCCAATCGCCGCGTGCGGTGCAGGCCGCCGATACGCCCGTTGGCGCTGCGGCGGGCGGCGATGATGTAGGCGCGAGAGGCGTCGAGGGATGCCATGATCCGATACGCAAGGAGGCGCGGGCAACCCGGGCGGTCGGAGCCGGCGCGGCAAAACGGAACGAAGGGCCAGGATGGTCCGGAGGCGAGCCGGGAGCGACCGCCGTTCGTCCCGACGATCCGAACTCATCATGAGAACGTGGCGGAAAACGGTTGAAGGTGAGACATTTGCCGGTTGCAACGAGGTTCGTTGCCGACTGTCGTAGATTGGCAACGGTTCGGCGTCATGGCCACGTCGGCCGTTATCATATTACAATGCGCGAGACATCTCGACCGCCGCCGGTCGTGGCCATCCGGCTGAAGCCGAGCAGGGAGACAACCATTCATGGCGCACGACACCACCGGAGGCGCTTTTCCTCGGTCTGGACACGACCACTCCGGCTGTCTGGCCGAAGCCGTCGCGCGCGCCGAACGTCAGTTTGCCGAGCGCGGGCTGAAGCTGACGGAGCAGCGTCGCCTGGTGCTTGCCGAGATCGCGGCCTCGCACAACGCGCTGGGCGCCTACGAGATCCTGGACCGCCTTGCCGCGCGCGGCCGGCGGCTGGCGCCGATCTCCGTCTATCGGGCGCTCGATGCCCTCGCGGAGGTGGGGGCTATTCACAGGCTCGAGAGCCGCAATGCGTTCTTTGCGTGCCATAGCCACCATGCGAGCCGTCACGAACAGCTGGTGCTCGCCTGCGAGCAGTGCGGCCGCGTCGCGGAACTCGCTGCGCCCGACGCGTTCGCTGCGCTTACGCGTGCGACTGCGGCGGCTCGCTTCAAGCCGCGGCGCAGCGTCGTCGAAATCGTCGGCACGTGCGCCGAATGCCACAAGGGGGCTGTGGGCACAGGGTCCGCTCCATGACCGGTGCAGCGGGCGCGGTCGCCGACCAACAGCGATCGGCAGACGGCGCGAAGACCGGCCGGTTGCTGCTCGCCGGCCACGGCCTGTCGGTGGTGCGCGACGGACGGCGCATTCTGGACGGCATCGACATCGCGCTGCATGCCGACGAGGTGGTGACCCTGATCGGGCCGAATGGCGCCGGCAAGTCGACGCTCGTGCGCGTGCTGCTCGGCCTCGTCTCACCCGATGAAGGTTACGTCGAGAAGAGCCCAGGTCTCGTCGTCGGCTATGTGCCTCAGCGCCTCGCGCTCGAGCGCACGATCCCTCTTACCGTCGCACGCTTCCTGACACTCGGCGTCAGACGATCGGCGGATCGCGTCGCTGCCGCACTCGACGAAGTCGGTGCGGGCCACCTCGCAGCACGCCAGATCCACGCGCTCTCGGGCGGCGAACTGCAGCGCGTCGCGCTCGCCCGCGCGCTGCTGCGCGAGCCTCAGTTGATCGTGCTCGACGAGCCGGCGACCGGCGTCGATTACGTCGGCGAGGTCGCGCTCTATGCGCTGATCGAGCGCTTGCGCGGTGCTCGCGGACTCGCCGTGCTGATGGTCAGCCACGACCTGCACGTCGTCATGGCCAAGTCGGATCGCGTGCTCTGCATCAATGGCCACATCTGCTGTTCTGGCAAGCCGTCGGCCGTCGCCCACGACCCCGCCTACCGGGCGCTGTTCGGCGAGGAAGGAGCGCGGGCCGTCGCCATCTACAGCCACCACCACGACCACCGCCACGACGGTTGCGAGCACCGGGAATCCGGTCCTGGCAACGCCCCTCAGCATCATCATCATCATCACCACGACGACGCCGACGGCCCTGCCGGCCGAGCCAGGCCGCACGACTCCTGAGAGAGACCGCATGGACCCCTTCCTCGTCCGCGCGCTCGCCGCCGGCCTGATGCTCGCCGTCGTCGCGGCACCGCTCGGCTGTCTCGTGGTCTGGAACCGCATGGCGTACTTCGGCGAGACGGTGGCCCACGCCAGCCTGATCGGCATCGCGCTCGCCGTCATGCTCCGTGTCGACCTGACGCTCGGCGCGATTGCATCCGCCGCTCTCGTTGCTCTCGTCGTGCTGCTGTTGACGCGCCAGAAGCTGGTCGGACGTGATGCGGTTCTCGGCGTTGCCGCTCACGGCTCTCTCGCGCTCGGCCTGTCGCTGATCGCCCTCACGCGTGGACCGTCGGTCGATCTGATGGGCTTCCTGGTCGGCGACATCCTGGCCGTCGCGCCGGGCGATCTCGTGGCCGTAGCCGCCGGCGGTGTGCTCATTCTCGTCGTCACGGCGCTCGTCTGGCGGCCGCTGCTCGCGGTGGCCGTGCACGACGAACTCGCCGCGGCCGAGGGCGCGCCGGCCGACCGCGTCGAAGCCGTGTTCGTGGTGCTGCTGGCAGTGGCGATCGCGGCGGCGATCAAGATCGTCGGCATCCTGCTGGCGATGGCGTTCCTCGTCATGCCGGCCGTCGCCGCCCGGCCGTTCGCGGCGACGCCGGAACGCATGGTGGCGCTCGCCGCGGCGATCGCGGCGGCGGGCGTGTTGGCTGGGCTGGCGCTCTCGCTGACGCTCGACCTGCCGGGCGGGCCGGCGATCGTGCTGGTGCTGTCGTGCGCGGCGGGGGCGTCGCTGGTTCTCGGGCGGACAGCCTGATCTGGCCGGTTCAACCGCCGTGGCGGAGGCGATAGCCGAGCGACGCCCAGCCGAGCCCGAACAGCAGCGAGAGGACGAAGATGCCGGCGGCGGCGCGGCCGGCGGAGGGGGCGAGGCCGATGCGAAGCTCGGCCGCAAGCCAGACGAGCGCGACGCCGGCGACGGCGCCGGCGAAAGCCGCGATGATCACCTTCGCCGGCTGGTCGGCGCGGCGGCCCATCAGGAACGACACGGCGATCACCGCCGGGTTGAGGGCTGCGAACGCCAGCACAGTCAGCAGCGGCACGTCGCCCTCGGGCACGGGCGGCGAAAGCTTCGAGATCTCGAGCAGGACGAGGGCCGGCATCATGGCGGGCTCAGCCGCCCGACTTGCCGTCGCCGGCCAGTTTGTCCTTCAGCTTCTCTTCCTCGTACTGGATGAACCAGCCGATCATCTGACGCCACAGCGCCTCGCAGATGTCGGGCGGCAGGCCGCGCGCCTCGGCACGGGCACGCACGCGGTCGATGACCTGCTGATTGCGCCACGGCACGTTGGCGGCGGCCTTCTCGCCGAGCTTGATCTGCCAGGCGCGCTCGACATAGCCGAAGCGCTCAGCGATGAGGTCGACGAGAGCGGTGTCGAGACGGTCGATCTCGGCGCGGACCTCGCTCATGTCGCGGCATTCGGCGGGCGGACGATTCGGCATGGCTGGGTTCCGGTCATCGTGGCGGGCTTTGCTCGGGCAAGCCTTTAGAGCATTCCGCCGCCGCGTCAAACCGTTGTCCCCGCCGCGGCGCTCACAGGCCGTGGCAGCCGCCGAGGGCAATCGCCCGCGGCATCGGCTCACGAAGGTGTGACGACGGAACGGCTTCCGGTCGCGCGTTCTCCGTCTCGCAGGCGCGTCAGGATACCGGACGGTCGCAACGGGGAATCGACGACATGAAAATCTGGCTGCTGAGACTGCACCGCTGGCTGGCGCTGGCATTCGCGTTGCCGCTGGTCGTGATCCTGGGCACGGCGATCGTGCTCTCGGTCGAGCCGGCGGTGGTGACTTCGGCCATCAAACCGGGCGCCCTGACCGCCGACCGGCTCGAGGCGCTGATCGCAAGGCATGATCCGCAAGGGCGCCAGCGCGCTGTCGCACATCGCAGCTACGACGGCACGATCTCGCTCGGCGGGCGCGGATCGGCGAAGGTGGTCGACGTGGCGACCGGCGAATTGCGGGCGGGGCCGTCCAGCCTCGCCTCGCTGTTCGTCACCGCGCGGCGGCTGCACGAGACGCTGCTGATGGATCTCGGCTGGCTGGTACTGTGGTCGACCTACGCCATGCTGGTGCTCGCGCTGCTCGGCGTGCTGATGGGCTGGCCGCGCTTCGCCAATACGGTCTCGGGCTGGCACAAGGGCATGGCGTGGGGGTTGCTGCCGCTGCTGGTGCTGTCGCCGTTGACGGGCGTCTTCCTGGCGCAGGGGATCAACTTCGCGGCATCGGGCGGGTCGGGTGGCGGAGGGCGCCAGCAGGCGCAGCCGCGGAGCCTTTGAAGCTTGCCGAAGCCGTGCGCATCGTCGGTGCGAAACACGATCTCGCGGGTCTCGTATGGCTCAGGCCGCGCGGCGACCGCATGCTGGCGCGCTCGTCGAAGGCGGCGAGTATCGGGTCTACGCCGTCACCGCGACGGTACGCGCGATGTCCGCGCAACTGGCCGCGGCTGCTGCACGAGGGCAACTTCGCCGGCGTCTGGTCGGCGCTGATGAACCTCGTCACCGCGCTCGCGGCGTTCGGTTTGCTGGCGACGGGCATCTGGATCTGGGCGCGGCGCAAGTTGCGTCCGCGGCCGGCGCGGGTGCGCGGGGCCACGGCGCAGGCTTGATCCGGCTGCCGTTCTACCTGAAGTGCTTCGACAGCTGAGCCCCTGGCCCTGGTAATGGAGCCGAGGCCTTCGCCGTAAAGGCTGTCGGGGCGCTCGAGCATCCGTTCGTAGACGAGGCGGCCGATGATCTGGCCGTCCTCGAGGATGAACGGAACGGTGTGCGACCGTACCTCGAGCACGACGCGTGCGCCGGAGCCGCCGGCTTCCGCATGGCCGAAACCGGGGTCCATGAAGCCCGCGTAGTGGACCGAACTCGCCGACCAGCGGATTGAACGGCATCATCTCGAGGCGTGCGTCGGCGGATGGTGGACGGCTTCCTTGGAGGCCAGGATGTAGAACTGGTCGGGATCGAGGATCAGGCGGCGCTTCGCGCTCGAGGCCGCGATCGGCTCCCAGATCCTCGATGGCGCAGGCGCCGGGCTGATCGACGTCGACGACGCCGGTGTTGCGCTTGGCGCGATAGCCGACCAGGCCGCCGATCGGAGCTGCGAGTTCCACCGACAGGGCGATCCCGCCCTCGATGTCCTCGACGCCGCCGCTGACCAGCGGGCTCGCCTGATGCAGGGCGAGAAGCGCCGCGTCGTTCTCGCGCGGATCGCCGCGACGCAACCGCAGCTGCGGGAGCTTGGAGCCACGCCGCACGACTATCGGGAACGTCTGCGGGCAGATCTCGGCGTAGAGGCGGGCCGTGATAGCCGGCGGGAACCGTGTCGAACGAGGTGACGCCGTCGGCAGTGACGCGGGTGAACACGTCGATGCGGCCGGTCGAACTCTTCGGGTTGGCGGCGGCGGCGATGTCGGCGGGCAGCGCGAGGCTTTCGATCAACGGCACCACGTAGACGCAACCCGTCTCCAGCACTGCACCCTGGGTCAGGTCTATGGTGTGCAGCGACAGCTCCGTGAGCTTGTCGGCGATCGTCTGGCCCGGTTCGGCAAGAAAGCTGGCGCGGACCCGATGGGCGACGGCACCGAGCCTGAGATCGAGGGCTGGCCGCTGCACCTGGCCCGCCTCGACCGGCAGGTCGGGCGCGATGGCGCCGGTCCCGATCGCGCGGATCGCCTGCGCGGGCAGGATGCCGCCCGAAGCGGCGGGGGCGGTGGCGACACGGGGCGCGGCGTGAGCGTGGCTCGTCATGGCGACCGCCTGGCCCATTCGCCGCTTGACGCCAAGGCACGGAGACAGGTATTTCCCCGACCATTCGTGGTGATTTGGCCGGCCGGCTTGCAGCCACGTAAACAACTCGCTAAAAGGCCGTGCGCGGATGCCACCCGGTTGGCGAGGCGCCCGGCTCTCGTGCCGGGTGAACTCGGACCGGGTTTTTCGTGCCCGCCGCTCTCTCCCGGACGACGCGACGACCGCGACAGGAGAGAGACGCATGTCCGCTGATGCCCCGTTCGATCCAGAAGATCCCGCCACCTGGTCGCCCGAGACACGGCATGGTGCACGGCGGGACGCTGCGCTCGCAGTTCGCCGAGACCTCGGAGGCGCTGTTCCTGACGCAGGGCTACGTCTACCAGAGCGCGAAGAGGCGGAAGAACGCTTCAAGAGCGAAGCCGGCGGGTTCATCTACTCGCGCTACGCCAATCCGACGGTCGCCATGTTCGAGGAGCGCATGCGGCTGCTCGAGGGGGCTGGGGCTGCCCGCGCAACGGCGACCGGCATGGCGGCGGTGGCGTCGTCGCTGCTGTGCTTCCTCAAGGCGGGCGACCACGTGGTGGCGGGCGCGCGCCCTGTTCGGCTCGTGTCGCTACGTGGTGGAAGATCTCTGCCCACGCTGGGATGACGTCGGAGCTGATCGGACGGCACGAAGCTGTCGGAGTGGGAGCGGCGATCAGGCCGGGCACGAAGGCTGTGTTCTTCGAGAGCCCGACCAACCCGACGCTGGCGCTGGTCGACGTGGCGGCGGTGGCGAAGCTCGCCCACAAGGTCGGCGCCATCGTCGTGGTCGACAACGTGTTCGCGACGCCGATGCTGCAGAAGCCACTCGAACTCGGCGCCGACGTGGTCGTCTATTCGACTACCAAGCACGTCGACGGCCAGGGCCGCTGCCTCGGCGGCGTGGTGCTCGGCTCGAAGTCCTTCATAGGACCACCTGCACAACTACCTGAAGCACACCGGCCCTTCGATGAGCCCGTTCAACGCGTGGGTGATGCTGAAGGGGCTGGAGACGCTGGCTCTAGGGTCAATGCGCAGTGCGCGACGGCGGCACGGCTCGCTGACCATCTGGCAGGCTTGGGCGCGTGACGAAGGTCTGTATCCGGGCCGCGCCGACCACCCGCAGGCGGCGATCGCGAAGGCGCAGATGAAGACGGGCGGTGGCCAGATGATCGCCTTCGAGATCGCCGGTGGCAAGGCGGCGTTCCGCTTCCTCAATGCGCTCAGGCTGATCAAGCTGTCGAACAACCTCGGCGACGCCAAGAGCCTGATCACGCATCCGGCAACGACCACGCACCAGCGGCTGAAGCCCGAGGCGCGCGTGGAACTCGGCATCAGCGAGGGGCTCGTGCAGGCTGTCGGTCGGGCTCGAGGCGTACGAGGATCTGGCGGCGGACGTGGCGGCGGCGGTGAGGGCAGCGGTGGGGTGAGGCGGCGCGGCGAGTTTACCGTATCCGGAGAATTGTTTCCCGCCCTCGCGCCCAGTGCCATTCTTCTCCTCAAACCATCCCGACGACAGGGCCGTGCTCCGAGCTGGTGCCTACGGGGGGGTGGATCAGGCTGCGGGCCTCTTCCATCAGCTGAAGGGGCGGCGACCGGGCGGCAGCAGCGCCGGGCATGGCGCGCAACGCTCTTGCTTCGCGGACCTCTTCGGAGGACTGCCGGGCACGGGACGCACTGCCGACGTCGCGTCACGGATACTGGCGCGTCGGTGGACATGCTCCCTGGTGATGGTGCTCGCGAGAGCACTGGATCCGGGTGCCGGGGACGACCGCAAGCTCTATGTGCGGAGCGGCTGGCGCCGTATCCAAACTAGAATATGAGAGGCGCGGCCGTTCCGCCCCCTGTCAGCTCATCGCAAAGCCCGGCGTCGCGAGGCGGCCGGGGGTGGCGTGTGCGTCGCGACGCGGACGCCATATGTTTGCAGGCTCTTTCCCGATCACTTCGGACTGGGCGGTCCGGCGCAATGGCGGGTCATGCTTTTCCTGCGTTAACCAGCGACGGATTTCGCGCGACATGGGATAAGTCTTGCGCTGGAGGCGGCCGGGGTGGTTGGTCCATGAGTACGCAGGATGCGAACGTCGGGGCGGTCCCCGACACTTTGCGCAAGGAGATGGTCGAGGTCATCGGGCGGGATGTCGCCGACGAGCTTCAGGCGAGCGATCGCGTGCTGTCGCGGATGATCGAAGAGGCGAGGCCGCGGGCCGACCTGGTCCGCCTCAAGACGGCGCGCAAGGCGCTCGTGCGTGCCCTTGAGCGCGTCCAGGAACTGCGCCGCTTCAACGCGCTCGCGTGACGATGCGGTCGCGCGTCACGGCGGCGCAGTCGTCAATGACCATTGCCGCGCCTCGCAACCTCGGCACGGAACGGGCTCGCCGGATACGTGCCGAGCACCTTGAGCTCGCTCGAGAAGAAGCCGAGCTCCTCCATGGCGAGCTGAACGTTGCGGTCTTCCGGATGGCCCTCGATGTCGGCGTAGAACATGGTGGCGGTGAACTGGCCTTCGAGCTGGTAGCTCTCAAGCTTGGTCATGTTGACGCCGTTGGTCGCGAATCCTCCCATCGCCTTGTAGAGCGCCGCCGGCACGTTGCGAACGCGGAACACGAAGGTGGTGATGTAGAGCACGCCCGGCTCGCGGTCGGGCACGATCTCCTCGCCCGACAGCACCACGAAGCGGGTGGTGTTGTGGGCGGCGTCCTCGACGTCCTCGGCGAGAATGTCGAGACCGTAGATCGATGCGGCGAGGCGGGGCGCAAGTGCGGCCTTCGTCGCATCGCCCCACTCGGCCACCTGACGTGCCGAGCCGGCCGTGTCGCCGGCGACGTGCGCCCTCGCGCCAAGCTTGCGGATGATCTTGCGGCACTGCCCGAGCGCGTGGACGTGGCTGTAGATGTCGGTGATCGTGTCGATTGTCGAGCCGGGCAGCGCCATCAGCTGGAAGCGGATCGGCAGGAAGTATTCGCCAATGATGTAGAGCCCGGCGTTCGGCAGCAGGTGGTGGACATCGGCGACCCGGCCGGCAAGCGTGTTCTCGATCGGGATCATCGCCAGCTTCGCCTCGCCCGACTTCACGGCGGCGAGTGCATCCTCGAACGTCGGGCAGGGGAGAGGGGCGAGGTCCGCAAACATCTCGTTGCAGGCGACGTGGGAGTTGGCGCCAGCCTCGCCCTGGTAGGCGATGGCTGCGCCGTTCGGCGCTTTGCGGCGCGGCGCGGACTGGGGACGCTTGCTGCGGGCACTGGCCATCGGGCTCTCCGTGATCGGTCGGCGCGCTGCCCGCCCGATGGCGGTGCACGGTCGGTCATGCTGGATGCGGGAGACGCGTGCGCGCCGGGCGGCCGCTCAGCCGGCCAGCAGCTTGCGGGCGCGCTCGAGATCGGCGGGAGTATCGACACCGAGCGGAACGGTGTCAACGACGGCCGCGTCGATGCGCATGCCGTTCTCGAGCGCGCGCAGCTGTTCGAGTTTCTCGCGCAACTCGAGGGGAGACGGCTTCAGGTTCACGAAGCGCTCCAGCGCCGTCCGGCGGTAGGCATAAATGCCGATGTGATGATAGAGCGGGCCTTCGCCGAAGGGTGCCGTGGCGCGCGTGAAATAGAGCGCCCTGAGCCTGTCCTCCCGGCCGCTGGCAACCGACGAGCCGACCAGCTTGACGACCTGAGGCGCGGTGCGCTCGTCCTCCTCGCGAATGACGGCGGCGAGCGTCGCGATATCGACGTCACGCTCGTCGAGCGGGCCGATGCAGGCCTTGATCAGTTTCGGGTCGAGAGTCGGCAGGTCGCCCTGGAGGTTCACGACGACGTCGGCATCGAGATCGGGATCGACCTTGGAGACGGCCTCGAACGCGCGATCGGAGCCGGAGACGTGGTCGGCGCGCGTCATGATCGCCTCTCCGCCGGCCTTGCGGACCACGTGCGCGATATCCGGACTGTCGGTGGCGACGATCACGCGGCCGGCCTCCGCTGCCATGGCCCGATCCCAGACGTGGACGATCATCGGCTTGCCGGCGATGTCGGCGAGCGGCTTGTCGGGCAGGCGGGTGGAGGCGAGGCGGGCGGGAATGACGATCAGGGTGGGGGACATCGGGCGTGGTTCTCTCGGGGTCAGCACACGGCAAGGTTGCATCACGCGCAACCGGGCTCGCAGCAGCGCAATGACGATACGCAAGCCGGGCGGCCCGGTGACAATTCGTCTCGCCCTGTCGCTCTAGACCAGGCGAAAGAGCGGTTGCAAGAGGGGGAGGTTCCAGGTTCCCGCCGCTTCGCCGACGCGAAGCGCGCCGGCCGCGATGGGCCGATGGCGGAACGGGAGTGGCGGCGAGACGAGGGGCAGCGTCGATGGACAGCTTCGAATTCAACAAGATTGCCGGCGCCGTGCTGGCGGCACTGCTGCTCGCTTTCGGCGGTCGCACGATGCTCGACCTCAGCCTCGGCGGCCATGACGCGCACGCCAAGCCCGGCTACGTGCTGCCGGTCTCGACGAACACCGCTGCGCACGGTTCCGGAGCGGCGGCGCCGAAGGCCTTCGACTTCGCGGCCGTCAAGCCATTGCTGGCCAAGGCCTCGGCTGATGCCGGCAAGGCGGCCTTCAGGAAGTGCCAGACCTGCCACACGCCGACCAAGGGCGGCAAGAACGGCACCGGTCCCAACCTGTGGGGCGTGGTGGGCGCCGACAAGGGGCACCACGCGGGCTTCAACTATTCGGGCGCGATGAAAGAAAAGGCCGGCAAGTGGGGCTATGAGGAACTGGCGCTCTTCATCCACAACCCGAAGGGCTATGTGCCGGGTACGAAGATGGCATTCGCGGGAGTTCCCGATAATGCCGAACTCGCCGACATCCTCGCTTACCTGCGCACGCTCTCCGACAATCCGGTGCCGCTGCCGAACTGAGGTGGTCAAGCGAGTGGCGATCGCCGGGACACATTAAATTCACGTCAGAAGGGCCCCGCCACGTTGTTGGCGGGGCCTTGGCATATTAGCCTTCGCGCATGATCGGGAGAAATCTTGGAGACCTTGTGCGGTCGGCGCCCCGCCGTGTGGTGCCCTGGGCGTCGGCCGATGCTTGAGCACGCCTTCCGCGCTATCCAGGCCGGGCTCGTGGCCGCCGTGTGCGTCGTTTCGGGAGAAGCATCAGCGACCCCGCCGGCAGAGACGCGGCACCATGGCCTGTCGCTCGTCGGCCGGCCGGCCTATCCTCCGGGGTTCGCCCACTTCGACTGGGTCAACCCTGCCGCCCCGAAGGGTGGCCGCGCCCGCCTCTACGACGAGGGCGCCTTCGACAACCTCAACGAGTTCACGGCCAAGGGAGTGACGTCGATCGGCGTTCCGCTCATCTCGGCGCCACTGATGGAGGACAGCCGCGACGAGCCGGCAACCGCCTACTGTCTGATCTGCGCGTGGGTGTCACATCCAGCGGACTACGGCGCGGTGACCTTCGGGCTGCGTCCCGAAGCACGCTTCTCCGATGGCCGCCCGATCACGCCCGAGGACGTCATGTGGTCCATGGAGGCAGTCAAGAAGGCGCATCCGCTCTATGCCTTCTACTACAAGAACGTCGTCAAGGCCGAGAAGCTCGGGCCTCACGAGGTGCGCTTCACCTTCGACAAGACTGGCAATCGCGAGCTGCCGTTCATCGTCGGCGAACTGACGGTGCTGCCGAAGCACTACTGGGAGGGCACCGACGCGCAGGGCCGCAAGCGCAATCTCTCGGAGACGACGCTCGAACCGCCGGTCGGTGCGGGGCCCTACCGCTTCGGCCGCATCGATCCGGGCCGCTCCGTCACGTTCCGGCGGATTCCCGACTGGTGGGCCAAAGACCTGCCGCTGACGCAGGGCCAATGGAACTTCGACGAGATCGTGGTCGAGAGCTTCCGCGAGCGCATCGCCGGCTTCCAGGCGTTCAAGGCCGGCACCATCGACTTCTGGCGCGAAGGCTCGGCCAAGGAGTGGTCGACGGCCTATGATGTGCCGCCGGTGCGGGCTGGCCTGATCAGGCGTGATCGCCTCAAGGTCGACCGCGTCGCCCCGATGCTCGGACTGGCCTTCAACCTGCGCCGCAAGCAGTTCCAGGACCGCCGCGTGCGCGAGGCGTTCAATCTGGCGTTCGACTTCGAGACGGCGCGGCGTAACCTGTTCTTCGGCCTCTACGAGCGTCTCGGCAGCTATTTCGAGAACTCCGAACTCCGGGCGACCGGTGTGCCGCAGGGCCGCGAACTCGAGCTGCTGCGCGCGGCCGGAGAAGGTGTGCCGGCGGAGGCCTTCACGACGGAATGGAAAAACCCGGTCGCCGGCACGGTCGGCGCGCACCGCGAAAACCTGCGAAAGGCGCATCGGCTGCTGGCCGACGCCGGCTGGATGATCCGAGACGGACGCCTCGTCGATCAGGGCGGCCGACCGTTCACGGCGGAAATACTGCTGTCGGCGCCGGCGATGGAGCGCATCGCGCTCGCTATCAAGGAGCCGCTCGAACGGCTCGGCATGCGGATTTCCGTGCGCACGGTCGATGCCTCGCAATACAAGCGGCGCACCGACCGGTTCGATTTCGATCTCGTGTTCGAGCAGGTTGCCCAGTCGATCTCGCCCGGCAACGAGCAGCGCGAATTTTTCGGCTCACAGGCGGCCGGCCGCATCGGATCGAAGAACCGCGCCGGCATCGCCAACCCGGCGATCGACCGGCTGATCGAGGCGCTGATATTCGCGCGGGACCGTGCCGAGTTGGTTGCTGCCACCCGCGCGCTCGACCGCGTGCTGCTGTGGGGTCACTACATGGTGCCGATGTGGTATTCGCCCGAGCAGTGGATCGCCTGGTGGGACCGCTTCGGCCGGCCGGCGCGCATGCCGTCGCTGGATGCCGCCTTCACACGCGTCTGGTGGGAGGATGCGACACGGGCCGAGGCACTGGCGAGGGCTGCGGGCCGCACGAACGGGCGCAGAGCCGGCGGCTGAAGGCTGATGAGCAGGTATTACCGAACGACGCAGAGCCAACGAGTGAGACCGCGACAGATCATGACAACACCGATGAAGCGCGCATTCCTCGGCGCCGCTGCCGCCCTCGCCCTGGCGCTCGTGCAAGGCCCGGCATCTGCCGCACCGCGCCACGGCCTCTCGGCCTTCGGCGAATTGAAGTACCCGGCCGACTTCAAGCATTTCGAGTACGTCAACCCCGATGCGCCGAAGGGCGGGCGGATGGCGCTCATCGGCTCGGCCGGCCGAACCACCTTCGACAGCTTCAACGGCTTCATCCTGAAGGGTGACGCCGCCCAGGGGCTCGGCCTGCTGTTCGATTCGCTGATGACGCGCGCGGCCGACGAGCCGGACGCCATGTACGGCCTCGTCGCCAGGGACGCGGATGTCGCACCGGACGGCCGCTCGGTCACGTTCAGCTTGCGGCCTGAAGCGAAGTTCGCCGACGGATCGCCGCTGACCGCCGCGGATGTCGTGTTCTCCCTCGAGACGCTGAAGACCAAGGGCCACCCGTCGATCCGCATCCAGCTGCGCGACGTCGCCGGTGCCGAGGCCGTGGATCCGGCGACCGTCCGGTTCACGTTCTCGGGCGACCTGCTGCGTGACCTGCCGATGCTGGTTGCCGGCCTGCCGATCCTCTCGAAGGCTTATTACGCGACGCATGATTTCACGCTGACGACGCTCGAACCGCCGCTCGGCTCCGGCCCTTACCGCATCGGCGACTTCAAGCAGGGGACATTCGTCACCTATCAGCGCCGCACCGATTATTGGGCCAAAGACCTGCCGGTGAACGTGGGGCGGTACAACTTCGACGAACTCCGCTACGAGTACTATCGTGATCGCACCGCCGAGCTCGAGGGCCTCAAGGCCGGCAACTACGACCTTCGCGAGGAATTCACCTCGCGGGACTGGGCGACCGCCTACGACATTCCGGCGGTCAAGGATGGGCGGCTCGTAAAATTGACGCTGCCCGACAAGAGCCCGTCGGGCGCGCAGGGGTTCTTCATCAATACGCGGCGCGCGAAATTCCAGGACGTCCGCGTACGCAAGGCGCTCGACTTCGCGTTCGACTTCGAGTTCACCAACAAGAACCTGTTCTACGGCCTCTACAAGCGCTCGGTGAGTTTCTTCGAGAACTCCGATCTGAAGGCGAGCGGCAAGCCGTCGCCAGAGGAGATCGCGCTCCTCAAGCCCTTCGAAAGCGAGCTGGCGACGGAGGTCTTCGGTGAGGCTTACGTTCCGCCGGTTTCGGACGGATCAGGGCGTGACCGCCGCCTGCTCGGCGAGGCCAACCGGCTGCTCAATGCCGCCGGCTGGACGTTGCGCAACGGGAAGCGAGTCGACGCCCGTGGCGAGCAGCTCGCCATCGAGTTCCTGATCTCTGATGTGACGAGCGAGCGTCTGCTCGGACCCTACGTGCGCAATCTGACCGCGCTCGGTATCGCACCGACGATCCGGCGCGTCGATGCCGCCCAGTACGAGCGCCGCTCCAAATCGTTCGACTACGACATCAAGATCCAGCGCTTCGTCATGAGCCTGACGCCCGGCATAGAACTGAGGAACTTCTGGTCGAGCGAGGCGGCGGATGCTGAGGGCTCGGCAAACCTCGCCGGCATCAAGAGCAAGGCGATCGATGCGCTGATCGAGAAGGTGATGGCCGCCCGCTCGCGCGCCGAGCTGGTCACCGCGACGCGCGCGATCGATCGGGTGCTGCGCGCCGGACACTACTGGGTGCCGCACTGGTTCAAGGCGTCCCACCAGATCGTCTACTGGAACAAGTTCTCGCGTCCGGCGATCAAGCCCGCCTATGATCGCGGCGTCATCGACACCTGGTGGGTCGACGCCGCGAAAGCCGCCAAGCTCCAGCGATAGCCGTGGCGGGTTGACCGCCGACTTGCCCTGCAACCCCGCGCTCAGCGAGGACCGATGGCCGCCTATCTTCTGAAGCGCATACTGCTGGTATTCCCGACGCTGCTCGGCATCATGCTGATCAGTTTCGCGATCATCCAGTTCGCTCCCGGCGGGCCAGTCGAGCGCATGATCGCGCAGATCACCGGCACCGACACCTCGGCGACCGCCCGCATCGGTGGCGGTGGCGGCGACGGCATCAGCGCAACGGGTCGCAGCCAGGTCGGCACGTCCGGTGGCGAGGTCGCCTCCAAGTACCGGGGCGCGCAGGGGCTGGATCCGGAATTCATCAAGGAACTCGAGCGTCAGTTCGGTTTCGACAAGCCGGCGCACGAGAGGTTCCTGCTGATGATGGGCAACTATCTCACCTTCAACTTCGGCAAGAGCTATTATCGCGACACGCCCGTGCTGCAGCTCATCAAGGAGAAGTTGCCGGTCTCGATCTCGCTCGGTCTGTGGATGACCCTGGTCACCTATCTGATCGCCGTCCCGCTCGGCATCAGAAAGGCCGTACGCGACGGCTCGCCGTTCGATCTCTGGTCGTCGGCGGCACTGGTGGTCGGCTATGCGGTGCCGGGCTTTCTCGTCGGCGTGCTGCTGCTGGTGCTGTTCGCTGGCGGCTCGTTCGTGCAGTGGTTCCCGTCACGCGGGCTGATCTCCGAGGAGTTCTCCGGCTATTCGGTGCTGCAATGCGCGACGTCGCCGGCGTGTGTCGCGGATTACTTCTGGCACCTCACGCTGCCGCTGACCGCGCTCGCACTCGGCGCGTTCACGACCATGGCATTCCTGACAAAGAACTCGTTCCTCGACGAGATCCGCAAGCAATACGTGCTGACAGCTCGTGCGAAGGGTCTCAACGAGCGTCAGGTGCTCTATGGCCACGTGTTCCGCAACGCCATGCTGCTCATCATCGCCGGCTTCCCGGCGGCGTTCATTCACGCGTTCTTCACAGGCTCGCTGCTGATCGAGACGATCTTCTCGCTCGACGGCCTAGGGCTTCTGAGCTTCGAGAGCATCATCAACCGCGACTATCCCGTGGTGTTCGCCAACCTCTACATCATGGCGCTGATAGGTCTCGTCCTCAACATTGTCTCGGACTTCGTCTACACGCTCGTCGACCCGCGCATCGACTTCGAGAGCAGGGAGGTCTGACGCCATGGATCAGCGCAGCCCTTCATCGCCCGAACTCGGTCGAGGCGTCGTCGACCCGCCGGTCGGATTCGTTCCCGGCCTCCTCGCACGCATGCGCCAGCGCCTCACTCCGACGCCGCTCAATCGGCGGCGCTGGGAAGCCTTCAAGTCGAACCGGCGCGGCTACTGGAGCCTGTGGCTGTTCCTCGTGCTCTTCGTCGTCAGCATGGGCGCGGAACTCGTCGCCAACGACCGACCGCTTCTCGTGCGCTACAAGGGCGAGACTCTGGTGCCGATCCTCGTCGACTATCCGGAAGAGAAGTTCGGTGGCTTCCTCGCGGTCACCGACTACCGTGATCCCGTCATCCAGGACGAGATCGGCAAGCACGGCTGGATGGTCTGGCCGCTCATCCGCTACTCCTACGCCACGATCAACAAGGACTACCCGCGACTCAGGCACGGCGACGGCGCCTGCCTCGGCTTTCCCGCCCCGCCGCCCTCGATGACGCGCATGACCGCCTGCGAGGCGCCGCCGGACCAGCTCAAGCGCTACCAGGCCTGGGGCAACCGCAATTGGCTCGGCACCGACGACCAGGGTCGCGATGTGGTTGCCCGCCTGATCTACGGCTTGCGCATCTCGATCCTGTTCGGTCTCATTCTGACGACGCTGTCGGCGATCATCGGTGTCACGCTCGGTGCCATCCAGGGGTACTTCGGCGGCCGTGTCGATCTGTTTCTGCAGCGCATCCTCGAGATCTGGTCGTCGGTGCCGGAACTCTACGTGCTGATCATCATCTCGGCGGTGCTGGCGCCGGGCTTCTGGACCCTGCTCGCCATCCTGCTCATTTTCAATTGGGTCGGCTTCGTCGGCGTCGTGCGCGCCGAGTTCCTGCGCGGGCGCAATTTCGAGTACGTGCGCGCGGCCAGGGCCCTCGGACTGTCCGACGCGAAGATCATGTTCAAGCACCTGTTGCCGAATGCCATGGTGGCCACGCTGACCTACCTGCCATTCCGCCTGTCCGGTGCGATCGCCTCGCTCACCGTCCTCGACTTTCTCGGCCTCGGTTTGCCGGCCGGCTCGCCGTCGCTCGGCGAATTGCTTCAGCAGGGCAAGTCCAACCTGCAGGCGCCGTGGCTCGGGCTGTCGGCGTTTTTCTCGATCGCCATCCTGCTGTCGCTGCTCGTATTCATCGGCGAGGCGGTGCGCGACGCGCTCGATCCGCGCAAGACGTTGAGGTAAGCGAGGGCGCCATGACGAGATCCCGCGAACAGCTTCTCCGCGCCCGCCACCTGTCGGTCGACTTCCACGCCGGATCGCGCACGACGCACGCCGTGCGGCGCGTCAGTTTCTCGATCAATCGCGGCGAGACGGTCGCGCTTGTCGGCGAGTCGGGCTCCGGCAAGACGGTCTCCGCGCTCTCGATCCTGAAGCTGCTGCCGTATCCGGCGGCATCTCATCCGACCGGCGAGATCTTCTTCGAGGGCCGCAACCTGCTGGCGCTCGCCGAGCCCGAGATGCGCCGCATTCGCGGCCGACGCATCTCGATGATCTTCCAGGAGCCGATGACGTCGCTCAACCCGCTTCACACGATCGAGAAGCAGGTCGGCGAGGTGCTGCGCATCCATCGCGGGCTCGACGCGGCAGCGGCGCGCGAGCGCACGCTCGCACTGCTCGCCCGCGTCGGCATCCGCGATCCCGAGCAGCGCTTGTCGTCCTATCCCCATCAGCTCTCCGGCGGTCAGCGCCAGCGCGTGATGATCGCCATGGCGCTCGCCAACGAGCCGGACCTGCTGATCGCCGACGAGCCGACGACGGCGCTCGACGTCACCATTCAGGCGCAGATACTCGAGCTTCTTCTCGAACTGAAGGCCGAGATGGGCATGTCGATGCTGCTGATCACCCACGATCTCGGCATCGTGCGGAAGATGGCGGACCGCGTCTACGTCATGCAGCTCGGCGAGGTGGTCGAGGAAGGAATGACCGAGCAGGTGTTCGCCTCGCCGCGTCACGCCTACACGCGCCACCTGATCTCGGCCGAGCCGAAGGGCGCGCCGCCGCGCGAGGATGCAACCAAGCCGGTGGTGGTGGCGACGGACGATCTCAAGGTCTGGTTCCCGATCCGCCAGGGGCTGCTCCGCCAGACGGTAGGGCACGTCAAAGCGGTCGACGGCGTGACCCTCGAGGTCCGCGCCGGCCAGACGCTGGGCGTCGTCGGCGAGTCCGGCTCGGGCAAGACGACGCTCGGCCTCGCCATTCTCCGCCTCATCGCATCCAAGGGACCGGTGGTGTTCCTTGGCCGGCGGATCGAGCGCTTCAACAGCCGAACCATGCGTCCGCTCAGGCGAGAGATGCAGGTCGTGTTCCAGGATCCCTACGGATCGTTGTCGCCGCGCCTGTCCGTCGGCCAGATCATCGAGGAAGGCTTGCTCATCCAGTCGCCCGACCTCGACTACGAAGCGCGTCGCCAGCGCGTCGGCCGCGCGCTGGAGGAGGTTGGGCTCGAGGCCGAAGCGCAGGATCGCTATCCGCACGAGTTCTCAGGCGGTCAGCGCCAGCGCATCGCGATCGCCCGCGCCATGGTGCTCGAGCCGAAGTTCGTGGTGCTCGACGAGCCGACCAGCGCTCTCGACATGAGCGTGCAGGCACAGATCGTCGACCTCCTGCGCGAGTTGCAGCGCCGGCACGACCTCG
This sequence comes from Hyphomicrobiaceae bacterium, assembly GCA_041397745.1. GTDB lineage: Bacteria > Pseudomonadota > Alphaproteobacteria > Rhizobiales > Hyphomicrobiaceae > JAWKVY01. Next base: position 271,652 of record JAWKVY010000006.1, on the reverse strand, counting down.
CCTACATGTTCATCAGCCACGACCTGCGCGTGGTGCGCGCGCTCTCCAACCATGTGATCGTGATGCGCAACGGGAAAGTGGTCGAAGAAGGCTCCTCGGAGCGCGTGTTCACCGCGCCGGAGACGGACTACACGAAGGCGCTGCTCGCCGCCGCCTTCGACCTCGAAGTGCGACATGCAGCGGCGGTGGCCAATTGACGGGACGAGAGTGGACGGTGAAACACTCGTCACTCACCACGCAACAAATCACGACATCGAACATGCTCCTCCTCTCCATCAATGGTGCCGGCGACAACTGGGCGATCGAACCTTGGATCGAGCGCTTCTCGAAGCGGCTGCCCGGCGTCGAGCTGGTCAGCTGGCCGGCAACGCGCTTCGCCGCGGAAGGACCGCCGCCGGACGCCGGCCGCTTCCGCTACGCCGCCGTCTGGAAGCCGCCGCAGGGGCTTTTGAAGGCGCTGCCCGGCCTCCAGGTCATCTTCAATCTGGGTGCGGGCGTCGATGCGCTGATGGCCGACCCGACGCTGCCCACGGAAGTGCCGCTGGTGCGCGTGGTGACGGGGGATCTCACCGGTCGCATGACCGAGTATGTCGTCATGCACGTGCTGATGCATCACCGTCGGCAACGCCAGCACGACGCTGCCCAGGCACGCGGCGAATGGTGGGCGAAGGACCAGTGGGCAGCGCGCGACCTGCGTGTCGGTGTCATGGGGCTTGGCGAGATCGGTCGCGACAGCGCCGAGGTGCTTGCGCGTCTCGGCTTCGACGTCGCCGGCTGGAGTCGTTCGCCGCGCGAGATTCCTGGAATCCGGTGTTACGCCGGCGACGACGGTCTCGGCCCGTTTCTTGCCCGGACCGACATCCTCGTCGTGCTGCTGCCGCTGACCCCCGATACGCGCCACATCCTCGCACGCCCGCTGTTCTCGAAACTCGCGCGCGACGGCCGTCTCGGCGGGCCTGTCATCATCAATGCCGGTCGTGGTGGCCTGCAGAACGAAGGCGACATCCTCGCCTGCCTCGACGACGGCACGCTGGTCGCTGCGACGCTCGACGTGTTCGAGGTCGAGCCGCTGCCCGCGGGCCATCCGTTCTGGCGCCATCCGAAGGTGACGGTGTCACCACACAACGCCGCCGACAGCGATCCCGATGCGATCAGCGATTATGTGGTCGCGCAGATCAGGGCGCATCAGGCCGGCGGGGCGCTGGCGAATGTGGTGGACCGTCGGCGGGGGTATTGAGGCGGTCTGCAACGATGAAACCCGGCGCGGTAGGCGCGCCGGGGCTCGTCGGCTGGCCATCCACTGCAGAATCAGGCCTCGCAGGCGACGACCTTCTGCATCTGCTCGCCGAGGCCCTGGATGTGGAGGCGCATGGTGTCGCCGACCTTGAGGAACACCGGCGGCTTCATGCCGAGGCCGACGCCCGGCGGCGTTCCCGTCGTCACCACGTCGCCGGGCTCGAGCACCATGTACTGCGAGATGTAGCTGAGGCAGTGCGCGATCGAGAAGATCATCGTCTTGGTGTTGCCGGTCTGCATGCGCTTGCCATTCACGTCGAGCCACATGTCGAGGTTCTGCGGATCCTTGATCTCGTCGCCGGTGACGAGCCACGGGCCGAGCGGGCCGGACGTCTCGAAGCACTTGCCCTTCATCCACTGGCCGCCGCGCTCGATCTGAAAGTAGCGCTCGGAGACGTCGTTGCAGATGGCGTAGCCGGCGATGTGCGCCAGCGCGTCCTTCTCGGCGACATAGCGCGCCCGCGTGCCGATCACGAAGGCGATCTCGATCTCCCAGTCGAGCTTGGTCGAGCCGCGCGGCTGGATGACATTGTCGTTGGGGCCGACGATGCAGTTGGCGAGCTTGTTGAAGAGGATCGGCTCGGCCGGGATGGCCGCCCCTGTCTCCTTGGCGTGGTCGGAGTAGTTGAGGCCGACGGCGATGAAGCTTTGCGGCCGCGCGACGGGAGCGCCGAGGCGCGCGCCGGCCGGAGCCTCTGGCAGCTTCGTCGGGTCGAGCGACTTGATGCGCGAAAGGCCGGACGGCGACAGCGCGGTGGCGTCGATATCCTTGATGTGCTGGGAAAGGTCGCGGATCTTGCCCTGGCCATCGACGAGGCCTGGCTTCTCGGCACCCGGGGCGCCGAAGCGAACGAGCTTCATGTGTGTTTCCTCCGGTCTGGTTCGTTGCCGCCGTTGGCGACGGCGGGGGCGGTTCTCGACCCCCTCGGGGGACCAAGGCCGATCCTCGGCGTCCTCCATATCACGACGCCGCCGGACGGGAAGCCGCTGCTCGTGCGCACGAGCCCCCCGCGCGGCGCTCACGCGACAGACGTAACAACGCCGGCGGAGGGGCTCTCCGCCGGCGTCGCCGGTCCCGGTCTGCGGGGAGGGGAGGGGGATCGCGTTCCCGCACCCGGGGCACTTCTGGAAGCCGAAACCCTCAGAGTTCGTCGGCGGCCGGGGCCGACGCGCCGGCGATCGGCCTCGTTTTGCGCGTCGAGAGCTCGGCGATCACGACCAGCAGGCCGGCCTGCGGGCTCGTCACCTGGAAGACGATGGAGTAGCTCTCGCCCGGCGCCGTGCATTGGGCGCTGGCCAGCTCGACGGAGGCGCCGTCCGGCAGGGCCGCCTTGCTGCGGTTCTTCGCTGCGACGGTGCCCTTGCACAGCTCGCCCTGCTCGGCGATCAACCGGTCGGCGGCGGCAGCCGGCGTCAGCGGCGTTCCGCGCAGCACCATCGCACCGCCAACGATGCCGTTCGGCATCCGCCAGTTGACCGGGAAGTGCTTCATCACGTTTTCCGTCTCGGCGATCAGGTCGGCCTTGAGGCCGCGCCGGCCGAGGTAGGCATTGGCGAACGAGATGGTGTCGGCGCGAGACAGCTTCTCGGGCTTCGGCGTGGCAGCCGGGGGTGCGAAAGCGCTCGGCGTGGGCTTGCTGGCGGGCGGGGCGCCGAACGCGCCATTGCTCGCCGTCGATGGCGTTTCCGACCGCGGGTTGGCCGCCATCTGCTGGCTGCGACAGCGGGAGGCGACCTTGACGGCGGCAGCCGAACCGTCGAGGCGGAACTGGGTGCTGCCGGATCCGGTGACGACCGTCATCAGTGTGCCGTTCATCAGCGCTGCAAGGCGCTCGCTCGACGCGCCCAGGTAGACGAACGCGCTCCGGCCCGACCACTTGCCCTTGCCCGTCAGCACCGTCCGGCCGTCGACGTCGACGCGCACATCGAACGGCGTCTCCGGCCGCTCTGCCCAGTCGTCGCGATAGAACTGCAGCGTCCAGTTGCCGTTGAAATAGCCCAGCAGACCGACCTTGATGCCGTTCTTGTAGCCGACTCGGGCCGCACAATGATTGAAACCCTTGGCGTCATGCACGCCACTGATCGTCCAGTTGCCGCTCCGCGCAAACGCGACCGTGCGGACATCGTCGGCAGCGATGGCCGGCGCTGTGCCGGCGAGAAACAGGGCGGTGAGCCCGGCGGCGCGAGTGATCGACGTAGCGGTGATGAAGGTATTGACACGCATGACGGCCTCCTCCGGCGCTGAACGCTTGTCCTTAGTCGCCTGTTCCAGACGACCGGTTCGAAGCGGGAGCGGTGGTGGCACCGCCTTGCCCGTCCGTGAGGCAAGTTCTGAACCAACGGGGAGGCGGGCGCTGTCCCGTGAGGAACAGGCGCATGCATCGTAAGTTAGCGGATGGTTAATTTCCGACGCTATTCCGCCGCGCGTGACGATGCGCTCTGCTGGCCGAGCGGCTCGAGCCGCTCGAACGTCGAGGCCTGCGACACGCGCCACGGCTCGCTGAAACGCGGTGAGCTGTCGGGATCCGACAGCAGTTGGCCGGGGCGCAGGAACTCATAGAGGTCGGCGAAGCTCGCGACGCGATCGGGGGCCGCACGGCGCATGAAATGGTGCGGGCGTATCGCGGAGGGATGCTCGAGGCCGGCGGCGGCGACGAGTTCGGCGAGCGCGTGCACGGTCTCGCGGTGGAAACTGGCCACGCGCGCGGACTTGTCGGAGACAACGAGAGCGCGCTGGCGGGTGGCGTCCTGAGACGTGACGCCGGTCGGGCAATGGCCGGTGTGGCAGGCCTGTGCCTGGATGCAACCGACAGCGAACATGAAACCGCGCGCCGAGTTGCACCAGTCGGCGCCGAGCGCCATGGCGCGCGCCATATCGAAAGCAGTGACGATCTTGCCGGATGCGCCGAGGCGGATGCGATTGCGCAGGTTGCAGCCGACAAGCGCGTTGTGCACGAAGGTGAGCCCGTCGCGCAGCGGCATCCCAAGATGGTCCATGAACTCGAGTGGTGCCGCGCCGGTGCCACCCTCTTTGCCGTCCACGACGATGTAGTCGGGCGTTATGCCCGTCTCGAGCATCGCCTTGCACATCGCCATGAATTCCCAGGGATGGCCGATGCAGAGCTTGAAGCCGGCGGGCTTGCCGCCCGACAGCCGCCGCATCTCGGCAATCATCTGCATCAACTCGATCGGCGTCGAGAAGGCGCCGTGCCGGGCAGGCGATATGCAGTCCTCGCCGAGCGGAACGCCGCGGATGCGCGAGATCTCCGGCGTCACCTTCGCGGCCGGAAGCACGCCGCCATGGCCGGGTTTGGCGCCTTGGCTCAGCTTCAGCTCGACCATCTTGATCTGCGGGTCGGACGCGGTCTCGGCGAATCGCTCGGGCGAGAAAGAGCCGTCTGGGTTGCGACAGCCGAAATAGCCCGAGCCGATCTCCCAGACGAGGTCACCGCCATTCTCTCGGTGATAGGGCGACACGCCGCCTTCGCCGGTGTCGTGGAAGAACCCGCCGAGCTTGGCCCCCTTGTTCAGTGCGCGCACGGCATTGGCCGAAAGCGCGCCGAAGCTCATCGCGGAAATGTTGAAGATCGACGCCGAGTACGGCTGTGCACACTCAGCGCTACCGATGGTGACGCGAAAACCCTCACGCGCCACCGGCCGCGGGGCCACCGAGTGGTGCAGCCATTCGTAGTCGTTGCCGTAGACGTCGTACTGGGTGCCGAACGGGCGCTTGTCGAGTTCGCGCTTGGCACGCTGGTAGACAATCGCCCGCTTGTCGCGCGGAAATGGCGTGCCATCCTTTTCGCCCTCGAAGAAATACTGGCGCATCTCGGGACGGATGTTCTCGAGAATGAACCTCAGGTGAGCGGCGATCGGATAGTTGCGCAGGATCGCGTGCCGGGTCTGGGTCAGGTCCCGCAGACCGAGCGCTGCGAAGAAGCCGAACACGGCGAGGGGACCTGCGAGCCAGTGGGCGATCGTCGGGATGACCGCCATCGCCACCATCGATGACGCGGTGCCCGTAATCGCCAAGGTCAGCAGGATGTAGCGCGGCACGAACGGCAGAGTCAGCAGGCGCATGGGCGGTATCCCGGGGCTGAGGCCGGAATGACGCTCCGGCCGCGCCCTTTATATACCGCCATTTGCAAACGTAGCGCGACGGGCAGGGCCGCCGCCGTTGCCGTCCTATATCTCGTTCGGCTTCGGAGAGCCCGACGGCGCCGGCCGCGACGGGCCTGGACGGGCACCGGGGGCCGGAGTGCCACCGCCCTGCAGGCCGGCCTCGATGACGATCATCATCAGGTCGGAGGTCTTCCACACCGAAAAGGCCGTACGCAGGATGTTGTTGCCGTTCGCGCAGATGCTCGCGCCGCGCGACAGCGATCCACCGTTCGAGGTGCCACCGCGCTGGCTGCTGCTGGACCCCTTGCAGAAGCCGGTCTGCTCGGCGAGCAGCTTGCCAAGCATGTCGTCCGTGGAGATGGTGATCCCGCGGACCGCCATCATTCCGCCGAGCGCGCCCGAGCGGTAGCGCCAGTTGACTGGAAAATGCCGCATCACGTTCTTTTCGGCCGGCAGGATTTCGTACGGCACGGACGACTTGGCCAGGTAGCGGGTGACCAGTTCCATCGTGTCGGCGCGCGACAGCTTGGTGGTGCCGCCCCGGTTGGTCGAGCCCCCGCCGAATGCGCCGCCCGATGGGGGGGGAGCGCCGAATGCTCCGCCCTGCGAGGGAGGAGATCCGAAGGCGCCTCCACTGGCCGAGTTGCGGGCGTGAGCGGCCCAGCATCGCGCCACCTCACCGGTCGCGGCGCGCGAGCCGTCGAGACGGAATGCGGATTTGCCCGACGGCGTCTCCACCGACATCACCCGGCCGTTCATCAGCGCCTGGATCCGCTCGGCCGACGTGCCGATGTCGATGAGCGCGCTCTTCCGGTTGAACTGTCCGGTGGTGCGCAGGACTTCGTGGTTGTCCACGAGCAGGCGGGCCTGGAATTTCTGGCCCGTCCGTTCAGGCCAATCGGAATGGTAGAAGCTGAGGCGCCACTGGCCATTGGCCAGCGCCACGATCCCTACTCTGGTGCCGCTCTTGTACTTGGCGCCTGCCGAGCAATGCGAGAACTGGGTGCCGCGACGCACCGAAACGATGGACCAATGGCCGGATTTCGAGAAATTGGACACTTTCATGTTGTCTTGCGCAAGCGCCGCGGGTGAACAGACAGCGAGCGCGAGCAGCGAGGCGGCCACAGCCGTCGCCGCTCCGACGTAGCGGCCTTCCGACCATGGCGCGCCTGCCTGTCCGGCAACGAAATCGCTCATGCTGGCCTCCTTGCCATCCTCGGCCGTCGCCTCGGCCGATCAATGGGCCGGAGGACCGGCCAGCCCTCTCCGGCATGATAACGGGAATCACGGCCTGTAAAAAGTGCGCGTGCATCATCGCCGCGTGGCCGATCTGCTCGCGGCGTGGTTGCGCCTGCCGCCGCGTTTGTTAGCTTGCGGCGAACGGCCTGCCGACAGAGCAGCCGACACGAGAGGACGACGAGGATGACGGCCACTGCCTACCCCATCACCGAGCCCCCGAAGCGCCATCATTCGCCGGGTCCCTTCGAGCGCGAGGAAGTGCGGCTCGCCAACCGCAACTCCGGCACGTTGCTGGAGATGCTGCGCCATGACGTGACGCCGATCGGACTGCACTACCTGCTCATCCATTTCGACGTACCCTACGTGGCAAGCGCCGCGGACTGGACGGTGAAGGTCGGCGGCAGGGTGCAGCGGCCGATCAGCGTGTCTCTGGACGAAATCAAGTCATGGCCGGCGAAGACGCTGCGCGTCACGCTGGAATGCGCCGGCAACGGGCGCGCCACCGTCGAGCCGCGCTGGCCGAGCCAGCCCTGGCACCACGAGGCGGTCGGCACGGCGGAATGGACCGGCACGCCGCTGCGCCACCTTCTCGAGAAGGCGGGGCTCGGCGAAGACGTGGTCGACGTCGTGTTCTACGGCACCGACCGCGGGTTCGATTCCGGCGTGGAGCACGACTACGGGCGCAGCCTGAAGCCTCTGCATGCCCTGTCCGACGACGTCATGCTGGTCTACGCCATGAACGGCCAACCATTGTTGCCACAGCATGGCTTTCCCCTGCGTCTCGTCGTGCCCGGCTGGTACGGCATGGCGAGCGTCAAGTGGCTCGATCGCATCGAGGCCTGGGACAGGCCGTTCGACGGCTACCAGCAGGTGCGGACCTATATCTACAAAAGGGACGAGGCCGATCCGGGCGTGCCGGCGACCACGCTGCGGGTCAAGTCGCTCATGGTGCCGCCCGGCATACCGGACTTCTACTCGCGCGCCCGCATGGTCGATGCCGGGTCTGTGGAATTGTTCGGTCGCGCCTGGTCGGGTGCCGGCGTACCGATAAGAAGGGTCGAGGTGGGCGTCGACGGCCAGTGGCACGACGCGAAGCTCGATGCAGCGCCCGAGAGCCCCTATGCTTGGCGTGGCTGGCGTTGGACGTGGGACGCGCGGCCCGGCACGCGGGAGCTGGCATGCCGGGCGACCGATGCCAACGGCGAGACGCAGCCATTCGAGCAGCGCTTAGACAATGCAGGGTTCGGAAACAACATGGTGCACAGGCTGGTGGTGACGGTTCGATGACGCTCGCAGATGCCCGGGCGGACAATCCGGTAAAGTTCCCCGACATCGAGGTCGCGATCTGGCGCGGCTCCGAGGATGGCGGCTATCGCACCTATCGCGTGCCGCGCCAGGCGAGTCAGACCGTGCTCGATGTGGTCACATTCGTGCAGCGGCGCATCGACCCGACCCTGTCCTACCGCTTCGCCTGCCGGGTCGGTGTCTGCGGCTCTTGCGCCATGACCGTGAACGGCCGGCCGCGCTGGACCTGCCGGACGCACGTGTCCAACGTCGTCGAGGACGACCGGCTGGAGATCGCGCCGCTAGCCAACCTGCCGGTGATCAAGGACCTCGCCACCGACATGAGCCGCTTCTTCGAGAAGTGGCAGGAGGCAAAGGGCGTGCACGTGCCGACCGCCACCCGGCATGATCCGATCCCCACGATCTCTCCGCTGGAAACGCGGCGTGCGGCCGCCAACGCGGCCATCGAATGCATCAACTGCGGCATCTGCTTTTCCGCTTGCGATACCGTGCGCTGGAACGCCGACTATCTCGGGCCGGCCGCGCTCAACCGCGCATGGACCCTCGCGAACGACGCGCGGGACGGCGGGCACGCGGCACGTCTCCCGGCGGTCGCGGCCAAAGGTGGCTGCCACGCCTGCCACACGCATCAGTCGTGCGAGCAGCACTGTCCGCAGGCGCTGAACCCGACGGCCTCGATCGCCGGCTTGAAGCGGCTGACGGTCGAAGCCTTCATCCGCGGAGAATTGACGTGAACATGCGCCTCTACCTCGTGCAGCGCGGAACGGCGCTGCTGATGATGCCGCTGATCGTGGGCCATCTCGTTGTCATCTTTTACGCGAGCAGCAGGGGCGTCAGCGCTACCGAGATACTCGGACGGACGACGGGAAGCGTCGGCTGGGCCGTCTACTATGGCGCGTTCGTCGTGCTCGCCGCTGCGCACGCCGCTATCGGGCTGAGGACGATCGCCATGGAGTGGGGCGGGCTCTCGGATCGCGCAGCCAGTGCGGTGATGTGGGGCGCCGGTTTCCTGCTGTTCACGCTCGGCCTCAGGGCTGTCTTCGCCGTCATCGCGCCGGGGAGCCTCGCATGACGCTGAAGACGGAAGCCCGCCGCGCGACGGCCTATCGCCGCGACCGATTGTGGCGGGCGGCGATGGTGCACCGCATTTCGGGCCTGCTGCTCGCGCTGTTCCTGCCGCTGCATTTCCTTGCCCTCGGCCTCGCCATCGAGGGGGCCGCGCAGTTCGATGGCTTTCTCGCTTGGACCGAGCAGCCACTCGTCAAGCTCGCCGAGGCTGTCCTTGTGCTGCTGCTCACCGTACATCTGGCCGGCGGCGTGCGCCTCCTGGCCATCGAGAACCTCGCTTGGCGCGACAACCAGAAGGCGCTCGCGTCGGGCGCGGTGGTCATCGCCGTCACGATCGCTGTCGCCTTCCTACTCATTCAGCTCCGCTAGCCCGGAGGCACCATGGCCACCATCGCCGACATCGAGCGCCTGCGCACCGACCTGCTGATCCTCGGCTCGGGCGGCGCCGGCCTGTTCGCGGCTCTGCACGCCCATCAGGCGGCGCCGCATCTGTCGATCACGATCGCCACCAAGGGGCTCGTCGGCAAGTCCGGCTGCACGCGCATGGTGCAGGGTGGCTACAATGTCGCGCTGAACCCGGGAGATTCGGTCGAGCGCCATTTCATGGACACGATCGAGGGCGGCAAGTGGCTGCCCAACCAGGAACTCGCCTGGACACTCGTCTCCAAGGCGATCGAACGCATCACCGAGCTCGAGAACGAGATCGGCTGCTTCTTCGACCGCAATCCGGACGGCACCCTGCACGGCAAGGCCTTCGCCGGCCAGACGTTCGACCGCACCGTGCACAAGGGCGACCTCACCGGCATCGAAATCATCAACCGGCTGATGGAGCAGGTCTGGGCACGGCCTATCCAACGCCTGGAAGAACACCGCGCGGTCGCCCTCGTGCCCGACAAGGCGGGCGACAGCATCTGCGGCGCGCTGCTGATCGACATCCGCCGCGGCACCTTCCGCCTTTTCGAGGCGAAGGCCGTGCTGCTCGCCACCGGCGGCGGTCCGACCATGTACAAGTATCACACGCCTTCCGGCGACAAGAGCATGGACGGGCTCGCGATGGCCCTCGCGGCGGGGCTGCCGCTGCGCGATATGGAGATGGTGCAGTTCCACCCGACAGGCGTGCTGGCCGGGCGCGATACCCGCATGACCGGCACGATCATCGAGGAAGGGCTGCGCGGCGCGGGCGGGTATCTGCTCAACGGCCAGCAGAAGCGCTTCATGTTCGACTACGACCCGCGCGGAGAGCGGGCGACGCGCGATATCGTCAGCCGCGCCATGTACTCAGAGATGATCGCCGGGCGGACCACACCGGAAGGTGGGCTCTACATCGCCATGGGCCACCTCGGGCCGGACAAGGTCAGGAAGCAGTTCAAGGGTATGGTCGAGCGCTGCGCCGACTGTGGCTTCGATCTCGCCGGCGGCCTTGTCGAGGTCGTGCCGACCGCGCACTACCTGATGGGGGGAGTCGTCGTGAACGTCGACACCTCGACCGCGCTCCCGGGTCTCTATGTCGCCGGAGAGGACGCAGGCGGCATCCACGGTGCCAACCGTCTAGGCGGCAACGGCGTCGCCAACTCGACCGTGTTCGGCGGCATCGCCGGCGACGTGATGCCGGGTTTCATCGCCCGAAATCCGCACTGGCGCGAGCCGGACATGGAGCGCGTGGCGGCTGAGATCGAGCGCGCCGAGCGGCCGTTCCTGCGCAGCGGCGGCGACATCAACACGCTGCGGGACGAGCTGCACGAGCTGATGTGGACCGACGTCGGCATCATTCGCGATCATGCGGGGCTGACGCGCGCTCTCGGTCGGCTCGGCGAACTCGGCGCGGCGCTCGAACGGAGCGGCGTCGCCGACGGTGACCGCCGCTTCAATCTCACCTGGCACGATTGGCTGAACCTCGACAGCCTGATCGCGATGTCGACGGTCGTCGCGCAAGCCGCTCTTAGGCGTGAGGACAGCCGAGGCGCTCACTTCCGCGCCGACTTCCCGGAGGCGGGGCCGCTGGAGACGTCCGCCTACACGGTGGTGACGCAGCGGGACGGTCGTCTCGCGGTGACGGACGAACCGGTCGCATTCACCATCGTCAAGCCTGGCGAGACGCTGCTGGCCGAGGCGCCGAAGGCTGCCGAATGATGCGTGCTCCCTTCACGGACCGGCCGATCGCGCCTACGTTCCAGTCAATCGAAAGCGACGCCGAGCCGATCGCCCCACCATGCGAGCGGCACGCCTTGCCTCTCGACGAGCCCAGGCCCGACGCGGCTGCCTGAGACAGCAAGCGGACCCCGCCATGATCCCCATCACCACCATCCTGAAGACCGCCGAACGCCTGATGGCCAAGGCCGCCATCGAGATTCCTGACGACTATCTCGCCGGCCTCGAGAAGGCCGCATCGACCGAGACGGGCGAGCTGTCCGCCTTCGTGATCCGCGCCATGCTCGATAACTACAAGGCCGCGAAAGAGGATGCACGGCCGATGTGTGGCGACACCGGCTGCCCGCGTTGGTACGTGAAGATGGGCAACGAGGCACGCATCGAGGGCGGACCGATCGCGCTCGAGGCAGCGCTCAGGCGCGCGACGGCACGGGCGACGCACGACGTGCCGCTGCGCCCGAACCGCGTCCACCCGCTCTGGCGCACGGACCATGACAACAACGTCGGCATGTTCGCGCCCGAGATCGAGTATGCCTTCCATCCTGACGGCGACTGGATCGATCTCGTGACTGTGCACAAAGGCGGCTTGTTCGGTACCGACTACCGCATGCTGTTTCCCGGCGATGGCATCGACGGCATCAAGCGCTTCTACCTCGATACCCTCGTCTCGTTTGGCAAGCGAGGGCTCGCCTGCCAGCCGGCCATCGTCGGCATCGGTCTCGGCGGCAACAAGGATACCTGCATGGTGCTCGGCAAGCAGGCCGCCTGCCTGCGCACTGTCGGCTCGCGCCACTCGGACCCGAAGATCGCAGCTCTCGAGGACGAGTTGCACGCGCTCGGCAACCGGACCGGTATGGGCGCCATGGGTTTCATGGGGTCAAACATGGTCGTCGACTGTCATATCGAGGCGGGCTACTGCCATACCGGCGGCATGCCGATGAGCGTGCACATGTTCTGCCTCTCTTCGCGCCGCGCAGTCGCCCGTATCCACGCCGACGGACGCGTGACCGAACGCACCGACCCCGAATGGTTCACGGACTACATGCGCCGCTCCGGAGTCGAATGGGCCGAAGGTAACGTGCGCGAGGCGGCGGAGTAGCACCAATGGCCGAGCTCAAGACAGTCGACCTCAAGCTGCCGGCCTCCACCGAGGACCTGCGCAAGCTCGAGCTGGGCACCGTCGTCTACCTGACCGGGCGCGTCTATACGGCTCGTGAGGGCGTGTACAAGCGCGCGGTCGAGGACCACCACGGCTTGCCGGCTGCTCCGGAAGAGTTGGGCTTTGCCAACTTCCACTGCTCGCCGGCCGCGTCCATCGAAGCGGACGGCAGCTACAACATGGGCGCGGTCACCGCCACGGCCTCGTTCCGTTTCGCCAAGTGGCTCGAAGGCTGGTTCAAGCTGTCGCGCTGTAACATCATCATCGGCAAAGGCGGAATGACAAGCGCCGAATACAGGCGCGCCTTCGTGCCGGCACATGCCATCTATCTGACCACGGTCGGCTACGGCACCGGCGCGCTGCTCGGCCGTGGCGTCAAGCGGGTGGTCGCCGCCCATTGGGTGAAGGAGCTCGGCCTGGCGCAGGGCATCTGGGTGCTCGACGTCGCGCGCTTCGGGCCGTTCATCGTCGAGAGCGACCTCGACGGCAACTCTCTGTTCGAGCGCGAGAATGCGAAGATCGCGTCGACCATCGAGGAACTCTATCAGGGCTCGAGACCAGCGACCCTGCGCCGCTTCGGCGAGACCGACGACAAGACGGACGAGTTGATCTGACCCGCCGGCATCGGCTGCGGCTGCGCCGACTTCGAAAGGGGCCACCATGTGCTCCCGCTACAGCCTGACCTCGCTACACGAAGCGGTGCGCCGCGTGTTCGGCTACGAGAACGAGCCCGCGCCGTTTCCGCCGCGCTACAACATCGCGCCGACGCAACCCGTCGCCATCGTCCGCACCTCGGCGGCGAACCGGCGCGAGCTGGCGCTGGTGCGCTGGGGGCTGATCCCATCGTGGGTCAAGGATCCCGCCGCATTCTCGACGCTCATCAACGCACGCGCGGAAGGCATCGCCCAGAAGCCGTCGTTCCGCGCCCCATTGCGTCACAAGCGGTGCCTGGTGCCGGCCGACGGCTTCTACGAATGGATCGGCAAGCCGGGCGCAAAGCGACCTCACCTGTTGCGGCCCCGGTCCGGCGGTCCGATGGCGTTCGCCGGACTCTATGAGCAGTGGATGGGGGCGGACGGCAGCGAGATGGACAGCATGGCGATCATCACCGTCCCGGCGAGCCGGGCGGTGAGTGTGGTTCACGACCGCATGCCCGCGATTCTGCCGCCGGAGGCGTTCGAGGCTTGGCTCGACTGCAAGACGCGTGAGCCGCGCGAGGTCGTCCACTGGCTGCGGCCAGCGCCCGAGGATCTCCTGGAGATCATCGAGGTCGGCACGCGGCTCAACAATCCGCGTAACGAGGGCGCCGAGTTGCAGACGCCGGTGCGCACGACGCTGTTCTGATCGCCGCACCCTGCGATTGGCCCGGATACTGCATATCGGCCGCCCGCGCCGTCTGGCGACGAGCGGCAGGAAAACCCGTTGACCACGTTGATATCGTTGCCCGGCGTTGGTCTCGCAACACTGCGCGCGACGGGATAATGTGCCACAGTCAAGAGGTTGTCCAAAACGTGTGCCAACTGTTTTGCAGCCTGTTGACGGGCGTTCTGCCGGGGAAGGCTCCGCGGAACGGGCGGGAGTAGCGTGAGCGGGTCCGCAGGCCGCGAAAGCAGCGCGCGGGCGGGACGACTGGTCGAGAGCGTTGATGGTGAGTATGGCGTACCGGGGTGGCGATCTTGAGCTCAGGGTTCCGCACGGCCTATCCGGGCGCGAAGGCGCCTTTCAGGCTGAACCCGGCTGGCTCGCGCGTGCGCTGGACAGCGCCGAGAGTCGGGCTGGCGACGCGGGCGCCACCGTCTGGGTGTCGCCGCCGGTACTTTCGGCGGTCAACCGCGCCTACGACCTCGCCGTCGCCCATCGAGCGCGCGAGGTGCGTCTCGAGCATCTGGTGCACGCCCTGACGTTGATCGATGAGACCGCGCTGACGCTCGAGCGTCATGGCATTCGCGTCGCCACCCTCAGGCGCGAGAGTGCCGCCGTCATCGCCGAGCAGCGCCCTGACGGCCCGGTCAACGGGCGCGCCGAGCCGTTTACGTCGCAGGAACTGATCGACACGCTCCGGCTCGCCGCCGAAAGCGCCTACCAACGCCGTTCGCCAACGACAACCGAGGACATCCTAGCGGTGCTGTTCGACATGAAACGCGAGACCACGAGCCGGACACTGCTTGCCCGCCATCGTTCCGACTGGAACCTGAATGTGCCGGCTGAGCCGCGCGAGCGCGTGCGCGTCAGCGCGGGAAGCCAGATCATCGGCGATGTCGGCACGCGTGGGGAGGCGGCGAGCGTCACCGACGCGTTTCAGAACAACCGTCTCGACGCGCTCGAGCGCGCCGTTCGCGAACTGGCCCAGGATATCGGCGGGGAGCGGCGCGTTCTCGCCGACCTGCTCGGCGAGTTGCAGCGCGGGAGCGGACGCAGCGAACCGGCACAGCCCGCCCCGCGTGCGACCACGCTCGACCGGCTGAGCGCGCTCGAGCAGGCCATCCTCGAGAACCGGGCGCCGAAGGCGCAACCGGTCGCTGCCGAGGGGGGCGCGAGCGCAGAGCTCGGCGACCGGCTCAGCCGTATCGAGCGCAATGTCGAGATGAAGTTCGCCGAGCTGGCGCGTACCTGGGCGCTGCTGGGCGAGCGCTTGCAGGGCATCGAGGAACTGATGCTCGAGGACCGCCCGGCTGCCTCCTTCGACGTGCCGCAGACATTGAGCCGGCGCCTCGACGCCCTCGACGGACTCGAAGGCAAGCTCAAAGCGCTCGAGCAGAGCGTTGCGCTGGTGCTCGACCAGTTCGGTGGGCTCGAGCGCCGTCTCGAAGAAGCGGGCCGGGTCGACGTCGACCTGACGCCTGTCTCCGCGCGTCTCGGCGAGATCGAGCACCTGCTCAAATCGGAACGCGGCGGCACCGTCGATTTCGGGCCGATCGAGCACCGGTTGGCTGGCATCGAGCGCGTGGTCGGCGCCGGCAGCGGCGCCATCGTCGATCTTTCCCCGCTGGACGGCCGCCTCAAGGATATCGAGAATCGCGCCAGCGATACCGCTCTCTACGTCGAGGGGGTCTCCGAGCGGCTCGACGTCATCGAAGGCCATATCGACGCACAGCGCGCCGGTCTCGCCCAGACGTCGGCGACCATCGGCAGCGAACTAAAAGCGCTGGCAGCCACCATCACCTCGCAGCGGGCCACCTCCGAACGCCTGGAGGCGATCATCGGTGACCGCATCCAAAGTCTGCTCGGTGGCATGGAGCGACAGCGCAGCGACCTGGCGGCGAGCGTCAGCCGGACGGTTGCGCAATCCGTCGAGCAGTCGATCGTGCGGGCGTCCACCGCCGAGAGCGAGACGCGCGCGCGTGATCTCGTCCACGTCAGCGGTCAGATCAAGGCGCTCGCCGATCAGATAGCGGGCTTCGACCAGCGTAGCGAGGACCCACGCGTCGGCCAGCTCTTGCACCTCGTGGCCGCCCAGGCCGGCCACATCCACGAACTGCAGCAGGCGCTGGTGACGGTGAACGCCAACCAGCAGACCATCGCGTCCTCGCTCGACCAGTGGCGCAGCGAGAACGCGGGCGACCTCGGCATCATCGCCAACCGATTGCAGCTGATCGAGACGACGAGCCGGCGGCCGGCCGAGATGCTGACGCGGATGTCGTCGGAGATCGGGACGATCAGCCAGGCACTCGCCCGCCGCGAGGAGCGCAAGAGTCGCTTCAAGATGTGGCTGTTCGGGACCGAAGACTGGGTCGGTGCCGGCTGGCGGACACCCGACCGCACGACCTGAGCCGGCAGTCGAAAACGCGGTGACGACGCAATAGCGTGTTGGGGCGCGCCTTCACTCGGGATCTGATGACTCCGGACGGCACTGCCCGACCGCGACCGGCAGACCCGTCCGGCTAGCCGCTACTCGGCAGGCGCTGCCAGCGGCTCGGCGACGGGCGTATGGCGACGGCGCTTCAGCGACAGCGCGGGCCGCTCCACGCCGACCCAGGAAACCAGTGCCAGGGGCAGCGTTATCGCGAGGGTCGCCAGGGTCAGCATGGCGACCGAGAGCGGGGCTGCGAACTGCACCAGCACCTGCGCGACCGGCCAGCCCATCACGTAGGTGCCGTAGGAGAGGTCATACCGGTTGGTGAGCGTTCTCAGCGGTCCGTAAGTCGGCAGCGCCGCGAGGAGCGCGGCATAGCCGGTCAGGAGCACGCTCACGGCGGGCCTGAGCGGGGTCGTGAAGGTCAAGGCATAGAGCAGGGCGAGCGCCGCCAGCCATCGCCAATCGAGCCGTATGCGATCGGCGAAAGCGAAGGCGGTCACGCCGAGCGCGAAGCAGTAGAGGAAACGCGCGAGGTGGTGGGCCGTCTCAGGAAGGGGGAGCCTGACGAGCGTCGTCGACACCAGGTAACCCACAACCACCACCAGCGCACCAAAGGCGAGGAGGTTGAGGGCGGCGCGTGCCGGCCTGCCCTGCCGCAGTGCGAGCCACCCGGCCAGCGCCAGCACGAGATAGCATAGGATCTCGTATTTCACCGTCCACAGCGGCTCGTTGGTGATGTCCGCCATCGGGTTTGCCGCGAACACGCCCGGCAGCAGCGGATGGCCGGGTGCGAACGCCGCCGTGCGGGCGATGTAGGCGAGGATCTCCGGGCTCGCGACATAGCGGCCGATCGGCAGCGTCGTCACCAGTGGGCCGACGAAGAGCGCCATGACGACCGCGAACACGACGACCGCCGGTACCACGCGCAGCGCGCGGGCCGCGAGGAACCGCGAGGGCGAGCAGGTTCGCAGCAGGCTCGCCGTGGTGACGATGCCGCTCAACACGAAGAACACGTTGACCGCGTGGTCGCCCAGCGAGTAACCGGTCCAGCCCTTGAAGGGATCTGCAACGCGATCGCCCGTGGCCAGCACGAAGCTATGGCTCGCCACGACGAGCACGGCGAGCCCGAGACGGACCAGAGTCAGGCTGTTCCGTGTCGGATCGAGGCGTTCAGAGAGGCGTGGCGCGACCATGGGACGGCTCCTTCGCCGCCACCCGATGATGACGGCGCTCGTTGGTCCCCTCTGGCAAGAATCGGGCCTTCCCGGGTCGACGGCGACTCCGGGACTCGCCGCGCGCTCAGTGGCGTGTGCTGGCCAGTGGCGCGGGTTCACCGGCCTCGGCGGTCGGCAGGCTTCCGGCAACGGGGTCGATGGCGATCGGCGCGGCTGTGTTGCCCGCATCGCTGCGGACCGCGGCCGTTCCCGCTGGCAGCGGCTCTGCGTGGCTCCAGAGCCGCTCGAACGCCATCGCCGCCCACCGCGCGGATTGGGCACAGTTGGCCGAGTAGCACTCGAACGCGTCGCGCTTGGATGGATCACGGCGCATGCAGTCACCGATCCAGGTCGAGGTCCCGATGACGATTTGCTCGTGCGCATCAGCAAGCCGTGCCTGACGCGCCCACCGGTAGGACGTCGCATGGCCGGCGAGAGGGGCATCGGCGGTATCGAGGCCGTCTGTCTGAACCAGGATGACGCGCAGGGCCGTCGGGGCGGCACTGGTCTCATCGAGAACCTTGGCGAGCGCTCGCACGACCGGGCTCGACAGCGAGCGGGCGAGCACGGTCACCGCCGGGGCCGCATCGGGCGAGGCCGCGAGGCACTCGCGCGTGAAATCGACGAGCTTTTCCTCCTTGTTCTCGCGTTTCACGATTTCGATGCGCGGCGTCGGTCTGTGCATCCGTCTCGTCCTTTTCGACCGCGCCAGCAGGCGAGCCGTTCGCCCCTGCACCCAGCCTCGTTGTTGTTGCCCCGATTGAACCCCGTCGCGGTAAATTTTTGATTGAGTGACGACCGGAATTCGTACGCGACTGCGGCGCGACGTGTCGTGAGGCGCTTCAGGTCTCCGACTTGGCTCGCGCAAAGCGGGCGGCGAGCGCGGAAATGTCGTCCGAGCCGGGCGCCGGTAGCGCTTCCACGGGTTCGATGTCCAACGGCTCGGCTGCGATCGCCCTGACGCTGGCGGCAGGATCGGCGCCGTCGGCTCTACTGTCGACGCCCCCGATCGGCGCCTGCTCGCTGCCGGTCTCACGGGCCACGATGACTTCCGCCAGTCGTACCGTCATGGTGCGCGGCATCTCACTGAGGTCGCGAGCGAGCAGGCTTTCGGACTGGCGCATCACGTGGTCGATGAGCATCGCAGGCGTCGGCATGTCCGGTGCCGGTGCCGCCGCCTCGGCAGCCGCCAGTGGCATGGCGGGAAATGCGGGCGGCATCATCGGCGTTCGCGGAGCAGCAGGACCCGGCTCGGCCGCCGATGTCTGGGCGGGCTCAACACGGCGCGGCATGGCGACCACGTTGCTCGTTGCAGGCATGTCGGCGAGCGCCTGGAACACCGGCAGTTGGTCGATCGCCACTTCGGCCTCCTCGGGCGGTCGCGCACGCGGACCGTAGTGTCGACGTGGACGCCCGGGGTCGGCCTGAGGCGCCGCCATGTTCTCGGCAATGCCGGCGGCCGCGGCCGCGTAAGGGCCGTACTGACGAACAAGATCCTCGGAAGTCGGAGCCGCGGTCGCCTTCGGCTCGAAGCCCCTTGGCTCGCCGGCATAGGGCGAGCGATGAGCCGGCTCGTCATCTTGCGGCGGCTGCCTTCTGTCGGTGCCGGTCGCAGCCTCGCGCAGCATGGTGGCAAGGCGCGCACTGTCACTCTCGGAGGCGCCGGGCGCGATGGGCTGGGCGTGCCCCGGTGTCGAGGTGGGCATGTCGAGCGTATGGCCGGCGGCAACGGCACGCCGGCGGCGTTCTGCCTCGGCGCGACGGGCAGCACCCATCACGGCGCCGAGTATGATGTCCGACCAGGCGCCTTTCTTGAACCGGTAGAGGCGGAAGGCGTCGGCGCCGGCGAATTTCGAGCCTTGACGCCACAGCTTCTTCTGGATCGCCCGCGTGGTCAGCAACGGATTGTAGACTCGCGCAAAGATCCGCTCCTGTTCGAAGCTCGCGAACAGGTTGGCAAGCAGGTGGGCCTCGAGCTGCAGGTCGGCGGCCGCGTCGCTCGAGTAGCCGAGGTCGTAGCGGCCCCGCCGCAGATTGTAGGGCGCGTTGAGCGGCACGGCGACGTAGTAGTCGCCGTTGAAGTCGAACACGACGTGACGGAACACCTCGAACTTCTCGCGGATCTCGGGATCGCGATGGATCTCGGAGAACATCGATAGGATCGGATAGATCGGGCCGCGTTCGGCGGCGCGCATCTTAGGCACGAGCGCGCTCATGCGGCTCGACGTGCGCCCCATAGAGACGAGCAGCAGGCATAGGTCGACGAACACGGCGATGGCGAGCGGCACATAATCGCGTCGCGCCAGGCCGGCCTGCTCGGCGCCGATCGCCTGTGCCCTCTGTGAGCCGCCGGCCTCGGCCGATTGCACGGCTTTGCGCTGCAGGTCGCGTAGTTCGTCGGCGCTCGGCGGCAGGCGCAAGGTCAGCGCTCCCGCGAACGTCGCCGTGAGCCGTCTGAACGCCTCGATCACGGCTTCCGAGCCCTCGACCGTAGCGATATGGGGCTTGGCGAGCTCGGGCAGCTGGTCGATGGCGCGGACCACGCCCTTCAGCGCCGTCTGCAGCTTTGCGTCGGGACAGGCGAACGTGCCGCCCTTGGTGTCGGGAAACACCGTCTTGTCGGCGCGCTCTGCGAGATCGGCGCGAATCTGGCGCAGCTGCGGGTCTGTGCGGAAGGCGTTGAAGCCGGTCGCTGCGAGTTCCAGCTTGCGGCCGAGGCCCTTCAGAAACTCGTTGCGGGTGCCGGTCGTCTTGTCGAACGTGGCGGCGTCGCGCGAGGCGATCTTCGCGAGGTCGGCATCGAGCGAAGCCATCTCCGTCCTCACCTGGCCGGCCCGGCCCTTGACGAAACTCGCCGCGAATCCGAAGCGAGCGGCATCGTCGTCGCGCAGCCGCCGGCGCGGACCGTCGCCTGGCCGCGAGTTGGGGCACGATGTGCCGCGCGTACGCTCGAGTTCGGCCTGTTCGGTCGAAACCTGCGTCAGCTCCGTTAGCGTGGTCTCGAGCTGGCCGAGGCGCGCGGCAGCGGCGTGCATCCCGGACTTGACCTGCATCACCGCGCTTTCGCCGGAGCGCGAGGCCTCCGACCGGCTCTCGAGAACCTTCCAGTAGAAGCCGAAGCCGAAGCCGACCGAGATCAGCGTCAGGAACACGTAGCCGGCGGCATAGATGAGCTTGGTGGTGAAGGGCAACGGCTGGAACATCTGGTCGAGCAGCCAGATGATCATCACCATCAGCATGGCGACCGAGCCGGCGACGATCGCACGCGTGGCGAGATCCAGCGCGCCCATGTTCGCCTCGATCAGCTCGAGCATGCCGACATAGGTGGCCACCCAGGACAGCGCGCCGAGGCCGAGCACGAGCACTGCCTTCTTCCAGTCGCGCGGCGGCCGTTCGTTGCCATCGAGACCGCGTTCGTCGAGTGCGGAGACGGAGGTGTCCACCCTGCGGTCTGTGCGCGTGGTGAAGCCTGAGGCGGTCATGCGAAATACCCCTGGTGCCCTGATCAGGCCGAGAGGTAGAGCCCCTTCTTGACGCCAGTTGGTTTCGGCTGGGGCCAAAGCGTGGCGCGATCGCCACGGTCAAGCGCTATCCACATGTCGCGCGAGCATAAGTAGGCGTCGCCGAGCCGCTAACGGGAGAACGTCAGCTGGCGGTCGATGAGAGCGCGGATCGAAAGCGATTGGGCCGACCGCTGGTGGCGTGCCCGGTCCTGGCGGGTCGCCGTCGGCCCGGCGCTACTGGCGCGCGGCGATGGGCTGCGCTTGGCCAGCCGCTCCAGGTCCGCGAGGAGGACAGCGGCTAGCGGTGCGCCGACCTGGGCGGCATGCAGCTTGCGCGCGTAGCTTTCGTGACCGGTGCCGATCACGACGACGTAGGAGTAACGCTGCCCGCTGTGGAAACGGATGCCGCCGGTCACCCAGACATCGACGGTCGCGTCCGGATCGGCCGTGACGTGCGTGCCGGTCTTGGCGATGTGCAATGCCACGGTCTTGCGGCGCGCGGCGCACCATTCCGCCAGCGACTTCAGCGTGCCGTGCCGTATACCCTTGGCCTCGTAGCAGAGCGGTGCTTCGAGCAGGCGCCGGACCAGCGGCCGGGCGGACGGTGCGATGACCGACGACGGCCGCAGCGCTTCATTGCGCCGCGCATTGAACAGCTCGGCAGCATCGGGCGAGCGGAAATTCACATCGGCGATCAGGGTCGGCGGCCGCACCGGCCGCGTCCCCTGGCCGGAGAGCGCGGCAAGCGTCACCGCGGCCATGTAGTGCACGCGTTGTGGCGAACCGGCAATGAGGCCGCGGACCGCCGCCGTGGTGGCCGGCGTCGGGCTGCCGTCGGCGGCCGGCGGCGGCATGTTGAAGCCGAACCGCTCGATCAGGTGCTGGACAGGCGATTGGCCCAGTCGCGCCAGGCGCCATTCGATCGGCCGGTTGAGCGAACAGGCGAAGGCGACCTCGGCGCTGCGCCCGCGCCGCAGCCCGCCACCGTGACGACAGCCTTCGAGGCCGCGGGCCGGCGCGTCGGCGTCGACGTAGAGGGAGCGCGTCGTGTCCCGACCGGCGTTGGCGATGGCGATCGCTGCGAGCATCTTGCCGGTCGATGCGATGGCGCGCGGCTCGCGATCGCGCTCGTAGGTGCCCTTCGCCTTGGTCCGTGCCCACGGCGAGCCGAAGTAGAGCGCCTGTTCGGAGCTGTCGAAATAGCGCACGATCCGGCCGTTCTCATCGGCAGCGACGACGGCGATGTGCGGGAGTCGGCGGTCGGGATCTGCCTTCGCCGGATCGAGTGTATAGCCGGGTGCGAGGCGGCCTGCCCATTCACCGTCGAGGCGCGTGAGCGTGTCGCGGATCGCGCGGCCGAAGGCGAGATTGTCGCCGGCATCGAGTGTCGTCGTCACCGAGCGCACGTGGTTGCGCCAGTCGCGTCCGAAGGCCTGCTTCAGCTCCTCGATCAGGCCGAAGCGACCAGCTGGGAGTAGCAGGTTGGCACGCAGCTCGGGATTGGCCATGGCACGCTGTGCGCCACCCTGGCTCTGCGTGCTCTCGAGTGCGGCGACGAGAGGGGCGGGAGCCTTCGGGTCGGGCGGCCCGCCTGCCATCTGGACGAGATCGAAAAGCGCCTGCTTCTGCTCGACCGGGTTCCGGATCAGCTTCTCCGCGCAGGTGCGTGCACGCACCTCGGCGATGTAGCGCCAGCGGTCGAGGCGGACCGCGTTGAGCCGCTCGGAGCCTTCCAACAGGATGATCGGCTTGTTGACGGCGGAGGCGAGAACGAACTGCTGAGCGATCGAAAGCTCCTTGGCCTCGCGGCCGAACACGATCTGCGCGGCAAGCTCGACACCATGCAGCGAGGTGCCGCCGGCACGCTGTGCGAGCCAGAGGTGGTTGGCGGCCCACTGCTTCAGCCGCGTCGGGTCGCCGCCACGCGTCAATTCGGCGTAGATGACGGGCGCGATCCACCATTCGGAGAGCTTGCGGCCGAGCTTCGTGAGGGGCCCCTCCGAGCGGCGGGGTGGCGTCTTGTAGATGACGCGTGCAAGCTGCATCGGCAGTGTCGAGCCGCCGACGCCGAGCGAGGGGCGGCGAAGTGTGATCGAGCGGCGGATCGTCGAATAGGGGATCTTCAGTACGCCAACGAGATCGATGCCGAACGGATTGAGCGCCGTGCCGATGTAGCGATCCTCGTGGTAGGCGAGGCAGGCCCAGTACCAGGGCGGCACCTCGCGCACGGGGATCGACTTGTGATCCGGATTAGCCGTGTAGTCGCCGAATTCAATCGGCTGGCCCGTGGTGTTGACGTCGCCGGCGCTGTCGAGGCTGCCATGGAAGGTGCCGAGGAAGCGGTCGGAGGTGTCGTGGATCGACGTGGCCAGCCAGCGTTCGGCGTCGTAATTGAGCTTGGCGCCCTCGAATGCCGCGCCGACGATGCCGCGGATCGGCGCCACTATGTAAACGAGCAGCAGCGCGAACGCCACGTAGGCGAGCGCGAGCGTGAAGATGTGACGCAACGGGCCGAGTCGAGGATTGAACGCGACGCCAGTGACGGCGAGGCGGGCGAGCCTGACCGGCAGCCAGACGAGCAACTCGACGGCGCGCGTGAGGAGGCGGACGAGTTCGAGCATCGGGCGGGTCTGTCGGTCGGCCAAGACGTCACGAGTAGAAACTTCGCCTAACGGGCGATCATGGCGCCGATGGGACGTCGCCGTGCCGATCGAGGGGCGAGGGGAAAGCGCGCGAGGATGCTGTGGAGAAGAAGATTGATTTCAAGAAGACGCTGCGAACCCTGTATCACGCGCCGACGGGTAAATTTGCCGATGTCGACGTGCCGGCGATGCAGTTCGTCAAGATCGATGGTCGCGGTGATCCGAATGTCGAGGCCGGCTACGGGCGGGCGATCGAGTGGCTCTATGCGACAAGCTACGTGATGAAGTTCGCGGCGAAGACCGGCCTCGGCCGCGATTACGTCGTGCCTCCGCTCGAAGGTTTGTGGTGGGCCGACGACCCGCAGGACTTTGTCGCGCGTCGCAAGGGCCGCTGGCGGTGGACGATGATGATCATGGCGCCGGACCTGATCGACCGATCTATGTTCGACACGGCTGTGACCCAGGCCCGCGGCAAGCTTGGCGATCCACCCGCGTCCCTGCGGCTGGAACTCCTGCACGAAGGGCCGAGCCTGCAGACTTTGCATGTCGGCAGCTACGACGACGAAGGCCCGGTGCTCGCCAGATTGCACGATGAGATCATGCCGGCGCTGGGGCTGACATTCGCCGGGCCGCATCACGAGATCTACCTCGGCGATCCGCGCAGGACGCTGCCCGAGAAATTGAGGACGATCCTGCGCCAGCCGGTGCGACCGCTCGCATCGGAGTAGCCCGCAGCGAGGTTCAGCACGCGCCGATGCCGAACTCGCTGAACGGGATGAAACCGACGGGGTCTCCCCTGGCGACGTCGCCGTGATCCTCGGGGATGTCTATCAGACCGTCGGCGACGCGCAGTCCCGTGATTAGGCCTGATCCGTCGCGGCGGAATTTGTCGACAGCGAGGCCTGAGGGCGTGTCGACGAGGATGCCACGCCAGAACTCACGTCGGCCCTTCTTGCGCCCTTCGAAGTCGAACGCGGAAGGCAGGCTATAGCGGCGGGGCTCGCGCCACGGTGCGCCACCCCTGCAGCGGATCAGCGGTCCGACATAGAGCAGATAGCACACGAAAACCGCCACCGGGTTTCCCGGCAGGCCCGCGACGATCGCATCGCCGATCTGACCGAGCATCAGCGGCCGGCCTGGCTTGACGTTGATTTGCCAGAAGTGACGGCGTCCGAGGCTCGCCAGCGCCGCCGCTATGTGGTCTTCCTCGCCGCGACTGGCGCCACCGGACGTCAGTACGATGTCGAATTCGGCGGCGGCGCGGGCGAGCCGACGCGTCACCTCGGCGCGGTCGTCGGGCCAGATCCCGAGGTCTTCGACGATGGCGCCGGCTGACCGCGCGAGCGCGACCAGCATCGGCGCATTGGCGTCGTAGACGTGGCCGGTCGGCAGCCTGCCGAGCGGGCTCGCCGGATCGGGGCGCACCACTTCGTCGCCGGTCGACACGATCGCAACGCGCGGGCGCGCGAAGCAGGTGGCGGTCGCGCGACCGATCGAGGCGAGTGCCGCGATGTCCTGCGCGCGCACCACGTGGCCGCGTCCGAACACGTGGTCGCCGGCGGCGAGATCCTCGCCGGCCCGACGCACGTTGGCGCCGCGCTTCAGGCCCCGCGGGATAGTGACCGTCGGCGGACTCACCGCGAGGTCGGGCGTGCAGTCCTCCTGCATGGCGACGGTGTCGGCGCCGTCGGGCATCACGGCGCCGGTCAGGATGCGGGCGGCGGTGCCCGCCGCCAGACCGGTCGCCATCGGATGGCCGGCAGCCGATCGGCCGGCGACGATCAGAGGCGCGTAGCCGCGCGCTGCGTGATCCGCCGCGCAGAAGGCGAAGCCGTCGACAGCCGAGTTGGTGTGCGCCGGAACCGGAGAGGCGGCATCGATCGCCTCACCCAGAACGCGCCCGACGAGCGCCGATAGGGCAATGATCTCTGTGCGTTCGAGCGGCGTCACGCCGGCTGCCAGGTGCGCCACGGCTTCACCGTGCGAGATCCGTTCCTCGCCTGCCGCGTCGTGAAGAAAGCAATCATCGCGGAGTACGGTCATGGCGGGTCGGGGTCCGAACGGGGCGGTCGGCTAACGCTGCCTGCGTCGGTGGCGCGCCGCGAGTTGGCGGGCGAAGAGCGCGCCTTGCAGCATAGCGCGCCTATCGAGGGTCGCAAGGCTATGCTCTGCTGCGCCCGGACCGCTGCGACGATGCTGCCGACGGCTGAGCGGTCAAGAGCGACGACGCATGCTTCGAAGCATCGCCGACAGGGGGAGCATTGGATGTCGGGAACAGTTGAGCGAGAGACAAAGCTCCGCCCTGGCCAGCCGTTGACCCACGCACTAGCCCAGTTCCCTGCTCAAGCAGGGAGAGAGTCGCCGGGGCGCTTCAAAGTCCCTGCATCAGCACGAACAGACCGATGCCGACGACTGGTGCGAGCAGCGACGCTAACACCATGAAAACAAACGGCTTCGCAACCATCTTACGCGACCCCGCTACTCCTGACATCCGGCAGCGCCAAAGAGCTGCACGAACATTACACCTGCACCGAGCCGACCCCTCTTTCGAACCCGGTGACAGTTTCTTTACACCACAACTCTGGATAATGCATCTGAAGACTGTGTGATGACGGAAAATGACAGTGCGGTGCAGCATTCATGACGCCATCCAGGCGACGAGCCGCGCTGGTTCGCATGAACCTTTGAAAAATCAAGATATTGCGTGGCCCGCACAGTCATCGGAGCGGGCTCGGGATCGTGCGCGGGGCGGGCATCTGCACGCGCATTGTGCAGCGCGGCCACGTGCCCGTAGCCGGAACGAGGTATACGAGCAGACGATCAAGTCTTAGCACTTGCCGGGTCAAAGCGGGCTGGCGATCACCAACGTCCAGAACGTTTTGAACTCGGTCTTCGGTTCGTGCACCAGCGCGATGCCGATGTTCTGGCCGTCGGCCAGCAACAGGTTCTTGTTGTGTCCCGTGCTTGCCTTCCAGCCAGCGAACACTTCGGCGAACGTGACCTGGCCGGTGCCGACATTCTCTGCGGCGACGCGGGCGCTGTAGCCAGCGCGCTTGACCCGGTCCCACGGGTTGGAGCCGTCGGAGCCATAGTGCGAGATGCGGTCCCACTTGGCGAGATCGCGTGCGTGCGCTTTGGCCGCCTTGGTGAGATCAGCGTTCAATGTGACGGGCTTCAGGCCATGTTGGCGCCGGTACGCGTTGATCATGTCGCGCGCAGCGACGGCATCGAGCGTCGTCGCTGCGTAGTCGCGATCGGCGAGCGCGCCTTTCGGCGCCTTCGCGGAACGGGCGTCGACGGGTGGTGCCTCGCGCGACGTATCCAGGCTTGCGACGCGAGTTCCGCCCGATGACCGGGGTGCCGCGATGGGCTCGTCGCCCAGTCGGCTGGCCAGCGGGGTCGGAGTGGACGCTCCCGAGGTGGACGCGAACCCGAACGGCATCGGCTGCGTGCCGAGACTGCAGCCTGCCAGTAGAACCGTGATCGCCGTCACGATCAGGACACGGTGCATGGTCGTCCTCGCGACATGAGCCTGCCGATCCGATCAGCTTGATGAAAACCCGTTAACCGATCGCTAACGCTAACGGGCCGTGCGCCGATTCGGCGCGT
This sequence comes from Hyphomicrobiaceae bacterium, assembly GCA_041397745.1. Taxonomy (GTDB): domain Bacteria; phylum Pseudomonadota; class Alphaproteobacteria; order Rhizobiales; family Hyphomicrobiaceae; genus JAWKVY01. The sequence goes on along the minus strand of JAWKVY010000006.1, from coordinate 244,551 downwards.
CGGCGGCAGTCGAAGAGCGCGTGCGGCGGACGGCGGAGACGTTGGCGTCCGAATGCAGGCCCGACGATCCACAACCTTCTCTTCTGAAATCGTATTCGCGTGTCGGGAGTGGGGCGAAGCCGCGGCGTGGCGGCGGCAAAGCCACGCCGCTGCGGAAATGGCGCTCGCGTCGAGGCTCGGGTTCGGTGCGCGATTGGACAGGCGCCGGGAATTCGGCAAGATCGATTGCCGTCTGCCGCGTGATTCGGGACACCTCGATCCGCGGCCAGTGGCGCAGCACGCGTTTGCGGCATTTCTTGCCGACCCCCGGGCTGGTCTAGCCGGGGCAGGTGCGTCGCGCCCGTGCCGGCCGCGCCTGTACCAGTTCGCGTCTGCGATCCGTTCGCGTCACCGAGTAGCGCATCCCAACCGGCCATCCTCGAGGGGCATGGACATGATCGAATTGGCGGAACGGCCCGACGCGCAGCCGGCGCAGTCGTCGGCGGCGGGCGGTGCCGCGACCATCGCGGTGCTGGCCGACCTGATCGTTCTGCGGCTGGCTGCGGCCGACGGCGCGACGCGCGCCGAGGTGGTGCGCGACCTCGCGCCCCTCGCGGCGCACCGCCTGTCGCCGGGCGAACTGCGCGAGGCGCTCGACGGCGCGCTCGTCCGCCTGCGCCTCAGCCGGCTCGCCGTGGAGCGCCGTGCCCGATACACGCTGACGGACGAGGGGCGGGAACGCGTCGCCGCACTCTACGGGTCCCGTCCGCTCGCCTGCGACTGGCCGGCGATCCGTGATGGCCGGCTCGTCGCCGCTGCCCTCGGTCTTGCTGGTGAGGGTGCCGCGCGGTTGAAGGCGCTGGAGCATCCCGACAGCTTGCGCGCCGCTATTCTCGCCGATGCGTTCGGCCTGCGCATCGGCCGGTCCGGTCGGACCAGCGCGTCGCGGCTCAGGACGAAGCTCGCCGTTGCGGCACTCGACCGCGCCTTCGGCAATCGCATCCGTACCGGGCTCGGCGACGAGAAGGGGCTGAGCGCCCGTGCCGGTCGCCTGCTCGCCGGCCAGTTGCTGCAGCGACCGCGCGACCTTGGCACCGACAGCCGGCTGATCGCGACGCTTGCCGCCGAGACGATCGGCGCCGTGCAAACCGATGCAGCTGCGCTGCGGATTGCGCTGCTCCGCCGCTACGTGTCGCAGCGTCTCGAAGCGGCTGGCGTCGTCCAGCCGCCGCCGCCCGAGTCTCGGCCACGGATGGTGGCGGTCAGCGCGCCTGCAGGAGACGCCCTCGACGTGCAGGTCGGGCCGGCTGGCACAACGGGCACGGCTCGCAGTGCCGGCCAGCGACCCGATATGGCGGGTTTCGTCGTTGCCGTGAAGCGCGCCGCCGAGGCACACGCCGAGGGCTGGCCCGGCAACCGCAAGGCGTTCGTCTGTCATGTGTGGGAAGCGATTCAGCGCATGCATCCTGCCTGGGGGCTGACCCCGGTCGAGTTCAAGGCGATGCTGATCGAGGCGCACCGCACCGGCAACCTCGCGCTCGCCAACGCCGATCTCGCGAACAAGGCGCGTGCGAAGGAACTCGCCGCCTCCGCGATCCCATATAAGAACACCGTATGGCACTACGTGCGCGTCGAGGAGGCCGCCTGAGCTGCGGCGCGCGTCTGTCGCAGTCAGTGACCGAGTGACGATCCGTCGGTGCCGATTACCCAGGAAAGCCGTGATGCCAGCATTGCCCGCCAAACGATCCAGTGATGCCGAAGCCGGCGCGCCAGAACCGGTCGCGTCACGTTCGGTTTCGCGACCGCTCGAGGCGGCGTTCGAACATTCGATTACCTGGGAGGACGATCTCTGGCGCGCCGATCCCGTCGACGTCGAAGTGGTGCACGCCAAAGCCCGCAGACTGTTCGCCGACCAACTGGCCGAAGTTGCCGCCGGCCGCGGCGGGCCCGGCCGCATCCTGCTGTTTCACGGGCAATCCGGCGCCGGCAAGACACACCTCATCCGCGCGTTGCGGACGAGCGCGCATCGGGCCGGCAAGGCCTACTTCGGCTATGCGCAGATGACGCCCGATGTGGCGAGTTACGCCGACTACTACCTCCGGCGTCTCGTCAATGCGCTCGAAAAGCCCTACGATCCCGACAACGGTGGCGAGAGCGCGCTCAAGCGGTTGACCCGGGCCATGCTCGCCGACGTCGAGGGCGTCGACGCGAAGAAGCTCGAGACGCTGCGCGACGGCAAGCTGAAGCCGGACGCGCTCGCCCGCCTCGTGCACGACATGGCTGACGACATTCTCGCCGCGCCTCGCTTCGACGGCCAGGAGCTCGACGTCAACATCGTGCGCGCGCTGCTCTACCTCGAGCGTGCCGATCCCCGTATCGACCAGCGCGTGCGTACCTACCTGCAGGGCCGTCCGCTCAACGAGATGTCGCGCGAGGCGGTCGCAGCCCTCGACCCGACCTCTTCGGAGAGTCGCGCCTTCGACGTCATCGAGGCGCTCGGCCGCATCATGTGGACGGTCGAAAAGGCGGCTCTCGTGTTCTGCATCGACCAGGTCGAGGACCTCAGGAACTTTGCCGACCCGGAAGAGCGATTCCAGAAAGCGGTCGGCAATCTGATGCAGATCGCCAACCTCCTCCCCAACGCGATCATCATCGTCTCGGTGCTCGAGGAATTCTACGGCCAGTGTCGCGAGGCGCTGCACCGTTCGTACATCGACAGGCTCGAGCGCCTCGGTCCGGTCGCACTCTACGAGAGCCGCACGGCCGAGGAGGCTCGCCAGATCGTGTGGAAGCGGCTCGGGCACGCCGCCGAGGCCGCCGCCGATGGCGAGCTGGTGCCGACGCCGGAAAGCGTTTTCGGACCCGAGGTCTACGAAGAGCTCGCCGGGCTTTCGACGCGCCGCCTGCTTGAGTTGGCACAGCAGCGCCTGTCCCGCAGTCACGACGGCGAGCCGAACGGCGAAGGTGGTGACGCTGCCTCCGCCGCCGTGCCGCCGGCGAAGGGCGGCGGTTTCATCAGCGCGCTGGCGGCTGCGCTGTTCGGCGACGATGCCGCGGACGACGTCGTGCCGGCCAAGCCCTTTTTTGCGCCCGACTACCGCGAACTCTGGCAGCGCTTCGCCTCCGCCTCGGAAGCGGAGATGCCGGCGGAGGACCGCAGTTTCGTCGATGTACTTTCCGCGTCGCTCACGCTCGCCATCGACGAGTGGGGGCCGGGCTTCACGATCAGCGTCGCCGAGGCCGAACTCGGCGACGACCTGCCGGCGCTCGACCTCAAGGTCGCGCACGCCAACGGCTACCAGTTCGATGCCCGCATCTATCTCTGCAATCGCCCGACGCAGGGTGGCGGCCTGAAGCGCCAGCTCGACAAGGTACTTGCCACCATGGGCGGCAAGGCGTGCACTATGCTGCGGGCCTCCGACTTCCCGCCCAACAAGAAGAACCAGACCGCTCAGGCCTTCCGCAAATTCCGCGAGCAGGGTGGCCGCTCGATCCTCGTGCCGATCAGCGACTGGGAGCGCCTGATGATGGCGCGGGAGTTCCACGCCCACCATCGCCACGATCCAGGCTTCGCCGAGTGGTTCCGCCAGTCGCGGCTCGTCTCGAGCCTGCCTGCCATCGTGCAGATCCTGCGGCTGGATCTCTATGCGCGCCCGCTGCCGTCGGTCCGGTCCGCTGCGATCGACGCAGCAAGCGCGCCTGCTCCTTCCGAAAACCTGCTCGACCCGCGCGCCCAGATCGAACAGGTCCGCCGCGCCTTCGGCATCGACGGCGGCGTCGTACCGGACGCGTCGGCTCTGCCGGTATCGGGCGACGCCATCGCGATCGCCAGCGGCCAGTTGAATGCCGATTGGACCGGCTGGGGCGTGCCCGCTGTCGCTGCGGCCGACAGCCCGGCGGACGATGCCCTGCCGATCGAGATGATCCTCGATGAGAACGCCGACAACGCGCACTCGATCTTCGCCGGTCGCGACACCAAGAGCCAAAAGCCGGTGACGCTCAACAAAGGCGTCATGAAGCGCCATTCGGCGGTGCTCGGCGGCTCCGGCTCGGGCAAGACGACGCTGGCGCTGTCGCTGATCGAACAGCTCCTTCAGCGCGGCATTCCGGCGGTGCTGATCGATCGCAAGGGCGACCTCTGCTCCTATGCCAATCCCGACACCTGGCGGGCCGAGGGCGAGACGCACGATCGCCTCACCGAGCGTGAGCGTCTGGGCGATGCCATCGACGTCGCCGTCTACACGCCCGGTCGCTCCTCCGGCCGGCCCATATCGATCACGCTGCTGCCGAATGGCATTAACGAGCTCCCCGACCACGAGCAGCAGTTGTTGGCCAATCTCTCGGCGGCCGCGCTCGGTGACATGCTTCACCTCAAGAATTCGGCGACTCACCAGAAGCAGTCCGGCACGCTGTCGGTGGCGCTGCGCATTCTCGGAGCCCGCTCTGCCCGCGAGGTGACATTGGGCGACCTCATTCTGCTGCTCGAGGAGGAGGACCCCGAGCTCACCGAACTCACGCAGCGCATGGACCCGTCGGGCAAGCTGCGGCGCGATCTCGTCGCGCAACTCGACTCTCTGCGCCACCGCAACGCAGCTCTGTTCGAGGGCGGTGGCGAGAGTTTGTCGATGGAGAGCTTCCTCGGCCTCGGCCCCTACGCGCGGCCGAACCGTACGCGGCTGTCGGTCATCTACACGGGCTTCCTCGGCGACAACGAGAATATCCTGTTCTGGGTGTCGCAGTTCCTGTCGGAAGCCCTGCGCTTCTGCCAGCGGAACCCGAACGACGAGTTGCAGGCGGTCGTCATGTTCGACGAGGCCGACCTCTACATCCCGGCCAATTCCAAGCCGGCGACCGCCGAGCCGTTGCAGAGCCTGTTGAAGCGCGCGCGCTCGGCCGGCCTCGGTATCATGCTCGCCACCCAGTCGCCGGGCGACCTCGACTACAAGAGCCGTGATCAGATCACCTCCTGGTTCATCGGCCGCGTGCGCGAGGATACGGCACTCCGCAAGCTCAAGGCCGCCTTCCAGAGCGAGTCCGGCCTCGATCCGGCCGCTGTTCTTCCGCACCAGACGGTCGGCGAGTTCCACCTCGTCCAGGAAGGCCTCGTGCGTCCGATCAAGGCGCAGCGTTCCCTCATCCTGGCCGAGCAGGTGCCGTTCGACCGCATCGAACAGCTCGCTCGCGAGACCAAGGGCCAGGACGAGAAGCAATTGCGATTATTCGGTTAGCGCCGATCGGAGTTCGCCGTTGACGGGAGGGCGGCGGTCGTGAGAACTGCGGCGCCGCTCCGGCCGCCACGATTTGGTTCGATGAAGTTCCCAGAGCTCACGTACGCCACGCCGTCCGACCACTGGTTGAAGCGCCAGACCATCCAGGCGCTCGAGCGCTGGGCGGGACGCGATTATTTCGTGCCGCTCTACGAGCGCTGGCAGGCCGAGCACGTCGGCGGGCCGGGCCCGGTGATCCGGCCGATGCTCGAGCTCTGCGACGTCGAGATGCGGGTCGTCGCCGGCAGTCTGCCGACGGGCCTTGCCGACGGCGTGCCGCTGGTCATCGTCGCCAACCACCCCTTCGGCATCGTCGACGGCATCGCCGCTCTCTCCATCGCCGAGGCGCTCGGTCGGCCGTTCCGCGTCATCATCAACAAGGATCTCCTGAAAGTTCCCGAGATCCGCCCCTATTCACTGGCCGTCGATTTCACCGAGACCCGTGCCGCACAGGCGGACAACATCCGCATGCGCAACGAGGCGTTGCGGCTGCTCAAGGAAGGCACCACCATCGTCGTGTTCCCGGCCGGCGGCGTCGCCACCGCGCCCAGCATGTACGAGCGCGCCGCCGAGCTGCCGTGGAAGGCCTTCACCGCGCGGATGATCCTCGCCGCCCGGGCGCAGGTGCTGCCCGTCTGGTTCGACGGCCAGTGCGGGCCCTTGTTCCAGCTTGCCAGCCGCTTCTCGCTGACGCTGCGCTTAGGGCTGATCATCCGCGAATTACGCCGACATGTCGGCCGCCCGCTCCACGTCAGGATCGGCGAGCCGATGCCGTTCGCCGAAATCGAAGCGCGCGCCGGCAACGACCGGCGGCGGGTGATGCAACTCCTTTTCGAGCGGGTGCACGCCCTCTCCGGCGAGCCGATCGAGGACATCCGCCAGCGCATGGCGGCGCTTCCCGGCTGGCTGAAGCAGGCGTGACCGCCACCCCTCATCCCCGCCCGCGATAGGGCGCGACGCCCTGGTCCGGCAGCCACACGCCGTCGGGCAGTGTGCCCGCCTGCCAGAACACGTCGATCGGCATGCCGCCGCGCGGATACCAGTAGCCGCCGATGCGGAAGAATTTCGGTGCCAGCAGCGCGACCAGCCGCTTGCCGATGGCCACCGTGCAGTCCTCGTGGAAGGCGCCGTGGTTGCGGAAGGCGGCGAGGTAGAGCTTCAGCGACTTCGATTCCACCAGCCAGTCGCCGGGCACGTAGTCGATGACGAGATGGGCGAAGTCGGGCTGGCCGGTCACCGGGCAGAGCGAGGTGAACTCGGGCGCCGTGAAGCGCGCTACATAGTCGGTGTCGGCGTGCGGGTTGGCGACGCGCTCGAGCAGCGCGTCGTCGGGGCTCGCGGGCAGGCCGACCTGTCGGCCGAGCTGCAGGGCGTGCGGGTCCGGATCGCTCATGAGGACCTCTCAGGCCGCCTGCAGGCCGATGCGCGCGTCGCGCTCGCGCAGCCAGTAGACGAACGGCAGTGCGGCGATCACCGCCCACGACTTGCCGGCCACCTGGCCCCAGAGGAACTCGAGGCTGCCGAAGGCGAGCTGCAGGAACACCAGGCTGTCGACGACGAGGCCGGCGATCGAAGACAGGACCACCGCGGCGATCAGCCGGCGGCGCGCCAGCGGCGTGTAGACGAGAAGGTCGGCCATCTCGGCGACGAGAAAGGCGACGCCCGAGGCGATCACCAGCGCCGGCGGCGCGAGCAGTGCCGACAGCGCCGCCCCCGCCACCACCGCGCCGGCCGCCCAGCCGACGCCGAGCCGGCGCTGCACCAGGTCGCGCAGCACGAACGCGAGGCCGACGACGATCACCGCGCTCGGCGCCATCAGCATCGTGCCGTCGAGCTTCCAGCCGACGGGTATCAGGCACGGTCCGTTCGCCACGCACACTGTGCCGACGTTCTGGATGAGCCAGTTCGCCGCCGGGATGCAGGCGCAGAACAGCGCCAGGAACAGTGCGCCTTCGATCGCGCGCCTGCGGTCGAGCGCGGGCGACATCGGGGCGGGTGCGTCGGGAAGGGGTGGGGCGGCGGCGGCAGCGGTCATGGTGGTATCTCCGATTTGTTCAGCGCAACGAGATGGCGCGCCGGGCCGAAGGGCCCATCAGTCAGCGGGCGGCATCGCCCGCGCGCTGCTTACGCTGTTCCGACCCGGCTGGCCAGCATGACCGACACTAACGCCTTCACCCCCGCGGATGGCATCCGCGAGGCTCGGGCCGCTTGTGGGGCGGGGCGACGTGGGCACCGCGGGTAGCAAATCATCAGTGCGGCGCACACGCCGCCCCGCGCAGGGACTCTGCCTCCCCCGGTTCTTCTGACCTGTCGTGCAGGATGCGGACTTGCACCGCATAACCGGAGGCGAGCGGGCGGCCACGTCCGCGTCAGACGCACCTTTCCCGACCTGCCCCCGCCGCACGCTGTTCGACGCCTCGAGCCGCGAGCCCGTCCGGCGGGGAACTCACAGCCTGCCACGGGTCCGGTAGCCGGGGACAACTGGCCGATACCCTCAACGGAGTTTGCAGGGCGGCAGCCCTGCCCGCACATCGGCCTCGCTCGGGTCGGCAGAGCCGCGCGGGGCCAGCCCCGCACCCCGCCGGGAGGCGGCGCCTCCCGGACCCACCACCTTTTCTGACCTGACCTGCCGGGCGCGCGTCCCGTTGCGATCGTCTTGCGGATGACGCGCCGTCGGGCCAAGCTCCGCCGACGCCTGAATTGCGGAGCCTCGCCATGTTGCCTCGCCTGTTCGCCCTCTCGATGCTGCTCATCGCTCAATTCGCCGTGGCCCTACCGGCCGACGCCCGCCGCGTCGCCCTCGTCGTCGGCCAGAGCACCTACAAGGGTGGGCATGCGGCAACCGTCGGCCTCGCGCCGCTGAAGAACCCGCGCAACGATGCGGTTGCGATCTCGGCCCTGCTCGCCAAGGCGGGCTTCGAGGTCATCTCGTGCGACGGCACCAAACCCGCCTGCTTCGACCTCGACGCGAAAGGCCTCGCGGCTGCGCTCGACCGCCTCCAAGCGCGCGCGAAGGTCGCCGACACCGCCCTCGTCTTCTTCGCCGGCCACGGCATGGCGACCGAGCAGGGCAACATCCTCGCCGCCACCGACGCCCGCTTCGACTGCACGACCGGCGCACTGGCCAACGGCGTCGCGATCGAGCGCGTCATGCAGGCGACGGCGCCGGCTCGCAACAAGCTCGTCATCCTGGATGCCTGCCGCGACAATCCGGTCACCGCCGTCTGTCCGGCGCTCGCCGGCAAGAAGCTCTCCTTCACCCGCATCGAGGCGGGCGCGCTCGACCGCTTCCTGCTCGTCACGTCGACGCAATTCGGCCAGGAGGCGCTCGACAACCCCGACGGCGACCACTCGCCGTTCGCTGCAGCGCTCATGGACGCCCTGCAGGACCATCCGCGCGTCTACTTCGAGCAGGTGCTGAACGAGGTCGCCGCCACCACCTTCAAGGCGGCGGCCGCGATCGAGAAGAACTTCCGCCAGTTGCCCGGCAAGGTCGTCGGCGGCGCGGCACCGTCCGACTGCCTCGCCGGCAGGGACTGCCTCGGCGACCCGCGCATGGCGGCACTCGCCCGCGACAACGAGGCGCTGGCGGGTGACGCGGCCGGCGTGCGCACGCTGATTGCGGAGGAGGAACGCGCGCGGGGCAAGCCCTACACGGCGGCGGAACGCGCCAGGCGTGTCGCCGATCTCACCACCACGCTCGCCAATCTCGCCGCCTCCAGCGACCCGAAGCGCCAGGAGGCCCGCCGCCTGATCGAGCAAGGCGACGTCAATGCCGGCGAAGCCAAGCTCGACGAGGCGCTCGACGCCGACGAGAAGGCCGTCCTGGAAGCCGAGCGCGTCGCGCGCGAGAAGCGCAAGGCCGCAGCAAGCTCGGCCCGCGACCTCGCTCGCCTCGCGCAGGGGCGCGACGTCGCCAAGGCCATCGCCTACTTCAAGCGCGCGACGCGGCTCGATCCGGAGGACGCCACGACGTGGCAAGACCTCGGCGAAATGGCGGTCGCGGCCGGCCAGCTCGGCGAGGCCAAGGCTGCCTTCGAGCAGGCCGCCGCCAAAGCCCGCGATGGGGCTGAGGTCCGCATCCGCTACTGGGCCACCCTCGGCCTCGGCGACGTGGCTCGAGCGCAAGGCAGCCTGCCCAGCGCGCGCCGGCTCTACGAGACGGCGGGCGAGATCGCCCGGCGCGAGGCGGCGGCGGACAAGGGCAATGCGTGGCTGGCAGCGCGACCTGTCGGTTTCGTTCAACAAGATCGGCGACGTTCTGGTGGCGAGGGCAACCTGCCGGAGGCGCGAAATCGTTCCGGGGGTTGCGATAGCCGAGCGTCTCGCGGCGGCGGACAAGGGCAAAGCGGGCTGGCAGCGCGACCTCGTCGGTTTCGTATGACCGTGTCGGCAACGTTCTGGTGGCGCAGGGCAACCTGCCGGAGGCGTTGAAATCGTTCCGTGACGGGCTGGCGATCAGAGAGCGTCTCGCGGCGGCGGACAAGGGCAATGCGGGCTGGCAGCGCGACCTGTCGGTTTCGTTCAGCGTGATCGGCGACGTTCTGGTGGCGCAGGGCAACCTGCCGGAGGCGTTGAAATCGTTCCGTGAGAGCCATGCGATCAGTGAGCGTCTAGCGGCGGCGGACAAGGGCAATGCGGGCTGGCAGCGCGACCTCTCGGCATCAGCCACGAACGATCGGCGATGTTTCATGGCGCAGGGCAACCTTGCCGCTGCTCTCGGCTTTCACCGCTGAAGGGATCATGCGAGCGTCTAGCGGCGGCGGACAAGGGCAATGCGGGCTGGCAGCGCGACCTGTCGGTTTCGTATGACCGTGATCGGCGACGTTCTGGTGGCGCAGGGCAACCTGCCGGAGGCGTTGAAATCGTTCCGTGAGGGGCTGGCGATAGCCGAGCGTCTCGCGGCGGCGGACAAGGGCAATGCGGGCTGGCAGCGCGACCTGTCGGTTTCGTTCAACAAGATCGGCGACGTTCTGGTGGCGCAGGGCAACCTGCCGGAGGCGTTGAAATCGTTCGTGAGCTGCGATAGAGAGCGTCTGGCGGCGGCGGACAAGGGCAATGCGGGCTGGCAGTTCGATCTCGGCATCAGCCACGAACGCATCGGCGATGTCTGCTCATGGCGCAGGGCAATCTTGCCGCTGCTCTCCAGCCTTTCACCGCAAGAAGGAGATCATCGAGCGTCTAGCGGCGGCGGACAAGGGCAATGCGGGCTGGCAGCGCGACCTGTCGGTTTCGTATGACCGTGTCGGCGACGTTCTGGTGGCGCAGGGCAACCTGCCGGAGGCGTTGGTCTCGTTCCGGGCGGGGCTGGCGATAGCCGAGCGTCTGGCGGCGGCGGACAAGGGCAATGCGGGCTGGCAGGCGCGACTTGGGTCTCGCACTGCGGCTCGCACGATATGGCACCAAGGACGAGCGACGCGCACGCTGGGTCGAGGTGATCCGCCGCCTCGGACATGAAGGCGCGCGCATCCTCGCGCCCGTCGACGGAAAAAAGTTCATCGCGACGGCGAAAGCCAACCTCGCGAAGGTGGAGGCGGAGTGAGTATCGAGACGCTGCGCTCCTGGTCGGCCCGTCTGGGTCCCGGCCTCCGCCGGGATGACGGCCTTGGGGGTGAGACGAGGGAGTTCCGATCGTGACGCTGCAAGCGTCCGTTGCTGACACTCCGCCTCCCCCACCCACCGCCGTCATCCCGGCGGAGGCCGGGACCCAGGACTAGGTCTCAACAGGCGTGTGCTATCGGTGCTCCGCACCTCGCCGTTCCGCGTCTCCGCCGTCCATGCGCAGCATGCTCCGCCATGACGCCGGTGACAGGTGGGTACGCAGTTCACAACGACTGCAGCGGCGCGGTCGGAACTCATCCCTCCACCCCCAAGCCGTCATCCCGGCGAAGGCCGGGACCCAGGACAACTCTCGACAGGCGTGCGCTATCCGTGCTCCGCCGACCTCACCGCACGCGGCGCGAAAATCTCGCAGATCACGAGCCCACTCATGAAGGACCCCTGCGTCTACATCCTCGCCTCGCAACGCAACGGAACGCTCTACATCGGCGTCACCAGCGATATCCACGGCCGCATGGAGGAACACGCGAAGGGGTTGATCGAGGGCTTCACGAAACGCTACGGCGTCAAGCACCTCGTCTACTACGAGATGCACGACGATATGGACGCCGCCATCCGGCGCGAAAAGCAGCTCAAGGAGTGGAAGCGCGCCTGGAAGATAAGGTTGATCGAAGCAACCAACCCTGAATGGCGCGATCTCTACGACGGCGCGAACGGCGCTGTCCTATCACTTCCCGCTGATGTGGGGAACCGCCGCGACGCCTGAGCACGCCGCGCCCCCCGTGCCTCAAACCACCCACGAACGCGCCGATGCCCGTCTGGGTCCCGGCCTTCGCCGGGATGACGGCTTTGGGGGAGGTGAGGGAAGAGTTCCGATCGCAGCGCTGGGAGCCCGTTCTTGTACTCTGCCTCACCCCACCCACTCCCGTCATCCCGGCGAAGGCCGGGACCCAGGTCGCGTCGCAGCAAGCGTCTGCTATCCGTGCTCAGCCGACCTCACCGCGCGGCGCGAAAATCTCGCAGATCACGAGCCCACTCATGAAGGACCCCTGCGTCTACATCCTTGCGTCGCAACGCAACGGCACGCTCTACATCGGCGTCACCAGCGATATCCACGGCCGCATGGAGGAACACGCGAAGGGGTTGATCGAGGGCTTCACGAAACGCTACAGCGTCAAGCACCTCGTCTACTACGAGATGCACGACGATATGGACGCCGCCATCCGGCGCGAGAAGCAACTCAAGGAATGGCGGCGGCTATGGAAACTGCGCCTCTTCGAGCAGGCAAACCCCGAGTGGATTGATCTCTACGATCCCGCAACCGGCGCGATCGCCGACATGCCCGCCGACGCAGTGCGCGCTGCGCGGTCGTGATCCGCCGCCCTGCGATCCGGCCGCGGGCCGCCGTCGCGCCCGGCAGCCGCGCCCGACACCACCTTGCCCGGCTCCCCGCCGCCCGCTACGGAGAGCCAGCGCCTTTCACTCACCGATCCGAGCCCACCCATGACGCATGCCCGCCCGCCGCTCGACTATCTGCCGGCCGACGAGAGTTTTCTCGATCCGCTGCGCGAGGACCGCGATCACCCTGACAAGGCGAAGGCGGTGGTGATCCCCTTCGGCCTCGAAGCCTCCGTCAGTTACGGCGGGGGCACGCGGCGCGGGCCGGCGGCGATCCTGGCGGCGAGCCACCAGCTCGAGCTGTTCGACGACGAGCTCTGGCGTGAGCCCTACAAGGACTACGGCATCGCCGCCATCCGCGCGCCGGAGATCGCGGCCGACGTGCCGGCGGCGCTGCGTCAGCTCGCCGGCCTCGTCGAACAGGTGTTGGAGGCCGGCCGCTTCCCGCTCGTCCTCGGCGGCGAGCACTCGCTGACGGCGGGTGCCATCAACCCGTTCGCCGCGAGCTTCCGCGATCTGGTGGTGCTGCAGTTCGACGCCCATGCCGACCTGCGCGACGGCTACCTCGGCGAGCACTTCTCGCATGCCGCCGCCATGCGCCGCGTACTCGACCATGCCAACGTCTCACTCGTCTCGGTCGGCATCCGCGCGCTCTCCGAGCCCGAGGCGGCCTTCTATTCCGCCAACCGCGACCGCATCACCATCCACTTCGGCCGCGACCAGCGCGATTGGAACATCGAGGAGATCGTGCGTCCGCTGCGCGGCCGGCCCGTCTACGTCACGTTCGACATCGACGCTCTCGATGGCGCCGTCATGCCGGCGACCGGCACGCCGACGCCCGGCGGCCTCGACTATCTGACCGCGCTCGACATTCTCAGGCGCACCGCCGAGGTCTCCACCATCGTCGGCGCCGACGTCGTCGAGTTGGCGCCCATCGACGGCCTGCACGCCTGCGACTACACGGCCGCCGCCCTCGCCTACAAGATCATGAGCTACGCCCTGTCCGGCACCGCGCCGAGGAGCTGACATGCCCTATTCCGACTACCGCCCCGATCTCATGGGCAGCGCCACGCTCGAGCCGTCGGGTGCCTTCGAGGCCGGCTCCTGGCAATCCTTCACGCTCACCTACACGGCCGGAGCCTTCGGCGTCGACGATACCGGCTCCATCAAGATCGGCTTCCGTTTCGCGACCGATTTCGGTCCCGTCCAGTTCACCGACCCGACAGCCGCGGGCTACACCACCGTGGAAGCCTCCAACGGCGCGGTGCTCGAGGCCAGGTGGGAGTTCAAGCGCAACATCCGCCCGTGGAGCCGCTCGCTCTACATCGGTGTCGTCAAGGACTTCCTGAAGCCCGGCGACACCATCACCGTCCGCTTCGGCGACCGCCGGCAGGGCTCGCCCGGCATCCGGCTGCAGACCTACTGCGAGCGCGTATTCCAGTTCCGCGTGTTCGCCGACCCCATCGCCACCTACGACTACGTGGCGATCGAGAACAGCCCGTCGATCGCCATCGTGCCGGGCCTGGGCGTCACCTTCCGAGCCGTGCTGCCGACGCTGATCCGCGTCGGCGCACCGTTCCGCCTGTCGCTCAAGGCCGACGACAAGTGGGGTAACCCTTCCGATCTCGTCGAGCGTACCGTGCGGCTCAGGTCGTCGGCGCCGGTCGAGGGGCTGGCGCGCATCGCGCGCTTCATCAAAGGTTCGTTCGCCACCGTACTCGACGGCCTCGTGGTCGCTGCGCCGGCCGACGCGCTGACCATCGACGTCATCGACGACGAGACCGGCACGTTGCTCGCGCGCTCCAATCCGCTGCGTGTCGCGCCTGAGGAGACGGAGATCCTCCACTTCTGGGGCGATACGCACGGCCAGTCGGACGAGACGCTCGGCACCAACTCGGCACGCGAATACTTCTTGTTCGGCCGCGATCGGGCCTTCCTCGACGTGATGGGCCACCAGGGCAACGATTTCCAGATCACCGGGCAGTTCTGGCGCGATCTCAACGCGCTCTCGGCCGGGCTCGACGTGCCTGGCAGCTTCGTCTGCATCCCCGGCTACGAGTGGTCGGCCAACACCGCCGTCGGCGGCGATCGCAACGTGCACTACAGACACGAGGGCGAGACGATCCACCGCTCGTCGCACGCCCAGATCGCGGACGCCGGCGACATCGTCGACGAGGCGACGGACGCGCACGACGCCAATGCCCTCTTCGAGAAGCTCAGGGGCAAGGATTGCGTGGTGATGGCGCACGTCGGCGGGCGCTATGCGGACATCCTCTATGCCCACGATCCGGTGCTCGAAACCGCTGTCGAGGTGCACTCCGCCTGGGGCACCTTCGAGTGGATCGTCGCCGACGCCTTCGAGAAGGGCTATCGCGTCGGTATCGTCGCCAACTCCGATGGTCACAAGGGCCGGCCGGGGGCCTGCTTTCCCGGCGCCTCGTTTTTTGGCAGCATGGGTGGCCTTACCTGCTTCCTTGCGCCCCGCCTCGATCGCGACGCGATCTTCGAGGCCATGCGCCGCCGCCACCACTACGCGACGACAGGCAACCGCGCGCTGCTCGACATTGCAGTGACGACGGAGCGCGAGGCCGAGCTCTTCCTGCGCGATCCCTCCATCGGGCCGGCGGAGAGCCGTCGGGTCCGCCGCCTGACGATGGGCGACATCGCGCGTGTCGCAGACGATCACGTCACACTGGCGCTGGACGTCAGCGGCTCCGCCGGCATCGAGCGTATCGACATCTTCGACGGTCCCGAGTTGCTCGAAACCGTGTGGGGCTACGAGGAGGCCGACCTCGGTCGGCGAGTGAGGCTCGCCTACGAGGGCGCGGAATACCGCGGTCGCGCCCGCACCACCACGTGGGACGGCACGCTCTCTCTCGAGGGCAATACGATCGAGCGCACGGCGGTCATCAACAACTGGAACCTCGATCGTGGCGTCACCGGCGCGGATGCGACGCGCGTCACCTTCAAGGCCGTCACCACGGGCAACTACGGCGCCATCGATCTCTGGCTCGCCGCAGCCGCGGCCGGCCGCCTCGCGTTCCAGACAAAGCCGGTCTCGGGCGAAGTGGCGACCGCCGAACTCGGCCGCGCGCCCATAGTGTTCGACGCAGGCGGTCTCGGCCGCCGCATCACTTTGCAGCGCATGCCCGACGCCCCGGCTGCGGCGCGCATGACGCTGACCCGCCGCATCGCCGTACGCGCCAAGGGCGACACGCGTCTCTATGTGCGCGTGCAGCAGGATGACGGCCACCGCATCTGGTCGAGTCCGGTCTACCTGTTTCGCTGAGTGAGGCGCGGCGGAACGCTGCGCCCCGCTCAGATGACGGGCGCCGGCGAGGCGTGCCGGTCAGCCCTTGCCGATCTCGATCCGGCGCTCGCTGTGGACGGCCTCCGCCTTCTTCGGCATGACGAGCCTGAGCACGCCGTTCTCCAGCCTGGCTTCGATCTTCTCCTCGTCGATGCCGTCCGGCAGCCTCACCTGACGCTGGAACGAACCGAACGTGCGCTCGCTCACGTAGTAATCGTCCTTCTTCTCCTCGCGCTCGGACTTCTTCTCCCCCTTCACCGTCAGCAGGCCGCGCGACAGCGTGACGTCGACGTCCTTCTCGGTGAGGCCCGGCAGCTCGACATCGACAGCCACCTTGTCGCCCTCGTCGCGCACGTCGATGCTCGGCGACAGACGGCCTCCCGTCAGAGCGGCCGGCAGGGCACTGGCAAAGCCGCCGTCGAAGCGGGAGAACATGCGATCCATCTCGCGGCGCATCGCGTCGATGATGTCGACGGGCTCGCCGCGCGCCGGCCGGTTGGAGAGTTCTCTTGTCATCACGGACCTCCTCTTCTTGAGGGCACGCGATCATGGCCGTCGGCAACTCCCGCTCGAGAGCTTTCGCGCGCCGCTGGAATAGGAGCTATATAGGGAGCAGCAGAATGACTGCCATTGACCGGCGTCAAAATCGGCGGCGGCGAAAAGCTCGGTCGGCCGGTTCGGTCAGGTGAAGTCGTAGAGCCGCGCGGGGTTGTCGACGAGGATGGCTTGCAGTGTCGCGGCGTCGCCCGCCCAGGTCGCGAGCCTGTTCAACGCCGCGCCGTCGTCGATGTCCTGGAACGGCTCCAGTTCCATTTTCGACGTGCCGGTGCGCGGTGCGCCTCCCGGATGCGGCCAGTCGGTGCCCCACACGCAGCGCTCCGGATTGGCATCGATCAGTGCGCGCGCATAGACGCCGACGTCGGACCAGTCGGCCGACCGCGTGACACGATAGCCGCCCGAAAGCTTGACGTAGGCCTTGCCCGACCCGACGAGGCGAAGAAGCGTCGGAAAGCCCGGCTGGGAGAGGCCCGCCGCGGCATCCAACCCGCCGAAGTGGTCGACGACGAGCGGCACCGGCAGCGTCGCGAGACGGTCGGCGAGGGCTTCGATGACGGCGAGCGTCGTGTAGGTCTGCACATGCCAACCGAAGCCGGCGACGAGACGTGCGACGCCTTCGAAGCGCGGCCAGGCCTTGGCCGGATCGTTGAGCCCGGTCGAGGTCAGATTGAGCCGCACGCCGCGCACGCCCTTGTCGTGCATCGCCTGCAGCTCGGTCGTCGTGAAACTCTCGTCGATGACGGCCACGCAACGTGCACGGTCGAGGCCGATCGCCATGGTCGCGTCGATCGACACGGCATTGTCCGTTCCGTAGGGGCTCGGATGGACGATGACGACGCGTGAGAGGCCGAGCAGGCGTAGCAGCTTCGAGAGTTCGGCGACGCTCGCGTCCGGCGGCGTATAGGTGCGCCCCGTCCAGTAGGGGAATTTCGCCGCCGGCCCGAACACGTGGGTGTGGCAGTCGCAGCCTCCGTCGGGCACCCCGACGGCGAGCGCGCTGTGCGTGACGTCGTGGATCGTCCGGTCGTCGGCGGCCATCGCGGTTCCCCAGCCCTGTTGCTAGACCACACCCGCGCGCAGGAAGTCGTGCACGTGCACGATGCCGGCAGGGCGGCCGTCGTCGACGACGAACAGCGCGGTGATGCGCCGGCTGTTCATCTCCTCGAGGGCCACCGAGGCAAGCGTCGCGGCCGTGGTCGTGCGCGGGTTCTGAGTCATGATCTCGGCCGCCGCGCGGCTCATGATGCCGTCGCCCATGTGGCGCCGCAGGTCGCCGTCCGTGATCACGCCGACGAGCCGGCCGGTATCATCGACGATGCCGAGGCAGCCGAACGCCTTCGCCGTCATCGTCACGATGGCATCCGCCATCAGCATATCGGCGGGCGCGAGCGGCAGCTCGTCGTCGCGGTGCATCAGATCGCCGACGTGCTTCAGCTGAGCGCCGAGCGATCCGCCCGGGTGGAACACCTTGAAATCGCGGGCGGTGAAGCCCTTCGCCTCCAGCAGCGCGATGGCGAGCGCGTCGCCGAGCGCGAGCTGCATCGTCGTCGACGTCGTCGGCGCCAGCCCGTGCGGGCACGCCTCGCTCGCCCGCGGCAGCTCGAGCACCACGTCGCAGGCCTGGCCGAGCGCGCTCTCCGCCCGCGAGGTGATCGAGATCAGCGCCACCTTGAAGCGGCGCGAGAAGGTCAGGATGTTCTTCAGCTCCACCGTCTCGCCCGACCACGACAGCGCCAGGATCACGTCGTCGCGTGTGATCATGCCGAGGTCGCCGTGCGAGGCCTCCGAGGGGTGCACGAAGAAGGCGGGTGTGCCGGTCGAGGCGAAGGTGGCGGCGATCTTCTGGCCGACGTGGCCGGACTTGCCGATGCCGGTGACGATGACGCGGCCGCGCGCGGCCTCCATCAGCGAGACGGCGGTGGCGAACGGGGCAGCCATGGCGCCCTCGAGGCAGCCGGCCAGCAGCGCGAGCCCGGCACCCTCGATTTCGAGCGTGCGGCGGGCGGCGGCGACGGATGCCGCGGCGCGTGCCGTGGTACCCCCTGCAGTGGTCGCATCGTCGACGCGCGAGGCGCGCGCCGCGGACGGCATCTCGACCATGCTCACTCCCTGGCTCTGCTGCGTGCGGCCCGTGCGACTCGGCCAGCCGTTGCATTCCTGTAGCAGACCGGCGGTTGTTGCCCAAACCGGGCGCGCTTCAACCATGCGTTAACCGGTGCATTCCTAGTGTCGGCTGGAAAGTGTGCGTTCCCGGACGACTGCGCGCGGCAGGAGGGCCTGGTGGCGGGCGCACGCACTGCAACTCTCGTTATTCCTGCCGCCCTGACGGCGCTGGCGGCGTGCCTTGCTGCGCCGGACGGCGCGCGCGCCCAGAGCTTTGCCAACTCGATCACCACCATCACGCCGCCGCCAGCCCGCCAGGCCGTGCCGCAGCGACGCGGCGGGGCGCCGGCCGCCCGTGCCGACGACGACACCGATGGCGCCGGCGCTGCGCCGCCACCGCTGCCGGCCGGCCGCGAGCCGGACGACGCGGGCGGCGAGCCCGGCCTGCCGGGCGAAGGCCTGCCGGGGGAGGAGCCGGACGGCGGCCTGTCGCGCCTGCCGGTCGACGGCGACCTCGCGCCGCCCGTGCTGGCCCAGCCGGTCGATGGCCGCATCGACCTCAGAGGCAGCGTCGCACCCGTCGATGGCGACGACCCGACCCGCAACGACGCACGCCGCCCGGAAGATCGCGCCGCCTTCGAAAGCCCGCCCGCCGGCTTCGACCCGCTGCTGTTCCAGGCCGAGATCGAGCCGATCCTCGACCGCCGCCCGGCGCAGCTGTTCCGCTTCGAGCCCTACGAGCCGGTCGGCGTCAGGCTCGGCTCGTTCACCGTGCTCGGCGAGCTGGAGCAGGGCATTCTCTACAACTCGAATGTCCTGCAATCGTCGAATGCCCGCTCCGATGTCGCCTACGAGGTGCGCCCCGCGCTCCGCGTCGTCTCCAACTGGCGCCGGCATGCGATGGAGTTCCGCGCCAACGGCACCCTGACGGGCTTCTCCGAGTTCGAGACCGAGAACACGAAGGCCTACACGCTCGAGCTGCGCTCGCGTCTCGACATCACGTCGCGCCTCAACGTCGAGGGGCTCGTCTCCCGCGATCTCGCGCAGGAGAGCCGCTCGTCGATCGACGCGACCTCGATCGGCGGCACGCGCGCCGACATCGTCACGAATCGCTCGGCGTTCGCCGTCAACCAGCGCTTCAACCGCCTCTCGCTGCAGCTGCGCGGTGCGGTCAGCGAGTTCACGGTCGACGACGCGCGCGATGCGACCGGCACCCTCGTCTCCAACCGCGACCGCTCGGGCGTGCGCTACGACGAAGCCGTGCGCGCCTCGTGGGAGTTCAAGCCGACGCTGTTCGCCTTCGCCGAGTACGCGCTCAACCAGCGCACGTTCGACGCGCGACCGGCCGACGGCATCTCGCGCGATTCGACCGGCGACCGGATCCGTCTCGGCCTGGGCTTCGGCAACACCGGCCAGAAGCTGAGGGGCGAGATCAGCGTCGGCTGGGGCCGCCAGAAACCGCGCGACAGCCGCCTCTCCGACATCGAGGGCGTCATCATCGACGCCAACCTCGCCTGGCGGGCGAGCGCGCTGACCTCGGTGCTGCTCACCGCGCGCACCGACGTCACCGACACCACGCAGGCCGATTCACCCGGCGCACTGTCGCGCGAAGCGGGCATCGAGGCACGCCACGCCCTGCGCCGCAATCTGATCGCCAATGCCGGCTTGACCTACGCCGTGTTGGATTATGAGGGAATTGCACTCACCGAGCGCACGCTGACCGCGTATGCCGGCATCGAATACTTCGTAAATCGCGAAATCTCGCTTTTCGGCCGCTACCGCCACGTCAATCTCGACTCGACCGACGCCGCCCGCGGCTACGGCGCCGACGAGGTGCGCCTGGGCCTCCGCGTGCGCCGCTGACCGGAGCGCGCCGGGTTAATGTTGACGGCGAGCAACTTGCGGCCGTCGGCTGAGGGCGATTGACCGATGGTTACCAGTCTGTAAATTCGTCGTCGGCGTTTGCGGCTTCAGCCGTGAGCGTACGCGCATTGCGTTCCGGTCCGTTGCTGTGTGGAGTTGCTTACCGTGCCCAATACCGCACCTGCATTCGCCGTCGGCGACGGCATCGTCACCACAGACATTAGCGGCTCGAATACTGATGCCGGCCGCAGCGTCACTATGCAGCCGGACGGCAGGATCGTCGTCGCTGGCTACAGCGTCAACGGCGCGAACGACGATTTCGCGCTGGTCCGCTACAACGCCGACGGCACGCTGGACACGAGCTTCGGCGGCGGCGACGGCATCGTCACCACGCCGGTCGGCAGCTCGACCGACCAGGGCTTCAGCGTCGCGATGCAGCCGGACGGCAGGATCGTCGTCGCGGGGTCTAGCCGTATCGGCTCGGCGGATGATTTCGCATTGGTCCGCTACAACGCCGACGGCACGCTGGACACGAGCTTCGGCGGCGGCGACGGCATCGTCACCACGCCGATCGGCAGCTCGGTCGATTCTGGCCAAAGCGTCACGGTGCAGCCGGACGGCAGGATCGTCGTCGCGGGCTATAGCTTAAATGGCCGAACGACCGCGCTGGTCCGCTACAACGCCGACGGCACGCTCGACACAGCTTTGGCGGCGGCGACGGCATCGTCACCACGCCGATCGGCAGTTCGTCACGATTTCACCAAAGCGTCACCGTTGCCTGCAGCCGGACGGCCGGATCGTCGTCGCTGGCTATCGGCACGCCTCGATTTCGCGCTGGTCCGCTACAACGCCGACGGCACGCTGGATACGAGCTTTGGCGGCGGCGACGGCATCGTCACCACGCCGATCGGCAGTTCGTCCGATGTCGGCAACAGCGTCACTATGCAGCCGGACGGCAGGATCGTCGTTGCGGGCTATAGCTTCAACGGCGCGAACGCCGATTTCGCGCTGGTCCGCTACAACGCCGACGGCACGCTGGATACGAGCTTCGGTGGCGGCGATGGCATCGTCACCACGCCGGTCGGCAGCTCGTTCGATCGGCTATAGCGTCGGCAGACGGCAGGATCGTCGTCGCGGGTCTAGCAACGGCTCGAACAACGATTTCGCGCTCATCCGCTACAACGCCGACGGCACGCTGGACGGGCCGGCGGCGGCGATGGCATCGTCACCACGCCGGTCGGCAGCTCGAACGATGGTGGCTACAGCGTCACCGTGCAGCCGGACGGCAGGATCGTCGTTGCGGGGTGGAGCCTCGGCTCGGACGTCGATTTCGCGCTGGTCCGCTACAACGCCGACGGCACGCTCGACCAGACGTTCGATGCCGCGAGCACCCTCGGCGGCACCGTCGCCTTCACCGAGGGCGGTGCCCCGGTCGTGCTGGACAGCGACGCGACCGTCTTCGACACCGAACTCGCCGCCCAAGGCCACTACGACGGTGCCACGCTGACGCTCGCCCGCCAGGGCGGCGCCGACGCCCTCGACGTGTTCTCTGCCACCGGCGCGCTGACGCTCTCGGGCGCAGACGTGATCCTCTCCGGCGTCACCATCGGCACGTTCACGCAGTCCGGCGGCGCGCTGGTCATCACCTTCAATTCGGACGCCACGCAGGCCCGCGTGGACGAGGCGATGCGGCTGATCGCCTACGAGAAGTCCCTGGTCACCGCCGACGAGAGCATCACCGTCGCGTGGACCTTCTCCGACGGCAACACGGGCGCGCAAGGCACCGGCGGCCCCCTCACCGCCACCGGCACCACGACGGTCGACATCACCAACGTCAACAGCGCCCCGACAGGCACCGACGCGACGATCACGTTCGACGAGGACACCACCCGCGTCCTCACCATCGCCGACTTCGGCTACGCCGATCTCGACAGCGATCCCATCGCCTCCGTGCGCGTCGACTCGCTGCCGGCCGCGGGCGCCCTGCTGCTCGACGGCGCCAACGTAGGCGCGGGCCAAGTGATCGACGCCGCCGACATCGCGGCCGGCAAGCTCGCCCTCACGCCCGCGCACAACGCGAACGGCACGGCCTACGCGAACCTCACCTTCTCGGTCAGTGACGGCACCGAGTTCGACGCGACGCCGAACACGCTGACCTTCGACGTGACGGCGGTGAACGACGCACCGACGTTTGCGGAGGGCGACGGCATCGTCACCACGGCCGTCGGCAGCACGCACGATCAAGCCTTCAGCTTAGCCGTCCAGCAGGACGGCAGGATCGTCGTCGCCGGGCAGAGTAATAACGGCTTGGACTTTGATTTTGCACTTGTTCGCTACAACGCCGACGGCACACTCGATACCAGCTTCGGCGGCGGCGACGGCATCGTCACCACGCCGATCGGCAGTTTGTTCGCCGTCGGCATAAGCGTCACCGTGCAGCCGGACGGCCGGATCGTCGTCGCTGGCTACAGCGACAACGGCACGAGCCTCGATTTCGCGCTGGTTCGCTACAACGCCGACGGCACGCTCGACACCAGCTTCGGTGGTGGCGGCGGCATCGTCACCACGCCGATCGGCGTCCGGCCAGGGCTACAGCGTCACTATGCAGCCGGACGGCAGGATCGTTGTCGGGCTATAGCTTCAACGGCTCGAACAACGATTTCGCGCTCATCCGCTACAACGCCGACGGCACGCTGGACACGGGCTTTGGCGGCGGCGATGGCATCGTCACCACGCCGATCGGCAGCTCGACCGATTTTGGCCAAAGCGTCACCGTGCAGCCGGACGGCAGGATCGTCGTCGCGGGCTATAGCTTCAACGGCGCGAATTACGACTTCGCCCTCGTCCGCTAAACGCCGACGGCACGCTGGACACAGGCTTCGGCGGTGGCGACGGCATCGTCACCACGCCGGTCGGCAGCTCGCACGACCAGGGCTTCAGCGCGCTACAGCCGGACGGCAGGATCGTTGTTGCGGGCCGTAGCTTCAACGGCTCGAACGATGATTTCGCGGTGGTTCGCTACAACGCCGACGGCACGCTGGACACGAGCTTTGGCGGTGGCGACGGCATCGTCACCACGCCGATCGGCAGCTCGCACGACCAGGGCTTCAGCGTCACTATGCAGCCGGACGGCAAGATCGTTGTTGCGGGCTATAGCTTCAACGGCTCGAACAACGATTTCGCGCTCATCCGCTACAACGCCGACGGCACGCTGGACACGGGCTTTGGTCGGCGATGGCATCGTCACCACGCCGATCGGCAGCTCGACCGATTTTGGCCAAAGCGTCACCGTGCAGCCGGACGGCAGGATCGTCGTCGCGGGCTATAGCTTCAACGGCGCGAATTACGACTTCGCCCTCGTCCGCTACAACGCCGACGGCACGCTCGACCAGACGTTCGATGCCGCGAGCACGCTCGGCGGCACCGTCGCCTTCACCGAGGGCGGTGCCCCGGTCGTGCTCGACGCCGACGTGCGGGTGTTCGATGCCGAGTTGGCGGATCTTGCGACCTTCGGCGCCTACGACGGCGCCACGCTGACGCTCGCCCGCCAGGGCGGCGCCGATCCGTCGGACCTGTTCGGCTCGGCGCAGTTCGAGGAGACCGGACCCGGCGTAGGCAACGTCAAGTTCTTCGATGGCGTCGACCTGAATACGGTCGGCACCTACACGATGGCGAGTGGCGTCCTCGTCATAACGTTCTTCGACAACGCGACGCAGGAGGCCCTCGACACCATCCTGCCGTCCATCACCTACGAAAACCTCGGGGTCACCGCCGACGAGAGCATCACCATCGCGTGGACCTTCTCCGACGGCAACACGGGCGCGCAAGGCACCGGCGGCCCCCTCACCGCCACCGGCACCACGACGGTCGACATCACCAACGTCGTCACCGACGTCGACGTGCCCGGCAGCAGCCCCGCCGACCAGGGCCTCGCCTCCGCCGAGGACGAGCACTTCATCGGCGTCGACCTCGCCAATCCGGCGAAGCCCTGGAAGCTCGTCACCTACGTCGACAGCCCGGCCGGCGTGACGGTCGATCTCGGCGCGCACTCCAGCGCCGCCAGTACGGCCTCGGGCGGCTTTGCCGAAGGCGACTGGTTCACCGACATCAACGCCGTCGCCGGGTCGGACTCTGCTGATGACATCACCGGCGACGGGTTGCGCAATCTGCTTGTCGGATTCGCCGGCGACGACGCGCTCTCCGGCATGGGCGGCGATGACGTGCTCGACGGCGGCATCGGCGCCGACACTCTGACCGGCGGCGAGGGCAACGACGCCTTGACGTTCGACGGCGACGACGTGCTTTCCGGCGGCAACGGCAACGACTACGCGGTGGTCGGCGATCAGTCCGGCCCGGGCGTCGCCATGGCCTTCACGCAGGCGATGAGCATCGAGACGGTGCTCGGCGGCGCCGGCGGCGACGAGTTCGACGGCTCCGGCATGAGCGGACGCATCACGCTCTACGGTCGCGGCGGCGCCGACAGCCTCACCGGCGGCATCGGCGGCGACATCATCTTCGGCGGGATCGACAGCGACGTCGACACGCTCGACGGCGGCAACGGCAACGACAACCTCTACTTCTCGACCGGCGACGTCGTGCTCGGCGGCGCCGGCAACGACAACGCCATCGCCGACGATGCGGCGGGCGCGGGCGTGACGCTGGTGCTCGGCGCCGGCCACGGCGTCGAGACCGTGCTCGGCGGCGCCGGCAACGACACGCTCGATGCCTCTGCTTCGACCACCAGCGTGCATTTGCACGCCCGTGGCGGCACCGACGTGCTGATCGGTGGCGCGGCCAACGATGTCCTCTACTTCGACGGCGCCGGCGACCAGCTGACCGGCGGCGGCGGCACCGACATCGCGAGCGCTGTCGATCCCGGCAATTTAGGCACCTCCGTCACCATCCTCGCCGGTGTCGAGGTCGTCTACGGTGCCGGCGGCGCCGACGTCATCGACGCCTCGGCGACGACGGCGGCCGACCTCGACGGCCGCCTCGCAGTGTTCGGCGGCGCCGGCGCGGACGACATCACCGGCGGCACGGGCAACGACATCCTGTTCGGCGGCGCCGACGCCGACACGCTCGACGGCGGCGACGGCAACGACGTGCTCTACTTCACCAGCGGCGACACGCTGATCGGCGGCGCGGGGCACGACTACGGCGTCGCCGAGGGCGCGGCGGGGGCGAGCGTGGCGCTCGGCGCGGCATCGGGCATGGAGGCGCTCTACGGCAACGTCGGCGGCGACGCGCTCGACGGCGCGGCGATGACGACGCGCGTCACGCTCGACGGCCGCGGCGGCGACGACACCATCATCGGCGGGTCGGCGAGCGACCTCCTGTTCGGCGGCACGGGCAACGACACCATCACCGGTGGGTCGGGGAGCGACTACTTCTACTTCGCGAACGGCTTCGGCACCGACACCATCACCGACTTCGAGGACGGCAGCGACCGCATCAACCTCACGGCGATCACGGGCCTCGACAATTTCGGCCAGCTCACCATCGCGCAGGACGGCGCCGACGTGCTGATCTCCGTCACCGCCACACCCGCCGACACCATCCGCGTCGAGGGCGCGTTGGTGGCACAGTTCTCAAGCGCGGATTTTTATCTCTGACACTGGTCGCGAGCTCGCACTTGCGCCCGTCGTCGCGGGCCCCTTGACGGGGCCCGGGGGGTCCGCCATTGCTGGCGACAAGTGACAGGGCGCGATTGGTGCGCGCTGAGAGGCTCGCAATGAATCGCATCGATCGCATGTTCGGCCTGAGGGGCGAGGCGCGTGTCCGCTACGGCGACGGCGAATTCCAGGTCATCGCGCCGGGCGACTTCGTGCGCTGCGCGGTGACCGGCGTGTCGATTCCGCTCTCGGAACTGCGCTACTGGAGCGTCGCCCGGCAGGAGGCCTATGCCTCCGCCGAGGCCTCGCTGCGCCGTCACCTCGAGATCATCGAGCGCGCGGGCGCGCGCCACTGATCCTTCAGGCCTCGATCGCCTGCACCACCCGCACGATCTCGCGTGTGCGCGGCACGCGGTTGCCCCAGCGCGCCTCGAAGTCGCCGATGAGGCGCTCGAGCCCCGGCGACGACGGCACAGCCGCCGCAGCTTCCGTCGTTTCGAAGGCGTAGACGGCGACGTGCACCGCCGGATCGTCCGTGCTCCAGGCCCGCCAGGCGGAACTGGCGCCGAACGTTGCCATGGCGTCCGGCAGGTGGTCTGTCTCGTACCACCGATCGAACGCCGCACGGTCGGCCTCGGGCACCGTCGCCCGCACTATGAACAGGGCCCGATCGGACATGCGTCAGGCCTCGTCCACGATCGGGTTGGCGAGCACGCCGATGCCCTCGATCTCCACCTCGACGACGTCGCCGGCCTTCATCCAGGCCGGTGGCTTTCTCGCATGCGCCACGCCGGAGGGCGTTCCGGTGGCGATCACGTCGCCGGGCTCCAGCGTCATGAATTCGGAGAGCAGTGCGATGGTACGCGCGGTGGAGAAGATCATGTCGGAGGTATTCGAGCTCTGCATGGTCTGGCCGTTGACGCGCGTCATGATGGCGAGCCCGGAGGCCCCCGGCGGCAGGGCGTCGGCGGTGACGACGACGGGGCCGAGCGGGCCGGTGGCATCGAAGTTCTTGCCCGGCGTCCATTGCGAGGTCTTGCGTTGGAAGTCGCGCACCGAGACGTCGTTGAAGATCGTGTATCCGAATACGTGCTCGAGCGCGCGCGCCTCGGGGATGTGGCGGCCCGCCCTGCCGATGACGATGGCGAGTTCGCACTCGTAGTCGAGCTGGATCGAGCATGCCGGCCGGACGACGGGCGCGCCGGCTGCCACCAGAGACGTCGGCACGCGCAGGAAGAACGAAGGATATGTCGGTATCTCGTGGCCGCCTTCCTTCGCATGCAACGCATAGTTGAGGCCGACGCAGACGAACTTGCGCGGGGCCGGGAAGGGGAGCGCGGCCTTCACCGAGGCGATCGGCGTACGGGCACCGGCCGGTGCAGCCTTTGCGGCGGCCGCAAGGCCAGCGAGCGCACCGACGCCGGCGGCCGCGAGCGCCGTCAGGTCGCGCGGGACTGCAGGATCGGCGCTGGACACGTCGATGACCGTGTCGCCGTCGACGACGCCGAGGCGGGGGCCGCCTGCCGCGGCGAACATCATGAGCTTCATACCGTCCTCCCTCTTTGCGCCTACGCCGAACCGGCGGCGTTTTGCGCTGAGCCTAGCCAACGGAGGTTCAGTTGGCCACGCGCGGCGTGCAGGGGCACCCATGCCATGCTAGTCATCCGGGATGAGTTCCGACACCGACGGCCGTGGCAAGCGCGGCTATCATCACGGCAATCTGCGCGAGGCGCTGATCGAGGCGGCATTGCGTCTGATCGGCGAGAAAGGGCCGGGCGGCTTCACGTTCGCCGAGGCGGCGCGTGCGGCAGGTGTCTCGCCCGCGGCTCCCTACCGCCACTTCCGCGATCGCGATGCGCTGATGGCCGACATCGCGCGGCGCGGATTCGATGCGTTCGCAGCCGCCCTCGCCAAGGCCTGGGACGACGGCCGCCCCACCGCGCGCAAGGCATTCGACCGGCTTGGTGCCGCCTACCTCGCTTTCGCGCGCGACGAGCCGGCGCTGTTCGCGGCGATGTTCGAATCGGGCATCGGCTTCGCCGACCATGCCGAGTTGCGCGAGGCAGGCGACCGCGCCTTCGCGGTGCTGCGCGAGGCCTGCGCCGCCGTCATCGCGACATTGCCCGCCGACCGCCGGCCACCGGCGATGATGATGGCGCTGCACATCTGGTCGATGGCGCACGGCGTGGCCACCCTGTTCGCGCGAGGCGACGGTGCGCGCCGGCCGATCCCCATGGCGCCGGAGGACCTGCTCGAGGCGGCCTGCCTGATCTATCTCGAGGGTCTCGGGGGATCCGGGGCGGCATCCTGACCCCGCTGACCCGCATCCGAAAAATTCCAGCGCCGGTCCCTTGCGGAGTCGGGGACCGTTAGCCACCTATGTGAATGTGAATTACATTCACATCGCGCAGAGGCGACGGTTCGGGCAGTCCGGATCGAGGCCTCGGCTGATGCAGTCATGGCTGCGCCGGTCGACCGGCGGCCGATCAAGGAGGGGCCGATGACGGCAGTAGTGCAACGCCTGGACGACTTGGGACAGCCGGCATGGATCGCGGTGATGGTACTCGCCTTCATCGTGTTCTGGCCGCTCGGCCTCGCGATCCTCGCTTACCTCATATGGAGTGGACGGATGGGATGCGGACGCAACGGTGCGCGCAGCCGCTGGCAACAGAAGTGGGCCGGTCGCTGGGACGACAAGGTGGCTGCCTGGAATCGCGCCTCGCGCGCCTATGAACCCACCGGGAATCGCGCTTTTGACGAGTACCGCGACGAGACGCTCAGGCGGCTCGAGGACGAGGCACGCGAATTCCGCGACTTTCTCGAGCGTCTGCGGCAGGCCAAGGACAAGGCCGAGTTCGATCAGTTCATGGCCGATCGGCGCACCCGCCGCGACCCGCCCGGCGACGTACCGCAACCTTCGACGTGAGGTTGGCCGTGCAGACGTGAGATCGATCGACGAGGCCGCCGGTTGGCGGCCTCGTTGCACGCTGTGGTGGCGAAGCGTCAGGCGGAGCGACGTCGGCCGACCCACCAGGTCGCGAGCCAACCGACGATGCCGACCGCCGCCGCGACGGCGGATGCCAGCAGGAAGCTCTCGTTGTCGTCTCCCTGGCGTGCCGGATCGTTGGCGACGAGGGGCGCGATGCCGGTCTCGCCGGGCACGTACCGGATGGGGATGGTGGCCACGGTGATCTTCCCGTCGCGGATGACCGTGTGGGCATAATCGGTGCTCACGCCGACCTTCGCCTTGCGTTCGCCGGCCTTGGCGTCATTCCAGGCGATCTCGAGATCGAACGAAAGGGTGCCGCGCTTGCCGGTGCGCAGGTTGCCGCCGGTCACCGTCGCCTCTGCGCCGACACCGCGCGCCTTGATCGCGGCGATGCGCTGCATGTCCTTCCAGGTGAGGTAGCCCATCACCGGTCCGCCCAGGGCGAGGATGAGGAACACCCACCGCGCCCTGCTCGCCAGCCAGTTGATCATGTTCCATCCCGATGTTTCGAGCCCGCCAGGGCGATCCTCGCCGCCTGTCGCCGGACACCTGTCGTAGGACATATTGCCGCCGGCCGAGCCGCGACCCGGCGCCTCATCCGATCGCGAACAGTGTGCCGCCGCTTCGCACCGCGAGCACCGCTCGACCGCCGATCATCGCCGGCTCTGCCAGTGCCACGAGGTCGAACATGACCGCACGCGTGACGAGCGCCTCCAATCTGCCGCGCACCAGAACGTAGGGCTTCACGCCGTCGGTGGCGGCCTCCCGCTCGAAGCGCAGCGGATGATCAGGGCCGACGCGCACGATATCGTCGACGTTGGTGCGCAGCACCACCGTCTGCGCGGCACCCGCTCCCTCGATCTCCATCTCCACGGCGAGGAACGGTGCGTCCGCCACCGCGACATCGACCTTCTCGACCGGCGTCACCAGCCAGGTCCGCCCATCCGCGTCCTTTCTGAGGATGCGTGCGAACAGCTTCACCATGGCCTGGCGCCCGATCGGCGACCCCTGGTAGGTCCATGTCCCGTCGGCGCGGATCGCCATGCCGATGTCCCCGCAGTACGGCGGGTCCCACGCCTCGACCGGCGGCAACCGGTCTGCTCGGGCCGCTGCGACGAGGCTCTCGAGGCCCTGAATGCGCGTTTTGGCCGCGCTCGCATTTAATTGATCGCCGTCGGGCGAGGCGGCGTTCGAGCGACTGTCGTGGAATTTCGTGATCATTCCTCTCACCTTCGCGCATGACCGGCCTGGCAGCAGGCTATTTGCGCCGCGTTCATATTACAGCCACTTTCAAACGAGCAGTGTTTCGCAACCGCGAAGGCCGATCTAGACTTAACTCAGGCCCGATGATCCAATCCCGCGTCGGGATCCACCATGCCGCTGGCCGTCGCTTCCTGCGACAAGCCCCGAGAGACTGAGCGCGTCGAGAGCATTTCCGAAATGAGCACCGTGATCGAGACTGCCGACGAAATCGTCGCCCGCATCGAGGCCGCAGGCCAGCGCATGAAGCGGGTCCACCAGGCGGCAGGCAACGTCATCTTCGGTCAGGACCAGGTGATCGAGCACGCGCTGGTCACTATCCTGGCCGGCGGTCACGCTGTTCTGATCGGCGTGCCGGGTCTGGCCAAGACGCTGTTGGTCGATACCCTCGGCAAGGTGCTCGGTCTCGAGTCGAAGCGCATCCAGTTCACGCCGGACCTTATGCCCTCCGACATCATCGGCGCCGAGGTGCTCGAGCAGAGCGAGCAGGCCGCCAGCCACGGCGGACGGCGCAGCTTCCGCTTCATCAAGGGACCGATCTTCACGCAGCTTCTGATGGCCGACGAGATCAATCGCGCGAGCCCCAAGACGCAGTCGGCGCTGCTGCAGGCCATGCAGGAGCACCACGTCACGGTGGCCGGCCAGCGTCACGACACTCCGCAACCCTTCCACGTGCTCGCCACCCAGAACCCCCTGGAGCAAGAGGGCACCTATCCGCTGCCCGAGGCGCAGCTCGACCGCTTTCTCCTGCAGATCGACGTCTCCTATCCCGATCGCGCCGCCGAGCGGCGCATGCTGTTTGCGACCACCGGCACCGAGGAGCGCCGCCTGGAGACCATCCTGACCGCGCCGGAGCTGATGGCGATCCAGCGCCTCGTCCGCCAGATCCCGGTGCCCGACAAGGTGGTCGAGGCGATTCTCACGCTGGTGCGCGCCGCGCGGCCCGGGGCCGAGGGCTCGGAGGAGACCAACAAGTACGTCGCCTGGGGACCGGGGCCGCGCGCCAGCCAGGCCCTGATGCTCGCCGTGCGCGCCAAGGCCATGCTCGACGGGCGCCTCGCTCCCTCTGTCGACGACGTGGTGGCGCTGGCCGAGCCGGTGCTCAAACATCGCATGGCACTGAGCTTCACCGCCCGTGCCGACGGCCGCGAGATCGGCCAGGTCATCAATACCCTCGCGAAGTCGCTGGAGTAGGGCCGCCTTGGCAGGGTTCCATCCGTTCGGTCTCGGCGCATCGGCGGCCCGGTCTTCCCCCGGCCCGGATTCGCGCGGTATTGCGAAGCTCGAGGGCGAGGCGCACGGGCTGACCGATCGTTTGCCCGACCTCATTGTCGAGGCGCTGCGCGTGTCCAGCACCATCGCGCACGGGCTGCACGGGCGCCGTCGCGCGGGACCCGGTGAGACGTTCTGGCAGTTCCGCCCCTTCGAACAGTTCGATTCGGCCGGTCTGATCGATTGGCGCCGCTCGGCAGGCTCGGACCATCTCTACGTGCGTGAGCGCGAATGGGAGGCCGCCCACACCTTCTGGCTCTGGCCGGACATATCGGCCTCGATGGAATTCAAGAGCCATCTGGCCCACGTCACCAAGCGCGACCGCGCGCTCGTGATCTTCCTGGCGGCGGCCGAACTGCTCGTGCGTGCCGGCGAGCGTGTCGCGCTGCTCGGGCTGACGAAGCCGACGGCCAGCCGGAAGGCGACAACGCGTCTTAGCGAGGCCATCGCACTCAACGCCGGCTTGCCGGTGCTGACCGCGAGCCTGCCGCCGCCCGTACGCCTCACACGGTTTTCCGGTGTCGTGCTCGTCTCCGACTTCCTCGATCCGGAGGCCGAGGTGATTGCTCGCCTCGAGGCGCTTGCGGCGGGCGGGGTTACGGGCCATCTGATCCAGGTGCTCGATCCTGCGGAAGAGACGCTGCCCTACGAGGGGCGTGCCGAGTTTCTCGGGCTCGAGGGCGGCGAGCGCTGGATCGCGGACCGTGCCGAGAGTCTGCGCGCGGCATATGTCGCGCGTCTCGAGGCCCACCGCGCGGCGATCGCCGCGGCCGCGCGCAGGATCGGCTGGACGATGCTCGTCCATCACACGGACCGCCCGGCGACCGAGCCGCTGCTCGCCTTGATCATGCGCCTGCAGAACGGCGGTCGCGGCGTCATGGCGAGCCAGCGCGCAGGGTTCGGAGGCATGGCATGAGCCTCGGCGCACTCGCGTTCCTGAGCCCTTGGCTGCTGACCGGTCTGGTCGCGCTGCCGATCATCTACTGGCTGCTGCGCACAGTGCCG
This sequence comes from Hyphomicrobiaceae bacterium, assembly GCA_041397745.1. Classification (GTDB taxonomy): domain Bacteria; phylum Pseudomonadota; class Alphaproteobacteria; order Rhizobiales; family Hyphomicrobiaceae; genus JAWKVY01. Next base: position 212,376 of record JAWKVY010000006.1, on the reverse strand, counting down.
CCGCGCCCGCGCCAGATCGCCTTTCCGGCCACACGCATCCTCGTCGGCCTCGAGAACCGCGAGCGCACACCCGACAAGACCCCTTGGTGGCTGATGCTGATCCGCCTGCTGGCGGCTGCCGCCGTGATCCTGGCGCTTGCCGAGCCGATGCTCAATCCGGATCGCACGACGGCTCTCAGGGGCTCAGGGCCAGTCGCCATCGTGGTCGACAACGGCTGGGCGTCGGCGACGCGCTGGGCCGAGCGGCAGCGGTTGATCGCCAGTCTCATCGACGAGGCGGAGGCGGCGCGCCGGCCGGTTGTGATCGCGGGGACTGCCGAACAGGGGCGCGCGAATGTGCTGCAGGTGCTGGCACCGGCAGCGGCGCGCGTGCGCGCGGCCGCGCTCGTTCCGCAGCCGTTCGCACCGGGCCGTGGCGAGGCGCTGAAGGCGCTTGAAACGGCACTGGGCGGCAAATCGTCGAGCAGCATCGTCTGGCTCGCCGACGGGCTCGATCACGGCGAGGCTTCGGCCTTCGCTGCAGGACTGGCGCGGCTCGCCGATGCCGGGCTTTCAGTGGTCGAGAGCGCCAGCGGGCACGAGCCGCTGGCCGTGTTCGCGGGCCTCGATCGCGGCGGCAAGCTCACCGCGAAGGTGATCCGAGCCGGTGGCGGGGCGCGCGAGCTGACGGTGACGGGGCTGTCGACGCGCGGCGAGCGCCTCGCCGAGGCCCGGATCGCGCTGTCGGCCGGTGCGGCATCGGCGAGCGCCACATTCGAGCTGCCTCTGGAGCTGAGGAACCAGGTGACGCGTGTCGCGATCGCGGGTGAGCGTTCGGCTGGCGCCGTCCATCTGCTCGACGCCCGCTCGCAGTGGCACCGCGTCGGCCTGCTGTCGGGTTCGAGCCTCGATCTCGCCCAGCCGCTGCTCTGGCCGCTCTACTACATCCGCCGTGCGCTCGAGCCGTTCGCCGAGCTCGTCGAGCCTGCTGGCGCCAACTTCCACGCGGGCTTCGAGCAACTCGTCCGTGATCGCGCGACCGTTGCCGTGCTCGCCGACATCGGTACGATCTCGGGCGATACGCATGCGCAGATCACCAAGTGGGTGGAACAGGGCGGCGTGCTCGTCCGCTTCGCCGGACCGCGCCTCGAGAAGGGCGGCGACGACCTGCTGCCGGTGGCGCTGAGGTTCGGCGGGCGCACTCTCGGCGGCGCTCTGTCTTGGTCGACGCCCCAGTCGCTGGCGCGCTTTCCCGACGACAGCCTGTTCGTCGGCCTTGCCGTGCCGAAGGACGTCAAGGTGCAGCGACAGGTGTTGGCCGATCCGGCCCGCATAGATCCCGAGACGCAGGTCTGGGCGCGCCTCGAGGACGGCACGCCACTCGTCACCGCGCGCCGGCTCGGCGAGGGCCGCATCGTGCTGTTCCACGTGACGGCGAACTCGGATTGGTCCAATCTGCCCCTGTCCGGACTGTTCGTGGAGATGCTCCGGCGCATCTCGACACTCGGCTCGTCCGCCGCCAGTGGCGGCACGAAGGAAACGACCCGCACCAGTGCCTCCGATTCCGCAAAGGGCGAAAGTGCGACGAAGGATCAGAACGTGCTCGCACCGCTGCAAGTTCTCGATGGCCAGGGCCAGCTGGTGCCGCCTCCGCCGACGGCGCAGGCGATCGCCGCCGCGCGCCTGTCCGAGATCGTGCCGGGGCCGGCGCATCCGCCCGGCTACTACGGGGCTGGCGGGACCACGCGCGCCCTCAACATTGCCCGCGCCGACACGGTTCTGAAGTCCCTGCCGTCACTTCCGGCGGGCACCGAGACGCGGGCCTATGCCGGCCAGGCCGCCACGCCGCTGAAACCACACTTGCTGGCGCTCGCACTTGCGCTCCTGCTGATTGATGTCGTCGCCGTGATCATCCTGCAGGGCGGTCTCGCGGCCCTCGGCAGCGCGCGATCGAGGCAGGCGCGCACGTCGGCCGGCGCCATTGCGGTCGCCGTGCTGTTCGGTGGTCTGCTGCTCGCGTTCGCTCCGACGCCGGCGGCTGCCCAGACGACCCGTTCCGCGCCATCGGGACTTTCCGAAGTCGACCAGAAGGCGTTGAAGGCCACGAGCAAGGTCACCTTCGGCTATGTGCTGACCGGCGATCCGGGCGTCGATGGAACCAGCCTCGCCGGCCTCCAGGGACTGGTCACGGCCCTCACCCTGCGCACGGCGGTGGAGCCCGGTCCTCCCGCCGCCGTCAAAATCGACAGCGACGAGATCGCATTCTACCCGATCCTCTACTGGCCTGTGCTCGCCAATGCGGCCGCCCTTTCCGAGGCGACGCTCGCCAAGATCGACGCCTACATGAAGCAGGGCGGCATGATCATCTTCGACACGCGTGATTTCGGGTCGGGACTTCCGGTCGGCATCGGTCAGTCGGCGGGACGCGGCGAGACACCCCTGCAACGTCTGCTCGGCCGGCTCGACATCCCGCGGCTCGAGCCGGTTCCCGAAGGCCACGTGTTGACGCGCTCGTTCTATCTGCTGCGTACGTTTCCGGGTCGCTGGGATGGCGGGCAGCTCTGGGTCGAGGCCGGCGGCGGGGGCGACATCGGTCCGGCGCAGGCCGGTGCTGGGGCCGGAGCGGCGGAGCCGGCGAACGGCGCGACGCGTCAGGCGCGCCGTTCCGACGGCGTCTCCTCGATCCTCGTCACCCCCAACGATTTCGCGTCCGCCTGGGCGCTCGACCAGGACAACAGACCCCTGTTCCCGGTCGTGCCCGGCGGCGAGCAGCAGCGTGAATACGCATTCCGCACCGGGATAAACATCGTCATGTACGCGCTGACTGGCAACTACAAGGCCGATCAGGTGCACGTGCCGGCACTCTTGGAGCGGCTCGGCCAGTAGCAGGCGCGCCGGCCGTGTGCGCAGGACGCGACAGCTGCGGCCCGATACCCGAGGCCCCGATACTCGAGGCAAGGAGACCATGACCAACACCTGGTCGCTCGACATCTCGCCGATGCTGCCGGTGCCGCTGCTGTGGGTGGCCGCAGCGATTGCCGGCCTTCTGGTCGCCTTCCTCATCCTGCGGCGCGCGCGCGGCGCCCTGCTGCGCACGCTCGCACTCGCCTCCCTGTTTCTCGCGCTCCTCAATCCCACGCTGCGCGAGGAGGAGCGCGAGAGCCTCGGCAACATCGCGATCGTGGTGCTCGACGAGAGCGCCAGCCAGACGCTGGAGCGGCGGCCCGAGCAGATGAAGGCGATCCGCGCCGATCTCGAGGGCAAACTCGGCCGTATTCCGAAGCTGGAGGTGCGCTGGGTCGTCGGCGCCAAGCCCGGCCAGTCGACACGCACGGGCACGCAACTTTTCGCCGACCTCAACACCGCGCTCGCCGACACCCCGCCCGATCGTCTCGCAGGCGTCGTGCTGATCACCGACGGGCAGGTGCACGACGTGCCGCGGCAGGTCAAGGAACTGGGCTTCGATGCGCCGGTGCATGTGCTTCTGACCGGCAAGCGTGGCGAGTTCGACCGACGCATCGAGGTCGTTCGTGCGCCGCGCTTCGGCATCGTCGGCCAGCGCCGCGATATCGAGATCGTCGTGCGCGAGACGGGCGCCGTGCCGGCCGCCGTGCGCGGCCCCGTCACGTTGCGCATCCGTCGCGAGGGCCAGCCTGATGAGGAGCGTACGACGGAGGTCGGCCGTACGGTCAATCTCGCGATGTCGTTCCCGCACGCCGGCCAGAACATCCTGGAGATCGAACTGGCGGCCGCCGACGGCGAGCTCACGACCGCAAACAACCGCGTCGTCGTCGCTGCCGACGGCGTGCGCGAGAACCTGCGTGTGCTGCTCGTCTCGGGCGAGCCTCATGCCGGCGAGCGCACCTGGCGCAACCTCCTGAAGTCCGATGCCGCGGTCGACCTCGTCCACTTCACGATCCTGCGTCCACCGCAGAAGCAGGACGGCACGCCGATCAACCAGCTCTCGCTCATCGCCTTCCCGACACGCGAGCTGTTCTCGCAGAAGATCCGCGAGTTCGACCTGATCATCTTCGATCGCTATCAGCACCGCGGCATCCTGCAGCTGCTCTACTACGACAACATAGCCCGCTACGTGGAGCGTCACGGCGGAGCGCTGCTGGTTGCGGCCGGCGACGACTATGCGGGCCAGGCGAGTCTCGTCAGGACACCGCTCTTTTCCGTGCTGCCGGCGACACCGACCGGCCTCGTGCTCGAGCAGCCGTTCCGCGCGAAGCTGACGCGCGACGGAGCGCGCCACCCGGTGACGCGCGACCTCTCCGGCGGCGACATGACGAGCCCCACCTGGGGCAAGTGGTTCCGCCAGGTCGAGGTGGCTGCTGAACGGGGCCGTACGGTGATGAGCGGCGTCGGCGAAAAGCCGCTGCTCGTGCTCGACCGCAAGGGCAAGGGGCGCGTCGCGCTGCTGACATCGGATCATGCCTGGCTGTGGGCGCGCGGCTTCGACGGCGGCGGACCGCATACCGATCTGCTGCGACGCCTTTCGCACTGGCTCATGAAGGAGCCTGATCTGGAAGAGGAGCGGCTGATCGCGACCGCCAAGGGCCTGAAGCTCTCTGTCGAGCGCCGGTCGATGGAAGAAAGCGTCGGCACCGTCTCGATGTCGGCGCCGGGCGGTGCGACCAGCGAGGTCGCGCTTTCGCCCGCCGGTTCCGGCGTGTGGCGAGGCGAGGTCGATGTCGCCGTACCCGGGCTCTACAAGCTCGAGACCAGGGCGACCACAGGCACGCTGACGGCCGTCGCGCATGCAGGTGCCACGGATGCGCGGGAGATGTCGGAGGTGACGGCGACCGAGGCGCGCCTCGCTGATCTCGTCGAGGCGACCGGTGGCGGCATCTTCTGGACGCGCGAGGCGAGTGCCGTGACCCTCGCCGGCGGCATCGAGGTGCCGCGCATTGCCATGATGTCGGCGGCACGAGTGCTGGCCGGCTCCGGTTGGATGGGCCTGAAGGACCGCGAGGCCTTCGTCACTCGCGGCGTCAAGCTGACGCCGATGTTCACCGGCTTTGCGGCGCTCGGCGCGCTGATCTTCCTCATCACGCTCGCATGGTATCGCGAGGGCCGGTGACAGCGGCCACTCCGGCCGCGTCAAAGCAGCCGGAACATGAGCACGCCGATCACCGTCAGCGCGATGCCGGCAAGTTCCAGCCGCGTGATCCGCTCGCGGAAGTAGAGCACCGAGATGATCACCGTGAACACGGCCTCGATCTGCCCGACGGCGCGCACGTAGCTCGCGTTCTGCAATGCGAAGCCGGTGAACCAGCCGATCGAGCCGAGTGCGCTGGTCAAGCCGATGAAACCGATGATCCTGCGGTTGGGCCAGATTTCGAGGAACACCCTCGGCTCCTTCCAGATCACCCATGCCCCGACGCAGACGACCTGCATGGTGGTCGCCACCACGACGGTCCATGCCCCCCGCCACAGGAAGTCGCCTGGCTTCAAGGCCAGCGTCGCCTCGCGCAGGAAGAGATACGACAGCGCGAAAAGCAGGGCACAAGCAAGCGCGACCCGCGTCGCCTCGTTGGTCAGCGAGGAGAGGAGGGATCCATCGCCGGCGAGTTTCGCGACACCCATCTTGCCGACGCTCATCGCGAGCACGCCCGCCACGACGATCGCGAGCGCCAGCCAGCCGGGGCCCGAGATCGACTCCGAGAACGCCACGAGGCCGATCAGCGCCGTCATCACCAGGTCGACCTTGATGAGCATCGAACCGACGGCGAAGTTGCGCAGCCTGAAAAGGTGGATCAGCAACATCGTGGCGAGGACTTGCGCGGCAGCCCCGAGGAAAGTGTGGAGGAGGAAGGCCCCCGACAGCGGCGGCAGCCCACCGCCCGAGAATACCAGCACGCCGGCGAGATAGACGAGCATGATCGGCAAGCCGACCAGCGAGCGCACGTAGGTGGTGCCGAGGTTCGACATGCGCTGGTTCAGCGTCTTCTGCGCGGCGGTGCGCACCGCCTGCATGAGCGCAGCGAACACGCTGATGAAGATCCAGAGATGATCCATGGAAGGCAGGCTCGGCGGAAAGGGAGGTACGATGGCGAGGCTGCCTTCTGGCACGTTCGCACCGGTCTGCACAATGCGCGCGCCCGGCGTGCCGGCCGGTGGCTGGCCTGCTCGTGGCGTGTTCCTGTAAGACCCACCGTGGAAGCCACGCCTCGGGGAGACCGCGATGACCGCCAGTTCGACAGATATTGCCTTCGTCGGCATCGGCAACATGGGAGCGCCGATGGTGCGTTGTCTGGCGAAGGCGGGTTTCAGCATCACGATCTACGACGTGGCCGACGCTTCGCTGGCGCCGTTCCGCAACTCTGCACCTGCGATCCGCGTCGCCGGCTCGCTAGCCGAAACGGCCGCCGCCGCCCCGATCGTGATCACCATGTTGCCCGACAGTGCGATCGTGCGCCGTGCCGTGCTCGGCGAGGCGGGTGGCGATGCACTGGCTGCCGGGCTTCGCAAAGGCCAGCTCGTCATCGACATGAGTTCGTCGTTCCCGCTCGACACGAGGCGGCTCGGCGCCGACCTCGCCGCGCGCGGCGTCGGCCTCGTCGATGCGCCGGTCTCGGGCGGCGTCGGAAAGGCTGTGAGCGGCACGCTCGCCATCCTCGCCGGCGGCGACGAGGCGGCCATCGAGCGCGCGCGCGCAGCACTCGAGGCGATGGGCAGAATACTGAAATGCGGCCCGCTTGGCGCCGGCCATGCCATGAAGGCGCTGAACAACTACGTCTCGGCTGCAGGGCTCGTCGCAACGGCCGAGGCGCTCGTCGTTGCCGAGCAGTTCGGCCTCGACCCGAAGACGCTCGTCGGCGTCCTGAATGCCTCGACGGGGCGCAACAACACGACCGAGAACAAGGCCGAGCGATACATGCTGAGCGGCAGTTTTAATTCGGGATTCGCCATGGCGCTGATGAACAAGGACGTCGGCATGGCGCGTCGACTGGCGGAGGAGATGGGCCTCGACATGGCCGAGCTCGGCTTCGTCAGTCGCCATCTCGAGAGCGTACTCGCCGTGCTCGGCCAGTCGGCGGATCACACGGCGGTCTACGACTTCGCCCGGAACCATCGAGCACGGAAGGCCTGAAGCGCCGACGCGCCATGCCGCGCAATGGCGTTGACAATCGCGAGCGAGTGCATTCCGGCAGCTCGGCGACTCGCATAGGGCGTGACTGCACAGCAGCGCCCCGAACCCGCGAGGAAGGCCGATGCAACTCCTCTGCTCAGTCCTCTACGCCGCTCATGCCCGCGGTAGCCATCACAAGCTCGCGCTCGACGCGCTGCAGCACCTGCGGGTCGGCAATGCCGAGGCATGGCGCCGTGTGTTCCTCAAGCACGTGAAGCCCTACCTCGACGGCTCCAAGGCGCCGGACACCGAGTTCAAGGACTTCAAGAACCATGTCCTGCATGTCGGTGACAACTTCTGGGGTGGCGCGCCGGAGAAGGTCGAAAGCTGGTATCACCTGCTGGTCCGCGCGCTCGCCGAAGGCAACTGGGGCGAAGCGGCATGGTGTGCCGGCATCATGAGCCACTACTATGCCGACCCCATCCATCCATTCCATACGGCACAGTCCGAGGCGGAGAACGCGATCCACCGGGCGGTCGAGTGGTCGATCTCGAGATCCTATGACACGTTGAAGGCCGAATCTTCGCGCCTCGCGGCGCCCGACGTCGAACCCCGCTCGGGTGAAGGGTGGATCAAGGCCTTCGTCATCGCCGGTGCCGAACACTCGAACAAGCATTACGAAGCGCTGATCGCTCACTACGACTTCCAGCGCGGAGTCGTGGATCCTCCCGCCGGGCTCGACCCGGTCGCCCGCCAGATCGTGGCCGGGCTGATCGACTATGCGAGCCGTGGCATCGCGCGGTTGATCGACCGCGCCATCGTCGAGGCGGGCGTGGCGCCGCCGGAGGTGTCCCTCACTCTGGAGACCGTTCTCGCGACCCTCGCGGTTCCGCTGAAGCTCGTCCTGAAGAAGATGGGCGACGCCGCCGAGCGTCGCCAGGTCGAGGCTATGTACGACGAGTTGATGGCGACGGGACGGGTCGAGGCGACGCTGCCGGAGGACGACCGGATGGTGCGCGACCTCCATGCCCGCGAGGTGCTGGCGAAGGCGAATGCCGAGCGTTCGGCCGATCGTGGGGCCCGCGCAGCCGCGGCGGTGCGGGCGCAGGGCCAGTTGTTTGCCTTCAAGGAGGCAGAGAGGCCGGTGGCACGCAGCAGCGAGCGGCAGCGTGCGACTGGCGGCGCGGTGCCGGCTGATCGGTCGGCCGTCGTCGCGCGGCGCGAAAGCGCGACGGATGCGGTGACGAAGCCGCCATTGTTCTCGTCCGGCCTCGCCAGCCGCGTGTTCCTCACGCCGGAGCAGGACGTCGAGGCTGCGCCTTCGATAGGCCCGCAGATGGCCGAGCGGCTGGCCGGAATTGGCGTCCGGAAGGTCGGCGAGCTTCTCTCCGCCGATCCGGCGGTCCTAGTGCAGGGGCTCGCCGATCGCCGCGTCAGGGCCGAGACCGTCGCCGACTGGCAGGATCAGGCCCGCCTCGTCTGCGAGGTGGCAGGGCTGCGCGGTGGCCACGCTCAGCTGCTCGTGGGCGCCGGTTTCCGCACCGCTGCCGAGATCGCCGCCGCAGATCCCGCGGCGCTACAGGCGGCCGTGCTGCGCTTTGCAGCCACCAGCGAGGGCCAGCGCGTGCTTCGCGACGGCTCACCGCCGGACCTCGAGCGTATCGCCGGCTGGGTCGCCTCTGCCGCCGAGTCCGGCTCTGTCGCGGCCTAATCGAACCGGACTGCGTCCGTGTTCGCCCCGCAGACCAGCACGGCGACGCGCTCGTCTCGGGCGGGGCGATAGACGCCGGCGGTCAACGCCGCGAGCGCCGTCGCCCCGCCGGGCTCGGCGACAACGCGCACCCGCTCCCAGAGTTGCCGCTGCGCCGCCGTGATCGCCGCGTCGCTGACGACGACCGCGTCATGCACGAAGCGCTCGGCGAGCGGCCACATCAGCGTGCCGATACGCCGTGCGCCGAGCGAATCGGCCGCGATGCCCGATACCTCGACGTCGACCGGTCCGCCGGCAGCGAACGCGGCGCTGAGGGCGTTGCTCGTCTCCGGCTCCACAGCCACGATCCGGATGCGGTGCTCGTACCATGCCGCTATTCCACCGATCAGTCCGCCACCGCCGACAGCGACGAGCAGCGTGTCGATGCCGGGCGCCTGCATCTCGAGCTCGAAGCCGACGCCTCCCTGCCCGAGCAGCGTCTCGGGGGCGTCATATGCATGAATGCCGGTGGCGCCGGAGTTGGCGGTGAAAGACTCGCAGGCAGCAAGTGCGTCAGCATAGCGCGAACCTCCGACGACGAGATCGGCACCGAGATCGCGAATGCGACGGATTTTTGCCGGCGAAGAGATTTCCGGAACGAAGATCGTCGCCTTGTGCCCGAGCCGGCGGGCGGCGAATGCAACGGCGACGCCGTGATTGCCACCCGAGGCGGCGGCGACGCCAATGGCGCCGATCGCGCCCGACAACATCGCGGTGAATGCTCCTCGCGCCTTGAAGCTGCCGGCGTGCTGCAGGTATTCGAGCTTGAGTGTCACCGGCGCAGCGACACCGGAAATGCCGAGATCGGCCGGCTCGATGGCAATAATAGGTGTGCGCCGAATATGAGAGCTGGTGCGCTGATAAGCAGCCGCAATGTGCTCGCGATCGATGTCGCCGGCGCCTTCTCCGGTTCTGCTCTTGGGGGGCTTCATGATCTCCAGTCCATAAACGTTGCCTGTGGGTTCCGCGACGCACGTGACTGTTGCAAGGCTGCCAGGATTTTGCAGATATCGAGCCTGCAGCGTTCACGATAGCGAGCGGCCCTTGTGCAACTCGTCCTTCGCGCCGGTTCTAAATCAATTCACCAGTGAAATCGAGCAGCATCGCTGCGTTCGTGCAGCGGGCACGGCCGGCGATGCGACGGAAAAGGGGGCATGCTGCAATAAATCGATTGCGGTGAGCGCGACAGCGCTGTAAAGCATCATCCCGGCCCCAATATTGTTTTTCCATTGTTAACCTGTTATGGGTCAATAAGGGAAAGCAGGCGGCGGCGCTGATTTGCGGTGCCTTCGCGAACTCCGAAGAGAGTGAATACACGATGGCTCGCAGGATCACCCCCGGTAAAAGAGTTTCCTCCAAGCGCGTAGCGGGCAAGAAGCCCGCGCGCAAAGTCTCAATCAGCGGCAAGGCAGGCAAGACGACCATGGCAGCACCGAACGTCGACAAGATGAACCTCAAGGAGCTTCTGGAGCTCGAGGCAAAGGTCAAGAAGGCGATCGTCGCCGCGCGCGAGCGCGAGAAGGCGGAAATGAAGCACAAGGTGGAATCGATGCTCGCTGGCGCCGGTTTCTCGCTGAACGAACTTTATGGCGGCCGTGGTGCCGGCAAGGGCAAGACCGTCGCGCCGAAATACATGAATCCCGAGAACCGCTCGGAGACTTGGACGGGTCGTGGCCGTAAGCCGCGTTGGCTGGTCGCCAAGCTGAACAAGGGCTCCAAGATGGAGGATTTCGCGATCTGATCCGGTACCGGTGGGTTCGCGACTTCCGATTGCAGATGCCAATGCCAGCCCCGCCGTCCGTACGGCGGGGTTTTCTCGTCTTGAACCTCGAGGGCCGACGTGAGCGAGCGTCAGGTCGTGGAGACGCGATTTCGCGCCATAGCCAGCACGCTGAATATCTCGAATAGGATCTGCGCACCGGCCTGGGCGGTATTCGTGGTCGCGTCGTATTGGGGCGCCACCTCGACCACATCGCCACCGACGATGTCGAGGCCCGCCGCCGCGCGCACCAGTTCCATCGCCTCGCGCGTCATCAAGCCGCCTGCCTCCGGGGTGCCGGTGCCCGGTGCGAATGCGGGATCGAGGCTATCGACATCGAACGAGATATAGGTCGGGCCGTCGCCAACGACCGAACGCATGCGCGCGATCGTCTGCTCGAGCCCGAGGCTCATGAATTCCTCGGCGTGAATCACCGTCATTCCGCTCGCATAGGAGAATTCCCAGAGATACTCGGCGTTGCCGCGAATGCCGATCTGGATCGTCCGTTCGGGATCGAGCACACCGGCAAGAACCGCCTCGCGGAACGGTCCGCCATGATGGAACTTCGAGCCTTCGAATGGACCGCCGGTATCACAATGGGCATCGATGTGGATCATGCCGACCGGCGCAGTGCGTCCGAGCGCTTTCAGTATCGGCAGTGTGACGGAGTGGTCGCCGCCGACCGAAAGCGGCGCTACGCCAGCGCCCGCGATCCTGTCGTAGTAGGACTCGATGTCGCGGTGGCTTTGTTCCAGCGAGTAGCGGCTCTGGAATGGTACGTCGCCCACGTCAGCGACCTTGACCATCGTCGATGGCACGCATTTGAGCGCGTGATTGTAGGGCCCAATGCGCTCGACCTGACGGACCGCGCGGGGTCCGAAGCGGGCGCCGGGCCGATTGGTGACACCTAGATCCATCGGAACACCGACCAGGGCGACTTCCAGGTCAGCAAAACCGTGTCTCGATGCGTCCGGCGCATAGGGCGCGTCGAGCAACGTGGCGACACCCTCGTAGGGCTTGGCGCGGCGGTCGCCCGAAAACAGCAGATCGACCACTTTGCGGAATTCCGGGTCGTGCACGTCGCCGGCGGATGCCGCGCCGAAGCGGTCGCGTAGCGCGGCGAGCTTCTTCTCGTCCATGGCTCTCACCTCCGTCTCAGTGCACCGCACCGGTGGCCCGGCGCGCCTCGATATCGGGGATCACACGACGCTCCGCGAGCCTGATCAGCTGGGTCAGCGCGAAGTTGATCAAGAGATAGAGCGCGCCGGCCACGATGAACACCTCGAAGGCGCGGAAGCTGCGTGAGATGAGATGGTGAGCGACGCCGGTGATCTCCATGATCGTGACCAGCGAGGCGACCGAGGTCGCCTTGACCATGAGAATGATCTCGTTGCCGTAGGCCGGCAGGGCCTGGCGCAGCGCGATCGGCCCGACGATACGCGCATAGAGCGTCCAGCCGGACATGCCGAACGCGCGTGCCGCCTCGATCTGGCCGGCCGGCACCGACTGCAGGCCGCCGCGCACGATTTCGGCGCCGTAGGCGGCCGTATTCAGCGTCAGCGCGAGCAGCGCGCAGGACGTCGGATCACGAAAGAACGTCCAGAGCCCGATGGCCTGCATCTCGGCCCGGAACTGGCCGAGGCCGTAGTAGATGAGGAACAGCTGCACGAGCAGCGGAGTGCCGCGAAAGACGAAGACGTAGAGAGAGGCGAGCCAGGCGAGCGGACGGATCGGCCCGCGCATCGCGAAGGCGAGCACCACCGACAGCACCAAGCCGAGCGCGACGGAAATGCCGGCCAGCTTCAGCGTCGTCGGCACTGCTGCGAGCAGGCGCCAGAAAGTGTCGGCGAGGAAGGCGACATCCATGTCGTCAGGTCCTCCGCATGCCGCGCGTCGCCCATGCCTCGGCGCGCCTGAACCCCCAGGACGAGGCGGAGGTCATCACCAGGTAGAGCAGCGCACAGGTGATGTAGAAGGGGAACGGCTGACGGGTCGAACCGGCGGCGACCTGCGCCTGGCGCAGGAGATCGGAGAATCGGGTTTCGTAGAGCAGCGTGAAATCGCCGATCTTGATCTCGCTGAACTTGATGGCGAGCCCGATCACCACGACGAGCGCGCTCTCCTTCAGCACCAGTTGCCAGACGTTGCCGAGGCCGGGGATCGCGTAGCGCAGCACCTGCGGGCCGGTGACGCGGCGCACGAGTGTCCAACCCGACATGCCGCAGGCCCTTGCCGCCTCGATCTCGCCGTGTGGGACGGCGGCCCAGGCGCCGCGGAACACCTCCGCCTGATAGGCACCGGATACCAGACCGATCGCCAGGGTGCCGACGAGGAACGTCGGCAATTCGACAAAGCCGTCGTAGCCGAACAGAACCTTTGCGAGATAAGCGAGGCCGGCGGCGAGGCCGAAGTAGAACAGGTAGAGGACGAGCAGGTCCGGTACACCGCGCAGCACCGTCGTATAGGTGTCGGCGGCAGCCCGCGATGCGGCCGATGGGGACATCTTCGCGCGGGCGGCGAGAGCACCGAATACGACGCCGAACAGGAAGGCGGTGATCGCGACGCTCAGCGTCATCAGCGTCGCGAACACCATCTCGTCGAGCCACCCTTCGGGGCCCCACTGCATCAGCTCGAAATAGGTCTTGAATTTCATGACGCCCCGTGCGTGGCGAGTGGGCGGTGGCGGGCGGAGCCGGCGCGCGCATCGCGCCGGATCGCCACCCGTCACGCGCCGTCTCACGACCGGCTGCTCACCCCTTCGGCGTCATGTCGATCTTGAACCACTTCATGGACAGCGTCTTGATCGTGCCGTCCTTCTTCGCGCTCTCGACGGCCGCTGTCAGCTTGTCGCGCAGCGCGGTGTCCTCCTTGCGCACGCCGCAGGCGACACCGAGGCCGAGGAGCCCGCCGGAGAACGCCGGCCCGACGATCACCATGTCCTTGCCGGTTGGCGTGTCCATCGTCGCCTTGAACGCCGAGTGAGCGGCGACCAGCACGTCGACGCGGCCAGAGGCGAGATCGAGATCGTGCTGCTCGGTCGTCTTGTAGAGACGCACCTCTGCGACGTCCTTGAAGTACTTTTCGGCGAAGTTCGAGTTCGTGGTCGAGCCCTGCACGCCGATCACCTTGCCCTTGAGCATCGGCTTGATCTTGGCGATCAGCGCTTCGGCGCCCTTCTCGTCCTTCGACAGGTTGGCATCCCCACCCGGCATCTTCTCGAGCCCGGAGCCCTTCAGCGCCATGAAGCCGTGCGGCCCGCCCGCGTAGGCGATCGAGAAGTCGATCGTCTCCTTGCGCTTCGGCGTGATGTTCATGCCGGCCATGATGACATCGTACTTCTTGGCGAGCAGCGAGGGGATGATGCCGTCCCAGTCCTGCTGGACGACCTCGCACTCGAGTTTGGCGCGCTTGCACAACTCCTTGGCGAGATCGATCTCGAATCCCTCGAGCTGGCCTTTCGTATTGACGAAGTTCCAGGGGGCGTATGCGCCTTCCGTGGCGATCTTGACCTTCTGCGCCTGCGCCGCGCCGGCCGAAATGGTGGCGGCAATCGCCAGCACCGCGATGCCGAAAATCTTTCCAACTCTCATGTAGCTCTCCCTTTGCTGTCTGATCACTGCTGAAGCCCGTCCCCGCCGCCTTGCGGAGGCTCAGACGCGCAACTGGCTCGAAATGAACTGTCGGCAGCGCTCCGAGCGCGGGCTCTGGAACACCTGGTCGGGTGGGCCGTCCTCCTCCACGACACCCTGATGCAGGAACACGACGCGGCTCGCCACCTCCTTCGCAAACCCCATCTCGTGCGTGACGAGAAGCATCGTGCGTCCTTCCTCGGCGATGGCGCGGATGACACGCAGGACTTCACCGACCAGCTCCGGATCGAGCGCCGAGGTCGGCTCGTCGAACAGCATGACGCGCGGTCGCATGGCGAGTGCGCGCGCGATCGCTGCCCGCTGCTGCTGTCCGCCGGACAGTTGCGAGGGATAGGCGTCCACCTTGTCGACGATGCCGACACGCGCCAGCAGTGCCACGGATTCCTCGCGCACCTCGGCTTTCGGGCGGCGCTGCACGTGAACAGGCGCCTCCATCACGTTCTCGAGGATGGTCAGGTGCGACCACAGGTTGAAGCTCTGGAACACCATGCCGAGCTGGGTACGCATCCGGTCGATCTGCTCGCGGTCCGCCGGCTCTCGCCCTCCACCGCGCCGCTGTTTCAGCCGGATCTCCTCGCCATCGAGCGCGACGGTGCCCTCGTCCGGCACCTCGAGCATGTTCATGCATCTCAGGAAAGTCGACTTGCCCGAGCCCGACGAGCCGATGATGGCGATCACGTCGCCGTCGTGCGCCGCAAGCGAGATGCCCTTGAGCACCTCGACCGGACCGAAACGCTTGACTATTCCGTCCGCCTGGAGGGCGACGCGACCATTGCTTGCCATGGATCGGAAGGTTCCACGCCGCTCAAGCGTTGGCAAGCGGCTTCCTGCTTGAAAATGCTGCACTTGCCGGCCCAGGGTCCAGGCTGATCACGACCCGCCGGGCCGCTGGGCGATCTCGCGCTCCAGCGACTGGAGCAGGGCCCCTCGATCCTCCCGGAAATCGCCCGCGATCCATCGCGCCTCGATGACACCGAGCAAACGCCCGATCTCAGGACCGGCAGCCACGCCGAGCGCCTTGACATCGTGGCCGGTGAGGGGAAAGCGCAGCGGCTGATGGTGCGCGGCGATAGCGAGGGCATTCCGCCAGGTGGCGAAGCCGGGCCACGTTCCGGGGTCGGGGGCATCGGCAGCGACGGCAGCGAGCGCGGCGGAGAGCAGCACGGCGCGCTCGCTGCCGGTGGTGCCGAGCCGGTAGACCATCGCCCGGACGCTGGCTTCGTCCGGCGCAGCGGTGGGCCGGCCGGCGAGCACGATCGCAGCCGACTGCAGGGCCTTCGCCTCGGCGTTCGAGAGCGCCAGTCGGGCGGCGAGACGCTCGGCGTCGGCGGCGTCGTGCACCGCGAGGGCCGCGAGGCGGAGCGCACGATCCGGCGTCCGACCGAGGGCTGCCTCGAGGGCCACGAGTGCCGACAGCACGGCTGGCCTGGGCGCCGCCGGGACGATCAGTGTGAGGAGCCCGAGCCCGCGCATCAGATCAAGGGTTGCGACACCACCCCGCGCAACGAGCAGGCGCATCAGTTCGCCATGCACACGCTCGCGCGACAACGTGGCAAGACCGGCGCGGAGGCGGACGCAGGCGGCGAGATCGGCGGCTTCGGGTCCGGTGCGGCCGTACTGGGCATGGAAACGGAACAGCCGGAGGATCCGCAGGTAATCCTCGCCGATGCGCGCCGCCGGGTCGCCGATGAAGCGCACGCGACCTGCAACGAGGTCCGGGTAGCCGCCGACCGGGTCATGCACCGTGCCGGCGGCGTCGGCATAGAGCGCGTTGATGGTGAAGTCCCGCCGGCGTGCGTCAGCCTCCCAGTCGGCGGTGAAGGCGACGGTCGCATGGCGACCGAAGGTCTCGAGGTCCTCGCGCAGCGTCGTAACCTCGAACCCGTGGTGCCCGACGACGACCGTCACCGTGCCGTGCGCGAGGCCTGTCGGTATGACGCGGAAGCTCGCGCCTTCGGCACGCGCCATCACCTCCGCCGGCTCCAGTGTGGTTGCGATGTCGATGTCGACGACGGGCCGTCCGATCAGTTCGTTGCGCACCGCGCCGCCGACGATGCGGGCCGCGCCGCCGTCGGCGTTCAGCAGGGCGAGCACGGCTTGCGTATCTGCGCAGCGAAGCCATGCGGCCGTCGCGATCGAGACCGGTTGTGTGGTGGTTTCGGCCATCCCATGCCATCTCATGCCGGCGGTCGGGCGCGCCGGGACCGAGTTCTACTTGAGCTCGCCCGGCACGATGCGGCCATCCTTGAGCACCGCTGGTGCATAGCCCTGGCCGGGCTTGCCGCCTTCGATCGAGGCATAGGCGACGAGCACGATCATCACCAATCCGCCTCCGGCCGCGAACAGCCAGAGAAGAGGCGCCTCGTTCACCACCTGGGTCGCCGTCTGCTTGCCGTCGTTGCGGGTCAGCATGATGTAGGCGACGTAGATGGCGGTAGGCAGCAGGAACAGCAGAACGTTCTCGATCACGATGCGGATCATGCAGCCCGAAGCCTCTCGGAGAGATTGCGAATCATGCCTGCCGTGGCACCCCAGATATAATGCTCCCCGTAAGGCATCGCATAGTAAGAGCGCATGCGACCCCGCCACTCGCGCTGATCCTGGCGGTGGTTGGCGGCATCGAGCAGGAAGGCGAGTGGTACCTCGAACGCCTCGGCGACCTCGTGGGGATCGAGCGCCAGCGTGAAGCCCGGTGTCACCAGCGCCACAACCGGCGTGACATGGAAGCCCGTGCCGGTGCGGTAGCCGTCCAGGTAGCCGAGCGGCTCGACGAGATCGGGTGCGAGGCCGATCTCTTCTTCGGCCTCGCGGAGCGCCGCGGCGAGTGCCGTTTCGCCGGGTTCGAGCCGTCCGCCGGGGAATGCCACCTGCCCGGCATGACGCGCCAGATGCTCGGTGCGGCGGGTGAGGAGCAATGTCATTGGCGCGCCGGCGACGACCGGCACCAGCACGGCGGCCTCGCGCATCGGCTCGGTGAAGGCAAGCTCGGCGAGCAACTCCGGGTTGAGATCGAAATCGCTCGGCCCCGGCGGCCGACCGGCGCGCGGGTCGAGAGAGGCGCGGACCGGTGCGGGGTGCAGGCTCCGCTGCGCCAACGTACGCAGGCGCGCCGCATCGAGATCGGCGAGCATCGGGGCGGCCGTCATGAGGCCGGACGACGAACTGGTCCCATCCCGGACCGGCGCGAGCGTCGCAATGCGTGCCGCATTTTCTTCATTGCTCATATGGTAGTCAGGTCGCTCACTGAAGTCACAAGTCGCCGCAGCGCCGTCGTTCGTACGCGTTCGGCGCCGACGCAGCATAGCGGGTACGAGTCGATTGGCATACCGGTACGACCACGTTCGCAAGCAGGTTGGGGGACAGCGCCACGACGGCCTGCGCCTCCTCTCGCCGGGTAGCGCGCTGGCCCTCGCTGTCGCCGTGCTGGCGGTCGGTGGTTGTGCCTCCTCTGCCGGCACGCTGCCGGCGGCTAGTCTCGCCACGGCTCCCAAAGCCTCGGGCGCCGGCGCCTTCCTGGCGACGCTTGGCGCGGACGAGCAAGCCCGATTCGTCGCCTGGTACCAGGCGGATCAGGCGCACGCCCGCGCGCTCGATGCTTTCTGGGCCGATGTGGAGGCGAAGCGTCAGGCGCGCCGCGCTCGCATCCGCGCCGGCCAGGCCCCCGACGACGCCGACTACGTGAATGCCTATCCTCCCGGCTATGAAGGTCCGAAGTTGTCCCCGTCACTGCAGGAGCGCTGGGACAGGTTCAAACGCCGCGGAGCCGAAGACCGCGAGCGCGATCCCATTCCCGGCGTTGCCGAGATGCTCGCGGCTGCCAGGAGCCACTTCGGCTTCGCGCCGGACCGCATTTCGGAGGCCGAGTTCAAGCTGCGCTATGCGCGCGAGGCGCTCGCGCTCGGACTCGGCAAAGAGCAGGTAGTGCGCGTTTATGCGCTCGAGACGGGCGGCAACGGCACCGCCGACATGCAGGCTGGAATTCATCCCCTGACCGGCAAAGGCCGGCCGATCTCGTCGGCACTCGGCTATGCGCAGCTGCTGCACGCCAATTCGGTCGGCATGATCGTCAAGCACGGCGACACGTTCGTCGCGCGCCTGCGCGACCTGGAGCGCGAAGCGCGGGGCGACGCCGGGCGCGTCGCGCGCCTGAGAACCAAAAGAGCGGCGCTCAGCCGGATGCTGACTGCCGCCCGCCGCGTGCCGGACCAGTGGTCGGCGCACGTCGCGTTCGGCCGTACGCCGCAAGGGCTCGGCATCCATGCGCTCAACATCGACGGCGACATCGGCCCGTGGCTGCAGACGACGAAGTTGAGGGGCATCGTCGACTTCGCGGCGCGGTCGGGCCGCACCGGGTTGACCAGCGAGGAACTCGAGCTGATGAATCTCGCCGGCCCTGGTACCGGTATCGAGATGATGACGCCGGCCGGCCGGCGCGCGGCCAACGTCAATTTCTTCTCGCGGCAGGGCTATGAGCGCAACTCGGTGGTGCGCGGGCGAACGGCGGGTGAACTCATCGCCGAACTCGGCCGGCGTATGGACGACGGCGAGCGCAATCCCGGCGCGCGCGAATTCGCGGTCGCCTTCGACAAGGCCGTCGCGCAGAAGGCGCGGGTGGTGCGTCGCTGATCCACTCCGGCTACTCGCCGCGGAACAGGCCGCGCTTGCCCTCGACGACGGCAATGATCGCGAACGCCAGCACACCGAGCAGCAGAAAGCCGAGGGCGAGCGGCCGGACGCTGCCGTCGAACTGGCGCGCGATGACGAGACCCGCGATGGATCCGATCACCGTGGTCGCGCCGCCGATCAGCGAGGCGGCCATCCCCGCGAATCTCGCCTGCGGGTGCATGGCGATGGCGTTGAGGTTCGGTGTGATGAGCCCGAACATGAAGAAATTGAACGAGAGCAGCACCAGTGTGAGCCACAGTGGCGGTGTGCCCAGCAGTGCGAAGCCCAGCAGCAGGCCTCCGGAGCCGGCGTAGGCGACGAGCGCGGTGTGGGAAAGCCGGCGCATGCCGAAGCGGCGGACCAAGGCGGCGTTGGCGAGCGACGAGATGGCCATCGAGACGGCGACCGCTCCGAACGCGATGGGAAACAGTGGCCCGAGGCCATACACGTCGACGAAGATCTGCTGGGCGCTCGCCACATATCCGACGAGGCTCCCGAACACCAGTCCGACGGCGAGCGCGTAGGCGACTGTCACAGGTGTGGACAGCACGCCACGCAGTGCGTCGCCAAGCGCGACCGGGGCGCGTCCGGCGGACGGGCCAGCGGTCTCGGGCAGCCGGACCCCGACCCAGGCGATTGCCGCGACGCCGACGATGGCAAGCGCATGGAACGGCCATGACCAGTCACCCGCGAGAATCAGGCCCTGGCCGATCGTGGGCGCGATCACCGGAACGATGATGAACGTCGAGATGACGAGCGACATGACGCGGGCCATGTCGCGGCCGGCGTAGGCGTCGCGCACGATGGCGATGGAGATCGTGCGCGCGGCGCCCGCGCCGAAGCCCTGCACCACGCGTGCGGCAAGCAGCAGCCAGAAGCTCGGCGCGAACGATGCCAGAAGGGCGCCGCCAGCGAAGATGGCGAGGCCGGCGAGCAGCGGTGGGCGGCGGCCTCGTCGATCGGATAGCGGTCCCCAGAACACCTGCCCGGCGGCGAGCCCGAACAGGTAGAACGGCACGATCAGCTGGGGAGCATTGGCATCGTGAAGCGCGAAGCGGCGTGCGATGTCGGGCAGCGCCGGCAGCATGATGTCGATCGACAGCGCGGTCAGCGCCATCAGCAGGGCCATGAGCGCGACGAACTCGGGAAAGGCCAGCGGCTTGGGTTCCGATCCGGTCGCAGAGGTCACGGCCACTTCACCACGGGCGGCATCGAGGAGAGGATGGAGTCGACGTTGCCGCCGGTCTTCAGGCCGAAAATGGTGCCACGGTCGTACAGCAGGTTGAATTCGACATAGCGTCCCCGCCGGACCAACTGCTCCTCGCGGTCGGCCTCGGTCCACGGCTTCGTCCAATTGGCGCGCACGAGCGTCGGATAGACGTCGCGGAAGGCCCTGCCGACATCCTGGGTGAAGGCGAACGCGGCCTGCCAGCCGCCTTCATTCTCGGCAGGCGTCAGGTAATCGTAGAAGATGCCGCCGATGCCACGCATCTCCTTTCGGTGCGGCAGGTAGAAATATTCGTCGCACCATGCTCGGAAGCGCGGATAGTCGGCCACAACGTGCGGTGCGCAGGCGGCCTTCATGGCGGCGTGGAAGCCTTGTGTATCCGGGTCGGTCTGGCCGCGGCGGCGGTCGAGCACCGGGGTCAGGTCCGCACCACCGCCGAACCACCACCTGGTTGTGACGACCATGCGCGTATTCATGTGCACGGCCGGTACGTTCGGGTTCTGCATGTGCGCGATGAGCGATATGCCCGAGGCCCAGAAGCGTGGATCCTCGTCGGCTCCGGGAATCTGCTTACGGAACTCCGGTGCGAACTCGCCGTGTACGGTGGAGACGTGAACGCCGACCTTCTCGAACACGCGGCCGGCGCGCATGAGGCTCATGACGCCACCACCGCCGGCTGCGCCGGTGTGGTCGGTGCGATTCCATGGCGTCCGCTCGAAGCGGGCCGGTTTTGCCGAGGCGGCCGGTGCGCCCGCTGGCAGTTCGTCCTCGAGCAGTTCGAACGAGGCGCAGATATCGTCGCGCAGCTCGCGGAACCAGCGCTCGGCGATTGCCTTGGCGGTGGGCAGGTCAGGTTCGGACATGGCGTGGTCCCGGTCGGTGCAATGGCCCGGACCTAGCCCGATCGTTGCCGCCCTCGCAAGGGGCGACGCGCCGGTGAAGTACTGTCGGCGGGACCGGCCCGGCTCAATTGCCGGTGGGTCCTCGACCGCCCTCGGCGAGAGCCTCTCGGATCATGTCGGGCAGATCGTCGCGGAGGCTCCAGACGTGCGTGTCGAGCCGCTCCAGCCGCTTGGTCAGGAGATCGAGACTGTCATCGGTCCGGTCGAAACGCGCTCCGGTCGTCTCGCCGAGCATGCGAAGTGTGGGATGAACCTGGCTCAGCTGGCCCGTCAACACGTTGACGGCGCCTTCGAGGTCGCCGACGCGGCGCTTGAGGTCGGCGATCTCCTTGTCGATGTCCATCGTCGTGCGTCCAGATCCAGTCGAGCCGGAGTTTCGGCCCGCATTGCTCCGCTTCTGTCACGCTCCGGCTGCCGCCTCGGTGCGGCGGCGGCCCACTTTCCCGCGCGACCGCCCGCGCGGCATCGATGTGGCGATCAATTCGGAAACGGCTCGGTTCAAGCGATCGGAGATCGGCAAGTCAAGAAGGGACGTGCTCCAAGCATTTGCGGGCTACAGACAGGAAATAGGACGACGGTGCAATCGAGAACGCGCCTCAGCATCTGCCAACCCTTAACAGGGTGACCGCCGAGGAACATGATGGTCGATGAAGCGAAATTGCGGCGAAAGCGCAGCCCGCTGCTCCCAGCTCAGCTCTTCCGGCTCCTGGCTTCCAGCGCGGGGTCGAGCATTTCGCTGGCGAGCCGGTCGCCCAGGCCGGCGTCGATGAAGCGGCTGTAGGCCTGCTGCATCACACTCTGGATCGCAACGCCGTCTGGATCGTCGGCCAGGAGCGCCGCCGCGTAGCTCATGTCCTTATGGCAATTGGCGATCGAAAACTTGTTCTGCGTGTAGTCGGCGCGCGCGAGCCCCGAGGCGAGTTGGTCGAGCGTGCGCGAGCCGGCCGCGCCTTTTGCCGCCAGGCTGTACAGTTTGTCGGTATCGATGCCGTGACGCCGCGCTCCGCGGAATGCCTGAACGATCAGCTGGCGCAGGCCGACAGTGAGGAAATTATTGAGCAGCTTCGCGACATTGCCGGACCCGGGCGGGCCGAAATGGACAATGTCCGTGCAGTAGCGCGCGAGGATCGGCCGAACGCGCGCAAAGGCCGTGTCGTCGGCACCGACGAAGGCGCCGAGTTTTCCCTGACTCGCGTGGGCCGGGCCGCCGACGACCGGGGCGTCCACGAAGGCGATGCCGTCGCTCGCCAGCGCTGCGGCGAGCGTCCGTGAGACCTCGGGCTTGGACGTTGTCACATCGATAATGACAGAACCGCGCGCAAGGCCCGGCCGCAGTCCTGCGACGATCGCCTCGACGGCCTCGGCGCTGTTGACGCAGATCATGACCACATCGCTCGCCTCGCCGAGCGCAGCGAGTGAGGTCGCTTCCCGCGCTCCGCGCCCGACGAGGTCGTCGATCGGCGCGCGGTTGCGGTGAGCGATGACGGTCAACGGGTGACCGGCCGCCAGCAGATTGGTGCAGATGCCATGGCCCATCATGCCGGCGCCGACGAACCCGATCCGTGTCTGTTCAGCCGTGCCGGTCATGTCGTCTCTCTCCCTCGCATGTTCGGATACCCCGCGCCGTCAGCCGAGGCTTGCCTGCGGCAGAGCTTGCGGCGAGAAACGAAGCACTTCAAGACCCCTGCCGCGTGCCAGCCGGCGAGAACGGGAAGGCCTGCCATGCTTCGCATCACGGATACCATCACGATCGAGGAGGACGAACTCGAGGAGAGCTTCATCCGTGCCTCGGGGCCGGGCGGGCAGAACGTCAACAAGGTGGCGACGGCGGTTGAACTGCGCTTCGATGCGAGGCGATCGAGGAGCCTGCCGGATGCCGTCGCCGTCAGACTGATGCGGCTCGCCGGCCAGCGGCTGACCAAGGATGGCGTGATCGTCATCCGTGCCGACACGCACCGCACGCAGGAGCGCAATCGCGACGAGGCCCGCAGCCGATTGGCGGCCCTCGTGCGCGAGGCGAGCGTAACTCCGAAGAAGCGGGTCGCCACGAAGCCCACCAAGGCCTCGAAGGAGCGGCGCATCAAGGCCAAGCAGGAGCGCGGCGAGGTGAAGCGCCTCAGGCGCTCGAAGCCGGGTCAGGACTGACACGCCACCGGCCGGGCGGACCCCGCGCGGACGGCTCAGAGCGGCAGCTTGGCCCGGGCGTGCGAGAAGTAGTTTTCGATGGCGGAAACGATCGAGCCGGCCACCTTCACGCGCCACTCGTCCGACTTCAGGAGCGCCGCATCCTTGCGATTGGTCACGTAGGCGAGCTCGATCAGTACGGCCGGCATCTTCTGCGTCTGCAGCACGGCGAATGCCGCCTGCTGATCGGGACGCTCCCGCATCTCCGTGGTCTTGCCCATCTTCTCGATGACGGCCTTGGTGAAAATGCTGGTACGACCGCGCGTTGCCTCGACATCGCGCACGGCCAGATCGGACAGGATCGATTCGACGGCGGAGACGTCGACAGCGGTCTTGCGCAGATGCTGGCGCTCGCTGTCGGTGAGCACTTCGCTCGCCACCTCGTTCTTGGCGGACCGGGCCAGCCGCTCGGCGGTGCCATCACGCAGTGAATAGATGGTGGCGCCGCGCGCGTTGGAGTTGGCATAGTCGGCGTGCACGGCGATGAACAGGGCAGCCTTGTGGCGCTCGGCGAACTCACGGCGCTCGTCGAGTGGGATGAAGCGGTCGTCCTCGCGCGTCATCAGCACCTTGTAACGGCCGGTGGCGTTGAGCCGCTCGCGCAATTTTAGGCTGAAGGCGAGTACGACCTCCTTCTCGACTGCACCATTCTTCATCGCGCCGCTGTCGTGGCCGCCATGACCCGGGTCGATGACGATGATCGGGCGGTAGATGTGGCTCTTGAGGTCGCGCGGGGACAGCGCCTTGCGCGGCATCGGCGGCTGCAGCCCGCTGCCGGCGCCGGCCCCCATGCGTCCGCCGAAGCCCGCCCGTCCGGCCGTCCGCAGGCCCTTGTTGATCGGGACGATGTCGAGCACCAGTTCGGCACCGTTTCGATCGGCCCGCATGGTCGTGTCTTCGACGATCACCGGCTGCGTAACGTCGATGACCACACGCGACGTGCCAGGGCCGGATACGCCACCGCGGAAGCCTTTGACGAGACCAACGGCCGACTCGCCTGGCGATGGCGGCAACAGCAGGCGCTCGCTGCCGACGTCGACCACCAGGCGGTGTGGCCGGTCCATCGTCGAGACATGATAGCTCGTCCGCTTCGGCAGGCGGATCACGAATCGGGTGCGCTGGGTATCGCCCTTGAGATCCGCGTGGGGCTGGCGAGCCGGGGCGGCCGCCGCCGGAGTGGCGACCGGTGGAACAGCGGGTGTGACGACGTGCGGCTGAAGCCGTGAGGGCTCGCCAACCGGGCCGGTCCGCGCGGCTTCTCCCTTGCCCAGGATGGACCGGGCGAGGTCCGCCATGCTCGAGAAGTTGAAGGCCGGCTGACTGGCGCCGTTGACCGGGACGGGCGTCGACTGGGCGGCAGCGTCGCCGGCGACGAGCGCGCAGGCAAGGCTCAGGCAGGCGATCGAGACAAAGCGGGCACAGTCGCCCGTCCGGCCGAGGCCGGCGGCGTCGCCCAAACGCGGAACCATGGGTTCGACCCCCGTCTACGCACTACGGTCCTGTATTGGCTGACGAAGCTTGTGCCGGCCAATTGGGGCGCTTTGCTGATCGCCCCGGGGCCATATTTTGTTACGGGATCGTTAAGAAAGGCCTAACGTTAACGAGCGCTTATCGTCGCTCCCAGGGCGTGCCTACAACATGTCCGGGAACGGCACGATGGTGCTCTTGACGGTCTTCATCGCCATCGCCTGGGCGACGGCGTCCTCGATGCCGGCTTCGGTGAACGGGAACAGCGTCTGCATCTCGCGCCACGGGTACTTGTCGCGGGCCTTGTAGAGCATGTCGACACCCTTCGGCAGATCGTTCGCCGTGAATGCCCACGAGCCGAGAATGGTCAGATCCTTGGCGACGAAGCGGTGCCATGAGGTCATGATCGAGCCGGCGTCGGTGAACTGACCCATCTCCACGTAGGTACCGCAGTCGCGCAGGAATTCGATACCCTCGGGACCCGCGGTCGGGTGGCCGGAACAGTCCATCACCAGGTCGGCGCCGAAGCCGCCGACGATGTCGCGCACTGCTTTGATGCGTTCTTCCGACGTCTTGTGCACGGTGATGTCGACGGTCGCCTCGGCGCCGAACCGGCGGGCGAGCGCCAGCCGCGGGCTTTCCGGCGCACCGACGGCGATGACGCGGCCCGCTCCCATCTCCAGGGCGGCGGCGATAGCGAGGATGCCGATCGGTCCGGTGCCCTGGATGACGACTGTTGCGTTCCACGGAAAGCCGCCGGCCTTCTGCGCCCGCTCGAAGCCGCGGATGCAGCTCGTCAGCGGCTCCGACAAGGTGCCGAGCAGCAGGCTCATGTCGTCGGGCAGCTTGTAGATCTTGGTGCCGGGCAACTCGCCGAGATCGACGAATACATACTCGGCCCAGCCGCCCCACAGGTGCGGCGGCCGGTCGAAGCCGAGATAGCGGCCATAATAGACCGGCGTCTGACAGCGGTTCGCGTTCTCGGGATAGTGCTGGCAGTAGTAGCAGGAGCCGCAAGGCATGAACGGCGGCAGCATCAGCTTGGAGCCGACGCCGATCGGCTTGCCCATCCAGTCGGTCTTCAGCTCGTCGCCGATTTCGACAACGACGCCGCACATCTCGTGGCCGAGCGTGAACGGCCACGGCAGCGGCTTTGGCCAGTGCCCCTTGAGAATGTGCTGGTCGGTGCCGCACACGCCGCACGCACCGATCTTGATGAGCGCGCCTTTGGGCGGCACCTTCGGCCAGGGGACCTCGCGGATCGTCGGGTGGCCGCCGGGACCGTCGTAGGTCGATACGCGGATCATCGGATTGGCGGATTGCGAGGGCATGGCGGACATTGCGGCGTCTCCTTCGATTGCCACCCTCGCATACATCACGCAGCGCAACGCACGCGAGCCTTGGCGACGCATGCCGGCGATGCAGTGCCGCCATCAGGCTGCGACGGGTTGTCCGGGCCACCTTGGGGGCGCGATGCTGAGGCCTACCCTCCACCGAAAAGGACCAGCCGATGCCCCGTCCCGCCCGCCGCCTGCCGCCCGCACGCGCCATGATCGTGGCCCCGCAGCCCGAGGCCGTGGAGGCGGGCGCCCGCGTTCTCGCCGAAGGCGGGAGCGCCGTCGATGCGACGCTCGCCTGCGCCTTCGCACAGGGTGTCGTCGACCCGATGATGTGCGGCATCGGCGGACTCGGCACGATCCAGGTCTACGATCCCGCGAGTGGTCGGCACATCGTCATCAACGGGCTGTCGAGCTGTCCTGCTGCGGCAACGGCAACAATGTGGTCCGATGCCTTCATCCGCGAGTGCAGCGACGGCTACGGCTACGTCGTGAAGGACTTCGCCAACGAACTCGGCCACAAGGCCGTGACAGTGCCGGGAATACTTCGACTCTTCGCTGAGGCGCACACGGCGTTCGGGAAGTTGCCATGGGCTGACCTCTTCCAGCCGGCGATTGCCATCGCGCGCGAGGGCTTCCTGGTGCGGCCGCACGTGCACGCGATGTTCACCGTCGACGAGACGGCCTATGGCCGCGTCAGCTACGCACGCAAGCTGGCGCTGACGGCCGATGGCCGCCGCCTCTACATGCGCGCCGACGGCACCGTCAAACGGCTCGGTGATCGCGTCGAAAATCCGGAACTCGCCGACACGCTCGCCGTCATCGCGCGGGAGGGTGCCGAGGCCTTCTACGCCGGGCCGATCGCAGATCGGATGCTCTCCGACATGGCGGCCAACGGCGGCCTGCTGACCGCCGGCGATCTCGCGGCCTACCGCCCGCGCACCAGCGCGCCGCTGATGGTGCCATTCCGGAAATTCCAAGTGGCGCTGCCGGATCCGCCGGCCGGTGGCATCGTGGTCGGGGAGATGCTGCGCATCCTCGAGCGCTTCGATCTCGCCGGTCTCGGCCACAACTCACCCGAATACATCAAGGTGGTCGCCGAAGCGATGAAGATCGCCGGTCTCGACAAGGAAACGCATGTCGGCGATCCGGATTTCGGACCGATCCCGGTCGATCACCTGCTGTCGGACGCTTATGCCGACCAATGCGCGCAAAGGATCCGCCGCGGCGAGCGGACGTCGCTCGCCCGCGTCGGCGCCGATACCAAGGAGACGACGCACGTCTCCTGCATCGATCGCAACGGCATGGTGGTGTCCCTCACGCATACGCTCGGCCTGCCCTCCGGAGTGATACCGCCGGGCCTCGGCTTCATGCTCAACGGCGCGATGAACTGGTACGATCCGCGTCCCGGTCGCGTGTTGTCGATCGGCCCGGGCAAGCGCCGCTACTCCTCGATGACGCCGACCATCGTGCTCGACGGCGGCAAGCCGGTGGCGACGCTCGGTGCGCCGGGCGGCGCCTGGATCACGGTCGCGGTCTTGCAGGTGCTGGTCAACATATTCGAGCATGGGATGGGTGTGCAGGAAGCCGTGATGGCTCCGCGTTTCTCGGCAACGAGCGATACCATCGACATTTCGAACCGTATTCCGCGCGCGACCGAGGCGGCGCTCACCGGCGACGGCTACACGGTCAAGCGATCCTACCAGAGCTACGCCTTCGCCGGCGTGCACGCGATAACGGCATTCGATGGCGTGCTCGAAGGCGCCGCGGACCCGCAGCGCGATGGCTACGCGGCCGGCGTGGCCTAGGGCTCGAGCGCGCGGTCGAGCACGCCAGGCGCGTCGATCGGCTCAGCGTGGGCGCCGTAGGAGTGACTGAAGCACCCGGCAAGGCGGGTAGCGGCGTATGGGTCGGCGACGCGGGCCGGGGCATGGGCGATGAGCAGCGCGGCGGCGGCGGTAGCGGCCAGTCGGTCGACGAACGTACGCCCGAGTGCCTCGTCGCCCCCCGCTGTCGCAACGAGTCGGCGGAGTGCGGCGGTGGCGGAGGCAATGCGCGCATCACCCGGCGTGATCGCCTCGATCGTATCGATCACCACGGCGAGCGTGGCGGGCTCGCGCGCTGCGACGCGCAGAAGGTCGAGCGCCATCACATTGCCTGCGCCCTCCCAGATCGCGTTGAGAGGAGCTTCGCGATAGAGCCGCGCGGCCAATCCCTCTTCGACGTAACCGTTGCCGCCGAGGCACTCCATCGCTTCGGTCGCGATGGAAGGCGCGAGCTTGCAGACGTAATACTTCGTCACCGGAGTCATCACCCGTCGCCAGGCCGCAGCAGCCGCATCCCCGTCCGCCTCGTCGAAAGCGCGTGCGAGGCGGAAGGCGAGTGCTGTCGCTGCCTCCACGTCGAGCGCCATGTCGGCCATGACGCGCGCCATCAGCGGCTGGTCGGCGAGCTTTCTCTGGAACACGATGCGGTGGCGGCAGTGATCGAGCGCCATCGCGAGTGCGAGCCGCATCTGGCCAGCGCTCGCCACCGCACAGTCGAGCCGTGTCATGGTGACCATCTCGATGATGGTCGCGACGCCACGCCCCTCGTCGCCGACGAGGAATCCGGTCGCCTCGGTCAGCTCGACCTCGCTCGACGCATTCGACCGGTTGCCGAGCTTGTCCTTCAGCCGCTCGATGCGGATCGCATTGACATGGCCGTCCGGCATGATGCGCGGCACGAGAAAGCACGACAACCCGCGCGGCGCCTGCGCCAGCATGAGAAAGGCATCCGACATCGGCGCCGAGAGGAACCATTTGTGGCCCGTGAGCGCATAGGCGGCCGCTCGTCCGCCTGCGCCGAGTGGCCGGGCGGTCGTCGTGTTGGCCCGCACGTCGGTGCCGCCCTGCTTTTCCGTCATGCCCATGCCGAGCGTTACGGCGGTCTTCTCCGTCCATGGCCTGAAGCTGCGGTCATAGGTGCGCCGCACGATGCGTGGCAGCCAGTCCTGCGCCAGCGACGGCTCGGTGAGAAGGACGGGCACCGACGCATTGGTCATGGTGATGGGGCAGACATGGCCCGGCTCCATCTGCGTCACCATGTAGAGACCTGCAGCACGCGCGACATGGCGGCCGGGCTGCGGCGCGGCGGTGGTGACGAGATGCTCCCAGGGGCTGGCGTTGAGGCCTTCGGCGATACTCATCGCCATCGCTTCGTGCCATGCGGGATGGAATTCGACGACGTCGAGGGGATGGCCCTTCTCGTCGAAGCGCCGCAGCCGCGGCGGATGTTCGTTGGCAAGGCGGCCGATTTCGAAGCCGTGGCGACTGCCACAGGCTTCCCCGAAACCTGAGAGGTCGGTCGCCGAGGCGCCGGCACCCTCGCGGTCCACCGCCTCGCGGAGCGGCCGGTCGGCAAGGAACAGATTTAGCCCCCCGAACGGCGGGCTCTGGTTGGTGACCGTGTGGGTGGACAGCGGCCTGCCGGACATGGGCGCCTCCCTGATTATTCTCATCAACCTCCGACGGCGTAGACGTAGCCCGTCGCCGTGCCGATCCAGATGGTGCCGCCGACGATACAGGGCGACGAGATGATGCGGCCGTCGAGCTTGAGGCGCGTGATTTCGCGCCCGCTACCGGCATCGAGCACGTAGAGATGGAAATCCTTCGAACCGAATACCACCCGCCCGTCGACCACGCAGGGGCTCGACCACACGGCGTCGCCTGTCTTGAAGGTCCAGAGCGGCTTGCCGGTCGCCGCGTCGAGACAATGCAGGTTGTGGTCATCACCCCCGACGTAGAGACGGCTGTCAGCGACGGCGGGCGTCGACCAATAGCCCTTGCGATTGGCGCCATAGCGCCAGACCTCGCGACCCTTCGCGCGCTCGAAGCAGTAGACGAACGAGGCGTTCTCTTCGGCGGCGGCGTAGACGAAGTCGCCGGCGACGACGGGCGAGGCATCCGTGTCGTCGCCTGTCCTCGCCTTCCACTTCACGTGACCGTCGCGGGTGTCGATGCAGAACAGGTCGCCGTCGTAGGTCGCCGCATAGTAGTCGCCGTCCGCGATCGCGGGCGAGGTCTCCGAGCCGTTGGAGCCCGGCACCGTGCCCGGCCCGATGCCGCCCATGAAGGTCTTCCAGATCAGCTTGCCGGTTTTCGGATCCAGGCAGCGTGCGTAGCCGTTCTCACCTGCGACGTAGAGGCGGCCGTCGACCACGCAGGGGCTCGAGTCGAGATCGCGGCCGGTGTCGTGGGTCCACACGATCCTGCCGGTCGCCGCATCGAGGCAGCGCAGCAGGTTGTCCGTATTGCCGATGTAGAGGCGGTTCTCGTAGAGGCAGGCGGAGCCCTTGAACATGCCGCCACCCCTGTGGCTCCAGACCAGCCGGCCGGTCGTCGCCTCGAGGCAGTAGACGTAGCCGCCAGGCGAGCCGACGAACATGTAGGCGCCAAGCTTTACGGCAGTTCCGGTCCATCCCGTGCCGGTCCACGTCATCGGCGTGCCACGCACGACATTGTTGATGGTTCCCGTGCGAAACCGCCAGAGTACGCGCAGGCGATCAGGTAGCGGACCCGTGCCATAGAACGTATGTGCCGGGTTGCCGCGGAACATCAGTACGGTGTCCGGCGCGAAGCTCCCAAGTCCGTAGCGCCAGTCAGGAAGATGCGCCACGCCGCGCGCAGCAGCAGCGGTCGTCGACACGCCGGACGCGGCAAGCGTCGCGCCGGCGAGGAACGAGCGGCGATCGATCATCGAGGTTCCCTCCCGTGTGCCGGCCGATGCTCAAGTGCTTGCGCCGATGTCGAGCCCGATGCGGCGCGCGACCAGCTTCTCCACCTCGAGGATGGCGAGCAGCAGGATGCCCGTACCGACGATGGCGAGGCCGTCGGCAAGCGCCACCGGCGCCGTCCGGAACAATGCCTGCAGCGGCGGCCAGTAGGTGAAGGCGAACTGGGCTGCCGTCGTCGCCCCGACGCCGATCAGCACGGCCGGCGTCCCGACGATACCGGCAACGGTGATGGAGGGACCGCGGAGATAGCGAATTGCGAACAGATAGAAGATCTCCAGGACCACGACGGTGTTGACGACGATCGTGCGAGCCTCATCGAGGCCGAGGCCGCGGGCGCGCGCCCATGCGAACATCGCGAAAGCGATGATCGCGAACAGAACGGCGACAAAGGCGGTGCGCCAGACGAGGAACGGCGACAGGATCGGCGCGCTCGCCGAGCGCGGCGGCCGTTCCATGATCGTCGGCTCGGCAGGCTCGAAGGCGAGCACCAGACCGAGCCCGACGGCGGTGACCATGTTGATCCAGAGCACCTGAACCGGTGTCACCGGCAGCGTCAGGCCGAACAGGATCGCGGCGGCGATCAGCAGCATTTCGCCGCCGCTGGTGGGCAGCGTCCATGCGATGACCTTGGTCAGGTTGTCGCGCACCGTGCGACCCTCGCGGACGGCGGCGACGATCGAGGCGAAGTTGTCGTCGGCGAGCACGATGTCGGCCGCGCTCTTTGCGGCATCGGTGCCCTTCAGTCCCATGGCGACGCCCACGTCGGCCCGCTTGAGCGCCGGCGCGTCGTTGACACCGTCGCCGGTCATCGCGACGACCGCGCCGTCGGCCTGCAGGGCCGCGACCAGGCGCAGCTTGTGCTCGGGGCTCGTTCGAGCGAACACGCCGGTCGTCGCGACCAGTTCCTCGAGCGTGCGGTGATCGAGGTCCCCGATGGTCTCGCCGGTGACCGGCCGGTCGGCATGGTCGAGACCGAGTTCGGAGGCGATCGCGCCCGCCGTGACGGCGTGATCACCCGTGATCATCTTCACCGCGATGCCGGCGTTCCGGCACTCCGCGATGGCGCTGACGGCTTCCGGGCGCGGCGGGTCGATGAGGCCGACGAGACCGATGAGCGTCAGGCCGTGCGCGATGTCGGCGTGATCGATGTCGCGGCGGCCGTCGTCGAAGCGACGCTCGGCGACGGCGATCACGCGTCGGCCGTGGCGCGCGAGATCGGCAACAGCGGAGTGCCATCGAGCGCCGTCGATCACTACGGGCCCGCTTCCGGTCAATTCCAGCGCGCAGCGATGCAGCACCGCTTCGGGCGCCCCCTTCACGCACGCCAGCGTGCCGGTGCCGTCGTTGGCATGCAGTGTTGCCATGTAGCGGTGGGCGGCATCGAAGGGGATGACGTCGACCCGCGGCATTGCCGCCTCGGTGGCTTTGCGGTCGAGCCCGACCTTGCCCGCGAGTGCGACGAGCGCGCCTTCCATGGGATCGCCGGCGACCGCGAAGCGTCCGGCGGTCTCGACGAGCGTGGCATCGCTCGACAGCAGCGCGTTGCGCGCGAGCTGCGCGACCGCGGCGCGGGCGCCCGCATCGAGTGGCCCGTCTCCGTCGTCGGTGAAGGTGCCGTCGAGCGCGTATCCAGTTCCGGTGACGCGTACCCGGCCGGCGGCCAGCACGATGTCGGTCGCGGTCATCTCGTTGCGCGTCAGAGTACCTGTTTTGTCGGAGCAGATCGTCGACACCGCGCCGAGCGTCTCGACTGCGGGCAGCCGGCGAATGATGGCATGGCGGCGGGCCATACGCTCGACGCCGATGGCGAGCGTGATAGTCATCACCGCCGGCAGGCCTTCCGGAATCGCCGCCACCGCCATGCCGACCATCGCCATGAATGCCTCGGCGAACGGATAGCCGCGCAGCAGAACCGCGACGAGAAAGGTCGCGGCAGACACAACCAGGATGGCGAGGGTGAGCTGGCGGGCGAAGGCGTTCATCTGGCGCGTCAGCGGCGTCTCGATGACCGTGACGTGGCGCATCAACTCGCCGATGCCACCGAGTTCGGTGGCGCGACCCGTGGCAACGACGATACCGGCGCCGTGCCCGGAGGTGGCGAGCGTGCCGGCGTAGGCCATCGAGCTGCGCTCGGCGAGCGGGCGATCATGCGGAACGGCAGCGAGCGACTTGGACACCGGCACCGACTCCCCGGTCAGCGCCGACTCGTCGATGGCGAGCGCGCGAGCCTCGGTGAGGCGCAGGTCGGCCGGGACCCGGTCGCCGGGCGCCAGGACGACGATGTCGCCCGGCACCACCTCGGCGGCTGCGATCGAGGTGCGACGGCCGTCGCGCAGCACTGTCGCATGCGTCTCGACCATGCCACGTATGGCGGCGAGCGCCTGTTCGGCACGTCCTTCCTGGACCACGCCGACGATGGCGTTGAGCACGACGACGCCAAGGATCACACCGGCATCGACATGTTCGCCGAGGAGAGCCGCGAGCACGGCCGAGGCGAGCAGCACGTAGATGAAAAGGTTGTCGAGTTGCGCCAGCAGGCGCTGCAGCAGGCTCACCGCCGGCGCGTCTGGCAGCGTGTTGGCGCCGTATCGAGCCAGACGCTCCGCGGCCTCGCTGCCGGAAAGGCCTTTGATATGCCCGGCGACGCCCGCGATCGCTTCGGCCGGCGCCATCGAATGCCAGCCTGTCATCGCTTTGGGCAATGGCGGGGTCGGTTGCGACACTTCGATGTTCTCCCCGCTCCGTTTGCGAGCGGTGCTACCGGCTCACAAGGTGTGCGTAGCCGCTCTCCAACGTCTCGCGGAGGAGGGCGTCGTAGGCGTCGTGACACGCATGGCCAGGCGCGATCTCGCCGCAGCAGGCCTCCCGCAGGTCGTCACGGCGGAGATATACGATCGGCGCGCTCACCGGAAACATCACGGCGCCGGACTTGGCGACGGTGGTGATGATGCCGCGCATGCGGCCGGTCTGGTCGAGTTGGGAAACCATCACCATGCGCATCGCGCCCTTGGTCAGCGAGACGAGGTGGATGAACGGCGATGAGGCCGGCACATGCAGGCGGCCGCGATGGGCATAGGCGCCGTCGGGGCGACTGGTCTCCTCGAACAGGAGGCTCGGCCAGGCAGGATCCCAGCTGATATCCGTGCGATAGGCGATGACCTCGGCCGGGCGCGTGAACGCGGGCCGGATCGTCAGGTAGCTGCCGATCAGGTGGTCGACGGCGGCGCGTGTGTAGGCGCCCATGTACACGGGTGCGATGTCCGCGTGGCCGGACGGCTGGCCAGGCCCCGCCTCGGCCGGCTCCTCTAGCGGGCGCTGACCGTGCCACATGGCTTTCAGATCGTCGAAGTCGAGTCCGAGCACGACCGCGACATCGAACAGCGTCTGGTCGCGCACGGTGCGGCCGGCGAGCAGGTTCTGGATGGTCTTCTCGTGGCAGTCGGACGCATCGGCGAGGCCCGCCTGTGTCATCTTCTTCTCGATCAGCGCGGTGCGGATGCGCCCGATGGCAACAGCACGGGCGGGGCTGACGGCTTGGGACATGGCGGGCTCGGCGGCCAGGGCAGGAATCGGATGGAACGTGGAATTGGCCGAGAGTGTATCGGTGGCGAGGGTATGGTTGCAACGGCCTGCGGCCGCGCGACGGCGACACATCGCAGCCGGCGCGGCGGAAGCCGTTGACAGGAAAAATCGCAGGCTTGGTGCGCGCAGCCTGGCAAGCGGCGGGTTGCGCCCGCCATGGCTGCTGCCGCGTCGGTCGGGTGCACGCCGCATCCCTGGGGCACGAACAGCGAAGTGGCGCATGGTGGCAAGTGCCGCCATGCGCCACTTCGGTTCAGTCCCGCTCGGATCAGAGGCGGGTGATGCGCACCGGCACGACGCCGGCGCTCTGCATCCCGATCACGCCGGCAGCTGCCTTCGAGAGGTCGATCACGCGACCGGCGACGAAAGGTCCACGATCGTTGATGGTGACGACGACCGAGCGACCGTTGCGCACATTCGTCACGCGAACCTTAGTGCCGAACGGCAGGGTCTTGTGTGCAGCGGTCAACGCGTTCGGGTTGAACCAGCCACCGGAGGCGACGCGCTGCGGTTGCCAGTAGTACGAAGCGAGGCCGCTCGACGATCCGCCGCCGCCCGAGGAGTACGAACCCGAAGAGGATGAGTAGGAATAGCTGTTGCCGAGCGAGGCGACGCGGGTGCGCTTGCTCGACGAGCGCCGCGTGATGGAGCGCTGCGCCTTCCAGGCGGACTTGCGCGCCCGCTTGGACTTCCTCGCGCGCGGAGCGTAGGAGTACGATTCATAGGACGAGTACGACTGCGTGACGGCCGGCGTGTCGTAGACCGGCATGCGCAGGATCGCTTCCTGCCATTTGGCGGCTTCGGCCGAGCCGGCGCTGGTGAGCGCGGCAGCCGTCACCGCGACGAGAGCTGCGAGGGCATGTCTCATGATTTACTCCAACGGTTCTGCGCGATGGCCGTCACGGTCGCGTTTTCTGTCACGAGCCGCGAATTCCCTTCGGGGGTCGGGTGGCACCCGACTCGGCCGATAACGCTTCGAGGGTTGTCCGGTTTCTTGTGTTGGTAGAAAAAGAAAATCATCGCGTTCAGCGAAAGCCGGATCGGAAATCCGGCGGGCGCTAAAAACACGAAAGATTTTTCAGGTCAAACGGGAATTGAGGGCCGTTATGTCGCAATAATGTTCATTAACCACAATTCGGGTTTTGCCGTCACAGTATCAATATTGCTACGGCGCGCGAGTGCTAACCGAATGGACGTATCAATTTGCCGGGTTTTGGTTGTGAATCAGGGGGTTGTCGGATCAGCGGAATGTTGCATTGCAGCACCGGTGTGGTGCAGCCCTGCATGACGAACAGCAGCACGCCGCGCCCTCGATTCGTGCCGGGCGCTGAGCGCATGGCTGTGCTGCGCCGACGTTGCGCGGTCGGCGCGTGGCGGCCCGTCCTGTCCGTGGACCGTCAGAGCGTTCCAGGATAGAGACCGCCGTCGAGCACGAAATTCTGCCCTGTCGTGTAGCCGGCATGAACGGAGCAGAGGAACGCGGCGAACGCCCCGAATTCCTCGGTCGTGCCGAAGCGCCTGGCCGGCACCTCTTGCATGCGCTCCTTGTGGACGGCATCGAAGGAGAGGCCGCGGGTCTCGGCGATCTTGGTCGATGTGCCGCGCAGCCGGTCGGTCTCGAATGGGCCGGGCAGCAGTGCGTTGATGGTCACATTACGATGCGCAACTTTGCGGGACAGCGAGGCGACGGCACCCGTGAGGCCGGCGCGCGCCCCGTTCGAAAGTTCCAGCGTCGGAATCGGATTCTTCACCGAGGCACTGGTGATATTGACGATACGGCCGAAGCCGCGGTCCATCATGCCGTAAACGGTGGCATGGATGAGCGCGATCGGCGAGATCATGTTGCCTTCGACCGCCTTGCGCCAGTCGTCGGCAGTGAAGTCCTTGAAGTCGCCAGGCGGCGGCCCGCCAGCGTTGTTGATGAGAATGTCAGGCGATGGACAGGCGGCGAGAAGTGCCTTGCGGCCATCTTCCGTGGTGACATCGCAGGCGACCGCGGTGACGCGCGCACCAGTCGCGGTGCGGATCTCGGCCGCGGTTGCCTCCAGTGCCTCGGCACCGCGGGCGCAGATGACGAGGTCGACACCCTCTCGCGCGAGTGCGACAGCGCAACCCTTGCCGAGCCCCTTCGATGCCGCGCACACGATCGCCGTGCGTCCCTTGATGCCGAGATCCATGGAATTGCTCTCCCGATCGATGTTTCAGGAGAGGCAGCTTGCATCGGCGCGCCGCAGGGTCAAGCCGCAG
This sequence comes from Hyphomicrobiaceae bacterium, assembly GCA_041397745.1. Lineage (GTDB taxonomy): Bacteria > Pseudomonadota > Alphaproteobacteria > Rhizobiales > Hyphomicrobiaceae > JAWKVY01. The sequence goes on along the minus strand of JAWKVY010000006.1, from coordinate 175,774 downwards.
TTGGCCGGGCCGCGACCGCCGGCGCATCCGGCTCTGGCCGGAATCCGGACGAGCGCTGGAAGATTTACGAGCGTGATCCGAAAAGCGTCGTTGGCTGTGCGGAAGACCGCGACTTTCTTTGCTACGCTCTTATTCCGGCCCACGGTCGCCGCTTCCCCTCCCGTCATGGAGTGCGATCCGCAGAGAGAATAGTGCGCTCAGTGATGCGCGCACGCACGAGCATTGTCTCCGGCGCTATTCCGCGCTACGAGTATCGGCACGGGGTTTCCGCAGCCGCCCCGTGAGGCTCCGGCCCAAGCGCTGCTCCGACCGCTATTCGGAGCACCGGCCATGAGCGATTTCCTGATCACCATCGACGAACTCGCCCGCCGTCTCGTCAGCGACGCGGCGCCGATCGTCTACGACGTCTGCCGCCGCGAGAAGTACGCACCGGACGGGCGCATCCTGCCGACCGCGCGCTGGCGCGAGCACACCAGAGTCGGCGATTGGGCCGGCGAAATCCCGGCCGGCCGCACGGTCGTACTCGCCTGCGTGCACGGTCACAACGTCTCGCAGCTCGCGGCCTCGGAGTTGCGCCGGCGCGGCATCGCGGCCCGCGTGCTCGAGGGCGGGGTCGAGGCGTGGAAGGCAGCCGGCCTGCCGACCATCCTGAAGAGCGCGCTGCCCGGCCGCGACGAAGGCCGGCCGAGCCGCTGGGTGACGCGCATCCGCCCGAAGATCGATCGCATCGCGTGCCCGTGGCTCGTCCGACGGTTCATCGACTCTGATGCCGAATTCCTGTTCGTCGAGCCGGCTCACGTGAAGGCGGTCGCCGAGGAGCAGGGCGCGATCCCCTACGACATCGATGGCGTGACGCTTGCCCACGTCGGCGAGATGTGCACGTTCGACACCATCATCGACGAATTCGGAATCAAGGATCCTGCGCTCGCGTACATCCGCCTCATCGTGCGCGGTGCCGACACCGCGCGCCTCGACTTGAAGCCCGAGGCGGCCGGTCTGCTCGCGGTGTCGCTTGGCATCTCCGCGCTGTCGGGAGGTGACGACCACGCTGCGCTCGAGCGCGGTTTCGGAGTTTACGACGCGCTCTATGCGTGGCGACGGCACGCTGCTACGGAAACGCACAACTGGCCGTCGCAGGCCTGATGCGGAGGGTGCCGTGCAGGACACCGTGACGGACGCTGCGGCGTCGACACAGCCGACCTTCGGCGAACTGGTCGCGACGAGCGCTCACATCGGCGTGCTCTCGTTCGGCGGGCCGGCCGGGCAGATCGCGCTGATGCACCGCGTCTACGTCGACGAGAAGCGTTGGATCGACGAGCAGCGCTATCTGTCGGCGCTCAACTTCTGCATGCTGCTGCCGGGACCGGAGGCGATGCAACTCGCCACCTATGTCGGCTGGCGACTGCATGGCGTCGCCGGAGGGCTCGCGGCGGGCCTGCTGTTCGTGCTGCCGGGCGCACTCGTCGTGCTCCTGCTCTCCGCCCTCTATGCCGCCTTCGGCAAAGTCACGCTGGTCGAGGGCGTGTTCGTCGGCATCAAGGCGGCTGTTCTGGCCGTCGTCGTTGAGGCACTGATCCGTGTCGCCCGGCGGGCGTTGCAGTCGCGGATGGCCTGGGCGATCGCGGCGGCAGCCTTCGCCGCAATTTTTCTGCTCGCGATCCCGTTTCCGGTGATCGTTCTGGCTGCGGCGCTCGCCGGCTTCCTCACGCTCGGCGGCAGCCGTGCCGCGTCACCGGCATCCAGCGGTCGCCTCGCCAACGCCCATCGCGACGACGTCACTTTGACCGCCACACTGACCACCGCGGCAACGTGGCTCGCCATCTGGACCGTACCGCTCGCCACGTTCGCACTCTTGCTCGGCCCCGGGCACGTGCTCTCGCAGGTCGGCTGGTTCTTCTCGAAGCTCGCCGTCGTCACGTTCGGCGGCGCCTACGCGGTGCTCGCGTACATGGCGCAGGATGTGGTCGCGGTGCATCGATGGCTGTCACCGGGTGAGATGCTCGACGGGCTCGGCTTGGCCGAGACGACGCCAGGTCCGCTGATCCTGGTCACCCAGTTCGTCGGCTTCCTCGCGGCCTATCGCGAGGGCGGATGGGCCAATGGCCTTGCGGGCGCGCTCGTCACGCTCTGGGCGACGTTCGCGCCGTGCTTCCTCTGGATCTTCACCGGCGCGCCCTATATCGAGCGCCTCAACCGCATGCCGCGGCTGAAGGGAGCGCTCGCCGGTGTCACCGCGGCGGTGGTCGGCGTGATCCTGAACCTTACCGTCTGGTTTGCACTGCATGTACTGTTCCGCGAGGTGCCGGTGGTGGCATTCGGACCGATCCGGCTGCACGTGCCGGCGTGGGCAACGGCGGATTTTCTCGCAGTCGGGCTCGCGGCACTGGCGGTGGTGGTGCTGCTGGTCCTCCATCGCGGCGTTATCACCACGCTCGCCGTCTGCGGCGCAGCGGCGCTGGCGGCAAGGCTCGTGCTGGCTTGAAAAGCCACAAACGCTACAGCCAGCCCTTGTGGCGGAAAAACAGGAACGGCAGCACGGCCGACAGCACCATGAGGCCGATCGCCATCGGATAGCCCCAACTCCACGCAAGCTCCGGCATGTGCTTGAAGTTCATACCGTAGATCGAGGCGACCAACGTCGGCGGCATCAGCATCACGGCGACGACCGAGAACAGCTTTATGATCTGGTTCTGCTCGATGCCGACCATGCCGAGCGAGGCATCCAGCATGAAGGTGTGGCGGGACCCGAGATAGCTGACGTGATCGGCGAGTGATTGCACATCCTGCGCCTCGGTGCGGATGCGCTCACGAAGCTCTGCGCTGGCGTTGCGGGCCTGGGCGGTGGTGCTGACGTATGTCAGCAGCCGGCCCAATGAGACGAGGCTCTCGCGAACGCGCGAATTGGTCTCGCCCATCTTGCCGATGTCCTTCAGCACGACATCGAAGCGCCGTCCGCGCGTTGCCGCCCCGCCCTTCATCTCGAAGATCGTCTGGGCGACGCGGTCGGTCTGGAGTTGCAGGCGCTCGATAAGATCGGCCTCGCGCTCGAGCACCGCCTCTATCAGGCCGATGAAGACTTCGAGCGGGGTTGCGCAGTCGAGGTCGCCATTGCGGGCCTGGTTGAGGAAAAGCTGAATGGCGCGTGGCTCGGCATAGCGAACGGTTATCAGCTGGCGATCGGTGAGGATGAACGTGATCTCGGCCGAGTGCGGGTCGGGCGTGTCGACGCGGAAGACGATGGTCGCCGTCAGGTAGTGGACGCCGTGCTCCTGATAGAGACGGCTCGACACCTCGATCTCCTTCATCTCCTCGCGGGTCGGGATGGCTATGCCGAGCGCCTGTTCGACGTGCGCGTCCTCCTCCTTGGTCGGATTGAGCAGGTCGAGCCAGACGGCCGCGGTGCAGTCGGACGGAGCGGCGAGGGGCTTCAGCGTATTTTCGGAAGCGGCATAAGCGGTCAGCACGGGCGGCTCCTTGTAACGCTCTGAGGCCTGTCAGGCGGCCAACGCCAGCCTGTCCTGCGTCCTCGCATTGTCATTGACAAGCGTTCCGTTGCAAATCGGCAGCATGGACGCGGCGGTGGCGGGCTCGTCAGGCAGGCTGCTTGGCAGGGAATCATAAGTGTGCGAGTCTTGAAACCAGTCGCAGCAACGGAAGGGAGGTGATCCAATGTCGAGTGGGATGGGACAGCCGGTCGGGCTTTCGCACGTCGCACGGATGTCGGAGCAGCCTCTGCCAACGTGCTGACGGGTCGCCGGTCGCGCCACAGGGTGGCGCCCGGCATCGCCCGAATCGCTCTTGATCTCACGGGGGCCGCCCTTGCCAGGGCGGCCCTTGTGCGTTCGCAGAGGTCTGCCGCTGTCTGGAGGAAAACATCGCCCGCGTCGCGCGTCAGGGTTAGGGCGTGTCGACGTCTCTCGCGCGCATTCGCGCGAGCGAGGCGGAGAAGGAGCGCATCTGCCGGATGATCGGCCACGACAACCGTCGCCGATATCTGTCGACGCTTCAGGCGCGACAGCGGCGGGCGTTGGCCGGGCTAACGACCGACGAGAGGGTGAGCGCCGGGTGGCGGCGCGCACCTTTTCAGAAGTGCAGTGACACGTCGCGGTGGTTCGCCATGCATGCGGCAACCGACAGCGCTTCGCTGCGCGGCAGGCGCGGCTGCTCGCGCAGACCGATGTTGGTGCGGATCGTGGCGTCGTAAGCGTCTAGTCCCGGCTTGAGCTCGCTCGACGCGCGCTTGCGCCAGGCAAGCTCGCCCGCGACGAGTTTCAGCGTTTCCTGGATGTGTGCCTCCGCCTTTTTCACATCCGGGGCCCGTCCGCGCAGCGCGCTTCGCGCGCGCGAGAGCTCGCGCCGCACGGTGCGACCGCCCAGAGCGCCGACGACCTTGTTGACGGCGTCGATCTGCTCGACAGCTTCGGCGGGCTTCTTCTTCTGGACGGCATCGGTCAGCGCTTTCACGTCAGCCACCCGGCGCTCGAGTTCACTCGTCTGATCGATGGTCTGCAGAAGCTTTTCCACGGGCTGATAGGCGTCGTCGCTCGTCCGCCGATAGCGCTGGCGGCTCGCCGCGTCTGCTTTGAGCAGGTCGGCGAACGCCTTGTGGTCCGCTTCCCAGCTCGCCGGAATGCTCGCCAGCAGCGCCTTCTTCTTCTCCGCCTCGGCAGCGAGCGTCGCCTCGAGCTTGGTGACGTCGCGGCCGCCGCGTTTCAGCCGTTGGATGTCTTGCTCGAGTTCGCGGCGGTGCGTGTCCAGGCGCAGGGCATCCTGCTGAATCTCGCGCACCTGCCGGTGCAGCGGCGCGTACGCGGGCTTCTTCTGCTCGATCGCCGTTTCGGCGGCCTTGATCGCCTTGGCGTGCTCGAACACCTGCTCGGCCTTGGCGAAGCTGCCGGTGAGATCGGAGCGCAACTCCGAGGGAACGAAGCTGTAGTCGAGACCCTTTGCCTTGGCGATCGCGGCGCGGATTTCAGCTTCGCGCGTGACGTACTGCGGCAGCACGAGTTGCTCGATGCAGTGCTGGAGGCGCGGGTTGGCCGGTGGGGGGGCAACGTCGGACAGGAGATTGAGCCTGATCGGCCAGTAGTTGACGAGGCTCGGCGTGTAGCCGACGACGAACAAAGCCGCAAGCTGGAGCAGGATGAACGGAACGACGCCCTTGTAGATCTGCAGCGTCGAGATCGACGGCGGGGCGACGCCCCGCAGGTAGAACAGCGCGAAGCCGAACGGCGGCGTCAGGAACGAGGTCTGGATGTTGAGGCCGATCATGACACCGAGCCAAACGGCGGTGACGTTGGCCCCAGGGTCCATCAGCAGGATGGGAGTTACGATCGGCACGACGACGACGGCGATCTCGATGAAATCGAGGAAGAAGCCGAGCAGGAAGATGACGCCCATGACGATGAGGAACTGAGCCCAGAAACCACCCGGCATGTTGGTGAGGAAGTTCTTGACCAGTTCCTCGCCGCCGAAGCCACGGAAGGCGGCGGTCAACATGGCGGCGCCGATCAGGATGACGAAAACGAGCGCCGTTGCCTTGGAGGTCTCGACCATCACACCGTAGAGCGTGTTCTCAAAACGGTAGGTCCGCCAGAACGCCCAGGCGACAGCGCCCAGGAACATGACGACAGCGATCGCTGCGAGCGTGATGCCGATGACGTCGGACGACGTGCGGACCAGCTTCACGTTGGTGTTGAACAGGCGCATGATGATCACGAGTGCGACGACCGAGACGATCGCCAACACCACCGGTGCGTAGGCACCGCGCTTACCCTCGTGAAGCCGGTAGCTCGCCATCAGCGCCGCACCGACCGCACCGACCGCGCCGGCCTGATTGACGGTCGCGATGCCAGAGATGATCGAGCCAAGCACGGCGATGATCAGCGCCAGCGGCGGCACCAGCGTGATCAAGACGTTGCGATAGAAGGCGGCGTCGAACTTGCCCTCGACCGGCACGGCCGGGGCCATGCGAGGGCGCATCATTGCGAGCAGCATGATGAAGATCATGTAGAATGCGACGAGCACGAGTCCGGGCAGCAGCGCACCGATGAACATCTCGCCGGCGCTCGTCGAGCCGATCGCGAATTCCGAGGGAAGCGAGGTCAGTCCGGTTGCATCCTTGTAGAGCTGCTTGCGCAGCGTGTCGGCCTGGTCGACGGCATTGGCCAGCTGGTCGGCGAGGATGATGAGCACGATCGAGGGCGGAATGATCTGACCGAGCGTGCCGGAGGCTGCGATGGTGCCGCAGGCTAGCGGACTCGAGTACTTGTTGCGCATCATCGCCGGCAGCGAGATCAGTCCCATGGCGACGACGGTGGCACCGACGATGCCGGTCGTGGCCGCGAGCAGCGCGCCGACGAACACGACCGAAATCCCAAGACCGCCGGGGACCGGGCCGAACAGCTGCGCCATGGTGACGAGCAGGTCTTCCGCGATCTTCGACCGCTGCAGCATGATGCCCATGAAGATGAACAACGGGATGGCGATCAGCGTGTCGCGTTCCACGTCCCAGTAGACGTCGCGGAAGTTGGTGACACCTGCGGTCAGCCACTGCAGCGGAGAGCCCTGGGCGAAGTAGGCCGCTGAATCACCGGCGAACAGCGAGCCGGCGAGTGCGGCGGCGCCGATCGAGACGATGGCCGCTCCCGGCAGCGCGAAGGCAACGGGGAAGCCCGAGCCGAGCGCTGCGATCATGAGCACGATGAGCAGGAGGAGGAAAACGACTTCCATGGCGGTACCGTCGCGAGTGAGAGCGGCAGGCGAGAGTTGGTTTCGTGGATCAGTGGCCGGATGAGCCAGAGGTCTGGCGGCTACTCGGCTCGCCGCGCCAGTCGGCGAGCGCGTCGAGCATGTAGCTGGCGAACTGCACGAGCATGGTAATCGCGAAAACGCCGAGCAGTCCCGCCATCAGGTACTTGATATAGAGGCCGAAGCCCGACTGCGTGACTTCGAAGGAGATGAGCGGGCCGACGATCACGCTCGAGCGGGTCCAGGTTCCGAGCGCCAGGATGATCCAGCAGAAGACGATGCCGAGGAACATGGCGCCGAAGAAGTTGATCATGCCCTTGGTGCGCGGCGACAGGCCGGTATAGACGACGTCGACGCGGACGTGGCCTTCCTCGCGCAGCGTGTAGGCGCTGGCGAGCAGGAACAGGGCGGCGTACCAGAAGCGGACGAGGTCGCCCATCCAACCCTGCTCGTAGGAGAAGATGAAGCGCGAGACGACGATCTGGAATTCGGCGACGACGACGAGCAGGCAGAGCCAGACGAAGCCGAGGGTTCGGGTAAAAGCCGCAATGACGAGCGCGAGCACCAGCAGTGGTGTGTGGATGTAGAGGCCCCGCCATGCGGAGCGGCCGAGGTCGATTGCCATCTTCTCGCCGACGTAGGGGGCGACAGCACCCTCCACGCGCGCCGCGGAGATCACGGAATCCGCCACCCCGACGAGCACGATGCCCCAGAACGCGGCGCGCACGAGATAGCCGGCGAGAGCACTGATGGTATCCGCGTCGGTGCGCAGGGACGTGCCCGGCGTCCGCAGCACGTAGCCGAGCGCCAGCAGCAGGGCCAGAACATAGATGGCGACCTGCATAGCCGCGAGACCGCCGTTGATCGCGCCGTTGGCGTTGCCGGCGACGAGGCCGGCCGACTGGCCGATCGAGACGAGCGTTGGCCAGCCCCACCAATAGGCCAGGTAGCTGGCGACGATGTAGGCGAACATCACCGCGACGTTGCCCCAGGCGATCGACCGGGCAAGCAACGCCGGTCGTGGCGCGACAACCGGTTCGGCGCTGGACGAAACGTCGAGGGGCGTTGCGACGGCTGCGGCGGAGGACATGGGCGATATCCGGTGCAGAAGGCCGATGAAGGGACGCAACCGAATGCGTCGCTGTCTCGATGACGCGGGGGCACGTCCGAAGGCGGGTGTCACCAGGGGCGAAGTCGCGCTCCGGACCTTCGGGTCCCGGTGCGCGCCGTCGAGTCGCTGTCGAAACCCGGTGATAGCAGACGAAGCGGGACGGCACCCGGGGGGCCGTCCCGCTCATGGTGTCAGGCGGCTCAGTTGAGGCCGAGCACGCGGTTACGCTGCTGGATGTAGGGCACGTCGGCCAAGTTCATCCACGCGCCGGTGTCGGCTCGCGCCTTGAGGAAGCTCTCGTGGATTTCCTTGGTCAGCGCGCTGTGCGCAACGGTCTTCTCGAACACCTTGTCGGCGGCCTTGCCGAACGCATCGTAAACCTCGTCCGAGAAGCGGCGCAGCTTGACGCCGTGCTCCTTGATCAGCTTACGCAGGTAGGTCGAGTTGTTGGCGTTGAACTCGGCCATCATGTTGCCGTGCTCTTCCGCGCAAGCCGCCTTGATCAGTTCCTGGTCCGTCTTCGACAGCGAGGTGAACCACGACTTGTTGAAGACCATGCCGAGCGTCGAACCCGGCTCGTGCATGCCCGGGTAATAGTAATACTTCGCCGCCTCGTAGAACTTCAGGAAGTAGTCGTTCCAGGGGCCGACCCACTCGGTCGCGTCGATGGCGCCGGAGACGAGGTTCTCGTAGATCTGACCACCCGGCAGCGAGACCGACGAACCGCCGAGCAGCGCGATGACGTCGCCACCCTGGCCGGGAATACGCATCTTGAGGCCCTTGAAATCGTCGGGGGTCTCGATCTCCTTGTTGAACCAGCCGCCCATCTGCACGCCGGTCGAGCCGCACAGGAAGGGCTGCAGGCCGAAGCCGTCGGAGAGCTTGTCCCAGAGCTGCTGGCCGCCCATGTGACGGATCCAGGCGTCGTGCTCGACGTGGGTGAGGCCGAACGGCACGGAGGTGAAGTAGGAGAAGCCCTCGTGCTTGCCTTTCCAGTAGTATTCGGCGCCGTGGTAGGCCTGCGCGTTGCCGGAGGCGACGGCATCGAACACAGCGAACGCACCGACGCGCTCGCCCGCAGCATAGTACTGCACGTTGATGCGGCCTTCGGAGAGTTCGCCAATGCGCTTGGCTGCGCGCTGCGCGCCGGTGCCGAGACCCGGGAAGTCCTTCGGCCAGGTTGAGACTACGACGCATTCCTTGCGCGCCTGAGCGATCGCCGGTGCGGCGAGCGTCGTAGCGGCGGCCGCACCAGCAGTCGCAACGCCGGCCTTCTTGATAAATGAGCGGCGGTCCATTTCCGGATTTCTCCCTTGTGAACGATCAATTCTTTGTTGTCGGCCGATAGCGGGCCATTGCGGCAGCACGCGGTGCCGAACGCCGGGGAACACTAGTTCAGCCGCCGAGCCAAAGCCAGTGGCGCAGCGCGAAAAAGATCGTGCGCGACAGAGTGGTCAAATAAGGCGGCGGTCGTGCAACGTCCCGGTTGCACAAGAAATAGGCGGCACCCGCTGCGGGCGCCGCCTCTTGTATTGCCGGGTCGCGCCGTCGGGGTGCGAGCGTGGACCGTCCGTCGTCAGTGCGATCAGTGCAACGTTGTCGGCGGCAGTTGCACAACCGAGCCACCGGACCCGTTGCTGCCCTTGGCGGGACTTGCCCGCTCGGCAGTCTCGCGAGCATGCGATTTCTGGTCCAGAGCGCGGGAGGCGCCGGCGCGCAACTCGGCCGCTCGCGCACCGCTCACCGCAGGGTCGGCTACCTTGGCCGTGCGACCGGCGGACGCACTCGTCGCGCGGGTGAAAGCGACGGTGCGGATCATGTCGCGGATGCGCGGCTGGATCTCGGTGCGCCAGCGGGTGCCGTTGAACACGCCGTAGTGACCTACCCCCGGCTGGAGGTAGTGGAAACGCATGTCGGGAGTGAGGCTTGAGCAAAGATCATGCGCCGCCTGAGTCTGGCCTATGCCGGAAATGTCGTCGCGCTCGCCCTCGATGGTGATCAGCGCCGTCTTGCGGATCGCCGAACAGTCGACGCGCTGGCCGCGATGCATCATCGTGCCCTTCGGCAGCGCGTGATCCTGGAAAACCGTTTTGACCGTCTGCAGATAGAACTCGGCGGTGAGATCCATCACCGCAAGGTACTCCTCGTAGAAATCCTTGTGCGCCTTGACGCTGTCGCAGTCGCCCTTGACCAGGTTGTTGAACAGGTCGACGTGCGCCGTGGTGTGTCGCTCGAGGTTCATGGTCATGAACCCGGTGAGCTGGACGAAGCCCGGATAGACTCTGCGCATGAAACCCGGGTTCGGGAACGGCACGGTCGAGATGACGTTCTGCTCGAACCATTCGATCGAGCGCTGCATGGCGAGTTTATTGACCGCCGTTGGATTGCGCCGCGTGTCGATCGGTCCACCCATCAGCGTGATGGAGGCCGGCTGCAGCGGGTCGTCGTTCGCGGCCATGACGGCGGTGGCGGCAAGCACCGGCACCGACGGCTGACACACCGCGATGATGTTGGTTTCCGGTCCGAGGTGATGCACGAACTCGATGACGTAATCGATGTAGTCGTCGAGATCGAACGCGCCCATCATGACAGGAATATCGCGCGCATCGTTCCAGTCGGTAATGTAGACGTCATGCTCCGGCAGCATGGCGTCGATCGTGCCGCGCAGCAGCGTCGCATAGTGCCCGGACATCGGAGCTACAACGAGCACCTTGGGGTCGTGGCGGTGGCCGACGACAGCCGGATCGCGCTTGAAGTGGACGAGGTTGCAGAACGGCTTGGCGAGCACCGTCTCTTCCGTGACGGCGGCTTTCTGGCCATGCACCGTCGTCTCGGAGATCGCGAACTCGGGCTTGCCGTAGCGGCGGGTGACGGCCTCGAAGACCTCGCAGGCCGCCGAGATGTGGCGCGCGTGCCACGTGAAGGCGAACGGGTTCCAGGGCTGCGCGAGCCAGAACTTGGTCTGCCGGGCGGCGAGCCGCAGCGGCGCGAGCATCAAGTGGGCAGCCTCGTAGGCGTGATAGTGCATTGGAAGGTCCCCTGTCCCGCCGATGTTGCGCCGCAGGACCGGCAGGCTATCCCTGGCGACATTCGCATGACAAGTGTCGCCGTTCGTCTCAGCAACCCATTAGAGCAGATCAGTTCTGCGAGCCGGTTGCCGGGAGCCACGGGATTTTTGCGCTGCCGTTTACCATGTTGTGCGGCGCGATCGACTATGGCGCGATTCTGTCGCGCTGCGAGAGGCGAGAGGGTCGGTCACGCACAACTGGTGCGTGAGAGCATCACTCCGGCCGAATCTCTACCACACTGTCAGACATCGTATAGCCGGCGTCGGCTAGCCCAGTGAATGCCACGTCGGCCTGGATGGTGCCGGTGACCCATACGGGCGCAAACTGGCCTTTGGGCTCGAACGGCCTGGCGACCTTGACGTACACGATCTGGTTGGCGGGGGGTGGCGGCACGTGGATGCATGCACCGACGAACGGCACGAGCAGGAACTCGGAGATTTTCGTCGCTTCAAAGTCGAGGGCGACGACGTAGCCACCGATTTTGACCCGCTGGCCGTCGAGCGCCTTGACGAGGGCGGGCGGCCCGGATCCCCGCCGTGAGGACGGCGCCGACATCCAGGCGCCCTCGCGGAACGGGGGCGGCGGCGCGTTGTCGTCTGCGCCTGGGGCGGCGTCGGTCCCTTGGACGGGCGGCGTAACGGCGCTGAGCGGGGTGGCGCCGGAAAACAGCGCGCGTGGCTTCGCCGGTGCGGCTCGCGGCGGTACGAGGTCAGCCCACTTCAGCGTGCGCACGCTTTCGGCCCGCGCCGGGGTGATGGCGGGGATGGCGGCGCCGCAGACGACGGTGACGGCGACGACGCGGAGGGCGAGGAATAGTTTTTTTCGCAGGCCCATCTCAGTCGTGCTCCTTCATGTGACCGCGCCCACGTCTACGTACGCACCGTCATGCCGTCGGCGAGCGACAGCCGATAGGCGCGGATCGCGGGCAGCAGGCCCGCCACGACACCACCCGCAAGTATCACTGCCAGGACACCGATCTCGCGCAAATCAGGCGCGGCGAGGGCGATGTCGAGACCGTACCAGCGGTCGAGATAGGGCCGCGCGACGGCGAGCGCCAGATAGAGCAGTGTCACACCGAGTCCGATGCCGGCAGCCGTCAGCGCGGCCGCCTCGACGGTGAGCAAGCCGAGGATGGTGACCGGTCGTGCGCCGACGGCGCGCAGAATAGCCATCTCGCGCCGTCGTTCGTTGAGTGTGGCGAGGATCATGGTCACCATGCCGATGAATGCTGTGACGACGACCATGATCGAAATCGCGGCAAGCGCACTCTCTGCGGTGGCGACCAGCCCCCACAACTCCTGCAACGTGGCGCCCGGCAGGATCGCGGTCAGCGGCTCCTCGGGGTAGCCATTGATCGCGCGCTGCACGCGAAACGTCGCGATGCGCGTCTTCAGGCCGACGAGCGCGGCGGTGACCGCCTTAGGGTTCAGGTTCATGCGACGTACCGCGTCGGCCGACACCGACTGGCCGGGGATGCGGGCGCCCGACTGCCAGTCGACGTGGATCGCTTCGATGGCTGCGAGGCTGACGTGCACAGTGCGGTCGACCGGGGTGCCGGTCCGGGCGAGCACGCCCGAGACTCGGAACGGCTTGTCGTCGTGCTCGACGAAGGAGACATCGCCGAGGCCGTGGCCAACGACGATCCGGTCCCCGACCTTGTAACCGAGCCGGAGCGCGACCTCGGCGCCGACCACGGCGTCGAAGAGGTCGTCGAACGGCTTTCCGGCGGCGAAGGTGAGACCATGCCCGCGCCGGTATTTCAGTCGCGAGAAGTAGTCGGCCGTGGTGCCGAGCACGCGGAAGCCGCGGTGACTGTCGCCGAGCGAGAGCGGCACGATCCATGCGACGTCCGGATGACGCGAGATGTCCTCGTAGCTCTTCCAGGTGATGTTGTTGGTGGCGTTGCCTATGCGGAACACGGAGTAGAGCAGCAGCTGGATGCCGCCGGTGCGCGCGCCGACCACCAGATCGGTGCCCGAGATGGTGTCCGCGAAGCTCTGTCGGGCGCCGGTGCGCACGCGCTCGACGCCGAGCAGCAGCATGACACTGGTCGCGATGGCGAGCACGGTCAGTAACGCCGTAAGCCAGCGATTGGCGAGCGATCTCAGTGCGAGCCGAGGAACGAGCATCACGCTCTCCCGGCGCCGGCGGCGCCGGCGGTCGCGATGCGGGCGACGGCATCGAGGCGCACGAGCCGGTCGAAATTGCCGGCGAGCGTCTCGTCGTGGCTGACCATCAACAGCGCGGCACCGGCGGCTACCGACTCGCTGGCGAGAAGGTCGAGGAAGGCAACCTGTGCGGCCCGATCGAGCGCCGAGGTCGGTTCGTCGGCGATGACGAGGCCGGGCCGGCCGATCAGCGCGCGGGCGACGGCGACGCGCTGCTGCTGGCCGACGCTGAGCGACGACGCCTTCGTGTCGGCGACGTCCGCCGCAAGGCCGAGGCGCGCGAGCAGGCGGTCGGCCTCGTGCGCGGCGGGCCCCGCCGCCGTGGCGCGCCGGCGGCGGTACGGTGCGAATGCGAGCGCGAGGAGCACGTTGTCGCGTGCGCTGGCATAGGCGAGCAAGTTGAACATCTGGAAGACGACGCCGATGTGCTCCGCTCTGAAACGATCGCGCGCGGAAGGCCCGAGCTTCGTGATGTCGGTGCCGAGGATGGCGATGGTCCCGGCATCGGGCGCCACGATGCCGGTGATCAGGCTGAGCAGGGTCGACTTGCCGCTTCCCGACGGGCCGAGCAGCAGCACGCGCTCGCCGGCTGCGATCCGCAGATCGTCGACAGTGAGCGCGAAGCGGCGCTCACCCGGCCAGGTGAAGTGCACGCCGCGCAGTGCGACGGCAGGGGCGGGAGCGGCCAGCGGATGCTCAAGATCGGCAGCCGCGTCCGTTCCAATTGTCGGTGTGCTGGCGGTCAAACCCGTCCGCTCCCCTTGCCACCCGCCGGCGGCGATCCCTCACGAATTGCCGCCGAGCACCAGCCGCGGTGCCTTGCGGGTCACCTGATACTGCTTCTGGCCTTTGTCGGAAACCACGGTGACGGTAAGCTTCTGGGCCTTCCTGAAGGTCTTGAAGTAGTCGAAGGCGATCTCGGTCAGCTTCTCCGGCGCCCTGCAATCGAGCGCGTAGGTCGCGTGAAACTCGGTGTGACCGCCCTCGTCGTGATCCTTCTCATGGGCATGGTCATGCTTGCCCTCGGCGGGCTTCGTGTCCGCCTTCTTCTCGGCCTCTTCGGTGTGCAACTCGACCTTGGCGCTGGCAAGCTTGCAGCCGGCACCAGTCGGCAGCTTGAAGAGGGCAAGTGCACCGGAGAGCGTCTTTCTGGCCTTCTCCACGGCGGCCTTTTGCTTCGCCGTCTTCGCCTGATGCTCGAAGCCGACGATGTCGTCGCCGGGAACCTCGAGCTCGAACTCGACCTTCGATTTCTCGATTGCGATGTTGAGCGTGCCCGCGCCGTGCTCGTGCGCGCCGAGTTCGCGCTTCTGGGCCGCGGCGGTTGATGCGGCAAGGGCGACGGCGAGGCCGGTCAGTGCGGCGGCGAGCGGCATGCGGGAGGAATGCATCGTGGGCTCCTTCGCGGGCGGTAAGGCATTGCCGGATTGCGCGGCGACGGGTGTCGCCGCAGGGGATTGTGTAACGTTATATTGTTGCATTCGACAAGTGGCGTTTTGATGACGGCCGGAATGGGGCGATCGTCGAAGTTCAGGCAGCCGGCGGGGTGGTCGGCGTTCGGCGCAGGACCCCGCTGCCGGGGGCGCCGAGGAATGCGGCGAGGAACAGGGCAGTTTGCGTGAGCACGATGCAGGGCGCCGTGGCGCCGTCGATGTGGAAGCTGACATAGGTGCCGACCACCGAGGCGACGACGGCGACAGCGGTGGCGATGGCGAGCATCCGGTCGAAGCGTCGCGTGACGAGATAGGCCGTCGCGCCGGGCGTGATCAGCATGGCAACGACGAGCAGGATGCCTACCGCGGTCATCGCCGCGACGATGGAGAGCGCGAGCAGCACGAGAAGGCCGTTCTCGATGGCACGCACCGGCAGGCCGATGGCGCGCGCATGGGCCGGATCGAAAATGACCAGCAGGATGTCGCGCCGCCTGGCGAGCACGACGACAAGTGCAAGACCGGCGACAATGGCAAGCTCGACGAGCTTCGTGGCGTCGACGCCGAGAATGTTGCCGAACAGGATATGGTTGAGATGCTGATCGGTCTCCACCTTGGTGAACATCACGAGGCCCGCGGCGAACATGCCCGCGAACACGATGCCGAGCACGGTGTCCTCCTTCACTCGGCTGTTGGCGGCGAGATAGCCGGTCGCAAGCGCCGAGCCGAGACCGGCGAGAAAGGCGCCGAGCGCGAGTGGCAGACCGGCCACGAAGGCGAGTACGATGCCCGGCAGGACGGCATGCGAGACGGCATCGCCCATAAGCGACCAGCCCTTGAGGATCAGATAGCAGGACAGCACGGCCGACAGCGCGCCGATGAGGATAGCGGCGGCGAGTGCGCGCTGCATGAAGGGATAGCTGAGCGGTTCGATCAGGAGTTGCATGACGGTGATCACCGTGAGCGCACCTGGGAGAACCTCTCGGCGGCCAGCGGATCGGCGGACGCGCCGGTCCGGGCGCGCCGGCGCTGTGCGAGGCGACCATGCTTTGGCGCGAGCACGAAGACCGCCAGGAAGATCAGCGTCTGCAACGTGACGATGACGCCGCCGGTGGCGCCATTGACGAAGTAGCTGATGTAGGCGCCGAGGAAGCCGGTCGTCGCGCCGAGCCCGACGGCGATCTGGAGCAGACGCGGAAAGCGGTCGGTCAGCAGGTAGGCAGTGGCGCCGGGGGTGATCACTGTCGCGATGACGAGGCAGGCGCCGACGGTCTGCAGGGCAGCGACGGTGGTGGCAGCGAGCAGCGTGAAGAACACGATCCTGAGCGCCGTCGCGGGAAGCCCGATGGAACGCGCGTGGCTTTCGTCGAAGAACACCGCCATCAGGTCCTTCCAGAGCGCGAGCATGACGACGAGCGTGATGCCGGCGATCCAGGCCACCTGCCGAGCTTCGGCATCACCGATGGCGAGGATGTTGCCGAGCACGATCGATTGGATGTCGACCGACGTCGGATAGAGCGACGCGATCAGCAGGCCAGTCGCGAAGAACGTGGTGAACACGATGCCGATCACGGCGTCCTCACGCAGCCGGCTGTTGACCTTGACGAGATGCATGCCGAAGGCGGCGAGGAGGCCGGCGATGAAGGCGCCGGCGGCATAGGGCCAGGCCATCAGGTAGGCGACGGCGACACCAGGCACCACCGCGTGGCCGAGCGCGTCGCCCATCAGCGACCATCCCTTGAGCATCAGATAGCAGGAGAGGAACGCGGCGGCGGCGCCGACCAGGCCCGAAACCCACATGGCCTTCCACATGTAGTCGTAGGTGAAGGGTTCGGTGATAGAGGCGAGCAGACCGGTCATGGCAGGGGCTCCTCGCCCTTGCGGCCGGGCGCGTCGCGGCGGCGTGCACTGGCGAGCGGCTCGTCGCGGGTTGCGGCGTCGCCGTAGAACACCACTGGCCGCTCGTCGTCGGTCAGCACCGTGACGGAGCGGTGATCGGCATCGTCATGCAGTGCAGCGCCGGCCAACTGGAAGCGACGCAATACGCCGCCGAACGTGCGCTCGAGGTTGGACTGGGTGAAGGTGGTTGCCGTCGGACCGGAGGCGAGAACGGTGCGCTTGACCAGCACGACCTGATCGCAGAACTCCGGCACGCTGCCGAGATTGTGGGTGGAGACGAGCATCAGGCAGCCCTCGTCGCGGAGCTGACGCATGAGCTGGATAATCTGGCGCTCGGTCGTTACGTCGACGCCGGTGAACGGCTCGTCGAGCAGGATGATCCGGCCTTCCTGGGCAAGCGCGCGGGCGAGGAAGACGCGCTTCCTCTGACCGCCGGAAAGCTCGCCGATCTGGCGGTGGCGGAGGTCAGTCAGACCGACGCGGGCGAGTGCGGTGTCGACTTTGTCTCGGTCCTCGGATGCCGGAATGCGCAGGGGCCCCATGCGGCCGTATCGGCCCATCATGACGACGTCCTCGACGAGCACGGGGAAGTTCCAGTCGACCTCCTCGCTCTGCGGCACGTAGGCGACGATGCCGAGGCGGAGTGCCTCGCGCGCCGGCAGACCGGCGATGGTGACGCTGCCCGAGACCGGCGCAAGGAAGCCCATGATGGTCTTGAACAGCGTCGACTTGCCGGAGCCGTTGACGCCGACGAGCGCTGCGATGGTACCGGGTGAGAGAGCGAAGCTCGCGTCCCTGAGCGCGGTGGTGCCGTTCGGATAGGTGACGGTGACGCGCTCGATGTCGAGGCTCGCCGGCAGACCGGGTGGCGCGGCGGCACGCGACAAGGCACCAAGCCAGCCGCGCGCTGCGGCACCGAGAGCGGTCATCTGCCAAATCCCTTCGCGATCGTCGCGACCGTGACCTCGAGCAGCTTGAGGTAGTTCGGCACCGGGCCACCGGGTGCGCTCAGGCTGTCGACATAGAGAACGCCACCGTAGCTGGCGCCGGCTTCCTTCGCCACCTGACGGGCCGGCTTGTCGGACACGGTGCTCTCGGAGAACACGACGGGAATACGATGCTCGCGCACCAGGTCGATCACCCGGCGTACCTGCTGCGGTGTGCCTTGCTGGTCGGCGTTGATAGGCCAGAGGTAGAGTTCCTTGAGGCCGTAGTCGCGTGCGAGGTAGCTGAATGCGCCCTCGCTGGTGACGAGCCAGCGCTTGTCCTCCGGAATGGCTGAAAGGCGGGCCCGTAATGGAGCATCGAGGGCCTTGATGCGGGCGGCGTAGGCGGCGGCGTTGCGGGCATACACGGCGGCGTTGGCGGGGTCCGCCGCAGCGAACGCCTTCTCGATGTTGGCGACGTAGATGAGAGCGTTGGCCGGCGACATCCAGGCGTGCGGGTTGGGCTTGCCTGTGTAGGGTCCGGAACTGATGCCCATCGGCGCGATGCCGGCGCTGACGATCACGTTCGGCTTGCTCTTGAGGTGTGACAGGAACTGCTCGAACCAGCGCTCGAGATTGAGCCCGTTCCACAGCACGAGGTCGGCGCGCCCGGCGCGCACGATGTCGCCCGGCGTCGGCTGGTACTCGTGGATCTCGGCGCCGGGCTTGGTGATGGAGACGACCTCGGCGGCGTCGCCCGCGACGTTGGCGGCGATGTCCGCGATCACCGTGAAGCTGGTGACGACCCGAAGCTTCTTGGCGGCCGCAGGCTGCGGTGAGCCGGCACACAGCAGCAGCGTGACTGCCAGGGCGAGCGCAACGCGCACGATACGCCCACAAGACATGGTGCGTCGGTTCCTTCCGGAGGGAGCGGCATCGTGGCAGCTGTGGTTCGGCATGACGAATAGCGACCGATCCAGTTGCGAATGATTTGCAATTGCATTTAGAGCGCCACGCCCCTTTGTGTCAATGGCGCTGTCGTGGGATCATGGGACATCGGGTCCGCAGGCGGCGTGCGCCGGGGAGGCTGTCGTGACGAGGTGGCCGGCTTTGCGCGATATCGTGACCTCCGTCCTGCTCGCGGCGGCGGTCGTCGCCGCCGGCTGCGAGGATGACAGCAAGCGCCCTCCGCTGACCGTGGTCGGCGGAGGCTTCATCTTCAACTACCGGGCGGCTTCGGCCTATTACGGCGTCAGCGTGAAGCTGGCGCGTGCCATGCCGAAGGGAACCGTGATCGAGGTGCAGTTCGAGGACCCGTCGGGCGGACCTGCGGTGCGTGTGAGCGAAACCGTGACGGACGAGCGGCGCGGCTACGCACTGGAGACGCCGCCGCTGAGAGGCGTCGTCGCCGGGCGCGACTACCTCGTCGTCGTGCATCTCAAGGAGGCGGAAACGGGCCGCGAGATCTATCGCCTGGAGCACCGCGTTCACTCGGAGCTGGACCAGGACGTGCTGCCCGAGAAGCCGCTCACCGTCGGACCCGGCTACACGCCGAATCCCGACAGCAGGTACTCCAAGCCCTGAGCAGCGGCGCCCGCCATCATGGACGCGCCACCCCGGCGCTCGCCGTGCCGATCGCCGACTGGTCCCGGATGGCCTGGGCGGCGATCTCGGCGCGCTGACGCTCGGTCTTGGGCCTGCGCGCGAGTTGCTTGTCGAGCGCCTCGTCGGCGAGTCCTGCGTCGCGGGCGAGAATGCGCCACGTCTGGGCCTGGACGTGATCCTGTGGCAGACCCGGCATGCCCGACAGATAGGCATGCGCCAGCCGGTTCTGGGCTGCCGCGATGCCTTTGCCGGCGGCGCTCCTCAGATAGCCGATGGCGCGCGGCAGGTCGGCATTGAGGCCGCCGCCGCGCAACAGCAGCACCGCATACTCGAACTCGGCCGAGGCCAATCCCTGGTCCGCCGCGCGGCGCAGCCAGAGCGAGGCCTGGTAGGCGTCGGCCTTCACGCCATGGCCGGTGAGAAAAAGCGTGGCGAGATCGTACTGCGCGGCGGCGATGCCCTGTTCGGCCGCGTAGCGCAGGTGAAGGAAAGCGCGATAGGGGTTCTCGGGCTTGCCGTCACCACGCAGGAACAGCAGCGCAAGATTGTAGTGCGCGTACGGGTGGCCCTTGAGAGCAGCGCGTTCGAACAGCTCGGCGGCGGTGGCGCGGTCCTGCTTGATGCTGCGGCCCTCGGCCATCATCACGCCGAGCGCGAAAGCGGCCTCCGTATCGCCTAGATCGGCCCCCTTGGCATACCAGCGCGCCGCGAGCGCCTCGTCGCGAGCGACCCCGAGCCCCTCGGCGTAGAGGCGCGCGATCAGCGTGTGGGCCGCGGCGTCGCCCTTCGTGGCGGCCGTCTCGGCAAGCCGCTTGGCCGTCAGGTATTGTCCGAGCTCGAAGGCCTCGAACGCGGCATTCTCGCCGGTGACGGGCGCGGTCGCTTTGCCGAGTGGCGCAGCAAGGCCGGGAGGCGGGCCGAGACGGGCCTGGCCCCGGGCTGGTGGCGGGCCGGCCGGGGCCGCCGGAACGTTCTCGGACCTGCGGCGGACGCGCGCCGCCGGTGGCTTGGCGGGGGCGCCTGCCTCCGGCTTCTGCGGAATGGTGCGGCTGGTCCAGGAACTGGTCGTGCCCTGGGCGCCGGCAGACAGTGGCGCCGCCGCGACGACGCCGGCGACGAGTGCCGCGGCGGCATACCGTCTCACGCCAGTACCTCCCGCTTGCGCGTGCCGGATTCCGCCGCAGCGGCGATGGCTGCAAGATGATCGGCAATGTCAGCCGGCGACATGGCGGGCGCCAGCGGCACCGCGATGAAGTCGGCCCCGGCTGCCGCGAGCGCGCTGGCGTCGTCGGTGGCGGTGACATCGAATGCGACGCAGGCGATCTCGAAGATCTCGCCCCACCAGTTGATCAGCTCGAGCCGGCGCTCGCGGGCGGCGGCGACGTCCTGGACGTCCGCCGGCACGCCGAAGCCGATGAACTCGGCGCCGGCCTCGCCGAGGCTCATGGCGTCGTGGCGGGACTTGCCCGCGCCGGCGCCGACGATGTAGCGGGTGCCGAGCACCTCACGGGCCTCCGCATACGCGTCCGATATGTTCCTGCCCGGCGACAGATAGACGCCGTCCGCGCGCAGCGTTCTGGCGAGCGCGGCATCGTCGGCGAGAAGTGCGGCAACACCGGCCTTCTGGGCGATCTCGACGAGCCCCCGGGCGACCGTGGCATCGAGCGCGCCGCCAGCCGGTGGCAAGATCACGACGGACGCGACCGGGACGGCGGCGAGCGCCGCCGACAGCCGCGCCGCGGCCGTCGGCGCGACCTCGAGCGTGACGATGATCCGGGTTGGCTCGATCGTGGCGGCGGTGGGCATGGCGGGTGGTATTCCCGATGGAATGCGGCGGAAAAGCGGCTCATGGCGGCGGGGACGGGCGAGCCGGCGGGATTGTGTCACGGGCCGCGACGGGATAAGGAGCCCGACGCCGCCGCGACAAGCAGGCGTTCGCCGGAGCCAGCCCGTCCGGACCTGTTCGACGGGCGTGGGCGCCGCGTCATCCCGCGTCAGTATCAGCGGCTGGCCACACGCCGCAACAGAGAGCCGAGCCCCATGCGCCTCAGCCGCTATTTCCTGCCTGTGCTCCGCGAGACGCCGAAAGAGGCCGAGATCGTCTCACACCAGCTGATGCTCAGGTCCGGGCTGGTGCGCCAGTCGGCCGCGGGCATCTACTCGTGGCTGCCGCTCGGGCTCCGCGTTCTCAACAAGATCGCCGACATCGTGCGCGACGAGCAGAATCGGGCGGGCGCGGTCGAGCTGTTGATGCCGACCATCCAGTCGGCCGACCTCTGGCGCGAATCAGGTCGTTATGAGGCCTACGGCAAGGAGATGCTGCGCATCGAGGATCGCCATGAGCGCGACATGCTCTACGGTCCGACCAACGAGGAGCTGATCACGCAGATCTTCCGCGACAACGTGAAAAGCTACAAGGAGCTGCCGCGCAACCTCTATCATATCCAGTGGAAGTTCCGCGACGAGGTGCGCCCCCGCTTCGGCGTGATGCGCGGCCGCGAGTTCCTGATGAAGGACGCCTATTCGTTCGATCTCACTCCGGAGGACGGCCGGCGCGCCTACAATCGCATGTTCGTCGCCTATCTGCGCACCTTCGCGCGGATGGGACTGAAGTCGATCCCGATGGCGGCCGACACGGGCCCGATCGGCGGCGACCTGTCCCACGAGTTCATCATCCTCGCGGAGACCGGCGAAAGCCAAGTGTACGGCCACAAGGACCTGTTCGACGGTCCCATTCCGCCGGCCGATACCGATTTCGACGGCGATCTCGAGCCGATCATCCGGCAATGGACGTCGCTCTATGCCGCGACCGACGAGAAGCACGATCCCGTCCGGTTCGACAAGGAGGTGGCGAAGGACAAGCAGGTGTCGGCACGCGGCATCGAGGTCGGCCATATTTTCTTCTTCGGCACCAAGTACTCGGCGCCGATGGGATGCCAGGTGCAGGGGCCCTCGGGTGAGATGATAACGCTGCAGATGGGCTCGTACGGCGTCGGCGTTTCGCGCCTCGCCGGTGCCATCATCGAGGCGTGCCATGACCAAGCGGGCATCGTGTGGCCGTTGCCGGTGGCGCCCTTCGAGGTCGGCCTCGTCAACCTGAAGGCGGGCGATCCCGCGACCGATGCGGCCTGCAGTGCGATCTACGACGGGCTGCAGAAGGCGGGCGTCGAAGTGCTCTACGACGACACGGACGAACGGGCCGGCGCGAAGTTCGCGACGATGGATCTGATCGGGCTGCCTTATCAGGTCGTGATCGGCCCGAAGGGGCTGAAGGACGGCACGGCCGAACTCAAGGTGCGCGCCACCGGCGCCAAGGAGATGCTCAGCCTCGGCAATGCGGTCGAGGCGGTGCGTCAGCGCGTGGTGACGGACCGCGTGCTCGTCTAGCAGGAGATCAGCCGGCCGGTCCGGCGAGCGCAGAGGCGGCGCGAGGGGGAGTGGGCATGACCGCAGTCACCGACAGCGCCGAGGCGCGCCCGGCCGCCGCCGGCAACGAGGCCCGTGCATCGGTCGATACACTGCCGTTCGCGCCGTTCGAATGGATGCTGGCGCGGCGCTATCTCGGCGCGCGCCGCAAGGAAGGCTTCATCTCGGTCATAGCCGGCTTCTCGTTCGTCGGCATCATGCTGGGCGTCGCCACGCTGATCGTGGTGATGGCGGTGATGAACGGCTTCCGCAACCAGCTCTACGACAAGATACTGGGGCTCAACGGTCATGCCGTCGTCTACAAGCCCGCCGGCAAGGGGCCCTTCAACGACTACACCGAGACGTCGCGCAAGCTGGCCAGCGTGGCAGGCGTGACGCATGTCGTGCCGCTGGTCGAGGGGCAGGTGATGGTGTCCTCGCCGGTGCAGGCGCTGGGTGGGCTGGTGCGCGGACTGACGGAGGAGGGGATCCGTTCGGTCAGGCTCGTCTCCTCTAACGTCATCGCCGGCACGCTCGACGGCTTCGATCAGGTCGTCGGCATCGCCGTCGGCGACCGCATGGCGGAGGCCCTCGGCGTCGGGCTCGGCGATACGATCACGCTGGTCAATCCGCGCGGCGCCTCGACGCCGTTCGGCGTTGCCCCGCGCACCAAGCCCTATCGCATCGTCGCCGTGTTCCGGATGGGCATGTCGGAGTACGACCGGACGATGGTGTTCATGCCGCTCGCCGAGGCCAAGAAATACTTTTCGCGGGGCGACGCGGTCGACGTCATCGAGGTGATGATCGACAATCCGGAGCGCATCGACACGGTCGTCGAAGCCATGCGCCTCGCCGGCGGCGGCGATCTCGGCTTCACCACCTGGCGCCAGCGCAACCAGAGCTTCTTCACGGTACTCGAGGTCGAGCGCACGCTGATGTTCATCATCGTCTCGCTGATCATCCTGGTCGCCGCCTTCAACATCATCTCCGGCATGATGATGCTGGTGAAGGACAAGGGCCGCGACATAGCGATCCTGAGAACGATGGGGGCGACGCGCGGCGCGGTGATGCGCGTGTTCCTCATCACCGGTGCCGCCATCGGTGTGGTCGGCACAATCGCGGGGTTCGTGCTCGGCGTCGTTTTCTGCTGGAACATCGAGCCGATCCGCCTGTTCGTGCAGTGGGTGACCGGCACGCGGCTGATGGACCCCAGCGTCTACTACCTGACCAAGCTGCCGGCCCACATCGATCCGGGTGAAACCTTTACGATCGTCGTCATGGCGCTGACGCTGTCCATTCTCGCCACCCTCTATCCTTCCTGGCGCGCGGCCCGGCTCGATCCGGTCGAGGCGCTCCGCTACGAGTGAGGCGACCGTGCTCAGCTCTCCCGATCGTCATGACCCTCGCGCCGTCCTCGTCCTCGACGGGCTGAAGCGGATATTCCACCAGGGCGAGCGCGAGATCCGCGTGCTCGATGGCGCCTCGGCGACGCTCTACGCTGGCGAGGCCGTGGCCCTCGTCGGGCCGTCGGGTGCCGGCAAGTCGACGCTGCTGCACATCGCCGGGCTGCTGGAGACGCCCGACGAGGGACGCGTCGCGGTGTCCGGCCGCGACTGCGCGAAGATGAGCGACGACGAACGCACCCGCGTGCGCCGCGCCGAGATGGGCTTCGTCTATCAGTTCCACCAGCTGCTGCCGGAATTCTCGGCGGTCGAGAATGCGGCGATGCCGCTGATGATCCAGGGACTGGCGCGCAAGGTTGCGCAGGCGCGCGCCAAGGAGTTGCTCGAGGGCCTCGGCCTCGGCCACCGCCTCGACCACCGGCCGCCGGAGCTGTCCGGCGGCGAGCAGCAGAGGACGGCGATCGCACGTGCACTCGCCATCCGCCCGAAACTGCTGCTCGCCGACGAGCCGACCGGCAACCTCGATCCGTCGACCTCCGAGCACGTGTTCCAGGACCTCGTCGCGCTGATCGAGAAGACCGGCGTCGCCGCCCTCATCGCGACTCACAACATGGACCTCGCCCGGCGCATGCACCGCGTGCTTCGCCTCGCCGACGGCCGTCTCGCCGAGGTCGACCGCGCGACTCTGGCGTGACGCGACGCGGCTGCCGGCCCCGACGGCTTCTCAAGCGGGCGCCGAGCGTGCATAACGGCCGCCTGTCAGGTCCCCGCGCGGGTCCGGAGCGCGCTGAGAGGCAGCAATGAAAATCATCATTTCGGGCGGCGGCATCGGTGGGCTCGCCGCGGCGCTGGCGCTCGTCGCACGCGGCATCGACGTCGCGGTCTACGAGCAGGCCGACGAGGTGCGCGAGCTGGGCGTCGGCCTGCAGCTGACGCCGGAGGCGGTCGGGGTGCTCGACGGGCTCGGGCTGGCCGAGCGCCTCGCCGCCAGCGCGGTCGCGATCGAGACGGCCATCTACGTGGGGCGTCACGGCGGCGTCGTGTGGCGCGAATCGCGGGGCCGGTCGGCCGGGGCGCCGCATGCCTATCTTGCGGTGCATCGCGGACGGCTGCTGCGTATGTTGCTCGACGCGCTCCGCGCCAAGGGCGGGCATCGGGCTGTGCGCGCTGGCGCGCAGGTGGCGGCGATCGCAGAGGAGGCCGACGGCGTAACAGTGACGCTGAAGAGCCGTGATGGGCGCCTTGTCGGCACCGACAAGGGCGACGCAGTGGTGGCGGCGGAGGGCATCCATTCCGCGCAGCGTCGCCGGCTCTATCCGAAAGAGGGACCGCCGCGCTGGTCGGGGGCCATGCTGTGGCGCGGCGCGCTGGAGCTGCCGCAGTTTCTCGACGGGCACACGCTGGTGGTGGCCGGCGGCATCGGCGTCAAATGTCTCGTGATGCCGGTCGCGGCCGGCACGAAGCCCGGCACGCAGCTCGTGCACTGGCTGATCGGAGCCAGGGTGGCTGAGCCGGGTCGTCCGCCCCATCGCGAGGACTGGGTTCGGCCGGGCCGGCTCGCCGACGTCGCGCCGCACATCGCAAAGCTCTCCGTTCCCGGCTTCGACGCGGCCGCGCTGGTCAAGGCGTCGCCGTCGTTCTGGGAGTATCCGCTCTGCGACCGCGACCCGATCCCGCGCTGGACGGAAGGCCGGGTGACACTCGCCGGCGACGCCGCGCACCAGATCGCGCCGGTCGGCCCCGATGCGGTCAGCGAGGCGATCCTCGATGCGGCCGCGCTCGCCGACTGTCTGGTGGCGGCACGGGATGGCGGTCAGGCCGTGACGGACGGCTTGCAGGCATATGAAGCGCGCCGTCGGGAGGCATCCACCGCAGCGCTGCTGGCGCGCCGCGCCGGCGGCCCGGAGCAGGTGATCGACCGGGTGGAAGAGCGGGCACCGGATGGCTTCACCGATATCGAGGCGGTGATGACGCTCGAGGCGCGCGCGGCGATCGTGGCGGCATCGCGGGCGCGGCCGGAGGCGGCGGCTGCCGTCGCGCCGGCACACTCACCGGTTGCCGGGGCGGAAGAGGCCGCGCACACGACCGACCGTGCCGCCGAGCCCAAATCGGACGATGTGCCGCCCCCGTGATGGCGATCAATGCGCGTCGTCAAGCCGCGATGCCGAGTCGGGCGAGCTCGGCGCGCGCGGCCTCGCGCTCGGTGAGCATGAAGAGCGGGCTTGCGGCTGCCATCTTCAAATGGTGGGTCGCATCATCGCACCGGCCGGCGACGAGATGGCAGTGACCGATGTAGAAGTGGGCTTCGGCCCGCTCGCGGTCCGTTGATGCATCGGCGAGCATGTCCTCGGCGGTAGCGCGCTCCATCAGCCATTCGATGACAGGGCGGGGCCATCGTCCAGCGGACAGGGCCGCGGCGGCGCACTCGAGTTCGCTCCTGGCGTTGCCACCAAGGCGGGTCTCCGCGCAATGGAGGATCAACGCGGCATAGGCATCCGTGAAGCCAGCGGCGAAAGCACGCCGCAGGCTGTCACGGGCCTGCAGGTGGTCGCCCTTGAGGAACAGCGCAATGCCTGTGGCGGCCTTGTGCTCTTTTGCCTTCGGCGCAAGCGCCTCGACGTTGCGCAGGTGACAGAGGCCGGCATCATAGTCGCCGGACTGAAGGCGCAGTGTGGCGAGCGCCAGCTGGGTGAGGATGGTGCGCTCGCCGATGGCGGCAGCGTGGCGCAGGTCAGCCCTGGCACGCTCGATATCGTCGAGGCGCATCGCGGTCAGGGCCCTCAACGCGAAGGTGTTGGCGTCGTTGGGATTGGCGGCGAGTGACTTGCTGAAATGGGCGTAGGCGTCCTCGTGTTCGAGAAGCTCGTAGCATGCGACGCCCCTCAGGAAATTGGCCAAGCCGTTATTCGGCTGGATGGCGAGGGCCACATCGAGGTGGACCCGCGCACTCTCATGATCGTGGCGGCTGATCGCGCGCTGGGCGCGGTAGACGCTGCGCATCATGCGAAATGCGTTCAGCATCGACCGCCCCATGGCGCGGCTCGCGCGGCTCGCGGCATGTTGCGACTAGCGCCCGCCGGCCGCTGCGCGGGCCAAAACTTCGGCGCTGCGCTCCTGCTTCATGCGCTCGGCCATCAGGAAGGCCACCTCGAGCGCCTGCTGGGCGTTGAGGCGCGGATCGCAGCGGGTGTCGTACTGGTCGGCGAGGCGGGCTTCGGTGATGGCGATGGCGCCGCCGGTGCACTCGGTGACGTCCTTGCCGGTCATCTCCAGGTGGATGCCGCCGGCATGCGTGCCCAGCCTGCGATGGATGGCGAAGAAGCTCTCGATCTCGCCCACCACCTTCTCGAACGGGCGCGTCTTGTAGCCGCCGGCCGCGGACTGTGTGTTGCCGTGCATCGGATCGCACGACCAGACGACGGTGCGGCCCTCCTTCTTCACCCTCTCGACGAGCTTCGGGAGGTGCTTTTCCACCTTGTCGGCCCCGAAGCGGCAGATCAGCGTCAGCTTGCCTGCCTCGTCCTTCGGGTTGAGCAGGTCGATCAACTCGATGAGGCCGTCCTCGGTAAGCGAGGGGCCGCATTTGAGGCCGATCGGGTTGGCGATGCCGCGCATGAACTCGATGTGCGCGTGATCGGGCTGGCGCGTGCGGTCGCCGATCCAGATGAAGTGGGCGGAGGTGGCATAATGGCGCCCGGTGCCGCGCGCTTCGTCTCGCCGCGTCAGCGCCTGCTCGAAGCCGAGCAGAAGGGCTTCGTGGCTGGTATAGAAATCGACGTCGCGCAACACCGGCGTGTTCTCGGCCTTGATGCCGAGCGCGGCCATGATCTCGAGCGTGCGCTTGATGTCGTGGGCGAGCGCGTCGTATCGGGCCTCGATCGGCTTACCGCGCACGAAGTCCAGTTCCCAGCTCTCGATGTTCTCGAGGCTCGCATAGCCACCCTGGATGAAGGCGCGCAGGAAGTTCAGCGTCGCCGCCGACTGCCGGTAAGCCTGCAACTGGCGGCCCGGGTCGGGTATGCGGCTGTCCGCCGTGAAGGCGATGTCGTTGATGATGTCGCCCCGGTAGCTCGGCAGTTCGACCGCGCCCTGCTTCTCGGTCGGCGAGGAACGCGGCTTGGCGAACTGGCCGGCTATGCGGCCGACCTTCACGACGGGCTGGCCGCCAGCGAACGTGAGCACCGCCGCCATCTGCAGGAACACGCGGAAGAAATCACGGATGTTGTTGGCCGAGTGCTCCTCGAAGCTCTCCGCGCAGTCGCCGCCCTGGAGCAGGAACGCCTTGCCGCGCGCAACCTGGGCCAGGCTCGCCTTCAGAGCGTCCGTCTCGCCGGCGAAGACGAGCGGCGGGAAAGTGGCGAGCTTGGCCTCGACTTCGGCGACCGCCCTGGCGTCCGGATACTCCGGCACCTGGACGATAGGCTTGTTGCGCCAGCTTGTCGGGGTCCAGGGGGCAGGCATGATACACTCCACGCAATCCGGCTCGCGGTGCCGCCCTCGGCGGACCGTGCCTGACGCCTTATAGGCCGGCCTTTCCGGCGCGCGCAACGCGGTTGGCGGTGCCCAGGGCTGGCGAACTCGCGGAGGACGCTATGGCGGGGCTCGATCTCCTCGTTACGGAGCACTGGACGTGGCGGCTTGCGCACAACCAATGCTGCCTCGGGCGCATCGTGATCGACCGCAACCGCCGCGCCGACGGCTCGCTGGCGAGCCTCGACACGGCGGAGTGGGCCGCGCTCGGCGCGCATCTTGGCGCATACGAGGCGCTGCTGACTCGGCTATTCCAGCCCGACCGCTTCAATTACATGCAACTCGGCAATGTCGTGCCGCACGTGCACGTGCATGCGACGCCGCGCTATCGCACCGCCCGGGTTTGGCGCGGCGTCAGGTTCACCGACGAGCGCTGGGGCGGCCCGCCGTGGCCTGAGACGGCCTCGCCGCTCGACGAATCCGGCACGGCCGAACTGGCGGAGTTCCTCAGGAGCGAAATCGCGGCCTCGCGAGCGACGCCGGCATTTCGTGCGCTGTTCTCACGCGAGCCCAACCATGGCGGCGACGGGGCGGGGGGCGTCGGCTGAGAGGAGGCGGGCGAGGCGGTCGCGGCGGAAGCGGCGGTCGGCGCCGAGCACCTCGTCGCGGTGAATGCCCTGGCCGATGAACAGGCTGTCGATGCCGAAATTGCTCGCCCCGGCGAGATCGGTGCGGACGGCGTCGCCGATGGCGAGGATGCGGTCGAGGGCCACCTCGGCCTGGCGGAGTTCCTGCGCGCACGCGCGCGCCATCTCGTAAGCCGGCCGGTGCGGCTTGCCGGCCCAGTAGACCGGTCCGCCCATCGCCTCGTAGACGGTGGCGATAGCGCCGGCGCAGGGCAGCATGGTGCCGCCGACATCGACGACGAGGTCGGGGTTGGCGCAGACGAGTTCGAGACCGCGGTCAAGAGCAGGTGCGAGCGGAGCGCGGTAGTGCTCGCCGGTCTCGCGGCGGTCGTCGACGAGGCCGGTCGCGATGAGGGCGTCGGCCTCGGCGAGGGGCACGCGGCGGGCGGCGATAGCCTCGAACAGGTCGAGGTCGCGGTCGGGGCCGATGTGGTGGACGGCCTGATAGCCGGCGTCGGCCACGTGCGCGCGCGTGATCTCACCCGAGGATACGATGGCGTCCCAGGCCTCTTCCGGCACGTGCTTCTCGGCGAGGATGCGGGCGACCGCATCGGCGGCGCGCGGCGCGTTGGTGAGGAGGACGACAGTGCCTCCGCGGCGGCGGAAGCGGGCGAGCGCGGCGCAGCCCGCGACGTAGGCGGTGCGGCCGTCGTGCACGACGCCCCACACGTCGCAGAAGACGACGTCGTAGCGCGCGAGCAGCGCATCTGCGCTCTCGATGATCGGCGGCGGCGGGAGGGGCGTGGTGATCATGGCCGGGCGGATGCTCTCATCCCTGCGGGCGGCGGAAAACGCCGAAGCGGTAGCCGGCGTAGGAGACGAACATCGCGGCGAGCGATGCCGCGATGATGGCGGCGGCGGGATCGGTCGGCGGACGCAGCAGCAGGACGGTCGCGTAGATCGAATAGTTCACCGTCTGCGACAGCCAGACGACGCCGATGAATTTGCCGAGTTCGGCGAGGCTCGCGGGCACCGCCATGCGGAACGTGATCGTGCGGTTGATGAGCCACGATGTCAGCAGCGCCGGCACGTAGGCGATGAGGCGGGCGGCGAAGGGGTTGAGACCGGCAAAGGCGATCAGTGCCTTGGTCGTCGCGATGTCGACCGACAGCGCCGAGACGCCGGCGACGACGAAGCCGCCGAAGTGACGGATCGGCGGCACCGGCTTGCCCGGCTCGCCGATGATGTCGCGGCGCAGCGAGATCATGGCGTGCCCCAGTCGATCAGCGGGCCATCGGGTGCGCGCGCCGGGTGCCAGATGAGATCGGGCAGGCTGGCAAAGGCCGACAGCGCGTCGAGCTCGTCCCGCCGGCGCTCGACGACGGGATCGAGCGCGGCGAGCTCCGCGTCGGGAATGCCCGGGTGGCACATCACCAGATGCCGGCGGCCCGGCGCGCGCAGGGCGCGGGTGAGTTCGGCCGCATAGGGGCTCGCGCGCTCGAAGGCCGAGACGCCGGAAAAGCTGTCGTTCGTGGGCCAGCCGTGCCGGGCGAGCAGGCGACCGAAACCGCGCGCGAGGCCGGCGAGCATCAGCGACTTGGCCGGGTAGAGACCGCGGCTGGAAATGCGGCGCGCGGTGTCGGCCGGGTTGCGCACGAGCGGGCGGACGGCGGCCGGCCCGGTGGCGAGCGCGTCGATCAGCGCATCGCGTACCATGGGCAGCGCGTGGACGTGCTGATGCCCGTCGATGAAATCCGGCGGGTAGCCGGTGGCGGCGGCGAACTGGGCGAGCTGGCGGGCGATCTCGGCCGCGATTTCGGCACGGTCGAGGCGGCGCGCGAGCGCTCGCGAGACGAGTGTGGCGATGGCGGGCAGGCGGCCGTCGGGCGCGAGCGAAGGCATGGCGCCGAGCGGCGCGCCGAGCGTGAGGTTGAGATGCAGGCCGATCGCGATGTCACCGCGCAGCGCCGCGAGGCGCGGCGCATGCTCCGGCCAGCGGGGCATCGTCACCATGGCGCCGGCCGCCGAGATGCGGCGGGCGCGGGCGAGTGCCTCGATGCCGGCCGAGACGCCCTCGGACAGCGCGAAGTCGTCGGCGGTGAGGATCGGGCGGGCGCCGGTCATGCGCCCGGTCCGGGCGGCGCGGCGGCCGGTGCCGCGTCGGCTGGTGCGACGGGCGCCGCGTCGGCTGGTGCGACGGGCGTCGGGGCGAGCGGGCCGAAGCCGACGCTCTCGCCGACCAGGAACAGCGGGCGCTGCTTCACCTCCGCGTAGACGCGGCCGAGATACTCGCCGATGACGCCGAGGGAGATCAGCTGCACGCCGGAGAAGAACATCACCGAGATGATCAGCGAGGGAAAGCCCGGCACGTCGACGCCGAAGATCAGCGTCTGGACGAGAACCAGGATCGCATAGGCGAAGGCGGCGAGCGAGATGGCGAGGCCGAGCAGCGACCACACGCGCAGGGGCAGCGTCGAGAACGAGGTGAGCCCGTCGATGGCGAAGCGGAACAGCCGGCGGAAACTCCACTTGGTGGTGCCGTGGGCGCGCTCGGCGACGGTGTAGGGCACGTCGGTGGCCTTGAAGCCGATCCACGAGAACAGCCCCTTGTTGAAACGGGCGGTCTCCTTCAATCGGTTCATGGCGTCGATCGCCTTGCGGTCGAGCAGGCGGAAGTCGCCGGCGCCATCCGGAATGTCGGTGTCGACCAGCGCATTGTAGAGCCGGTAGAAGGCGCGGGAGAGCAGCGTGCGGGTCTTGCTGTCGGTCGACCGGTCGAGGCGCCGGCCGTAGACCACGTCGAACCCCTCCTGCCAGCGGGCCACGAACGCCTTCAACACCTCCGGCGGGTGCTGCAGGTCGCTGTCCATGATGATGCAGGCATCGCCCCTGACGTAGGTGAGGCCGGCGGCGATGGCGATCTCCTTGCCGAAGTTGCGCGACAGCGAGATTGCGGAAATGCGCGGATCGGCGCTGGCGACCGCCTTCAGGCGGGCGAAGGTGTCGTCGCGCGAGCCGTCGTCGACGAACACGATCTCCCAGCGGACGGCGAGGCCGTCGAGCACGGGCCTGAGGCGCGCGATGAGCGTGTCGAGGCCGGCCGCCTCGTTGAAGGCAGGGATCAGGACGGAGACGAGCGGTGGCGACGGCATGACAGTCGAAGGGGCTCCGGAAGGTGTGGCTGGCCGCGCGCTC
This sequence comes from Hyphomicrobiaceae bacterium, assembly GCA_041397745.1. Lineage (GTDB taxonomy): Bacteria > Pseudomonadota > Alphaproteobacteria > Rhizobiales > Hyphomicrobiaceae > JAWKVY01. The sequence continues at coordinate 143,718 of JAWKVY010000006.1, read as the reverse complement.
CCTTAGCGGCTTTCCACCGGGCCGTCGCGGGGATTGTGGCAGGCGCGCCGCTACAACCCGTCGCGAGGGGGGCGTCCGGCGCGCAGGAAACGGGCGGGCGCGAGCTGGCGTCAGCGATGCCGGTGGCGGCTCCAGCAACCATAGGGCGGGTCGAGCGAAGCTTGACCCGCCATAGAAATGCCGGCGAAGCCGTCGATATTGGTGTTGCCGCGGAGGCCGATGCGACGCCGATGCTGGGTCGCGCTACGCTTGACCCAGCCTACGTACTTGCTGCCGATGACCGGCCCGGCCATCGCTGGTCGGCGCGGTCGAGTACCAGTACGCCTACGACGCGCAGAACAGCCGCGTCACCAAGGCGCGCGTGCAGGCGGCCGGCAACCAGGTCACCGTCTACCTCGGCCCTGAGGTGGAAATCTCCGCCACCGGCGAGTGGACGAAATACCTCAACGACGATGTGAAGCGCGTCGGCACCGGCGCGGGGGCGCAAGCGCACTACCACCACCGCGACCACCTGAAGTCGATCCGCCTCGTCACCGGCCCGACCGGCTCGGAAGTCAAGCGCACCACCTACCGCCCGTTCGGCGACAAGGGCTTGACGTCGGGCAGCCATGCCGAGACAAAGGGCTACATCGGTGAACGCCACGACGAGGAGACCAACTACCTCTACCTGAACGCCCGCTTCGCAGCCTGCCCCGGCGCAGGCCGGGGACGCCGAGCTCGGCCGCTTCATCTCGCCGGACTGGTGGGACCCGAACAAGCCGGGGGTGGGGACAAACCGGTACGCGTACTCGGACAATGATCCGATCAATAAGAGTGATGCGAATGGGCATCAAACCGGCGCCTATTCTCCGGGCCCCTTCCCTTCATCAAATTTTGGCGTCTTTGCACTGGATGCAATGCTTGATTCTCTTGCCACTATCGGCAATGCCGTCGCCAATCCGGCCATTGGCGCATTATCTGCGCTCTCACCACACATGGGTACCATTGACAATGCAGCAATGACCAGTCGAGGATTTGGCCCACCAGGCGCTATCGTTTCCGCTCAAGCTGTAGCGCTCTCCCGAGCGATCGCATTGGCCAATCAACTTAGAAGTCTCTCTATTGCTAATGCTCAAGTGGCAGTCGCCACAAGGCAATTGAGCATCAACCCGCACAGCCTCTTGTCGCGACAGTTGAGCGTCGAAATGTCAAAAAACAAAGTCTCCCGGTTGACAAAATCCATGAATAAGGAAGGATTCAGGGCTAATGAGCCGATCAAAGCGGTGGAAGTTGACGGGAAGCTTGTTATCGAGGATGGACACCATCGCGCCGAAGCGGCCAAGCGCGCTCGGATCGATTCTGTTCCGGTTGTTGTTCGCGCACCTGTGAACAAAGCGGAAGCCAATGCGTTGTTTGGCCAAGTCGCTGAAGCGGCGGCTGAGAGAAGTGGCCGCTTGTCGGGCATCCTTGGCGCACTAGGTGGATTTGGGTCTCTAGGCGACGGTGGGTCCTCCGATGCACGGTAAATTCGCATGCAAGGCTAGAAACGCATGACGTTGCTGAAACACATTACCAGATTTATCGCAACACAAGATGAGCTGTTGCGCGCCTTTCATGAGCAGGTTTCGAGCCGGTTTCCTTCCTTAGCCGATGTACCGCGCAATGGGCGTGTCTACATTAAAAACCAAGGATGGTTATGGAGCCGACATGGTGTGGGTATTTGCTTTTCCAGTGAAAGCTGGACTTGCGTCATAGACGCACACACAAGACTGGATCTACCGCGTTGTTTCGACCTATGGAGACTGGAAACGTACTTGGAGTCAATCGGTGACCCGCGCGACTCGAAGGAGATTGAGGCGTCCTTGAAGCAGCTTCTAGCATCCGAGTTGATTTCATCCTGCGAGGAAGAACCTCTTATGTATTCGCTTAAAGAAGAGTTAAGCTGACGGAGGCTGGAGTACCGCAATTGCCACGTTCGTCACGCCACCCGCCGGCGTCGCCTCACTCTATACCGGCGATTTCTATGACGGCTTCGGCCGCACCCGCGCCAAGACCGGGTCCGCGCCGCCCGCAGCGGGTTTCCCGATCAATCACTGGCTGAAACACTCCTCCTACAACCAGCGCGGCCAGATCGGCTGGGAGAGCCTGCCGACCTACGCCAGCGAGACGACGACGCACTGGATCACGCACAGCTACGACGTGCTCGGCCGCCGCACGGCCACGGCGCACCCGGACGGCGCCGCCATCACGATGGCCTATGCGACCCTTTCCAGTTCGACGCTGCCGGACGGCACGCCCGCGTTCGACACGGTCAGAATCCGCGACGAGCTTGGCCGCGATACAGTGACCACCAAGGACGCGCATGGTCGCGTTGTGAAAATCGAGCGCTATCTCGACAACAACGGCCAGGTCGGCGGCACCACCAACGCCATGCTGATGGCCTACGACCGGCTCGACCGCATCACCCTGATCAAGGATCAGCCGGGCAACACCTGGACCTACACGTTCGACAGCCTGTCGCGGCGCCTCTCCGCCAACGATCCCGACCACGGACTATGGACGTTCCGCTACGACGACGCCGGCGAACTCATCAAACAGACCGACGCGAACGGTGCCGTCTCCAACTTCCAGTATGACCGCCGCGACCGCATGGTCGGCCGCCAGCACCTCAACCCCGCCGGCGTGCAGACGCAGTGGCATGTGCTGACCTACGACCAGGACCAAGGCGCCACGTTCAGTTGGGGCGACAAGCTCACCTCCACCTCCGGCCACTGGGGCGCGACCACCCATAAGAACGACCACAACGGCCACAAGGTCGTCGACCAGTGGACGCTCGGGGCCGCCACCTACACCGTGCAGCACGCCCGCGACGCCGGCGGGTTCCACATCTGGTCGTGGTACTCGGACGGCGACCAAATCGGCTCGGCCGCCACGCAATGGCTTTACGACGAAGCGGGGCGGCTGAAGTCGATCCCCGGCCACATCACGGGCCTCACCTACAACGCGCGCGGGCAGGTCACCGTCGCCGCCTACGCCAACGGCGTCACCACCGACAACCTCTACAACGATCAGCGCGGCTGGCTGAACCGCGTCGTCACGCAGGCCGGCGCCACGACGCTGCAGGACATCACCTACAGCCGCAGCCCCACCGGCCGCATCACGGCGGTGTCTGCCGTGCGCGCGGAGGACAACTGGACCTACGCCTACGACGACCTCGACCGGCTGCTGACGGCGACCAACCTCGGCGACGGCACGCTGACGCAGACGTTCAGCTACGACGCCGCGCACAACATGCTGACCAACAGCAAGGTCGGCACTTACACCTATGGGATGCCGAGAACAAGCTGTCGCGCGTGTTGATCGGCGCGGTCGAGTACCAGTACGCCTACGACGCGCAGAACAGCCGCGTCGGCAAGACCCGCGTGGCCTCGGGGTTTGCAAATGAAGCGATGTCGTCGATCCACGCGTAGCCCAACAATTCTGGACTCGCCCGCATCGTTGGGGTTACGCGCGGGGCGGGCGCTGCGGTGAAAATGGAAGCGTATTGGCCGCGCTGACACAGCCTCCGAGGCTACAAGAGTGCCGGCGCCGCGCGTCGACGCGGCCTGCGCGCACGCGGATGGTTGTCTGGATCCCGGCCTTCGCCGGGATGACGGCGAGAAAATGGGCGAGCAGCCCGTAGGTTGGGTTAGCGCGGCCACCGAAGATGGAGATTAAAATGGCGCGTCTGATCCGCGCGTAACCCACACTTCGGCCTCACCCGTGGCGTGGGGTTGCGCGCGGGATTGAAGCTGCGGCTTTGATTTCGAATGTCGCGGGCCGCGCTAACCCAACCTACATGTCTACATCTGGCCAGTGGGTGTCGCTCACGCGCGGCGATTAACCTCGTCGGTCGAACCGATCGCCGGAAATAATCCCCGCGATGTTCGCCGCGATCATCATCATCGTCAAGACCGCCGTTTGACGGGCCCGGGACTCGAGCTGGGAGCTTTCGGGGTGGTCGACGCGCCGGGGAAAGCCGTCTGCCTTCAGTGGGGCGGCGGTGCGGCGGCCTTGCCTGTCGGAGATGGCAGGTGAGGCGACGGCGAGGCTCATGGAAGACGCTTTCGCCGGCCGTATTCAAACCTCGAAATGAGGGCCCACTCTCGATGCGCGTGGTGCGGCGGCCGAGCCGTCTTCCACTTCTTCAAATTCGAGGCGAGGCCGCCGTGCCGCCCGTTTCGTGTCGGGTCGCAAGAAAAAACGTGTAGATACATTTTTTTCGAGGAAGGCGCTACGCTGCCGTTGCGAATGGCTCCGGCACCGCCGGCGCGGAGGGCACGGCCGCGATGCCGGGCTAGAGCGGACGGGGCGCTACTTCGCCAACTCGCCGTCGATCTTGGCGAACATGTAGCGCCATTTCTCGGTCTGGGCGGCGACCATGCCGTCGAGCGAGGCGCGCAGCGCCACCAGGAGCCCGCAGTCGGGCGCGCCGGCGGCCCCCGCACCATCCTCGCCGAGGCGGTTGATGCGGGCGAGCAGCTCGTTCGACGTGCGATCGAGCGCCACGATGGTGTCGTCGCGCACGAACGGCGCGGCCTCGGCGACGAACTGCTCGTGGCTCCAGCCGCGCTTCTCGCGCAGCTGGCGCAGGCGCTCCTGGAACTTCGGCCGGTTCGCGGCGGTGAGCGCTCGGAGCGCACCGGTCGCCTGCTCGACGACCTGCTCGAAATCCTCGCGCGTGCAGCTCTGGCCGTGGGCCGGCCCGAGCGGCAGGACGGCGGCCCAGATGAGAGCGAACACGGCCAGGACATGTGCAGACGCCCGAGCAATCGTCACGACCCACCCTCACCCTGTGCCTCGAGATGGCCGCGCGGCGGCGCTCGAGACCTGTCGAGCTTTCACATGCAACGCCGCAACCGTCCGTGCAAGCCGCGAGGGGCGACGACGTTTGCGACGAGAACGGGCGGCGTGGCCGGCAGCCGGCGTCGCGTCAGTCGAACGCCGGCCCGAACCTGTTGGCGCGCGGGAAGCCCTTCGGCGCCAGCTTGCCGGCCTGCGCCCGCTGGCCGCGCCACTCGGCGAGGTCGCCGAGCGCGAGGGTGAAGGTGCGCCCCGCCGCGTCGAGCCAGGTGAGGCCCTCCTTGGCGACGAACGCGCGCACGTCGGCCAGCGCGCCGTCCTTGATGCGCTGCAGGATGACGCCCTTGCCGCGCGCCATCTCGGCGACGTCGGCCAGCGGGAAGACCAGCATCTTGCGGTTGGTGCCGATGGTGGCGAGCTGGTTGGCGCCGTCGGGCACGGGCACGCAGACGGCGGCCTCGTCGCCGCTTGCGACGTTGAGCACCTGTCGGCCCTTGCGCGTGGAGGCGATCACGTCGTCCTCAGGGACGATGAAACCGTAGCCCTCGGCCGAGGCGACGAGCAGGCGGCGGCCCGGCTGGTGGACGAACACGTCGAGGATGTCGCAGTTCTCCTCGAGGTCGATCATCAGCCGGATCGGCTCACCGTGGCCGCGCCCGCCGGGCAGCTCGCCAACGGCCAGCGTGAAGAACTTGCCGCTGGTGGCGATGACGACGAGCTTGTCGGTGGTCGAGGCGCGGACAGCGCGCTTCAGCTTGTCGCCCTGCTTGAAGTCGAGACGCGACAGGTCGTCCTGGTGGCCCTTCATGGCACGGATCCAGCCCTTCTCGGACAGGATCACGGTGACCGGCTCCTTCTCGATCATCGCCTCCTCGAGGTCGACGTCGATCACCGGCGCGTCGGCGAGCTCCGAGCGGCGGCGGCCGAGTGGCGTGCGCTTCGAATAGCGCTCGCGCACCTGCCTGATCTCACCGGCGATCGCCTCCCATTGGCGGGGCTCAGAGCCGAGCAGATCGATCAGGTCGGCCTTCTCCTCGGACAGGCGGTCGTGCTCGCCGCGGATCTCCATCTCCTCGAGCTTGGAGAGCGCGCGCAGGCGCAGGTTGAGGATCGCCTCGGCCTGCACGTCGGTGAGCTTGAAACGGGCGATGAGCTTCTGCTTCGGCGCGTCCTCGAAGCGGATGATGCGGATCACCTCGTCGATGTTGAGGTAGGCGATCAAGTAGCCGTCGAGCACTTCGAGGCGGCGCTCGATCTGCCTCAGGCGGAACTCGGAGCGCTTGATCAGAACCTCGATGCGGTGCTCGAGCCACTGCTGGAGCACGTCCTTCAGGCCGAGCACGTTGGGGATCTGCCCGCCCGACAGCACGTTCATGTTGAGGCCGAAGCGGACCTCCAGCTCGGTGAGCTTGAACAGGCTCTCCATCAGCACGGTGGCATCGACGGTGCGACTCCTGGGCTCGATGACGAGACGGATCTCCTCGGCGCTCTCGTCGCGCACGTCGCCGACCAGCATGAGCTTCTTGTCGGTGACGAGGTCGGCGATCTTCTCGACCAGCTTCGACTTCTGCACCTGATAGGGGATCTCGGTGACGACGATCTGGTAGCCGCCCCGCCCGGTGTCCTCCTTCGTCCAGCGCGCGCGCAGCCGGAAGCCGCCGCGACCGGTGCGGTAGGCCTCCAGGATGCTCTCCTTCGGCTCGACGATGAGGCCGCCGGTCGGGAAATCCGGGGCGGGGATCAGCTCGACGAGCTTCTCCACCGTCGCGTTCGGGTGCTTGATCAGATGGAGGAGGCCGGCACACAGCTCGTCGACGTTGTGCGGGGGAATGTTGGTCGCCATGCCGACGGCGATGCCGGACGAGCCGTTGGCGAGCAGGTTCGGGAACGCGGCGGGCAGCACGACGGGCTCCTCGTTGGAGCCGTCGTAGGTCGGGCGGAAGTCGACCGTCTCCTGGTCGATGCCGTCGAGGAGCGCGAGTGCCACCGGCGTCATGCGGCTCTCGGTGTAGCGCATGGCGGCGGGGTTATCGCCGTCGATGTTGCCGAAGTTGCCCTGGCCGTCGATCAGTGGATAGCGGACGGCGAAATCCTGCGCGAGGCGAACGAGGGCATCATAGATCGCCTGGTCGCCGTGCGGGTGGAAGTTGCCCATCACCTCGCCGACGATCTTGGCGCACTTCTTGTAACCCTGGTCCGGGTTGAGTCGCAGCTCCCGCATCGCGTAGAGGATGCGCCGGTGTACCGGCTTCAGGCCGTCGCGCACGTCGGGAAGCGCGCGGTGCATGATGGTCGAAAGGGCGTAGGCGAGGTAGCGCTCCTCGAGCGCCTCCTTGAGGGCCACGGTTTCGATCGGGCCGCCGCGGTCGCCGCCGCCGCCGGGGAGAATCGGTCGCTTGGTCATGGCCGACGACGTAGCCGAGCGGCGGGCGCGTCTCAAGTGGCCGGCATGCCGCGCCCACTGTCCGTGTCAGATCTGCATTGACAGCCTCCAGTGGGCAAAGACAATCTTGGCGACGGCATCCTTGCAGGCTCGGGGGCAACGTGGTGCGACCATACCGGACTGACCGCGCGCGATCGCTGTGGGCACGCGGGATGTTGCCGGGGTTTGGCCTGTTCGTCGCCTGCCTCGCGTTGCTCTGCGCGCTGCAACCCGGCCCCCTTTCGGCCGCCGCGCCTCAAGCCGCGTCGGTCGACGACTGCGACCGGCTGGCGAGCGACCGGCTGCATCCAGGCAGGGTTGCCCCTCACGTCAATACCGGCCGCCTTGACGAAGCTGCCGCCGCCGCGTGCCGGGCCGATTTGGCGCGAAAGCCCGGTCAGCCCCGCTTCTCGGCGCTGCTCGGGCGCATCTACCGCGCCTTACTCCGTTATGACGACGCGCGTGCGAGCTACCTGAGGGCGGCCGAAGCGGGCGACGCGTACGCGATGGTCGAGTACGCGCAGATGCTGCGCCTTGGGCTCGGTGCGCCACCTGATATGGCCACCGCTTTCAAATGGGTGAAACGCGCAGCCGACGTCGGCAGTCCACTCGGGCTTGCCGAACTTGGCCACCACTACCGCTTCGGTCTCGGCGTCGAACGCAATACCAAGACATTCTTCGAGTTGACGTCCCGCGCGGCCGCATTGGATCCGATCCCGATCGGGCGCCGCCTCGGGTGGGCGCACCTCAAGGGTGTCGGCACGCCGGTCGATAAAGCAGAAGCCGACAGGAAATTCCGGGCCATTCTGCCGGATCTGCGCGCTCGCGCCGAGAATGGAGAAGACGAAGCCCGTTGGGAACTGGCGCTGATGCTGCTCGAGGGGTACGGCATGCCTGCCGATGCCGAGCAGGCGCACGTCTGGCTCCAGAAAGCCGTGGCCGACGGTCACAACTTCGCCATTCACTCGCTCGCGTGGACCTACGAGTGGGGCAAGGGGGTGGCGCGCGATTTGAAGAAGGCCTGCGATCTTTACGAACACGCCGCAAGCCGCGGCGTGATCGGATCGGTCAACAACCTCGGACTTTGTTTCAGGAACGGGAACGGTCGCCCGAAGGATATGCCACGCGCGATTGCGCTCTTCGAGAAGGCAGCGGCGGCCGGCAACATGTACGCCGCACGCAATCTGGCTCAGATTTTCGATGGCAGACCGGATTGGCCGGCCGACCTCGCCAAGGCGGCGGTGCTATTTCGCCTTTCAGCCGACCGTGGACACACCGGCGCCATGGTCGACTACGGCTATGCACTGACCCACGGCCGCGGCCTGCCCGCTGATACCGTGGCCGGCTGCGACTGGTACGAGCGGGCCAGCGCCGAGGGCAATACGATGGGGCATAACAACCTCGCCATCTGCTTCCTCGATGCACGCGGGCGCGGAAAGGACGTCGCCCGCGGGCTCGCACTGCTTGAGCGCGCGGTAGCCGAGAAGAACATGCACGCCATGCGTGTGCTCGGCGATTACCTCTCGGTCGGCTCGGTGATTCCGAAGGACCCGGTGCGGGCGGCCAGCCTCTACAAAGTCTCTGCCGAGGGCGGCAATGTTGGTGCCATGGTCGAATTCGGTGTGGCATTGACCAATGGCGATGGCGTCGAGCGCAACGAGGGAGCAGGGTGCGACTGGTTCGGGAAAGCATCTGCCGCAGGCAACAGCCTCGCAACGAACAATCTCGCCTACTGCTTCCTGAGAGGCGAGGGCCGCAGCAAGGACGAGAAGCAGGGTATCGCGTTGCTCGAGCAGGCCGTGGCAAAGGGCAGCACGGTCGCGATGCGCAATTTCGCTCAGGAGCTGATCGACGGCGAAGCGATCGAGGGCGACGTCGAGCGGGCCGTGGAACTGCTCGGGCGTGCCATCGAAGCAAAGGATGCGAGCGCCGTGTTGCGACTGGTGGAAGCCCTGGTCGTCGGCCTGGACGATGACGACGCCGACGCCAGCGCCTGCAAGATCCTCCGGTCGGAAGCGGCAGGCACCCTGTCCCCGAAATTTGCCATGCAGGGCCAAGGCTTCTGCTGGGAGAACGGCAAGGGTGGCGCGCGCGACGCCGGCCGTGCTGTGATGGCCTATGAAAGGGCGGCCCGCGACGGCGCCTGGTTCGCCATGCGCCGTCTCGCCGTGATCCATGACGAGGGCCGCGGCATTAAACGCAACGCAGGGATGGCGGCTAGGTGGCTTCGCGAAGCGTTGAAGGTGGGCGATCGCGCAATCCTGACGTCGCTGATAACAGCTCCGCACATCTGGCACCGGGAGACTCTGAAGGCTCTTCAGAGGAGTCTGAAGAACGAGGGCAACTACAAAGGCCCACTCGACGGACTTGCCGGCGATGCCTGGGACGAAGCGCTCTGGGATCACGCCATACCGCCCGACGTTAGGGGCAAGCTCGGGCTACTCAAGCAGACGATCGTCCGCGTTCCGGTTGCCGGAACCTCGAAGGGACTATTCGTCCGGGTCTGCCGGAGCGACGACATGAAGCCAGGGCCGCTGGTCGTCATCAATCACGGCTCCAGCAGTTCGCCCGACGACCGCAGCAGGACGCGCGCCGACGAGTGCGGCGCATTGGCCGAGGCGTTTGCCCGGCTCGGCTACGTTGTGGCCTTTCCCGTCCGCCGCGGCTACAGCGACACGCGGGGCCCGTACCGCGAGACGGTCAGCGCCGCCCAGTGTGCAGCTCGCTCGACCGGTCTTGCCGACATCGCCCATGCGATCGCCGACGACATCGAGGCGACCATCACCCATCTCGAGAAACTGCCCGATGTCATAGCGGGGCAGACGCTGGTTGTCGGCCATTCCGGCGGGGGCTGGGGCGCGCTGGCACTGGCCAGCCGAAACCCAAAAAACGTGCGGGGCTACGTCAATATCGCCGGCGGATTCGCGTCGCGGAAAGGCCAGCCCATGACGCTCTGCCCCGAGGCTCTGAAAACGTCGGCGCGCCGCCTCGGCCGCAGTGCGCGCGGACCCATGTTGTGGATCTACACTGAGAACGACAGCATCATCGGTCCAGCGATCGCGCGCGCCATTCACCAAGCTTACCTGCGCGGCGGCGCCATGACACGGTTCGAGATGCTGTCCGCGTACGGCGACGAAGGACACAATGTTTTCGGCAGCCAAGGGCTCGAGAATTGGTTCCCGATTTTTGAACGCTGGCGTGAGGAGGTCATCAAACCGCAGTAGCGGATTGGCCGTAGGGTCATGCTGGACGGGCTGCACCGGCTGGCGCGACGCATGACTCACCGGCAGCACTCCGATGCCGCGCCGCCGCGCCGCCTTGCCGCCAGCCTGCGGCTCGGCTATGGGCAAATGGTCATATCTGGACGATGGGAGGCGGGAATGTCGTTGGATACCGCGGGGGGGCACCCCGACATGGACTACAAGCAGGCCATAGACACCTACAAGGGCTTCACCACACTGGTGAAGGTCGGCACGGTCGCCTGCGTGGTTCTGCTCATCGGCATGGCCGTCTTCCTGCTCTGAGGCGCGACGGCCGGACCCCGGCCAGCCGGCCGGCCAGTCCGGCCGGCGACGGCGCGGCCGTTCGTCGTTGCGCACCGTCGATGCGCATGGCAGGCTTCGGTCCATTGCGCGCATAAGCTCGTCCTCGCCCTAGTCCGGGTCCTCGGCCCGGGTCCAACAGCGGAACCTCCGATGGTCACCATCGCCGTCACCGCCGAGCCGGCCGTCGAGCCGCGCGTCGCCGTCTCGCCCGAGACCGCCAAGAAGCTCAAGGCGCTCGGCGCCGACGTGCGCGTCGAAAAGGGCGCGGGCCTCAGGTCGCGCTTCTCCGACGAGGCGCTGGCGGGGGCGGGCGCGGAACTCGCTGATGGAGCCTCTGCCGCCGCTGCCGGAGCCGACATCCTGCTCACCGTGCGTCGCCCGTCGCTCGACGCGGTGAAGGCACTGAAGCCGGGCGCGCTGGCCATCGCCATGCTCGATCCCTACGGTGACCGCCCCGGTCTCGAGGCGCTCGCTGCCACTGGCGCGACGCTGTTCTCGATGGAGTTCATGCCGCGCATCACGCGTGCCCAGTCGATGGACGTGCTGTCGAGCCAGGCGAACCTCGCCGGCTACAAGGCCGTGGTCGATGCCGCATCGATGTTCGAGCAGGCGGTGCCGATGATGATGACGGCGGCCGGCACCGTGCCGGCGGCGCGCGCGTTCATCATGGGCGTCGGCGTCGCGGGGCTGCAGGCGATCGCCACGGCCCGGCGGCTCGGCGCAATCGTGTCGGCGACCGACGTCAGGCCCGCCACCAAGGAGCAGGTGGCGTCGCTCGGTGCGAAGTTCGTCGCGGTCGAGGACGAGGAGTTCAAGCAGGCGCAGACGGCGGCCGGATACGCCAAGCCGATGAGCGCCGAGTACCAGAAGAAGCAGGCCGAGCTGGTCGCTACACATATCAGGACCCAGGACATCGTCATCACGACGGCGCTGATTCCGGGACGTCCGGCGCCGCGACTGATCACGCGCGAGATGGTTGAGAGCATGAAGCCCGGTGCGGTGATCGTCGATCTCGCCGCTGAGCGCGGCGGCAATTGCGAGTTGACCAAGCCCGGCGAGGTCGTCGAGGTCGGCGGCGTCAGGATCGCCGGTCCGCTCAATCTTGCCGGAACCGTGCCCGTCAACGCCTCGTCGCTCTACGCCAAGAACCTGCTGACGTTCATCGAGACGCTGATCGACAAAAAGGAGAAGACGCTCGCGGTGAACTGGCAGGACGAGATCGTGACAGGCACGCTCGTCGCCAAGGACGGCAGGATCGTGCACCCGGGTCTCGCCCCGAAGGAGGGCCATTGATGATGCTCCCACGCATTGCCGCCGCCGCGCTCGCTCTCTGCTGGCTGGCGTGTCCGGCGCTCGCCGCCACCGGGATCGGCGGCGAGGTCGATCCCTCGATCTACCGGCTCATGGTGTTCGTTATCGCGATCTTCGTCGGCTATTACGTGGTGTGGTCGGTGACACCCGCCCTGCACACCCCGCTGATGGCCGTCACCAACGCGATCTCGTCGGTGATCGTCGTCGGCGCCTTGCTCGCTGCAGGCGTCGCCATGGCCTCATCAGGGTCGGTGCTCGCCAAGCTGTTCGGCTTTCTGGCGCTGGCGATGGCCTCGGTCAACATATTCGGCGGCTTCCTTGTCACGCAGCGCATGCTCGCGATGTACAAGAAGAAGGAGAAGAAGTGAGTGGCGCATGTGCCGCTGTGAAGCGCAGTCCGCCACCTCGCTTCGGGACACGCCAATGAAGCTGCCCAACCACTTGCAAGTCTATGTCCACGCGTTGCTGCTGACGTGCTTCATGACGTTCGTCGTGTCGGGGATCGCCACCTGGAACGCGATCGGCTTCTCGCCGGGGTTCATGCTCAAGTGGCTCGGCAGCTGGGTGTCCACCTGGGCTGTCGCCTTCCCGACCCTCCTCGTCGTCGGACCTTTCGTCCGGCGGCTCACTGCCGTCCTCGTCGCCCCCGCCGCCCGCTGAGCCGGGACTGAGACCGACCTCCGGAGCCACTGATGTCCGCCAATCTCGCCGCCGTCCTCTACCTCGCCTCGGGTGTACTGTTCATCCTGGCGCTGCGCGGTCTTTCGAGCCCGGAGACGAGCCGCCAGGGCAACATGTACGGCATGATCGGCATGACGATTGCGATCGTCACCACGTTGACGCAGATCGGTGCGCCGTCTGACCCGCTGACCTGGGCGATCATTCTCGGAGGACTCGGACTAGGAGGTGCGGTCGGCGCCTACACGGCGCGCAAGATCCCGATGACAATGATGCCGGAGCTGGTCGCGGCGTTCCACTCGCTCGTCGGCCTTGCGGCCGTGTTCGTGGCGGCCGGCGCGCTCTATGCTCCCGAGGCCTTCGGCATCGGGGCGCCCGGTCGCATCGCGCCCGTTTCCCTCATCGAGATGTCGCTCGGCACGGCGATCGGCGCGTTGACGTTCACCGGCTCGGTGATCGCATTCGCCAAGCTGTCCGGACGGATGTCGGGAAAGCCGATCATCCTGCCGGCACGCCATGTCATAAATGTCGGGCTCGGCATCGCGTTGCTGGCGCTGGTGTGGCTGTTCGCAACGGGCGGCGGCGAGCCATGGCTGTTCTGGGTGATCACGCTCGGCGCGCTGCTGCTTGGCGTGCTCATGATCATCCCGATCGGCGGCGCGGACATGCCCGTCGTCGTGTCGATGCTGAACTCCTACTCGGGCTGGGCCGCGGCCGGCATCGGCTTCACGCTCGGCAACATCGCCCTCATCATCACCGGCGCGCTGGTCGGCTCGTCCGGCGCGATCCTGTCGTACATCATGTGCAAGGGCATGAACCGCTCGTTCCTGTCGGTGATCGCCGGCGGGTTCGGCGGTGAGGTGGCGGGTCCGGCCGGCGGCGGCGGCGAGCAGAAGCCGGTCAAGCTCGGCTCGCCGGAGGATGCGGGCTACCTGATGAAGAACGCCGGCAAGGTCATCATCGTGCCGGGCTACGGCATGGCGGTGGCGCAGGCGCAGCACGCGCTGCGCGAGATGGCCGACACGCTGAAGAAGAACGGCGTCGAGGTGAAGTACGCGATCCACCCGGTCGCGGGGCGCATGCCCGGCCATATGAACGTGCTGCTCGCAGAGGCCAACGTGCCCTACGACGAGGTGTTCGAACTCGAGGACATCAACTCCGAGTTCCAGCAGGCCGACATCGCCTACGTGATCGGCGCCAACGACGTGACCAACCCGGCGGCGGAAGAGGACAAGTCGTCGCCGATCTACGGCATGCCGGTGCTGCAGGTGTGGAAGGCGGGCACCGTGATGTTCAACAAGCGCTCGCTGTCGTCGGGCTATGCCGGCATCGACAATCCGCTGTTCTATCGCGACAACACGATGATGGTGCTCGGTGACGCGAAGAAGGTCACCGAGGCGATCGTGAAGGCGATGGCGCACTGAGGTGCCGTCGGCTGCGCGTGCCGTCTCGACCACTCCGAAGATCGCGCAGCGGCGGCCGCGGCGCGTGACCGACCGCACCAGCAGGAAGGGGCCTGTCGCATGCGGGTCGGCAGCGCCGGTTTACGGAATGTCGGACATTTCTGTCAGCTAACCACGCATCGGACTTGTTGGCTCGCAGCGAGGTGCCGAGCGGCATCGCGCCCGACCATGGAGCCTTGGACCAGCACAGTTCGAGCCGGCGCGATGCGGAGGGTGGACCGGCACCACACGAGCCTTTCGGCGTGATGTTACTTCAGGTCGCTGAGCATCGTCAGTTGTTGATCTGTGGCGTTGACAAATCGCCAATCGTCTAGACCAATACGCGCCGTGATCGGTGCGGCGCGGACGGCGCTCGCGACGGCAGTCCGGAGATGCGAGCGCGATGCGCATGGCAGTGGTGAGGCTGGTGGTTGCCGTGCTCGTGCTTGCGTCAGCCGCGGATGCGGCGCGAGCGACCGAGCTGTCGGCGATCATCTGGCGACCGGCCACGCATCCTTTCGTCACGCACGGCTATCGTGCCCTGGCGGAAACCGTCGCGCGGCGCTCGGGGGGCAGGTTGACGATTTCCGTCAACCCGCCGTCGAAGCGCTTCGCACCGCAGGCGTATCTCAAGGCGCTGCGCGACGGCGCCGTCGACATCGCCCATCACGTAGCGACGTTCACGCAGGATGAGCTGCCGGAGCTGGCGCTGCTGTCGGCCATCGCGCCGTCTCTCAAGGATCCGCTCGCGAGCGCGCTGGCGGTGAGCGATCTCGCAGTCCATGACGGATTGATGCAAGCCCGCTTCAGGAACCTCGGCATCGTGTTCGGTGGTGGCTATGCGTTGCCGACGCAAATGCTGCTTTGCCGCCGACCGGTGACGAGCGTCGCCGGCCTGCGCGGGCTGAAGCTGCGCTTTGCCAATCCTCTCCGCCGACAATGGGCCGCCTCGATCGGTGCAGCAGGCGTTGCGCTGCCGATGTCGGAGGCAGCCGACGCATTGAAGCGCGGCCACGTCGATTGCATCGCGGGCGACGCGGCGACCCTCAAGGAGCGCGGCGTATTGTCGACCGGCCTATCGCTGGTCGCCCTCAATGTCGGCCTCGAGTTCTCCGGCCTGCAGTTCGCCATGAACAGGGCGAGTTGGCGCAAGCTCGCCCCGCCGCTGCGCCGCCTTCTGCTCGACAGCATGGCAGAGCTGGTGCCGGCGGCGGTGATCGCCAACGTGGCCATGGCCGAGCGTGCCGCGCGCGAGGCATCTGCAGCAGGCATCGCGCGACTGGAACCGGACGCGGCGCTCAAGGCGTCGTTCGACGGCTTCATGGCGCGGTCGGGCCGCCAGCGCGCGGTCACGGTGGCCGGGACCCGGCTCGCGCGGGCCGATGTCGACGGACTGACCGACCGCTTCCTGGCCGGTTATGCGCGCTGGCAGAATCTACTCGCGACCGTCGACCGCTCGGACGGACAGGCGGTCGGCGCACTGTTGCGCCGGGAGGTCTACGACCGGCTCGACGAGCGCGTCTATGGTCTCGATTGACCGTTCGCTGCACCGATCGGCGCGCGGCTAGGGTCGGCTATTGCGGATCTGGTTTCATTCCGGGCTTTATTCGATCGGCCTCAGCGACTAAGGTCCGCCGCGCTTGCGACTCGCGGATGCGCTTGGCGTACCCACGGGCCGCGAAGCCTCCCTCTCGTCGATCAAGGACGCCCCTCATGGCCTTTCTCTCCGACGCGCTCGGCCGCATCAAGCCGTCCGCCACTATCGCGCTGACCCAGATCGCCCGGGAACTCAAGGCCAAGGGCAAGGACGTGATCTCGCTGTCGGTCGGCGAACCGGATTTCGATACGCCGGACAACATCAAGGAGGCGGCCATCGCCGCCATCCGGCGAGGCGAGACGAAGTATACGGCCGTCGCCGGCATCCCGGAGCTGCGCGCCGCCATCACGCGCAAGCTGAAGCGGGAGAACAATCTCGACTACAAGCCGAGCCAGACGATCGTCGGCACCGGCGGCAAGCACGTCATCTACAACGCCCTGGTTGCGACCCTGAACCCTGGCGACGAGGTGATATGCGTCGCCCCGTACTGGGTGAGCTACCCGGAGATGGTGCTGCTTAATGGCGGCACGCCGGTGATCGTTTCGGCGCGCGAGGAGCACGCGTTCAAGCTGCAGGCGGAAGATCTGGAGCGGGCGATCACCGCCAGAACCAAGTGGGTCATCCTCAACTCGCCTTCGAACCCGTCCGGCGCCGCCTATACGCATGCCGAGATGAAGCAGCTGACGGATGTGCTCGTGCGCCACCCGCACGTGTGGGTGCTGACCGACGACATGTACGAGCACCTCACCTATGGCGATTTCAAGTTTGTCACTCCCGCCGAGGTCGAACCCGAGCTTTACGACCGGACGCTCACCATGAACGGCGTCTCGAAGGCCTATGCGATGACCGGCTGGCGCATCGGCTACGCCGCAGGCCCGGAGCGGCTGATCAAGGCCATGGATGCGGTGCAGGGCCAGCAGACATCCGGCTCCTGCTCTGTCGCGCAGTGGGCGGCGGTGGAGGCGCTCGACGGGCCGCAGGACTGCATCCCGCGCTTCAAGAAGGCATTCGAGGAACGTCGCGACCTCGTCGTCTCGATGCTGAACCAGGCCAAGGGGCTGACCTGCAAGACGCCCGAGGGTGCGTTCTACGTGTATCCGTCGTGCGCTTCCCTGATCGGCAAGACGGCGCCGAGCGGTAAGCTCATCGCGACGGACGAGGACTTCGTGATGGAGCTCCTCAACACGGAGGGCGTGGCAGCGGTGCACGGCACGGCGTTCGGTCTCGGACCCAACCTGCGCATCTCGTATGCGACCTCGACCCAGGCGCTCGAGGACGCCTGCCAGCGCATCCAACGCTTCTGCGCAAGTCTGAAGTAGCGGGCAGGCAGCGCGACGAGCGCACGGAGGCCGGCGAAGGAGCGCGCGTGGCGATGACGCCGAGCCTCATGTTGATCCTGAAGATCACGCTGACGCCGATACTGGTGGCGGGGATGAGTCTCGCCGCCAAGCGGTTCGGCCCGACGATCGGCGGCCTGCTGATGGGCTTGCCATGGATGACGGGGCCTATCCTGCTCTTCCTGGCGTTGGAGAAGGGCAGCCCATTCGCCATCAATGCGTCGATCGGCGTGCTGATCGCGGTGGCCGCGATCGCCGGTTTCCTGTTGGCCTATGCGTGGGCTGCGCGCAGGTTCAGCTGGCCCATCAGCCTCGTCGCCGCATCGATGATGTTCTGGTCGATCGGGTGCGGGCTGACATACGTGCCGATGGGGGTGATCGAGGGGGCAGCACTCGGCGCGGGCGCGCTGCTCGCTGCGTTCCTGCTGATGCCGCGTCTCGCAGAACCCGAGGGACCGCGCGCGCTGCCGTGGTGGGACATCCCGATGCGCATGATCGCCACGGCGGCGATGGTGGCCGCCATATCGTTCGCAGCCGACCGCATTGGTGCCCGGCTCTCTGGGGTCGTGGCGAGCTTTCCGGTGATCACGACCGTGGTCGGCTGCTTCACGCATGCGCGCTGGGGCGCGGCTGCCGTGGTGCGCATCCTAACGGCGATGACGTTGTCGCTGATGGCATTCGTCGCGTTCTTCACCGTGACCGCGCTCGGCCTCGAGCGGCTCGACATCGGCACCGCTTTCGGGCTGGCGACGCTATCAGGCATCTGTGTCAGCGCGCTGATCATCTCGATCGCGCGTCGCCGGCACGCGCAGGCACGGACCGCCGAGGCCGCCAAGGCACCGGCCGGTCGGCAGCCACTTAGTAGATGATCTGGCCGCCGAGTGCCTTGATGACGCCGAGCAGGATCGCCGTCGAGATGGCGAGCCAGACGAGTGCGGATAGAATCGGACGGGGGCGCATGATGGCCTCCGGGCCATCGGCGTAGCCCTCGGGGTCTCCGGTTGTTGGTTTGCGCCCTGTGATCATCGCCGCAATGAGCGGATCCTTGCGCAAGAGACCGTAGAGCACGTTGGCGAGGATGTGGAGGCCAACCAGTACCAGTAGCCCGTACCAGAACAGCCGGCCGTGCCAGCGCGTGACCTCGGCGCGCCGCTCCTCGGCAACGAGAAAGTAGAGCGGCCCCCAGGTGGTCTGATTGTGCTCCTCCGACAGGAGGCCGAGGATGCCCTGTGCGGCAAGCATGGCGAGGAGCGCCACGATCATGTAGGCGCCGAGCGGGTTGTGGCCGAGGTAGTGAGGCGCCCGGCCCCGCGCCAGGCAGAACCCGTAGTGCAGAGCATGGTGCGGCAGCTTCAGGAAATGTGAGAAGCGCGCGGTCGAGGAGCCGAAGAGGCCCCAGCCGAGGCGCCAGACCACCAGGATCAGAATTGCATAGCCGTTGAGCCGGTGCCAGAGCATGGTCGGGTCGCCAAGCGCCTCGGCATACCGGTAGCTCACGTAAGCCATGAGGACGAGCAGCACGAGCGTCCAATGAAAGGCGCGCGTGGGAAAGTCCCACGCGCGCACGACCGTGTCTTCGCGAACCGGCTGGCCCATTACGCCTCCGATCAGCTCTTCGGCTTGCGGAAAACCTTGTGGCAGCCGCCGCAGTTGCCCATCACCTTCTGCCATTCCGACTTGAAAGAGGCCTCGTCCTTCACGGCCTTGCCGGCTGCTGTCGCCTCGCCCTCGAGCTTGGCGAGCAGCTTCACGAAATCGCCCTTCTTCTCCCAGATGACAGGAAGCGCCTCGGTGTTGCCGCCGGCCTTCGAGTTGTCGGGGAACAGGTTCTTGAGCTTGCCGGCGCCCTGAGCATAGGTCGCGAAGATTGCCTTGGCTTTGGCGAGATCGAACTTGGCTTGGCCGCGAACAAAGCCGGTGCCGGTCTTGGCGCCACCGCCGAACGACTTGAACACCTCCTGGCGCTGCTTGATGACGTCGAGGTTCTGCGCGGAGGCAGCCGTCGCGCCGACAGCAAGTATGGCGACCAGCGAAAGCGTGCGGATCATGGAGAAGGTCCCTGTCAGATTGAGGCTATGGGTGGGTACCGGGCCGGCCGGCCGGGTGAGTGCGACGATTAGCGGTGGAATGCGACAAGTCAATGCGGGCGAGGGTGTTGGCGGGGCTCAAGGATTCGTGATCGTCCGTGAGCATGCGGTGGCGGTCGTCGGAATTCCGGGCGTCTCGGCGGTATGATCCCGGAAGTCCCGACAGACTGTTCAACGGGCCGCGACAGCGCTGGGATGTCCGATGACACGGCGAACAGTCGGGACGAGGAGCGCCGAGGTGGACGACAACAGGAAAGCTGGAGTGGCCGCCTGTACGGCGTGCCGGCGCTGGCGCGCGGCGCTCGTCGTGCTGGTGGCGCTTCTGGCGGCGAGCGCGATCGCGCGGCGACTGGCGGGCGTATGATCATGGCTTCGGCGGTAGCGGTCGCAGCTGACGCAAGGGAGGGACGCGGGGAGAACTCCAGCGCGGCGTATCTCACGCTCGCGGATGGGCGCCGTCTGCGCTACCGCGTGTTCGGCGATGCGGACGGCCAAGCCGTGCTGGCGCTTCACGGAACGCCCGGATCGCACCTCAAGTTTGCGAGCGCTGCCGAGGAGGCGCGGCGGCTCGGCCTGACACTGGTAAGCGTCGACCGGTGGGGCTATGGCGAAAGCGATGCGCCGCCTCGCGCGCGCCTTGCCGCCTACGCCGACGACATGGCGGCCCTCATGACGGCGCTCGGTCACCGGCGATTTGCGGTGCTCGGCATTTCCGGCGGCGGACCGTTCGCTGTCGCCGTGGCAGCCGGCCTGCCGTCGCGCGTGACGGCGCTGGCACTGGTCGCACCGGTCGGCGAAATTGCCCGACGTGTCGAGAGCGCGAGCGGCAGCGCACTGAACCCGTTCCATGCCTTCTGCTTCCTCGGCCTGGCGCGGGTCCCGATCGTCGTGCGGCTGCTTTTCCTAGCATTCCGAGGCATCCTGGCGATTTCGCCGACGGGTGCCATACGCATCGCGACGGCACGGGCATGTGCCAGTGATCGTGCCATCATGCGCGATCGAGACGCTGCCCGGCAGCTCGCCCGCACTTTCAGCGACGGGCTGCGGGGGCTCGCGCCGGGGCCGGCGCTCGATCTTGCCCTGTTCCGGCGCGCCTGGGATTTCGATCTCGGCGCGGCGGTCTGCCCGGCGCGCGTATGGATCGGTACGGCCGACCGCAACGTGCCGCAGGCGGTGGCGCGTCATCTCGCGCGGCGTCTCGCTCACGGCACTCTCGCAACACCAACCGGTGCCGGTCACTACTGGATCATCGGACACACCGACGAGGTGTTGGCCTGGCTGGCCGAAGCGATCGCACGAGGGACGGCGGCCCGGGAAGATCCCGCAGCCCAGGACGGTGCGATGCGATGATACGAGGAACGCGATGCCTTCAGCGGCTCAGGCCGGAGCGCCGCGGCTGAACCCGCCGATCCATGCCCACAAGGTGGGACTGGACGCCCTGTCTGCCGACGGAGCGGAAAGCAGGAGCGGGCGCGCAGGCGCCGGCAGGGGAGCGACCCGTGCATCGACGTGGGCGTGATCGCCCACATGCTGCTCGCTGCTGTCGTGGTCCATGCCTGCCATGACGAAGCCGGCGGCGCGGGCAGCTTTCCTCAAGCGATCCATGAATTACCCCGACTCCGGCTGACCGACGAAACAGTTGCGAGAGGCCGCAACAACGGCAGACTTCAATGATGGTGCAATCATGGCGCAGGTCAAGTCTTTTTTTGGTTAACTCGACAATAGAACACGACAATTGATGGGATAAGGCAAATATTGCACCGCACCTATTGCAACGCACATGCATGACGCGACGATCGACGGGTTAAGACGGCAGACGCGACCTACGCCTGCCAATATACGCGGCTCAGAATCATTCAGTTCCACGAAGCATTGCCGAATTCGGCGACGGTTCGATGACCGAGGGCTTGCGTCGCACGGACTTCGGCGCGAACATGTCACGCTGTCGCCCGTTATCCGGGTGCGGGCGCGGTAGGCGTCCGCGCGCAGGTCCCAATCCGAGCCGGCCGCCCAGTTTCCCTCGCCCGGACGCGAAGGAGACCACCATGGGTGGAGACAGCGATGGACCAAGGGCCGAGGGCAGAGTAGCAACGGGCAAAGCGCACGCGCGCCGCTGTGTTGCGCTGGTCGGCCCGTTCCTCAGCGGCAAGACGACCCTTCTCGAATCGATACTGGCCCGCACCGGCCAACTGCAGCGTCATGGCCGGGTGGCGGACGGCACCAGCCTGGGCGATTCGAGCCCGGAGGCCCGTGCCCACACGATGGGCGTCGAACTCAACGTTGTCGACACCACCTTCCTCGACGACCCCTTCACCTTCATCGATTGTCCAGGCTCGGTCGAATTCCAGCATGAGGCGCTCGGTGCCCTTTCGGTGTGCGATGCTGCCGTCGTCGTCTGCGAGCCCGATGCCAAGCGCGTCGCCGCGCTGCAGGTGATCCTCAAGGCGCTCGAGGATCGCGCCATCCCCCATTTCCTGTTCCTCAACAAGATCGACACCTTCGACACCCAGGTGCGCGACATTCTGCCGATGCTGCAGCCGGCGAGCCGCCGACCGCTGGTGCTGCGCCAGATTCCGATCTGGGAGAACGGCATCGCGACGGGCTTCGTCGATCTCGCGCTCGAGCGCGCCTTCGTCTACCGCGAGCATGCCGCCTCCGAGGTCATCGAGATGCCTGCGGGCATCCTCGACCGGGAGAAGGAAGCGCGATTCCACATGCTGGAGCAGCTCGCCGACTACGACGATGCGCTGATGGAGCAGCTGCTGTCCGACATCCCGCCGCCGCGCGACCGTGTGTTCGACGACCTGTCCAGCGAACTGCGCGACGGCCTGATCTGTCCGGTGCTGCTCGGGTCGGCCGAGCACGGCAACGGCATCCTGCGTCTCCTGAAGGCGCTGCGACACGAGGTGCCGCACGTCGAGGAGGCGGCGGCGCGGCTCGGTCTCGGCGAGGCTACCGTTGCCGGGCGGGTGGTCAAGACGCTGCATACGCCGCACGGCGGCAAGCTGTCGGTCACACGCGTGCTCAAGGGCGGTCTGGCCGATGGTGCGACGGTCGCGACGCCTGGCGGCGATGAGCGCATCGCCGGCATCTTCGCCCTGAAGGGCGGCGAAATGGAAAAGCGGAGCGAGGCAAAGGCCGGCGATACGGTAGCGCTCGGCCGGCTGGAGAAGGCGGCGACTGGCGACATGATCGCGGGCCAGCGGGCGCGTCCCGCCGAGGCCGAGCCGCTCGCGTTTCCCGATCCGGTGTATGCCATCGCCATCGGTCTCAAGGACCGCAAGGACGAGGTCAAGCTCTCGGCTGCCCTTGCCAAGCTTTGCGAAGAGGATCCGGGGCTGCGCCACGAGCACAACGCCGAGACCCATCAAGTGCTGTTGCACGGCCAGGGCGAAATGCACCTCAGGGTTGCGACCGAGCGACTGCAGCGCAAGTACGGCGTCGCCATCGAGCGGTTGAAGCGGGCGCTGCCCTACAAGGAGACGATCCGCCGGCCAGCCGAAGGAATTCGCGGCCGTCACAAGAAGCAGTCCGGTGGGCACGGCCAGTTCGGTGACGTGGTCATCAATGTGGCACCCGTCGCGCGAGGAGACGGCTTCCAGTTCGACGAGAAGGTGGTCGGCGGCGCCGTGCCGCGCCAGTTCATCCCATCGGTCGAGCACGGCGTCGTCGACTACATGAAGAACGGGCCGCTGGGCTTCCCCGTGGTCGATATCGCCGTGACGCTGATGGACGGCAGCTATCACACGGTCGACAGCTCCGACATGGCCTTCAGGCAGGCGGCGCGGATCGCCATGCAGGAGGCGATGGAGAAGTGCGACCCGGTTCTGCTCGAGCCGGTAATGTCTGTCGACATCGCCATCCCGAGCGATGCGACGCCGCGCGCCAACGCGATCATCGCGCAGCGGCGCGGCCAGATCCTGGGCTTCGATGCGCGTCCCGAGTGGACCGGGTGGGACGTCGTGTCGGCGCGCATCCCGGCGGCGGAGATGGACGACCTGATCATCGAGATCCGGTCGGCGACGGCGGGCGTCGGGACATTCACGGCGCGCTTCGATCACCTGGCGGAAATCACCGGCCGGCTTGCCGAGCAGGTGCTGGCGGCGCAACGCCAGGCCGCTGAGTGAGGGTATGGGCATCGGAACGGGCTACCGGAAGCACAAGCTTCCGGTAGTCGGACAGCCGGCACCGGTGCCCTAGAACCTGACGCCGTAGCGGATGCCGAGGCGGTCGAGGCCTTCGTTGAAGCGTGCGGTATTGGCGTTCGAAATGTGCTCGAAATAGACCGAGACGCTGTTGCGGTCGTCCAGGTGATAGCCGAGTTCGAACGGGATGTGGAACAGCGCGCGCGACCCGAGTGCCTTCCTGTCGGCGGCAATGGGAACGAGATCGCCGTCGTGCACGGCGACGCCGACGCCGAGGCCGAAGAACAGTCGGTGCGGCAGCTCGACCTGCCAGCGCGCGTCGAGATAGGCGTGGCTGGTGCCGCCGCCGGTGTTGACGGAGACGCCAACGGCTGGCCGGATGGAGCCCCAGATCGCCGGCAGCGCGGGTGAAAGCACCACCTCGAGATTGATGTCCGGGGCCTGCGTTTCGATCGAGAACCCGCTCCAGAGGCCGGGAACGTCATGGTAAAGCACGCCGCCGCGCAATTCGTGCACAAGCGACCCCGCCACGCCCGGGCGGGCGAGAGCGCCGAGCGACAGGACGACGGCGATGACACCGGCGAGGAGCCGGAGAGGGCGGGAAGATGCGTGCTGCATGACGCATGCTTTTCATTGTTCAGCGTGTGTTGGCAAGACATCGCGCTAGCAGTGACGGCGGTTCGCCTGCGGGTGTGCCCGGCCGGCATCGCGTTTGGCGCACTGGCCATGGCCGTCGGAGCGGGCGCTGCCTTCGCCCACAGCTGGTACCCCTACGAGTGCTGCAAGGGAGACGACTGCGCACCAGTGACGGCGAGCGAGCGCCCGCCGTTCGGGCGGATCACCATCATGACCAGCCGGCACGGGCGAGTCGCGGTGCCCGACAGCTTCCCGCGCCGACCGTCACCCGACAACAGCATCCACCTCTGCGTGCTGGAGACGCCGCGCGGGCCGGTGCCGCGCTGCCTGTTCGTGCCGGGCACGAGCTGAGGCCCCGACCTTGCCGGTGGCGATGGCGCTGCTAAGCTGCACCCGGGACGGACAGTCATAGTGGCCGCGACGTGGGATTTGCGCGCTTCATCGGTTCAGTCGGTTGCCTCGTTGCGCTTCTCGCCGCCTGCAGCGCGGGCGCGGCGCATGCCGAGGCACGCCACGCCCTGCTGATCGGCAATCAGGCCTATACCGGCGAGATCGGTGCGCTGACCAACCCGCACAACGACGTGGCGCTGCTGCAGACCACGCTGAAGACCCTCGGCTTCAGGGTGACGGTGGTCCGGGACGCAGGGCTCGGTGCGAGCAACCGCGCGATCAACCGCTACCTCCGGGCGCTGCGCACAGCGGGAAAGGGTGCAATCGGCCTTTTCTACTACTCCGGTCACGGTGCGGCGGACGGAGCGACGAACTACCTGATCCCGGTCGATGCCACCTCCACCGATACGGCAGAGTTGTGGGACCAGTCCCTGCGTTTGGGCGAAATCACGCGGCGGCTTCGTGCGGAGGCGGGCAACGCCACCCATTTCGTGGTGTTCGACGCCTGCCGCAATACGCTGAAGCTGCGCGAGCCGGGCAAACGCGCGGTGGTGCAGGCCAAGGGGTTCCGCGCCGAGCGCGAGGAGCCCGGGATGCTGATCTCGTATGCCACCGCCGAGGGCGAACTGGCCTCCGACCTCGGCGATGGCGCAGGGCCCTATGCCAAGGCGCTGGCCGAGGAGATCGTGATGCCGGGCGTCGAGGCCGTCACCATGTTCCGCAACGTCCAGCGGCGCGTGCGCGCAGCGATCCGGCAGGAGCCTTATCTCGGGTTCAACGCGCTGGGCGATGTCTACTTCGCTGGCAAAGAGGCGGCGAAGCCGATGGCACCTCAGCCGCCGCTCGGCGAGGCCGCGCAGGCCTGGGCGGTGACGAAGGACACCGCCAGCGAGGCGGTGCTGGAGGCGTTCGCCAGGCGTTATCCGAAGACGGTGTTCGCCGATCTGGCACGAGCGCGCATCGCGGAGCTGAAGGCACAGTGGCAAGCAAAGGCCGGGACCGAGCGCAAACTTGCCGAGCCGGAGCGCAAGACGGCGGCGCTGGCGACCGCGAAGCCACCGGCGCCTCCGGTGTCCGCCGCACCGCGCTGCGACGGGCTTCTGCTTGGCGATGATGTGCCTGTCGGTTCGAACGGTAATCGCTGCATCAGGCCGGGCTCGGGCGAGAGTTTCAAGGACTGCCCGGAATGTCCCGAGATGGTGGTGGTGCCGGCGGGGAGCTTCATGATGGGGTCGCCGGAGAGCGAGCAGGGGCGCGACACCAACGAGGGGCCGCTGCACCGCGTTTCCATCGCGAAGCCGTTCGCCGCAGGCAAATTCGAGATCACGTTCGACGAGTGGGATGCTTGTGTCGCGGACGGTGGCTGCACCCACAAGCCCAACGATCTGGGCGGTGGGCGTGGCAAGCGTCCGGTCATCAATGTCACGTGGAACCACCTCGCGGAGTACATCGCATGGTTGTCGAAGGTCACGGGCAAGAGTTATCGGCTTCTGTCAGAGGCGGAATGGGAATACGCGGCGCGCGCGGGGACACGGACGCCATTCTCGACGGGTTCGACGATCTCGCCGCGGCAAGCCAATTTCGATCCGAAGACTCCGCGCCGCAAAGGAACCAAGAGTTCACATCCAAACTGGACCGTGGAGGTCGGCACGTTCGCTGCCAACGCGTTCGGTCTGCACGACCTGCACGGAAACGTCTATGAATGGGTCGGGGACTGTTGGAATGTCAGCTACGAAGGCGCTCCGGACGACGGGAGCGTTTGGGCGAGCGGCGATTGTGCGCAGCGTGTCTATCGCGGCGGATCGTGGGGCAACGGCAAGGATG
This sequence comes from Hyphomicrobiaceae bacterium, assembly GCA_041397745.1. Classification (GTDB taxonomy): domain Bacteria; phylum Pseudomonadota; class Alphaproteobacteria; order Rhizobiales; family Hyphomicrobiaceae; genus JAWKVY01. The sequence continues at coordinate 117,483 of JAWKVY010000006.1, read as the reverse complement.
AGATCCGCTCGGCGTTCCGCAATCGGATACAGCCCTACCTCGCAGGCAATGCTTTGGGTTTCCGTGTTGCCCGGAACCTTTCGCCTTGAGACGGGTGGCGGCGATCTGGTTCGCTGGTAAGGTACCGGCAGGCTGGATCATCGAGGTGGTCGTGTCGTGGGGCGGTGGCAGTGTGTTCAATTGGCCGTCTGGCAGTTGGCGTTCATCTTCGGCGTCGTGACCCCAGTCTATGCCGAGGCACGCCAAGCGCTGCTGATCGGAAATCAGGCCTACACGCGCGACGTGGGCGTGCTGAAGAATCCGGTCAATGACGTCGCACTGATTGCAACAGCGCTGGAGAAGATCGGGTTCAAGCGCGAGAACATCCGGCGTGTCATCGACGCCGACCGCGTCACCATCCTGCGCGAGATCGACGCCTATGCCGACCGGCTGGCGGCGGCGGGCGCCGACGCCATCGGGTTCTTCTACTATTCGGGGCACGGCGTCGCCAACGAGCGCGACCAGCGCAACTACCTGATCCCGATCGAGGTGAAGCAGCTCGACAGCGCCGTCTGGTACAGCGGCGTGCCGCTCGACGACATCATCGCGAAGCTTGCGGCGCAGGCGCGGGAGGCCTCGCAGTTCGTGCTGTTCGACGCGTGCCGCAACGTTCTGAGCGTGCCGTCGCGCGGATCGAAGGGGTTCGTGCCGGTCGCCTCGCGGCGTGGCATGCTGATCGGGTTCTCGACCGACCCCGGCCAGACGGCGAGCGACTTGGGCGCTGGGAGCGGCCCTTACGCGGCAGCGCTCGCCGCCGAACTGGTGAAGCCCGGTCAGGATCATCTCGGCCTGTTCCAGAACGTCAAGGAGCAGGTCTACCGCACGACCAAGGTTCAGGTGCCATGGGAGCGTAACGGGCTTCTGAGTCGGGTGTATCTGGCGGGACAGGCAGCAGTGGCGGCGCCGCCGAGCGCCTCCCAGGCGCCGCCCATTTCGGTCAGCCGTGCCGAGATCGCCGCCTTCTGCCGCGAGATCGCGACCAACCCGAGCGCCGCCATCGTCGGGTCGTTGCGCGATGCTTACAAGGGCACGCCGATGGCCGGCTGCGCGGAGGCGCGGCTTGCCGAACTCAAGCGCCTGCGGGTAGCGTCGGCCGCTCCTCCGCCTCGCTCGCAGCCAGATCCGAAAGCGCGCTGCACCGGCATCGAGGTCGACGTGGCAGGGCGCGGCAAGCAATGCCTCGACCCGGCTGACACCGCCCGCCGCGAGTTTGAGGACTGCGTCACCACGCGCGGATCGAAGGGGTTCGTGCCGGTCGCCTCGCGGCGCGGCATGCTGATCGGCTTCTCGACCGATCCGGGCCAGACCGCGAGCGATGCGGGTGCGACGAGCGGACCTTACGCGGCGGCGCTCGCAGCCGAGCTGGTGAAGCCGGGCCAGCACCATCTCGACTTGTTCCAGAACGTCAAGGAGCAGGTGTTCAAGGCGACCAACGCGCAGGTGCCATGGGAGCGTAACGGGCTTCTGAGTCGGGTGTATCTCGGCGGCAGTCCGGCTGCCGCCACGTCACCAACTCCCCCTGCCTCGCCTTCCACTGATGGTCGTGGCGGCGCGGCCGAGACCGTGCGCGTCTGCCGCGAGGCCGAAGGGATCACCAGTCTCACCATGCTCGGCGTGCTGCAACGCCAGTACAAGGGCACGCCCGCCGCCGAGTGCCTTGCCGCGCGCGTGACGGAAATCAAGTCGGCGCAGGTGGCGGCGCTGAAGGCGCAGGAGACGCAACGCAAGAAGGCCGAGGCAGAGGATGCGCTCGCCAAGCTCGAGAGCGCCGTCAAACGCCTGCCGCGACAGCCACCGGCCGCTACGCCGGCGTGCGACGGCATCGTGGTGGCGCACGGCAATGGCGGCACGGCGTGCATCAAGCCGGGCTCGGGTGAAACGTTCCGCGACTGCTATTCGAACGATCCAGTGAAGAACAAGACCTGCCCGGAGATGGTGGTAGTGCCGGCTGGCAGCTTTCTTATGGGGTCGCCGACGAGCGAGGAGGGGCGGAGCGCCGATGAGGGGCCTCGGCATCGCGTGACGATCGCGAAGCCCTTTGCCGTCGGCAAGTTCGAGGTGACGTTCGAGGAGTGGGACGCTTGTTGGCGAGCCAAGGGCTGTCGCCACAAGCCGAAAGACGATGGCTGGGGGCGCGGCCGTCGGCCCGTCATCAACGTTTCGTGGACCGATGCGAAAGAGTACGTGGAGTGGTTGTCCAGAACGACGCGCAAGCCCTATCGGCTCCTCTCCGAATCCGAATGGGAGTACGTGGCGCGGGCAGGGTCGACCACGCCATTCTCATTCGGAGTCGAGATCGGCAGGGGCAACGCCAATTGCATGGGCTGCGACGGGCATGAAGTGAGCCGGCAGACGGCGCCTGTCGGATCCTATCCTCCGAACTCGTTCGGCGTCCATGACATGCACGGCAACGTGTGGGAGTGGGTCGAAGATTGCTGGCACGATACTTATGCAGGCGCTCCGAGCGATGGAAGCGCTCGCATGCAGTCTGCGTGTCGTTCCAGGGTCCTGCGTGGAGGTGCTTGGGACAACAGACCGGACGGGTTGCGTTCAGCCGTGCGTCTCCGCGACGGCGCTGACGGCCGCTACAATGGTATCGGCTTCCGCGTCGCAAGGCCGTTGTGAGGCCATTCTAGAGACTCGGCGCAGATCCATTTGCGGTCCCGCCACGCGACATCACGTGCGCGTCTGATCCGCGATACGCGCCAGCGCCTCCTCGCGGCCGAGCACGGCCATGACGTCGAACACGGGCGGCGAGACCGTGGTGCCGGTCAATGCGGCGCGCAGCGGCTGGGCGACCTTGCCGAGGCCGAGAGATGCGGCCTCGGCGTAAGCGCGCACGTCGGCCTCGATCGTCGCCGCAGACCAGTCGGCGAGCGCGGCCATCCGTCCGGCGATGGCGGCGAGGTGGGCGCGGGAGTCGTCGGTGAGTTGCTTCTGCGCCTTCTCGTCGAGCGCAAGCGGGCGCTCGGCGATGAGGAACCTCGCGCCCTGAACGATGTCGAGCAGCGTCTTGGCGCGCTCCTTCAACGCCGGCATCAGGGCGGCGAAGCGATCCCAGCCCGCCCGCTCGAAAGCCTCCGCGAGGGCGGGTCCGTTGTCGATCTCGGGTAACATCTGGCGCGTGCGGGCGAGCAGTTCGGCATCGTCGGTTTTGCGGATGTACTGGCCATTGAGATCGCCGAGCTTGGCGAAATCGAAGCGAGCAGCCGATTTGCCGAGCCGCTCGATGTCGAACAACGCGATCATCTCGTCGCTCGAGAACACCTCCTGGTCACCGTGACTCCAGCCGAGGCGCACGAGGTAGTTGCGGACGGCGGCGGGCAGGTAGCCCATGGCACGATACTCGCCGACGCCTTGCGCGCCGTGGCGCTTGGAGAGCTTGGCCCCGTCCGGCCCGTGGATCAGCGGCACGTGCGCGAACACCGGCACGGCCCAGCCGAGCGCGTCGTAGACCTGCGTCTGGCGGGCGGCGTTGGTCAGGTGGTCGACGCCGCGGATGACGTGCGTGACGCCCATGTCGTGATCGTCGACGACGACGGCGAAATTGTAGGTCGGATTGCCGTCCGAGCGCAGGATGATGAGGTCGTCGAGGTCCTTGTTCGGAATGCGCACCGTTCCCTGCACCTTGTCCTCGACGACGGTCTCGCCGTCGCGCGGCGTTCTCAGGCGGATCGCCGGCTTGATGCCGGCGGGCGCCTCTGCAGGATCGCGCTCCCGCCACGGTGACTGGATGATGAGCGGGCGTTTTGCGGCCTCGGCGTCGGCCCGCATCGCAGCAAGCTCGTCGGGCGTCAGGTAGCAGCGGTAGGCGTGGCCGCTGGCGAGCAGCTCCTCGGCGACGGCGCGGTGGCGGTCAGCGCGGGCATATTGGAAGGTCGGTTCGCCGGCCCAGTCGAGCTCGAGCCAGCGCATGCCGTCGAGGATGGCCTCGATCGCGGCATCGGTGGAGCGCTCTCGGTCGGTATCCTCGATGCGCAGCAGGAAGGTACCGCCGGTATGACGGGCGTACAGCCAGTTGAACAGGGCCGTGCGGGCGCCGCCGATATGCAGGAAACCGGTCGGCGAAGGGGCGAAGCGGGTGACGACGTTACGGTCGTGCACGTCTTTGTTGTTGCTCACGGGAGCTCCGGTCGGCATTTGTCAGTAGCCGGCATGTGAGCCGGCGGAAGCAGGCGCGGGCGGTCTAGCACAGCCCGCGCGGTGGACCTAGTGCGCGCGGTCACGCCGGCATTCGTGCGTCTCGCGTGACAGGGGAGCTGTGGCCGGCATGGCGTCGCGCGATCTCGACGGCCTGGAGGATGACGTGGCGGACGGCGACGCGCCGGACCGAAGCCGCCCGCCAGGTCGCGCGCTGGCATCGCGAGCGGCCGGCGCGTTCGCGGCTGCGGTCGAGGCCGAGCGGGACCGCCGCTTCCTGTGGCTACCGGTGGCGATGCTCGTCGGTATCGTGGGTTATTTCGCGCTGCCGGCCGAGCCGTCGCTCGCCATGGCGGGCCTGCTCTTGACGGGCGCCGCCACGCTTTTCATGGCGACGCGCGGCGTAGTGGCCGTCTCGCTGGTGTCCGGTGTGCTGCTCGCGGCGGTGCTCGGCGCGGCGCTCGCGAAAGTGCGTTCTGAGGCGGTCTCGGCCCCGCGGCTCGCCGGCGTGTTGAGGGGCGCCGACGTGCGCGGCTTCGTGCTGCTTGTCGAGCCACGTGGCGGGTCGGTGCGTCGGGTCACGCTGATCGTCACGTCGCTCGGCACATTGTCACGCGCGGAGCGGCCGGATCGCGTCAGGGTGCGGTTCGCGAAGGGCGGCGAGAGCTTGAAGCCCGGCGACGCGATCCACTTCCGCGCGACACTGTCGCCGCCGGGCATCCCGGTGCTGCCGGGCGACTACGATTTCGCCCGCGCCGCCTGGTTCAAGCGGATCGGAGCGGTCGGCTTCGCGCATGCACCGCCAAGCGTCGATGCCGCGCCGGGCCCATTGCCTGCCGCGCTCGTCCTATGGGGGCCGGTGGAGCGGCTGCGACAGGCGATTGGCGCGCGCATAGCGGCAGCTCTTGCCGGCGAGCGCGGTGCTATCGCGACTGCGCTCATCACCGGCGAGCGGGGCGGCATCAGCGCGGCGACCAACACGGCCTACCGCGACGCCGGCATCTTCCACATCCTGTCCATTTCCGGGCTGCACATGGCAATCATGGCGGGTGCCGTGCTGGTCAGCGTGCGCTTCGTGCTGGCTCTGGTGCCGGCCGTGGCGCTGCGCTTTCCGATCAAGAAATGGGCGGCTGCGGCTGCGGCCATCGGCGCGCTCTGCTACCTTCTGATCTCGGGCGGCGAATTCGCGACCGTGCGCTCCTACGTGACGATCTCGGTGATGTTGTTCGCCATGCTCGTCGACCGGCCGGCACTGGCCATGCGTAACGTGGCGATCTCGGCGCTCGGCATCATGCTGGTATGGCCGGAGAGCGTGCTCGACGTCGGATTCCAGACGTCGTTCGCTGCCGTCGTCGCGCTGGTCGCCACCTACGAGGCGGTCCGCGAGCGGCGCGCCGAGGGCGGCGAGCGGGGCCACGCGCTGTTCAGCGCCCTTCGCTGGACAGGGTTGCTGCTCGGCGGCATCGTTTTGACGACGATCGTGGCCAGTCTCGCGGTCGCCCCGTTCGCCGCCTTCCACTTCCACAAGAGCCAGCAGTACGCCGTACTGGCCAACCTTGTCGCGGTGCCGATCTGCAATTTCCTGGTGATGCCGGCGGCGCTGGCGACGCTTCTCGCCCTGCCGCTCGGGCTCGAGGCGGGCCCCCTCTGGCTGATGGGAGTCGGCATCGACGCGATGGGCTGGTGCGCGCGTCAGGTCGCAGCGCTGCCCGGAGCGGTGGCACCGTTGCCGGCCATCCCGGCGAGCGCCTTCGCGGCGATCGTGGCGGGCGGCTTGTGGCTGACGCTCTGGCGCGGGCGGCGCCGGTTGGCGGGGCTGGTGGCCGTCGCCGCAGGCTTGGCGCTGGCGCCGACACTGCCGCATCCGGATCTCATCGTCGGTCGCGAAGGGCGGCTGGTCGCAGTGCGCCTCGACAACGGCAAGCTTTCGGCGATCGGTGCACGTGGCGCGAGGTTCGAGCTGTCGCGCTGGCTCGAGCATGACGGCGATGGCCGCGAGGCCGAGAGCGCGGCGCAGGCTGACGGGTTCCGTTGCGACGAGACCGGCTGCACGGCGCGGAGCCGGGGGATGCTGATCGCGGTGACGCGGCACGCAAGCGCCCTGGCGACCGACTGTGCGCGTGCCGCGATCGTGGTGAGCCAGGTGACGGCGGCCGCCGGCTGCACGGGGCCGCGTCTGGTCATCGAGCGGCGTGCGGTGGCGGCGGCCGGCAGTCACGTCGTGCGGGTGGGACCGCGCCGCATCGAAGTGGCTACGGTGGCGGCCGCACGCGGCGTCAGGCCGTGGACGACGCCGCCAGCCTCCCGCCTCCGTCAGCTGCCGCGCCGTGACGGCTGGCGCCTCGATCGCTTCACCAGCCCTGTGGAGCTTACAGTGCCCCGCCTCCAGCAGGAGACCGAGACCCGGCCCGAGGTCGAGGGTTGGTAGTGGGTCTAACGCGATGTCGCCACAGTGAGCGGACCTGACGCTGGCGAGCGAACGAACAGCCGCCGCCGACAAGTAGCGACCCGACCGATGCGGAAGCCGAAGCCTCAGTAGCGGCGGATGAGACCGACGAGGCGGCCCTGGACGGCCACCTGATCCGGGCCGAAGATCCGCGTCTCGTAGGCAGGATTTGCGGCTTCGAGCGCGATTGCCGCGCCGCGCTTGCGAAGCCGCTTCAGCGTCGCCTCCTCGCCCTCGACGAGGGCGACGACGATGTCGCCGTTCTCGGCTGTATCGGCGCGCCGCACGATGACCAGGTCACCGTCGTGGATGCCGGCATCGATCATCGAATCGCCCTTCACCTCGAGTGCGAAATGCTCTCCATTGGTGAGCAGATCCGGCGGGCAGGCGATGTCGTGGGTGTGAGACTGGATGGCGCTGATGGGTACGCCGGCGGCAATACGCCCCATCACAGGCACGGAAACGGTGCGGCTGTCGATCACAGTCGACGGAGGCATGGCGATACCTGACTTCGGCCGACTGCCCTCGATCACGCTGAGGCCGGGTCGAGGCGCCGGCGCCGACGGCTCCGCGGCCGGGCGGGCCGCCTGCATCGGCTCGGGCAACTTGACGACCTCGAGGGCGCGCGCCCGGTGTGGCAGGCGGCGGATGAAGCCACGCTCCTCGAGCGCAGTGATCAGCCGATGGATGCCGGACTTGGAGCGCAGGTCCAGCGCATCCTTCATCTCGTCGAAAGAGGGCGGCACGCCGCTGTCCTGCATGCGGGCGTGAATGAACATCAGCAGGTCTTTCTGCTTCTGTGTCAGCATGATCGAGCCCTCCAGCTCATTGCTCGCGACCCCGAGCGACAGCGCACCACTGCGCCTCCTCGTCGTGCGGCTATGCGTCGTCCGCGACAGTCGCCGCCCCGACTGCAGATACAAACCAGGAACCTCTATAGATGTTCCCCGTAAGTTCCGCAAGCGTTTCTTTCCATGGACCGGGTGGCATTGCGGCCTGTCTTCTGATGCGCCGGGCCGCTAGCGGCTTGCGGCCAGCGAAGCGCAACGGCGCAGACATTCAGAGCGAGTTCATTTAGACGGAGATATTGAGAAGCAGAGCAAGCCGGGCCGCCCGGCGCCACGGACCGGCAGAACTCGACCGGTCGACGATACGAATGAACCCGGAGCGACGCCATGGCGAGGTGTGCCGCAAACTGCGTGATGATGACCCTTGGTGCACTTGCCGCGCTCGGGCTCGCCGCCGCGTTGCAGCCCGCGTCGTCGCAGACGGGCTGCTCCGATTATGCGCGCCTCGCCTTGCAGCAGGCGCGCGAGAACGAGCAGCGCAAGTGCGGCTTCACCGGGCCCGAATGGAGCACCGATCTGAAAGGTCACGCCACGTGGTGTGCGACGGTCGGTCCTTCGCAGTGGAAGGCGGCGCTTCAGAAGCGGGCGCAGATGCTGTCCAGCCAGTGCAAGAAATGATGCCGGCCGCGGCTCGGTCCGCGCTCTGCCGTAATTCGGCCTCGTGAATCACCGAGCTGTCAGTGCGTCGGCCAACCCCTCCGGCCGATCGACGGAGCCAGCGCCCCACGCGGCTCCGAGCCCCAGGGCGGCAGGAGCCCAGTACCGAGTAACTGGTCACGCGTCCGGCTCCTGTCCCCAATTCGCTCGCAGGCCCGCTTCTCGCGGCTGCAGGCTTTTCCCCGAACGAACTGGTCGATCCGACCCGTCGAGACAGGAGGCGCGGTCGCTCGGAGCGCCAAGCCGAGCGCCCTCCGAGGCCCTCCTATGCCGGGAGCGCCGCTGTCTTTCTCGCCTGCTGAGAGCCTGCTAGAGAGATGGCTCGGCCGTTTGCCGGGGCGGTGTGATGCCCCGCCGGCCGGCCTTCGCCCGCACCTGCCGGCATGATGCGTCGTGCTGCATGATGCACTTGCCGCCCGCCGACCTCCGTCGTCGCAGTCTTCGAGGAGATGCCCATGGCCCCGCTGGATATGAAGCCGAACGAGCTCGAGTCCTACTGGATTCCCTTCACGCCGAACCGCGCGTTCAAGAAGAAGCCGAGGCTGTTCGCCGGCGCCAAGGACATGCACTTCATCACCGCCGATGGTCGCAAGGTCATCGATTCCTCGTCGGGCCTGTTCTGCGTGAACGCCGGCCATACCCGCGAGCCCATCGTCAAGGCGATCCAACAGGCAGCGGCCACGCTCGATTTCTCACCGCCCTTCCAGTACGGGCACCCTCAGCAGTTCAAGCTGTCGTCCCAGCTCGCGCTGATGGCGCCGGGCGACCTCGACTACGTGCTTTACGCCAACTCGGGCTCGGAAGCCGTCGACACCGCCCTCAAGGTGGCGCTCGCTTACCACCGCCAGCGTGGCGAAGCCTCTCGCACCCGCTTCATCGGCCGCGAGCGCGGCTATCACGGGGTCGGCTTCGGCGGCATTTCCGTCGGCGGCATGGTCGCCAATCGCAAGATGTTCGGCAACATGCTGGCCGGTGTCGACCATCTGCCGACCACCTATAATCGCGCCAAGCAGGCATTCTCGGTCGGCGAGCCGGAGTGGGGCATCGAGACGGCCGACGAGCTGACGCGGCTGATCGGGCTGCACGACGCCTCGACCATCGCTGCCGTCATCGTCGAGCCGGTGGCCGGTTCCACGGGCTGCCTGCCGCCCCCCAAGGGCTACCTGAAGAAGCTGCGCGAGATCACCGAGAAGCACGGCATCCTGTTGATCTTCGACGAGGTGATCACCGGGTTCGGGCGCCTTGGGCATGCCTTCGCCGCCGAGCGCTACGGTATCGTGCCGGACATGATCACGTTCGCGAAGGGCGTCACCAATGGCGCGGTGCCGATGTCGGGCGTGATGGTCCGCAAGGGCGTCTACGAGGCGCACATGAACGGTCCCGAGCACATCATCGAGCTGTTCCACGGCTACACCTATTCGGGGCACCCGCTCGCGGTGGCGGCCGGTCTCGCCACGCTCGATCTCTACAAGTCTGAAGGTATCTACGAGCAGGCCAGGGCCAACGAAGGCAAATTCGCCGACGCGATGATGAGCCTCAAGGGGCTGCCTCACGTCGCCGACATCCGTCCGATCGGCCTGATGGCCGGCATCGACCTCGACCCGATCGACGGCAAGCCCGGATTGCGCGGCTACAACGCCATCGAAAGCATGTTCCACGAGCACGACCTGTACTGCCGCGTGACCATGGATACGCTGATCGTGGCGCCGCCGCTGATCGCCACCGAGACGCATCTGGCGGATATTCGCGATCGCATCGCGACGGTTCTCAAGGCCGTCGCCTGACGCATCGGGCGTCGGTTGCCGAGCACTGCAACGGGGGCGGTGGGTCATTCCTGCCGCCCTCGCCTGCTTCCCGGCTCCCGGCAGGGCCGGCGACGCTGGATGCTGGTGAAAACGCGCCTGCGACGGGTTGCAGGTGCGGGCGCTGCTCTGAAGAGTCCTCCCGAAGATTTGGCGATTCGGTCAGTCGGATACGCGTCCGGCTGCTGAGGGAGGCACCCATCCCATGGCGATGACGTCCAGCATGAAATCCGGCAGGGCGCGGGCGCGCTCGGGACTCGGGGAGGCGGTGGTGCTGGCCTCGATGGGGACGGTGTCGGCGGTGATCGCAGCGGTGCTGGTGCTGCAGCTCGGGACGCCGGTATGGGCCGCCTCGGTGGTGTCCGCCATGTTCCTCGCCGCGGTGCTCGCAGCGCACGTGCTGGTCCGACGCAGCGAGCAACTCGCTGAGCTGCGCCGCGAGATGGAGAGCCTGGATGCGCGGCTCGGACGGGTAGCTGCCGCGGCGCCGCGTGTGGACCTGCCGACCGCGCCCGGTCTGCGATCCGAGCAGCTCCGAGTCGAGACTCCGAACGCCGAGCCGTTGTGGGCAGCGGCGCCGATGGCGCCGCCGGCCGCGCCACACCTCCGCATCGAGCCGACCGGGGGACCAGGCCTCGCTGGCACGTCGGCACGACCCGAGCCTGCAGCGGACACGCGCACTCAGGAGCTTCAGAGCCCGGCGCAGCTGGCGACGCTGCCTTCCGTCGTCGCGCGCCTGCCGGCAACGGCCGAGGACGACGAGCCGTCCATCGACGCCCTCGTCGCCGAGACCACGCCGCGCGCGCCCATCGACGACCTGTTGAAGCGGCTCGCTGGCGATATCTCGGCGGCAAGTGCGATGCGCGAGACGGGTTCTGCGGCCGAGCCGGAGGCGGCTGTCGGACGCGGTGCGGTGGGCGATGTCGATGCCTTGGACGTTTCCGACCTTGCCGTCATCGGGGCGTGGCCCGCTACCGGTCAGGCGACCGGCGACGATGCCGGTGAGGATGCCATGTATGCCCATGAGACGATGAGCGGAGCAGACGTGCCCGCGGTCGGTTCCGCCCGAGTCGCGGCGCAAGGCAAGATCGCCGCTGTCGTGGACGCACTGGCCAACGAGCGCATCGACGTCTTTCTCGAGCCGATCATCGGCTTCGAGAGCCTCGCCGCAGAGCACTATGACGTGACGGTGCGGTTGCGTCATGCCGACGGCACCCCACTCGAAGCCGCCGAATTCGCCGACGACGTGCGCGGGACCGGCCTGCTCGCACTGATCGACACAGTGAAGATCGCGCGCACCAAGCGTCTCGTGACGCAGCGCATGGTCGACGGCAGCGAGCGCGTGCTGAGCGCCATCGATTCCGAAACGCTGGCGAGCACGCAATTCCACGAGGACGTGGCCGATCTTGCCGGCAGCGACCGAGCGATCACGGCCCGGTTGGTGCTGACCTTCCGGCAGGCCGACGTGCGTGCGTTCGCACCGGTCGAGTGGCAGGCGCTGGCCCGCCTGTCCGCGATCGGCTTCTGCTTCGGTATCGATGCCATCACCGACCTCGACATGGATTTCGCCGAGCTCGCTGGAGGCGGCTTCACGTTCGCGCGACTCGATGCCGACGTGTTTCTCGACGGCATGTTGGTCGCCGGGGCGGAGCGGGTCAGCCCGGCCGACGTCTGCCGCCATCTGACGGAAAGCGGCCTCGGCCTTGTCGTCCGCCGCATCGACGATCCCAAGCGTCTGGCGCGTGTGATGGGCTTCGGCGTGATGATGGGCCAGGGCACCATGTTCGGCGGGCGGCGACCGGCCGAGGACGTCCTTGCGGCGCGACCGTGGCACGATGCCTGAGGCGACGCGCGCGGCATTGGGAGGGCTTGTCATGGCCTGCCTGCTCCGGCTACGGCGTCGGGCATGAGCGACACGAGCAGCGCCGGCAGCCCGGTTCCGATCATCGAATCCATCGCTGCGCTGGCGCCGACGGCGGACGCGTGGCTGGTCGACATCTGGGGTGTGATGCACAATGGCGTCGCACCCTACGATGAGGCGGTCGAGGCCTGCCGGCGGTACAGGGCAACCGGCGGCACGGTGGCGCTGCTCTCCAATGCGCCTCGTCCGGCCGCGGCGGCGCTCGAGCAATTGCGCCGGATCGGCGTCGACGAGGCGGCTTTCGACGCAATCGTGACGTCGGGTGACCTGACCCGTGGGCTCGTCGAAGCTTGGCGGCAGAAGCGCATCCACCATCTCGGGCCTGACCGCGACCTCGGCATTTTCGCGGGACTGGGCATCCAATTCGCCACGTCCAGCGAAGCCGATATCGTCGTCTGCACGGGCTTTCTCGACGACAGCACCGAGACCGTCGCGGATTACCGCACCACGCTGGAAGGCTTCCGTCGTCGGGGAGCGCTGATGATCTGCGCCAATCCGGACCTGATGGTCGAGCGTGGCGAGCGGATCGTGCCGTGCGCGGGGGCGCTGGCGGCGGCCTACGCGGAGTTGGGCGGAGAAGTGGTGTACGCCGGCAAGCCGCATCCACCCGTCTACGAGCTGGCGCTCGCGACCATCGCGGATGCGCGCGGCGCGCCGGTCGCCAAGGCGCGCGTGCTCGCGATCGGCGACGGGGTGAGAACCGACATCGCAGGCGCGGCCGCCGTCGGCCTGCGCTCCGTGTTCGTCGCCTCCGCGATCCACGTCGAGAAGGGAGACCTGGCGCCCGACGTCGTCGCGCGCCTGTTCGCTGGGCTGTCGCGGCCGCCGGTGGCTGCCATGACCGGTCTGAGGTGGTAAGCTTGCCATCGGCGAGCGCCGGAGATCGGAGGACATGCCATGGACTGGGACGAGGCCCGACCGCGGCCGAAGGCCGAGATAAGGATCGGTGAGGATCTTTCGATGCTGTCGATCGGCGATCTCGAAGAGCGGGTGGCGGCGCTTTCCGCCGAGATCGAGCGCATTCAGGCAACGATCGCGACGAAGCGGCGCCAGCAGGACGCCGCCGCATCGCTGTTCAAGCGCTGAGAGGCAGCGGCCGCCGGAGAAGAGGGATCCGGCCCGTTATGATACGCTCGGGAACCCGACCTTTTGAATTAACGGGGTATTAGCCAATTTGCGGCATTCTCAGCGCATCCAGCTTGCTGGAGACGGGGCTTCCCCGTTCGACGCCTCCCTGTTCACTTTCGGGCCGCCTCTCCAGGCGGCTCTTTTTTTGCTTGGTCCACAGGGAGGTCACTCGGGTGCCCCGAAACGGCGCACATTCAGGGTGACTTCTTAACCCGCCCCTGCGAGTATCGGGGTACGGTAAAGGTCGTGTCAGCGTCGGTGTCAGTTCAGACCATGAGTTCCAACACTTTCCCGTCCGGTCGTGAGGCGCCTCGCGCCGTCACCGTCTCTTTCGGCGAGCGCTTCGCCGCGTCGAGCCAGTTCGATGCCGTTTTCCGCGAGGGCATGGCACTCGTCGAGCGCACAGCCTCCTATCTCGAGGGAGCAGGGCGGCGCGATGCGAAGTCGCTGAAGCCGCCGGTCTCCGTCATCTACGCCACCGAAAGCATGCGCCTTACGACGCGGCTGCTCGAGGTCGCCTCCTGGCTGCTCGTGCACCGGGCTCTGAAGGAGGCCGAGATCTCGGCCGAGGAGGCGGCGGTGCGCCGCGCCCGCGTCAAGCTGCGGACGCTCGGGCGGCCCCAGCACGTCAAGCACTTCGATGATCTGCCGGTTGGCCTGCGCGATCTTATCGCGGCAAGCTTCGCGATGACGGACCGCCTCGTGCAACTCGATCGGGCGTTGAACGAGGGTACGGTGGCCGAGCATGCGCCGGCCGCCAATCCGGTCGGCGACCAGTTCGCCCGCCTCGCCGCGGCATTCCCGGCCCTGGACAGTCGACGCGCCGGCTGAGGAGTTCGGCTCGGCATCGAACCAGCGACGCGCACCTCGACCTCGACCCGGTCCCGCTGAAAAGAAGAACGGCCCGGCATCGCTCCGGACCGTTCGGTCATGCCGTCGTCTGACGGCTGGCTATTTCCCCTCGGTATCGAGGCTCAGAACAGGCCCTCGAACTTCTTCTTGAAGCGCGACAGGCGGCCGCCGCGATCCATCAGGCGCTGGTCGCCGCCGGTCCAGGCCGGATGCGAGGAAGGATCAATATCGAGCGCCAGCTTGTCGCCCTCGCCGCCGTAGGTCGAGTACGTGATGAACTCGGTGCCGTCGGGCAGGACGACCTTGATCTGGTGATAGTCCGGGTGGAAATTGGGGTCGCGGTTCATCTCTCGGTCCTCGAGCAGCGCCGGGCGGCGGGTTGTGGGATGGCGCCGGCCGGCGCCCGGGCATGAGCTTGCCTACAGAAAACGCGCCACCTCTCCGTTGCCGGCGGCGAGCGCACCTCGGTTGGCGGGAAATCCGTCGCCGAGCGTGATAGCCGAAAGCGGCGCCGGGCTCAAGTCCTCATCCCGCGCGGGCAGCGCAAGAGCGGGGCGGATTGGCGCGCGGCGCGGCCGGTTCTTGCGCTGGGCCGGCCGGACCGGCATGGTCCGGCGCCAAATTAAAAGAGACAAGTTTCGGGGAGGCCAGGAGTGGCGGACGGCACGAAAAGCGGCTTGGACAGGGGCAGAGCGGGTCGCCCGGCGCTGAGGCCGCTGATGGCGCTGAAGCCCTATCTCGCCCGCCATCCCCGCGTTCTGGTCCTCGCTCTCGTTGCACTCGTCGTCTCGGCCGTGGTCATGCTGGCGATGCCGATGGCACTGCGGCGAATGATCGACCACGGCTTCGTCCACCCCGAGCGGGGGGTCCTCAACAACTACTTCCTGATGCTGGCGCTGATCGGTGTCGTGCTCGCGCTGGCAAGCGCCTCGCGCGCCTACCTGGTGAATTGGCTCGGCGAGCGCGTCACCGCTGACCTCAGGGCCGACGTGTTTCGTCACCTGACGCGGCTCGGTCCGGCTTTTTTCGAGACAACTCACTCGGGCGAGGTGATGAGCCGGCTGACCGCCGACACCACTCAGATCAAGGCCGCCTCGGGCAACGCCATCTCGCAGCTTCTGCGGACCACCATCATGCTGGTCGGCGCGCTGGTGATGCTGCTCGTCACCTCGCTCAAGCTGTCGCTGATCGTGCTCCTCGCCATTCCGGCGATCGTGCTGCCTCTGATCGCCTATGGCCGCATCGTTCGCCGTTTGTCGCGCACCGCCCAGGACAGTCTCGCGGAGAGTTCCGCCTACGCGAGCGAGAACCTCGCCGCCCATCGCACCATGCAAGCCTTCACGCACGAAGCCGCCGTTGCCGAGCGCTATCGGGGCGCGGTCGAGCAGGCGTTCGTCGATGCGCGAGCGCGCCTGCGGGCCCGCGCCGCGCTGACCGCGCTCGCCATTGTGATGGTGGCACTGTCGGTGCTGGGTGTGCTCTGGTACGGCGCGCAGATGGTGGTCGCCGGCGAGATCACGGGTGGCCGCCTCGCGCAGTTCGTGCTCTACGCGATCTTCGCGGGTGCGGCACTTGCCCAGCTCTCCGAGGTATGGGGCGAGATCTCCCAGGCAGCCGGTGCCGCCGAGCGGCTGGGCGAGCTGCTCGCCGTCGAGCCGACAATCGCCGATCCGGCGGACCCGGTCGCGTTGCCGGCGCCGGTGAGGGGCAACATCGCGTTCGACAACGTAACCTTCTCCTATCCCGAGCGTGAGGCCGGTTCCGCCCTCGATCGCGTCAGCTTCACGGTGACCGCGGGTCAGACAGTGGCGCTGGTGGGGCCGTCAGGCTCCGGCAAGTCGACCGTGCTGAACCTTCTCCTGCGGTTCTTCGATCCGCAGCATGGCGCAATCCGCATCGAGGATGTCGACATCCGGCGGCTGCGTCTGGCCGATCTGCGCGCGCAGATCGCCGTCGTCTCGCAGGACGTGGCGCTGTTCGCCGACACGATCGCCGAGAATATCCGTTATGGCACACCGGGAGCGAGCATTGCCGGGATCGAGCGCGCGGCCGTCGCGGCGCAGGCTGACAGCTTCATCCGTGCGCTGCCCGACGGATACCAGACGAGGCTCGGCGAGCGGGGTGTGACATTGTCAGGCGGGCAGCGCCAGCGCATAGCGATCGCCCGCGCCATCCTGCGCGATGCCCCGATCCTGCTGCTCGACGAGGCGACGAGCGCCCTGGATGCGGAAAGCGAGGCGGCAGTCCAGAAGGCACTCGAGGCGGTGATGCGCGGGCGCACGACTCTGGTCGTTGCGCACCGGCTCGCAACCATCGTCAAGGCGGACCGCATTATGGTGCTCGACGGCGGCCGAATCGTGGAGGAGGGCAGCCACGCCGAGCTGATGCGCACCAACGGACTGTACACCCGGTTCGCCGAGATGCAGTTCGAGGTGCGCGCGGCCGAGTAGGGCTGTCCATCCGCGGGCGGCGGGTCGCTGGCATTCTCGCATCGCTTCGCCTATTTCTGTCGGAGCAGCACGACCGGACCATGAAAGCCAGGACGGGCGATGGATTTGAGACCCGAGGACTTCAGCTATCCCCTTGATGCCGCTCTCGACGCGGTGGTCGGACTGAAGGCCGAGATCGCCGAGGACGCTTACACCGCGCGCACGCTCGGCACCGAGCGGCAGGGCCACGGCGTACTGATCCCGGGGCCGCTAGTGCTGACCATCGGCTATCTCGTCACCGAGGCCGAGCAGATCTGGCTGACGCTCGCCGACGAGCGGGTGGTGCCGGGTCACCTTCTCGGTTTCGATCAGGAGACCGGCGTCGGGCTCGTGCAGCCGCTGGCGCGCATCTCGCAGACGCCGCTCGAGATCGGTACCGCGGCTGGCCTGAAGGTCGGCCATCGTGTCGTGGTCGCCGGCAGCGGCGGGCGCGAGGGGGCGACGGCGGCCCGCATCATCGCGCGGCATGGCTTCGCCGGATACTGGGAGTACGCACTTGATGATGCCCTGTTCACTGCGCCGTCCCATCCGCACTGGGGCGGCACGGGGCTGATCGCGCCGGACGGCCGGCTTGCCGGCATCGGCTCGCTGCAGCTCCAGGCGCAGCGGTCGGACGGCACCAGCGAGGATGTCAACATGGTGGTACCGATCGATGTGGCGAGGCCCGTGCTCGCCGACCTGCAGACGATCGGACGGCCGAACCGGCCGGCGCGGCCTTGGCTCGGCGTGCTGTCAAGCGAGATGGGCGGCCGTGTCGTCATCGTGTCCGTCGCCGAGCGGAGCCCGGCTGCAGCCGCCGGCCTGAAGCCCGGCGACATCGTGCTCGATGCCGCTGGCCGCAAGGTCGAGGAGCTGAAGGAGTTCTATCGGGCTTATTGGGCGCTCGGCACGGCCGGTGTCGACGTTCCGCTGACCGTCTATCGCGACGGCAAAAGCCGTACCTTCACCGTCAGATCGACCGATCGCCGCAAGCTGCTCAAGGGGCCGGTGTTGCATTGAGGGGCTTGCCGCTTCCGCCCGGTGCATTGAATTCGCTCTGTTCGAACCCCGCGATAGGTGCGCCTCTCACCGGTTCGTCAACTTGAGTTCGATGCGGCGATTGCGGCGCAGGATCTCTTCCGTGTTTCCTTCCTCCAGCGGCTGGAACTCGCCATGGCCAGCGGCGACCAGCCGACTAGGCGGCACGCCACGTGATGCGAGGTAACGCACGACCGAAATCGCGCGCGCCGTCGAAAGCTCCCAGTTCGACGGGAATTGTGCGCTCGCGATCGGGCGGATGTCGGTGTGCCCGTCGACCTGCAGCGCCCAATCGATCTCCTTTGGTATCGCATTGGCGACTTCGACGATGGCGCGCGCGATCTGGTCCATGGCGGCCAGCCCCTCCACGCTCATATCGGCCTGGCCCGACGTGAACAGCACCTCCGATTGGAAGACGAAGCGGTCGCCGACGACGCGGATGTCCTTGCGGCCTGCGAGCAGCTCGCGCAGCCGTCCGAAGAAGTCGGAGCGGTAGCGTTGCAGCTCCTGCACCTGGCGGGCGAGCGCCGCATTGAGCCGCGTGCCGAGGTCCTTGATCCGGTCCTGGGCCGCCTGATCCTTCTTCTCGGAGGCTTCCAGCGCCTCGTTGAGTGCGGCGATCTGCCGGCGCAGCGCAAGCAGTTGCTGATTGAGCAGATCGACCTTGGCGAGCGCTTCGCCGGAGACCTTCTGCTGTTCGTCAACCTTGGCGCCGAGGCCCTGGGCGGTGCTCTCGGCGGCCTTCGCCCGGTCGGCGGCGGCGCGCGCTTCGCCGGTCAGGCGATCGTTGTCGAGGCGGAGGCTGGCGAGCGTCGCCTGCAGTGTGGCCAGTTCGTCGGCGGCGGTCTTGGAGCGGCCTTGCTCGAGCGACAGCAGGCTGGTCAATTCCGAGATCTGGCGCGTCAGGCGGCGCAGCGCATTGTCCTTGCCCGAGCTCTCCTGGCTCACGAAGTACTGTGCCAGCATGAACACCGAGAGCAGGAAGGTGAACACCAGGAGCAGCGTCGACAGCACGTCGACATAGCCCGGCCAGAACTCGCCGTGCTCGCCGCCGCGACCGCGTCCGCGCGCCCGTGCCATGGATCAGAGCCTCTCGCGCTTCTCTTCGATCAGGTTCTGCAGGGTGCGCATCAGCTCGTTCTGCTGCGCCGTCTGCTCGTCGACCCAGCGGCGCACCACGTCCTGCTCGCGCCGCATCTGGTCGAGCACCTCGCTGATGCCGCCGGCGAGCTGGCGGATCTCGGCGCTGCTGCCGGAACCTGTGCCGCTGTCGGAGGCCTCGAGACGCTCGGCGACGGTCGCCAGCGCACGCTGCACCTCGTACATCGCCGAGGCGATCTGGCGCGTCGCCACGTCGCCGCTCGCGCCCGGCGTCAGCTCCGTGATGCCGGACAGCCATTCCTCGAGCTCGTTGTAGAAGCGGTTGTGCGACTGGTTGGCCTGCAACTCCAGAAAGCCGAGCACCAGCGACCCCGACAAGCCGAACAGCGAGGAGGCGAACGCCGTGCCCATGCCGCGCAGCGGCGCCGCGAGGCCGGTCTTCAGGTCGTCGAACAGGATGGCGCTATCGGCGACCTTGGTGTCGAGTGCGGCAATCGTCTTGCCGACCGACTGGATCGTGTCGAGCAGGCCCCAGAAGGTGCCGAGCAGGCCGAGGAACACCAGCACGCCGACCATGTATCTTCCGGTGTCGCGCGCCTCGTCGAGGCGGGAGGCGATCGAATCCATGATCGAGCGCATCGAGGCCGTCGACAGGGACAACGCGCCGGTGCGGTCGCGCAGCATGGTAGCCATCGGCGCAAGCAGCACCGGCCGATGCCCGATGGCGAGGCCGGGGTCGGCGATGCGGAACGCGTTGACCCAGCGGATCTCGGGATAGAGCCTGAGGCACTGCCAGAATGCGTATATGATGCCGACGCCGAGCGTGAACAGGATCAGCCCGTTGAGCGCGGGATTGGCCATGAAGGCCGCCTTCAGCGTCGGGATCAGGATCGCCGCGATGAGCCCGACGAGCGCCAGGAACACCACCATGCGCAGCAGATAGACCGCCGGCGTCGACAGCGAGCGATGCAGCGTCAGGGCCTTTTCGGGGCCGCGCTTTCTGGCCATGCGTGTCCTCATCCGCAGTCGGCCGTCGCCGGCACGCGCCCACGCGACCTCGGCGCCCCGGAGGGCTCGACGGGAACATTACCCGTCAAGGTTAGCGAGAGAAACCGGCAACTTCATGCCCGATCGCAAAACCGCCGCAGCCGGACCGGCGCCTCAACCGTTTGCAGCGCCTCCGAGGAGGCCGAGCAGCGGCTTGTGAATGGCAGGTGTCGCGGCCACCACGCTGCCGGTCTCGAGCATCTCGCCCTTGCCTTCGGCATCGGAGACGAGGCCGCCGGCCTCTCGTACGATGACGATACCGGCAGCCATGTCCCAGGCTTGGATGCTGTGCTCCCAGTAGGCGTCAAAGCGGCCGGCGGCGGTCCATGCGAGGTCGAGCGCAGCCGAGCCGGTGCGCCGGATGCCGGCGACCGCCGGCATGGTGGCCTTCAGCTCGCGCTGAAACGCTTCGTGGCCGCTGCGTCCGCGATGGGGAATGCCGGTCGCGACCACCGCGTCGCCGATGTCGCGGCGAGCGGAGACGCGCAGCCGGCGGTCATTCAGGAACGCTCCCTTGCCTTTTTCTGCCGTATACAACTCGTCCAGGATTGGCGCGTAGATAACACCAGCGACGAGCTGGCCCTCGCGCTCGAGGCCGATCGAGATGCAGAACAGCGGGATCGCGTGCAGGAAGTTGGTGGTGCCGTCGAGCGGGTCGACGATCCAGCGGTGGGTCTGGTCGACACCTTCGACGAGGCCGCGCTCCTCCATCAGGAAGCCGTAGCCCGGACGTGCCTTGGAGAGTTCGGCAAAGATCACCTGCTCGGCCTTGTGGTCGGCGCTGGAGACGAAGTTTGCCGGCCCCTTCACCGAGACCTGCAATTGGGCGACCTCGCCGAAGTCGCGGGCGAGCGAGCGGCCCGCCTTGCGCGCGGCGCCGATCATCACGTTCATCAGGGCGGAAGCGGGCATCGAGGGGGCTCGTGAGGCGTACGGGGTGGAGCGGGCCAGCGAGGCGCGCCGCGCAGGGTCCGAGGGTGTTTAGGTGGTATGGGGGCTGGATGCAAATGGGTGAAGCGAGGACGGGCAGCGCGCCTGCGTCGGACGGCCACCGAATGCGGGACCGGCGGAGGCAAGGCCTCTCTTTCGCGATGGCCCACCCCATCATCATCTCAGGAAAATCGACCTGGGCATCGCCACGTTCTGTCGCACCGCGCGCGTCGCGATGACTGGCGCAGCCGTTGTCACACCCGCGCTGCCTCGAGCGGCGGCTTGCCGCGGATCAGGTCGGAGGCCTTGTCGCCGATCATGATGCTCGCCGCATTGAGGTTGGCCGACAGCATCGTCGGCATGATCGAGGCGTCGGCGACGCGCAGCCCCTCGATGCCGTGCACACGCAGCTGGTCGTCGACAACGGCGAGCCGGTCGGACGAAGGCCCCATCTTGCACGTGCCCATCGGGTGGAACGTGGTGGTGCCGCGCTGGCGGGCCGCACCCATCAGCTCGTCGTCCGACTGGACCTTGGGGCCGGGGAAGTCCTCATATTCGACGTAAGGCCTCAGCGGCTCGGTGTGCATCAGCCTGCGGGCGAGCTTCATGGCGGCGAGCAGCACGCGCCTGTCGATCTCCTCGGCGAGGTAGTTCGGCTGGATGAGCGGCGCGGCGAACGGGTCCTGCGAGCGAACCCGCACGTAGCCGCGGCTCTCCGGCCGCTGTTGCCAGGAGGCGACCGTGAAGCCCGGCTCACGCTCGAGCTGGCCCTGCACGCCTTCCTTGTACGTCGCCGGCGTGAACGTGAGCTGGATGTCCGAGCTCTCGGCCGTTTCGCCCGAGTGCCAGAAGGCATAGACGACGGTCGGCGGCACGGCGAGGATCGATGGCTTGCCGATCGCCCACTTCACCACCTCCTCCGCGAGTTTCAGGCCGTTGACCCGCTCATTGATGGTCTCGGCGCCTTTCACGCGGCAGGTGAAGCGCGGCGCGTAGTGGTCGCGCAGGTTCTCGCCGACGCCGGGTAGTGCATGGCGCACCGAGATGCCCCGCTCGGCGAGCACCTCCGGAGCGCCGATACCGGAGAGCTGCAGCAGCATCGGAGAGTTGAACGTGCCGCCGGCGAGGATCACCTCACGGCGCGCCCTCACCTCCACGCGATCGCCGCCGCGCCCGCCCCTGGCATAGGCAACGCCGACGCAGCGTCTCGCCTCGAACACGAGGCCGGTCGAATGCGCCCTGGTGCGGATCGCGAGATTCTTTCGGTGCTTGACCGGATGCAGGAACGCCTTGGCCGACGACATGCGCAGACCGCGATGGATGGCGCGGTGCGTGTAGGACACACCCTCCTGCATCTCGCCGTTGTAGTCCGGGTTGCGCGGAATGCCGAGCGTGGCGCAGCCGTCCATGAACGCCTCGCACAGGATGTGCGTCCACGGCGAATAGGTGACTTTCAGCGGGCCGTCCTGACCGGCGAAGCGCAGGTCGCCGCCGCCGATGCGTGTCTCGATGCGCTTGAAGTAGGGGAGCACGTCGGCATAGCCCCAGCCGCGATTGCCGAACTGCGCCCAGGTGTCGAAGTCGCCGCGCTGGCCACGGTTGTAGACGTGGCCGTTGATCGACGACGAGCCGCCGAGCGTCTTGCCACGCGGTGCGTAGATGCGCCGCCCGCCGGTCCACTCGGAGGGCTCCATCTCGTAGGCCCAGTTGATGGACTTGTTGTAGAAGGTCTTTATGAACCCGGCGGGGATGTGAATGTAGGGGTGCCAATCGCCGGGTCCGGCCTCCAGAACGCACACGGTCGTGCCCTCGTCTTCGGAGAGCCGGTTCGCCAGCACGCAGCCGGCCGAGCCGGCGCCGACGATGACGTAGTCGAACGTTTCCACCCTGTGCCTCACTTGTTCCTGCCGGTGCGCAGTCACCGCGCTTTCACTGTTGGTCGCCAACCGGTGGCCGATCGTCAAGGGTGGCGGATGCGCGGCATCCCCGCAAAGCTCTCATGTCGCGGCATCCACGGTGGCACCCGCCATTTGCGGGAACACCGTCCTGTCTCCCGCGTTATGGGTTGCTATGACCGTCGCAGCGCGGCCGACGTCGTACGACTGGCGTGCCGTCTCGACAGGGAGCCGCTCCGGGGGCTCCGGGCCAATGGTATCGCTCGACGGGACGACCGTGGCGATGCCGGCCGAGTGGAGTCGCGCAGCCGACTGGTTCGCCACTGCGCTGCCGTTCAATCATCATTAGAGACGTAAGATGGCGTTCCGCCCCGCCGTGCGAAGGGGTTGGACGTCAACTGTCGGCCAGACGACACGGTTGACGGTGACTGGAAAGGATAGGTTTGCGTGATCGAGGGACCGCTGAAAGGCCTGCGCGTCCTGCTGGTCGAGGACGACTTCCTGCTCGCACTCGATATGCGGATGCACTTCGAGCAGGCCGGCGCGATCGTCGTCGGCCATGCCGCATCGCTGTCCCAGGCCCTGCAATTCGTCGCCGGTGGCGAGCCCTTCGATGCGGCCGTCGTCGACCTCGACCTGCGCGGCGAGGCGGCCTATCCGGTCGCCGACGCCCTGCTCGCGCGGGGCGTGCGGTTCGTGTTCACGACGGGCTACGACCAATCGGTGATCCCGCCGCGCTTCGGATCGGTCGAACGGTTCGAGAAGCCGGTCGACCTCGCACGCGTGGGCCTTGCGGTTGCAGGCCCCGAGCGGGCTACATGAGGCGCGCGCCGGCGACCGCTCTCAACGCTCAGCAAGTGCGGCCAGAATGCGCGCCCAGCTGCGCGCACCCTTCCTGAAACTTGCGACGTTGTATTTCTCGTTGGGCGAGTGAATGCGGTCGTCGTCGAGCCCGAAGCCGATGAGCAGGCTGTCCATCCCGAGCACGTCCTTGAAGGATTTCACGATCGGGATCGAGCCGCCGAGCGCCATCAGGGCAGGTGGCTTGCCCCATTCGGCCTCCAGTGCCTTCGCCGCGCGGGCGAAATGGGGCGCGTTCTGATCGAAGGCGATCGCGGGACTGCCGCGCTCGCCCTTGAATTCGGCGCTGCAGTCGGCCGGCAGGCGGGCCTTGAAGAAGTCGACGAGCCCTTTGATGACGTGGTCCGGATCCTGGCCCGGCACGAGGCGGCAGGTGATCTTCACCGAGGCTTCCGATGGAATCACCGTCTTGGTGCCGACGCCCTGATAGCCGCCTGTGATACCGTTGAATTCGCAGGTCGGTCGCGCCCAGATCTGCTCCAGCACGGAATAACGCTTCTCACCGGCCGGCACTGCAAGTCCGACTTCGCCGAGAAACGCCGCCTCGTCGAAATCGAGTTCGCGCCACTGCTTTAGTTGCCGCGCCGACGGCTTGACGATGCCGTCATAGAAGCCCGGAGCCGTCACGCGACCCTGGCCGTCGTGCAGTTGGCCGATGATCGCGGCGAGCACGCGGATAGGGTTGGCCGCGGCCCCGCCATAGAGGCCCGAGTGCAGGTCGCGGGAGGCCGCTCTGATCCTCACCTCGAGGCCGGCGAGGCCGCGCAACTGCGTGGTGATGGCAGGCGTGTCCTTGTCCCATTGACCCGTGTCGCAGACGAGCACGAGGTCGGCTCTTATTCCCTTGCCGTGCTTCCTGAGAAAGCCCGGCAAGCTCGGACTGCCGCATTCCTCCTCGCCCTCGAGCAGCACGGATACGGCGACCGGCAACTCACCTGCGACCTCTTTCCAGGCCCGTGCGGCCTCGAGGAACGTCGACAGCTGGCCCTTGTTGTCCTGCGCTCCGCGCGCGACGATCACCTGCCCGTTGCCTTTCTCTGTGGCGAGGCGCGGCTCGAACGGCGGCGTCTTCCACAGCGCGAGGGGATCCGGCGGCTGCACGTCGTAATGGCCGTAGAAGAGGACGTGCGGCGTGCCCTTGGGCAACTTCTCGCGGTCGTGGCCGACGACCATCGGATGGCCGGCGGTATCGACCACCTTCGCCTCGTGAAAGCCGATGTCGCGAAGCTCGGCGGCGCACCACTCTGCGGCCTTGCGACAGCTCTTTGCGTAGGCCGGGTCGGTGGAAATCGAATCGATCTTGAGGAGCGCGAATAGGCGTTCGAGAGCGGCCTCGCGTGACGCGTCGAGGGCCTTGAGGACGGCGGGCAACTTGTCTGTCATCGGGGGATCCGTTAGCGGGTGGGATAGAGCGGCGCGCAAAAGTGCTTCGAAATAAGCGGAATGCACCCGGGAAATGCAATGGCCTCCCGCGCCGGTTCAGCGATTGACCGGACGCTGTTGATCCGGTGCGATATGTCACAAAGCCTTATTGCCTTTGGTCGGCGACGGCGCTTGGTATGCGGCGCGCGTAGATTGGCGCGCGACGTGATTCGCAACGAATGAGCGGGGCCGCCGTTCGTAAGCCGACCGGCCACGAGGAGCCACAACATGACGAGCACACAGAAGAGCACCGAGAAGCGCGTCTACGTGTTCGGCACTGGTCGCAGCGAAGGATCGGCCTCGGATCGCAACCTGCTCGGCGGCAAAGGTGCCAACCTCGCGGAAATGGCAAGTCTCGGGCTGCCGGTGCCGCCCGGTTTCACGATCACGACCGAGGTCTGTCTCGCCTATTACGACAACGCGCGCAAGCTGCCGGACGGGCTCATGGCCGAGGCCGAGGCGGCACTCGCCGAGGTCGGTTCCAAGGTCGGCGCCACGTTCGGCGACGCCGCCAATCCGCTGCTCGTCTCGGTGCGATCCGGCGCGCGGGCCTCAATGCCGGGCATGATGGACACCATCCTCAATCTCGGCCTCAACGACGAAACCGTCGAGGGCCTCGCCACGCGCGCAGGCGACAGGCGCTTCGCCTACGACAGCTATCGCCGGTTCATCCAGATGTATTCGGACGTCGTGCTCGGCGTCGACCACGGCGTGTTCGAGGATATCCTCGACAGCCACAAGAACCTCGGAGGGGTTTCGGCGGATACCGATCTCGGCGCCGACGACTGGCGGGAGGTGATCGGCGAATACAAGGAGGCCGTCGCGCGCGAGACCGGCCACCCCTTCCCGCAGGATATCAAGGCCCAGCTGTGGGGCGCCATTTCAGCGGTGTTCGGCTCCTGGTACAATCAGCGCGCGGTGACCTATCGCCGGCTGCACGCGATCCCCGACGACTGGGGTACGGCGGTGAACGTGCAGGCCATGGTGTTCGGCAACATGGGCGAGACCAGCGCGACCGGCGTCGCCTTCACCCGCAATCCGTCGACCGGAGCGCGCCAGATCTACGGCGAGTTCCTGGTCAATGCGCAGGGCGAGGACGTTGTCGCCGGCATCCGCACGCCGCAGCCGCTGACGGAAGCCGCCCGTATCGAGGCCGGCGAGACCATGCCGTCGCTGGAAGCTCTGATGCCCGAGACCTTCCGCGAGCTGGTCACCGTGTTCGAGCGGCTCGAGAAGCGCTACCGCGACATGCAGGACATCGAGTTCACGATCCAGGACGGCAAGCTCTGGATGCTGCAGACGCGGAACGGCAAACGCACCACGGCGGCCGCACTGAAGATCGCCGTCGACCTGGTCGAGGAGGGCACCATAAGCGAGAGCGAGGCGGTGATGCGCATCGATGCCGCCGCGCTCGACCAGCTGCTGCACCCGACCATCGACCCGGACGCCGAGAAGAAGCTCGTCGCCACTGGACTGCCGGCCTCGCCCGGAGCCGCATCGGGCGAGATCGTATTCTCCTCCGACGAGGCGGAAACCCTGAAGCGGGACGGTCGAGAGGTCATTCTGGTCAGGATCGAGACCAGCCCGGAAGATATCCACGGCATGCACGCCGCCGCGGGCATTCTCACCACGCGCGGCGGCATGACGAGCCACGCGGCGGTGGTCGCCCGCGGGATGGGCAGGCCCTGCGTATCGGGCGCAGGCTCGCTCAGGATCGATTACAAGGCCGAGACGATGACGGTGATGGGCCGCGTCTTCAAGAAGGGTGACGTGATCACCATCGACGGGGCGACCGGTGAGGTGCTCGACGGTCGCGTTAAGATGCGCCAACCGGAGCTGTCGGGCGATTTCGGCAAGTTGATGGGCTGGGCCGATGCGGCGCGCACACTCAAGGTGCGCACGAACGCCGACACCCCGCGCGACGCGCGCCAGGCGCGCGATTTCGGCGCGGAAGGCATCGGCCTCTGCCGCACCGAGCACATGTTCTTCGACGAGGATCGCATCCTGGCCATGCGCGAGATGATCTGTGCGGAGGATGTCGAGGGCCGCAAGGCGGCGTTGGCCAAGATCCTGCCGATGCAGCGCAAGGACTTCGAGGACCTGTTCGAGATCATGGCCGGCCTGCCGGTGACGATCCGCCTGCTCGACCCGCCGCTGCACGAGTTCCTGCCTCACCAGGACGACGAAGCGGAGGCCGTCGCCAGGGCGCTCGGCGTGCCGGTCAAGCGCCTGAAGGAACGCGTCGCCGAACTCGCCGAGTTCAACCCCATGCTCGGCTTCCGTGGCTGCCGCCTCGCCATCCGCTATCCCGAGATAACCGAGATGCAGGCGCGCGCCATCTTCGAGGCGGCGGTGAATGCGGCGAAGCGCACGGCGAAGCCGGTGGTGCCCGAGGTGATGATCCCGCTCGTTGCCTATCGCAAGGAATACGACATTCTCGCTGATGTTATCCGCGCCACCGCGCGCGCCGTCGAGGCCGAGACGGGCGCCACGCTCGACTACCAGATCGGCACCATGATCGAGCTGCCGCGCGCCTGCCTCCGTGCTGACGAGATCGCGAAAGGGGAGACGGGCGCCCAATTCTTCTCGTTCGGCACCAACGACCTGACGCAGACCTGCCTCGGCCTCAGCAGGGACGACGCCGCGCCGATCCTGCAGAACTACACGTCTAGCGGCATCTTCGAGGTCGATCCGTTCGTCTCCATGGATATCGACGGCGTCGGTGCGCTGATGCGGATCGGCTGCGAGAAAGGCCGTGCCGTGCGTCCCGACATCAAGCTCGGCATCTGCGGCGAGCACGGCGGCGATCCGGCCTCGGTGGCGTTCTGCCACGAGGTGGGGCTCGCCTACGTGTCATGCTCGCCCTACCGTGTGCCGGTGGCGCGTTTGGCGGCGGCGCAGGCGGCGATCTCCGGTGGTGCAACGAGGGCGGAGGGGTAGGGCGGCGCCGCATCGCGGTGTCGGAAGCGAGAACCCGCGCCTTGCGGCGCGGGTCCCGTCGATCGGCGGCGGCAGTGTGCTGCCCGAGTCAGTACTCGGACACGTTCGGGTTCGAATCGAACCACTTGCGCTTGTCGCGGGCCATCTGCTGCTGCTCGATGGCGCGCTGGACGAGGCGCTCGTAGTTGCGCTCCCACTGCATCTGCATCTTCATGTTGAGCGAGACGCTCTTCATGCCGGCGATGTCCGGATCGAGCGTGCGGTTGCGCTTGGCGTCCTCGCGCAGGTCGTCGCGCTTCCACTCCGGGACGCCGACCTCCTTGAACACGTCCCACAGGCTTTTCATCGTCGGCGTCGGGTCGTCCGACACCGGAACGCCGGTGTAGATGCTGTCGGAATAGTAGGAGATGCCGGAAGCCGACATCTGCGCCTCCTCGACCACCTTCCGGGCGATCTCCTTGGCGGACATGGGCGATACGGCGGCGACACCGAAGAAGCTGCGGCGGTTGAGTTTCATGTTCATGCGGGCGGACCTCCGGAAAGGGCCGTCGGGACATCGAGCGGCGCGGGCGGACGAGCCGAGATATAGTCGAGACGCGACCCGGCTTCATTATGATCGTTTCGTGAAGTGATTTTTCCCAAGATGCTAAAGATGGCGTCCGCCGCCGCCGCATTTTCGCGATAATCCGCAGGACCCACGAACGAGGCCGAGCCGTCGTGCCGGCGCAGAGCGCCTATGCGCGCGAGACACCGCGTCCGCAGCCGCGCGACTTGTCGAGCAGGCCGGCGAGCCGGTATGACGCATCGCAAGGGCTCCTGCCCGTAGCGGCACGGCGATGGGCCGGCGCCGCGCAACGACGACCGTCGATACTCTCACTCACACCGCGAAGGGAGACGAGCATGGCCAAGGTGGCATGGATCGGGCTTGGCGTCATGGGCTACCCGATGGCCGGGCACATCCTGAAGAAGGGCGGCCATGAGCTGACCGTCTACAACCGTAATACCGCCAAGGCTGAAGCCTGGGTCAAGGAGCACGGTACGGGCCGCGTCGCGAAGACCCCGGCCGAGGCGGCGAGTGGCGCCGAGTTCGTGTTCTCCTGCGTCGGCAACGACGACGACCTCAGATCGGTCACCACCGCCAAGGACGGCGCCTTCCACGGCATGACAAAGGGCGCGGTGTTCATCGACAACACCACGGCTTCAGCCATCGTCGCGCGCGAGTTGCACGCCGCCGCCACCGCTGCCGGCTTCGGCTTCCTTGACGCGCCAGTCTCCGGCGGCCAGGCCGGCGCCCAGAACGGCGTGTTGACGGTGATGGTCGGCGGCGACAAGACCACGTTCGACAAGGCCAAGCCCATTATCGACCACTACGCCCGCATGGTCACGCTGATCGGTGCACCGGGCGCCGGCCAGATCACCAAGATGGTCAATCAGATCTGCATCGCCGGCCTCGTGCAGGGCCTCTCCGAGGGCGTCCACATGGCGCAGAAGGCGGGCCTCGACATCCCGGCCGTCATGGAGACTATCTCGAAGGGGGCCGCTGGCTCCTGGCAGATGGAGAACCGCTGGAAGACGATGTCCGACGGCAAGTTCGACTTCGGCTTTGCCGTCGACTGGATGCGCAAGGATCTCGACATCGCGCTGGCCGAGGCGAGAAAGAACGGGGCCAGCCTGCCGGTCGCCGCTCTCGTCGACCAGTTCTACTCTGAAGTGCAGAAGATGGGCGGCGGGCGCTGGGATACCTCGAGCCTCATCGCGCGCCTCAACAACGCCGACAAGAAGACGGGCTGAAGCATCGTGGCGGCGGCGGAGCAGGGGCGAGGGACGGGAGAGGCAGGCGGGCTGGCGAGCCCGCTCGCCGTCATGCGCTGGATGGCTTCGGTCAATCCGATCTTCAAGATGCTCGAGATCGAGATCGTCGAGGTCGGCACGGCGTCATCGCGGCTCGTCATGCCGGTCACGCCCGCCGTCTCCAACACCTACGGGGTGGCACACGGCGGAATGGTGTTCGCATTCGCCGATCTCTGCTTCGGCTTCACCTCGAATGCCGTCACCAACCAGAAGGGCCTGTCCTCGTCGGCCGAAATCCACTGGACCGCGTCCGGCGTGGTCGGCGACCGGCTCGTCGGCGATACCGTCGAGGCTTGGCGTAAGGGTCGCAACGGACTCTACGACGTGCGTATCGCGAGCGAGCGGACGGGCGAGTTGGTGGCGCTCGTGCACGGGCGGATCCGATTCATCGGCGGCGAGGTGATCGATCCGGTGACCGGTATGCCGCCGGCCTGAGTCGCTGCGCGGTCAGGAGACGAGCCGTCTTGTCGGGGGAATTGAGACGTGAGGCCCTCGGGTTAGGTCCGCCGCTCCCCGGAGGGAGCGCGTCCAGCGGGGGCGTCCCCTCCAATCTGCGGCGGCCGTCGGACCCCACGTCTTGACCAAGTTGACCACGCGGCGGGTGTCGGTACAAGGGCCAACCCACCCTGCTGCCGCATAAGTGATCTGCCATCCGTTCTCCTGCGCCTGCCATGGGGTCGCACCGGCAGACAGATATTATGCCCGACGCGAGTGTTGAGTTACGTGAGATGGCGACTCGGTCGGCTCACGGCCGGGACATGGCTTCTCCTGCGATGGAACATTCTTCCGCCCTATGGCGCTCTTCCTCGACATTCTCGTCACGGTCACGCTGCCGATCATCACGCTGGTGGCGCTGGGGTATCTGCTGCAACCGCGTCTCAAGCTCGACGTCGGCACGCTCAATCGCGTCCAGGTCTACGTCGTCATGCCGGCGTTCCTGGTGCATTTCCTGGCGACCGGCAATCAGCCGCTCTCCGTCGTCTGGCCGGTGTTCTACGTCGGCGTCGTGCAGTTCTTGTTCCTCATCCCGATTGGCTGGCTGATCGTCATCGCGCTCGGGATGCGATCGTCGCTCGGCCCGATGATGGGGCTGGCCACGGCCTATGCCAACGTCGGCTTCTTCGGCATCCCGGTCACGCAACTGGCTTTCGGCTCCGAGTACCTGCTGCACCAATCGGTGCTGACGGCGCTGATGTCGATCCTCGTGACGACGCTCGGCGTGTGGCTGCTGGCGCCGGGAGGCCAGAGCCCGCTCGCGAAGCTCCGGACCGCCTTCGAGACGCCGCTGATCCCATCGGTTGCGCTCGGTATCGCGCTGCGCGGCCTCGAGATCGAGTTGCCGGTGGTCGTCGCCAAACCGATGCAGTTCCTCGGCTCGATCTTCACGCCGCTGGCCCTCTACACGCTCGGCGCGCAGGTCGCGGCGGCGAAATTCGCGCGCTTCGAGTGGGGTCCGCAAATGTTGAGTCTCTTCCTCAAGTTCCTGCTGGCGCCGGCCCTGACGCTGCTGCTGTGCCGCTACATGGGGTTTGCCGACGACGTCACGGCAGTGCTGGTCGTAGCCGCAGCGACGCCGGTCGGCGTGCTGATCACCATTTTTGCAGCCGAATACAGGAACGAGAGCGAGTTCATCTCGACCGCGGTCGTCGTCTCGACGGTGCTCTCGCCGTTGTTCGTCACCGGCTGGGTGCTCGTAACCCGGCTCATCTGATCCGCAGTGCTGCAGGACGGGGAACGTTGCGTCGCCCGCTGGATTTCGACTAGCTTAGCCTGAGACCTTCAGCTCCCCTCATCATCGGAACGCCCGCAATGATCGATCTCTACACCTGGTCGACGCCGAACGGCCGAAAGGTCTCCATCATGCTCGAGGAGATCGGCGCGCCATATACTGTGCACACCGTCGACATCACCAAGAACCAGCAGTTCGAGCCGGATTTCCTGAAGATCAGCCCGAACAACCGTATCCCCGCCATCGTCGACCGCGACACCGGCCAGACGCTGTTCGAGTCGGGCGCGATCCTGATGTACCTCGCCGAAAAATCGGGCAGGTTCCTGCCGAAGTCGGCGGAAGGCCGCTGGCGCGCGATCGAGTGGCTGATGTGGCAGATGGGCGGTCTCGGCCCGATGCTCGGCCAGGTCCACCACTTCGTGAAGTACAACCGCGGCAAGGCGCCCTACGCGGAGGAGCGCTACTCCAATGAAGCGCGACGCCTTTACGGCGTGCTCGACAAGCGGCTGGCCAGTGCCGGCTATCTCGCCGGCGAGTACTCGATCGCCGACATGGCTTGCTGGCCCTGGGTGTCGCGCTTCGAGTGGCAGGAGGTCGATCTTTCCGGCTATCCCAATGTGAAGCGGTGGTATGTCGATATCGCCAGCCGGCCGGCGGTGCAGAAGGGCTATCATGTGCCGGTCCCACAGCCATCGATACCGATGCCCTGATCGCAGCGCGTGGGGATGTGGTCACCAGTCGGGACTTGCACGCTGTGCACGGGCAGGTGTAGGCCGGGCGGCGATCGCGGCGGCGCAGCAGGCGACAAGCGACGTGGCAGGGAATTCAGCAAGGCGGGATGACGACTATGACCGATACGTTCAATTTCTCGGGCGTCATCGCGCCGGTGTTGACACCGTTCGGCGATGATGGCGCACCGGACGCCGACCGCTTCATCGAGCACGCCGAGTGGCTGCTCGAGGACGGCTGCACCGCGCTCGCGCCGTTCGGCACCACGAGCGAGGCCAATTCGCTCGGTCTCGACGAACGCATGGAGCTGCTCGAGGATCTGATCGACGCCGGCATCGACCCCGCCAAGCTGATGCCGGGCACCGGCACCTGTTCGCTGACCGACACGGTGATCCTGACCGAGCATGCCGTCGGTCTCGGTTGCGGCGGCGTGCTGATGCTGCCGCCCTTCTATTACAAGAACCCGTCGGAGGAGGGCCTGTTCAACTATTTCGCCGATGTCATCGACGATATCGGCGACGATCGGCTGAAGGTCTATCTTTATCACATCCCTCCGGTCGCCCAGGTCGGCTTCCCACTGACACTCATCGAGCGCCTGCGGTCGGAGTTCCCCGAGATCGTCGTCGGGCTCAAGGACTCTTCGGGCGACTGGTCGAACATGAAGGCGATCCTCGACGCGTTTCCCGGCTTCGAACTGTTCCCTGGGGCCGAACTCTACCTGCTCGATGGGCTGCGCAGCGGCGCGGCCGGCACGATTTCCGCCTCGGCGAACATCTCAGCGCGCCAGCTGCGCCAGCTGTTCGACAATTGGAAGGGCCCCGATGCCGACAAGCTTCAGGCCGATATCTCGGCGATGCGCAAGACAGTGCAGTCGTTCCAGATGATTCCGATGATGAAGGGGCTGATCGCCCATTATCGTAAGGATCCGACCTGGGCGGAGGTGCGCCCGCCGCTGACGCAGCTCTCCGAGGCCGACATGGCGCGCGCCATCAAGACGCTTGCCGAGGAGCATCACTTCACGCTCGAGTTCCCCGTCGAGGCGTGAGCGGGCAGCGGCTTTCGACGTTGCATGCCGACGAAAAAAGAGAACCCCCACCCGTTGCCGGGTGGGGGAAGTTGCATTTCGGGGGAGCATTGCAGAGAAACAGGTGCCGGATTGTGCGCCGGCGCGCTGGCCCCGGGAGAAGGGGCGGGAAAACTGATGCGCGTCGCTCCTCGGTCTGTGCCGGCGCCAGTGTGGGGCTGGACCGGCTCCGGAGCAGCGTCCGACCGGAACGGTGGGGCGGGAAGTCCCCGTTGCGCTCCCGGTCGGCTGCGCGATGATCCTTGTTTACCCGATGTCAGCCTTGTCGTCGATCATGGCCTGAATTCAGGCTAAATGAACGAAAGGTTGATTTTACCAGCTGTTTACCTCTGGCCGGTTCCCGCGGGCACCCTCAGCGCTTGCCGCCTCGGATCTCGGAGAGCGTTGCGCGCGGGCTCAGTGCCTCGGGATCGATTTTCAGCTCGATGATGGCCGGCTTGCGCGAGGCCACCGCGCGCTCGAAGGCGGCGGCGAAGTCCTCGGTGCGCTCCACCGTCTCGCCGTGACCGCCGAAGCTCCGGGCGAACATCGCGAAGTCCGGGTTGACGAGGCTGGTGCCGACGACGCGGCCCGGGTAGTGGCGCTCCTGGTGCATGCGGATTGTGCCGTACATGCCGTTATTGGCGACGATGGTCACGATGTCGAGGCCGTACTGGACGGCGGTTGCCATCTCCTGCGCGGTCATCATGAAGCAGCCGTCGCCAGCGAAGTTCACGACGGTGCGCCCAGGGGCGGCGAGCTTTGCGGCGATGGCGGCGGGCAGACCGTAGCCCATCGAGCCTGAGGTCGGTGCCAGCTGCGTACGCCAGGCCTTGTATGCGAAGTAGCGGTGCACGAAGGCGGCGTAGTTGCCGGCGCCGTTGGTGATGACGGCATCGTCCGGCAGTGTCCGCGACAGTTGGCCGATGACCTCCTCGAGACGCACTGCGCCGGGTGTGGTGACGGGCTCCAGGCTCTTGAGATAGCCGGCGTGCAGCCGCTCGGCGTGCTGGCGCCACTGCGGCTTGGCAGAGATGGCGAGGCCTTCCAGCGCTGCCACGAACTCGCGCGCGGACGACGCGACCGCGACGTCCGGGCGATACACCGTGCCGATCTCGTCCGGCTGGGGATGGACGTGGATCAGCGCCTGTCTGGGGCTCGGGATGTCGATCAGCGTGTAGCCGGAGGTGGTCATTTCGCCGAGGCGGGCGCCTATGGCAACAATGAGATCGGCGTTGACAATCGCGTCCTTCAGGCCTGCCTCGATGCCGATGCCGGCATGGCCCGCGTAGCAGGGGTGGCGGTTGTCGAAATAGTCCTGGAACCGGAAGGCGGCGGCGACCGGGAGGCCGAGCTTGCCGGCGACGGCCTCTAGGCGGCGCTTGACGTCCGCCGACCACCCCGGGCCGCCGACGATGGCGACTGGTCGCTCCGCCTTGGCCAATGCGGCGGCGACCGCGGCCATCGCCTCGGCGCGTGGCGCGGCCTCGCCAACCATCGCGGGCTCGTTGTCGATGGCTTCGGCCCTGGCCGACAGCATGTCCTCGGGCAGGCCGAGCACGACGGGACCCGGGCGGCCGGAGCGGGCGACATGGTAGGCGCGGCTCACGTATTCCGGGATGCGTGCGGTGGAACGAATGACGGCTGACCATTTGACGAACGACGAGAATAACTGCTTGGTCTCGATCTCCTGGAACGCCTCGCGGTCCTCGTGACGCTCCCCCGGGAGCCCGAGGAACATCACCATCGGCGTCGAATCCTGCTGGGCGATATGCAACCCGGCCATCGCATTGGCGGCGCCAGGCCCGCGCGTGACGAAACAGACGCCGGGCTCGCCCGTCATTTTGCCCCAGGCCTCCGCCATGATGGAGGCGCCACCTTCCTGCCGGCAGATGATCGTGCGGATCTGGTTGGTATCGTGCAGGCCGTCGAGCGCAGCGAGGAAGCTCTCGCCCGGCACAGTGAAAGCGGTTTGCGCGCCCTGCCGCTCGAGCTGGTCGATGAGTATCTTGCCGCCATGGCGCATGGAAAGCCTGCTCCGCTTGTTCGGATTTGGGGTCGGGTGGTGGCGGGAGACGGAATGACGCCGCTCCTGCCGGTTGGCGCGACCATAGCCGTCCGGCCGGCTGAGATCACTCGGAAATCTGCCCGCCGGTCGCAGGGCAGCAGGGCGGCAACAGCAGGCGGGCCGGAGCGCGCATGAGGGTTTCGGGCGGCGTGCGGCGGGGCTATGGTCCGGCCGCTCCGCCAGTGGGTTCTGGCGTTGCTGATTGAGGGCGTGGAGCAGCGGCTTGGCGAAGCTCGGTGGTGACAGTCCCGGCATTCGGCTCGCGCATGGAGCGTTTTCGATCGTGGGCTGCTGCCTGGTGATCGGCGCGGTGCTCGGCGCCGCCGCGGCGGGGAGCGGCGAGGCGCCGTCGACGCCCGCCGCTCCGCGCGCCGCCAAGGCCTACGCGGTTCTCGACGCACACTGTGCGCGCTGCCATCAGACCGGGCGCCGTGATGGCACGGCCGTCGGCGGCCGGCTCGATCATATCCTCGACTTCGCCCGTCTGGCGCGCGACCGAGCGCGGGTGGTTCCCGGCCTGCCTGATGCATCGCGGCTCTATCACGTCATGCTCGAGCGGCACTGGCCGCTGCTCGCCGCGCCCGGGGCCGACGTCGGTACGCCGGCAGCCCCGTCGCCTGCCGCTGCGCAGGAAGTGCGCGGGCCTCTTCTCGGCGCGCTGACGCGAAGCGATCTCGAGGCCGTGCGCGACTGGCTCGTCTCCCTCGAGGCGGCTGGAAAGGGCACACTGGAATGCACGACGAGACAGGAGGCGCTGCCGGCTCGCCGCCTGCGGCGCGCTCTCGAAACGGACCTCTGGACGACGGACGAGGCGACTGCGCGCCGGACACGCTATCTCGCTCTGCTGGCACCTGCCGGAGCATGTAAGGCCCAGTCGTCCGACCGGGACATCCGCGCTGCCCTCATACGCGGGTTGGCCGCACGCGGCGGGGCGGTGGCGGGGCCGCTTTTGCGTGACGTCGAGGGCACACGTGGGCGCGTGGTCGCGATCGACATTGCGCGGCTCGGGATTGACGCTGCCGAATGGGACCATATCGCCGATGCGCTCGTGCCCGAGGTGCTGGCGAGGCGGCTGGCGGGAGCAACGGTTATGGCGAAGACGGCCAGCGTGCGCCCGCTCATGGCCGCCGATCTCGCACTGGAGGCGCTGACGGGCGACAAACCCGGCCGGGCCGCGCGAAATGCCGCCTCGCCGGTCGATCTCGTCCGCGCCGCGCATGAGGCTGGCGAGGCGCAGGAAGTGCTCGCCCGCCGCCTCGCGCGCGTGACGGGGACGTCGCTGGTCGCCGCGCAACGCCTGCGCGTTGGCGTGATTGATCGCGCAGCCTGGAACCGACTCGCCGCCACCATCGACTGGTCCGTGCCATTCGGCGAGGAGGTGCCGGTGGTCACGGTGGCCGCCACACCGTCGGCACCTGCCGCCAAGGCAGTGTCAACCGACACCGCGACAAGCGGGCCACTCGCCGGCGACCCGCCGCCTGCGATCGCGCTCTGGACCGACAAGACCGTCTACAGCCCCGGCGAAGCGGTCGTGATCCGCGCGGTGGCCGATCGCGCCTGTTACCTCACGGTGATCAACGTCGATGGGAGCGGGGCTGCGACCGTCGTATTCCCGAATGCCTTCCAGAGGCACAACCTGTTGGCGGCGGGCGTGCCGGTGGAGTTGCCGGGCGAAGCCGCTCACTTCGTCTTCCGCGCGCGCGACAGGGGGCGCGAGACCATCGTTGCGATCTGCGATCCGGTGGCCAGTCCGCCGCTCGCCATCACTCCCGATTACGAGCTTCAGCGCTTTACCGTACTTGGCAACTGGCAGGCCTACGTCCTCGCGGCGTTCGCGGGCGAGCCGCCAGTGCTGATCAAACGGGCGCCACGGCGCAACCGCTACGTGCGCTATCGCCGCCGCTGGCGACTGGTGCGGGAGCCTCCGAAACCGAAGTTGGAGCCGTTTCGCCCAGCGGGACGCGCGGCGGTGGCGTACGAGGTGCGGTGAGGCGCGGCGATGACGCCGGTTTCGCCGGTGCGTATTGCGACCGGATGAATGGACGTTGGCGCGCTTCCGTCAGTCTCCGGATGCGTGCCCCCGGCCACTTGCATCCTGGCGCCGGCCGGCTATGCCTGTGCGCTTCGAAGGTGGGGTGCGATGGCGGCGAAGCGCAAGGACACGGACGATTTGCCCGGCGGGACACGTGCTGCTCAGCCGTCGCCTGCTGCAGCACAGGGTGACGTCACCCCCTCGATGGCACAGTTCCTCGAGATCAAGACGGCAAATCCGGACAGTCTTCTGTGGTACCGGATGGGCGACTTCTACGAGCTGTTCTTCGAGGATGCGGTCGCCGCCTCGGCAGCGCTCGGCATTGTGCTGACCAAGCGCGGCAAGCACTTGGGCGAGGACATCCCGATGTGCGGCGTGCCGATCCATCGCGCCGACGAATACCTCCAGCGCCTGATCCGCCAGGGCTACCGCGTCGCCGTCTGCGAGCAGCTCGAGGACCCCGCCGAGGCGAGAAAGCGAGGCTCCAAGGCGGTCGTCCGACGCGACGTCGTGCGCCTCGTCACGCCCGGCACATTGACCGAGGACACCTTGCTCGATGCGCGTGCCCGGAACTACCTGACCGCCGCATTCCTTTCGCCGGGCGCCGCGCATGAGCAGGCAACCGTCGTTCTCGCCTCGCTCGATATCTCGACCGGCGAATTCGAAATATCTACGTTGCCGCTTGCCGACCTTGCCGGCGATCTGGCCCGCCTCGCCCCGGCGGAGATTATCGCCGGCGACACCCAGGCGGGTGAGCGCACGCTGTCGCAGGCGTTCCAGATGATCGCGGCGCCGCTGACGCCGGTGCCGACCCCAACGTTCGACAGCCTCGCCGGCGAGCGCATGTTGAAGGCCGCTCTAGGCACGGCTGATCTGGGTGCCTACGGCGCCTTCAGCCGGGCGGAGCTGGCCGCGATCGGGGCCCTGCTCAAATACGTGGAGCTGACGCAGGTCGGTCACCGGCCGGTGGTGCGTCCGCCGCGACGGGCCGGCCGCGGCGCAGTGATGGCGATCGACGCGGCGAGCCGGGCGAGCCTCGAACTGGTACGTTCGGCGACGGGCGAGCGGGCGGGAACGCTGCTCGCCGCCATGGACCGGACCGTGACGGGGCCAGGCGCGCGCGAGCTGGCGCATCGCATCGCCAGCCCATTGACGGATGCCGCGGAGATCCACGCCCGCCTCGACGCGATAGCGGCTATTCTCGGCGATGATCTCCTGCGCGAGCGCCTGCGTGATGCGCTGCGGCAGGCACCGGACATCGCGCGTGCCGTCTCACGCCTTGCACTCGATCGTGGCTCGCCGCGCGATCTCGTCGCCGTACGAGACGGGCTCGCCGTGGCCTTCGATGTCGCCCGCCTTCTAGCGGACGCGGCCGGACCGATCGGGCTGCCGGCTGCACTCGACGGCCTGCGCGAGGTGCTCGCGGCCGCCCCAGACGATCTCGCCAGCAGCCTCGCCAACGCTCTGATCGAGACGCCGCCGCACGTGAAGCGCGACGGCGGCTTCGTGCGCGAAGGTTTCAGGCCGGCGCTCGACGAGGCGCGCCGCCTGAAGGAGGACAGTCGCGCGGTGCTCGCCGCCCTGGAGGCGCGCTACGTCGAGGCGACCGGCGTGAAGACCCTGAAGGTGCGCCACAACAACATTCTCGGCTATTTCGTCGAGGTCACGCAGCAGCACGCACGCGTGCTCGGTGAAGGTGCCAACGCCGCCATCTTTCGCCACCGCCAGACGATGGCCAATGCCGCCCGGTTCACCACCGACGAACTCGCCGAGATCGAAGGCCGCATCGCCTCGGCCGGTGAGCGGGCGCTGGCGCTGGAGCTCGAGATCTTCGCCGAGCTCGCCCGCGCTGTCGCTGCGGCAGAGGCCGCCCTGTCGCGCGTCGCCGCGAGCCTCGCCGTGATCGACTGCCTCGGCGGCCTCGCCGAGCTGGCAGCCGACGAAGGCTACGTGCGCCCCGAGGTCGACGCCACGCGCGCCTTCGAGATCGTCGGAGGGCGCCATCCCGTCGTCGAGCAGGCGCTGCGGCGGTCGCTCGCCGGCGCTTTCATAGCGAACGATTGCGTGCTCGGCCGTGCCACGGCGGAGCAACCGCTACCGCCGGGGTTCGACGAGGCCGCAGACGGCTTCATCTGGCTCGTCACCGGTCCCAACATGGCCGGCAAATCGACGTACCTGAGACAGAACGCGCTGATCGCCATCATGGCGCAGATGGGCTCCTTCGTGCCAGCCGAGCGGGCCCATATCGGCATTGTAGACCGGCTCTACTCGCGCGTTGGTGCGTCGGACGATCTCGCGCGCGGTCGCTCGACCTTCATGGTCGAGATGGTCGAGACGGCAGCGATCCTCAACACCGCGACGGAGCGCTCGCTCGTCATCCTCGACGAGATCGGCCGGGGCACGGCGACCTTCGACGGCCTCTCGATCGCCTGGGCGACCATCGAGCATCTGCACGCGTCCCTCGGCTGCCGCACGCTGTTTGCGACCCACTACCACGAACTGACCGCGCTCTCGGGACGCCTGAACGGCGTGACCAACGTCACGGTCGAGGTCAAGGAGTGGCAGGACGAGATCGTCTTCCTGCACAAGGTGCGACCCGGTGCGGCCGATCGCTCCTACGGTGTGCAGGTCGCCAAGCTCGCCGGCCTGCCGGCGCCTGTCATTGCGCGTGCCGGCGAGGTGCTGCGTCTGCTGGAGAACGCCGAGGCGAGCGGTCGCCGGGTCACCGACAGCCTCGACGATTTGCCTTTGTTCGCCGCAGCGCGTCCGAAGAGTGGTCTTGCGCAGCAGCCAGGGCCGGGTCCGCTCGAGGAGGCATTTGCTGCCATCAGCCCCGACGCGCTCAGCCCCCGCGAGGCGCTCGACCTCCTCTATCGGCTGAAGGCGCTGGCCTCAGCCGCGACGCGAGAGTAAGGCGATGTCCATGGACAGTCCCCTCGACGCCCGGCCCGCGGTTCCCGCTGCCAACCCGTTGCCCCCCTATTTCGACGAGAGCGGACTTCGTGCCGAACTCACGGCACTTTTTCGCCAGAGCGACAGTGCCACCGAGTCACGCCCGCTGGTGCTCGAGCGGCTCAAGGCGCTCGTCGCCGCCGCCCGCCGGCAGGCCGAGGCCAATCTCGTCGCCGACCGCGACGGACGGGCATGCGCGGCTGGCCTCTCTCGTTTCCAGGACGCGCTGGTCGCGCTCATCCACGACTATGTGACGGCCCACGTCTATCGGCCGACCGACAGTTCGGATGCCGAGCGCATGGCGATCGTGGCGACCGGTGGCTATGGCCGCGGCCTGCTCGCGCCCGGCTCCGACATCGACCTGTTGTTCCTGCTCCCGTACCGGCAGACGCCGTGGAGCGAAAGCGTCGTCGAGGCGATGCTCTATCTGCTCTGGGACCTCGGCTTCAAGGTCGGTCACGCGACCCGCTCGGTCGATCAGTGCCTGAAGCACGCCCACGCCGACATGACGATCCGAACGTCTCTGATCGATGCGCGCCTGGTCCTCGGCGACGCGCGTCTCTTCGGTGAGCTCGAGCGCCGTTTCGCCGCGGAGGTGATGGCTGGCACGGCGCGTGCCTTCACGGACGCCAAGATGGCCGAGCGTGAGGCCCGTCACCGGCGATCGGGCGAGAGCCGCTATCGTGTCGAGCCGAACATCAAGGATGGCAAGGGCGGTCTTCGCGACCTGCACACGCTGCACTGGCTCGCGCGCTACATGACCGGGCGCACGCTCGATACCTCTGCGCGCGCCGAGAGCGCGGAAGGTCTGATATTCACAGGAGAGGAACTCGCCACATTTCGCCGATGCGAAAACTTCCTGTGGACCGTGCGCTGCCACCTGCATTTTCTCACCGGCCGGGCGGACGAGCGCCTCACCTTCGAGGTGCAGAAGGCGATGGCCGAGCGGCTGCACTACCAGGATCGCGCCGGCCTGAGGGCCGTGGAACGTTTCATGCGGCACTACTTCCTCATCGCGAAGGACGTCGGCGAGCTGACCAACGTGCTCTCCGCTGCCCTCGAGATCCAGCAGCTCAAGTCGACGCAGCGGTTGAACGCACTGCTCAACCCGTTGACTTGGTCCATGCGCCGCCAGGTGCGCCGACGCACCGACTTCAAGATCGAGAACGAGCGCCTCGATGTCGCAGATCTCGCTGCCTTCTCGCGGGATCCGGTCAACATCCTCCGTCTCTTTCTTCAGGGGCAGGAGACCGGCACGCACTATCATCCGAACGCGTTGCGGCTGATCCGCCGCTCGCTCCGCCTCGTCGACGAGTCGCTGCGCGAGGATCGCGAGGCCAAC
Organism: Hyphomicrobiaceae bacterium; assembly: GCA_041397745.1. GTDB lineage: Bacteria > Pseudomonadota > Alphaproteobacteria > Rhizobiales > Hyphomicrobiaceae > JAWKVY01. Next base: position 76,182 of record JAWKVY010000006.1, on the reverse strand, counting down.
CGCGTCCTGCTCGAAATCCTCACCGCCCGGCGAAGCCCCGAGGCGACGCTGCGTCGGATGAGCGAGGCCGGCGTGCTCGGCCGTTTCATCCCGGAGTTCGGCAGCGTCATCTCGATGATGCAGTTCAACATGTATCATCACTTCACCGTCGACGAGCACCTGATCCGTACCGTCGGGGAGCTCAACGCGATCGAGGATGGCGCACTCGCCTCCACGCTACCGCTTTCGACCGAGATCGTGCCGACGATCACCAACCGCCGCGCCCTCTACGTCGCTGCCTTCCTGCACGACATCGGCAAGGGGCGAGCCGAGGACCATTCGATCGTCGGTGCCCGCATCGCTCGCGAGCTTTGTCCTCGCCTCGGGCTTACCCCGGCCGAAACCGATCTCGTCGCCTGGCTCGTCGAACATCACCTGACGATGAGCAACGTCGCCCAGAGCCGCGATCTTTCGGATCCCAAGACGATCCGCGATTTCGCGACGACCGTGCAGACGCTCGAGCGGCTGAAGCTCCTGCTTCTGCTCACCGTCGCCGACATACGCGCCGTCGGCCCGGGCACCTGGAATGGCTGGAAGGGCCAGCTCCTGCGCCAGCTCTACTACGAGACCGAGCCGCTGCTCACCGGCGGCTACACGCAGGCGACGCGGACCGAACGGCTCGAGGAGGCAAAGGCGGCACTGCGCCAGAAGCTGGCCGATTGGCCGTCGGCCGATGTCGAGGCCTTCATCGAGCGGCACTACCCCGACTACTGGCTCAGAACGGACACGCAGAAGCAGATCGAGCACGCTCGCCTCGTCGCCAAGACCGGCACCGACAACGCGAAGCTCGCGACCTCGTTCACCTCGGATGCCTTCACAGCCATCACCGAGCTTGCCGTGCTGGCGCCGAACCATCCGCGCCTTCTCGCGCTGTTCGCTGGCTGCTGCGCGGCCTCCGGCGCCAACATCATCGGCGCACAGATCTCGACCACGCGCGACGGCCTGGCCCTCGACACGTTCCTGATCGAGCGCGAGTTCGCTGCCGAAGAAGACGAGAGCCGGCGGGCGCGGCGCATCACCCAGACCATCGAGCGCGTGCTGAAGGGGGAGGTGAGGCTTGCGACGCTTCTGAAGGCGCGAAAGCCGGCCGAGCCGCGCATCCGCGCCTTCACGGTGCCACCGGAGGTCTCGATCAGCAACGCGCTCTCCGACCAGTTCACCGTGATCGAGGTGGCGGGCCGCGACCGGCCGGGTCTGCTCTACGAGCTGACCAGCTCGCTCTCCGACCTGTCGCTAGACATCACCTCGGCCCACATCACGACCTACGGCGAAAAGGCTGTCGACGTGTTCTACGTCACGGATCTGACGCAGAAGAAAGTGCTCGATCCCGCGCGGCAGGCCGCGATCAGGAGCCGCCTGGAGGAGGTGCTTGACGGCGGCGGCCACGGCGCCTGACGCAGACGAGCAACGCCTGCCGGCCCGTTGCGGCTGCCGGAAATTCCTGCTCCCTTCGCGGTCGGACCCATCTCACCGCCTGGAGCCCGCCAATGCCGCTCGTCGCCTCCGCCCTGTCGCCCAACGTATCGCGCCGCATCGAGAGCCGAAAGCCAGCTGTGAAATCGAAAGGCGGCATCGTCGTCTCGCAGTGCCGCTTCGCCTCCGAGGTAGGAGCGCGCGTGCTGAAGGAAGGCGGACACGCCGTCGACGCGGCTGTCGCCACCGCCTTCGCGGTCGGCGTCGCCGAGCCTTGGATGAGCGGCATCGGCGGTGTCGGCGCTGCCCTCGTGCTCGACGCCAGGTCTGGCAAGGTCAGCGCCTTCGACTTCGGCGGCCGCTCGCCGCTGGCGCTCGATCCGGCGGATTTCCCGCTCGCCGGCGATCCGGACGCCGACCTGTTCGGTTGGCCCGGGGTCAAGGAGAACCGCAATACCGTTGGCGCCAAGGCCGTCGTGGTGCCGAGCGAGCCGGCGGGGCTGTCGCTGATGCACCGCTCGTTCGGCCGGCTCGACTGGCGTCGCCTGGTGTCGCCTGCGATCGCGCTCGCCGAGGAAGGCCCTGTGGTCGACTGGCACACCATGATGATCATTGCCGGCGCCTTCGCCGATCTCGCGCGTGATGCCGGCTGCCGCGACCGGTTCCTGCCGGGCGGCGCACCGCCCGTTCCGCCTGCCGCCGTCGAGCCGCGTCCCGTGCGGCGGCTGCCTGCGCCTGCCCTGGCACGAACGCTGCGCACCCTTGCCGAAGACGGCGCGGCGGCGCTCTACAGGGGGCCACTCGCCGCCGCGATCGCACGGGAGGTGCAGGCACTCGGCGGCTACCTCAGCGAACACGACCTCGCGTCTTACGAGGCGCGCGCCGTCACGCCACTCGAAATCGCCTATCGCGACCGCACCATCCACGTGCTGCCCGAACTCAACGGCGGACCGACGCTCGCGCACGCCTACCGCGTGCTCGCCGGTTGCCGGCGCGACATCCATGATGCGCCGGATGGCGCGGCGTTCCTCGCCTACGCCGACGCGCTCAAGTCTGCGTGGGAGGCCCGCTTCCGCACCATGGGAGATGCCGGAGAGCGCACTGCACCGACTTCGACCACCCATCTCTCGGTGATCGATCGTGACGGCAACATCGTCACGCTCACGCAGACGCTTCTATCGCTGTTCGGCGCGCGCTGCCTGCTGCCCGAGACCGGCATTCTCATGAACAACGGCATCAACTGGTTCGATCCGCGTCCGGGGGGCCCCAACGCCATCGCGCCCGGCCGCCGCGTGCTCTCCAACTACGTACCGGCGATCATGACCGGGGGGGGACGTGCGATAGGTATTGGCGGCTGCGGTGGGCGCAAGATCATACCTGCCGTGTTCCAGCTGCTCGCCATGAACGCCGAGTACGGCTTCGACCTCGACCGCGCGTTCCACACGCCGCGCATCGACGTCTCCGGCACCCCGCGCGTCGCCGCCGACCATCGCCTGTCCGACGAGGTCATCGACACGCTCGCCGCCCGCCACGACGTCGTGCTCGCCGAGCCGATCTGCTACCCGAACGCCTTCACCATCGCCTCCGCCGTCGCCCGCGAGGGCGGCATGAACGAAGGCGCCACGGAGCCGGCCCAGCCCTGGTCCGAGGCGGTCGCCGAGGACGAGGTGTGAGCCTCACGACGAGGTGATGGGCGATACCGGCGGTTGCCGGATAGTCTTGCCGGAAGAGACGACCGCGCAGCGCGGCAATCACAGGAGCCCCGACATGAGCCCCGGCCAACGACCGATAGCGCTCCACTACTGGCCGACGCCGAACGGCTGGAAGATCACGCTGTTCCTCGAGGAGACCGGCCTTCCTTACGAGGTCCGCTTCGTCAACATCGGCGCCGGCGACCAGTTCAAGCCGGAGTTCCTGGCGATCAGTCCCAACAACCGCATGCCGGCGATCGTCGACCCCGACGGGCCGGGCAATACGCCGATCTCCGTGTTCGAGAGCGGCGCCATCCTGCAGTACCTCGGCCGCAAGACCGGCAAGTTCTACCCCGCCGACGAGCGCGCCCGCGTCGATGTCGACCAGTGGCTGTTCTGGCAGATGGGCGGCGTCGGCCCGATGGCTGGCCAGTGCCACCATTTCCGCAACTACGCCCCCGAGCAGATCCGCTACGCGGTCGACCGTTACACCAACGAGGTCAATCGGCTCTACGGCGTACTGGAGAAGAGGCTTGCCGGCCGCGAGTTCGTCTGCGGCGACTACTCGATCGCCGACATGGCGATCTTTCCGTGGGCCAGGCTCTGGGGGCGACAGGGCCAGGACATCAGCGAGTTTCCGCTGATGCGCGCCTGGCTCGATCGTATCGCCGCGCGACCGGCGACGGAGCGTGCTCTCGCGGTTGGAAAGGAGGAGCGCGCGAAGGTGAACCTGGCGACCGACAAGGCGGCGCAGGCCGTACTGTTCGGCCAGCGGGCGCGCAAGGATTGACTGGCTGCCTTCAGGGCGTGACGAGACGGCCAGGGTCGATGCTGCGGCCAGTGACGCGGGACAGCGCAATGGCGGCCAGCACCCGACCGGCGCGTGACCGCCTCTGGTCGCCCCCCTCTGCCGGGACCGGCATGACAGCCGGGGCTGCCTCGCCGGTGCCACTCTGCCAACCGGCGACCTGCGGCGCGGCAACCGTCGCCGGACCGTTGAGCGGTGTGCCGGCGCTCAGCAGCGGCTGCTGCGCGCAGCCCGTGATCGCGAGCGCGATGGCGGTAAGGCTCGGGACAATCAGGCGCATGATCCGGCTCCCTCGACATGCGGCCCTGCACCATACGTATCGGACCTTCGATGGCAAGGGCTTGACAGCGAGAAATGATCGAAGTTCACGCTGCTATTGGTGGCGCAAGGTTCAGGCGTCGAGACCGAGCAGTGTCCGCGTCGCCGCCGTCACGTCGTCCTGCCGCATCAGACTCTCGCCGACGAGGAACGTCCGGACACGCGCAGCCTCGAGCCGTGTGACGTCGGCGTGGGTGAGGATGCCGCTCTCGCCGATCACGATGCGGTCGGCTGGTACCATCGGCGCCAACCGCTCGGTGGTCGCGAGTGTCGTCTCGAAAGTCTTCAGGTTGCGGTTGTTGATGCCGATCAGCAAGCAGTCGAGCTGAAGAGCACGTTCCATTTCGGGCTCGTCGTGAACTTCGACGATCGCGTCCATACCCCATGCATCCGCCGCTGCGGCAAGCTCACCGGCGAGGCCGTCGCCCACCTCGGCCATGATGATCAGGATGCAGTCTGCGCCCCATGCGCGCGCCTCCGGCACCTGGTAGGTATCGACCATGAAGTCCTTGCGCAGAGCAGGCAGGTTGCTCGCCGCGCGCGCGGCAGTGAGGAACTCCGGCGCACCTTGGAACGACGGGCGGTCCGTCAGCACGGAGAGGCAGGCCGCCCCGCCGGCCTCGTATGCCCTCGCCAGCGCGGGTGGATCGAAGTCGGCTCTGATGAGCCCCTTCGAGGGCGACGCCTTCTTGATCTCGGCGATCAGCGCGTGCCGACCGTTCGCATGCTTGGCGGCAAGGGCGCCAGCAAATGGCCGGACGGGCGGAGCGGCGCGCGCCGTCTCCTCGATGGCGGCGAGCGGCAGGCGCGCCTTGGCGGCGGCCACCTCTTCGAGCTTGTAGGCGGTGATCTTGTCGAGGATGGTGCTCATGGCCGACCCTATACGACCGGACCCGGCGGTGAGCAATCACGCTTCGCCCCGACCGGTTCATGAGACTTCAGGAGGACGCACATGACCGATGCCGCGACACGCCCGAAGCAGCGCTTCGCCTTCAGCCATCCTCGCGACGACGACTTCGCGGCCGGCGGCCTGCGCCCCTACGCCCGCTACCGCGACCTCGGTTTTGCGGGCGCCACCGGTGGTGCGGCTGTCGCCCACGTCATCCGCTTCGTGCCGCCCTGCACCGATGAAGTCCGCCAGTGGCACACGCACGCGGTCGAGTTCCAGATGGTCTACGTGCTCAAAGGCTCGATCACCACCGAGATGGAGGGCCACGGCCCGATCACCATGGGTGCCGGCTCGTCGTGAATCCAGCCGCCCGGCATCCGTCACCGCGTGGTCGACTACTCGGACGACTGCGAGGTGCTGGAGGTGGTGCTGCCGGCGGAGTTCGAGACTGAAATGTGTCCTGCGCCGTGAAGCCGGATGGAATGATTGTTCACACCTTTGGCGTCTTTCCGGCCAGCACCTCGGCGAACACGGGCGCGTCGATGTTGCCACCACACAGGATCACGCCGGCCTTCTTGCGTTGGAGGCGGGCGCGCTCGCGCAGGAGGCCAGCGAGCGGGGCCGCCCCGGCACCCTCGGCCAGATTGTGCGTGTCGGTGTAGTAGACGCGGATCGCCTCGGCGATCTCGTCCTCGCCCAGCCGCAGGATGCGTGCCGCGCCCGCCTTGATGACAGCAAAGGCCTCGGGGCTGGGATCGCGACACGCCATGCCGTCGGCGAAGGTGCGGGCGGAGTTGGTTTTCACCGGATGGCCGGCCTCCAGCGAAAGCGCGTAGGCAGGCGCCGCATCTGCCACGACCCCGACGATCTCGGTCTCGAGACCAAGGAGATCGCGGACCGTGATGAGCCCTGAAATTCCCGAGCCCATGCCGATCGGCACGTAGACGGTTGCGAGGTCGGGGTGCGCCATGAATAGTTCGAGCGCATAGGTTGCGACGCCCTTCACGAGGGCCACGTGGAAGGCGGGCACGAAATGATACTCGCGCTCCGCTGCGATACGGGCGGCCACAAGCCTGCTTTCGTCGAAATCGGCGCCGGCTATGACGAGTTCGGCACCGAACGCCTTCATGGCGGCATTCTTCTCGACCGAATTGCCCTCCGGCACGACGATCACGGACGGGATGCCATGGCGCGTGGCGGCGATGGCGACCGACTGGCCATGGTTGCCGCGCGTCGCCGAGACGACGCCCTTCGGTAACTGGACTTGCCGCTTCAACTCATCGAGGTAGACGATGCCGCCGCGCACCTTGAAGGCGCCGGCCGGCGTGTGGTTCTCGTGCTTGACGACGACGTCGACGCCGGTGCGGGCCTTGAGCAGCGGCCAAGCGTAGGCCGGAGTAGGGGGGACGAGTGTCGCAACGAGGCGGTGGGCGTCCTCCAGTGCGGCGAGCGTGAACAGGGGCATGTGTCCTCCGGACGGCGGTGGACCTGCTTTAAGACACGGCGGAAGCGCAGCGACAACAGCGCAATGGGCCACCCCTTCCTCCGTCGAGTTGTCCACAGCGACCGCTGGGCACTATGCTGCCGGTCCGTCCAAACCACGTCGATACAGGACCTCATGGCCACCAAGTTCGCCGAAGCCCGCTACACCGCCGCCGAAGCTCTGCAGTTCCATGCGCAGGGCAAACCCGGCAAGCTCGAGATCACGCCGACCAAGCCGCTCGCCACGCAGCGCGATCTTTCGCTCGCCTATTCGCCCGGCGTCGCTGTTCCGGTGCAGGCCATCGCCGAGGATCCTGCACTTGCCTACGACTACACGAACAAGGGCAACCTGGTCGCAGTCGTGTCCAACGGCACAGCCATTCTCGGCCTCGGCAATCTCGGCGCACAGGCGGCCAAGCCGGTCATGGAGGGCAAGGGTGCACTGTTCAAGCGCTTCGCCGACATCGACGCGATGGACGTGCTGGTCGACACGCAGGACGTGGACGCCTTCATAAACTGCGTGCGCTACCTGGGCCCGACGTTCGGCGGCATCAACCTCGAAGACATCAAGGCGCCGGACTGTTTCATCATCGAGCAGAAGCTCAAGGAACTGCTGCCGATCCCGGTATTCCATGACGACCAGCACGGCACCGCGATCATCGCGGCGGCGGGCCTCATCAATGCCGCGCACCTGACCGGGCGCGACCTCGGCAAGCTGAAGATCGTGGTCAATGGCGCAGGCGCCGCCGGCATCGCCTCGCTCGACATCCTGGTTGCGCTCGGCGTCGCCAAAAAGAACATCACGCTCTGTGACACCAAAGGCGTGATCTACGCAGGCCGCACCGAGGGCATGAACCAGTGGAAGTCGGCTTATGCCGCGAAGACCAAGGCGCGCTCGCTGGCCGAAGCGCTCGAGGGCGCGGACTGTTTCTTCGGCCTCTCGGCGAAGGGCGCGATGACGCCGGAGATGGTGCGATCCATGGCGCCGAAGCCAATCATCTTCGCCATGGCCAATCCCGATCCCGAGATCACGCCGGAGGAGGTGGCTGCCGTCCGTGACGACGCCATCATGGCCACAGGGCGCTCGGATTACCCGAACCAGATCAACAACGTGCTCGGCTTCCCGTTCATCTTCCGCGGCGCGCTCGACGTGCGCGCCTCGACGATCAACGACGCAATGAAGATTGCGGCCGCGCGTGCGCTCGCCGACCTCGCCCGCCAGGAGGTGCCGGACGAGGTGGCGGCGGCATTCCATGGGCGGCGGCCGACGTTCGGGCCGGATTACATCATCCCGGCGCCGTTCGATCCGCGCCTGATCAGCCACGTGCCGCTGGCGGTCGCGCGGGCCGCGATCGAATCCGGCGTCGCACAGAAGCCGATCGTCGACATGGACGCCTACAAGGAGAGGCTGGCCGGCCGGCTGGATCCCATCGCCGGCTGGCTCTCGGCAACTTTCGCCAAGGTACGAGAAACGCCGCGGCGCGTCGTGTTCGCAGAAGGAGAGGACGAGGCGGTGATCCGTGCCGCCAACAGCTTCCTCAGCCTCGGTCTTGGGCAGCCGGTCCTCGTCGGACGGGAAAAGGTGATCAAGGCGGCGTTCAAATCTCTCGGCATCCCCCTACGCGATGGCTTCGAGCTGATCTCGGCACGCGAGTCGACGAACAATGCCGCGTATGTCGATCACCTGTACGAGCGCTTGCAACGCCAGGGCCACCTGCGCCGTGACTGTCAGCGCATGGTCAATATCGACCGCAACGTGTTTGGCGCCTGCATGGTGGCGCTCGGGCACGCCGACGCCATGGTCACCGGGGTCACGCGCAACTGGACGACGGCGTATGCCGATGTACGGCGGGTGATGGACATCAAGTCAGGCCACACCCCGATCGGCATCTCGCTCGCGATCTGTCGCGGCCGGACGGTGCTGATCGCCGACACCAGCGTGCACGACATGCCGAACGCCGAGGAACTTGCCGACATAGCGGTGGAGGCCGCCCGTGTCGCCCGCCGGCTGGGCGTCGAGCCGCGCGTCGCCCTGCTCGCATACTCGACCTTCGGCCAGCCGCGTGGCGAGCGGGCCGACCGGGTGCGTGAGGCGGTCGGGCTGCTGGACCAGCGTGGCGTCGATTTCGAATACGACGGCGAGATGGCCGCCGACGTCGCTCTCAGTCGTGATCTGATGAAGCTCTATCCGTTCTGCCGCTTGACCGACACCGCCAACGTACTGGTCATGCCGGCGTTCCATTCGGCGTCGATATCGACCAAGATGCTGAAAGAACTCGGCGGGGCGACGATCATCGGTCCAATGCTGGTCGGGCTCGATTACTCCGTCCAAATCTGTCAGCTCGGCGCCAAGGATGCCGACATCGTCAACATGGCGGCGCTGGCGGCCTACGACATCAGTCGCTGATGCTCACGCAGATAGGTCGGGTAGGCGTTTCTGTCGCATGCCCGGCGCCGGTTTCGGCTGTGGGCAAGATTGTGGATTTCGCCCCGCCGAGGATGCGCGCGCTCATCGCAGGTCCTGAACCGGGAGGCAAAGGGATCCGGCTGGCAAGACGATACGTCGGCAGAGCCAGGGAAGTGGTGCCGCAGAAGGGACTCGAACCCCCGACCCACGCATTACGAATGCGTTGCTCTACCACCTGAGCTACTGCGGCACGGATCTGGCGACGCAGGGCAAGCAACGCGCGGCGGGCGCGCCGACGCACATGCGAGGCACGGGATCAGCTTCTAACGGCTGTCGCAGGCTGAGGCAAGCGTCGGGACTGACCGCGACGGCCTCGCAGGGCGCGCTCCACGGCCGCGACATCTTCCTGATCGAGTTTGATCTTGCGCGTGCCCGGCAGCCATCGGCGCGGCACGACGACGAGATGCTGACCGAAATAGTCAATGGCGAGACGAACCTTGGCACCTTCTTCGATACGATCGAGAACATATTGAAGATTGCTCATGGTAAATCCTATTTTCGCTTTACGTTACAGAACTTATGCGATTCTCATGATTCACGTTCAAGAATTCTCAGGTAGTAGCGCTCACGAGCCGATGTGCCGGTGGTTGTGGGAGCTCTGAGCGCATGTCGTGAGGCCGGTAGCCGACGACGACCATGAGGCGTTACTGTGCGGCCGATGGGCGCCGGAGCGGTCGAACTGGCGGCGTGTGAACCGATTGCAGCCCGGAAGCGACAGAGATCACGAATGAGCGAGACGAGCGCAGCACGCCGCACCGAGGTCTCGGCTGACGATGCCGCCCTGATGCGTCGCATCGGCGATCGCGACCAGGCGGCGCTGGCGGCCCTGTTCGGTCGGCACCAGACGCGGGTGTTCCGTTTCGTCCTGCGGCTCGTTCGCTCCGAGGCGATGGCGGAGGAGCTCACGAACGAGGTGTTCATGGAGGTCTGGCGCTATGCCCATCGCTTCGAAGGCCGCTCGACGCTGTCGAGCTGGATTCTCGGCATCGCCCACAACAAGGCGATCAGTGCGTTGCGCAAGCGGCGCGAGGAGGGGCTCGACGAGGGCGTCGCCGAGCAGATCGCCGACGACGCCGATTCACCTGAGGTCGACTTGCAGAAGCAGGACAAGGGAGCACTGCTCAGGGCCTGCATCGCGCGGCTTGGCACCGATCACCGTGAGATCATCGACCTCGTCTACTACCAGGAGATGTCGGTGGCGGAAGCCGCCAGCGTACTGTCGATACCGGAGAACACGGTCAAGACGAGGATGTTCTACGCCCGCAAGAAGCTCTCCGAGCTGTTGAAGGCGGCGGGAGTGGATCGTGGATGGCCCTGAGGGGTTGGGATGCAGTTGGCCGGTCGACCGGCAGATGAGGCAGGCCGATGAGCGCGAACGTGAACGGAAATGAGCTACTGAGCGAGCGCGAGGAGATCGAAGCGCTGCTGCCCTGGTACGTGGTCGGCACGCTGACCGAAGGGGAGGCGCGCCGTGTCGAGAAGTACATTGCGCGCCATCCCGACATGGAGCGGCAACTCGGGTTGGTGCGCGAAGAGATGGCCGAGACGGCGGCAGCCAACGAGGCCTTGCCTTCGGCGCCGGCCGGCGCGCTCGGTCGTCTGATGGAGCAGGTACGAGCGCAGCCGCAGTCCGCTGGGGCCACGGCGGCGCGTGGCCTATGGACGGGGCTGGCGAGCCTCTTCTCGGCGCCCACGGCAAGCGCCGTGCGGTGGGCGACGGTGGCGGCCGCCACCGTGATCCTGGCTCAGGCGGTCGCGATCGGTCTGATCGTCGGCAACGAGCCGTCTGCCGGCTACGAGACCGCCTCGGGGCGGTCGGCGGCGCCGGCAGCTGTGAAAGGCACCCGGCTCCTGGTCCAGTTCAAGCCGGCGGCGGGCGCCGGCGTGATCGCCGAGATGCTCGCCGGTCTCGGCGCGGAGATCGTCGGCGGTCCGAAGCCGGGAGGGGCTTTCATCATCCGGATCTCGGAAAAGCCTCTTGCCGAAAACGAAAAGAATGCGATCATCACCCGGCTGAGGGCGAGGGGCGACTTGGTCGGGCTCGTTTTGCCGACGGAGTGAGCGATGGTTTCGCGTCTCGGAAGTCTCGCGCCGAGTGGGCGCTATGGCGGCGGCTCGGCCATGACGGTCGCCTGTCTGGTAGCCTATGTCCTCCTTCTGGCCGGCGCTGCTCCTGCGTTCGCCACCGTGCTCCGCCCGGTCATTTCGGCTGACTCGGGAGAAAAGGCCGGGCGGCCCGAGACGGTGCAGTTCCGGATCAGGATCGGAGGCGGCGGGATCAACCTGGGTGGTGGGGGCCGCTTCGGACGGGTCGGCCGTGGTGGTGGACGGATAGGCCGCGCCCCGCGTCTCAGGGCGCCACGCATTCGTCCCTCGGCGACCGTGCGCGTACCGAGGCGCGCCGCGCAGGGCACTTCGACCACCGTATCTCGTCGTCGCCAGCGGGTGCGCATCGTCCACCCGCGCCGCCGTGGTGGCGGACAGGTCACGGTATCGGTCGGCGGCGGTACGAACGTGCCGGGTGTCGGTCATCGCCCGCGCCGCCCCGGCGGTTACCCGCCGCGCCGCCCGCGTCGGCCCATCATCGTCGTGGCGCCCCCCGTAACGGTGCCGCCGGCAATCGTCTCCACCAGCCGCCCGCCACGCTGGCGGCCCGGCACACGCATCGGGCGCCGCACTCCGCGCATTGCTCCACCGCTCGCGATCGTGCCGCCCGTGGTCCTCCCACCAGTGGTGGCGCGACCGCCGGCCGCGCCGCCGCCGGCCGTAGCGGCGCTCGCGCCGGACGATATCTGGCCGAACGAGGTCGTCGTTTTCGTCGATACGACCGCGTCGTCGCCGGGAAGCGATCTCGCCGTCGCCCAGACGCACAATCTGGCGCGTGTGTCGTTCGAGGATATCCCGCTCGCCGGACAGCGGCTGGTCCTCTACCGCATTCCCGACGGGCGAAGCGTTAGCGACGTGGTACAGGCGCTGACAGGCGATCAGCGAGTGGCGCTGGTCGCGCCCAATTTCCGCTATGCGACCGCCGGTGACGCTCGGTCCGGAGCGGTTGTCGGCGCGCGTGTCGAGCCGGCCTCGGCGGGTGCGGCTGCGGCAGCGAGCCCGCTGCAGTATGCGCTCGCCAAGCTGCGCGTGCCGGAGGCTCGGGCGGTGGCGACGGGGCGCAACGTGACGGTCGCGGTCATCGACACCGCCATCGATGGCGCGCACCCGGCACTCGCCGGCGCGGTCGGCACCAGCGCCGATTTCACCGACGGGCGCGGCACGTCCGCAGATGCTCACGGCACGGCGATCGCCGGCATCATCGGTGCCCGCGGTGACCTGCAGGGGGTCGCGCCTGGAGCGCGCATCGCGGCGGCCCGCGCCTTCTTCCGTGCCAGCGGAGCCGGCAAGGCGGAATCCAGCAGCTACATGATCACACGTGCGATCTATTGGGCGCTCGGCCATGAGGCACGCGTGCTGAACATGAGTTTCGCCGGGCCGAAGGATCCCTCGGTGGCCAAGGCCGTCGGCGATGCGCTCGGGCGCGGCGCCGTCGTGGTCGCGGCGGCCGGCAACAACGGAGCCAAGGCACCGCCCGCCTACCCCGCCGCCTATCCGGGCGTGATCGCGGTGACTGCAATCGATACCGCCGACAAACTCTATGACGCCGCCAATCGCGGCACCTACGTGTCGCTCGCCGCCCCTGGCGTCAACGTGCTGGTGGCAGCTCCGAAGGCGAGCTACGGCTTCGACGAAGGAACATCCATCGCCGCCGCTCACGTCTCCGGTGTCATCGCACTGATGATCGAACGCCAGCCGACGCTCAATACCGACGACGTCCGCCGGATCCTGGCCGAAAGTGCAATCGACCTCGGCGAGCCGGGCCGCGACATGCAGTTCGGTGCCGGTCGAGTGGATGCGATGGCCGCCATCGGCGCGATCCGCTCGGCGCTGGCCATCAAGTCGCCCTGAGCGGGCAATTGCGCCGGTCGCATTCAACTTCGTCGCGCGGCAACGAAGCGGGCGGCGTCTCGCAGCGCGGCGGCGCGCGGCCCGAGGCGATCGAGCGCCGCGATGGCTCGATCGATCGTGCCGGCAAGCTCGCCGCGCGCGGCCGTGATACCGTTGAGCGAGACAAGTGTCGCCTTGCCTGCCGTGGCATCCTTCGCGGTCGCCTTGCCGACCACGGCCGCGTCACCTTCAGCGTCCAGGAGATCGTCGGCGATCTGGAAGGCGAGGCCGAGCGCGGTGCCGTAGGCGGTGAGGGCAGCCATGTCGGCGGGCGAGGCGTCGGCGAGGATCGCGCCCATCTCGACGCCATTCAGAATTAGTGATCCTGTCTTCATGGCCTGCAGGCGGCGGACGTGCGCCTCGTCGGGGCTAGGGGGCTCGCCGAGCTTGTCGGCGGCGAGGTCGAGCGCCTGGCCGCCGACCATCCCGGCCCGGCCGGCGGCACGGGCGAGCGCCTGAACCAGACGTATACGCGTTGCCGGCGCGGGCGAGGCCTGGGGCCGGCTCAGAATCTCGAAGGCCAGGGTCAGCAGCGCGTCGCCGGCGAGGATCGCCGTCCATTCGTCGTAGGCCGCCCATACCGTCGGCCGGCCCCGCCGAAGCCGGTCGTCATCCATTGCCGGCAAGTCGTCGTGGACGAGGCTGTAGCAGTGGACGCACTCGAGCGCGGCTGCTGCATGGACCGAGGTCTCGACGGGTACGCCGAACAGGCCTGCCGTCTCGATGACGAGGAATGGCCGAAGCCTCTTGCCACCGGCGAGCACGCCATGACGCATCGCTTCGGCGAGGCGGGTCGGCACGACCTCGCAGGCCTCGGCGAGCACCTCGGCAAGGCACGCCTCTACCGTCGTTGCATGGGCGGCGAGTCGCTCGGCGAAATCGTCGTTCATAATTGCTCCCGTCGTGCCCGCATGACGCCGACCGTCGTCATTGAGTGCTGCTGCTGCGCCGCCCTTAAGCAGATCGACACGGCACAACCTCGCCGCAGTTGCATGATGCGTGGCGGATGACGAAATTGACAAGGCGGTGCGAATGCCGCGGTATCCGGGGTCGTGGCGTGACGGTCGGCAGTGATCTGAAAGAGGATGGTGTCGCCCGTCGGCGCGGCGCTGCGCGTCCGCGAGCAGGGCTCGGGCGGATAATCGTAGGTTGCGCGGGCCTCGCTCTGCTGCATGGCAGCAAATGGCTGGTGCTCGCAGTGCTCGTCGGCGTCGGCCTGTTCGGCTTCCTGCTCGGGTTGCTCCGGGTCGCCGACCCGCCGGGTTCCGCGCTGATGGCACAGCGCTATCTCGCCGGTACCGGTATCGAGCAGCAGTGGGTCGCGATCGAACGCATCTCGCCTCATCTCGTCAACGCCGTCGTCATGTCCGAGGATGCCCGCTTCTGCGCGCACGGGGGCATTGATTTCCGAGAGCTCGAGCGCGCAATCGACCGCGCCGCGGAACGTGGCGAGCGATCGGTGCGCGGAGCGAGCACGATCTCGATGCAGGTGGTCAAGAACATGTTCCTCTGGAACGATCGCAGTCTCGTGCGCAAGGGGCTCGAGATGGCGATGACGCCGATGATGGAGGTGGTGCTGCCCAAGCGGCGCATTCTCGAGATCTACCTCAACATCGCGGAATGGGGGCCGGGTGTGTTCGGCGCCGAGGCCGCGGCGCGCTACCATTTCGACAAGTCGGCGAGCCGTCTCACCGCCCGCGAGGCAGCACTGCTAGCAGTTACGCTGCCGAACCCGTTCGAGCGCATCGCCGGGGAGCCGGGCCGCGGCCTGCGCCGCCTCGCAGACACCATCCAGGCCCGCATGCGCTCGGCGGGAGCCTATACGCAATGTGTGAAGGGTTGAGCGCGACGGGAGGACGGCGCTCTACTTTTCGCGGAAGGCGCGCTCGAGCTGGTCGCGCACCGGCTTCAGGATGTAGGAAATCGGCGTGCGCTCGCCTGTGGTCAGGAACACCTCGACCGGCATGCCCGGGACCAGGCGCAGCTCCGCATCGTGCGTCTTGACGGTCGGCTCGACCTCGATCGAGCCGACGTAGTAGTTCTGCCCCGATTTCGGGTCCGTGGTGATGTCGGCGCCGATGCGGATCAGCCGCCCCTTGCCCTCGGGCGTCACGCGATAGTTGAACGCGGTGAAGCGCAGGCGTGCCTCCTGGCCGATCGCGAGCTGGTCGCGGTCGGAAGGCGAAACGCGCACCTCGATCGTCAGCCGTTCATCCACCGGAACGATCGACATGATGGGGGAGGCGGGTGTTACGACACCTCCGATCGTGTGCACCGCAAGCTCGTGGACAAATCCGTCCTGCGGCGCGCGGATTTCGATGCGCGAAAGACGGTCGCGGGCCGCGGTCTGACGCTCGGAGAGTTCGGAGATGCGGGCCTCGGCCGCGCGCAACTCCTTCTGCGCATCTGTACGGGCGGTTTGATCGATGGCGATGATCTGCAGCTTGATCTCGCTGATTTGGCCGGCGGTGCGGGCGATCTGTGCAACCAGCGCGCCGTGCTCGCCGACGAGACGTGCGAGCTGGCGCTCGAGCGCATAGACGCGTGTGATGGACGTAAGCTGGCGGCGCTGCAGATCGACGACCTGGGCAAGCTCCTTGCGGATCAGCGCGATCTCGCTCGCCTTCGAGTCGCGCTGTGCCTTCAGCCCGCCGGTCTCCTCCTCGAGCTGCGTGACGCGATAGGTCAGCTGCAGTTTTTGCGCCTCCCGCGTGCGCAGGTTCTCCTGGAAGAGACGTGTCTCACCTTTGCGCACGCCGGGCGCTTCGGTGCCCATCGCATCGAAGTCAGCGGGAAAGACGATGGCCGTCAGGCCGTCGCGCTCGGCGATCAGGCGGACCCGCCGGCCTGCCAGCTCGATGAGCTGCGATTGGATCACACCGAGTTCAGCGCGCGTCTGCGTGTCATCGAGGCGCACGACGACCTGACCGGCTTTGACGCGGTCGCCTTCCTTGACGTCGATTGCAGCGACGATGCCGCCGTCGAGATGCTGCACCTTCTTGACGTTGCGCTCGACGACGACGGTGCCGTGGGCGACGACCGCGCTCGCCAGACTTGCCATCGCGGCCCAGCCGCCGACGACGAAGACCAGCAGCACCATCGCAAGGATGCCTGCCATGATGTGCCAGCCGACCGAGAATGTCGGGGTAGGCTTGGCCGCGGCAAGTCCGGTCGGCATGGCTGCGGCAGGCGACGCGGTCGGGTTCATTTGCTCACTCCCGCCGGCTGCAACGCGTTGCGTGGCCGGCCATCGCCCGGCGGCCCTGGCGGCGGTGACGGTGGCACGGGTTGCGGGCGCAGATGTGCCTGCAAAACCTCGTCACGTGGTCCGAACGCTGTCAACTTGCCGTCCTGGATCACACCGACATGGTCGACCGAGGACAGGGCGCTCGGCCGGTGTGCAACGATGACGACAATGCCTCCGCGGTCGCGCACATTGCGGATCGCCTGGGCGAGCGCCTGCTCGCCGGGCGCATCCAGGTTCGAGTTCGGCTCGTCGAGGACGACGAGGAACGGATCTCCATAGAGCGCGCGGGCGAGTGCTATGCGCTGGCGCTGGCCTGCCGAGAGCGGTGTGCCGGTGACGCCGATCTCTGTGTCGTAGCCCTTCGGCAGGCGAACGATCATGCCATGCACACCGGCGGCCTCGGCGGCCGCGATGATGCGCTGGCTGTCAGCGGCGGGGTCGAGGCGCGAGATGTTCTCGGCAATCGTACCGTCGAGCAGGCCGACGTCCTGGGGCAGATAGCCGATGTGGCGCCCGAGCGCCTCCGGTGCCCACTGCGTGAGATCAGCGCCATCGAGCCGCACCCGCCCTCGCGCCAGTGGCCACACTCCGACCAGCGCGCGCACCAGCGAGGACTTGCCGCTCGCGCTCGGACCGATCAGGCCGACTGCCTGGCCGGCGTCGAGATTGAACGTGACATTGGCGACGATCGGCGTGCCGGTCGCCGGTGCGGCGACACCGACGCCCTCGACCGCAAGGCTCTGGCGGGGAGCCGGCAATTCGACGAGGCGCGGCTTCTCATCGAGCATACCGAGCGTTTCGGCGAGCCGGCGCCAGGCGCGGTGTGCGGCGACGACATTTTTCCAGTTGGCGATGGCGAGGTCGACAGGCGCGAGCGCGCGTGCCGCGGTGACGGAAGCCGCGATGATCGAGCCGGCCGTCAGCTCCCCCTTGATGGTCAGGTAGGCGCCAAGGCCGATCATCGCTGATTGCAGGATCATGCGCAGCACCTTCGACAGGCCGGCGAGCGTGCCGCCGGCATCGCTGGTGCGGGTATTGAGTTCGACGTGGCGCAGGTTCACCGTCGCGAAGCGCTCGGCGGCGCGATTGGCGAAGCCCATCGCGCGAAGCGCTTCCGCAGAGCGCGCGTGTGTCTCGGCGAGTTGCATGCGGGCGACGGCGGCCTGTTGGGTTGCCAGCGCGTGACGCCGCGTCGCCGTGTCGGCGATCCAGGTGAGCATCGCGAGAACGGCCGCGCCGCCGAGCACCACCCAGCCGAGAAGCGGGTGCAGCACGAAGACGAAGGTCAGGTAGATCGGCACCCACGGCAGGTCGGCAAGGGCGATCGGTCCCTGGCCGCCGAGAAACGTACGCAGCGTGTCGACGTCGCGCCCACGCTCCAGCGCCTCCGTGGTGGACACGCCGCGCCGCGGCAGGTCGATTGCGACCGTATGTGCGAGTGGCGCGAGCTTGGCGTCGAGACGCGCGCCCAACCGGACCATCACCTGCGAGCGGATTACCTCGAGGGTGCCCTGGAAGGCGTAGAGCGTGATGGCCAGGATCGACAGCACGACGAGCGTCGGCACCGAATAGCTCGTCAGTGTGCGATCGTAAACGAGCATCATGTAGAGCGAGCCGGTCAATGCCAGCACGTTGACGACAGCGGACGCCACGATCACGAAGGCGACGGCGCCCTTGAAGCCGTCGAGTCGCGCGGCAGGCGAGGCTGTCTCCTTGCCGGTGCGGACCCTGTCCTTACGCGCTGACGTCATCGTACGCTTCCCGAGCGAACCTGGCGCGTGGACGTGTCGGCCGAAGGCCCGGGTTCTCTGACAAACACGAAAAACATTCCCGAAGAACCTTCGTTTGCCCGCAGTGCACCGACTGTCCGCTTCAGCATGGCTCGAGTGGCAAATACCGAGCCTAAGCTATTTTCGTGCCAATGCCATGTCATCGCGATGGATCAGTTCGCTGCGGCCGCCGTGGCCTAGAATGGCGGCGATTTCCGACGAGCGCCGGCCGATGATGCGTTGGGCGTCTTCGGCTGCGTAGGCGACCAGGCCGCGGCCGAGATCGCGGCCGTCGCCCGCTCGAATCGCGACGCAGTCGCCGCGCTCAAAGCTGCCCTCGACGCGCACGACGCCGGCCGGCAGCAGGCTCTTGCCAGCGCCGAGGGCGGCCTCCGCCCCGGCATCGACGACGAGCGCGCCGCGTGCCTCGAGTTGGCCGGCGATCCAGCGCTTGCGTGCTGCGACGGGATCGGTCGGCGCGAGAAACCAAGTCGACGGGCCGTCGGCTTCGAGCTGACGCAAAGGATGGAGCACTTTGCCGGACGCGATGACCATGTTCGTGCCGGCGCTCATCGCGATGCGGGCCGCCTCGAGCTTGGTCACCATGCCACCGCGCGAAAGCTCCGAGCCGGCGTCACCCGCCATGGCCATGATTTCGGGCGTGATGTCGGTGACTACGGCGAGCCGTCGCGCCCCGGCATCACGCGCCGGTGGAGCGGTATACAGGCCGTCGATGTCGGAAAGCAGCACGAGGCAGTCGGCGCTGATCATCGAGGCAACGCGCGCCGACAGCCGATCGTTGTCGCCGTAGCGAATCTCCGCGGTGGCGACGGTGTCGTTCTCGTTGACGACGGGAATAGCGCGGTGGGCGATCAGGGTGTCGATGGTACGTCGGGCATTGAGGTAGCGCCGGCGCTCCTCCGTGTCGCCGAGGGTGAGCAGCACCTGTGCCGTGGTGAGACCGCGCTGAGCGAACACGTCCTGGTAGGCATGCGCCAGGCTGATTTGGCCGACGGCGGCCGCTGCCTGGCTCTCCTCCAGCACCAATGGCCCGCGGGCGAGTCCCAGCCTGTGACGGCCGAGCGCGATGGCCCCCGAGGAGACCAGCACGACCTGGCGGCCCTGCGCGACGAGGGCGGCGATGTCGTCGGCGAGCGAGTTAAGCCAGGTGGCGCGCAGCCGGCCGGCGGCAGCGTCGACGAGCAGCGCCGAGCCGATCTTGACGACGATGCGGCGGGCATCCGCCCATTCGGGACGCGGTCCGCAAACGCGGGAGAGCGAGGGGTCGTTGATCATTGCCTGGTTCGGGATGGACATGCGCCCGG
Source organism: Hyphomicrobiaceae bacterium (assembly GCA_041397745.1). Taxonomy (GTDB): domain Bacteria; phylum Pseudomonadota; class Alphaproteobacteria; order Rhizobiales; family Hyphomicrobiaceae; genus JAWKVY01. The sequence continues at coordinate 56,738 of JAWKVY010000006.1, read as the reverse complement.
ATACCATCTCGCTCGCTCGCCGGATAGTCGCGGAACGGCCGGCACCGCAGGGCGGCGCCGGCCGTTCGAAGTCGGAACACCCGACGGATATTCCTACATCAGGCTCGCAAGCGGGCCGAGCTTTACGCCATTGATGAGCGTCGACAACGCCTGCCAGTTGCCGTCCGCCATCTCGATGCCGGTCCAGGCAACTGCGGCGAAAGCAAGGAATAACGTCACCGTCGCAACCCGGCCGGCGAGGCGGGACAGTGTATGCGGGCGGGGGCGGGCCTGGCGCAGCGCACGGGCCGCGGCCAGGTCGACGACCGACGGCGTGTGGGGTGGCGTGCCGACAGGCGACGCGGCAGCGATGGCAGTCTCTGCAGCGACACGCGCCTCGATCACGACAGCGGCTGCCTCGGTCGCGTGGCCGGCTGAACTGTCGGGCACGATGGGCGCATTCCCGCTGTGAGCGCTCGTGATTTGCCAGATGGGTGCCGCGGCATCACTGCCGCGCAGTTGGCGGACGTGGGCGGTCTCGACGCCCCGGGCGAGCAGGCTCGCCTGCTCGATCCACCCTTCGCGACCGATCCGGCCGTCTTCGCCGAGCGCAGCCGTGATCTCGGCGATGTCGTCGGCGGTCAATGCGGCGATATCGGCGAAGCGGCAGATGCCGAGACAATTGAGCTTGGCGGCGGCACCGGCATCGAGCCCGCGGATGAGGGTCAGCTGCTCGGAGCTGTCGACGGCGGCGGCGACAGCCTCCGCCACTGTGGACATGGCGACCGGTTCTACCTCGACCTCGGCGACCGGCTCGGCTTCGGTCTCGGCGACCCGCTCTACCTCGATCTCGGCGACCGGCTCGGCCTCGACCTCGGCGACCGGCTCGGCCTCGGTCTCGGCGACCGGCTCTACCTCGACCTCGGCGACCGGCTCGGCCGATTCTGTCTCGGCGATCGGCTCGGCCTCGATCTCGGCGACGGGCTCGGCTTCGATCTCGGCGACCGGCTCGGCCTCGATCTCGGCGACGGGCTCGGCCTCGGTCTCGGCGACCGGCTCGGCTTCGACCTCGGCGACGGGCTCGGCCTCGATCTCGGCGACGGACTCGGCCTCGATCTCGGCGACGGGCTCGGCCTCGACTCGGCGACGGGGCTCGGCCTCGACCTCGGCGACGGGCTCGGCCTCCATCTCGATTACGGGCCCTGCCTCGATCCCGGTGATCGGCTCTGGTTCGACCGCGAGGAGTCTCTGCGAGCCCCGTCCACTGGCGATTACGGCGTCGGCGTCGGCCACGATCGTCTCGATCCGTCGGCCGAGGAGCACGAGATCAGCACGCGCCTCAGTGAGCCCCGCGATGGTCGCTTTCAGCGCAGTTACACCGGTCCGGATTTCGCAATCACTCGTCATTTCGTGCCCCCAGGAAACTGAGCGGGTGAAGTACCTTTCGGGTGAAACGCGAGAACGACCCTGCAGTAATGTCTAAACTGTAGAGATTGCTGAGCCCTTAAACGGTGTTCCAGAAAAATACTGTGTTTACAATGGTGTGGAAAGTCTTGTTTGCAACCGGCGAGTGCGCGCGCCACGGTTGCAAATGAGTTGGGGCGGATCTTTCGCCCTCAGGGCACGATGCGGCGCTGGCGCAGTTCCCCCATCATGCGCACCAGCATCGCTTCACTGTCCTCGCAATCTTGGAAGCCGGCTTTGCGGAGCTTCAGTGTCGCCGTCATCACGTCCCAGTCGGTACGGAATACGTAGTCGCCGAAAGGCCACGCCGCGAGTTGCTCGTATGGATAGGCCACGAGGTGATGCCGCTGCTGCATAGCGGCCCACAGCGGCGCCTTGTCGGCCATGAATTCGGTCAGCGAGATCGTCTGAGGAGGGGCCCATTCCATGTCGAACGCGCGGGCGAGCTTCGGCCAGGCGTTGCACCAGCGGAAGAAATCGCCGTTGGTGACGTTGAACACCTGGTTTGCGGCGTTTGGCGAGGTGGCGCAGAACACCATGGCGCGAGCGAGCAGCGCCGAATCCGTCACCTGGTAGACCGCATTGTAGGCGCCGGGCGTGCCGGGAAAGCGTAGCGGCAGGCCGAGCTCCTTCGATATCGCGGCATAGACCGCGATGACCATGGTGATGTTCATCGGGTTGGCGAGCGCGAAGCCGCATACCGTGTGCGGGCGCAGCGCCGACCATGTCCACGGCTTGCCCTTCTGGAAGCTCTCGAGCCAGCGCTCCTGGTCCCAATAGAAGTTCGGCAGCATGTGCGGGGGATCGTCCTCGCGGGCCGGCGTCTTGAAGGGCCCCAGGTGACTGCCGTAGATCTTGTTGCCCTCGATCAGGTTGACGTGGCGAAGTCCGGGCGAGGCCGCCGCGATCGGCTCGACCGCATTGACCAGCATGGCGAGGTTCGGTGCGTTGTGCTCGGCCCACTTGGCCCGCGCTTGGAACGCGCAATAGAAGACGTGCGTGACTTCGCTGAGGGCTGAGAGCTTCGCCTCGGCATCGGCGCGGTCGAGAAGGTCGACCGAAATGTAGCGCGCATCGTTTTCGAAGTCCGGGGTGCGCCGCGACAGCCCGATGACGCGCCAGCCGCCTATCGCCAGCAGGTGATCGACGATGTAGCGACCGATGACGCCCAGGGCGCCGACGACGACGGCGGTGCGCATGTGAGGCTCGTGCGTGTTTCAGCTGAAAAAAACCGGGCGTGGATCCTGCGAGGCAGTGATCTTAGCCGATCAACTTTCCGCTTTCCTCCGTGAGGCAGAGGAAGGCTCGACTGTCTGGGGCATCTGCCTCGCCCCGAGGCCGGGCGAGCGCCGCCGCCCTCAAAACATTGCCGGATGCACGCGGTCCGGGGGCGCATGGCCGTCCATGAAGGTCTTGATGTTGATGATCACCTTCTCGCCCATGTCGTTTCGGCCCTCGATGGTCGCCGAACCCATGTGCGGCAACGCCACCACACGGCTTGAGGCGATCAGCTTCGGGTTCACCGCCGGTTCGTGCTCGAACACGTCGAGGCCGGCGCCAGCGATGGCGCCCGCCTCGATCAGGCGCGCCAGCTCGTTCTCGTCGATCACCTCGCCGCGTGCAGTATTGACGATGTAGGCGGTCGGCTTCAGCAGCTTCAGCCGCCGCGCCGACAACAGGTGATAGGTGGCCGGCGTGTGCGGGCAGTTGACCGAGATGATGTCCATGCGCGCCAGCATCTGGTCGAGGCTGTCCCAGTAGGTCGCCTCCAGCGCCTGCTCGATGTCCTCGGCGACGCGTCGGCGATTATGATAGTGGATCTGCAACCCGAACGCCTTGGCGCGCTGGGCGACCGCCGTGCCGATGCGGCCCATGCCGATGATGCCGAGCCGCTTGCCGAAGATGCGGTGGCCGAGCATCCACGTCGGCGACCAACCGGCCCAGTGGGTACGGGGATCCTTCATGTAGGCCGTGCCTTCGGCGAGGCGCCGAGGCACCGCAAGGATCAGCGCCATCGTCATATCGGCCGTGTCCTCGGTCAGCACGCCGGGAGTGTTGGTCACGATGATGGAGCGGTTGCGCGCGGTGTCGAGATCGATGTTGTCGACGCCGGTGCCGAAGTTGGCGACGAGCTTCAGGCTCGGGCCCGCCTGGCTGAGCACGGCGCGGTCGATGCGGTCGGTCACCGTCGGTACCAGCACGTCGGCGATCTTGACGGCCTCGATCAGCTCGGCCTGCGTCATCGGGGTGTCGGTGACGTTGAGCCGGGCGTCGAACAGTTCGCGCATGCGCGTCTCGACGTTGTCCGGCAGCTTGCGGGTGACGATGACGAGGGGCTTCTTCGGAGTATTTGGCATCGCGGTCGGTGATCTCGCTCGGAATGCCGCCCCGTCACCCGGCTCCGGGCGACGCGGCGAAGGCGTTCATGACGCCCCGTCTCTACCAGATCGCGACACCGGAGTGATAGGTCGAAAGTCCATCAATCGGCTCACTCGGGGCGGTGCGCGGGCCGCGCTCGGGCTTGCTGCGTGGCACCTGCACGGCTTGACATATGCCGCCCCCACGGCAGGCTTGCGCTGGGTGATTCGAGGGGGCGGCAGGGGCACATGCGGCGGACCACGGCAGGCGACGGGAATGCTGCCCCGTGTCACGGCGCGGAGGCTCGCAAGGGCCGTCGCGCTTCTGCTGCGCTGAACGGGGCTGCTCTGGTGCTCGTCGCCGCCTGCTGCATCGAGCAGGGCGCGGCCGAGACCTTCCGCGGCGGCCCGGCGCCGGCGACCGCGACCGCCATGCTCGAGGCGCGCGGTACAACGGGCGCGAGTGCAGCGCGCGCGCTCGGCCGCGGTGGCGTCACCGGCCTGCCGCTGCCGCGTTTCGCGAGCATCCGGTCGAGCCCTGTCAACGTGCGCAAGGGACCGGGGACCGATTATCCGCTCGCCCTGGTCTATCAGCGTGCGGGCCTGCCCATCGAGATCGTGCAGGAGTTCGAGGGGTGGCGGCAGGTTCGCGACTGGGACGGCGCGACGGGTTGGGTGCTCGGCGCGCTGCTGTCCGGTCGGCGCACTGCGATCGTCGAGCCCTGGCCGGAGCGCCGGCACGCCGGCCGTGGCGGCCTGGTGCCGCTACTCGAGGGACGGAGCCTCGCGGCCGGCGTGGTGGCGCAGCTCGAGCCCGGCGCCGTTGCCGGCGTCAAGAGTTGCGACGGGCGCTGGTGCGACGTTGCCGTCGCGAGCTACCGCGGCTACGTGGAGCAGCGCCGCCTGTGGGGTGTCTATCCAGGTGAACGCGTGCGCTGAGCGACCAGCGGCGTCGTTGCCTGATCAGCGCTTGGCCGGGTCGCGCGAGACCGGCACGGCGGGGACCAGCCGGACAACCACGTCGATGTGGCTGATGCGCATACCCTCGGGCGGCTCTGGCAGGCCATCGACGCGGATGCGGTCGCTCGGGATGTCGACCAGCTTGCCGTCGCTCTCGATCAGGAAATGGTTGTGATTGGAGGTGTTGGTGTCGAAATAGGAGCGTGATCCTTCGATCGCCAGCTCGCGCAACAGACCGGCCCGCTTGAACTGATGCAGGGTGTTGTAGACGGTGGCGAGCGACACCCGCTCGCCGGCCGCCACTGCCTCGCCGTGCAGCAGCTCGGCCGTGACGTGGCGATCACCGGTTGCAAACAGCAGTTCGCCGAGTGCGACGCGCTGACGCGTCGGGCGCAGTCCGGCACGCCGCAGACGCTCCGGCGTCGACATGACGTCGCCGTCTGTCGAACCGTCGTGCGGCTCCCGCGCAACGTTGCGACAGTCCGCAGTCGTAATCAGCGAACTCTGCTTCATGCCGGCTCGGGCTCTCAACCTCTCGGTTTTCTGATCGCAGCCCGCTGATGCCGGCGCGTCGCGTCAACGGCAGGCGAGAGTTGCGATTTTCTGCAATATAAGCTCTGAGAGGGTGCTTCCGCAACGGCCGCGTCCGGCCCGGTGCAGCTGGAGTGGCGACGGGGGGCGGATCGGCCTGTCACGCGGATCGGCGTATCTTGGGGCCTGCGACTTTCTATTGCCTGGCAAGACGTGCTAAGCGCACTCGCGCGCCGATGGCTAACTCGCTAGACTGTGCCCTTCGGAGTGGCGGTGCGGTCGCCATCGGGGAACGTTGTCGCACGTAGGCGGACGATTGAGCATGGGCATGGTGGTGCGCAGAGCAGCCATGTCCGCGAAGAAGCATGATGGGGAGTTCCACGCGGGCATGACTGAACGGCGTTCGAGCTTCGAGTACGAGGACCTGCTGGCTTGCGGGCGGGGAGAGCTGTTCGGACCCGGCAATGCACAGCTGCCGCTGCCTCCGATGCTGATGTTCGAGCGTATCCCGCTGATTAGCGAGAGCGGCGGCGCGCACGGCAAGGGGCAGGTGGTCGCCGAGTTGGCGATCAAGGGCAATCCGCAGTGCGACTGGTTCTTCTCGTGCCATTTCGCCAACGACCCGGTGATGCCCGGCTGTCTCGGTCTGGACGCGCTCTGGCAGCTTACCGGCTTCTATCTGGGGTGGCTCGGGCTACCCGGACGTGGCCGGGCTTCGAGCGTCGGCGAGGTGAAATTCACGCGCGAGGTGACGCCGGATGTGGGGCGGCTCGAGTACGTCGTCGATATCAAGCGCGTCATTGCGCGCAAGCTCAAGCTGGCCGAGGCCGACGGCCAGTTGAAGGCCGACGGCGAGGTCATCTACACGGCCACGGATCTGCGCGTGCTGCTGAAGCCGTCCGAGGCGGCGTGAGATCATCCGTCTCGCTCGCCGCCCGCCCGGCCGCGCATGGGCCGGTACGTCGCACGGCGCCGCGGCCCTCATGGGCCGGTCACGACAGTTGATGAGAGGGTTTCGTAATGAGACGCGTCGTCGTCACGGGCATGGGGGTCGTCTCCAGCATCGGCAACTCGAGCCAGGAGGTGGTGGCCGCTTTGCGGGAAGGCCGCTCGGGCATCGTCGCGGCAGAACGCTACAAGGAACTCGGCTTCCGGTGCCAGGTGCATGGTGCCCCGACCGCCGACTGGGAGGCCGCTGTGCCGCGCAAGGCCAAGCGCTTCATGGAGGCTGGCGTCGGCTGGAACTACATGGCGATGGATCAGGCGATCCGCGACGCCGGGCTCGAGGCCAAGGAGGTCACCAGCGAGCGCACCGGCATCATCATGGGCTCGGGTGGACCGTCCACCAAGGCGATCGTGTGGTCGGCCGACACCGCCCGCGACAAGGGGCCGAAAAAGGTCGGACCGTTCGAGGTGCCGAAAGGCATGAGTTCGGGGCCCTCGGGGGTGCTGGCGACGAGCTTCCAGATCAAGGGCGTAAACTACTCGATCTCGTCGGCATGCTCGACCTCGGCACACTGCATCGGCAACGCGGCCGAGCTGATCCAGTGGGGCAAGCAGGACGTTATGTTCGCCGGCGGCTGCGAGGAGCTCGATTGGACGTTGTCGGTACTGTTCGACGCCATGGGGGCCATGTCGTCGCGCTTCAACGATACGCCGGCAAGGGCAAGCCGTGCGTTCGACAAGGACCGCGATGGCTTCGTGATCGCCGGCGGCGCTGGCACGCTGGTGCTTGAAGCGCTCGATCACGCGAAGGCGCGTGGCGCGAAGATCTATGGCGAGGTGGTCGGTTACGGCGCCACCTCCGACGGCTTCGACATGGTGGCCCCCTCCGGCGAGGGCGCGGCGCGCTGCATGCGCCAGGCGATGGCTGGGCTGGACGGCAAGGGCGTCGGTCGCATCGACTACATCAACCCGCACGCGACGGCGACGCCGGTCGGCGATGCCAAGGAGATCGAGGCTGTCCGCGACGTGTTTGGCGCCGACATGCCGAAAATCTCGGCGACCAAGTCGCTCACCGGTCATTCTCTCGGAGCGATCGGCGTGCAGGAGGCGATCTTCTCGCTGCTGATGATGAAGAACGGATTCATCTGTGCTTCCGCCAACATAGACGAACTGGATCCTGCTTTCGCGGACGTTCCAATCGTGCGCGAACTCGAGGAGGACGCCAGACTTAACTGTGTCATGTCGAACAGCTTCGGTTTCGGCGGAACCAATGCCACGTTGGTGTTCCGCCGGTTCGATGGTTAACGCGACAGGCCGTGCCGCGCGACAGGGCGGCGCGACAGCCGTCCCGAGCATCGCTGCGTCAATGGCCGGTGCGGGCGCAATTGTGCTGAGGTCGCGCCGTAGCGGCGCGGATGCGAGGTTTAGATGACTGCCAATGATGTCGCCAAGCCGGGGCCGTTGATGGCCGGCAAGCGTGGCCTGGTGATGGGCGTCGCCAACGACCGATCCATAGCCTGGGGCATCGCCCGCGTACTCGCGGGCCAAGGCGCCGAACTCGCCTTCACCTACCAGGGTGATGCGTTCGGCCGGCGCGCCATCCCGCTGGCCCAGTCGGTCGGCTCAAAGATCATCATGCCGTGCGATGTCGTCGACCTCGCAAGCGTCGATGCGGTCTTCGCGGAGATCAAGCGGCAGTGGGGCAAGATCGACTTCGTCGTGCATGCGCTCGCCTTCTCCGACCGGCGCGAACTCGCCGGCCGCTATGCCGACACGACGCGCGAGAATTTCACCAACACCATGGTGATATCCTGCTTCTCGTTCACCGAGATCGCCAAGCGCGCGGCCGACCTGATGCCTGACGGCGGCTCGCTGCTCACGCTCACCTATGCGGGAGCGACGCGCTGGGTGCCCTCATACAATGTCATGGGTGTCGCCAAGGCGGCGCTCGAGGCTTCGGTGCGCTATCTCGCAGCTGATCTTGGGCCGGTCGGCGTCCGCGTCAATGCGCTGTCTGCAGGGCCGATGCGGACACTCGCCGGTGCCGGCGTGTCGGACGCGCGCGTGATCTTCAACTATCAGCGCGATCACTCGCCGTTGCGGCGCACGCCGACGCTCGATGAAGTCGGCGGCTCCGCGCTCTACCTGCTCTCGCCGCTGTCCGGCGCCGTCACCGGCGAGGTCCATTTCGTCGATTGCGGCTACTCCACCGTCTCCATGCCGACGCTGGAGGTGCTGAAGGAACAGGAGGCCGACGCAGGTGCCGCCGGCCGCGCGAGCGGCGAGGCCTGAACCGCCTTCACGCGGCGGCTGATCTCGTCCGCAGTGGTCCCACGGCGCTCGGTCCGCTGTCGCACCGGAGACGTTCGGACGGATCCTTCAGCGCTGGCGCCGCGCGATCAGCGCGATCAACTCCTCGACCTTGGCACGCTGATCCGCCTTGTCGCCCGCCTCGATGGCGTGCGCGATGCAATGTCCGGCGTGGTCGGCCAGCACCTCGTCCTCGACGCGCGCCAGTGCCGAGCGAACCGCGGAAAGCTGGGTCAGCACGTCGATGCAGTAGCGCTCATCCTCGACCATGCGGGCGATGCCGCGCACCTGTCCCTCGATGCGTGCGAGGCGCTTCAGCACTGCGTCCTTATGGTGCTTGCTCATGCTTGACGCATACCTGACGGGGGTATAGGCGTCAATCGCCTGCATACCCACATGGGGTATGCCGCCGGAACGCGGAGCGCGCCCATGGTCGATGATCGCATGCGTGTCGAACACACTCACGTCGGCGGACACGCGCCGACCCCCGACTGCTGCGCGACCCGATCCGGCGCAACGCCCATCTTGCCACCGGTGCCCAAGGGCTCGGCGATGGATCCGGTCTGTGGGATGGCTGTGCGGATCGGTGCCGGCAAGCCGACGCGCGAGCACGACGGCACCACCTATCATTTCTGCTGCAACGGCTGCGCTACGAAGTTCGAGGCCGATCCCGAAGGCTGTCTATCCGTCGAAGGCCGGCGCGCGGTCGGCGAAAAGATCGCCGCGCGCGAGGCGAAGAAGCGCCAGGCCGCTGCCGCTGCAGCCGCCAGGCCGGAAGCCGGCTCGACGCAGATCTACGGTTGCCCGATGTGTCCGGGACAGGAGCAGGAGGGCCCCGGGGTCTGCAAGGTCTGTGGCATGGCGCTCGAGCCGATGGGAGTGCCGTCGGCAGAAGCAGGTTCGAGCCCCGAAACTGTCGACTTCCGTCGGCGTCTGCTGGTCGCCGCTGCGCTCACCGTGCCGCTGGTCGCAATCGCCATGGCGCCCCATGTCGGCCTCCCGCTCGACAGGCTCATTCCGCCCGCGGTCTCGCAATGGATCGAGCTGCTGCTGGCACTGCCGGTCGTCGTCTACGCCGGTGCGCCGTTCTTCGCGCGCGGTGTTGCCTCGATCCGCAATCGCGCCCCCAACATGTGGACGCTGATCATGCTCGGCGTCGGCGCGGCGACGCTGTGGAGCGTGGCGGCCGTCGTCGCACCTGGACTGTTCCCAGCCGCGCTCAAGACCCATCACGGAACGGTCCCTGTCTATTTCGAGGCCGCCGCCGTCATCGTCTCTCTGGTGCTCGCCGGCCAGCTGATCGAGCTTGCGGCGCGCGAGCGCACCGGCGACGCGATCCGCGCGCTGATGCGGCTCGCACCGAAGACCGCCCATCGCATTGCGGGAGACGGTACGACGCGCGAGGTGGCGCTCGCCGACGTCGGCGTCGGCGACCGGTTGCGCGTGCGACCTGGCGATCAGATCCCGGTCGACGGCATCGTTCGCGAGGGCTCCTCCGCGGTCGACGAATCGCTGCTCTCGGGTGAGCCGCTGCCCGTCGACAAGGCCATCGGCGACTGGTTGACCGGCGGCACTCAGAATACCTCCGGCGGCCTCATCATGGAGGCCCGCAAGGTCGGCTCGGACACTGCGCTCGCGCGTATCGTCGAGCTGGTCGCCCACGCGCAGCGGAGCCGCGCGCCCATCCAGAGCCTCGTCGACCGGGTCGCCGCCTGGTTCGTACCCGCCGTGGTGGCGGCGGCCGTGCTCGCCTTCCTGGTCTGGATTGCCGTCGGTCCGGAGCCGCGACTGGCTCATGCGATCGTCGCCGCCGTGTCGGTGCTCATCGTCGCCTGCCCCTGTGCGCTCGGTCTCGCGACGCCGATGTCGATCATGGTGGCCACGGGCCGCGGGGCGCGCGAGGGCGTCCTCGTACGCGATGCCGCCGCGCTCGAGACGCTCGCGCGTATCGACACGCTGGTCATCGATAAGACCGGCACACTGACCGAGGGCCGCCCGACGCTCGGTGAAGTCGTTGCGCGCAGTGATGGACCCGAGGCCCGCGAGTTGCTTGCGCTGGCCGCCGCCCTCGAGCAGGCGAGCGAGCACCCGATCGCGCGCGCGATCGTCGCGGGTGCCGCGCAGCAAGGCCTGTCGCTGCCTGCGGTGGAGGGCTTCAGGGCGCACACCGGGCACGGCGTGAGCGGCACCATCGGTGATCGCAATATCATCGTCGGGGCGGTGGCCGACCTTGGCGATGCGGGTGTCGTCGGCGGGGGCTTCCTGCACGACAAGGCCGTCGATCTGGCGCGCGCCGGGGCGACGGTCGTGCAGGTCGCGGTCGATGGACGCGTCGTCGGCCTCGTCAGCGTCACCGACCCGATCAAGGACAGCGCCGCTCCCGCGCTCGGCCGGCTCGCCGCGCGCGGCGTGCGCGTAGTGATGGCGACCGGCGACCGCGAGGAGACTGCGCGCTTCGTCGCCGGTCGGCTCGGTATCGCCGAGGTACATGCCGGCATGAAGCCCGAAGCGAAGGCGACGCTCGTCGCCGGCTTGAAGCGTGAAGGCCGCCGGGTCGCCTTCGCCGGCGACGGCGTCAACGATGCTCCCGCGCTCGCTGCCGCCGATGTCGGCATTGCCATGGGCACCGGCTCGGACGTCGCCATGTCGGGCGCCGGCATCACGCTTCCAAAGGGTGATCTCGCCGGCCTCGCCCGGGCTCGCGCACTCGGCGATGCGACACTGGCCAATATCCGCCAGAACCTCGCATTCGCGTTCGGCTACAACGCGCTCGGCGTGCCGATCGCGGCCGGCGTGCTCTACCCCGTCACCGGCCTCCTGCTGTCACCCATGCTCGCGGCCGCCGCCATGAGCCTTTCCTCTGTCAGCGTGATCGCCAACGCGCTCCGGCTCGCCCGCGTGCGTCTGCAGGACTGACGGGCGCCACCGGCGCTTGCCTCGACCTCGCACATTCGTCCAACGTGCCTCGATCTCGCGACGCCACGGGAGGACAGAGTGACGAAACCGGCAATGCCATTCGACGTCAACGCCGTGCCACAGGCCGCCGCCTCGGCCAACGACCGCATGCCGCCTATCGCCGAGGCCGACCTGACGGAGGCGCAGCGCGCTGCGGTCGCTGAGTTCCGCGGCTCGCGCGGCCAGCAGATCGGCGGTCCCTACGTGCCACTGCTGCGTAGCCCCGAGGTTTTTCTCGCCTGCAACCGGATGGGGCGTCACCTGCGCTTCAACGGCGTGCTGCCGGCACGACTTTCGGAACTCGCCATCATCGTCACCGCGCGGCGCTGGACACAGGGTTACGAGTGGTACGCCCACCGGCGCATTGCCGAGCAGGCCGGCCTCGCGCCGGCCATCTGCGATGCGGTCGGCGAGGGGCGCATCCCCGATGCCATGGCCGACGACGAGGCCGCTGTCTATGCGTTCGCCACCGAGCTTCACCGGAACGGCCAGGTTTGCGATCTCACCTACGCGCGAGCCAGATCGCTCGCCGGCGAGGCCGGCGTCGTCGAGCTTGCCGCCATCTGCGGCTACTACACGCTGCTCGCGATGGTGATGAACGTGGCGCGCACGCCACTGCCCGCCGGGGCGGACGACGAGATCGAGCCGTTTCGCGGCTGAACGTCGCCATCTGCTATGCGGCTGTGGGCGAGCGCCCGCGGCATCGTCAGGCCGAGAGTGCCACCTCGTGCACACCAGCGGGTTGCGTGACCGGGGCCGGCGCGCCCCGTGCCGGCTCGCGCACCTCGTCCGCCCCCGCCGCATCGCCCGCCGCCACGAGGCCCGCGAGCCGTCTGATGCGCGTCGCGAGTCGGCAGACGGTGCGTCGGCGGCGGTCGCCGAGCTGTCGTGCCAGCGTCTCCAGCGTTTCGGCGAGTGCCGCGCCACCGGCGAACTCCTCGACGAGCGGCTCTCGCGACGATGCAGCGATCGCGCGGAAGCAACGCCCAGCCGTCCCGGTGAGCCGATCGGCGAGGCGCGAGCGCTCGCCGTCGTCTGCGATGCGGTCGAGCGCAGTCACTGCCAGCACGCCGTGACGCCGGATCCGGCTGTCAAGGGCGAGCCAGCTGGCCTGCTCGTTCGCTTTCCAGGCCTGCGTCGCCATCGTGCACCATACCGCGATGATGGGCCCGGTGAGGCCCGGCAGCGCTTCCAGCCTGCGCGTATCGAAGCCGGCTGGCGTGTCGAGCACCTCGAAGTTCTTCAATCGCGCCACCGGCAATCCGACTTCGAGCATCAGCGGATCGCCGTCGGCGAGATCGGCGGGACTGGCCACGGTGACGCGCCGACCGTCGGCCAGGATGGCGTGCAGCGAAGGAAGGGCCGCATAGCGCACCAGCGTCGCGTGGCGCGTGCTGGCGACGATGTGCGACGGCAGAAGACCCGAGCCGATCACCCGGTTGGCCGCCGTCGACTTGCCCGCGTTGCGTTCGCCGATGAAGATGGCGCAGGGCGGGCGCTCAGCCAGGAGCTCGAGCCGCTCGATCGCGCGCATCGCTGCACGCCGCACCGGGCGATCGGTGCCACTCTCGTGTTTTTGGACCGGGATGCCCGACAGCGGGCGCGACGATGCTGAATACATGACGCGAACTCTACTCGTTTACGCTACTCAGTTCTGCACTACGTCATAACGACTGCGCCCGGGCCGGCTCATTCTGCGCTGCCCGCCGCCCGTGCTACCGTCTCGTCTCCGTCGCGAACCATCGATCGATGGCGAGCGTCAACCGATCGAGGCGGCGCCCCGCGGATACCGCCGAGGCGCGCCGCCGCTCCAGTGTCGCCATCGCCTCGCGCTGGCTCGTCAAAGTCTCGGGGTCGGCGCGGCCATTGATGCTATTGCGCACCGTCACGTAGTGCACGGCGAGCTGATCCTGACGACGGGCGAGGGCGGCGACGATCGAGCCGCAGGCCGCTCTCGACCACCGGGTCGTTGCCTCGACATAGGCGCCGAGCGCGCGCTCCTGTGCGAGGGCGAGCTCGTCGGCGACGGGATGGAATTCCTCCATGACGAGTTTTGCGATGGTCGAACCCCGCTCGTAGGGGGAGGGGCGCTGCGACCACAGCATCCGCCACCACGAAACGTCGAGATCTAGCGCCACGGCCCGCCCGAGCGCGGTCGGGTTCGGCGGCGCGATCACACGGCCCTCTGGCGGTGGTGCCACCTCGCGCTCCAACGTCGGAGCCAGTGTCTGGGCAAGCCGTGCGAGGCTCTGCACGAACCGCGATGAGACGTCGACCAGACGGCGCTCGGCCGCCAGGAAGCTCTGATGGAATTCCTGCGCGAGTGCACGCCTCAGGCTGTCGGAATCGCTGCGCCAGACGCGCGGGGCCTGATGCACGTGCATCAGCGATACGAGCGCGTCGCGCTCTTCGGCGGCCTGAGCATCGACGAGCACCCCGAGCCGCTCGCGGAGCGCGGCAACGTCACCGGTAACCAGCTCGCTGAGCTGCGCCTCGAAGCGACCGGCCGAGGCTTCCACCAGCGACCTCAGCTCGCCGAACCGCTCATGCTCGCGGTGGATCTCGCCGAGCACGCTTTCGAAGCGTTCGGCCGTCAGGTTCGCCCAGTCGCGCGAGCGGCCGAGGGCGTCGATCTCCTCGCCGAGCGAGCGCTCGGCAGCGCGCACCAGCTCAACGTAAGAGCCGGCGATCTGGCGGGCGAGGTAGGCGCAGTGGCTCGACTCGAGAAGGCGGTCGATCACGCGCGCGACGTCGGCGAGGCCGGAACGCGCGGCCGGCCGCGCTGCCGCCTCGTCACGTCGCAGCGCCGAGAGCCGCATGGTCGGCCCCTCGGCGGCGCCACGCGTGCTGGCCGACTTGGCGCTTCCGGCGACGATCGGGATGGCAAAGCCCGGGAACTCGACAGCAAGCCTGTCGCGGACGTAGGCGACGATTTCTGCCGTATCGTGCTCCGGATCGGCGAGTTCGTCGACGCGGTTGATGAAGACGACGATGCGCTCCTTGTGCAGGCCGCGCAGGATGCGCAGCAGCGACACGTCGCCTTCGGAGAGCGGCTGGTGCGCCGTCAGCACGACAATGTAGGCATCCGCCTTGTCGAGGCAGCTGCGCGTGATCTCGTCGCGCATCAACAGCGGATCGTTGGTGCCCGGCGTATCGATGATCGTGACCGGGAAGTCGAAGGGTCCGTCGGCGAGATAGATGTCAGCCGATCGGGTTATCTCCGAGTAGAGGCCGATCTCGCGCTCGTCGCGTGAGCCATCGGACGCGCAGATGTATTTCATGAGCACGTCGCGCTCGACCGACATGTAGGCGTGCGATTGGCCGAGCAGATCGTCGAAACGGTCGCCGAGGCGGCGCGAAGCCTGCGATAGGACGGCGGCCGCGTGCTGCGCGAGCAGACCGGGTTCGAAGCCTGGCACGAGCCGCTGGGTCAGCTCCCGCAGCTTGCCGCCGCCTTCCACGAGGCGCTGCCATTCCTCGCGAGTGAAAAACCTGAACAACGCAGCGATGCCGGAGGGGGCCTCCTGACGAAAGTGAAGGTGCGTGATGGTCGAGGTCGACGGATTGACGTCGGTCGGGAGCAGGTCGGGTCGGCCGACGAGCGCGTTGATGAACGAGCTTTTTCCGGCCTTGATCTGGCCGACGACGGCGATCGAGCAGGTCTGCGCGCCGAGTAGGCGGATCGTCTCACGCGCGAGGTCGGCCCCGGCCGGCTCGAGAGCGTCGGTAAGCTGCTGTCCGATGTTGGTCAGTTCGCGGCGCACGAGTTCGAGTTCCGTGCCGATGCGCGGCCCCGCGCCTGCCGCTCCGCCGCCGCTGTCGCGCGCGCGTTCCATCTCAAAGTGTTCGGCCTGTTTGTCGGCTGCGCCGTTCATCAGCATCCGCGCGCGTCCCCCCAGAGCAGCGGAGTCTCCCCGGCGGTTTGTCGGACAGGATTGTGTCGACATTGGCTCCGGATTCGAGAATCCGCTTTTCCGGACCTGCGCCGTACACGACCCAAATCACTGGGGTCCGTCCCCCGCAACTGCGGATGAAACGGCGAACGCGACGCGGCCGACAAGCGTGCCGTCGACCCGCCTCAGCTCGGCAGTCAGCACCGCCTCGGCCTTCGGCGCCGGACCGCGCTCGAGGCGTGCGCGCGCGAGGTCGCGCGCTTCTATCAGCCATGTGCCTTCGATGATCTCGACCGCGTGGCTGAGGAACGCGCCGCGCTCGAGGCCAGCCAGCAGGATGCGATGGCGTCCGGCAGCATGTGCTGGATCGAGCACCAGGGGCAGCAGTGATCGCTCACCGCTTGGAGCGTGCCAGAGATCGGGCGTCGCCAGCGTCACCGGCTGAGCAATTCCGGCTGGAGCCGGCGGCGTCGTGAGGTCGACATATGGTGCCTCGGATGGCGGTGCGGCCGACGGCGCGGCTGGAGCAGCTGCCTCGGTGCCGGCAGGCGCTTCGCGCGCGTCGGCCATGGCCACCAGCGGCGCGGACGCCGAGGCGGGCGTTGCTGCGTCGGGCTGCGCCGGTAGCGCTCCTGCAATCGTCGGTGCGTCAGGTGTCGCTGTCGGCGACGCAACGCCATCGCGGGTCGGCTGCGCGGGCGCCGTTGAGGCGGCGTCGGCGCGCGCTTCGGGTGGTGTGACCGAGGCGGGCCGAGACGTCGGCTGCTCGCCTACGTCATCAGCCATGCGCGGCTCCGTCGACGCCTGCTCTGGCGTTTCAGCGGGCTGCGACTGTGGGGCACCGTCCGTCGTGGTCCCGGGCGGTACCGGCATCACGACGCGGCCGCCCCCGATCGGCGTGGGCCCCTTGAGGAGTTGCGGTGCGCGTTCGGTTGAGTCCGGTTGTGCGTGAGCCGGCTCCGACAGAGCAGCCGGCGGTGCGGTCATCGGCGCGGCCGCGTCGGTCGGATCCGCCTTCTCGGCGTCGAGCCGGGCTGTCGCGGCGGGCATCGGCTCTTCGATGTCGGTTGGTGGCGCCGCTGCGAGCGGGGCAGGCGTCGGTGGTTCGGTCGCAGCAGACGGATGCGGTTCCACGGGCGCCGCGCCGGTGGTGGCAGGTTCCGTTCCAGTCGAGATCGCCACGGTCGGTCCTGACGCGACAGACGACGCTTGCAGTTCGGTGGGAGCAGAACGCCTGTCCGCTGCGGACGAGGCCTCGCGAGTCGTTGGCTCTGCGAACGCGGGCGTCCGGTCGGCGGAGGCCATAGCCTGTGGTCGGCCGGGTACGTCGGCGGGCGCGGACAGAGCTGGGACGGGCCCGGTCATTCGCAATGGCGGCGCCTGATCAAGCGGCGTCACAGACGGTACCGACGTCGCCGCGAGCGGCAAATCTCCGGTGGGTTGCGGTGACACTGCGGCTTCGGCTGGGATCGTCGTCGGCGGTTCGAATGACGGTGCGTGGCCGGCCGGGTCTGCGGGCGCGCGCGTCGGTCTGCCTGTGGCATCGGCAGCCATCGGCCGAACGGCTGTCGTGCCGCCGGCGGCCTCGCTCGCGGACTTCAACCTGTTCTCGCCCGTCGCCTCTGCCGTCGACGTCCGTCCTCTGCCGGCCAGTGGGCGCGACAGGTCGAGATCGTAGACGAAGGTCAACACCGCGATGCTCGCGACCGCCGAGACGACCGTCGCCGCACCGGCGGCGATCGCCACGGTCGGCAAAGGCCGACCGCGTGACGCGTGCGGCACGCCGTCGGCGTCCGGCTTGGCAGATGTGTGAGATGCGAGGGCCGGCGGCGTCGCGCCTGGCGTAACGTGCCGAGGCGCGGCAGGTGGCCGGTCGGGCGCCAGAGACAGCGGCTCGGAACGTGGTATCTGAGCCGGCGCGAACAGCGCGTCGGGGTGAGCGGGAATCTCGTCGTGGCCGCGCACGCCGCCGGGTGCAGACTTCGATGGCAGTACGGATGGAATATCGGGTGTGGCGTCTGCCGCCGCCCCCGATCCACCGACCACGCGCAGTTCGACTTTCTCGAGACGTCGCAGCAGCCGCTGCAATTCCTCGACGGACGGCTCGTCCGATTTCTCCATGGCTCACGTCCCCCAAAGCCGCGATCGCCACTCTTGCCCCGAATCGGGCCCGTTTGCTTGCCTTCACCGATCTTCGTCATCGTCGGCCGGCTCGACTGGCACTTACCCGGTGCAGAGAAAACGAAGTGCTCGTCTCTCGTCTAACTTGCGGCTTTTCGCCTGCCCCGAGATGTCCGCAATTCGGGATCAAACGAAACGCGTATTTTTAAGGCAGACGCCGTTCGGGGCAGCAATGTCGACATTGCGCGGCAATGGTCGGACGGGCGTCGGAGGGGGGAGCGAATGCAGGGAATTAAGGGGGCGGCGGCGCATGCCGTCGCGGCACTTTTCACTATCGTGACCGTAGCGGCGACCGTCGCCGGCATCGCAGGCACGGCGGGGGCGGCCGACGTGACGTTGCGCATGCGCGGCGGCACCTTCGAGGTGAAGGGCGAACTCAAGTCGTTCGACCTCAAGCGGTGGATCGTGACGGCGCCGGGTCTGGGCACGCTGTCGCTGGATGCCGCCCGCTACGAGTGCGTTAGCGAAGGCTGCCCGACGAAGCCGACCTCATCTCAGCCTGTGCTGCGCTATCCGGCGCGCGCGGTCGACACCACCTGGATGGGCGGCAGCGGCATCGGCACCGACTACATGCCGCGGCTCGTCAGGGCCTATGCCCAGGCAGTGGGAGCAAGCGTCGCGATGGAAGTGGCCAGCGATCCGAAGAACCTCGTTCTATCGCTCACCACCCGAGATGGCCGCCCGGTCGGCCGCGTGATCGTCGCACGCCAGGGCGTGCCGCCAGGCTTTGCCGGCATGGCACGGGGTGAGGTCGACGTGGTTTGGACGAGCCGGCCGATCTGGCCGGAGGAGCAACAGATGATGACGGCGGCCGGTGTGGCCGACATGACTGCGCCGGACAACCAGCACGTGTTCGGCCTGGATGCCATGGTCGTCCTGGTCTCGCGCGAGAACCCCGTGGTCTCGATGTCGCTCGACACGATCGCGCAGATCTTCGCCGGAAAAATCACGGACTGGAGCGAACTCGGCCTGCCGCCTGGGCGCATCACTGTCTATGCGCCGACCGCCGAGATGGGGCTGTGGAGCTACTTCGAATCCGCGGTGATGCGCCCTCGTGGCCTCGCGATCACGGCCGACGCCGTCAGGCTGCTGCATGCCACTGAATGGTCCGACAAGGTGGCGGCCGACCCGGGCGGCATTGGCATAAATTTCTTCGCCTACATCCGCAAAGCGAAGCCGGTGAACGTCGAGTTGACCTGCGGCATCGTCATGCCGCCTTCGATCTTCGCCGCCAAGAACGAGGAGTATCCGCTCGCACGCCGGCTCTATTTCTACACCAAGGGTGCGCCGAAGAACCCGCTCGCCGCAGCGCTGCTCTCCTTCGCGCTCTCACCGCGTGGCCAGGCCGTGCTCAAGGACGCGCAGTTCGTCGATCAGGAGCCTGAACTGGCACCGTTCTCCGCCCATACCGGCCGTATCGCCGTCGCGCTCAATGCCGCTGACGAGGATTTCGACCCCAAGGCGATGACGCGCCTCATCGAGGAGATCCGCGGTGCCAGCCGCGCCACTCTGACATACCGCTTCGCGATCGGTGGAGCGACGCTCGACAGTCGTGCCAACGAGGACGTCTCGCGGCTGGCCGAGCTGATCAAATCGCCTCAGTTCGCCGGCAAGTCGGTCATGCTGATCGGCTTCTCCGATGCGATTGGCCGCTTCGATGCCAATCTCGCGCTCGCCCGCAAGCGCGCTCAGGTGGTGCGTGGCGCCCTCGCCAAGGTGCTCGGTGCCGAGGCGCCGGCCGGGGTCAGGGTCGTCGACACGGCTTACGGCGAGCTTGCGCCCGTCGCCTGCAACGATTCGCTCGAGGGCCGCGCGCTCAACCGGCGCGTCGAGGTCTGGGTGCGCTGAGCCTGCCAGCATCGGCCGTGGCGGCACGATGCTCGGACGCCGGCCACGGCGACCAGATCCGGGCCGCAGTCAGTGGAGTACGAGATGGCTGTTCCAGGTTTCCAGGTGCGCCCTGCGGCCTCGCAGGTGTGGCGCGTTCAGCAGTCGCAGTCCGCCGTCCGCTGGCGTCCGGCCCGAGACATCGATTTTCTGGTGATGGCGGGCGAGGGCGGCGGCGCCGATCTCGCCGTGCGCTTCCTGGTCAAGCTGATCGCCGACAAGGGCTGGTGCCCGGTAGCCATGAAAGTGGTCAACCGGCCCGGGCGCTCGGGGCTCGACGCGCTCGCCGACCTCGCACGGCGGGCCGGCGACCCGCACGTGCTCCTGTTCACTCTGAACAGCTTCTACACAGCCCCTCTGGGCGAAGGCGGGGCAGGCATCGACGTCGCAACCTTCGCGCCGATCGGTCGGCTTGCGGAGGACAATTTCCTGCTGTGGGTCTCGACTGCGCGCAGCGAGATCACCTCGCTCGAGACGTTCGTCGAGGTGGCACGGCGATCCGGCAAGGATTGGATCATGGGCGGCACCGGACGCGACAGCGAAGACCAGCTGCTGACCGACTTCCTGAACGTCTCCTACGATCTGCGTATGAGCTACAAGCCGTTTCGTGGCGGTGGCGCGGTGGCACGGGCGCTTGCGGCCGGCGAGGTCCACTCCACCGTCAACAATCCTTCCGAGACCGCGAAGCTGCTCGCCGAGCGCAAGGTGAAGCCGCTGGTCAGCTTCTCGGCAGCGCGCCTGCCTGAGCTGCGGACCGTGCCGACGTTGCGCGAGACCGGCATGAGCTTCACGTATGCCATGCAGCGCAGCGTCGTCGGCGCGGGGCGCGTGCCGGCTCCGGCGCAGGTCTGGTACGCCGATCTGTTCAAGCGTCTGTTCGACAGCGAGGAATGGCAGGCCTATCGCAAGGCCAACAGCCTGTTCGGCAGCTTCATCACCGGGGCCGAACTCACCCGCTACTGGTCGCGCGAGCGCGAGAAGCACAAGCGCTGGCTGGCCGCCATGAAGGCGATGCGGGCGTGAGGCCGAACCCTTGCCGTCGCCGAGCGGAAGCGGATGGAGCGGGCGATGGGAATCGAACCCACGACATGCAGCTTGGGAAGCTGCCGTTCTACCACTGAACTACGCCCGCACGGTCGCCGACATTAGCACACCACGTCCGCGTGAAAAGTCCCTCGCGCCGCTGTGAGCGGCGGCGCGCCCGTCAAATCGGCTAAAGCCATTTCGTTACATGCCGGCGGATAAAGTCAATGTGACTGTCCGCGGTGCCGCTCGCCGTGTTAGCGCCTTGATGGCGCAAGATGCTGAATACGGACTGATGGCGCGCGGGATAGGCGCGGCGTCGGGTGGTAGTCGGGGTGGAGCAGTCGTGAAGATCGTCGTCGAGGAGCCCGTCGTCGCGCGTTCGACGGCAAAATTCGAGAACCCGGATGTCACCGCCAAGGGCGAAGCGCGTGCCCGCGTTGGCCTCGTCCGTCTCGAGACGCTGTGGTTCAACACGGGTACGCTCTGCAACATCACGTGTCAGAACTGCTACATCGAATCGAGCCCCAGCAACGACCGGCTCGTCTACATCACCGCGGCCGAGACGGTGGCCTTTCTCGACGAAATCGAAGCGCAGGCGCTCGGCACGCGCGAGATCGGCTTCACCGGTGGCGAGCCGTTCCTCAATCCTGAGATGCCCGCGATTCTGGAGGCGACGCTGGCGCGCGGGTTCGAGGTGCTGGTGCTCACCAATGCCATGCAGCCGATGCAGCGTCCGCGCGTCAAGCAGGCACTGCTCGCCCTCAAGGACCGTTTCGGCGAGCGACTGACCCTTCGCGTCAGCCTCGACCACTTCACGCGCCAGCTTCACGAGAGCGAGCGGGGGGCGAAGAGTTGGGCGAAGTCGCTGTCCGGCCTCGACTGGCTGGCGGCGAATGGTTTCAGACTGGCGATCGCCGGCAGGACGTGCTGGAACGAGACGGATGCGATCTCGCGTGAGGGCTATGCAACGCTGATCGCTGCCCACGGCTGGGCCATAGACGCGCAGGACCGTTCGCGTCTGGTTCTGTTGCCGGAAATGGACGGCAGTCATGATGTGCCCGAGATTTCGACGGCGTGCTGGGGCATCCTCGGCAAGCGGCCCGCCGACATGATGTGCGCCACGAGCCGCATGGTCGTGAAGCGCAAGGGGGCGGCGGCTCCGGTCGTGGTACCGTGTACCCTGCTGCCCTATGCCTCCGAGTTCGACATGGGCACCACCCTTGCCGCGGCGCGGCGGTCCGATGGCGGCATGTTCGCGAACGGCGCCGTGAAGCTCTGCCATCCTCACTGCGCCAAGTTCTGCGTGCTCGGCGGCGGCAGCTGCTCGTGACGGTGCCACTCTGTAAGAATGCCCCGCACGCTGGACGCCGCCGGTTCGTGCCGGCGGCGTCTGCGCTGAGGACTCAGCGATCGGTCAGCGCTTCCTGAGCTCGTCGCGGATCTCGATCAGCAACTGTTCGGTTGGCGTCGGGCCGGCCGGCGCTGCCTCGGCCGGCGGGCGCTTCATCGTGTTGATCGCCTTGACCAGCAGGAAGATCGCGAATGCGGTGATCACGAACTTGATCAGAGCATTGAGGAACAGACCGTACTTGATCAGCACACCGTTGCCCGTCGGCGTCGGCAGCGTGACGGCGAGGCTGGAAAAGTCGATGCCGGCCAACACGTAGCCGATCGGCGGCATGATGATGCCGTCGACCAGCGTCGAGACGATCGGCGCGAACGCGGCGCCCATGATCACGCCGATGGCCAGATCGACGACGTTGCCGCGCATGGCGAAGGCCTTGAACTCGGAAAGCATGCCCATGCTCCTGTCTCCCTGTTGTCGATAGAGGGGTCGTGGGTAACGACGTTTGCGAGATTCGGCGGACCTGCAATACGCCTGAAAGCTGCACTTCACAGCTTCGCCAGCGTGGAAAATGCCGATTCCTGGATGATCAGTGATCCCCCTGCCACGTGATCGACCCTGGACACCGGCCCGGCGCCGGTACGAAAATGGCCGACTTTCGCCGCCGGACGGGCCGGCTGCGACCGAGTGCGGCACCTGAAGGAGTGCGGAGAGCCGGTGTTCGAGGGGCGTGGCATCATCGCGCTGGCCGTCGTCTATGTGGCGGTGCTGTTCCTGATCGCGTGGCTCGGCGATCTCAGGGTGCGCAACCGGCCGCTCGGCGGGCGCCCTCTGATCTATGCGCTGTCGCTCGGCGTCTACTGCACGACGTGGACGTTCTTCGGCAGCGTCGGCATCGCGGCGGCGACCGGCTACGACTTCCTGCCCGTCTACATCGGACCGATCCTGTTCTTCACGCTCGGCTGGCCGCTGATCCTAAGGATCGTCCGGTTGTCGAAGACGCAGAACATCACCTCCGTCGCCGATTTCATCGCCGCTCGCTACGGAAAGAGCCCGGCAGTAGCAGCCTTGGTGACGGGCGTCGCGGTGGCCGGCGTCGTCCCCTACATCGCGCTACAGCTCAAGGCCGTGTTCGCGACGACGGCCGCCGTGGTCGGCGCGCGTCCAATCATTCCGGCCGATGCGACCCCGTTCGGCTTCATCGACGCCGGCCTCGTCATCGCTCTGGCTCTTGCGCTGTTCGCGGTGCTGTTCGGCACCCGACATACCGACACCACCGAGCACCAGGACGGACTGATGCTGGCGATAAGCGCCGAGAGCCTCGTCAAGCTCGCGGCGTTCATCGGCGTCGGACTATACATCGTGCTGTTCGCATTCGGCAGCCCGGCGGCCTTCGTCGAAAAGGCGACGGCCTCGCCCGAATTGCAGTCGATCTTCGGGCGCACGTTTCAGGGCGGCACTTGGCTGACCGTCGGCTTCCTCTCGTTCGTGTGCATCATCCTGTTGCCGCGCCAGTTCCACGTGACCGTGGTCGAGAACCGCGACGAGGCGGAACTGCGTCGGGCCGCCTGGCTGTTCCCGACCTATCTCGTGCTGATCAACGTGTTCGTGATCCCGATCGCGGCGGCGGGGCTCCTGCTGCTGCCGAGAGATGGCGCCGTCGCCGACATGTATGTGCTCGCGATCCCGCTGTCACAGGGGGCGAGCTGGGTGACGACGATGGCCTACCTCGGGGGGCTGTCGGCGGCGACGGCGATGGTTGTCGTCGAATCCATCGCACTCGCCATCATGATCTGCAATGGCGTCGTGGTGCCGCTGCTGCTTCGCCAGCGCATCCTCGACGCCGAGCCGCGGGCGGAACTGGCAGGCACGCTGCTCGCCATCCGCCGGGTCGCGATCTTCGCGGTCGTGCTGCTCGGCTATCTCTTCTATCGTGCGCTCGGCGACACGCAGGGGCTCGCCGCCATCGGTCTCCTGTCGTTTGCCGCGATCGCCCAACTCGCACCGGCATTCTTTCTCGGTCTCTACTGGCGCAAGGGTACAGCACGCGGTGCCATCGCCGGCATCGTCGCCGGCTTCGCCGTCTGGGCCTATACCCTCTTGGTGCCCTGGGTGGTTAAGGCCGGCTGGCTGCCGGCCGGCCTGTTGACGGACGGGCCGCTCGGCCTCGCCATTCTAAAGCCGCAGGCGCTTTTCTTCCTGTCGTTCGAGCCGCTGACGCACGGCGTGCTGTGGAGCATGGCGGCCAACTGCGGCACCTATGTCATCGTCTCGCTGTTGCGGGCACCGGAGCCTATCGAGCGGCTACAAGCCCACACCTTCGTGCAGGATGAGCGGCCGCGCGCGATCGGACAGCCGGCGCTGCGGCTGTGGCGTTCGCAGATCAACATCGGCGATCTCGTTGCCACGGCCGGCCGCTATCTCGGCGCGGAGCGCGCCGAGCGCTCGTTCCAGGAGTTCTGTCACAGCCGTGGCGTGCCGTTGGTGCCGCAGGCGGAAGCCGACGTGCACACGCTCCGCTTCACCGAGCACCTGCTGACCAGCGCAATCGGGGCGGCTTCGGCACGCCTCGTACTCTCGCTGCTCCTGCGGCGCTCGAACGTCGGCAGTCAGGCGGCTTTGAAGCTGCTCGACGATGCTTCCGAGGCGCTCCAGTACAACCGCGACCTGCTGCAATCCGCACTCGATCAGGTTCGCCACGGCCTCAGCGTCTTCGACAGCGACATGCGCCTGATCTGCTGGAACCGACGGTTCCGCGAGCTGCTCGACCTTCCCGCGGAGCTCGGCCGCGTCGGAGTTTCGCTGGAGCGGATCCTCAGAGCCTGCGCCGAACGCGGCGATCTCGGGACCGGTGACGTGGACGAACTCGTCGCGGCCAGGATGATGAAGCTCGCGATCGACCACGAGACGTTCCACATCCATCTCGGCAATGGACAGCGCATTCTCGAGGTCCGCACGGCATCAATGCCGCAAGGCGGCATCGTCACGACCTACTCCGACATCACCGAGCGCGTCGCCGCCGCCAATGCGCTCGCCAGTGCCAATCTCACGCTGGAGCGGCGCGTGCGCGAGCGAACGGCCGAGCTGCTCGAGGTGAATACCGCGCTTGCACTCGCCAAGGCGCGGGCCGACGAGGCCAACCTCGACAAGACGCGCTTCATCGCGGCGGCGAGCCACGACATCCTGCAACCGCTCAACGCCGCGCGCCTCTACGCGACGAGCCTGCTCGACCGCTCGCTGGCACCCACCGACGCTGTGGTCGCTCGCAACATCGACAGCTCGTTGACGGCCGTGGAGGAGATTCTTTCGGCTCTGATCGACATCTCGCGTTTCGATGCCGGCCGCCTGGAGGCGGAGATGGCGCCTGTCGCGCTCGACGAGCTGCTCGCCGCCCTCGCTGTCGAGTTCGAGCCGAGCGCACGGGAGAAGGGAATCGGGCTCGTCGTCGTCAAGAGCTCGCTCTGGGTGCGCTCGGACCGCCGGCTGCTACGTCGTCTCCTGCAGAACCTGATCGCCAACGCGCTCAAGTACACGCGCAAGGGACGGGTGCTCGTCGGCGTGCGGCGCCGCGGCGGCCGGGTGGAGATTGCCGTCATCGACACCGGGCCGGGCATCCCGGCCGAGCACCACGCGCTCATCTTTCGAGAGTTCCAGCGTCTCGAGGGAACAGCGTCCGGCGAGCGCGGCGTCGGCCTCGGGCTGGCGATCGTCGAGCGCGTCGCGCGGGTTCTCGGTGCCGAGGTGCGCGTCGCCTCGGCGGTCGGTCGCGGCTCCACCTTTTCGGTCACGGTCGCCGTCTCCGCAGCCCCCGACCGTGCTGCCATACCGCGCCAGGTCGCCCCGCGTGTCGGCTCGCTGGGCGGGCTCGTCTGCGTCTGTATCGACAATGAGGCCGCTGTTCTCGACGGTATGCAGACGCTGCTCGCCGGCTGGGACTGCGAGACCATCGTGGCGACCAGCGGGGAGGCGGCGCTCGCGGCGATCTCGCAGCGCGGGAGTCCGCCCGACGTCATCATCGCCGACTACCACCTCGATCACGGTACCGGCCGCGAGGCGATCGCGCTGCTGCAGGCCCGCATCGGTGCCGACGTGCCGGCGATCGTCATCACGGCTGACCATACGCCAGAGACCGAACGGCTGCTGCGCGGCGACGGTATCACGCTGCTGCGCAAGCCGGTGAAGGCGGCCGCCCTCAGGGCATTGCTGACGCAACTCCACCGTCGCCGCCAAGCTGCCGAATAGGTCGGTGGCCGCAGATCGCGCTCAGCCCTGTGCGGCCTGCCAGCCCGGCGCTGCGATCTTGTTCACGGCGATCACCGCCTGTGTCCGGCTGTCGACGCCGAGCTTTTGCAGGATCGCCGAGACGTGCGCTTTGATGGTCGCCTCGGAGACGCCAAGCTTGTAGGCGATCTGCTTGTTGAGGAGGCCCTCGCCGAGCATCATCAAAACACGGATCTGCTGTGGGGTGAGGGTGGCAAGCCGACTCGCCAAGGTGGCCGCCTCGCCGTCGGACGCGCGGCTCGCCTCTGCCGTCTCCGGAACCCACACGCCACCGTCGAGCACGGCGCGAACCGCCTGCCGGATGATCTCCACCGGCTCGGACTTTGGCACGAAGCCCGCGGCACCGAAGCTCATGGCGCTCTGGATGGTGGCGGCATCGTCGTGGGCCGAGACGATCATCACCGGTATCGCCGGGTGCTCGGCCCTCAAGTAGAGCAGTCCGGAGAAGCCCTGCACGCCCGGCATGGTCAGGTCGAGCAGGATCAGGTCAATCGCGGGGTCGGCGGCAAGCGCGCCGGTCAAGTCGTCCAGCGAGCCGGCTTCGAGGATCTCGGTGCCACCGAGGCTCGAGGCGAGCGCCTGGTTGAGCGCGCCACGAAATAGCGGGTGATCATCGACGATGATGATCCGGTGGGTCGCCATTGAAAGCCTCCTGATCCCGGCCATGGCGCTGCGTACACCGGCTCCACGCAAGGCAGGTCGCTCGACCGAGACGCATTGCCGCAGCGGACTTCGATATAAGCAGCGGCTGGCGGGGTATGACAAGGGTGTTCGTGGAAGTCCGTCCAGAGGCGCGCCAAGCGGAGCTGCTTCTTGATGCGCCGCCCCACTGACTGCACAATGCTCGCTACTGTGGGCTGGCGCGCGCCCGCACTGGGGGCGGGACGCCAGGTCGGGCAACCACGTCGGGATCGAGGGGCCGGATGATCGAACGCAAGGAACGCAAGCCCTACTGGCGCAGCACGAAATGGCGGATGGTCATCACGGTGATTCCGTTTCTCGCGCTCGCCATCCTGCTGCCGCTTTACGCTCAGCGGCTCAATTCCAACCACTTCCTCGGCTTCCCGCTCGGCTTCTTCCTCGCCGGTCACGGCCTGCTGGTCATCGCGCTGGCGACCGTCGCAACCTTCGTCAACCGCCAGGATGCGATCGATCTCTGGCATGGCGCCAACGAGGATACCTGAGCCGCCGAGCCCGCCGCGGCGGGACCGTCTCGCCACCGCGAGCGCGCCCGCGTTCCGATCAACTCCGGCCCAGGTCGCCGATGCCGTTCTCCCACCGCACGCTTCAAGTCAATGCACGCCTCGGCAGCTACTTCGGGCTGTTCGCGGCGACCCTCGTCAGCCTGTTTGCGGTTCTCCTCGTCGTCGAGCAGATCGGTGTGCCGGAGCGCATCGTCAGGCTGACCATGCTGGTCGGTCCGCTCGTGCTGTTTGCCGCCATCGGCGTGGCCAGCGCCAGCGGGGACGTGCGTCTCTTCTTCGTCGCCGGCCGCCGCGTCCCCGCGGTCAGCAGCGGCCTCGTGATGGCGATCGCGGCCGTCGGCAGCGTTGGCATCGTGGCTTTCCCGGGCCTCATGCTGATCAATGGCATCGACGCCTGGTGCCTCTCGATCGGCATAGCGAGCGGCTTCGTGGTGATGGCTGCGATGATTGCGCCGTTCCTTCGCAAGCTCGGCGCCTACACTCTGGCCGGCTACTTCGGGCGGCGCTTCGAGAGTTCCGTGGTGCGCATTCTTATGGCGGTTCTGCTGGCGCTGCCCGCGCTGCTGGTCATTGTCGCGGAACTGCGCATGGGCGCTGCTGCCGCGGCACGCCTCACCGGCCTCGCTCCACCACTGATGGTGGCGACGCTCGCTGTCAGCGTGCTGGTCGTCGTGCTGCCCGGCGGCCTCAGGGGCGCCGGCTGGTCCGGCACGGCGCAGGGCATCGCGGTCCTGCTGGCGGTGCTGGTGCCGATGGCGATGGTCGGTGTTATCCTGACCAACATGCCGCTGGCGCAGCTCAGCTACGGGCCGACGCTGCGTGCCTTCGGTCGCCTCGAGCACCTCGAAGGGCTCAGCGTGGTCCAGGCGGGCCCGCTGTCCTTTGCGCTCGCCGGGCAGGGCCTCGAGGCGCTGCGCACCCGCATGGCGCTTCCATTCGTCAGCTTGGGCCCGGTGAGCTACACGCTGACCATGCTGGTGGTCATGGCCGGTATCGCCTCGAGCCCGTGGTTGCTGGCTCGCTCCGGCACGTCGCCGACCGTCTATCACGCACGCAAGTCGGTCGGCTGGGCGCTGCTGTTCATCTGCGTCCTGCTCACCGGTCTGTCCGCGTCGGCGGTTTTTCTTCGCGACTACGTGTTCTCGGAAATGGTCGGCCGGCCCATCGATGCGCTGCCCGACTGGGTGCGCCTGCTGATCCAGCAGCAGTTGGCGAGCGTCGACCCGCAGGCGGTGAGGTTGAAGCTCGAGGCGATCCGCTTCGCGCGCGACGGTGTGCTGGTCGGACTGCCGGCTGCCGCCGGCTTCGCAACGGTGTTCGTCTATCTTGGGATGGCCGGCGCCGTGGCGGCCGCGCTCGCCGCGCTGTCGGCAAGTGTGCTGTCGCTCGGCGCGAGCCTTTCGGAGGACGTCCTGCTCGGTGCGGACCGCGAGCCACCGGGCGCGCTGACACGGCTCATCGCGGCGCGCTTGGCCGTTGCAGCGGTCGTGGCGTTCGCCAGCTGGCTCGCCCTCGTCGTCGATGTCGATCCGCTGCGACTGGTGCTGGTCGCGCTGTCCCTGACGGCTGCCACCGCCTTCCCGACACTGGTGCTGTCGATCTGGTGGAAGCGGCTCACACTGCAGGGTGCGCTCGCCGGTATCCTCGTAGGTTTTTCGACTGCGCTGGCGGTGCTGCTCGTGCCCGACGGACTCGTGCTCGGCCTGCCGCGACTCATCGCCGGAGCGCCGGCGGTGCCACTCGGTTTCATCGCAGCCGTCGTGGTGACGAAGCTGACACCCCTGCCGCGCCGCTCGCTGCTCGAGGTGGTGCGCGACATGCGCGTGCCCGGGGGCGAAGCGGTTCACGACCGCGAAGTCCGCCTCAGACGCCTGAAGGTGCGGTGAACTGATGCAAGGCCCGGGCTACGCGCTCTATCCGCCGATCGAGCCCTACGACCAGGGCATGCTCGAGGTTTCCGGTGGACATCAGATCTACTTCGAGCAGAGCGGGAACGCGGGCGGCGTGCCCGTGCTCGTCGTGCACGGCGGGCCCGGCGGCGGCTCCAATCCGACCATGCGCCGATTCCACGATCCGGCCCGCCACCGCATCGTGATGTTCGACCAGCGCGGGTGTGGACGCTCCAAGCCTTTCGCCTCGCTCGACGAGAACACGACCGGCCATCTCGTCGACGACATGGAGCGCCTGCGTTGCCGTCTCGGTGTGTCGCGCTGGCAGCTGTTCGGCGGGTCGTGGGGCTCGACGCTGTCGCTCGCCTACGCACTCACGCACCCGTACAGGGTCTCCGGCCTGATCCTGCGCGGCGTGTTCCTCATGCGCCGGGCAGAACTCGCCTGGTTCTATCAGGACGGGTGCAACTGGCTGTTTCCCGAGGCGTGGCAGTCCTTTGTGGACATCGTGCCGGACGCCGAGCGCGACGACGTGATCGCAGCCTACCATCGCCGCCTGACAGGCGACGATCTCGACCTGCGCCGGCGTGCGGCAGCCGCCTGGAGCCGATGGGAGGCCGAGACACTGTCGCTCTGGCCCGATCCCGCCCGCGTCGAGCAATTCGCCGACGAGCGTTTCGCGCTCGCCTTCGCGCGTATCGAAGCCCATTACTTCGTGAATGCTGGCTTCTTCCCATGCGACGGCTATCTGCTCGAAGAAGCGCCGAGACTCGCCGGCATTCCGGGCATCATCGTGCAGGGCCGATACGATGTGGTGACGCCGCCGCGCAGTGCCGTCGAACTGCACCGGGCTTGGCCGGGCAGTGAACTCGAGGTGATCGAGGCCGCCGGCCACGCGCTCAGCGAACCGGGTATTGCCCGGGCGCTGGTCGCGGCGACCGCGCGGCTCGAGTATTGAGCCGCCAGCGGAGTTCGGCACGTCGCGCTGTGATGCCGTCAGAGCGCCGTCTTGCGGCCCGGCTGCGGCGCGGCGTCCGGCTTGGCGGGCGGCGGCGTTTCACCGCCGGTACCGGGCTCGCCGGGCTTCTCTTCGAGGCGCTTCAGCCGATCCTGGAACTTCTTGAGCATCCGCTCGAAATAATCGAGCGCCTGGTCGACGTCCTTCTCGGTCGGGATGCGGAAGCCCTGGCGCGGCGCGCGCTCACCGGGACGGCCATCGCCGAGACCGAGCATGTCGTCGAGCCGTTTGATCTCGGCGCGCAGGTCCGTGTTCTCTTTGCGCAGCCGTTCGGCCTCCTGGCGCAAGTCTGCCCCGGCGTCTGCCATCGCCTCGCAGCTCCAGCGGCCGTCCGAACGCGTGCAGAACGACATGGCGCCGGTTCGGGTGTCCAGCCGGACGAAGCCGTTGTCGACCGGGCTCATCGTGTAGCGGCCCTTCTCGCCTGCGGCATCCTGGGCGAGCGCCGGGCCGGCGGAGAGTGCAAAAGCTGCGGCGAGCATCACCGGCAGCATCGCCTTCTGGCTGCGCAAGCGGGCCGCCGGACGGAGGGTCGGCGAATGTTGGGCGGTATGCGTCACGGTACTCTCCATCATGGCTCGAATCGGCGCCGGCTCGCGAATCACCCGCTTCTCGGACGGCCGGCCCTGGGCAGGGCGGATACAGGCAGTGATCGGATCCATCATATAAGGACATCCGGAGGCCGGCAAAAGCGTGGCGAGCGAGCGCGGCCCCGGACGCGCCGGAAAGCCGAGTTTCCAGGCGTTTGGCGGGCGCGCGAGGTGGCGTCGGCACGCATCCCGCTGTGACCCCGTATCGACGTTGCGGCGTGGCGAAAGCCGTCGCATTCAGCACTTAACCGAACATTTACTGGCGATTGAGAGCTTGCCAGCAGTCGGTCCGCTCTGTCGTGCGTCGGGACCTCATGCCGCTTGGCGCCGACGTGTCGACGATGGCTTCGGCCCGTACGACCCACCTCGAGAGGTGCGGCAGTCCCAGGCGGTGACGACCGGAAGCTGGGGGACGGGATGTCGGATCATACTGCAGCGGGCGAGCATGTCGCGCCCATGGCGCCTCTGCCTGAGGGCGATGCGGGGGCCTGCGCCGCCCACGAGCTGAAGCACGTGATCGCCGCGCTCATCAGTCAGATCAGCGAGGCGGACCGCCGCCAGTCCGATGCCATCGGCGCGATGCAGGCGCGCCTTGCCGAGCTTGGAGCGGATGCGCGCAACGTGCAGAAGCGCGTGCCTGCTGAGTTCGCCGACGCGTTCGGTCGTCTCGAGGATGCGCTCGCCGGGCTTGCGGTCCGCCTCGGCGAGGTCGCCGTGCGCCACAGTGAGGACGTGCCGCGACCGCTCTTCGACTCGCCCGCGACCGGCCCGGTGCCGTCCGCAATCGCCGCCGAGGCGGCCACGCATGCCGACGTCGATACCGAGGCCGTCCCGGGTGCCGGCGGCGCCGACGTCGAGAATGCCGGGCGCGCCGAGGTGGGGCCGCCAGCGCTGCGCTCGGCCATTCCAGGCGAGGCCGGTGAGGCGCGCGTGCGTCACCACGCGGAGCCGCGTCGCGACAGGCCGGCGCAGGACCCGTTCGAGTTCGCAGGCTATTCGGTCGAGGGCGACCCCGAGAATCCTTGGAGCGAGCAGGATGCCGAGGCCCTGACCCAAGCCTACGAGGACGCGACCGGCGACGTCGCGGTGCGGACGCCGGCGACGCCCTCGCGCGCCGTTGGCGATGCTCCGGCGACGAGCGCTGCCGCGCCGGTCCCGGCCACGAGCGACACGGCGGTCGCCGCAGCGAGCCGGGCACTGGCGGGCGATGATCGCGCATGGCTCGAGGCCCGCTTCGCCCATATAGCGGCCCATGTCGACGAGCAGCTCGGTCGCATCGATCCCGAGGCCGCCCTCGCCGATCTGGGCCGCCGATTCGACGTCATGGAGAACCGGTTCACGACCGCGCTGCAGGACGTGGCGACGCGGGCCGACGTCGAGGGCATCCGCATCGTCGAGGCCTGCCTCAACGATCTCTGCGAGCAAATCGACCGCACGCAGGGAGAGGTGGCCCGCTTCGGCACGCTCGAGGCCGAGGTGGTGGCCCTGGCCGCACGGCTTTCCGATGAGAGGCTCGCCGCCCTGGCGGCGCCGCAACCGGCAGCGGAGATCGATATCGTCGGACTCGCCGAGAGCATTTCGGCGCATCTCGAGATGCGCGAGCGCAACCTCGCACCGCCGCAGGTCGTGGTCGACGACAGCCGATTCATGAGCGGCGTCGCCGATCTCAAGGACGTCGTCGAGCGGCTGGTCGAGGCGCAGCGGAGCGGCGACGAGCAGACGAGTTCGATGCTCGATACCATGCAGCAGGCGCTGATCCGGCTCCTCGATCGCATGGAGACGCTCGAGGCCGCCCATGAGGCGCTGGGCGAGGAGCGCGTCGCCGCCGAGGCCGTCCCCGTGCCGGTCGCGCCACCCCGGCAGCCGGTTGCCGAGCCCGAGCGGCGCGCGGCACCGCCTGCGATGACGATCGGCGCGACGGCTCTCGATCAGAGTGTCGGCGACGCCGGCGTTGCTCCCGCGCGCACACCGGCCGAGCCGCCGCTGACCTCGGGGCAGGCGGCCATCGCGCGCATCGAGGCAGGGCTCATGTCGTCGTCCGCGGAGCCGCTGGCCCGCCATCAGGCGCCCGCCGAGCCGGCGCCTCAGCAGGGTCGCGATCGCCAGCAGTTCATCGAGGCCGCTCGTCGTGCCGCCCAGGCCGCGTCAGAGCGCCACCAGCAGCAGGCTGCTCCGGCGGCGCCGCAGCAGCGCGCCGGCAACCCTATCGCCGCTATGCGTCGTCAGATGGTGGGTGGCGCTGCCGCAGCGCCACAGGAGAGCGCGCACGAGGCAGCCGCACGCGCCCACGCCGAAGCGCAGCGCAAGGCCTATGCGCTGCCGGGGCTAGAGGCGGCCGCAGGGCGCGGTGTGCACGCCGGGCGTGATGGCGGAACCGGTGCGACCGCCGGCAAGGGCCGCCGGTTCTCGCTGCCGGGCCTCGGCGGTGCGTCTGCGGCAAAGGGCTCGCCGAGCCGCGTCAGACTGCTCGCTGCCGTGTTGGTCGCAGTGGTCATCGGCTTCGGCGGATTCAAGCTGCTCGCCGGCCGCAAACCGGTGGTCCTCGAGCCGCAGAAGGTCGAGAGGCAGCTCGTGACGCCGGAGACCATGGCGCGTGAGAAGGCCGGCGAGGGCAGCGAGGAGACCACGCGCGAAGGTACCGGCAGCACGGATCCGGTGCAGCCGGGACGGACCGCTGCGCCCGAAGGCCTACCCGCTCCGGCGCCAGCAATGCCGCGGCGCATCGGCAATGACGGGACGACCATTGGCGCGCCGGCTCCTACCGCGATCTCCGCGCCGATTGGCGAGGGCGATGTCGAAACGCCGTTCTCGCTCGGCATCGAGGTGGACCGCGGTGGCCCCCAGCCGACGGCGGCTGAGCTGAAGCGCAATCGCATGCAGCAGAACTTCGCCAGGTGGTCCACCCACGTCGGTGCCAGCCAGCCGCCGATCGTCGGCATGCCGGCGGCGCTGACACCGGCGATGCCACGTGGCGGCGGCGCGCCTGCGATGGGCGATCAGGCGGCGCGCCACGTTCCGCAGACGACGGCGTTGCCACCCACTTCGGTCGGCCCACTCTCCCTGCGCATGGCGGCTGCCAACGGCGATCCTTCGGCAGAGTTCGCCGTCGGCGCCCGCCTCGCCGAAGGCAAAGCCGGGCAGCAGGACTTCAAGCAGGCGATCGTCTGGTACCAGCGCGCTGCCTCGCGCGGGTTCGCGCTCGCTCAGTACCGCCTCGCCACGCTCCACGAGCGTGGTCTCGGTGCCCGGGCCGATGCCGGCCGGGCGCGGATCTGGTATCTGCGCGCGGCCGAACAGGGCAACGTCAAGGCGATGCACAACCTGGCCGTGCTGGCCGCTGGTCCGGCGAGCGGTCAGCCCGATTATGCCACGGCAGCGAGCTGGTTCGGGGAGGCGGCCGAGCGGGGGCTCGCCGACAGCCAGTTCAACCTCGCCATCCTGTACGAGAGCGGCCTCGGCGTGACGGCTGACCGTAAGGCGGCCTACAAGTGGTTCTCGCTCGCCTCACGCAGCGGCGATGGCGAGGCCGGCAAGCGGCTCGCCGCGCTGGCGCGCAAGATGTCGGCGGAGGAGAAGGCTCTCGCCGATGCCGAGGCGCGCGAGTGGCGGGCGAAGCCGGTCATCGCGCTCGCCAACGATCCGTTCATCGCGGGTGAGGCGTGGAAGAATCGCCAGGGCCAGCAGGCACGCGCCACGGGCGGCTGAGGCCGGCCGTGCCGGAGGGCGCCGGCGCCGCGCCCGGCACGGCGGACACAGGTGCCCCGGTGATCATCAGCAATGCGCCGATAGGCATTGACTGTATCGGCGAGCGTCGGTCACGCTCATTGTCCGAATATTGATCCCCGGGGTATCGTCGTCCGGACGACAGGTCGTAACGCAGCGGCCCAGGTGGCGTTGGCGCGCGCTCCTGTCAGCCGGCGCGGAGCGGTCGCCGAGGCAACGGGCCGGCGCATGCACTTCTATCTGCCCATCGCCGAGATGTCAGCGAACATGCTGGTGTTCCTGGGCATGGGCGCGGCTGTCGGCTTTCTCTCCGGCCTGTTCGGCGTCGGGGGTGGCTTCCTGATGACGCCACTCCTCATCTTTTCCGGAATTCCCGCAGCCGTTGCCGTCGGCACCGAGGCGGCACAGATCGTCGCGTCCTCGGTATCCGGGGCGATTGCCCAGTGGCGACGCAAGAATGTCGATCTCGCCATGGGAACGGTGCTGCTCGTGGGCGGAGTGATCGGTTCCTTCTTCGGCGTCGAGGTGGTCCGCATCCTGCGTCAGGCCGGCCAGTTCGAGTTCGCGGTGTCCTTATCCTACGTGACGTTTCTCGGCATCATCGGTGCACTGATGCTGGTCGAGAGCCTGTCTGCGATGCGCCAAGCGAAGGCGGTGCCGGGCGGCGCGCCGGTCCGGCGACGCGCCCGCCATAATTGGGTGCACGGGCTGCCGCTGAAGATGCGGTTCCGCCGCTCCAAGCTCTATATCAGTGCCATTCCGCCGCTCGGCATAGGATTTCTCGTCGGCGTTCTGGCAGCGATCATGGGTGTCGGCGGGGGGTTCATCATGGTGCCGGCCATGATCTATCTGCTCAAGATGCCGACCAACGTGGTGGTGGGCACGTCGCTGTTCCAGATCGTTTTCGTCACCGCTGCGACCACGATACTCCACGCTCAGCAGAACCAGACGGTGGACATCGTGCTCGCTCTGCTTTTGATGGTCGGCGGCGTTGTCGGCGCACAGTTCGGCGCGGTGGCGGGCGAGCGGCTCAAGGGCGAGCAGCTGCGGTTCCTGCTCGCCGGGCTCGTGCTGCTGGTGGCACTGCGCATAGCCTGGGGGCTCGTCGGTACGCCGAGCGAGCTCTATTCGATCGGCCGCGGCGTCGGCGGACATTGACGCGAGGGGAGCTGGCGTGCAGCGCGCGGATCAGAGAGGTCGCTACGGGAGGCTTGCCGGCACGCTGCTTGTTGCCGCAGCCTTGCTGCTTGTCGGCGCGGAAGTCCGAGGTCAGTCGGCCGGCACGCCGCAGGTCATCGCACCATCCACCGGGACTGCGCCCGGAGCGCCGCCCCGAAGCGTGCTGCCGCCGCGCGCCGCGCAGTCCGCGCCGCCGAACGCAGCGCCGGTAGCGGACGGCCCACGCGAGGCCGTCGAAGCCGACGTATCGACGCGCAGCGTGGCCGTGACGTCGAGCTTCACCGGCACCGAGATCGTCGTGTTCGGCTCGATCGTCAACGCCGCCCGGCCCGATGCGACGCAGACCGTCTATGACATCGTCGTCGTCGTCGAAGGGACGTCACAGGCGCTTGTCGCCCGGCGCAAGAGCCGGGTCGCGGGCATCTGGATCAACACCCAGTCGCTGACGTTCGAATCGGTGCCGAGCTACTACGCGATCGCCTCGACCCGGCCGCTCGACGAGATTGCCGACGCCATCGTTCTGCGCGACAACGACATCGGCTTCGAGCGCGTCCGGATGACGCCGATCCGGGGCTGGGAAACCGGTATCACGACATCCGACCTGCAACAATTCAGGCAGGCAGCGATCCGATTGAAGCAGAAGGACGGGCTCTACACGCAGAGCGAATTCGGCGTGACGTTCGTCGGCACTCACCTGTTCCGGGCGACCATCGATCTGCCTGCGAACGTGCCGGTCGGCCCGCTCAAGACGCGCATCTACCTGTTCCGCGAGGGGCAGGTGGTCGGCACCTTCAATACCGAGGTCACCATGGCGCGCGAAGGCCTGGAGCGCCATCTGCATACTTTCGCGTTCGAGTATCCGCTGTTCTACGGCATCTTCACGGTGCTGACCGCGGTGCTCGCCGGTCTCGTCGCTTCAACGCTGTTCAAGCGCGCGCGCCACTGAAAGCCGCCAGAAGTTCTCAGTCGGCGACGAGCTGGCGTGTCGAGACGGGATACAACCCTTCCTGACCGAGCATCCACACCGCGAATCCGTCGTTGCCGAACAGCGGCTCGAATGCGGTATCGAGCACATTGAGCCCGCCCGTCAGTGCGCCGAACGCCGGCAGGATCAGGCGGCGTCCGTTGCCGATGAAACACGGACGCCGCAGCGCGTGGCCGTAGGCAGAGATCTTCGCTGCCGGGTGGAGGTGGCCGGCGATCTCGTGCGTGACGCGGCCCGAACGCGGCTCGTGGCGCAGCACGAGGCCGTCCAGTTCCAGCGCGGACGCTATTTCGCCGCCGAGCGCAACGGCGATC
This sequence comes from Hyphomicrobiaceae bacterium, assembly GCA_041397745.1. Taxonomy (GTDB): domain Bacteria; phylum Pseudomonadota; class Alphaproteobacteria; order Rhizobiales; family Hyphomicrobiaceae; genus JAWKVY01. The sequence continues at coordinate 19,721 of JAWKVY010000006.1, read as the reverse complement.
TCGGGGTCGTGGTTGCCGGTGACCCACACCCAGCGACGACCCTCCTGGATGATGCGCAGGATGTTCAGGTCGTCGGCGTGCATGCGGCCGGCGCCGCCGGCGTCGTGAAAGCCGTCGCCGAGGGAAACGATCAGCTCGGGCTCGTGCCGGTCGACCACGGCTGCGAGCTTCATCAGCGTCTGGCGGGTATCGTAGGGAGGCAGCAGCTGACCGCGGCCAGCGAAGTGCGAGGCCTTCTCGCAGTGCATGTCGGCGACGACCAGGGCGCGCTGCGCCGGCCATACGAGGGCGCCCGACTGGTCGCCGAGCAGCTGGCGACCGGAGACCGCAATCGCCTGAGTATGATACTCGCCGAGGTCGAAGCGCTCGGGCTTCAGCTCCAGCATGACGGGCTCCTTGCTCTAGCCTCGGGTGGCCTCGCCGATGAGCGCGGCGGCTGCATCACGCAACAGGGCGTCGGTGGCGTCCGAGTGCACCGGCTCGCGGCCGATCTCGAGGAGCACCGGAACCGCCAGCGGCGACACGCGTGTGAGTGCTGAATGGCGGATTCTGCCACGGACGCGACGCAGGAAGTCGCCCAGTCGCGAGATATCCAACAGACCAGTTGCCGCATCCGCGGCTGCTGCCTCGAGGAGCACGTGGCCCGGGTCGTGGCGCATCAGCACGTCGAAAATGAGATCGCTTGAGGCCGTCATCTGGCGGCCCGTCTTCTCGCGTCCCGGATGGCGCCGCTCGATCAGCCCGGCGATGATGGCGGTATGGCGGAACGTCCGCTTCATCAGCGCGGAGCCGGCGAGCCAGGCATCGAGGTCGTCGCCGAGCATGTCCTCTGCGAGCAGCTCGGCGAGGTCGAGGCGGCCATCGGCGATCATGCCGCCGATGTCGCCGGCCGCCCACACCGACAGGGCGTAGTCGTTGGCGACGAAGCCGAGCGGGCGCGCGTTGGTACGGGCCAACCGCCGCGTCAGCAGCATGCCGAGCGTCTGGTGCGCGAGGCGGCCCTCGAACGGGTAAGCGACGAGGTAGTGCCGGTTGCCGCGTGGGAACGTCTCGACCAGGACTTCTTCGGAGCCGGGCAGGAGCGAGCGCGCCGCCTGCAGTGCGAGCCATTCGGCAACTGGCAGCGGCAGGTCGCGCCAGCGCCCGGGATCGGCGAGCATCCGGCGCACCCGCCCCGCTAGGTGTGTCGACAGTGGGAACTTGCCGCCCGGATAAGACGGCACCTTCGGCTCGCGGGCGGTCGAGCGGGACACGAAGGCCTCGGTATCGCGCAGGCCCTCGAAGCGAACGATCTCGCCAGCGAACACGAAGGTTTCGCCGGGCGTCATCTCGCCGACCCACCACTCGTCGATCTCGCCGAGCACGCGACCACCGGCGAGCGGGCGGCCGGCACCGCCGCGTCCGGCGGCGCGACCGACGAGGCGGACCTTCACCGTCGGGCTCTCGACGATCGTGCCGATGTTGAGGCGATGCTGGTGGGCGAGACGAGGATGGGCGAGCCTCAGTCGGCCGTCGTCGGTCGACCTGAGGCGGGCGAACCGCTCGTAGGCTCTGAGCGCGTAGCCGCCGGTCGAAACGAAGTCGACGACGCGGTCGAACGTGGATCGCGTGAGCCCAGAAAAAGGAGACGCGGCACGCACCTCGTCGAAAAGGGCATCGGGCGCGAACGGTCCGGCGCAGGCCACGCTCATGACGTGTTGGGAAAGCACGTCCAGGCTGCCGGCGCGATTGAGCACGGCATCCTGCGCGCCTTCTGCCGCGGCCTCGAGCGCCGCCCGGCACTCGAGCACCTCGAACCGGTTGGACGGCACCAGGATCGCCTTCGACGGCTCGTCCAGGCGGTGGTTGGAGCGGCCGATGCGCTGCAGGAGCCGGCTGGCTCCCTTCGGTGCACCGAGCGTGACGACGAGATCGACATCGCCCCAGTCGATGCCGAGGTCGAGCGTCGAGGTGCAGACCACTGCCTTGAGGCGGCCAGCGGCCATTGCAGCCTCGACCTTGCGCCGCTGGCCGGTATCGAGCGAACCGTGATGCAGGCCTATCGCAAGCCCATCCTCGTTGAGCCGCCAGAGCTCCTGGAAGGCGAGTTCGGCCTGCATGCGCGTGTTGACGAAGACCAGCGTCAGGCGGTGCCGCCGGATCGTCTCATAAACGCGGCTCATGGCATAGCGCGTGGTGTGTCCGGCCCATGGCAGCGGCTCGTCACCCTCGAGAATGCTGAGATCGGGGCGCGCGCCTCCGGCCGCGACGACGAGGTCGGCCAGTGCCACCATCGTCTCCGGGGCGTGCTGGGGAACGAGCACGGAGCGCAACTCGCTCGGCCGCGCGACTGTCGCCGAGAGGCCGATCGTCATCAGGCCGGGCAGGTGGGTGGCGAGACGCGCGATGTCGAGTGCCAGCAGGTCGCCACGCTTCGATGGGGCCAAAGCATGCAACTCGTCGAGGATCACCGTGTCGAGATCGGCGAACAGGTGCTGCCAGTCCTCGTGCGTGAGCAGGAGGGCGAGCTGCTCCGGAGTGGTCATCATGACGTCGGGTGGACGTGTCCGTTGGCGCTTGCGTTTGGCCGCAGGGGTGTCGCCGGTGCGGGTCTCGACTTTGACCGGCAGATCCATCTCGGCGATCGGCTGCACGAGGTTGCGCGCGACGTCGACGGCGAGCGCCTTCAGGGGCGAGATATAGAGCGTGTGCAGACCGGCGCCTCGGCGTGCCTTGGCGTCGCTGCGACGTGTCACGATGTCGATGAGGCTCGGCAGGAAGCCGGCGAGTGTCTTGCCGGCGCCGGTCGGCGCGATCAGCAGCGTCGGCCGGCGCGCCGCCGATTGCGACAGCAGCGCCGCCTGGTGAGGGCGCAACTGCCAGCCGCGGCCGGCGAGCCATCGGCCGAATGGCTCAGGCAGTTGAACCGATCGGCGCAAAGGGTGCGCGGGCAGCCGGCCCGGTCGCGATCGACCGGCCGCCGGCTGCCCGGCGCCCGGCCGATTGTGGCGCTTCGGGCGAGATTGGCGATTGCTGTCGGACATCTGCGGACGGAGGACCGGCTCTGGCTGGCGGCGTTGCGCGGGACTGGCGGTTGGGCTAAGCGGACCCTTTCGAAAACGGCAACTGGAGCCCGCAGATGAACCTCGAGCGCCTGTTCGGCGGGCATCCGCTGGTGATCATCCTGCGGCTCGTCGCGATCTCGGTCGTAGTCGGCGTGATCATGACGACGCTCGGCATTCATCCTGCAGAGCTGTTCTACCATCTCGATCGACTGGCACGCCGCCTCTATGAGATGGGCTTCGGTGCCATCGAGTGGGCAGCGCGGTATTTTCTGATCGGTGCGGTCGTTGTCATTCCGATCTGGCTTCTCGCCCGCCTGTTCGGCCTTGCCGGACGCCGCGGCCCGCGTGATGGCGAGCGCTGAGACCGCCGATGGCCTTGCCGCCGTCACCAGTGTCTCCGTCGCGCGGCGTGAGCCACCGCACAGTGCTCGCCATAGCACTTCCAATCACGCTTTCCAACGCCTCGACGCCGCTCGTCGGCTACGTCGACACGCTGGTCATCGGTCGGCTCGGAGAGGTGGCGCTGATCGGCGGCGTCGGCATCGCCGCCAACGTGTTCTCATTCCTCTACTGGACTTTGGCGTTCCTCAGGATGGGCACGACCGGCTTCACTGCACAGGCTGACGGCGCCGGCGATGCTCATGAGGCACTGCTGACACTTGCCCGCGCGCTGCTCATCGCCCTCGCCGGCGGGTTGGCGATGATCCTGCTGCAGGTTCCGATAGCGCGCTTGGCGTTCTGGTTGATGGGTCCTTCGCCGGCGGTCGCTTCGGCTGCCGGCGCCTATTTCGACATCCGCATCTGGTCGGCGCCGGCCGCGCTCGCCAACTTCGCCCTGATCGGCTGGCTGATCGGCCTCGGGCGCGCCGTGACGGCCTTCTGGCTGCAACTTCTGCTCAACGCGGTGAACCTCGTGCTCGCGGTCGGGCTGGTCGTCGGTCTGGGGCTCGGCGTTGCCGGCGTCGGCATTGCTGTCGCCGTGGCCGAGATGGTGGCCGCGTCGGCGGGGTTGGCGGTCGCTGCGGCGATCCACCGCCGCAGTGGTGCGACCCTGTCGCTGGCTGGCGCGCTCGACCTCGGCCCGTTGCGCGTGATGATGGCGGCCAATCTCGACATCATGATCCGCACCCTCGCCGTGCTGATCGCCTTCTCCTTCTTCGTCGCGCAGGGCGCCCGTCTCGGTGACACCGTGCTCGCCGCCAACCACGTGCTCATGGGACTGGTGATGATCGCGATCTACCTGCTCGACGGGTTCGCGTTCGCGGCCGAACGTCTGGTCGGTCAGGCCGTCGGCGCGGGGGATCGCGAGAGCTTGCGCGCGGCGGTCGTCGCCACGACAATCTGGGCTGGCGTCGTCGGTCTCGTCCTCACCGCCGGCTTCTGGCTGGCCGGCGACGCGCTCATCCGGCTCACCACGTCGAACGCCGCCGTGCAGGCGGAGGCGCGGGCCGTGCTGGGGCTCGCGGCCCTCGCGCCGATCGCAGGAGTATGGTGCTTCCAACTCGACGGCGTGTTTGTCGGCGCGACGCGCACAGCGGACATGCGCAACATGATGCTGGCTTCGCTTGCCGTCTACTTCGTGGCTTGGGCGATACTGTTCCCGATCCATGCCAACCACGGACTTTGGCTCGCCATCCTCGTGATGTTCGTCGCGCGCGCGCTGCTACTCGCGCTGCGCTACCCGGCCCGTGAATCGAGCGTGGCAGCCGGCGGACGCTGGTCGGCCGGCGTCAGGCAACGAGGGGACGCGCCGCCCACGCCGCGGCCTGCCTGCCCGTGAGGTCCGAAACGTGTGCGACGCCTGCTTTTGCCACCGCGTCGGCGAGGTGCGCCTTGATGCGGCCGATGAGCCCCGGGCCTTCGTAGACGAGGCCCGTGTAGAGCTGGACCAGCGTGGCGCCAGCCTCGATCTTCTCCAGCGCCGTCTCCGGGGAAGTAATGCCGCCGATGCCGATCAGCGGCACGCGGCCTGTCGTCAGTTGATAGACGCGGGCGAGCGTCACGGTGGCGCGGTGGAACAGCGGTCGGCCGGAGAGCCCGCCCGCCTCGCGTCCGGTCGTCGTATCGGTGAGGCCGTCACGGGCGAGCGTGGTGTTGGATACGGCGATGGCATCGGCCGCGTGGGCGATCAGCCGCTCGACGATGCCCTGAAGGTCTTCTTCCGCGATGTCCGGCGCAATCTTGACGAACACCGGGACGCGCGGGCGCCCCGCCGCGACCTTGGCCTCCCGCGCCGCCATCACGCGCGCCATCAACTCGTCGAGCATCCCCGGCGCCTGAAGGTCGCGCAGCCCCGGCGTATTCGGGGAGGAGATGTTGACGGTGAAATAGCTCGCCACGTCGTAGAACGCCTCGATGCCGGCGACATAGTCGGCGGCGCGATCGGACGCATCCTTGTTGGCGCCGACGTTTACGCCGACGATGCCGATCCGCGCGCGTTTGCTGAGGCGCTCGAGCGCAGCGGCATGTCCGGCATTGTTGAAGCCGAGCCGGTTGATGATGGCGCGGTCGCGGATCAGACGGAACACGCGCGGTCGAGGGTTCCCCGACTGGGCGAGCGGCGTCACGGAGCCGATCTCGGCGAAGCCGCAGCCGAGGCCGAGCACGGCATCGGGCACCCGCGCATCCTTGTCGAAGCCTGCCGCGATCCCTATGGGGTTCGGCAGCGCGAGGCCGGCGACGTTGACCTGGAGGGAAGCCGGGTCAGCGCCGTCGGGACGCGGATAGAGGCCCGATTCGAGTGCCTTCAGCGTGGCTTCATGCGCCTGCTCGGGGGAGAGCAGCAGCAGCAATGGGCGCGCGATGTCGTAGAAGCCGCTCAGCATGGATCAGCTCCTTTCGGATTCCAGGTGTTCGCCGCCGAGGGCGGGTATTCCATCGACATCGACGGCCAGTGTTCTCGTGGAAGCGGCCGAGGCGGGATCGAGTGGTGCGTAGAGGTGAGGGAACAGTTGGCCGCCGCGCGATGGCTCCCAACGGAGATCGGCACCGAGCGCGGCGCTGTCGAAGGCGACGAGTACGAGATCCGGTTCATCGCGGAAGTGTCGGGCAAGGGTACCGGCGAGTTGGGCCTGCGTCGACAGGTGGATAAAGCCGTCACGGCGATCGTCGTCCGAGCCTTCGTAGCGGCCGAGGGCAACGGCGGCGTTCCATTCGCTCCTGCGACATACTTTGAAGATGACGCGCGTGTCGCTCATTGGTCGGGTTCCTTCACCCCGCTGTCACAGGCGAGTCCGATGTCAAGATTTAGTCGCTGACCGTCGCCGTTTCGGAGCAAGTGATATGGATAACGTTCAAGCTTGCAAGTGCGATGTCGTCGTGGTGAGGATGGGGTGTTGTCACGGGGGCGTCACATCGCGGCGAGCGCCGCCGTCCGGCAGCCGATTCGCGGCCGGTGGTCTGCTCCATCGACAACACTAGAACGAGCGAGCAGTGCGACTGCTTCAATGGGAGCCGGCCACGGCCACCCAAGTGGGAACTGTTATCGAGGCAGAGCGCGCCCCGATCGGGCAGCCGATGCGCGCGGCCGTAACGTGCTTGAGTCGGGGACGCGTCGATGCCGCAGCGCTTTTCGCATCTCACTGTCCGCGTCTCGTCGGTCGGCGAGTTGTTCGGTGCGTTCTCCACGTTCGAGCTGCCATGGTTCCAGCGTTCGTATGCCTGGGACGAGGAGCATGTCGATCGTCTGGTCGCGGAGGTGGAGGCGGCCGCCCTCGATACCGCACGCAACCGCTACTTCCTCGGCCACGTCTGCCTCGCCGGTGCTGACGGCGGCACCGTGCGCATCATCGATGGTCAGCAGCGCATCCTGACGCTGACGATGCTCTACGCGCTGCTGCGCGATCTCGCACCCGAGGGCGCCGATATCTCCGAGCTCGACAGCCTGGTCTGGTCGACCGCTGACGATGGTACCAGGACACCCAAGGTTCTCGCGCAGGACTGCGTGCGCGAATTCCTGCAGCAGGCCGTGCTAGAGGCCGGCGCGACCGGCCGGCGCATCGACCCGTTCCGCGCTGAGCTGACCGATACCGAATGCCGCTTCCTCGCCAATCGCAATCGCATGGCAAGTCTGGTGTCGCCGATGCGCGACGATCCGGCACGATGGCAGCGCTTCACTCGCTTCCTGGTCGACCGCTGCTACGTCGTCGTCGAGACGGTCGACAGCGAGGAGGAAGCCTGGGACATGCTCGCCAAGGAGGAGGAGCGGCGCGCCGCCCATCACGCGAGCGAGCAGGCCAAGGCGACGATGATCGGTGTGATGCCGCGCGGGGAGCAGCAGGAGGCGGGGCGGATATGGGACGATATCCACGGCCGGCTCGGCGCCGACAACGTCGCGCGGCTGCTCTGTCACCTGCGCACGATGCGTCTGAAGCGGCGTTCGTCGCGGCCGATCATCGTGGAGTTGTCGGAGGGCTTCGCGCTGCACGAGCAGGGCCTGTCCTTCATGCGTCAGACGCTGGAGCCGCACGCGCGCTGGTTCGAGGCGATCCGCGACCACAAGCTCGCCGAAGGCGCCACCGGCGAGGCGCTCGCGCACCGGCTGTCCCTGCTCGACCTCGTCGAGCACGACCTGTGGATGGCGCCCCTCATGAAGTGGCTGTCGCTCAGGCAAGGGGACGAGCGTGAGACGCTGGCGTTCGTCGCGGCGCTCGACCGCATGACCATGATGCTGCGCATCGCCGCCGTCGATCCGATCGTGCGCGAGCGCCGTTTCGTCGCCCTGTCGGCAGAGATCGCGCCAGATGCCAAGGTCGCCGGACTGCGCCGCCTCGTAATCGAGCCGGAGCTCGGGCGGGTGTGTGCGGACAACCTGCGCAGCCGGACGCTGCAGAGCAAACGCTACGCTCCCTACGTGCTCAGGCGCCTGAGCCGCCTCCTCGGCGATGCCGCGGCGCCGCCGCCCGAGGCGACCATCGAGCACGTGCTGCCGCGCAATCCGCGCGGCGACAGCCCGTGGCGCAAGACGTTTCCCTCCGACAAGGTGATCGACGATCACGCCAACCGGCTGGGCAATCTCGCGCTGCTCGCCTTCGCCGACAACCAGCGGGCGGGCAATCGGCCCTGGCCCGACAAGCGGTCCATTCTTGCCGGCTCGGGCTACGCGCTGGCCCGCGACGCCGCGAGCGCCAGCGATTGGACTCGGCGCACCATCATGGATCGCACCGAACGGCTGGCCAGTCTGCTGCTTGCCGATTGAGTACGCGGCGTGTCGCCCGCGGCCGATCACGGCGCCTTGACTTGCAGGTTGAGGCGGCGGCCTGTTAGGCGGCGGTAGCGTCGTGCGGGCATGCGAGGAGGGCCGGGTGAGGGTCGAGCACATTGAGGTCGACGGATCGCGGCCGTTGGTCGTTTTCGGCGGACCTTATTCCAATTTCCAGGCGACCGAGGCCATGGGCGCCGCCATCGCGGCGCTCGCCGTGCCGCCAGCCAACGTCATCTGCACCGGCGACGTCGTCGCCTATGCCGCCGATCCCGAGCCGACCTCGGCGCTGATCCGCGATTGGGGCATCCCCGTCGTCGCCGGCAATTGCGAGGAGCAGATCGCGGCCGGCGCGGCCGACTGCGGCTGCGGCTTCGAGGAAGGCAGCGCCTGCGACCTACTCGCCAAAGGATGGTATCCGTACGCCAACGCGCTGGTCTCGCCCGCGACGCGCGCCTGGATGGGCGCCATGCCCGGTGCCATCACCTTCGACTACGCCGGCCGCTCGGTCCGCGTCATCCACGGCGGCACCGCCCAGGTCAACCGCTTCATCTTCGCCTCCGAGACGGATGTGCTCGCCGCCGAGCACGCGGCCGCCGGCGCCGACCTCGTGATCGCCGGCCACGCCGGCCTGCCGTTCATCGCGAAGACGCCGACCGGCCTCTGGCTCAACGCCGGTGTCATCGGCATGCCGGCCGACGACGGCACGCCCGACGTCTGGTACGCCATCATCGAGGCCGGCCGCGACGGCGCGCTCACGATCCGCACCCGCCGCCTCGCTTACGACCACCACGCCGCCGCCGCCGCCATGCGCCGCTCGGGCCATGCCAACGGCTACGCCCGCACCCTCGTCACCGGCATCTGGCCGAGCCACGACATCCTGCCCGCCACCGAGCGCTCAGCCACCGGCCAGCGCCTCAAGGCGCGCACGGTGAAGCTCGCAGCCCGGCCCGTCCCCGTCGCGGCGGAGTAGGGCAGGGCGCGATCGCTTCTGCGCTGGCGCCCGTCGGAATGGCCGATCGCGCCAGGGACGCGAGCGGGCTACCGCCCGTGCCCGCCGGGCACGGATTCCCCGACCCCTTCCTCCTTTTGTCTGTGCGGTCGATGGCGCCGAGGACGGCCGCCACGAGGAGCGAGCGTCAATCGAAAACGCGAGGGAGGGGGCGGCTCTTGCTGCCGGAAAGAGGGCAGTTCATGATGTCGATCCTTCCACGTCATGTTCAAACAATGGGCGGGGCGGCAGTCGCGGCGCAGCGCCATATTCGCCGCGGGAGGCCGGCGTCAGCGGCGAGGCCGAAGAGGGCAAGGTCTCACCGGTCGCGGCGAGATAGGCGGCAATGCTCGCAGTCCCGTCTGCGATCGTCGGACACTGCCGAGTGCGGAACCGGATTGTGCCGGTCGATCCCGAGCATGCAGGCCGGTCGTGCAGTCGGGCTCACGGCGTTGCCAATGCCCGCCGACGGCCAAATATGCCTGCTGCATCGTCGATCAGCCGAGCCCCAGCAATCGCGCGGCGTTCTCACCGAGCCACTTGCGCTTCGTCGTGTCCTTCAGCGGTAACGCCTCGACTTCAGCTATCGATTGTCCGATCGGCTGCATTGGCCAAGCCGAACCGAAAATGATGCGATCCTGCAGCACGCTGTTGCCATACTGGAGCAGCGGCTCGTAACCCGAGTTCTCGACAGCGAGGTATTTCGGTCGCATCGCCACGATGCCGATGTGGACGTTGGGATGGCGCCAGGCGACACCGATCAGCTCCGTCACCCAGGGCCAGCCGGGAGGCGATGCGACCACCCGCAGCTCTGGAAAGTGCATCATCACCTGGTCGAGCAGCGCCGGCCGGCCATATTCCATCGAGCTCATCGTCGAGAAGTTGATGCCGACATGAATATTTACCGGGATGTTGAGTTCGATGCACTTCGCATAGAGCGGGTAGAGCTTCGGATCATTGATGGCGAGTTTGCATTCGAAACACTGGATGTTGAGCCCGCGCAGGCCGAGCTCCCGAACCGCGAATTCGAGTTCGCGCACCGCTTCCATACCTTTGTGCGGGTCGACACCCGCAAAGCCGATGAAGCGCGGAGCATGAGAGCGACAGAATGCTGCGACGTCCTCGTTGCGGATCTTGAGACCGAACGTGGTCTCGACGTCGCGCGCCTTGATGACGACAGTCGCGACGCCGGCTTGATCGTAAGCGTGGAGGTAGCTCCCGAGTGCCCCTTTGGGATCATTCTCGACGCGTGCGCGCTCCTCACTCGAGCGATAGACGCGGCGATAGTTGGCGAGATGGGACTTCGAGGTCGGGTTGAGTTCCGCGACAGGTGGTGTGCTACCAAAATCGATCACGCTCGTTGCTCCCCGATGGGTGACACGCCTGATGTCGACAATACGCAATGGTATTGTCGCGCATAGGGTGCATTCTTACACTGCGACCTGCCGGGGAGCCATGGAAGGATGTGCGGGTCATGAGTGCAGCAAGTGAACGTGCGGGAGATGCGGGGCGGAATGCGCCGACGGGCGGGCGAACCGACGACGAGGCAATCGACGCGCGCGCCAAGGCCGCCCATGAGGAGCGCCGGCGGCGCATCGAGGCCGAGCCGCTGCCAGCCAATCTCGGCGCCATGCTGGAAGAATTCTGTCGCGATGATCCGAACGCAGTCGCCTGGACCTTCATCGACAGCAAGGAGACACTGCGGCGCGGTGAGATCTTCGAGCGGGTGACGCGGCTGGCGAGTTCGTTGGCCCGATTGGGGGTCGGCAAGGGCACGCACGTCGGCGTCGTACTTCCGAACATTCCGGCTTTCCCGCTGACCTGGTTGGCGCTCGCTTGGCTCGGCGCGGTGATGGTGCCGGTCAACGTGCGTTACACGCCGAGCGAACTCGACTACGTCCTGACCGATTCCGAGGCCACGTTCGTCGTCATCGACGCGACGCTGGTGGGGCAACTGATTGCGCTACCGAAGCTGCCGCCGGGCCTCGCCAAAGAGCGCATCATCGTGCACGGTGGCGATGGCGACATCGCTGGACACGCGAGCTGGGAACAACTGCTGGCGGATGGCGAGCCCGGTTTCAGGCCGGCCTGGAGTGTCGGTCACGACGATCTGATGAATATCCAATATACCTCTGGCACGACAGGCTTTCCCAAAGGCTGCATGCAGAAGCAGATCTACTGGCTGATCATGGGGCGGGTCGCCTCCCGACGCGACGGCCTGACGCTCGAGAACATCCTGATCGCGCAGCCCTTCTTCTACATGGATCCGCAGTGGTTGACGCTGCTGGCGATGGACCAGCGCGGCCAGACGTTCGTTGCCGCGCAGCCAAGCATCGCGCGTTTCATGGACTGGGTGCACGCACATCAGATTCACTTCTGCATCTTTCCGGAACTGGTCTATCGCCAGCCGCCGCGACCCGACGACGGCGCGAGTGCGCTGCGCCGCGTTGCGACCTACGGCCATCGCCGGACCATCCACGCCGATCTCCAGCGCCGCTTCAATGTCGTCGCGCGCGAAGGCTTCGGCATGACCGAGGTCGGCTCGGCGATGAGCATGCCGATTGAAGCGACACACATGGTCGGCTCTGGCTCCTGCGGCCTGCCGTCGGCCTATCGCGAATGCCGGGTGGTCGACGAGAACGGCACGGATGTGGCACCCGGCGAGACCGGCGAACTGGTCGTTCGAGGCCCCGGCGTCATCGCCGGCTACTACAACAAGCCCGAAGCCAATCGCGCCTCATTCTTCGGCGACTGGTTCCGCACCGGCGACTTGTTCGTCAGGGATAGTCGAGGCTACTTCACCATCGTCGGGCGCCTGAAGGATATGATCCGGCGTTCGGGTGAGAACATCGCCGCCCGCGAGGTCGAGGCGGCGCTGGTCTCGATTGTCGGCATCGAAGAGGCTGCCGTCATAGGCGTGCCGAGCGCGGAGCGGGGTGAGGAGGTCAAGGCCTACGTGATTCTGAAAGCAGGGGTGACGCGCGAGGCGCTGCCACCGGAAAGCATTCTCGACCAGGCGGCGGCGATGCTCGCGCCGTTCAAGGTGCCGCGCTACCTCGAATATGTCACCGAGCTGCCGCGCACGCCATCGCAGAAGCTGAAGAAGGACGTATTGAAGACATCGAGAGCCGACCTGACAGCCGGCAGCTTCGACCGTGTCGACAAGGTCTGGAGGTAGGCAGGCGATGACGACAATCTACGCCGACGGATTCAAGGCCAGGCCTTACTGGTGGGAGGCGGCAGCTCCAACCACAGAGGGGTCGGTGCCGCTGCCGGACGAGACCGACGTCGCCATAGTCGGCGCGGGCTATGCCGGCCTGTCGGCCGCGCTCGAACTCGCGCGCAACGGCACGCGTGTCAGCGTCCTGGAGAAACTCGATTTCGGTTCCGGGGCAAGTACGCTCAGCGGCGGCGCCGTTTCCAGCGGCATCAGTATCGGGCGCGGACTATCCGGCTCGCGCAATCAGGCTGACGAATTCTTGCGCGGCGCGTCCGAAAGCTTCGACCATGTCGACGCGATCATCGCGCGCGAGGGGATCGCCTGCAACTGGGAGAAAACCGGGCGTTTCGTCGGAGCCTACACCAGTCGTCACTACGCCAATCTGTCGGCGATGGCGGACAACCTCAACCGGACCAGCGCCGCCGGCGCCCGCAAGGTACCTCGCTCCGAGCAGCGACAAGAGATCGACAGCGATTTCTATCGCGGTGGGCTGGTCATCGAGCGCTCGGGCAAGCTGCACCCGGCACTCTACCACCGCGGGCTGCTCGAAGCGGCGCGACGCGCCGGGGCGATGCTGACGGCCGGCGCTCACGTGACCCACTACGATCGCGACAGCGACCGTTTCGTGCTGCACACCAGTGCCGGCAAACTGCGAGCCCGAGAGGTAGCCATCTGCACAAATGGCTATACGGAGGCTTCGACGCCCGAGTTGCGACGGCGGATCATACCGGTAGCGAGCCACATCATCGCGACCGAACCTCTGGCACCCGACCTGGCAGCCAGCTTGTTCCCCAATCGGCGCACGATGAGCGAGACCAAGCGCGTGCTCTGCTATTATCGTCTCGCACCGGATGGCAGCCGGCTCGTGTTCGGCGGGAGGGCACGCTTCACCCGGGGCACGCCAACGACGATCGCGCCGATCCTGCATCGCTTCATGAGCGAACGGCTGCCGCAACTCTCGGGCACCAGGATCACGCATTGCTGGACGGGCAACGTCGCGTTCAGCTTCGATTTCATCCCGCACATGGGGATGATGAACGGCATGCATTACGCGGTGGGCTGCAACGGCAGCGGCGTCGCGATGATGAGCTACCTTGGCCACGCGATCGCCCGCAAGATCCTGAGTGGCGGCAATCGCGCGTGCCCGTTTGACCGCGAGGAGTTCCCGGGGCAGTTCGGCTACACAGGGACGCCGTGGTTCCTGCCGATCGTTGGCGCCTACTACCGGACCCGCGATGCCTACGACCGGTTGCGCGATCCGCAGGCACCAGCCTGAAGCCAGTCACTCATAGCCGTGCTAGACGGCCGGACGGACGCCGGCGCCATAGCGGCTCGCAAGCACCAGCAGCGTGCATACGAGCGCGATCTTGAGCACCGAGACGGCGGCGATCGTCGGGTCGATCTCGAGCAGGATGTTGTCGAACATCTTCTTCGGCAGTGTCATGTTCGAGCCGCCGAGGAACATTGCGATGACCAGTTCGTCGAACGACGAGATGAAGGCGAGAAACGCCGCTGAGATCAGCGACGGGCGGATCTGGGGCAGTGTGATACGGAACACCGCCGTGAGGCGACTGGCGCCGAGGCCCATGGCGGCCTGCTCCTGGGCAGCATCGAACGAGCGCAGACCGGCCGCGACGACGATCGTTACAAAGGGGATCGCATGCACGGTATGCGCCAGCACGATGCCCTGCCAGAGCCCGATCAGCTTCAATTGCGCGAACAGCGCGTATACGGCGATCGAATACACGATGGAGGGCACGATGATCGGCAGCGCGGAAATCTGATTGACTGCCTCGCGCCCTCGAAATCTGCCGCGCACGATGCAGAACGCCAACATAGTGCCGAGCACCGTCGCCAACACTGTCGTCGACGTCGCGATCTTCAGGCTGCGCAGCGTCGCATCGATCCAGGTCGGATCCTCGAGGTAGGCGCGATACCAGCGCAGCGAATAGCCGGGTGGCGGAAAGCGCAAATAGGACGATGAACTGAACGAGATCGGAAAGACTATCAGCAGCGGCAGCATCAGGAACGTGAACACGACAGCCGCGTAGAAGCGAACCGCGATCTCCCATCCAGGCGTGCGGCGCCTGAGCCCGACGCGAGTGCTCGCGGCGCTCATGTGGTTCGCTCCCCGCCGAGCACGTTCATCAGCAGATAGAACAGCACGGCCGCGACCAGCAGGATGATCGACAGCGCCGAGGCGAAACCCCATTCGAGAAACTGGCGGACCTGCTGCTCGATCAGCACCGCGATCATGATGACACGACCGCCTCCGAGCAGAGCCGGGGTGATGTAGAAGCCCAGCGACAGGATGAACACCAGCGAGCAGCCGGCGATCACGCCGGGCATCGTCAACGGCAGGTAGACACGGCGGAGCACCTGGATGCCTGGGGCGCCGAGCCCCTGCGCCGCGCGCAGCAGATCAGGTTCGACGCGCAACATCGCGCTGTAGATGGGGAACACCATGTAGGGCAGCAGCACGTGCACCATGCCGATCAGCACGCCTGTCGTATTGTAGAGCAATGGCACGGGCGTATGGGCGAGCCCACTGCCAAGCAGGGCCTGATTGAGCAGGCCATTGCGACCGAGCAGGATCATCCACGCGTAGGTACGAACCAGGATGCTGGTCCAGAACGGCAGCATCAGGAAAATGAGGCCAACCAGGAGCCAGCGTGGCGACGCCGTCGACAGCACGTAGGCGACCGGATAGGCGAGCACCAGCGATATCGAGGTGACGGTTGCCGCGATGACAAGGGTATCGAAGAAAACGTCGACGTAGAGCTTCGTCGCCAGTGCCTTCTCGAAATGGGCGAAACTGCCGCCCTCGACGCTCATTGCCAGCAGCTGCGCGACGGGAAGCAGGAACAGCACGCCGAGGAAGATGAGCGGCACCACACCGACGAGCAGGGGGGCGTGCTCCCCACGCAGAATCGGTACGGCGAGCCGACTGGCGCGGGTCACGCTCGAAGCCGTCATCCGGTCGTGTGCGGGGACCATCATCGACTTGCTCAATTCCAGTCGACGACGTGAACGAGATCGCCAGCCCAGCCGACGCGCACGGGTTCGCCGACGCCGAGCGTCCGCCGGCTTTGGAGGTACGGCCAGCGCACCACGAGCTCGCCACCTTGCTCGAGACGCAGCACGTACTTCACCGCGTCGCCGAGGTATATGACCTCCGCCACGGTCCCGGTCATGATGTTCTCGGCCGTCTCGCCGTCATCGAGGCGGCGCGGCGCTTCTGGCCGGATGACCAGCGCGATGTCACTGCCGCCGCGTCGCGGCGTGGCGCCGCGTACAACCGCCTTCACCTGGCCCTCGCACTCGGCCTCCAGCCGGTCGCCGTGCACCGCCGTGACCCTGGCGCGGAATATGTTCGATTCACCGATGAAGTCGGCTACGAAGCGGTTTGCCGGGCGAGCGTAGATCTCCGCCGGCAGAGCGATCTGCTCAATGCGCCCGCGGCTCATGACGGCGATGCGGTCGGAGAGTACCAGCGCCTCCTCCTGGTCGTGCGTCACGAATAGCGCCGCTATGCCGAGCTGGCGCTGCAGCCGCTTCACTTCGAGCTGCATCTGCTCGCGGAGCTTGCGGTCGAGCGCACCGAACGGTTCGTCCAGCAGCAGCAGGCGGGGTCGGAACACGATGGCGCGCGCAAGTGCGACGCGCTGCTGCTGGCCGCCGGACAACTGGCGCGGCAGGCGGGCGTCGTAACCCGCGAGGCCGACCAGTTCGAGCGCCTCGCCAACGCGCCGACGGATCTCGTCACGGCCGACCCGACGCATCTCCAGTGGGAACGCGATGTTGTCGGCGACCTTCATGTGCGGAAACAGCGCGTAGTTCTGGAACACCATGCCGATTCCGCGTGCCGCCGGTGAGGCATAGGTGATGTCTTGACCGCCGAGCACGACACTGCCGGCGTCGGGAAGCTCGAAGCCCGCGACGATCTTCAGCAAGGTCGTCTTGCCGGAGCCGCTCGGGCCGAGGATGGTCAGGATCTCGCCATCGCCGACGGAGACATCGACCGACTCGAGTGCAGTCACGCTGCCGTAGGTCTTGGCCACGCCCTGGGCGCCCAGAAGCGGGGCCGGGCCGCTGACCGCCGCTTGCGGCTGGCTCGTGGTGCCAGCCGCGGCGTCGCGCGGCGGCATCGGCCGCGCAATGCTCTCCCCGATAGCGTCACTCACTTCTTCAGGATCCACGCGCTCCAACGCTCCTGCATCGCCTTACCATTCTCCAGCCACCACTGGGCGTTGGTCCACACCTGCTTCGGCAGGTTGTCGGGATGCGTCGGCATGAATGTCTTGAGCTCGGGCTTTACGTAATCCATGGAGGCGAGGTTGAGCCCGGGATAGGTGATGATGTTGGCATAGATGCCCTGTAGCTTCGGCTCGGTGATCAGGGCGAGCATCTTCTGACCCCAGTAGGCGTCCTTGGCACCCTTCGGAATGACGAAGGCCGATTCCTTGATCATCCCCTGGTTCCACTCGATGTGCAGCGGCGCGCCATTCTTGATGGCCACGTAGTAGCGGCCGTTCCAGGCGCTGCCCATGATAGCTTCTTTGTCGACCAGCAGTTGTGCGGACTGCGCGCCGGTCTTCCACCACACACTGATGTGCGGCTTGATCTGATCGAGCTTCTTGAACGCGCGCTCGACGTCGAGCGGATAGAGTTTGTCCGGAGCGACGCCGTCGGCGAGCAGGGCGAACTCGAGATTGTCGATCGGGCTGTCTCGCAGCGTGCGCGGTCCAGGGAACTTCTTCACGTTCCAGAAGTCGGCCCAGCTGGTTGGGCCCTTGCCGTCCTTGAAGGCGTCTGAACGATAGCCGAGAACTGTCGTATAGACGCCCTTCGGCATGATGTATTTGCGGTCGTGAAGGTGTTTTGGATACTGCGTCAGGTCGATGACCTTGCGGTCGAGCGGCTCGAGCAGGCCGAGCTTCTCGATGCGCATGGCATCCTCTGGTCCGATCTCGGTGACCGTCCACTCGACGTTGCCGCTCTCGACCATCGCCTTGAGCTTGCCCGCGTCCACCGGGCTGGTCGTCACGACACGAATGCCGTAGCGCTTCTCGAACTCGTTATAGAAAGCTTCGCGCATGGCCTTGGTCATGGCGCCGCCCGAGTCGTTGAAGACGATCTGTGACGGCTTCGGCGGCTCCTGAGCGACAGCACTGGCGACTGTGAGCAGAATGCCCGCTGTCAGCCCGCAAACCGCACGACCGAGCAAGGCTGGCATGTCCATCGCGACGTCCTCCGGTCTTGTTAACATTATGCATCTTTACATAGCCTAGCGCAGCCCCGACAGGTGGTCCAGTTCGGATGCTGCACGTCTCGTTCCTGGTGGGAGAGTAGCCGATGGAAACCTCCAGCTGTCTCGCCACCGGCTTCAAGACGACGCCGTACTGGTGGGAGGCGGCCCCGCCGGAAGCGGCCGTCACCGCGCTGCCGCCACGCGCCGACGTGGTAGTGGTCGGGAGCGGCTACTGCGGGCTTTCCGCGGCGACCGAGCTGGCGCGGGCTGGCACCGACGTCGTTGTCATCGAGGCAGCCGAACTCGGCTTCGGCGCCAGCACGCGCAGTGGCGGCATGGTCACCGGTGGCCAGAAGCTTGTGGTCTCGGGCGCCATCAATTCACACGCGCCGGAACGTCGCCGGCGCATGCTCGAGGACGCCAAGGACTCGCTTGCCCACATCGAGGCGCTGATCGATCGCCACGGCCTGGATGCCGACTACCAGAAGTGCGGCCGGCTGATCCTCGCGTCGACGCCGAGTCACTACAGGCGGCTCGAGAGTTGGGCGAAGCTGCTCGATGCCTATGCGCCCGGCACCATCGCGCTGGTGGAGCGCCAGGACCTCACGACCGAGATCGGCGGCGAACACTATTTTGGCGGGCTGCGTATTTCCAACTACGGCGGCCTGCACCCAGCCAAGTACCACCGCGCCCTGCGCAACCTGGCGCGCGAAGCAGGCGCCCGGCTGATCGGCGGCACACCGGTCGGCACGATCACGCGCGAGGGCTCGGCCTATGTCGTTGCGACCTCGCGCGGCGACGTGCGTGCCGACGCGGTATTCATCGCCACCAACGGCTATAGTGGCGCGGCCGAGCCGTTTCTCGAGCAGCGCGTGGTCGGCGCCGCGAGCTACATCATCGCGACCGAGCCATTACCAGCCGAACTGACGCGGCGGCTCAGCCCTAACGGACGGATGTTCTCCGACACCAAACGCAGCCTCGCCTACTTCCGCTTGTCACCGGACGGCACGCGCGTGGTGTTCGGTGGCCGCACCAGCGGTCGCGAGATCGAAGAGAGCAGGGCGGCAGTCGGGCTTTACAGACAGATGTGCGAGGTCTGGCCCGCGCTGGCGGCCTACCAGGTTTCCCATTGCTGGCGCGGCAACGTTGGCATGACCTCGGATCACATTCCACACATGGGGACGAATGGCGGCGTCCATTACGCTGTCGGATGCAACGGCAGCGGGGTCGCCATGATGACGTACCTCGGACACCAGTCGGCGTTGAAGATGCTCGGCCGCCAGAACCGGCCCTGCGCGTTCGAGACGGACGCGTTCCCGCGCTTTCCTCTCGCCGGCCTGCGCAAGTGGACCGTGCCGGCCGTCACTCGGTACTATCTGGCTCGCGACTGGCTCGACCGGCGTCTCGCCGGACGCCCCTGAATGCGCGCGGAGACATGACCCCCGCTAACGAGCACCGGGATGTCCCCGTGTGCAGGGCGCGCGGCGCCGACCTCACGACGGTCAGCCCTGCACTGGTTGCCGCGCGCTTGGCGCGGGGATCCATCGTACCGCAGCTCGATCGATCCGCTCACGCGCCATGCGCAAGGGGCTTGGCGGAGATAAGAGACGTGAGCGGGCGCAGCATGGTCAGTGCACGCCATCGTCCTGAGTGACCCGAAGCTGCTGTGGTGCCGGGGCTCAACATAGGTGTTGCAGGAGGACGGAGCCAGTTAACGCGGACCGTGTGCACCGCAACGGGTTTGCTCTTAAACTGTCTCGGCGGCGATGGCGGCTTGCCTCACGAGACCAAGATCGTTCTCATTTTCAAGACAAGACAATTAGAGATGCTGGGGCCCGCGTGTGTGGCGCGCCGCATAATGCGATCTCACTGCAAGCTTCTTCCTGACAGCGCAGCCGGCGCTACTGGTGAGCATAGCGTTTCTGTGACAGCGGGCGAGGGCGAGGCAAAGGGAAGCCGAGCACGCCTATCCCACCACCTCACAAAAAGAAATCGCTCGCGGAGAACTGTGCCAC
>JAWKVY010000005.1:0-767413 GCA_041397745.1 Hyphomicrobiaceae bacterium | reverse complement strand
TCCGCGCCGAAATCGAAGCGATCCGCAACGAGCATCGCCAACTCTACATCACCGCCCGAGTACGGCTGGATTGGTTCAGGGATCGCCGGCTTGCCTGGAAGTGGCCGGCGCGCATGCCGGCCGCCGAGCCTCACTCGGTCGCGGCCTGAGCCCTCTTCCATGCGGCCACGGCATCAAGCATGGCAAGCACTTCAGGCTTGATGCCGGTGCCGGCGGACTTGCGCTCCCGCTCGGCATCTTCGCGCTGCCAGCGGCGAACGATGGCAGCCGTCCGAGCGCGGTCGCAGTAGGTTTCGGGATCGCGCGACTTGAGCAGCAGCATCAGCATGCTGTCCGAGTACCGCTGAACCGTGCCGACCTGAGCGCCCTTGTAGAAGATCGGTTCGGGCACGCCGACGACGGCCCGGCGGTGAGCCTCCGAAACGAGCGCTTCCGTTCCCGCGTCGATCGCTTCGGCCCAGCGCTCGCCGAACTCGGCATCTGCAGCGCGCCACTTGTATGCCGTCTGGCGCGTCACGCCGGTTGCTTCCGCTGCCTTCGTCACCGTCACGCCAGCGGCGAGCAGATCAAGGAAACGGCCCTTGGCTTTGGAACCTCGCGAATTCGATCTCGTCATTTTCGTGGGAGTGCTCGGCGCGCGCTACTTCGAGTCGAAGTCGCTACTTCGCGATAAGTGTATTCATGCTCGCTGTAGGCGCAACTTCCGCTGCGAATCAGCTAATCAGGCCTGTAAGGAGGCCGATCATGGTTGGACAAAATGAACAACTCTATTGCCACGAATTAGTGCAAACGCTTCGATTCCGGCAACTGACGGATAGGGAGCGTGCCTCTTGGGCAGGTCAGGAGGCAATTCGACGCCACAATCAAAGTGTCAGAGAGAACCGCATAGCAAAAATCATCTTCTGGGGTTCGTTGGCACTGCTGTTGTACTTCAGCACTTGGGTTGTGTGGCTCGAAGAAAACTACGGCGGGGTAGGATGGTTGGTGTGGTTCATCTCCAGTGCGTTGACTGCAATCTTCGTGCGCGGGACATGGGCCGCTCAGTCGTCTTTCATGAAGATTGCGAACGGATGGGCCGCCCTGATGCTGGCAGTCTGGGTTCTTGGCGGGGTAGTGGCAGTCGTAGGTCAAATGCCGAGCACCAGTAGTGATTGTGATGTCAATCGCAGCGGCTGGACGTGTCGATAGCTCAGCGTAGGTTCTCGGAGCTAGCGCCTTCCAGTCCGGTCGCGTCTGCGGGCAGCACCGAGCATTCCGCAAGGGGCTACCCGGCTGGACGCACGGCTAATCGTCAGAACGTCCAGGGTTGCATCCCCGTCAATTCCGAAGCGCCGAGCCTCATTCTTTTTAGAGCGTCGCGCGGTGTAACTACACCTGCATCACGCGAGTGCAATTCGCGTTCCGGCCCGCGACGCTTCGACGGTAACGAGCCCCTGAGCAGCAAGGGCGCCGATCGCGCGATGAACGGTGGATTTCCCAATTTCGAGGGCACGCGCCAGTTCGCGCGTTGAACCTTCGATCGCGCCGCCTTCGCGGCGAATTCGATTGAGCATTCGCACCGTCGCGCCTGTTTGAATTCCAGATGACGGCGTGTCGGCGGGCGGTGCGCCTGCATCCTCGCCGCCAGATGGCGTTTGCCGGGCCTCAGGAAGCCGCTGAGCGGCGTCGCCGGGATCGGGCAGGGCACAGGCGGCTCGCGCCACGAACAGGCTCAGCGCGGCTCCTAGCTCAAGGAACAGGACTGGCACGAGCAAGAGCCACGGTGCGACGTGCGCCGGTTCCCAGCGCATCCCCAACGAGTTAGCGTAAACGGCTACGGCAGATGCGAGCGGGTCGGCTGCCCCGACCGGCGGGACAACGCCAAGCCGGCGCGTCGCGTCCGCAATGCGGGCCTCAAGCTCGGCTCGCCGGTCCGAACGGGCCAACTCGGCTTTCAGGGTTGCGACTTCGGTGCAGACCTTCCGGGGTGCGGCGCCTGTGGTGCGCTCGCACCCGTTGGCGCCGCTCGTCTGCATCAACCGACCGATGATCGCCTGCAACTCGCCGGACGGGCGGGACGGCGCCAGCGTGTCGAGTTCTGCCGACGCTCGCGCGACAACCGCGCGCGCCAGCGTTGCCCGCTCGCCAGCGATCGACCGGGACGCGGTGTGGTCACCCCGGATACCGGCTGACAGGCTGAGCGCCGCAGCGGTCGAATACGTGACCGACACGGCGGCAAAGGCGGCACACGCCATCGTGGTCAGGACCGCGCCGCGCTGGGCCGCCCGGATGGCTTCGTCGGTGGCGAGGGGCGTGAGCAGCGCACCGCCCAGCGCCGCGGCGGCGAACAGGGCGCCGAGAACGGCATGGCTCTCACTGCCGAGCCGGTAGCCGTAGAAGGCGCCGAGCATCGCGCTCGCGCCCGTCAACAAGAGTGCACCTGAAAGCGCTACCCAGCGCGCGCTGGGGCGGATAGTGTCCCGCGTCATGGTTTGTGCCTCGCTCAGAGAGGGATGGACCTAGACGCCGGTGTCCCGTTGGCGCGGGCATCGGCGTCGCCGCATTGTCGGCGGCGCGGTCAGCATCGCCGCAAATGCTGAATGGCGCCTTTCAATATGCCCCGTGGCGAGTTCACTGAAACGAATTGCACATTGCGTGTACGCGGTCGGTTGGTCGGTTTTAGTTCAGCAACGTTGCGCGATCGGTAGCGCATGCAACGCGTGTGATCAGATTTTTGTAATTGGACGGGTTGGGCGCCCGCCCCCAGGCATGCTGGACGGGTGCCCCCTTACAGGGGGCTACCCTGGGCATGTGCGTTTGCCGCAGCGCGCGAGGGCGGGTTTGATGGCGAGTTCACCTAAACGAGCCGATTGATCCAGCCATCTGAGAAGGTATAGCCGCGGTCCAGTGCTGCTTTTCGAGCTTCCCGGTAGCGGTTTTCGGCCGTTTTCTTCACACCGCCGTGCCGAGCCATGTAGCCACGGCAGAACGTTGCTTTAAGTACATCCTCAGTTGTGCCATTCGCGTAGCGGTTGAGGTCACGAAAAGCTTCATCAAACATTTCATCCCGCATTCTGTGCATTTCTTGGTACCGGTCCTGCTTTGAAGATGCAGCCGGTTTGCCCCGCCGTTCCTTCGGCGCGGGCGTTGCCCGGAGCGCTTCAACTTCGCTGTCCGTGAGCAGAACCAGCTGGGCACCCTTGGCCGGGCTTCCGTCTGCGTAGCTGCCCACTTCAAGCGCTTCAATGCGGTAATGCCCGATGATCCGGTGCGGCTCGCCCTCTTTGTTGTGGGTAACCTTCAGTTGCCACACGCCTGCGCCACCCTTCGCAGGTTGGCACGCCATCACCACATCAGATCGGTTTATCAGCGCGTTTGAACCGCGGGGCTCACGCTTCGCGGCGCCGTCTGCTCTGCCCTTTGCGGTGTGGTGGGTGATCAGAACAAGGCAATCCGTCTGGCGCGCGATTTCGTGAGCGTAGTCCATGACTTCGTTGATCGCAGTTGCGCTGTTCTCATCCTTCGCCCGCAGCACACAGCTGAGCGTGTCCAGCACGATTACCCTTACCGGCGGGCGGGTGCCGACCGCGGAGTCTGATTGGCGCCGACGAACGCGGGCTATGAAGTCATCGCGCTGTGCCCTGTCCGTGAGGTCAGGGATACCGTGCGTCCGATCGATCGGGAGGTCGCGTTCGCCCGCAAGCGCACGGTATCGGTTCCTGAGGAACGATCGCCCCTCGCCGGCTACCAGTATGGATGCGGCCGTGAACGTCGGTGCGATCCCGAAGAACTTTTCGCGAAGGGATATGCATATGAGTAATTCCATCACCAGCAGCGTTTTTCCCGCACCGGAGTCGGCAACCAAGAGCGCGACCCCGCACGCGGGCAACAAGTCGGGCAGAAGCCACGGCGTTTCGCTGCTTTCGATCGATACCGCTTCCTCAAACATGCTCACGAAATAGGGTCGGCCCGATAGTTCCGGGGCGCGCTGATGACCGTAGAAGATCGCGTGATCTTCCGCCGACAGGGTGTGGTTTTCAGGTGCTACGTCTGCCATAGTTCAGACTCCGAATGGTTGCTTGCCTTGGCCGCGCCGGTTCCAGCCGGCGCGGCCGTTTCACTCTTAGGGTTGAGGATCAGGCGCCGACTCGGCCATCAAGCCAGCGATCGACATCGGCCGGGCGCCAGCCAGATACGCCGCGCGCCGGGCGGACCGGCTTCGGGAAGTCACCTGCGTCCAGGCGCCGGTAAATCGTGCTGCGGCCGACGCCAAGCCGGCTGGCGAGTTGGTTCACCGTCAGAAGCTTGGCGCTCGCCGCGCCGATCGATCCCGCGCCCGGTCCGGGGCGAACGGTGAAGTGGCAATGTCGGTATTGGTCATGTTGGGGTGTCCCGTTTCGTGTTGATCACGTTGGGGACAATGAGCGAAGCGCCGAAGCGCCGCAAAAACTAGTGAATCGAAGCCGGACGCGCTGGGCTTGGGCGAACTTAATCGAATGCTAACCCGATTGCTTCACCCTCCCAACGCGCTGAGCGCGTTGGGCAGGGTGAGTTGATCTTTCGACGGGGCGGAATGGCTAAATGCCATTGAGGATGTCGGTTTTTGACGAAATCCCGCCAATTCCTATCATCAGTTCATCGCAACGCCCAACATAGAGGCTCAAAAATGTTTCCCGCTACCCCTGCCAAGCTCATGACTTCCGTCGCCTATGATCCGATCTGCAAGCTCATGGACGGTCTGTTGCTCACGCCAGCCGAGGTGGCGACGCGCTGGCGCTACAGCGACGATCACCTTTCGAACCTTCGACGCGTCGGCAAGGGCATTCCGTTCATCAAGTTCGACACGGGCGGCGTGCGCTACCGCGCCGCCGACGTGATCGCGGCCGAACTCGCCAACCTGGGAGGCCCCTTGATCTTGGATGACGTGTTGACCGTCATCGCCGCACTCGAAACGGTGCCGGCGGCTGAGCGCGCCAAGGTGCATGATCACCTTAAGGCGGCTTTCGTCAGAAGGCCCGGTCGGTAGGCGCGACTACCCGGCGGCGAGCGCGGGCCTGAACGGCACGACGCGCGCGCCGCCGGCTGTCAGCCCGTCAACGTAGGTAGCCCAGCGCGCGAGCGCGTCGTGCTTTTCCTGCATGTAGTCGTGGTGATCGTAGTGCAAGCCGGTCACGGACAGGCGATCCGCGGTCCGGTGATTCAGCACCTTCGATATGGTCAGCCGCTCAACGCCGATCCGCGCCATGCCCGAAGCGCACGTGCGGCGGAGGTCATGCAGAGAGAAGTGCTCAAGGCTGAGCTTCGCGAACGGCTTGCGGAATGCCGAATTCGAGTAGGGCTTTAACAGCCGATCGCCGCCAGACAACTCAAGGGCGCGGGCCACGAGGCGCTGGACGCTTGCCGGCAGCGGGAGCACGTGCGCGTGACCGTTCTTCGACCGCTCGGCCGGCAGGCGCCAGACGCCATCCTTGAACTCGCCAGCGGTGGCATTTAGGACTTCGCTCATGCGGGCGCCGGTGAGCAGCATCAACCGGACCGCGATCCAGCGCGGTTCGTCCAGATGCCTCGGCAACTCGCTGTAGAGCGTCACAAGCTCATCATCGGAAAGGGCGCGCGTCTTGACGGTCGGCTCGGCACGCCGCCGAACGCCCTCGGTCGGGTTCCGTGCCGCCAGCCCTTCGGAGATCGCCCAATTGAAGATGGTGCGCAGCAGAACAAGCACCGCGTCTGCCTGCCTGAGCGGTGTACCGTCGCGATTGGCGACGGCCTCGATCACGTCAACGATATGGGCACGCTCGATCTCGGCAACGCGATGGCGGTGCAGTCCGCCCATGTAGACGCGGACAGGCGCTCGTCTTGGCCGGCAGAGCGCTTGAGGCTGCGCGTGCCGTTCGATGTAGAGCAACGCCAGATCGGCGAAGGTATCCGCCTTGACCGCTGCGGCCTCGCCGCGGGCGAGGCGGCCGTAATTCGAGTGCGGCACGGCGGGCGCCATCAAGGCTGAGGGCTGGCCAGTCGCCAAGGGTGTGGCGGTTCTGCTTGCCGCCGTGCGTGTAGCGAAGCGCCCATGACCGATAGCCGGCCGCGCCGACCTGAGCACGAGGCCGCGAACCTGATCGTCGCCGAACTCTTGGCGCTTGCCGGTCGGCTTACGGGTTTCGATGAACTGGCGGTGGGCGCATGGCGGGCTCAGGGTGTGCGGGGCAGCCGGGGACTAGCTGGGGACTAACCGGGGACTAATCGGAACCGGGTTTCAGTGGAACCAAAGTGAAACGCTATGTCGGCAGCCCGCGTCAACTAAAATGCTGATTAACCACTGATTTACGTATGACTGCAGGGGTGCTGACCCGATGAACACTATCGGTCGAAAGCTAAGACACTATTACACAATCACAGTGTCGGTGGTTCGGTCCGCCCCTGGGCACCATTCTCTTCAAGGACTTAGCTCACAGCTCGCAACGGCGGGAAAGCCCTTGCGGGAGTTTGCGGGAGCCGTCCTGCAACGTGCCACGCATCACGAGCAGCTCTGGCTGGCCATCCTTCGCATCGCAAACGCTGTCCGCAGCGTGCAGCAGTCGAGACAACTCGGCTGCCGAGTAATGTGTGGTGATGCGACCCGACCGGTGGCCCAGCAGGTCCTGCCGGTCCTCGAAACTCACGCCGGCAGCACGCAGTCTGCGGCCGAACGTGTGCTTCAGGTCGTGAACACGCACCTGCTCCAGATCGGCGCGCTTGCGAGCGCGCAGCCAACCTGACGTGAGCATCCGAGTGATAGGGTGGCCCTCGTAAGTGAACACGTGGACCGGATCCAAGCCCCTTCGGGCCTCCACCACCGACCGTGCGATCCGATTGAGCACCACCAACCGCTCGTCACCATTCTTCACCCGCTCGCTCGGGATGATGAAAACGAACCGCGCCGGGAACACCGGAGGCTGTTTTGTTTGAGTCAGGCGGCTATCGCGGGCTCCTCCAGGCTGGCGTAGTAGTTGGCCTCGCCTCGGCCGGCGGCACGTAGCCGATCGGCTCAGCAGGCGCCGATTGTTGAACCAGTCGACCCATTCGAGCGTGGCGTACTCGACGGCTTCGAACGAGCGCCACGGCCCTGCGCCAGATCATCTCGGCCTTGTAGAGCCCGTTGATCGTTTCGGCGAGGGCGTTGTCGTAGCTGTCGCCGACGCTGCCGACCGACGGCACGAGGCCGGCCTCGGCGAGCCGCTCGGTGTACTTGATCGAAACGTACTGCACGCCGCGATCGGAGTGATGCACGAGGCCGCCGCCGACGGGACGGCGATCGTGCAAGGCCTGCTCCAGCGCATCGAGCACGGTCGGCGTCGCATCGAGCGTCATCTTGCCGAGGCA
Organism: Hyphomicrobiaceae bacterium; assembly: GCA_041397745.1. Lineage (GTDB taxonomy): Bacteria > Pseudomonadota > Alphaproteobacteria > Rhizobiales > Hyphomicrobiaceae > JAWKVY01. Next base: position 760,075 of record JAWKVY010000005.1, on the reverse strand, counting down.
CGATTGCCCGCCGGCAAGACGCTCGCGACGTTCGACTTCGAGAGCGTGCCGATGGTCTCGAAGGCGCAGGTCATGGCGCTCGCTGCTGGCGATGCCTGGCTGAAGAAAGGCGCCAACGTCCTGCTGTTCGGGCCGCCCGGCGGCGGCAAGAGCCACTTGAGCGCGGCGCTCGGTCTCGCCCTCGTCGAGAACGGCTGGCGCGTCATGTTCGCCCGCACCACCGATCTCGTGCAACGACCGCAGGTGGCGCGGCAGGAACTGGCCTTGGAACGAGCCATCGCCAAGCTGGACCGCTACGATCTGCTGATCCTCGACGATCTTGCCTATGTCACCAAGGATCAGGCCGAGACCAGCGTGCTGTTCGAGCTGATCGCCGCGCGATACGAACGGCGCTCGATGCTGATCACGGCTAACCAGCCGTTCGGCGAGTGGGGCAGGATCTTCCCCGATCAGGCCATGACGCTCGCAGCCATCGACGAGGCTCGTCCATCCGCCACGATCCTGGAGATGAGCGTCGAGAGCTATCGACGCCGCGAGGCCCTCGCCGCAAAGCGCGGGCGTGGCCGACCGTCGGCGCACGCGACACTCAAGAAGAGCGACAAGCCCGATGGCGACGCTGATTGACGCTCGACGTCAATCAAGTGCTTGCCAATCCGGCGGCCAGCGACAATCATCGGTCGCTGACCGCCCGCCTCTCATCCTGATTGACGCGCCGCTCGCACCAGATGTGCTATACCAAGGGGTGATCCGCGACAACCTGCGCACGACCGCGAGCGACAGCCGCTCCCTGTCCGCTCGATCGTCAATCGCGAAGTTCCGGGCGCTGCTTTACGTCTTTTGCGGCCGGCACCTGCTTGCGGCGAGAAGCTCAGATCATCGAGCCTGGACGCCGCTCATGGCAGCGTCGCCTGCCCGAAGGTGCCCGCATCGTCGCCCAGATCAACGTCGATGGCCCGCGACGACGATCGTCATCCGCGCCGATATAGCGGCTGCTGCCGCGACGATCTGATGACGTGGTGCAGGTCCAACGACGTGCAGTATGTGCTGGGACACAACTGGCAATACCGTCTCGTTCGCAAACTCGCGCGCCCGAGATGCGCAAAGCCAGACGGCCAGCGAAGTGGTCGGGGCGGCCGGCGCGGTGTCTTCACCGACTTCGGTCCCGGACCCGCAAAGGAATAGCGGATTTCAGTTTGGATCCGGGTGATCGAGACTGACAGGTGAGCTTGGCGACCAGGAGGGTGTCGGCGCTTTCTTATCGCGCCGCAGCCACCGGCAGTTGGCGGCCGCCTGAAGGAAACGCAACCTAGCCGAGCCGAAGGTGCTAGCGACGGCGATCGCGCCGCTCTGGCGATTGCCCGGTGACATACAGCAACGAGCGTCCTGATTGCGTACCATAGTCCGCCATCTTGAGCCACCAATAGGGCTGCGGTTTGGTGGCCAGGGCGGCGCTCGCGAGGGCGGGCATCATGGCGACGAGGTCGAAGCGGTTGTTGAAGCGCCATTCGAACTCGGCGAGGTAGCGCACGAGGTGCTTCTTGCGGATCGCACGGTAGGTGCCTGTGATGGCGCTCTTGATGTTGCCGAGCACCGTGTTGATCCAGCGGAATGCCGGGTGGCGCGCGGCGCGCCTGCCGGAGCCGGTGGGAAGTGCAACGTGGATGCAGCCGGCGTCTGCGGTGCCACGGAAGCAGGACAGTCCATCCGTGACGACGGTCGCGCCCTGCGCGCTGATACGCTTCGTCAGGCTCTTCACGCGGCGGCGCTTGAAGCGGGCGATGCGCCGGAGTTTCATGCGGCGCGGCCGCCCCTTCGCATCGGTCTGGACAGCAACGACAATCGGTCTCTTGCCCGGACTGCCGCGACCGGTCTTGCCGCCCGACCGCTCGCCGCCGAGATAGGCATCGTCCATTTCCACGCGACCATCGAGCGGCTCGCGGTCGGAGACGAGCCGCATCGCCTCGACGAGCTTGGTCTTGATCTTCCAGGCGGTCGTCTGCATCACGCCAAGCCGGCGGCCGAGTTCGATCGAGTAGATGCCCTGCTTGGTCTGCGTGATCAGGTACATCGCCCGGAACCACGTCGTCAGCGGCACCTTGGTCGAGGCGAAGAGCGTGCCTGCGGTGAGCGAGGTCTGCCGCCGGCAGGCGTTGCACTGGAAGAGCTTCCTCGGACCGACGACGCAGGCCTCCGAGAGGCCCTTCTGGAACTGGATGCGATTTGCGCGCCACGGCTGATCTCGAGATCGCGCTTTCCTGCCCGATTCCGAATGGCGAGATCAGGGCTTATGATGATGCGTAATCAGGACGAGCGTTGAGCGGTGCAACGTTGACTTGGTCACGCCTCTGGCTGATGATCTTCGCAGCCAAGGGCGAAGTGGCTTGGAGGGGCATGAAATGAGATCGTTATTTGTATTGATCGTGTGCGTGTTTGCGGTTGGAGACGCTAATGCCCAAAGTAAACTAATAATCGAAGGTGGCAAGTGGCTCCTTCGAGGTACGGCTAAAGCCACCCCTGGCATCGTGATGCCCCGCACTGTGGGCAAGGCCGGCGCTGGCGCGGGGGTTGCCGGAAAATCGAAGGCGGCAACAGCGCTGCCGGCAGTATCATCTTCGATGGTCAAGGACGGGCTAGGAGTAGGCACGATTTATCACCGGCATTGCAACAGCAACGACCGACGGTACAATTCGAAGTTATGTTCCACTTATAAGGCCGCACGAAGCAAGGTGCGATTCCCACGTGCGCCGGACGCCCAGCGTCGGAAGTGAAGCGCTTCATTTTCGTTTCTGTGCCGCACAGCCTCACACAATCGGGTTCACCATCCGCCCAGATTATCGCACCTCGACTTTCAGCTAAGCTAGCCAATCACTACGACACCATGCATTTCGAGTGCCGGCTTGAGCTACTCGCCCTCGCTCGTCTGCACGAGAAGAACGGCTGCAAGTAGAGTGGCGTCCGGCGCGAAGGGCTGCGTTCGCTATCCGGCACCCGTCTGGGCGACCACGATGCGCGCCGCGGCAGCATTCGGCGTGTCGGTGCGGGCACGAGACGCTCTTCTATTTCGGCGAGGCCTTAATGCTTTTGAGTATCAGGCCTGCAATCAACAGCGATGAGGCGCCATAGGCGGCGGACGCTCTGAACGCCTCGTAGGCCACGTGCCTTTTGAGTATACCCACCCGACACACATCCATGTCACGCGATTTCGTGTGCCATCAGGGTTGCTATCGGCCGCATGGCACACCATCTGCGCGGGGCACACCCTGATGACACACTTGAGGTGGATCGATGCCCAAGACCTACGGATACGCGCGCGTCTCGACCGGCGCGCAGGATCTCACGGTCCAGCGCGAGGCGCTGATCAAGGCGGGGGTCAAGCCCGACCTCATCTTCGCGGAAAAAGTGGCAGGCACGCAGCGCGACGGCCGCGAGAAGCTCGCGCTGCTGCTCGGACTAGCTGACGAAGGTGATACGATCGTCGTCACCCGCATCGATCGCCTCGCGCGCTCCATGCACGATCTGCAGGTAATCGCCCGCGAGCTTAAGGAGAAGGGCGTTGCGCTGAAGGCGACCGAGCAACCCATCGATACCGGCACGGCCGCCGGCAAGGCCTTCTTCGACATGCTCGGCGTGTTCGCCGAATTCGAGACGAACCTGCGTCGCGAGAGGCAGGCCGAGGGCATCACGCGGGCGAAGCGGCAGGGCGTGTACCAGGGCGGCGTGGCCCGGATCGATCGAGCGGCAGTCAAGGCCGCGCTGGACCGGGGACTGGGCCCCGCCAAGGCTGCGCGAGAGCTTGGCATCAGCCGGCGGCAGGTCTACCGCATCATTCAGGAACTGGCCACGCACATGCCGACATAGAGACAAAACTGCGCAACCAGGAGGCTACGCCTCCTGGACCTCGGAGCGGCCCTCGCGTGAGCCGCGAAAAGTGCTCAAAGGGTAGGCGTCGATCTCGCGCAGGATCGTGACGCGGTCGGCGTCGGTGACGCGGCGGATGTTCTCGCGCTTGAAGCCGATCTTCTCCAGCGCGGCTGCGATGAGCGCCACGTCATTGTGCGGGTTCTTGAGCGTGCCCAAAGACCAACTGATCGCCTGATCAGTCGATCCTCTTCACCAGCGCGAAATCATCACCCCGTGACCCGAAACGCGCCGACTGCTCGCCCATGACAGGCTCTGGTATCGCCACACCGGCGCGGCCGTCGCCGCCGAACTGCGCTGCCAACTTCGGAACCATGGCCTGAACGTGAGCGACGATCTCGGACAGTTCGATGATGCCGTTCGCGTTGGCGTCACCCCTCTTCAGCGCATCGAGCAGCGACCATGTGAACACGCCGTGTCGCTCGCCCGTCGTCGTCAGAACGCCCTCGTGCGCGAACTGACCGGTCGCAGCGGCTGTGAGCACCGGGCGGCCAGTCGACTCGTGCAGTCGTCCGATCGCTGCCTCGGCCGCCGGCAAGTCGGTTCGAGCGCGGGTGTGTCCACCGATCAGTGCGCCGCTCTCGCACGTGTCGAGGAGGATCACCACCCGCTTCGCGCGCAGGCGGTTGGCGACCCAGTCCTGCAGCTTGTCCTGCCCCACGGCCGAAAGGACGAGACTGCCGGGTCCACCCCGATAGCCGTGCGGGATCATGTAGAAGCGCCCCCGTTCTGACGTGCCGTGGCCGGCCGCGAACAGGATCACCGTGTCACGCGGGTGGATCGCCTTCGCCATCTCGTCGACGGCACTGTCGATCCCCTCCGCCGTTGCCTCGCCGTCACGCAGCAGGCGCACCGAGACGCTCGAATAGAGTTCGCCAGCTGCTCTGGACATCGCGTCGGCGAAGGCTGTCGCGTCCTTCACAGCGAGATTGAGCTTGCCGAATGCCAGGGTGCTGCCGTCCGCCAGCAGGTAGCCCGGGTCGTCGTAGTCGTCGATCCCGATCGCGAGCACATGCAAGCGAGGCTTGGCGCGATCGGCTGCTCCGGCGAACTGAACGACAGCCTTCGCTGCGCGCGACGCGAGCAGGTTCGTGGCGTTGTAGGCCACCAGCTCGATGATGTTCTCGCCGGGGTCGAGAGGGATCTGCTGCGTGAGCGCGATTTCTGATTGCGTAGATGAAGGCGCGCGCGTCACCGCCACCGTGATGCCGTTGAGACGCCACTCGATGCGTCCGATTCCTTTACCCTGGCCGACCACCGTCGCGCGGACTGTCAGGAGGTCGCTTTTCGCCTCTCGCGCAGAATCGATGTCTTCGATGCCGACCAGCGGGGCCGGGCCGCTTGCCAGAACCTTCTCCAGGTTCATTGCCGTCGCAGCCGTCGCAGCCTCGCCACGCGGGTCGCCGGCCAGCACCTCACGCACGAGGTCCGGGGCGTAGAGCGCATGATGGACCTCTTCAAGCGAGGTGTGCTCAAGCCCCTTGATGACGCCGAGGACATCGGTACGGCTCGACGAACTGGCGATGAACCCGTCGCTCGTCAGCATCGCCCAGTTCCTGGTGCGATCGAGCGACGAGGTCGCCAGCTGCCGACCGGTCCGGCGATCCCAGTGGCGGACGGTACCGTCGTAGCTGGCCGACACGATCACCCGGTCACCTGACGTGAAGGCGACCCAGCCGACGCCGGACTCATGCCCCTCCAGCTTGCGGACGGCGCCCTGTCCATCGACTGGCCAGAGCACGATGGACCGTTCCGCACCGAGGTCGCCGGACGAGCGGGCACGCTCGGCGAGGCCTGCCGCAAGCAGTCGGCCGTCAGCCGATATCGCGAGCGCCGAACAGTTGACGTGGCCGCTCACTTGGCTGGTCTCGAACCTGCGCACGAGCCCGCCGTCTGCGATCCGCCAGAGTGCCGCGCCAGCGTCACGCGTGCAGCCGACGACACCAGTGTTGTCCGGCGTGAAGACGATGGCGAAGACGGCGCTGTCCATCGGTTCCTTGCTGCCGACGACACGCACGCGACGGCCCGAGCGGGCATCGACGACGGCAATCTCGCCCGACCAGTACCCGACCGCGATGAGGCGACCGTCGGCGGAGAACGCCGATCCGCTGACGCCGTTGCTTTCGGCGCTCGGCGCGGCGATCGTGAAGGCGATCCTGCCGGACTGCGCATCGACCAAACTGACGAGAACCTCGTCCCGACCGACATCGTTGCGCTGCACTTGGGGCACGGCGCGCTCGTGTTTGACGAGGATTGATTTTTCGTCTGGCGAGAGTAGCGCCGAAATGATCTCACGTCCCCGCCCGATGGCGATGCGCCGGATCTCCCGCAACGTCGGGACTTCGAGAAAGCGAAGTACGTTGTCGCGGTGGCTTGCAAGGATGTAGTCGCCGGCATGGGAGACATGGTGATACTGCGCCGCCAGCGGCGGAGCCACGAGCTTGCGCGGGCCGACGCGATCAGCCGTCCACAAGCTGAGGCGCCGCTGCTCTTTGTCCTCCGCCGGTCCGGCGAGAAGCACGTGACGGTCGCCATTTGCCCCGATGATGTGAGCGGCGCTCTCGCCGTGCGGCGCGAAGCGCTGGACCACATTGCCCGTTCGTCCGTCGACAACCTGGATACTGCCCTCGCGGATCAGTACAGCGCGCGAGAGGTCTGCCGAGAAACCCCGCAGTTCGTTCGACAAGCCGCGCAAGGTGCTTACATCGGCAGAAGCACGCCGCTCGGCTAGAGACCACGTCCTGACCCCCGGAACGCCGGTGCGCCAGTGGATCAGGCGCTCGCCTGAAGTGTCCACGGCGATCTTGAGTTCACCGAATTCGTACTGGCTCTCAGGCCGATCGCACGCCGGCCGCTCGTCGACCGTGGACGTACTACCAGTCTGCAGATCGAGGACGACCAGTGATGCCACATTGCAACCCGTGCCGTAGTCGAAGGCCACGACAGCGCGTTCCGATACGAGACTATGCAAACCGAAGCGCTGCCCGAACCGCGTCTCGATAGTCTTGGCCGGGGCGGACGCAGGCACCGCGGGCAAAACATACGACCAAGCTACCTTGCCCGTCCGAAGATCGACAACATGAACGCGATCCTCCGTCGACGCGACCAACTGCCGATCGCCAGAGCGAAAGCGTGTCGCAGCGTTGTCACCCCAGAGACTGCGTTTGTCCGTACTATTGCCAAATGGCAGCTCTGCGAGCTGCCTCTGATCACTGACGCTCCAGACATGCACGACATCACCAGCCCCGTGCTGGCTTACCGCCGCTATCCGCGTACCGTCAGAACTGAACGATAGGCCCTCGATCCAAACTTCAGGTCCCTCATCGCTCGACGGCAATACCTTGAGATTCGCGCTCACGAGGCCCGTGGTCGCATCCCAGATCTTGACGCTGCCATCCTTGTGCGCCGTCGCGAGCGTCCGGCTGTTGGGCGCCCAGGTGAGGTCGTGAATAAAGGCCCAGTAGGACATCACGCGCAGCAGCCGGCCCTGCTCGATACTCCAAAGCTTGATGTGAGTGCGGTCCCACGTCGCAAGGATACGGCCGTCGGGCGAGAACGAAGCGCTTTCACGTCCGCCGATCGTGCCGACGTTCGGCACGACCTGGATGTTGCCAGCGCCGGGATCAGGCGGCGCTGCCGCCGCTGCCGTTGCTAGACCGACGCCGAGCGCCGCAAACGCAAGCCTGATGATCTTCACGATCCGTCTCCTTGAAGGCGGGATGCAAACCATAGAGAGCCACCTCGTATTGCCAGGGTCGCACCCATGCAAAGTTGCAGTCATTCCGCATACACGGGAGGCTACCATGACGATCGGCATCGACGACCCGAAGAGTATCACCGGACGAGTGACGCGCATCGATCATCGCGAAAGAGCTGAAAGATAAGGGCGTCGCGCTGAGGGCGAACGAGCAACCGATCGACACCGGCACAGCGGCCGGAAAGGCCTTCTTCGACATGCCCGTCGTTGCCATCGCCCCCGTTCAACGTGTCTCTTTGCCGGTGCTGCCGTAGAGGATGGCGTTTTCAGTTCCAGGTACGGAAGGAGTGTCTGCTCTCGTAGCATTTAATCAGTTGATGATTGATCTGACGACACGTGGAACCCCACCGGTGCTGCATCTTTGGGATGGCCGTAAACGCTCGCCCATACGATGCCAGCCTGCTTTCATCCCAAAACCAAGACCCACTCCCTTAGGACGCGCCCAGCCTCAACGTCATTAGCTTCCTGTGCTGCACCGTCAGCAGGTGCACCATCGTAACTTTCGTGGAAGACATCTTCAACCCATTCCAAAACATTGCCATGTATTAATATAGAGACCAAACTGGTTTGGTCGAAAAGCATCTACCCGCACTGTTCCCTTGGTGAGTTATCGTAATTGGCCAATTCCGCGTTTGGCGGTGTCGCCCCCACCAGAATTTTGTACTTGTGTTGGCTCCGCGTAGCGTACTCGCGTTCCGCCTCTGATGGAAGTCGATACGTGAGTCCAGTCTTGCTGACAGCCATTTGACATATGCCTTGGCGTCGTGCCACGTTATGCAGACGACTGGATGAAGATCATCTTGTTGAAATCCGGAGAGCGCCACGTCCATTGACCCGGCGACGACCACGCTGGCCAGTCCGACAGCCTTTGGCCATCTTGTGCTTCGTTGTGCGCTGAAACACAGAAAACTCTCCGCGGGTGATGGCGAATTTTCCGATCGCGAAAGCTCGTTGTATCTTGACGCTTGCGCGCTGTGGCTGTCCGCCCATATATCCAGTAAAAACGGAATCCGGCGCCCCCATTACAAAGCTCCCTTACGGCACACCACAACCATCTCGGGGCACGTCGGGCAGTCCCTGAAACTCTTCCTGGTGACCCCCGGCTTGACGCACGCCGTGCCACCGCCACCGAGAGACACCCTCCACGCCATCACACCTGCCCGCCGGCGCTTTCGGCCCTGGCTCGCCTCCCGCCCTCAGCGCCGCCATCTTGCGCTCTACATCGGCGAGCTTTTCTCCCCGCGTCGGCCTTCTTCCGCGCCGTCTCTTTCGCCTTCAACTCCGCCACCTGCGCCGTCTTGATCTCGGTCACGCGTGCGGCGAGGCACTCGGCAGCGGGCGTGTCCTTGTACTGGCGCTGCAGCACGCCGAGCATCGACAGGCTGGTGATGCCCTCGGCCTCGCGGCAGATGCGCACCATGTCGGCACCGCTGCCGGCCTGCTCGGCCCGCGGCGCAGCAGTCGGCGCCGCGGCCGGAGCAACGCTCGCCGCTTCCTTCCCCGCGAAGTACACGTCGCCCAGCGCGTTGAACCCCAGATACGGCTCCTGCGCGATCGCCGCCCGCACGCGCCGCTGCACGTTGCGGAACATCGTCACCGCCTCGACGCCGGGCCGCACGATCTCCTCCGCCAGCACCTTCGCGTAGGGCCCCGCGCCCTGGCCCACGTCGGAGGCCAGCTCGCCTTCCGCCGTCGCGTAGGAGATCAGCATGCCCGGCTGCTCGCGCTCGGCACGAAAACCTTTTGCCTGCACCACCGCCCGCTTGCCCGCCTCGCGTAGTTTCAGCGTGTTGCGGCAGGCGTCGAACACCACGAAATGCGTAGCGTTGCCCGCCTCCGCCTTCAGCCGCCGCGTGATCTCGCCCAGCCGCAGCGACTGGTCCCAGAGTTCCGCCGTATCGGTCGAGGTCGCGCCCACCGGGATCAGGTAGTTGGTCGTCCCATCCGCCGCGCCATGGCCCGAATAATAGAAGAAGCCGATCGCGCCGTTGCCGGCCGACCGCAGCGTGCGCAAGTAGCGGTTGATCGCGATGTTGGTCTCGCCGAGGCGCGCGTCCCGCAACACCGTCACCTTGAAGCCGAGTTGCTTCAGCGCCGCCTCGATCAGCGCCACGTCATTGTGCGGGTTGGTGAGCGCGCCGATCTCGCCGGTGTACTTCTGGTTGCCGATCAGCAGCGCGTGGCGCACTGGCGTCTCAGCCGCCGCCGGCAGTGCGGCGACGAGCACGAGCAGGCAGAGTATCGAGGTACGCAGCACCGACAAAGCGACCTCCAACTATATAAACACAGATACGATTACCCTCTGCACGCGCCGTTGTCACCGCCGATCAAACTCGTCGAGCACCAACACGCCCCGCATCTCATCCCCCGAAAAATGTGCGGGTCCGCTTCGCGGACACGGCAAAAAAGCTCGATGTAAAGGAGTGAAGGGAAGGAGGTAAAAGCGTCCTGGGCGGAACTACCGCGAAACCAAACGAGCCACGCGGAAGCCGTTGTCGTTGATCCGGTTGTCCGATTGGATCCTGTAACGGTACGCCGAGCGGAGGTACCACGGAACGATAATCCCACGAGCCGCCGCGCAGCACATGCTGACCGCAGTCGCCGCTGGTTCTGGCCGCACCGTCACTGGGCGCCCCGTAGGTTGCCGTTCCAGCAGTCCTCGACCCACTCCCAGACGTTGCCGTGCATATCATGAAGGCCGAAGGCATTTGTTGCGAACGACCCGACCTCGACAGTCTTCCCCGATACTCACCCTTGGCGCTGCCTCCGTAGGTGTAATTGCCGTCGAAATTGGCTTGCCGCGTCGTGATGGTCGGACCAGTAGAGAACGGCGTCGTCGTCCCCGCCCGCGCCGCATACTCCCACTGGCCTCGCTCAGCAGCCGGTAGCCCTTGCCGGTGGTCTTCGACAACCAACCCACGTACTGCTTCGCATCGTCCCACGACATGTTGATCGCCGGCCGCCGGCCACGTCCCCAACCCTGATCGCCGGGCTTGTGCGCAACCGCCTGCCTTCACGCAGGCGTCCCACTCGTCGAATGTCACCTCGAACTTGCCGACTGCGATCGGCTTGGCGATCGTCACGCGGCGCTGCGGGCCTTCATTATCCAGCCGCTCGGCTTCAGTCGCGGGCGACCCCATCAGCGAAGTTACCCGCCGGCACCACCACCATCTGGGCCAGGTCGGGCAGTCCCTGAAGCTCGGGGCCCGAGCCCGGCTTCACGCACGCCGTGGCCGCCGGTGCCCAGCGCTACCTCGACGCTGTCGCAGCGGGGAGTGGCAGGCGCGGGACGAGCAGCCGGCGTGGGCGCAGGCGCCGCCGACGCTACCCGCTGGCGCTTCAATTCAGCAAGCCGCGCCTCCGCGCAGCCGGCCATCGGCGTGCCCTTGGAAGCGTCGCGCAGCGACCCGACGATGGCCGCACTCGGGTTGGTCGCGATCTCGCGGCAGAAGGCGGCGATCTCGGCACGGCTGACCGAAATGGGCGGCGCCTGGGAGGCGCTCGGCGGCGCTGCCACTGCTGCCTGTCCCGCCAGATACACCCGACTCAGAAGCCTGTTACGCTCCCATGGCACCTGAACCTTGGTCGTGCGGTAGACCTGCTCCTTGACGTTCTGGAACAGGCCGAGATGATCCTGACCGGGCTTCACCAGTTCGGCGGCGAGCGCTGCCGCGTAAGGGCCGCTCCCAGCGCCCAAGTCGCTCGCCGTCTGGCCGGGGTCGGTCGAGAACCCGATCAGCATGCCGCGCCGCGAGGCGACCGGCACGAACCCCTTCGATCCGCGCGACGGCACGTTCAGCAAGTTGCGGCACGCGTCGAACAGCACGAACTGCGAGGCCTCGCGCGCCTGCGCCGCAAGCTTCGCGATGATGTCGTCGAGCGGCACGCCGCTGTACCAGACGGCACTGTCCAGCTGCTTCACCTCGATCGGGATCAGGTAGTTCCGCTGGTCGCGCTCGTTGGCGACGCCATGGCCCGAATAATAGAAGAACCCGATGGCGTCGGCGCCGGCCGCCGCCAGCCTGTCGCCATAGGCGTCGATCTCGCGCAGGATCGTGACGCGGTCGGCGTCGGTGACGCGGCGTATGTTCTCGCGCTTGAAGCCGATCTTCTCCAGAGCGCCGGCGATCAACGCCACGTCGTTAGCCGGGTTCTTGAGCGTGCCCACCTCGCGCGAATAGGCCTGATTGCCGATCAGCAGCGCGTGCCGCGCGGGCGCCTGCGCCACCGCCGGCAGCGCGGCGACGAGCACGAGCAGGCAAAGCAGCGCTGAACGCAGCACCGGCACGGCGGCCCCTCCGACCCTCAGTGCGAATATGAATATCCGCCGGCCGCGCCGTTGTCACCGCTGATCGAGCCAACGGGGACGGCGGCCGTCAAGTCCGAGGAGTTCCCGCCGCAGCCGCCACGTGTCGGCGTGCTCGGCGTGCGCCACCCACGCGCCGACGCGCGCCTCGACGTCGTCGGCTTCGATCGTGCCCGCTCGCCATCGGTCCCGCATCCCGCGCAGACGGCCCCGGAGCCGGGCCACGTTGTCGTCGGGCAGGCGCCGCCGGCCGCCCAGCATCAGGATGAAGCCCAGGAACTGGGCGGGGGCCGCCGTCGGCAAGATCGCTGTCTTGCGCGGGTGCAGCCTCAGCCGGCGGCCCTCAAGGTAGCGAGCGATGCGATCGCGCCAGTCGGCGAGCACCGCCCGGTCGTCATGGAACAGCGCGAAGTCGTCGACGTAGCGCACGTAGGCTGCGCCGAGCACCTCCGTCACCCAGTGATCGAAGCCGTCGAGGTAGAGGTTCGCGAAAAACTGGCTGGTCAGATTGCCGATCGGCAGCCCGCGTCGGCGCCGGTAGGGCTCGAACAGGTCGTCGCCGGGAAAATGCAGCTCGACCGGTTCCTGTGGGTTCGAGCCGTCGACGATCAGGTCCATCAGCGCCAGCGTCTGCGCGCAGGCAATGTGCCGTCGAAACCGTGCCTTCAGCAGCGCGTGATCGATTGCCGGGAAATAGCGGTAGAGATCACAGCGCAGGACGTGCGCATGACGATCGCGGTAGCGCTCGTAAGTGGCGATCGCGCGGTGCGTGCCCTTGCCCGTCCGGTTGGCGAAGCTGTTCGCGATGAAGCCGCGCTCGACCAGCGGGCAGACGACAGTGCAGAGCGCATGGTGCACGACGCGGTCGCGGAACGGCGCCGCCGAGACCAGCCGCTCCTTCGGCTCGCGCACGAGGATCTCGACGTAGCCGCCCGGCTGGTAGCTGCCATCGCGCAGATCGCGTTCGAGGCGCAGCACCTCGGGCTCGAAGTTGGCCATGAAGCGGGCGGCGCCGGGTTTCCTGCGCTTGCCCTTGATCGCCTTGCGGGCTGCCACCCGCAACGCCTGGAAGCTGGCGATGCGCCCGAAGAGAGCGTCATGCCGCGCCGGCATGCCATAGGTGCCCCTACTCGGCGGCTCTGACGTGCGGCAATTCCCGCTCGCCAGCCGGGCGCACGTCGGCGGCGTCGAGCGTCACGATGGCGATGGTGTCGCCGGCGACCGTCATGAACTCCAGTGTGTAGCCCTTGCCCGCCTGATGCACCGCCACGACGACGGCGATGTCGCCAGCGATCAGCCCGTGCTCGGGCAGGTCCCGCAACAGGACGACCTGATCGTGCTCCGCGATCACGGGCTCCTCCTCTTCGCTCGCCCCGGTCGCGGGATCATCGTGATCAGGCGCGGGCCAGCAGCTTCAATATCCTGCATCCAGACGACGCGCACAACCGGATCGCGACCATCCGGACTTGGGAGCGCACCGTCGATCTCGTATATCGTACCGTACGGCGTTTCCTGGGAGTCCGCGACGTCGTGGCGGCGGGCATGCTCCAGGAACGCCTCGCGGGCTTCATCCGGCCGTTCGGCAGAGAAGCCGAAGCCGGCGAGAAATCGCGCCTTGGCGGCGCCCCGGTGATGTGTGAGATCGAGCAGGTAGCCGACGAGCTTGGCGTCTTCGACGACCGCTGCGTCAATGTTGGGCAGCTTCGCCACGGTGCGATCCGTTGGGTTGCGTCGCCAAACCACCGCTCGCCCGAGCCCACCCGCCGACCAGCCGGCCGACCTCGTCGAGGGAGCGGGCGGCGTGCTCGTAGCGGCGCAGGTCGAGCAGTTGCAGCTCGGTGGCGAGACGCAGCAGCACGCGCAACTTTTCGAGGCCGAGGTTCGCGCGGGCGAGATGACCGCGACGGTCGCGCGTGTAGGTGGCCTCGATGAGGGCATCGAGCACGTCGAGTGCGGTCGCCTGCATGCGTTCGCCGATGAGGAATTTCTGGCGACGCGGGAAGCGCTCCACCGCCGGCACCAGCCACAACAGGAACCGCTGATGTGCTTCGAGGGCCGGGCCAGTGCGGCGGGCGTTGTCGGTCATGCGGGCCTCCTCGCTGGCATCGTGGCGCCTGTCCGGGCTCACCCGATGTCGAAGCATCGGCAGCGGGCTGTCCCGCAGAACAGGCGCCACGCTGGTCTCGGGCGGCCCCCTCACCTCTTCAAGGGATCTCAGGCCGTTCAAGCCCCCGACCGCGATCATCATGAGCAACCCTGGACGCTTTTGAGCACTCTCCCCGTCTCCGTGAAGGCAGGGACCCTGGCGGCAAAGCGTACTGGGCGGAACTACCGCGAAACCAAACGAGCCACGCGGAAGCCGTTGTTGTTGTTCCGGTTGTCCGATTGGTTCCTGTTACGGTTCGCCGAGCGGAGGTTCCTCGGATTGTTGTTCCAGGAACCGCCGCGCAGCACATGGGGCTGCTCAGGTCCCGCGCTGGCAGGCGGCTGCTCCACCTCCTGGCAAGCGCGGGCACGAGAAGCGTACGCGCCGTCGTGCTGGCCGCCAACATGCCACGGATCTCATCCCCCGTAAAATGTGCGGGTCCGCTTCGCGGACACGGCAAAAAGCACAAGATGTAAAGGAGTGAAGTGGAAGGAGGTAAAAGCGTCCTGGGCGGAACTACCGCGAAACCAAACGAGCCACGCGGAAGCCGTAGTGGATGAGCCGGTTGTCCGATTGGTACCTGCTACGGAACGCCGAGCGGAGGCTCCCCGGACCGTAGAGCCAGGAACCGCCGCGCAGCACATGGCGTGAGTGGTCGCCTCCTACAGTCCAGGCGGAACCGTCGGCCGACGCCCCCTGATAATTATCGTGCCAGACGTCCTCCACCCATTCCCACACGTTGCCGTGCATGTCGTGCAGGCCGAAGGCGTTCGCCGAAAACGAGCCCACCGCGACCGTGGCGCTGGCGCTGAACTGGGCCTGCTGTTTGCTGATGCTGTCACCGAAAGCATACCGCGTGGTTGTTCCTGCCCGCGCCGCATATTCCCACTCGGCTTCAGACAACAGCCGGTAGGGCTGGCCGGAGGTCTTCGCAAACCACTGCACGAAGGCCATGGCATCGTTCCAGTTGATGCAAGTGACCGGGTGCGCGTCCGTCTGCTCGAACCCGGGGGAACGCCAGGACTTATCGGCCTGCTGCTTCCACCCCGTCCATGACCATGTGTAGCAGCCCCCGTCGGTCTTGTGGCCGGTCGCTGCCACGAACGCCGCGAACTGACCGCGCGTCACCTCATGCTTGCCGACGCCGAGGTGGTAGCCGATGGTCACCTCGCTGACCGGCTTCTCGTCGGCGTCACCGTCCTCCGAGCCGCGCTTGTAGGTGCCCTTCGGCAACATCACCATCGGCATGCAGAGCCGAGTGCCTTTCGACGTCGTGACGCAGTCCTCGAACTCACGACGCCCGGTGTCGGCCGCATCGAGGCACTGCCTGCCGCGTCCCACCACGTCGACCTCGATGCCGGTGCAGCGCGCTTTCGGATCTGGCTGCGAGCGAGGCGGAGGAGCGGCCGACGCTACCTGCAGGCGCTTGAGTTCGGCAAGCCGCGCCTCCCGCAGCCGGCCATCGGCGTGCCCTTGTAGGCGTCGCGCAGCGACTCGACGATGGCCGCGCTCGGGTTGGTCGCGATCTTGCCGCAGATGTCGGCCACCTCGGCGCGACTGACCGGCACGGGCGCCGAAGGGCTTGGCGCGGGTGGAGGCGCCTCGGCGCGGCCGGCGAAGTATACCTCCGGCAGTGACGGGATCGACAGCCACGGGTCCTGTCCGATCGCCTGCTTCACCTTCAGATGCACGGTGCGGAACATCGCCACCGCCTCGACACCCGGCCGGCCGATCTCTTCCGCCAGCACTTTTGCGTAAGGGCCGATGCCGTCACCCCTGTCAGAGGCCGTCTTTCCCGGTGCGGTTGCGTACGCGATCAGCATGCCAGTGGTGTCGGAGACCGGCTGGAACCCCTTCGCGTCGCCGAGCGCTTTGAATGTGCTCGACACGTCCTCCGTCACGTTCAACTCATTCCGGCAGGCGTCGAACACGATGTAGTGCGTCGCGCGCGGCGCCTCGGTCTTGAGCTTGTCGATGATCGTGCGCTGCTCGACGGCGTTGTACCAGAGGTCGGCGTCGGCCTTCTTCACATCGACAGGCACGAGGTAGTTCGCGCGGGTGTCGGGGTTCGCGATGCCGTGGCCCGAGTAATAGACGAAGCTCAACGCTACGGCCCGAGCGCCTGACTGCTGCCGCGTGTCGCCGGATGGCGACGTCCATCTGGCGGAAGGTCGCGTCCTTGACGATCACGACCGTGAAGCCGAGCCGCTTCAGCACCGCGCCGATCCGCCGACGTCGTTGTGGGGATTGCGGGCAGGCCCACCTCGCGCGTGTAGCTCTGGTTGCCGATCAGCAGCGCGTGGCGGGCAGAGCGCCTGTGCATGCGCTGATGACGGCCACAGCGTGGCTGCCAGCATGACCAACATCACGCACCGACCCAAGTATGCCACACGCACTCTCCCTACCGGGCGTAATCTCGAAGCATCGTCCTCAGAGCATCATGCGTGGGCATCAGGCTGATGACAAGCAGCGGATCCGTTCTCCGGCGTGAGCGCGGCCAGACGCGACCCCGCCAAGTGGCAGCCGGAGTGGCCGTATCACTCGGCGGCGTGGCGCGACTGGCTCGTCGCACGCGACGAGGACGAGTACCCGCTGCTGCCGAAAGGAGTGGCGTGAGCGGGCTCGTCATGACGACCACCGTGATACGGGATATGGTCCGGCGCGTCGCCGACGGGCGCCGCTGAACGGAGATGCCGTGTGACGCCACGTCCACCCGATCCAGCGCCTTCCCGACCGAAGCATTCGTCCGGCGCGGCCGCCGTGTTGCGTGCGCTGTGGACGATCGTTTCGCGCGGTCTGGTCACCGCGCTCAACATCCTGCTCGCGCTCATCCTGCTGTTCGAGGAGTGGGGCTGGCGGCCGCTGGTTCGCGCGGTTGCGTGGCTCGCGAGATTCCGGATCGTCGCGCGGCTCGAAGCGGCCATCTCCGACCTGCCGCCGTACCCCTCGCTCGCCGTGTTCGCGCTGCCTAGCTTGATCCTGTTTCCGGTCAAGATCTTCGGGCTTTGGCTCTTGGCATCCGGGCAGGTGCTGCTGGCTGGCGCACTGCTGCTGGTTGCCAAGGTGGTCAGCACCGCGCTGGTGGCGCGGCTGTTCATGTTGACCCGGCCAGCGCTGCTGCAGATCGCGTGGTTCAAGCGCCTATACGACTGGTTCATGCCATGGAAAGAGGCACTCTTCGCCTACGTCCGCGCCTCGTTCGTATGGCGCTATGGCCGCGTGGTGAAGTCGCGGATCAAGCAACTGACACGCCGGTTGTGGTCAAGGTGGAGACCGCGGCTGATCGAAGCCGCGCGCGCAGCGCGGGCGCGGAGCCGCATCATCTGGCAGCGCTGGTTCCCGACCCGCGACCTAGCGGATTAGCGATGCGTTCATTGGAACGCCGAGCAGCAGCGTCAGGCAAAACACGGTGCGCCACCACTCCTTGTGCGCCTTGGTCGATGATCGCTTCGCGAGCGAGCCCGAACACGAGGCTAATTGCGAGTGAGATTGCGAGGAGGCCTTCGAGTGCATTCGCTGGGTAGATCATCGGTTAGTCGACGCCTTGAGCATGCCGGCAGCGTCCTTGAAGCCGCCACAATTTTTCATATATCAGGCTCGCTACGCATGCAGAGCAGGCATTGGGCCTGCGGCAACCGAGCGACCTCCGCCACGGTGCCACCTCCGATCCGGACATGCGCCTCCGGCTACCCGCCCGAGGAAACATGGAGGCGCCACACATGGGCACCTGTATCCACGACATCGTATCTGATCAGAGCAGACTTCGCTCCCGTGCGGAGGGCTGCCGATGAGCGCCTTTCGCGAACCGCGGCGGAAACTCAGCCATGACGAGCTGCTCCGCATCGATGCCGAAACCTGCGACGTGATCAAAGCGATCACCGCCGGCGGCGGCTGGATATGCCTGGACTATGCGCCAGGACCATGGCCTTCAGATATCCTCACGCCATACGAAATGATGCGTGGCTCGCTCAGCGACCGCGAATGGCAGGCCTGGGTTGCCGAAGCCCGATCTACGCTCTCGCGGTCTGAAGCGCTCGTTCGTGCGGTGGAGCGGCATGCAACGCCGCTCGATGTACGTGCGACGGCGCTCGGCGGCCCCCTTGGACGAATGCCATAAGGGGCACGACACGGCCAGCGGTCGACGACCCGGCCGTTCGATCCGATCCAACCCAGCCCGTCCACATACCGATGACCGATCGTGTCGGATCAGCATTGGTGCTCGAACGCCTGCGCCGACAGGACTGGCACGTTCATCATGGCCTGCCTGTGAAATGCGGTTGGGCATGGGGGCTGCCAGCACACTTCGTGGCCCAGGGCCTGAACCTCATTCCGGTTCCGGCGCGCTGGAATCTGCGGCTCGGATCGCTCGGCTGCTAATCCCTCGATGCTCGGCCTGAGCGTGCATGTCGCGCTCAGGCCGACGAACGAACGGCATTGGCTGCGATATCGCAGAACGCGGTGGGACCACCTCAGCTGCCCTTGCTGCTCTCGGTAACATACATCTCGTTCACACGACCGGCCGGGACAGCAACCGCAGGACTGCCTCCAGCCCAGCGCTGTTCATCTCGCCGATCAACCGCTGAACAGCGCAGGTCGAGAACAGCGATGTCCCACGTCGCGTCCCGCGATCAGCGCTGTTCATCGTTCACACGACCGGCCGGGACAGCAACCGCAGGACTGCCACCAGCCCAGCGCTGTTCATCTCGCCGATCAACCGCTGAACAGCGCAGGTCGAGAACAGCGATGTCCCACGTCGCGTCCCGCGATCAGCGCTGTTCATCGTCGACCAAACAGAAAACTAGCTGTCGCGGCCGCCTATGTCCTCGCTCGACCTGGACCCGGAACTCTGGTTCGTCGGGCTTCATGTACCGCCAACGCTTCGGCACGCCGGCAGCCTTCAGCGCCTTGCTGAGCGACATGTCCGATATAGCGTCATGCCCGGTCGCGATGGCGAACTTGCGGGCCAGCGTTCGAACCTGCCGCCAGCTGCGCCATCCGGTCTGACCGTGCTCCCGACACCACTCCAGCAGATCCACCACGAAGTCATCGGCCGCTTTGGGGCCCTGGTGCGCCGTGGAGAATCGGCTTTGAACATGCCTCAGCATCTCGCGCGTCAGTTTGCTGGTCTTGCGCTGTGGCACCGAACCACCACCGCTGAAGTCTACTGGCTAACATGGCTGCCCCCAGCCGTTCGTTGCGTCGCTGCGCCGTGGCCCCAGTCGTTGCCAACAGCCGCGCATGGACTTTCCCCGCTCGCCCGTCGCAAGGCGCTGCCGCTAGTGTGGTGATCGCAGCAAGTGCTGGTCATCCCGGTGTTTCGCCTGAAGAAGAAGTGAAGCGACCTCGGTTGCCACGCCGCTTGGACTGGACGCGTCTGACGATGCGACCACCGCTATCGCCGTGTTTGCTCAAGTACCTACGGGATGTCTTGACAGTCTGATCGTCGGTCGACCCGTCAGCACTGATCGTCTGCGTCTTGGTCTCCACGACATCGACGGTACCGAACGGTGTACTGGGCTGCCGTGCGACGCCCCTGAGTCACGGTGGCATCGCTAACAAGCCGGATATACCCGAGGTCGATAAGGAGTTGCCGCGCTTGTCTGATCGTGGCGGCGCTCGCAGCGAGCGTCTTGGCTCTCACCATGGCGCTTGCCGAGATGGCGAACGTCTGCCCGCGCGCGGCACGAGCGAGGTGTTCGGTTCGCAAGAGAGCGAGCAAGAAATGGGCCCGTAAAACCGATCTGGCCATGCCATCCGAAACAGGTCGATCTCATTGCCGCTGACGACCACGCGCTCGCCGGTCGGCGCGGGAACTGTCGTTTCTATGCGCTTGCCTGCGTACGCGCCAACGCGCCCAGCCAAGATCGCAGCCCACACGTCGCGACCGACAGCCTCGGCCTCGTTGATCGGCAACGGGCCCTTCGAGGTTGCTGCAAAACTTGCGTTCAGACGGAGCGCTTCAGCGACCACCTCCGCTTCGGCGGCGAACCTGACCTTGCCGTGTCTGCCGCAGAGATGCCTGTTGAGGCCGAGCTTGCGACTGCCATTGTGCTCCTGAACAACTTCACCCCAAACGGACACGGGCGGGGGGGCAGCTAACTTCGCTCCATTGTGACCACCGCGTGGTCGCGACGATTGAAGACCGGCCTGCCGCCATGGAACCATCGGTGTGTCGGTGATGTGCTCCAGCACATGAACCGGAAAGAGCGGAAGGTGACGCAGAACGCGCTCATCGCAGCTGTCGAACGTGTAGATGAACGTCTGATCGTCGGGATGTCGCGACCCGGGCGCAACGACGATGGCGCCCTTTCGGCCATGCTTGATATCGACGGCCAGTCCCTTGCCACGCAGCGATGTCAGTGTGGATGGAATGTGAACCCAGTGCGGGACGCGATAGTAGAGGTGCGCTCCGCGTCGCGTGCGCACCACGCCGGGTGTAGAACCCATTGTCGCGAAGGCCCAGTCCACGGCACCCGCGTCATCAGCATCGATGATGCACAGTGAGTAGGTCGCGTCGCGCTGCTTCACGCACGTCAACCCCGGAATGAATACGAGGTTCGTGGCTCCGTTACGGTTCGCGATGTCGATCACGGCCTTGGGCGACAGGCGGCGGCGCAGCCCACGATACTTCATCGCAGGAACCTTCCCGCGCGCAGGCAGAAGTGCGAATCCGGCTGCGTGGAGACGATGGACACGCTCGTTGAAATCAGTCTCTTCGAAGCGTTGCGCGGGCTGCGAGATGCTGTCGGTGTCATCAAGCATGCCCCCCAGAGCTGGGTGGCAGGCGGTGACTTGGTCGCTGCGATCACGCATCTTCGCCCGTCCTGCTCGCCAGCAGCGCGTCGATGCTCGCAACAAGCACAAGCCGCCGTCGCCCGATGCGAACGCTCTGGAGCGCGCCGGAGCCCAGCAGCTGATAGACGAGCGTGCGGCCGATGCCGAGCAGCCGGCACGTGTCATTGACGCTGGTCGCGATGGGTCGGTCGTGGATGCGGGTCATGGAGCACCTCGTCGTGAAGTTGCTCCACCGATGGACAGTCGGATCGGTCAGGTCTAAGCGGCCAGCTGCGCGTGGTCTCAGAGACCCTTGGTAAGCCTCTGTTTTGGAAACAGATAACTATGCGCTCCAAGTACGTATCGTACGTGCTCGGAAAGGCGGGTGATCGTGTCGCCGAATCGGTACCGGGCTGGCAGCGATTCGCTCAAGACATAGAGAAATCGCGTCATCGCATGTTCGCGCTCGAAGTCGGCTTCGGCGCCGTAGTCGGTGGCGTCGTCAGCGCGGATCGCTGCCCGATAGTGAAAGTAGGACCGACCACCACAAGCTTCGTAGATGAGTGCAAGCTGCACGATCAATCCGTGCTCTGGGTGGTAGCCATGGGCCGGCGCCCGTCCAGCTGGCGTCGGCAGAGGCTGGCAGTACGTCGCGAGTTCCGATGCTTCAATCGTGAGCGCGCCTTGTGGGGAACCGACATGCTCTCGACACCACCGACTGATGGCCAAACTGAAGGCGGCCTCACGAAGCGGTTCCTCGATCTCCACATGCACGAACAGATGGCTCTGCGTGTGCACGAACGGCCTCGCGCTATTCGGCTTGCACTCGACGGTGCCGACCCACTTTCGGAGCGTGCGTTCGAGCGACGCAAGCGCCTTGTTCAGCTGATGAACCGTGAAGACGGCAGGGGGGACGCGCGTCATCTGGTCGATATAGGCGGCGAGCTTTGCTTCGATCAGGCGACGCGCCTCGTACGGTATGCTCACCTCGCCAGCGCCCTCGACAGCAAGCCAGTCGATCGCGACGCGCTTCCCAGGGTCGACTGTTTCGCTCATGGTGAATATCCTGCAACATCTCGCGGTATCTTTACTGGCGACATAGTCGGCCGGTTGGCCGAACTGCCAGTATCAAGGAATTGCTCCCACGCTTCCATCAACTCGCGTCGCCGCTCTAGTGCATCGCCGCGCCGATAGGCACGCTCCACCTTGTCGCCCGTTATGTGGGCGAGCGCTGCCTCGGCCAGATCACCGGAAAAGTTCGTTGCCTCGTGCACCCAGTCGCGGAAGGATGACCGGAAGCCGTGAACCGTCGCCGGCTTCGCATCCATCCGGCGCAGCAATTCCTCAAGTGCCGACTCGGAAAGCGGTCGGTCGCCACGCTGGCCAGGGAAGACGAACTCACTCTGCCGGATCATTGCCACCTTATCGAGTATCGCCAGGGCCCGCTCGGTGAGCGGCACGCGGTGATCGCGGCCACCTTTCATGCGTTCGGCCGGAACCGTCCAGACCTTCGCTTCGCGGTCGATCTCCTCCCAGCGCGCGCCCATAAGTTTGCCGTCACGCACTGACCGCAGCACCTCGCCGGAGCGGGCGCCGGTCAGGATGACGAATTCCAAGGCGAGGGTGCTGACTGAGGGCCGCTCGCGAAGCCGGGCGACGAACGCGGGCACCTCCACCCATGGCATCGCGGGGTGATGTCCGCGCTGGAGCTTCTGTCGCTTCGGCAGGAGGTTGTCGAGATGGCCGCGCCAGCGGGCCGGGTTCTCGCCCGAGCGCAGTCCCTTCGCCTTCGCAGCGTCGAGGATTTTCTCGATCCGACCGCGCACGCGCGATGCCGTCTCGGCCTTTGCCGTCCAGATCGGGGTAAGTACAGCCAGGACATCCTCGGTGGTAATCGCGTCCACCGGCTTGTTGCGGATTGGCGTGGCGTAGGTACCGAGCGTGCTTCGCCATTGCGCGCGGTGCTTGTCATTACGCCAGCCGCTTTCGAGAGAGGCGATAACGGCTTCGGCAAGTTCGCCGAATGTCGGCACGGCAGTTTCCGAGCGGGCCGCCGCTCGCGCTTGAAGCGGATCGATCCCGTCCGCGATCTGCCGGCGGGCCTCCGCTGCCAGTTCGCGGGCGCGAGCCAGCGGCACAGCATGGAAGCTGCCGAGCCCCATCTCGGATTGCTTCCCGTCGCGCTTGCGCCGGTAGATGAAGAGCCACCGCCGGGCGCCACTCTTTTCGACGAGCAGGTAAAGCCCACCACCGTCCGAGTGACGACCGGGCTTCGCAGTCTCCACCTTGCGCGTACCGAGCTTCTTGATCTCGCGGCCCATCCACTAGCCCTCATTTCGCAGGAGGCTGGCGGCCGGACTCACCCCAGCATTCACCCCAGCGGGACCCCAGCATTAACCCCAGCATTGTGGGCGGATTGAGACGGCTCGCGGAGAGCGTCAGCGAACAATGCGTCGTGTAAGTAACTGAAAAATATGAATTAGTGAGAATGCTGGCGCGCGCCAGCGATCATTGATATAGCGGACTCCGTCTCCGCCATGGCTCTCCTGTAAGGCGTTGAGTTTTAACGAGAAGTGCGACGACTGAAGTTCGCTCGCACTCCTGGAACCCGGGAACAGTCGAAGCTTGTGCTTCTGTGCGATTGGGGCGCACGTGCACGCGGTGTCGCTGCTGCGTAGAAGGCGAGACCACAGACAGCCCTGGCGCCTGAACCGCCATCGTCTCGCGGCCGGCACGCGCAGCAACACCAGAGTTCGTTCGCCGCTTCGCCCGTCATGCTGGTCGTCCCGTCGGCACCGCCGCGCACCGCGCCCCCCCCCCCCCGCAGCACATCGACCGTCGCCACGCAACGATCGAACTTTCCTGTCGGACGTTGCGAAACGCAGGAGGGGCGGGTGCCGATTGTCCGCAGTGCCGCTGGTTTTTGGAGTGAGGGGATCGTGTGACGCTGCGTAGGGCAACATCGGTGCGGAGTCGCCTGTATTCCGGTTCCCGCAGCATCGGACTTCGTTACGCATTCGGCGGCGGCACGGCGCCCGTCTGGCTGACGATCGCGCCGTAGTGCGCCGGGCGGCGGTGGGCCGCAAAGTCGAACATCTTGGTCTTTCCCTGCTGGCAGCGATCGAGATCGCAATCGGCGACGATCACCTCGTCGCCGAGGCCTTGCGCCTCGGCGACCACGCACCCGTCCGGATCGACGATGCAGGAGCCGCCGATCAGGCCCGCACCGTCCTCGACGCCCGCCTTGGCCACCGCGACCGCCCATGTCGCGTTCATGTAGGCGTTGGCCTGGACGACGAGCTTCGAGTGGAACGTGCGCAGCTCGGCGCTTTCCGACGTACCGCCATTGGGATCATAGGCTGCGGAATTGTAGCCCAGCACCACCAGTTCGGCCGCCTGCAGGCCGAGCACGCGCCAAGCCTCCGGCCAGCGCCGGTCGTTGCAGATCATCATGCCGATGATGGCGTCATGCCAGCAGGCCGTTCGTGTCGCGGGAAAGCCCAGGTCGCCATACTCGAAGTATCGCTTCTCGAGCTGCTGGTATCGTACGTGGGGTCTCGGCTCGCTGGTACCCGGGAGATGAACCTTGCGGTATTTGCTCAGTATTGTCCCGTCGGGACCGACCAGGATCGCCGTGTTGAACCGCCTGTTGTCGGCCGTCAGCTCGCCGTATCCGACATAGAAGCCGACGCCCAGCGCGCGGGCGCGATCGAACAACGGCTGCACCGCCGGGTTGGGCATGGCGCGTTCGAAGTAGACATCGAGCGCGGCGCCGGCGAGCTGCCATCGCGGAAAGAAGGTCGTGAAGGCGAGTTCGGGGAACACCACGAGCTCCGCGCCTCCGCCGGCGGCGGTTTCGAGCAGGGCGATCAGGCGGTCGAGCGTCGCGGCGCGGGTGTCGGCCAGCTGGATCGGTCCGGTCTGAGCACCGGCAACGCGGATAATGCGCCCCATCGCACCACACCTCCATTATCGAGGTCGACTTAGCGCCTGTCGGCTGGCGCCAACAATAGAACCGGCTATGATATTTGCCCCGACGCTATTCAGAGAAGTTATATGACGCTTCGCCAGTTGGAGATCCTGCGGGCGCTGTTCCGGTATCGCACGACGGTCGCCGCCGGCCGCCACTTGGGCCTGTCGCAGCCGGCTATCAGCAACGCCCTCAAGACCATGGAGAGCCAGGCGGGCTTTGCGCTGTTCGAGCGCATCAACAATCGCCTGTTTCCGACGCGGGAGGCGCAGGAGCTGCATCAGGAAGCCGAGGCGATCTTCGCGCGTCACGAGCTGTTCGAAGCCAAGCTGCGCGACCTCAAGGAGAACAGGACCGGCCAGCTGCGCATCGTGGCGACGCCGCCGATCGGCTACGGCATCATCCCCGGTGCGCTGAAGCAATTTCTCGCCCGGCGCCCGCAGGTCCGCGTGTTCTTCGATGTCCGTCGCTACGAGGGTGTCGTCGACGGCGTCGAATCCGGACTGGCCGAGCTCGGCTTCGCGCTGGCACTCGATGCCCACCACGCGCTGGAGACGGAGGCGGTATTCGCGGGCGACATGGTTTGCGTGATGCCGCCGGGCCACGTGCTCGAGCGCAAGACCGTCGTCTCAGCGGCCGATCTGGTCCAGCATCCCTTCATCGGGCTCGAGCGCGGCACACGCCTCGGCGAGGCCGTCCGCCATTCCTTCGACAAGGCTGGCATCCCGTTCCGGTTCGCCGTCGAGGTCCGCTACTGCAACACGGCGTGCGTGCTGGCGCAGAGCGGGGTGGGCGTCGCCGTGGTGGACCCGTTCTCGCCGACCGACGGTGCCAAGCACAATCTCGTGGTGAGACCGTTCGCGCCGGCGACGCGGGCCATCGCCTACGCCGGCTGGTCGAAAGCCCGCCCGCTGTCGCGTCTCGCACAGGCCTTTCTTGCCGAGGTGCGCAGGGCGGCGCACAGGAAGTCGGCTGCGCTGCCGTCGTAGCGCGCGCCTGCATGGCGATTCTGCCGATGGTCGCGCCCGGCTTCGTATCGCATCATGGCACTTGCGGCTCTCGACGAGGAGGGATCACTCATGACTGGCGCGCTTACTCAGGCACCGAAGCACGGCCATCCTACCTTCCTGTTCTCGGAGCTGGCTCTCGATCTCGACCGACTTGCGGCCGACATTGCCTTCCTCGGCATCCCCTACGGCTCGGCCTACAGTTTCGAGGACATCACCAACGACCAGAGCCGCATGCCGAGCGCGATGCGTCAGGCGAGCGATCGCATAGTGCGCAGTCTCGAACGGTACGACTTCGACCTCGGCGGACCGCTTTACGACGGACGCAACATCCGGACGGTCGACTGTGGTGACGTGCGCACCGACATCCTGGACCCGAAGAGCCATGTGCAACGTGCGGAGCAGGCGGTGCGCAAGATCCTGGCCGCGGGTGCGATGCCGATCGTCATCGGCGGTGACCACGCGATCCCGATCCCGGTGCTGCGGGCCTTCGAGGGCCGGGGACCGATCACGCTCGTCCACATCGATCAGCATCTCGACTGGCGCGACGACGTCGGCGGCGTGACCGACGGGTTGTCGAGCCCGATACGCCGCGCCTCCGAGATGGCACACATCGGCGAGATCTACCAGATCGGCCTCAGGGCGACTGGGAGCGCGCGCACCGAGGAGGTCGAGGCCGCGCGCGCATACGGCGCTCATCTCGTCTCGGCCTATGAGCTGCACGATGTCGGCATGGACGCGGTTCTGGAGCGCATCCCGTCCGGAGGGCAATACTACATCACCATCGACCTTGATGGCATGGACTCGGCCGACGCGCCCGGCGTGGCGGCACCAATGCCCGGCGGCGTCACTTTTCTCGAGGCGCGCAAGCTGGTGCGCGGGCTGGTCGCCAAGGGCCGGGTGGTCGGCATGGACGTCGTGGAGATCACACCGCGTCACGATGTCAACAACATCACCTGCATCACCGCCGGCCGGCTGATCGTGAACCTGATCGGGACCGCCGTTCGCGCCGGATACTTCGATCGCTAGCGCATCGCCGGCGGCGCAGTGCGTCCCGTTCCCGCGTCCGGCGGGCGGTCGTCCGTGGACGCGGCGGTCCACTCCAGATGGCAGGCAATTATGTGATCGCCGTTGCGGACACGGACGGGCGGCGCGACGGTATCGCAGACGGGGCCGATCCGGCGCGGGCAGCGGCCAGCGAAGACGCACCCGGTGCCGGCTGCACTGGGTACCTCGAGCGGCAGCCTGATGCGATCATGCCCGCTGCCGTCGACCGTCGGCACGGCTGAGAGCAACGCTTCGGTGTAAGGGTGCCAGGGCGGCCTCATAACGTCGTCGCGCGCGCCGGCTTCGACGATGCGTCCGCGGTACATCACCGCGATCCGGTCGGCGAGATGAGCGACCACGGAAATATCGTGTGAGATGAGCAGATAGGCTACCCCGAGCCGGTCGCGGAGGTCGGCGAGCAGGTTGACGATGGCCGCCTGGACGGACACGTCGAGCGCCGAGACCGGTTCGTCGCAGACGATGAACTGCGGCTCGGTCGCGATGGCACGCGCGATGCCCACGCGCTGCTTCTCGCCACCGCTCATCTGATGCGGATAGCGGTCGGCGAAATGGCCCGGCAGCCGCACCAGATCGAGCAGAGCTTGTACCCGCGCCGCCACCTCGGCCGGCGGTACGATGCCAAAGCGCTGCAGCGGACGGGCGATGATCTGGCCGACCGTCTTTCTGGGGTTCAACGACGAATCTGGGTTCTGGAAGACGATCTGCGCGTGGCGGCGCATGCCGACGAGCGTCGACTGGCGCGAGTGGGTGACGTCCTCGCCAGCAACACGGATAGTGCCCTGGTCAGGATCGAGCAGACGCAGGATGACTCGTCCGAGCGTGGTCTTGCCGGATCCCGACTCGCCGACGAGACCAACCACCTCGCCGCGGCGGATCGTCAGCGACACGTCGTCGAGTGCGCGCACCTTCACGGGGCGCAGCGTCGGCCGCCAGCCATCGAAGGTGAGCGCCGCGAGGCCGCGCGCAAGCGTGAAAGTCTTGGAGAGGCGGTCGACAGCGACGACCGGCTGCTCATCTCCCAGAACGCCCGTCCGTCGCTCGGTACCGTGCCCGTGCGCGGGCGCCGGCCAGTCCGTGCGGTCGAGCTCGGTCCAGCGCACGCATCGGACAGCGTGACCGTGGTTTTGCGCGAGTGTCTGGGGTTCCCGGCAGCGCGCTTCGGCAAACGGGCAGCGCGGCGCGAAGCGGCAACCTTGCGGCGGCTCTCGCAAGTCGGGAAGCCTGCCGGGGATGGCGGCGAGCCGCTCCCGTCTCGCATCGAGACGCGGGAGCGCTGCGAGAAGCCCCTTGGTGTACGGGTGCAGCGGCTTCTCGAACACCTCGGCGGTCGGACCTTTCTCGACCACCTGGCCGGCATACAGAACGGCGACCTCGTCGGCGATTCGCCGCACGACACCCAGGTTGTGACTGATGAACAGCATCGAGAGGCCGCGTCGGCGCTGCAAGTCCTCGAGCAGATCGAGGATCTGCGCCTCGATGGTCACGTCGAGCGCGGTGGTCGGCTCGTCGAGGATGAGGAGGTCAGGTTCGGCAGCGAGCGCTCCGGCGATCAGCGCGCGCTGACGCATGCCTCCTGACAGTTCGTGCGGATAGGCTTTCGCGACCGCCTCCGGCTCGGCGATGCCGACCTCCCGCAACAGCTCTGCCGCGCGTGCCAGGGCAGCTGCCCGGGTCAGGCCGTTATGATGGACGAGCCCCTCGCCGACCTGCTCGCCGACCCGCAGCGACGGGTTGAGAACGGTGAACGGATCCTGGAAGACCAGCGCGATGCGCGCACCGCGCAGCGCACGGCGCGTCTCGGCGTCCAGCCTCAGCAGATCGCGGCCCTCGTAGACGATGCGGCCCGACGGGATATGCGCCTCGGAGGCGAGCAGCCCCATGATCGCGAGCGCGATCGAACTCTTGCCGGAGCCGGATTCGCCGACCACGGCGAGGGTGCGCCCTTCGCCGACGGCCAGCGACACGTCGCTCAGCGCCGTCACGGCGCCGCCCGGCACGCGATAGCTGATGGTCAGGCCCTCGACGGAGAGTTTCATGCTCACGCTTTCGCCAGTCGGCTCTTGAGGCGCGGATCGAGCCGCTCGCGCAAACCGTCGCCGATCAGGTTGATGCCGATGACCAGCAGGCACATCGCGAGGCCCGGCGCCAGGGCGATCCATGGCGCGCGGTCCATGAACTGGCGCGCCTCCGCGATCATCAAGCCCCAGTCCGAACTCGGTGGTTGCGCCCCGAGACCGAGGAAGCTGAAGGCCGAGCCGAGCAGGATTGCGTAGGTGATGCGCAGGCTCGCTTCGACGATCAGCGGCGGCCAGGCGTTGGGCAGGATTTCACGAAAGAGAATGTACGTTGCGCCTTCCGATCGCGCGCGCGCTGCCTGCACGAACTCCTCTCTGGCGAGATCGAGCGTGACGCTACGGGCGATTCGGGCGATCAGCGGCACGTAGACGAAACCGACAGCGACCGACGTCTTCCAGAGTGCGGGGGGCGTGACGGCCAGCACCAGCAGGCCGAGCATGATCGCCGGGATCGCCATCAGCACGTCGGCGATGCGCATCAGAACTTCGTCGACGATGCCACCGAAGTAACCGGCCGCGAGACCGACCGGGACGCCGATCGAAACACTGAGGACGGTTGCACCGACGCCCATCGCCAGCGACAGCCGTCCCCCCATCAGCAACCGGCTCAACACGTCTCGGCCATAGTCGTCCGTGCCGAGCCAGTATGTCGCGTTCGGCGGCAGGAACCTCGTCCGGATCGAGATGGTGTCCCATGGATGAGGTGCGATCCATGGCGCGAGCAGGCTCAACGCCACGATGACGCCGACGATGACCAGGCCGGCCATCAACTGGGCCGGCATCGGCCGGCGAGGTGGCGGCGCGGCGAGCACCTCAGGAGGCTGTTCGGCCATAGCGGATCTTCGGATTGAGCCAAGCGTAGAGCAGGTCGGCCGACAGATTGGCCAAGGCGTAGATGGCGGCGACCAGCAGGATGGCGGCCTGCAACGTCGGGATGTCGCGACTCTCGATCGAGAAGACGAGTAGGCGGCCGAGGCCGGGGTAGGCGAACACCGTCTCGATCACCACGATGCCACCCATCAGCCGGCCGATGTCTAGGGCGAGCACGGTGATCGTCGGCAACAGTGCATTGCGCAGCGCGTGGCGCACGACGACCACGCGCTCGGGCAGCCCCTTGGCGCGGGCGGCCGTCACGTAGGGGCTCTGCAACACCTCGATCATGCTCGACCTGGTCAGCCGCGAAACGTGTGCCAGGTGAGCGAAGACCAGCGTGAGAACCGGCCCGACGAGGTGCTTGGCCCATACCCAAAGGCCGGCCGAAATCGGCTCGTAGCCTGACGAGGGCAGCCAACCGAGCCAGCCGGCGAACACCAGAATGACCACGATCGCCCAGAAGAACTCGGGAACGGCGATGCCGAGGTAGGTCCCGATCGAGACGGCGTGATCGAGGGGGCGGCCATGACGCAACGCCGCCAATACGCCGAGCGTCACGCCGATCACCGCGATCAGTACGAAGGCCGTCGCGGCGAGCACCAGCGACTTCTGCAGGGCGTCCCACAGCAACGGGGCGACCGGACGGTTCATGAGCGTCGAAAGCCCGAAGTCTCCGACTGCGAAGCGCGCTGCCCAGCGCACGTACTGCGTGAGGAACGGGTCGTTGAGTCCGAGCTTGTTCTCGAGCGCCTTGACCTGTTCCAGCGGCGCGAACGGGCCGAGGATCAGGTAGGCGACATTGCCAGGAAGCAGGTGGGTGATCGCGAAGATCAGCAGCGAGACGGCGACGAGCACGACTACGACGAGGAGCAACCGCCGGACGATATACGCGGTCATGCGGTCGCTCCTCCTCTCGTATCAATCGCCTCGCGCCGACAGAGCCTTACGGCTTTACCGTGACCCCCTTGAGCTCGAGCCACATCATCGGCGTCGAGCCGAAGCCCTCGACCTTCTTGCTCACGCCATTCACATGCGCGGCCGAATAGGCAATGAGGCTGGTGACGGTCTCGTCGACGATCTTCTGGAACTCGAGGAACAGGACTTTGCGCTTGGCTTCGTCGTTGGTCTTCCGCGCGGTGTCGAGAATTTCGTCGACGCGTGCGTTCTTGTAGAGCCAAAGCCGCGTGTTCCAGCTTCCGGTGGAATGATAGAAGGGATAGAGCGCGGTATCGATCGTCGGCCTCGCGAAGTAGCCGTCGACGTACATCTTCGCCTTGCCGGCGACGTTCGCCGAGTAGGACGCGAACGGCACGCGCTCGATGTTGATGCGAATGCCGGCGGCGCGTGCCATGTCGCGCACGGCAACACCCAGCCTGACGCGCGCCTCGCGCTCCTGGGGTACCTGCAATGGCACCTCGAAGCCGTTCGGATAGCCGGCTTCGGCGAGCAGCTTCTTGGCCTTCGCGATATCGGGTTTGGCGAGCTTCAGCGACTTGTTGAAATAGGGATGGCTGGGCGGGATCGGGCTGAAGGTGGGGGCACCCTGGCCGAAGATCGCCAGCTCTACGAGAGCTTCCTTGTCGATCGTGGCGGCCAGTGCCTGCCGGACGCGGACATCGTTGAACGGCTTGATCGCGTTGTTGAGGATCACGCCGTCCCACGACGCGGTCGGGATCGAATCCGTGCGGACCGTCGGGTGGCTCTTGAACTTGGCGACGGATTCGTACGGCATGTTCCAGAGGATATCGATGGCCCCCGACTCGAGCGCCGCGACGCGAGCGGCTGCCTCCGGGATGATCCTGATCGTCACGCCGTCGGCCTTCGGCAGGCCCTTCTCGAAGTAGTCGGGGTTGCGCACCAGCTCCATCCGATCGCCCGGCGCCCACGACTTGACCTTGAACGGACCGGTGCCGATCGGAGCGGTGGAGAGAGAGTCGATCTTGTCCTTCGGCACGATGCGCATCTGGCGCTCGCCGAAGATGTCCTGGAAGCCGGCGTACGGGATGTTGAGCGTGAACCGTACGGTTCGTGGGTCGACGGCCTCCACCTTGGTGACCATGGAGATGTTGGCACGCGCCCGTGATCCGGTCTTCGGGTCGAGAATGCGCGTCATGGTGGCGACGACGTCCTCGGCATCGAGCGTGCGCCCGCTGTGCCACTTGACGCCGTCGCGCAGCTTGAATGTCCACGTTTTCAGGTCGTCGGACGCCGACCAGCTCTCGGCGAGGTCGGGCTTGACCGAAAGGTCGCGGTCGATCCGCGTCAACCCGTTGAACACGAGATGCACGTAGATGTATTCGTCGCCGATCGTGGTCTTTGCCGGATCGAGTTGGCGGATGGTCGTGCCGACAGCAACACGGATGGTCCCCTGTGCCAATGCCCCGCTTGCGAGGGCGAGCATTGCGAGCAGTGAAAAGAGTATGCGCTTCATCCTGTCACCTCCAGTGTCTCAGTGCGGTACTAGCGGGTAGCGGCCAGGCCGGGAGGCCGCGTCGCATTTTCGGGATCGACGGCGCGGACGACATAAGGATCGGCCTCGGGACGGTAGGCGGTCCACAGGCGCGCAAGTTCCTCGATCGGCCGTGGATGGTCGTCCACGCGCAGGTCGACGTAGGCGAACGACTCGCGATAGGCGACGAGAAGTGCCGCCGAGGTGACGGGCTGGAATTCGCCGCCGGCCTCGTCGCCCGCCACGAGCGCGGCGATGAGGCGATCGGCAAGCGCACCCTCCGCCATGTGCTCGAAAGCCCTCACCATCGCAGCGGGTACCTCCGGCGACTTCACGATGTTGGCGATAGCGACGCAGTCGCGGCCGTGTGCCTCGCCACGCTCGGGGCGCACGTTGGCGCCGCTGTAGGCGGCCGTAGTGCCGCGATTGTCGATGATGGCGAGCTGGCGCCAGTGGCGATGCGGCGTCGCCGCGACGATGGCGTCCATGGTCTCGCGCGCGCTGAAGCCGCGGCGCATCAGGTCGAGGGCGAGCGGACCGAGACGCGGGTCGGTGCGATGTTGGGTCAGCACCGCTCCCACGCCGGCCGCCGCGTGTGGGCAGCGCGAGCCGACGGCGATGGACGACGTGGTGACGGCGACGCCCACCATGCCTGTTCTCGCGCATCGTCCCGCCAGAGAGAAGGTCATGATGGAGTGCCCGTGCTGACAGCAGTAATGTCAACTTCCATCAGCAGTTCGGGGCTGGCAAGGCCTTTCACGACCTGCGCCGAAAATGCAGGCAGCGTGCCCCTGAGACTGCCCAGAACCTCGTCAGTGACGCCCGCGAGGAAAGCGCGATCGGTCACGTACACGGTCGCCTTCACGACGTCGGAGAGCGACGCGCCAGCTTCTGCAAGAAGCGTCCCGACATTCTCCATCGCCTTGGCGGCCTGGGCGTTTGCGTCGCCCCTGCCATACAGCTTCTCATCCAGCCCCATACCCGTCTGGCCGCGCAGAACGATCGTGGAGCCCTGTCGAACCGCCATGCAGAATTCACAGTCGAGCGGTTGCTGCTCGGTGCCGTAGCGGGCATTCGCGGAGCGGTATTTGCGCAGCCGCTCCGCCGGCCTGCCATTCACCTTCGCAAAAGCGCGCACGTCGATCTCGAACAGGATCTCGGGGCGTGCGAAGGCTTGCACGATGATGCCGGTCGAGACCGGATGCACGCCGCGAAAGTGCTTTCCGATCATCGGATAGACGGCAGGGCGGTACGCGCGATCCGAAATGTAGACGGTGATCTTTGCGACGTCGTCGAGACCGGAGCCGGCCTCTTCGAGCAGAGTGCGGAGATTGGCAAGAGCAAGATCGGCCTGGGCACCGGCGTCTTCCGGGCGCCGGCCCTTCCCGACCACGCCGCGGCCATCGAGGTGGGCGCCGGTCTGCCCTCGCACGAAGAACTCGTCTGCACCGGCGACCACCATTGAGCCCTGCCACGCGAAGCCCTGGCCATGCCAGTCGGGGTAGTCGTAGGTCCGGATCCGCTGGAGGCTGCCGGCGCTGCCGCTCGGCACGACGGCCTCAGCGTCGATCTGCACCATCAGCTCGGGTGCGGGCAGGCCCGCGACGACGAGACCGGTGCTGACCGGATAGACGTTCGGCAGTCGCCGTGCGATCGCCGCGTAGACGTCGGTCCGATGGGCACGATCGACAATCGAGGTCGTGAGTTTGGTGATCCCTGCGAGCGTTCCGCCGGCTGCGGAGAGCGCCGCTTCGAGCCGGTCCAGAGCCGCATCGGTCTGCGCCGTCGCATCGCCGAGCGTGGCGACGCTGCCATCGGGTGCAGCGGCGCTCTGCGCGCTGAGGTATATGCGCTCGCCGGCGCGGACTGCGTCCGCATAGGGTGCGATCAGATCGCGCCCGGACGCGAACGCGGCTCGTTGGCGGGGCAGGTGGCGGTCGGGGCTCATCATGCCGGTTCCTGTGCGAGGAAGGTGGCCGCGGCGAGCACGTGTGTGCGGACGACGTGCAGGTATTCGTTGATGTCGACCCACTCGTCGGGCTTCGCCATGTTGTTCGGAGTGCAGCCGTAGACATAGGACGGCACGCCGCGGTGGCGCCAATGCTTGCAGTCGGTCGCGCCGAGGCTGACGACGGGCACCGGCCGAGGCTGGCCGAGACTCTCAACGGCGTCCTGCAGCATCGCCACCATCGGGTGGTTCGGATCGCAGGTGCTCGGCTCGGCCGAGTGCGTCCAGACAGGTGTCAGTCGCGCCTCGGGATAGCGCGCGACGATGCGCTCCACCTCGTCGAGCAGGCGTCGATGGGTCAGGCCTACGGGCAGGCGGATGTCGACCTCGAGATGGCAGTGACCCGGCAGCACGTTGATCTTGACGCCACCGTTCATGACACCGGCCGAAACCGTCACGCGATCGAGGATGCGTCCGGCGCCGTCGCCGAGCGCCCGGTCCATGGCGGCGCGCCCGTTCTCGATCGCCTGACGCACGTCGGCCGACTGCGCTACGGCAAGGTCCTCGAGCGCATAGAGATCGCGCACGAGGTCGCAAGCGATGCGGATGGCATTGCGACTCATGTGAGTGTAGGCGGCATGGGCGCCGGGCGTCGCGACGTCCAGGACGATGCGCAGCGTGCCTTTTTCGCCGAACCGGATCGTGCCTGGTGTCGACGGCTCGCCGTTCAGCACGCAATCGCCGCGGAATTCATCAGGAAATGTGTCGACCAGCCATTTCGCGCCCCAGGTGCCGCCGGTTTCCTCGTCCGACACGCAGGTGAGCGTGAGCTGTCCGGCGAGGCTGTCCTTCAGTCGGTTGAGGTAGATGTACGTCCACACGGAGGCTGCCGTCCCGCATTTCATGTCGACGACGCCGCGGCCATGAACCTTGCCGTCGGCAACCGCGCCGCTCCACGGGTCACGCGACCAGTCGCCCGCTGGACCTGCCGGAAACACGTCGATGTGTCCGTTGAGGACGAGGTGGTG
Organism: Hyphomicrobiaceae bacterium; assembly: GCA_041397745.1. GTDB lineage: Bacteria > Pseudomonadota > Alphaproteobacteria > Rhizobiales > Hyphomicrobiaceae > JAWKVY01. Next base: position 724,756 of record JAWKVY010000005.1, on the reverse strand, counting down.
GCCTTTCGCGCCACCGGCGAATGAGCCGACGACGTTCGGCCAGTCCGGCTTCGCGGTGCGGTAGCCGATCGGCGCTCCCTCGGCCGCGATCGCGTCGTGGAGAAATGCGGCTGCGAGCTTCGTGTCTCCGGGTGGGTTCGGGCTAGGGCAGGCGACGAAGCCGGAGAGGAAACGGACGAGAAGGTCGCGGTCGCGCTCGATCCAGGACAACAGCGTTTCTCGGTGCGGCGTCATTCCCGTCCCTCGTGGTCGGATCTATCCGAATGTCGCCGGCCCGGCCTCGGGCGGCAGGTAGCCCAGACGATCCGCCTCGTTCCACAGCTTCTCGGCTGCAGCCCGCCCTCTCAAAACGATCGCGGCCTCATCGACGCCGACGGCGTGTCCGGCGTCGACGACCACGCGGCCGTCGATCATCACGGTGTGGATATCGGCTGACGAGGCGTACCAGACAAGCGAGCGAACGGGGTCGCGGATCGGCTGCAGATGCGCCTTCATTGCGTCGACCACGATCAGGTCGGCTCTCGCACCGGGTGCGATGCGGCCGAGGTCTGGGCGGCGCAGGATGTCGGCGCTCTCGATCGTGGCGGCATGAAGCATAGCGCTCGCCGTTCCCTCGTTGCCGGCGCCAGTCGCCTGCTTCGAGGCAAAGCCGGTCGTCCGCATCTGGGCGAGCATGTCCATGCGCTCTGCGTCGGTGCCGATCCCGAGCCGGATCCCGTGGCTCTTGAAATGCGCGAAATTCGGCGACTTGCCGCCGCGCAGGAACACGCTCGCGCAATTGGCGATGGCGGCGCCCGAGGCCGCCACCTTCGCGAGTTCGCTGGACGTGAGGTGAGTGCCGTGGGCAAAGATGACGCCTTCGCGCATCAGTCCGACGGACGCCATGTAGTCGGCGCAGGTCATCGCGCGCTCGTGCGCAACCCGGTCGACCTCGCCCTGGCTCTGCGCGAGGTGGATGGTGGTGAGAAGATCGCGCTCTCGCGCAATCCGATCGGCTGCCATCAGCAGGTCAGGAGCGCAGGAATCGGCGGCATGAGGCCCGAGGATAACGCGTATGCGTCCATCCGGTCCCTGATCGAACTCGGCGAACAGCTGCTCGAACGCGGACAGGCCTGTTTCGCCCGCAAAGCTGCCCTGTGCAGCGGCCGCGACGCTCGCATCACTCACCTTGGTCGCCGGCGAAAACAGATAGGGGGCGCCGTAGAGCCTGAGACCCCAGGCCCGCGCCAGTTCGAGGATGGCGCGCTGGCGTGGCCGGAACTGGTCCACCATCGTCGTCGCGCCGCTCTTCATCACCTCGAGCAGTCCGATCGCGACGAGCGCTTCCAGATCGGCGTCACCGAGGTGCGTCATCGCCAGCGCGCCCATCGGCATCAGCATCGAATAGACCTTGCTCTCGCCGATGGCGCGGCGCGGCAGATCGTCGACGATGCCGCGAAACAGCGGCCCATTGATGGTGTGGTTGTGCAGGTTGATCAAGCCCGGGCAAATTATGCCCCCGGCGACCTCGATCAGGTGGGCGTCGACCGGCGGGTCGGCCGTGACGTCGGCGATGCGACCGTCCTCGATCACCACGGCGCGGTTCCGCACCGGGATCTGGCGGTCGCCGCGCGCCTCGATGACCCACTCGGCTCTTATGACGGTTCGCGCCACGCGCATGCTCTTTCACTGGCCCGCCGCTGGACCGACATCGACTGTGGCATTGCCCGCGACCAGGCAACAATAGATCAGCCTATCATCAATTCCGAGAGACTATTCATCGAAGTGATGACGGGGCTGCGATCTCTCGACCGGAACTCTACACAGTCGGTCGATTGATCGTGCGGAGACGGTGGTGAGGCCATGACGAACGCTGCGCCCCTCGAACTCGGCGACCTTGTCGCGGCGTCCCGGTTCGAAGATCTGCCGGCCGACGTGGTCGTTCAGGTCAGGCGCCACGTCCTCGACACGCTCGGCGCAGGCCTCGCGGGCGCGACGTCGGAAGAGGCGCGACGCACGCGCGACGCGTTGCTGGCGACAGATGGCGCGGGTGCGTCCGTCGTGTGGGGCACGGCGCTGAAGCTCTCGCCACGTAACGCCGCGCTCGTCAACGGCACCGCTGCGCACGCCTTCGAACTCGACGACACCGGCGGCTGCGATCATTCCGGTGCCGTGGTGTTGCCGGCGGCACTCGCCGCCCTGGACGTCACGACGCGCGAAGTCAGCGGCGCGGAGTTCCTGCACGCGGTCGTTCTGGGTTACGACGTGGCGCGGCGCGTGCTCGAAGGTTTCGGGGGCTATGCCGCACACAACGAGCCTGGATGGCATTCGACCGGAACGTGCGGGACATTTGGTGCCGCGGCCGCGGCAGCGCGAATTCTCGGCCTCGATGGGCGCCGTTCGGCGGCGGCGATATCGACGGCGGCGAGCTTTTCAAGTGGCCTGTGGGCGTTCATTCACGACGGCGCCATGACGAAGCGGCTGCATGCCGGCCGTGCAGCAGAGGGCGGGCTGCTCGCAGCGCAACTCGCGGCGGCCGGTTTGACCGGTCCGATGCGCGTCTTCGACGATGTATGGGGTGGATTCTTCAAGACGCTCGGCGACCGCCCACCGACGCCGGAGGCGTTGCTCAGGGATCTCGGCAGCGATTGGCGCATTCGCATCGCGGCGATCAAGCCTTATGCCTCGTGTCGCGATACGCATCCGGCCGTCGACGCGGTTCGGCGCATCCTGACGAGGCACTCGATCAGCGCCGACGACATCGCCGGGGTGCGGGTCAGGGTGAACGAGTTCCTGCATGCGATGGTCGGTAGCAGCGCGTGCGCCACATTGCCCGCCGCCCAGATGAGTTTGCCGTATGCGATCGCGGCAGCCATCGTGTTCCGCGACAACGGGCTGTCGGCATACACGCCGGCCCGTCGTGGTGATCCGCGGCTCCGCTCGATGATCGAGCGGGTCGACATGGTGATCGATCCCGCTGTCGCTTCGAGCGCCAGTTCGTCGATCGTCGTGGAACTGCGCGACGGCAGTCGAATCGAGGAGGCGACGTCGGTCCCCCTCGGAGCGCCCGAGAACCCCGTCAGCGATGCCGAACTGGTTGAAAAATTCGACGGGCTGGCTCGGCTCGTCCTTTCGCGCGATACCGCTGGAAGGCTGGCGGCTGCGGTCCTGTCGCTCGATCGGGCGGCCAATGTCCGCATCCTGCCGGCGATGCTGCGGGGCGACGGACCCCGATCCGGCACCTGATCGGAGGCGCTAATCGTTGCGGTCCAGTGCATCCTGCATCGCCCGCCAGGCGAACGCGATCGCCGGTCCGAGTGTGATGCCGGGCGCGGGATAGACTCCGCCCATCACCGACTGTGCCTCGTTGCCGCAGGCATAGAGACGCGGGATCGGCCGACCATCGGCTCCGAGCACGCGGGCATCCGTGTCGACGGCGAGACCGGTCGCCGCGCCGATGTCGCCGGGCCAGAGGCGGACAGCATAGAACGGCGGCGCCGCGATCTGCCCAAGGGTCGGGTTGGGGCCCCGACTGCTCGCGTCGCCGTTGACGCGATGATAGGCGGTCTTGCCGCGGCCGAAATCGGGGTCGTGGCCGTTGCGTGCGAATTCGTTCATGCGAGCGACGGTGTCGGCGAGCGCGTCAGCGGGTATCGCAAGCTTGTCCGCAAGCTCCCTGACGGTGGTGCCCCGGACGAGATAGCCGTCGGCGAGGAACGGCGAGAGGTCGCGCGTCCCCATCCGCACCATGCCGAGACCGTATTTCCTCAGTCCTTCGCTGTCGGTGACGATGTAACACGGCACGGCGGGCCGCTCGGGAGCGGCATCGCGCATGGCCCGTGCGAACAGGTGATACGAGGTCGCCTCGTTGACGAAGCGCCGCCCCGTGCCGTCGATGCAGACGGTGCCGGGTTTCGAGCGGTCGAGGACGAAATGCGGGAACACGGCTGTGCTTCCGTCGGCCCGCTGGCGTACCGAACAGGGCGCCCAGTAGGCGTTGTCGGCCGCGCCTTCGCCGAAGCGGGCACCGAGCGCCAGCGCGAGATCCTGAAGTTCGCCCGTGTGGCCTGGCGCAGACGGGCTATAGGGTGGGGCAGGTTCGCCGAGCATGGCGGCCCGCCGTTTGGGATGCCGCGAGAAGCCGCCACCGGCAAGCACCACGGCCCGGCGCGCGAGCAGTGTCCGGCGCATCCCGCCACCTTCTACCACGAGCCCGGTGACGCCGGAGGCATCGCGCGTGATCGTGGCAACCGTCGCCCTTGTCACGATGTCGACGTTGCGGTCGATCAAGGATTTGAGAAGTCGGCCGACCAGCGCGTTGCCCATCACGAGCCGCGAGCCGCGACGGGAGCCGGTCAGCCGGTCGAGACCGTAGCAAATGAGGATGCGGGCGGCGTGCTTCGTGGAGGCCACGGATCGGCCGATCTTCAGGAGATGGCCGATGTCGGTACGGTCGACCATCATGCCGCCGAGCAGCAGGAACTCGGGAATCGGCGGGCGGACGAGAGCCAGATGACGGCCAAGCACGCGACCGTCGAAGGGGAGCGGCTCGAGCGCACGTCCCCGCAGCGTCGCGCCCTCGTGCTCCTGCTCGTAATCAGGATGTGTCGGGTAGGCGCGGAAGTGCACCTCGCTCTCGCGTTCGAGGGTGGCGACGGCGCGGGCCCCAGCCTCCAGGAATGCGCGCCGCATCGCGGCCGACGAATGATTGGCGACAACGCTGGCGAGGAAGCGCTCGGCATTCTCCAGGCTGTCCTCGGCCCCACCGGCTACCGTGGTCGCATGCTGCGTTGACGGCAACCACGTCGAGCCGGCCGACAGTGCCGTGGTGCCGCCGACATACTCCGTCCGCTCGACGACGAGGGCGCGCCGACCGGCGATGGCTGCGAACAGCGCGGCGGAGAGACCGGCCGCGCCGGCACCTGCGACGATCACGTCGTAGGTATCATCGGCACCGATATCCGCGATCGCGCCGATCACGCCCGGTGCTCCGCAGAGCGCGCCACGGCCGGCGCGAGGAAGGTGACGATCAGGTCGGCGACCCGTGCGAACATCTCGCTACCCGAGGTCGTGGTACAGCCGGCTGCCCGCGCCGCGGCGATCAGTGGCGAGGGATCGGGCTTCGTGACCGCATCGGCGACGAACATCCCGGGATGCAGGCGCTCGCGGGGGAAAGGCAGCGGGTCGCCGGCCGCCATGCCGAGCGGCGAGGCATTGGCGACGATATCGTAGCTCGCGGTGGCCGCTTCGGTCTCGCTGACCGCGCGGACCGGAAAGCCGACAGCGGCGAGCCGGGCGGCGACCTCGGCGGCGCGCGCCGTGTCATGATCGCGGATATCGAGTGCGGCGACGCCGGCCTCCGCCACCGCATGCGCAATGGCCACCCCGGCGCCACCGACCCCAACCAGGAGTGCGCGTCGCCCGGCGTAGCTGCAACCCTTGTCGCGGGTGGCAGCGACAAGGCCCAGTCCGTCCGACATGTCGCCATAAAGGCGTCCGTCGGCCGTGCGCGCCAGCATGTTGACGGCGCCGAGGAACGCTGCGCGCTCCGACACCTCGTCGGCGGCTTCGAACGCCGCGAGCTTGTGCGGCACGGTGACGATGATGCCGGGAACATTGCGAATTGTGCGCAGCATGCGGAAGCAGGCCGCCACGTCGGCGGGCGTCACGTGCATCGGCACGCAGACGGCATCATGCCCGCCCGCCGAGAGCGCCGCCGTGACGCCGGCCGGTGATTTCACCTGCGCGATGGGGTCGCCGAGGATCGGCACCAGTAGCGTCTCGCCACTCAGCGTCACATCGGGCATTGGGGCACCGGGATTTCTGGGCGCACGCACGCGCGGAGGTAATGGGCGAGACGTCGCATAGCACCGGGGGCCCCGCTTGCCCATCCCGACGCCATTGCAGCAGCCGGCGGGCTGCTATTTGCACCGCGGCGCCGGCGCGCCTAAGAGAACGGCACGACAAGCGGCAGTTCGCCAGGGAGCTATTTCCGTGTTCGACATCAAGTGGATCAGCGACAACGCCGAAGCCTTCGACCGGGCGCTCGCTCGCCGGGGGCTGGCGCCGAAGGCGGCTGAGCTGACAGCGCTCGACGGCGAGCGCCGCGCCGTGCTCGCGCGCCTGCAGGAAGCGCAGGCCCGCCGCAACGCTGCGTCCAAGGAGATCGGCAAGGCGATGGGCGCCAAGGATACCGCGCTCGCCGACAAGCTGAAGGCCGAAGTCGCGAGCCTCAAGGATGTGATCGGCAAGGGCGAGGAGGAGGAGCGGGCGATCGACGCAAAGATCCGCGACGCGCTGGCGGTGATCCCGAACCTGCCGGCCGCCGACGTGCCGGATGGCACGGACGAGACCGACAACGTCGAAGTCCGCCGGCACGGCACGCCGCCGAAGCTCGGCTTCGCGCCGAAGCAGCACTTCGAACTCGGCGAAGCGCTGGGCATGATGGATTTCGAGACGGCGGCGAAGCTGTCGGGCGCGCGGTTCGTCGTTCTCAAGGGCAAGCTCGCCCGGCTCGAGCGCGCGCTCGCGCAGTTCATGCTCGACCTGCATACGGGGCCGGCGGTCGGACAGCTCGGCGGCTACACCGAGGTCAACCCGCCGTTCATGGTGCGTGATCACGCGATGTTGGACCGGACAGCTGCCGAAGTTCGGCAGCTGATCTGTTTCACGACCAGACGTCCGATGGGTTGATGAACAAGTTGGAAGCGCTGACCGTAAGCATTGCATCCAAATCAAAGCCGGCACTGCCGGATTGGCCGATTTGGATAGCGATCAAGGGCGGTGAACTTCGTACGTTTGATACCTCGTTGGCGGAAGCAATTCGATGACGAGCGCGTTGAGCATCTCAAGCTCTGGCTCATCCCCACCGCCGAAGTCCCGCTGACCAACCTCGTCCGCGAGTCCATCACGCCCGAGGACCAGCTCCCCATGCGGCTCACCGCCTGGACACCGTGCTTCCGCGCCGAAGCCGGTGCGGCGGGACGCGATGTGCGCGGCATGATCCGCCAGCACCAGTTCGCGAAGGTCGAACTCGTCTCGGTTACGACGCCCGAGCAGTCGGCCGCCGAGCACGAGCGCATGACGGCCTCGGCCGAAGAAGTCTTGAAGCGGCTCGGCCTCGCCTTCCGCACCATCGTGCTGTGCACCGGCGACATGGGCTTCGGCGCACAGAAGACCTACGACATCGAGGTCTGGCTGCCTGGCCAGAACGCCTACCGCGAGATTTCGTCGTGCTCAGTGTGCGGCGACTTCCAGGCGCGCCGCATGGACGCCCGCTTCCGCCCGAAGGACGGCGGCAAGCCGCAGTTCGTCCACACGCTGAACGGATCGGGTCTCGCCGTCGGGCGCACGCTGATCGCAGTGATGGAGAACTACCAGCAGGCCGACGGCAGCATCGTCATTCCCGACGCACTGAGGCCGTACATGGGTGGGTTGGACGTGATCCGCTGAACCGCCTGTCCAGCACCGGCTGGGAGCGGGAACTAGAACACAGAGGAGCCCTCATGCGCATCCTGCTGACCAATGACGATGGCATCGATGCGCCCGGCCTGCACGCGCTGCGCCAGATCGCTGCCGAGATCGCGAGCAATCCGGGCGACGAGATCTGGGTCGTGGCGCCGGAGACCAACCAGTCGGGCAAGGGCCATTCGCTTTCTCTGCACGAGCCGTTGCGCATGCGCCGGATCGACGAACGCGCCTATGCGGTTCGCGGCACGCCGACTGACAGCGTCATCATGGGCCTGCGTCATGTGCTCAAGGGCAAGCGCCCCGACCTGATCCTGTCCGGTGTCAATCGCGGCGCCAATCTCGCCGAGGATGTCACCTACTCCGGCACCATCGCGGGCGCGTTCGAGGGGACGCTGTTCGGCGTGCGCTCGATCGCGCTCAGCCAGTCTTTCGGCTTCGAGAAGGAGGCCCCGCGCTGGGAGACCGCCATCGCGCATGCACCGGCCGTGATCCGCGATGTACTGTCGCGCGCCTGGCCAGAGAACCTTCTGGTGAACCTCAATTTTCCGGATCGGGACGCCGACCAGGTGGCGGGCATCCGGTTCACCCGGCATGGCAAGCGCGATCAGAACCTGCTCGCCATCGACGAGCGCCACGACACCTGGGGCAACCCCTACTATTGGCTCGCCTTCGAGCGCCGCCGCTCGAACCCGGCCGAGGACACCGATCTCTGGGCGATCTACAACGGCTACGTGTCGGTGACGCCGCTGTTATTGAACCTCACGCACAACGAGACGTTGGCGTCGTGGCAAAGGCAGGCCGGCGCCTGACCATGAGACTGGTGGTGGTGCCGGAGGCGGCCGCCAGACCAGCGGGTGCTATCCCTGCGACACGAGGCCGGAAGCGCACTGACAGGAAGGGCGACCACATGGCCGGCGCCGCCGAGCTGGGGCACTACAAGGATGCGCTCATAGTGCTGGCGACGGCCGGCGTGGTGGTGCCGGTGATGCACCGGCTGAAGGTATCTCCGGTCATCGGTTATATCGCCGCCGGGCTGCTGCTCGGACCCAACGGCCTCGGCGCGCTCGCACTGGTGTTTCCCGACGTGCATCATGTGACGCTCGGCGGGGTCAAAGACATCGCCGCGCTCGCCGAACTCGGCGTCGTGTTCCTGCTGTTCGTGATCGGGCTCGAGCTGTCGCCGGAGCGCCTCGTCACCATGCGACGCTTGGTGTTCGGCCTCGGCGGCCTGCAGGTGCTGCTGAGCGCGCTCGTGATCGGCGCCTCGGGGCTGCTGTTCGGCAACTCGATGAGCGCTTCGGTTTTGATCGGGCTCAGCCTGGCGCTCTCGTCGACCGCCGTGGTGCTCGAAGTGATGGCGCAACGCAAGCGCCTGACAAGCCCGGCCGGGCGAGCGAGCTTCGCCGTGCTGCTTCTGCAGGACCTGGCCGTGATCCCTGTGCTGGTGCTCGCGGCGCTGCTGATCCAGGGCAAGGGCGAAGCTCTGGGGCTCGGCATCGTCATGGCGCTGGCGCAGGCCGCGCTGATGATCAGCCTGATCGTAGCGCTCGGCTATTTCGTCCTGCGTCCGCTGTTCCGCCTCGTTGCTGCCACACAGTCGCCTGAGCTGTTCATGGCTTCGACGCTGCTCGTTGCGATCGGCTCCGGCGTGCTCGCCGCCGCGGCCGGGCTTTCCATGGCGCTCGGCGGGTTCATCGCCGGCCTCCTGCTTGCCGAGACGGAGTACCGAAAGGCGGTTGAAAGTGTGATCCAGCCCTTCAAGGGCCTGCTGCTCGGCGTGTTCTTCATCTCTGTCGGGCTCAGGGTGGATCTCGTCACGTTGTTCAGCGATCCCGTGTATCTCGTCGGGTGCGCGGCGGGGCTGGTGCTGATCAAGGTCGCCATCGCCTATCCGCTGTGCCGCCTGTTCGGCCTGTCGGCAGCCGCGTCCACCGAGGCCGCCCTGGTACTCGGCGCGGGCGGCGAGTTCGCCTTCATCGTCATCGCGATTGCGATGAGCGGCGGTATCGTCACCGACAAGGCCGGCACCGAGATCCTCATCGTAGTTGCTGTGACGATGACCGCGATCCCCTGGCTCGCCAGCCTCGGCGAGCGGATCGGGGAGCGGCTGGCACCGCCTACGCCAGCGGACGGTCTGCCGGAAGACCTCGCGCCGCCCGCCGGGCACGACAAGGTGGCTGCCATCGTCATCGGCGCCGGACGCGTCGGTCGCGTGGTGGCGAGCCTGCTCGCCGAGCACCGGATCCCCTATCTCGTGTCGGACCGCATTGCCGTTGCGGTCGCCGACCTGCGCGCGGACGGCTACCGCGCCTACTGGGGCGATGCCAAGAGCGAGGCATTCCTGCGCCAACTCGGCATCATGGATGCCAAAGCAGTGATCGTCACCATGAACGCGCCGCGGGAGATCGATGCCATCGTTGCGACCGTCCGGGCGCTCAGGCCCGACATCGAAATCGTGGTCCGCGCGCGAGACGCCGAGCACGCCCGCCGCCTCTACGCGCAGGGGGTGACGGACGCCGTGCCGGAGACGATCGAGGCGAGCCTGCAGCTCTCCGAGGCTTCGCTTGCCGCCCTGGCGGTGCCGGCCGGGCTCGCCATCGCGTCGATCCACGAAAAGCGGGATGCTTTCCGCCGCACGCTGCAGGCGGCTACGACACGAGAGCGGCCAGTGCGCGGTGTGCGGGCTTCGGCCAAATCCGCGCAGTCGCGCGACGGCTGACCCGCCACCCGTCCGCCGAAGGCCTGAATTTGGCGCGCCAGTGCGCGATCATCGTTGTTTTGCCGAAACGACATCGACTAAGAGTGAGGTTGCGCAGTCGCCCGCCAGCGGACCACAGTCGTCGCGCGACGGGTAGTGCCACGCCGGCTTCGGTGGCCGGCGATGATGCGGCGACAGGTATGCAGCGTAAGGCAGAAAAGCAGGCGAGGGCCGATCGGCCCGAGAAGGCGGAGCGAAAGGAGCGCCCGGCGCCGGAGCGCGCCCCACGCATAGGTCTCGCCGCCCGCCTGAGGAACTATTTCCTGACCGGCCTCGTCATCGTCGGCCCCGTCACCATCACCATCTACATCGTATGGTGGGTGATCAATGTCGTCGACGCATGGGTGAAACCGCTCGTCCCGCGCATTTACGATCCTGCGACGTACCTGCCGTTCTCGATCCCGGGATACGGGCTTGCCTTCGCCATCCTCGGTCTGATCCTGGTGGGCGCCCTCGCCGCCAACCTGCTCGGGCGCACGCTGATCAGCTACGCGGAGGTGATGCTGGCGCGCATGCCGATCGTGCGCAACGTCTATCGGGCGCTGAAGCAGATCTTCGAATCCGTGATCATGGCAGCTGAGGCCAACCGCCTCGCTGTCAACGGCGAAAGCGTGCAGAAGGTCGGCCTGATGGAGTTCCCGGCCAAGGGCATCTGGTCGATCGTCTACGTGACCGGAGAGGCGACGGGTGCCATACGGGCGGCGCGACCGGGGGGCGAGTCCGACCTCGTCGCGGTGTTCATGCCGACCGGTTTCATGCCGCCGACCGGTTTCGTCTGTTTTGTGCCGCGGCGCGACATCATCATCCTGCCGATCTCCATGGAAGATGCCGCCAAGGCGGTGATCTCGGCCGGCATGTTCATGCCAGAACAGCAGGATCACTTGCGTGCGCTCGCCGAGCAGGCACGCGAGCGCGGTCCGCAGGGCCACCTCGGGCTGTGAAGCGCAGACAAGCGCCGTCAGGCTGAGTGGCGGCCCTCCGACGGGGGGGCGGCACCGAGGTTGCGCCAGATCATGAAGACCCACAGTGCCAGCGTCAGCACGCCGAGCGTGGCGGCGATCGGCCGCGAGAAGAAGCCGAGCAGCGAGCCCTCGGCCTTGATCATCGAGGTCATGAAGCTCTGCTCGAACAACTCGCCAAGTACCAGCCCGAGAATCACGGGAGCGACGGGGAAGCCATTCTCCTCGAGCAGCCAGCCGACGATACCCATCGCCAGCATGATGATGATGCCGTAGATCGAATTGGTCATGGCATAGGCGCCGACGATGCAGAACATCAGGATCAGCGGCATGAGCACGCTGCGCGGCGTGGCAAGGATGTAGCGGGCGGAGCGGATGGCGGCCCAGCCGATCGGCAGCATCATCAGGTTTGCAATGATGAAAATCAGGAACACCGCGTAGATGAATTGCGGGTTCTGCAGGAACACCGTCGGTCCCGGGTTCATGTTCTTCATGTACAGTACGCCGATCACGATCGCCGTGATGCTGTCGCCGGGGATGCCGAACACCAGGGCAGGGATCCAGGCACCGCCGATGGCCGCGTTATTGGCCGACGTCGCATCGACCACGCCTTCGATGTGGCCGGTGCCGAACTTCTCCGGCTCCTTCGAGAATTTCTTCGACACGGCGTAGGCGATCCATGCGGCAATGTCGGCGCCGGCACCGGGCAGGGCGCCGATGGCCGTGCCGAGCATGGAGCCGCGCAACATGTTCTTCCAGTAGCGGCGGAACACGGCTCCCACGCCCCGGAAGATGTTGGAGACGTGATCTGCGACGAAGGCGCCCTTCTGCTCCAACGCCACGGCGTTTCGCAAGAGCTCGGAGATGGCGAAGAGGCCGATCATCGCCGGGATGAAGCTCACGCCCTGCAACAGCTCGACAGTATCGAACGTGAAGCGCGGATAACCGGCCGTCGGGTCGATCCCGATGCAGCCGATCGACAGGCCGATGATCAGGGAGGCGAAGCCCTTCAGCGGGTCGTCGGTCGCGATGAAGATCGCACATGTGAGGCCCAGGGCGGCGAGCCAGAAGTATTCGAACGAGGAGAAATTGAGCGCGAACTCGGCGAGCAGCGGTGCCGCGATGATGAGGATGGCGACGCCGAACAGGCCGCCGAGCACCGAGAAAACCAGGTTGACGCCGAGATTGAGGTTGAGGAGCCCCTTCTTGCCCATCTCGTAGCTCTCGTCCGCGTATGCGGCGGAGGCGGGCGTGCCGGGAATGCGCAGCATTGCGCCAGGAATGTCTCCGGCGAAGATCGCCATGGTCGTCGCCGTGACGATCGCGCCGAGCGCCGGCACCGGCGCCATGAAGAAGGTCACGGGAACCAGCAGAGCGGTTGCCATCGTTGCTGTCAGGCCCGGCATCGCGCCGACGAAGATGCCGAACGCGGCCGAGGCGAAACAGACGACGATCACGTAGGGGTCGAGGACGAGCCGGAAGGCCTCGATCAGGGCTGGCCACATCGGACGGGTCCTTCAGAGAATGTCGGTCAGCAGGCCGCGCGGCAGCGGCACCCGCATCAGCGTGGCGAAGAAGTAGTGGATGCCCCATGCGGCGACCACGGCGATGGGCAGCGCAACGACGAGGCGCGTGCGGAACCACAGCATCAGTCCAAGCAGTAGAACGAATGCGACGGGCAGGAAGCCGATCTGCTCGGAGACGAGAACATAGCCCACGATCAGCGCCGGGATCAGCAGGAACGAGGCGAGCCTGCCGCGATCGGCGGTCCAGGCGGCAAGGGTCAAGAGCGGCTCGCCCGCCCGCCGCCTTTTGATTCCGCGTGCGACGAGCAGTGTCCCGGTCAGGATCAGCCCCGTCGCCAATACGCGCGGAAAAAGCGCCGGGCCGTAGTCCTGACCCGGGAAAGGCGGAAAGTGCAGTGTCAGAATGATCATCGCGACCGCAAGCGCGATCATGACGGCGCCGGAGATCATGTCGTTGGTACGCATCGCCGGGCCTTTCGCGGCCGATTGTCCTGGTACTGGACCGGAGCTGAGATGCCGCCGGGCACAGGCGCGGGATGTGTCACCACCCCGCGCCGTACGAAGCGAGACCGCCGGCGGAATGCCGGCTGCCGTGCTCTGTGTCCGGTCAGCCCTTCTTGACCAGACCGGCAGCCGTCATCGCCGACTTCATCTTGCCGTCGCCCTCAGCCATGAACTTGGCGAAGCCAGCCGGATCGGCCCATTTCACCCCGAACCCGCGATTCTTCATGAAATCGCGGAACTCTTTGGACTCGTTGACCTTCTTGAGCTCGGCCACGAGCTTGTCGGCGATCTCCTTCGGCAGGCCCTTGGGGGCCGCGATGCCGCGCCAGGCACCGACGGAGTAGTCGATGCCGGCGGCTTCCTTCAGCGTCGGGACGTTCGGGAAAGCCGCGTTGCGTTCGGTCGCCATCACCGCGAGACTGCGGGCCTTGCCGGCGTCGATCATCGCCTTGCCCTCGGGCACCGAGCAGGTGACGATGTCGATGCCACCGGCGGCGAGATCCTGCATGGCGGGTGCGGCGCCGTTCGACGGAATCCATCGCACGTGGTCGGGCTTCAGCCCCATGGCCTGCAGCATGCCGATCAGCGCGAGATGCCAGATACCGCCTTGGCCGGTGCCGGACGCCTTGAGCTTGCCGGCAGGCGCCGCCTTGATCGCGTCGGCAAGGTCCTTTGCGGTTTTCCAGGGTGCGTCCGCGCGCACCTGCACACCCGGCGGATCCTCGTTCATCAGCGCCAGCGGCGTGTAACTCGTGGGGTTCAGCTTGGTCAGGCCCTGATGATGCATCATCGTGATCTCGACCGTCACCATGCCGATCGTGTAGCCGTCGGCCGGCGCTGTCGCGATCGCGGAATGACCGACCACGCCCGAACCACCGGTGCGGTTGACGACGTTGAACGGCTGTTTGAGGCTCTTCTCGAGCAGCGCCGAGACGATGCGGGCGGTGGCATCCGTTCCACCACCTGCGCCCCACGGGCAGACCACGGTGACCGGGCGGGTCGGCCAGGACTGCGCTGCTGCAGGCACGATGCCGAGGCCGGCCGCCGCGCCGGCGGCTGCACCCCCGGCGAGAACAGAGCGACGTGTCAGTTCAGTCATTTCGGTCTCCTCCGAAGTCCACGCGTCATTCTCCGAGCGAACCGTCACCCGATGGCGGCGTGGTGTAGTTAGAGATTAGGGGCAGACAAAATTCACGGCAATCAAGCGGGGCGACGGCAGCCCAGCCATGTGGTCGCGCCGACCCTCGCGGCGGGACGGGGTTCGTCGGCGGGGCGTCGATGCGGTCAGCGCGGTTGCCATGGCATCCGCAGGTAGGGCCACACGACGACGCACCAGCGATACCAGGGTGTCAGCAGGATGTCGGCGATGTCGCGCGGGTCCATCAAGCGCGACAGCTTGGCGTCTGCCTCCGCGGCGACGGCATCGCGGTTCTCACCGAGGGCGATGCGGTGAATGTAGAGATCGACGATATTGCGCTGACGCAGGCGTTCGCGATCGGTCGCACTGATGGCGTGCTTCTTCTTGCGTTCGGCCGGGACCACGTTGACGTTGCCCGAATGTTTGCAACCCAGCGCCGCAATGAAGCCGTCGACCTTGGAGATGTCGGCGAACAGGTCGAAGCGCTCGATATTGGCGAGCGCCGTTCGGAATTTGCGCCAGTCGCTCATCAGGAAGAAATCGAGACCGCGCACGTCGCACGCATAAAGCAGGAAGTAGCGTGTCATCGGGTTGCGCAACAGCCAGCGATGATGGGTCTCGAAGTCGATCGGCCGGCGCCGCCGGTGGCCCTTCGTTTCGTTGCGCCAGTTGAAGTTCGACACGTGGTAGTCGGCGGGATCGCGCCAGAAACACACCATGTAGAAGGGGGCCGCGGCGTGTTCGAGCATCGACAGGGAGGCCTGATGACCTGCGATGGCGCGCGACGCCGCGAGACGCTCCAGCCGGTCGGCGGTTGCGAGGTATTTTTTCGACCTCAGGATGTCTGTGAGCGGGCTGTTGTCCTTCTCCGGTGAGAACACCTGCCCAGGAAAGCGCTCATGGAAGTGCTTGAGAAGCGTCATCCCGGCCGTCTTCGGCACGTGATAGAAGAACACGGCTTCTATCGCCTGGCCCGGCGCGTCGGCCTGCCCGCTGGCTTCGCTACCGGCTGTTCCCGCCGCCGTCATTCCACGCACACTCCTGCAATTTCTCGCACCACCGGCTTTCGAGGCCCGTACTCCGCTGAGCCTAGCCGATGCCTATGGCTCGCGCAGCACTTCATTGCTGCTCCATCGCATCGGCGCGCACCAGCCAGCCGATGATGCGCTCCGCTGCGGCTGGCGCGCTCTCGTTGAGGCCGTCGATATGGATGTCAGGGCTCTCCGGACGCTCGTAAGGCGAGCCGACACCGGTGAAGCGGGGGATCTCGCCAGCGAGTGCCTTGCGGTAGAGACCTTTGGGATCGCGCGCAATGCAGTCCTCGAGAGGCGTATCCACGAAAATCTCGACGAAACGGTCAGCGCCGATAAGGTCGCGCACCATTTCGCGTTCGGCGGCGAAAGGGGAAATGAACGAGCAGATCACGATCAGGCCGGCTTCTACCATGAGCTTCGCCACCTCGCCGACCCGGCGGATATTCTCAACGCGGTCGGCATCGGTGAAGCCGAGGTCGCTGTTCCATATTGTCCCCGTCGAGCAGCATGGTGTGATAGCCGCGGTCATGGAGGTCGCGCTCAACGATGTCGGAAATGGTCGACTTGCCGGAGCCGGACAGGCCCGTAAACCAGATGCAGCGCGCCATCTGGTGCTTGGCGGCCTCGCGGCCGGCGCGATCGACGGTATGGCTCTGGCGGTGGATGTTCTGGGCGCGGCGCAGCGGGAAGTCGATCATGCCGGCGCCGGCGGTGGCATTGGTTTCGCGATCGACAATGATGAAGGCGCCCGTACCTCTGCGCTCGTTGTAGGGATCGAATGTGATCGGCGAGCCCGTTGCGATGTGGCAGGCCCCCACTTCGTTCAGCGTGAGCACCTTGGCACTGTGATGCTCGAGCGTGTCGATGGCGATCTTGTGCTTGATCGTTGTGATGCGTGCAGGCACCTCGATCGGACCGCACATCAGGCCATAGGACCGTCCCGGCAGCAGCGGCGTCTCGCTCATCCAGATGACGTGGGCGGCGAACTGGTCGGCACAGTGCGGGCGCGCATCGGGCGGTGCGAGCACGTCGCCGCGCGCCACATCGATGTCGTCGGTGAGCACGATATTGATGGCGTCGCCGGCCCGCGCCTCGTCGATGTCACCGTCGAAGGTGGCGATGCGCCGCACCGTACTGGTGCGTCCCGAGCGCGCGACGACCACCGCATCGCCGACGCTGATCGAGCCGGAAGAAATTTGGCCTGCGACACCGCGGAACTCGGAGTTCGGCCGGTTGACCCACTGCACCGGCAAACGGAAAGGCCGAGCGAGAGAGTCGCTATGGCAATCCACGTTCTCGAGATGCTCTATGAGCGTCGGACCCGTGTAGAACGGCGTGCGCGACGAGCGGAACGAGACGTTGTCACCGAAGCGCGCGGAAATCGGTATGGCGGTGACAGAGGCGAAATCGAGCGGTTGCACGAAAGCATGGTACTGTGCAGCGATCGACGCGAACACCGCCTCGACTTCTTCGACCGCGTCGATTTTGTTGACGGCGAGCACGACGTGCCGCACGTCGAGGAGGGAGCAGACGATCGTGTGCCGCCGGGTCTGTGTCGTCAGCCCCTTCGTGGCATCGACCAGGATGACGGCGAGTTCGGCGGTCGAGGCGCCAGTGGCCATGTTGCGGGTGAACTGTTCGTGGCCGGGCGTATCGGCGACGACGAAGGAGCGGCGCGGTGTCGCGAAGAAGCGATAGGCGACGTCGATGGTGATGCCCTGCTCGCGCTCGGCCTCCAGCCCATCAGCGAGCAGTGCGAGGTCGACGTCCTCGCCGGTAGTGCCGAACTTGCGAGAGGCGGCCGCGACCGCGGAGAACTGGTCGTCGGGAATGAGCCGGCAATCGTAGAGGATGCGGCCAACCAGGGTCGACTTGCCGTCGTCGACGGAGCCACAGGTGATGAAGCGAAGTTGCGAGCGTGCTTCCGCTTCTTGCTCGGCGCCTTGCAAGCGTGTGTCGACCACGTCCGCTCGTGGCATCAGAAATAGCCCTCGCGCTTCTTGCGCTCCATCGAAGCCGCGGTGTCGTGATCGATCAGCCTGCCCTGTCGTTCAGAATGGCGGGACGCGAGCATTTCGGCGATGACGTCGTCGACGTCGCGCGCCACGCTGTCCATGCCGCCGGTGAGCGGATAGCAGCCCAGTGTGCGGAAGCGCACGTCGCGCAATTCGATCTCGCCGGGCTCGACGGGCATCCTGTCGTCGTTGACGAGCAGCAGCGTACCGGAGCGTTGCACGACCGGCCGCGGCTTCGCGAAATACAGCGGGACGACGGGGATCTGCTCGGCGCGGATGTAGCTCCAGACGTCGAGCTCGGTCCAGTTCGAGAGGGGGAAGACGCGCACCGATTCACCGGCCGATACGCGTCCGTTATAGATGTTCCACAGCTCCGGGCGCTGCGCGCGCGGGTCCCAGGTGTGTTGCGAGGAGCGAAACGAGAAGACGCGCTCCTTCGCGCGGCTCGCCTCTTCGTCACGGCGCGCGCCGCCGATGGCGGCGTCGAAGCGCCCGCGCCCGAGCGCCTGCTTCAGCGCCTCGGTACTCATCACGTGTGCGTGCACGCCGGGTTCCGACGCGATCGGGTTGATACCGCGCGCGACACCGTCCTCGTTGGTGTGCACGATAAGGGTGAAGCCGAAGGCGGCGGCCACCAGGTCGCGCATGGCCAGGACCTCGGCGAAATCCCAGCCAGTGGCGACGTGGAGGAGAGGGAACGGCAGCGATCCCGGCCAGAAAGCCTTCCGCGCCAGATGAAGCATCACCGTCGAATCCTTGCCGACCGAATACATCATCACAGGGTTGCGGAACTGCACCGCGACCTCGCGCAGGATGTAGATCGCTTCCGCCTCGAGCCGCCTCAGATGGGGTGACAGGTGACGGCCCCGCGGTGCGGGATGGGCGGGGTCGGCATAGGCCTCGATCAACGCCCGGAGGTCGCTGGCGGCGGTCTGGAGCGCCACGCCCGCAGTTGTGGCTGGCGAGGCGACGGACTGATCGAGCGGTTGCATGACTCTTTCGGACCCGAAGATTCAGTCGGCAATTTCGCGAGGGGCATGCCGATCGTTACACGGAGCCGGCGAATTGTGCCTCACTTCAAGCCGTTAGTGCGCGGACGCCATCAAGTCAATCGTTGCGTCACATAACCGGGTCCGGTGCAGCCAAACTAGCGCTCCGCTCACGGGCGCTCGTGTCGCGGACGTCGCTGGCCCGATCTTTCAACCACCGAGGAAGCGAGCTGCCGTCAGCGCATGGACGGCGGCGCGCGCGGGCAGTTCCGCGATCTCCAAGTGCTCGTCGGATGCGCCTAGATCATGGGGTGTCAGGCCGCAGACGATGGTCGGCATACCGGCCCGCCGCCAGAGGCGCGCGTTCGAGGCGCCGACGCGCATGTTGATCGCTGCCGCCATGCAAGCAGTGGCGATCGGGTTCGACGGTTCCGTCCATGTCGGCTCGTAACGGCGCGTGATCACCGCTGATGCCGAGGGATGCGCGGCGAGGCGTCGCCCTATTTCGTGTGCGACGAACGCGGTCGAGCCCCCCATCGGCAGGCGGAATGCCGAAAGCCAGCGAGCAGCAGCAGGTTCACCCGTCGTGAGCGCGGCAGCCGGCTGCAGGCGTTACATCTGCGAGGGCTGACTGCAACTTCGCAGATCTGTTCCGGCGCTGAGCCGTCGAAAGCTTCTCGTGTGCGCCGCCGCGCGTCGAGTATTCCGGCACCGGATTTCGCACGGGATATCGGTGGGCCAAGCACGGGCGGCTCTTTGAGCAAGGATCCCAGCTTGTCGGTGCTGTCCGCACAACAGGGCGATTAAGGGTTGATCGGTCGGGCCTCGTATGTTTGTTTTCATTTGCGCGACGTTTGATCTGCCCGATCCGCAAGGATCCGGCGAACAATTCTGTGCTGCCCCTAATATCAAGTGGCACTTTGACATTCGGTTCTGCGTATTCGTCCTTTCTCACCGGGGGTGGCGAGCAATGTCCGACACACCGACGCCCATCACGGGCGACATCCAGGTCAATACCTACACGAGCAACGAGCAGCGCTATCCGAGCATTGCGGCATTGGATGGCGGAGGATTCGTCGTCACGTGGTCGAGCTTCAACCAGGATGGTGGCGGTTGGGGCGTTTACGGCCAGCGCCATGATGCTCTCGGCAACAAAGTAGGCGGCGAGTTCCGCGTGAACTCCGCTACGTTCGATTGGCAGACCTACGCGAGTGTTGCGGCACTGGATGGTGGCGGCTTCGTCGTTACCTGGACCGGCTATGCTCAGGACGGCAGTGGCGCAGGCATCTACGGACAACGCTACAACGCAAATGGAAGTGCCGCAGGCAGCGAATTCCGGGTCAACACGTTTACTCTGAACGATCAGGCGAATTCGTCGGTCGCGGCGCTCGACGGAGGTGGCTTCGTCGTTACGTGGTTCAGCTACGGGCAAGATGGCAGCACGGGCGGAATCTATGCGCAGCGCTACGATGCGTCGGGTGGCGCGTCGGGTCCGGAGTTCCGGGTCAACAGCTTCACGTCCGGCTATCAGGAACTCCCGAGCGTGGCCGCGCTTGCCGGCGGCGGCTTCGTCATCGTCTGGCAGTCGGACGGCCAGGACGGAAGCGGCTTCGGCATCTACGGCCAACGCTATAACGCTGGGGGCGTGGCGATCGGAAGCGAGTTCAGGGTGAACTCCTTCACGAACAACAGTCAGGCTCTGGCGAGCGTGGCGGCGCTGCTCGACGGCGGCTTCGTCGTCACTTGGCAGAGCTTCGGGCAGGAAGCCGGCAACTGGGGCATCTACGGCCAGCGCTATGATGCTTCGGGTGTTAAAGTAGGAACGGAGTTTCACGTCAACTCGCACACCGCGTCCGACCAGCTTCGCCCAACCGTCGTTGGCCTCAACGATGGAGGTTTCGTCATAACATGGTCCAGTCAGGGGCAGGATGGCAGTGGTTTCGGGAAGCCTGCACTTGACAAAGCAGAAATCGGTAAGGCAAATTGCAACGCTCTGAAACACTTAGCGAATGCGCTGTAACGTCAGCCATGGCTAAAGCTGGCATTCGGGCGCTGATGCGCTACTTCCCGGATAGCGTGGCCGGCTCCGCTACCGACAAGCGCATCGTCACCGAGGTTTATCAGGCGATGAGTAGAGCGAAATCGAAAGGGGAAGCAGCGCGGCAAGTTCGCGAGACCGCTCACGAACGGCCTGGACGTGCTGACGCACGGCGTTAACTGTCACTTGAACGCTACGCCGTTTGGCGCCTCCGATTTTCATGTTGAACAGCCGCGTCACCTTCCGCTTCGGGTCGATCACCCAGAGTCCATGGACCCACATGTTGCGTGTTGCGGCGAGTTCGGAGAGTGCACTGACCGCCTGCAATATGGGCTCCCTGTCGGAGAATGGATGCGGGCGATCCGAGACGATTGCCCGGAGCGCCTTGACCCGCGATTCGAACGTGGGGATGTTATAGTAGAGCGACGCGGCCATGTTGTAATGCACCTGCATGGCGTGCGCGTATGCTTTGACCAAGACCGTTTCGGCGCGTGCCCAGGCGACGACCATGTTGCCAAGAGCGGCTGCCAGCTTTTCATCGTGGTCAAGGCTATCAAGGTCGGGGAATTCTGTGGTGTCGGTCATGTCGAAGAAGCCCGGGAAGCCAAAGAAGGACGAGGTCGAGACCGACCTCACGGAAGAGGAAGCGGGCGCGGCTCGGGACAGGCTGATCAAGCGGGTGCTCGATCTGCCGCCCAAGCCAAAGCGCTCCGCGCCAGCCAAGAAGGCCGAGCGGAAGAAATGACATTCGATGAATTCTGCGCGACGCAAGCCAAGTTGTTCGACGGCATGTCGGCGCGCGAGACAGTGGCCGCTCAAGACGCGGTCATTTGCTTTCTATCGTGTGTATCTGGTCTGCTAGCCGCTCAACGGCGCGGCACAGGGACAGCAGAGCAGACGACAGGTTGTGCGCAGCTGGGTCCGCTGCAGGGTCGATGTGAGTGCGGAGGTTCGCCTCTAGCAGGCGAATAGCTGTCTCCAAGTGCTGCGCTGCCACTCGATCCGTCATGTTTCGTCTCCGTAGGTTGTAGGTGTCGGAACCCACTACTTACGCGAGTCGAGCGCCCGGCGTCTCCTCCACGCGAGGAAACGTCGGGCTTTCTGCTTTGGTGTCAGTGGTTTAGTCAATCCGCCGATAGGTGAGACGCTTGCCATCGGCGGCCCTGATGATGGCGGCGGCACGGGTGGCGTCGTCCACCTTGCGGTGGTTCCAGCGGAACGCGAACTCATCGGCGTAGCGCTGCAAGTGCTGCTCTGAGACGCTGTGGAACGAGCCCATGATGCCGCGCTTCAGCAGCGAGAAGAACGACTCGGCGGTGTTCACGTGGGCGGCGTCGCGGACGTATTCCTTGGCGCTGTGATTGACCGCTTCGTGGTTGGCGAACTCGCGACCAAGCCAGTGGTACAGCAGGCTGTCGTCGGTCATCAGCGTCGACTTGCGTGACACCTGACGGACCAGAACCTCGCGCACGGTACGGGCGGTGACGTCCGGCACGTGAGGCGCGCATCGGACCGTCGCGCTCGACGAGCGCCACGACTGGGTGCTTCTTTGGGATCGGCTTGCCCTTCTTTGCGTTCTTGGCGCGACCGCCGACGTAGGTCTCGTCAGACTCGACGGCCTGCCGGTGCCGCCGAGCGGTCCGGCCTTCTCGTCTGGCGACATGGCCTTGCGGATGCGGTGCATCATGAACCACGCCGTGCGGTAGGTGACGCCGAGCATGCGTTCGATCTGCTTGGCCGACATGCCCTTCTTGCTGGCGGCCATAAGTTGGATCGCCAGCACCCACTTCGCGAGCGGAATGTGCGAGCGCTCCATGATGGTGCCGACCGTCACGGTGAACTGCTCGCGGCACGCCTTGCACTGGTGGACGCCGGGGCGGTGCTTCTCGCCTTCGAGCTTGGTGACCTTCATGGCTCTTGCAGTGAGGGCACACGGGACCGTCCGGCCAGCGCTGCGCTTCGAGGTGCGCGCGGGCGGCGTCTTCGTCATGGAAAATCGGATTGGTGAGGTTGATCGACATGGGGCGACCTGCATTAGTTTGCGGGCGAAGGTCGTCCGTGGTTCCGCTTAGACCGAGAGTCTGCGCAAGTTGCGCGAACATATCTTCGGCACTTGATTTCATCAGAGCCATCTGACGCGACTGGTCTTGGTTCAGTGGACCGTCAGTCGGAGGAGTCGACACGGCGTCGAGCACTTGTGTCGCGACTCCACGAAGCGCCTTTTGTGGATCTGGGCTGGAACCTATGAGGTTTCGCATCAGAACCATGAGTGTGATTCTCAACAGTTCCTGCTCGGTCTGCAACTCGTTCAGGTAAATCTCGACCTTGGACGGCGTAGAGTTCGTCATGGCTCGGCTCCTGTATCGGACCGAGCTTCATCTGGTAACCCGTGGATGCTTTGTCAAGTGCACACATCCCGTGGTTTCGGCATTTTCGGGCAGCGCTATGACGCAGCCGGCGACGCCGTCGGCAGCGAATTTCGCCTCAATCAGATCCCGGTGGTCAACAGTTTCACGACAGCATATTCGCCGGCGAAGGCACGGCTGTTCTGGCTAATGGGACATTGGTATCGACGTGGTCGGGCCAGGGCACGGAAGAAGTCTTCGTGCGGCTTTTCGATGTCAACAATGCGCCTGCCGGCACTGACGCAACGATCACGCTCGACGAGGACGCGACGCGCGTTCTCGCCATCGCCGACTTCGGCTATTCGGACCTGGATAGCGACCCAATCGCTGCGGTGCGCATCGACACGCTGCCGGCGGCGGGCGGGCTGATGCTCGACGGCGGCAACATTGGTTCAGGGCAGGTGATCACTGCCGCCGACATCGCCGCCGGCAAGCTCGCCTTCACGCCTGCCCACAACGCCAACGGCGCGGCACGCGAACCTCACCTTCTCGGTGAGCGACGGCACCGACTTCGACGCCACGTCCAACACGCTGACCTTCGACGTGACGGCCGTGAACGACGCGCCGACCTTCGCGGTGGGCGATGGGATCGTGACGACGACGTTCGGTACATCCGATGCGGAAGCGCGCGGCGTCGTCATTCAGCCTGACGGCAAGATCCTAGTTTCAGGCCATCGCCTTGTCGCCGGCAACTGGGACACGGTCGTCGCTCGCTACAACTCTGATGGTTCACTCGACACGACTTTCGGCGGTGGCTCCGGCATTGTCGTAACGCCGGTTGGAAGTGGTAGTGATTTCGGCTGGAGCATTGCGCTTCAGCCCGATGGCAAAATTCTCGTCGGCGGCGAGGTGCGTCCTGGAATAGTTGGATTCAACGATTACGGCGTCGTGCGCTACAACGCCGATGGCACGCCGGACACGACGTTCGGCGGTGGTGACGGCATCGTTACAACTTCGGTGTCGCTCTCTGATGCAGCCGTTTCCGTGACTGTGCAATCCGACGGAAAAATCATTCTCGGCGGTCATCATACCCCAGGCGGGGGGTATCAGTTCTCCATGGTGCGCTTCGAAGCAAGCGGCGATCTCGACTCCACGTTCGGCGTGGGCGGGGTCGTCCAGACGCCAATTGGTGGGATCGATGCTAAGGCCTACGACGTTCTACTCCAGCCAGACGGAAAGCTTGTATTGGCTGGGTATGCTTACATCGGGTCGAACTATGACTTTGCTTTGGTGCGATACAACTCAAACGGCACGCTCGACACCGGTTTCGGCACCGGCGGCGTGACGACAACCGCAATTGGCTCATCCTACGATCAGGCCTTCGCAGTAGCGCTGCAGGGTGACGGCAAGCTTGTTCTAGCGGGTTATATGTTCAATGGATCGAATGAGGATTTTGCGGTCGCCCGCTATAACACAGACGGAACACTCGACACGACGTTTGGTACAGGCGGCAAAGTAGTAACTCCAATTGGATCGGGGTACGAAGGCGCACTCAGTCTCGTCATCCAGCCTGACGGGAATATCGTTGTGGCCGGCCATACGCAGACGGCAAGCGGCTGGGATTTTGCCATCGTTCGCTACACGCCCGATGGTAGCCTCGACCCGAACTTCGGCAACGGCGGCAAAGTCGTCGTTCCAGTCAGCGGCTTCGACGACTTCTCATACAGTGTTGCGCTGCAGAACGACGGTCGTATCGTTGTCGTCGGACGGACATCGAACGGTGCCGACACGGACTTCGCCCTCATCCGCCTCAATGCCGACGGCAGCCTCGATCAGACGTTCGACGCGGCGAACACGCTCGGCGGGACGGTGGGCTTCACCGATCATGGTTCGGCCACTGTGCTCGACAACGACGCGGCGGTGTTCGATTTCGAACTCGCCGCACAGGGCCACTACGACGGCGCGGTGCTGACCATCGAGCGGTCGGGCGGCGCGAATGCGCTCGATGTATTCGCCGGCTCCGGTGCACTGGCGTTCTCCGGCGGCGACGTGATCCTGTCGGGCGTCACGATCGGCACCTTCACCAACAGCGGCGGCACGCTCACAATCACGTTTAACTCGGATGCCACGCAGACCCGCGTGAACGACGCCATGCGGCTCATCGCCTACGAGAAGTCGCTCGTGCTGGCGAACGAGACGTTCGACGTCGCCTGGACGTTCTCCGACGGCAACGTCACCGCGCAGGGTCAGGGCGGCGCGCTCGCGGCGAGCGGAACAACGACCGTCAACGTCAACAACGTCGTCACCCTCGTGTTCGTCCCCGGCACCAGCGCCGTCGACCAGGGCCTCGCCACGGCCGAGGACGAGCACTTCGAAGGCGTTGATCTCCTGAACCCGTCGAAGCCGAGGAAGCTCGTCAACTACATCGATAGTACCGCCGGCGTTACGGTGGACCTCGCGACGCACACCAACTCATCGAGCACGGCTCTCGGCGGCTTCGCTGAGGGCGACTTCTTCACCGATATCAATTTCGTCGCCGGCTCGAACTTCGCGGACCAACTCACCGGTGACGGCCTCGCCAACACATTCATCGGCTTTGCCGGCGACGACGTGCTCGACGGCGGCGGCGGCAACGACATCCTCGACGGGCGTGCGGGCGCCGACACGCTCAACGGCGGTGACGGTGACGACGCGCTACTGTTCGACGGCGACGACACGCTATCCGGCGGCAGCGGCAACGACTACGCGGCGGTCTCGGGCACGGCCGGCGTGACGATGGCGTTCACGCAGACGATGAGCATCGAGACGGTAATCGGCGGCGACGGTGCCGACGCGTTCGACGCCTCCGGCATGACGGGTGCCATCACGCTACAGGGGCGCCTCGGCGCGGACCACCTGATAGGTGGTGTCGCCGGCGACAGCCTCCACGGCGGCGTCGACGGCGATGTCGACACGCTCGACGGCGGCAACGGCAACGACACGCTGGTGTTCAACACCGGCGACATCCTCATCGGCGGCGCCGGCAACGACACCGCCGTCGCCGATGATCCGACCAGCGCCGGCGTGACGCTGGTGCTCGGCGCCGGCCACGGCATCGAGACCGTGCTCGGCGGCGCCGGCAACGACACGCTCGATGCCTCGGCGTCGACCACCAGCGTGCAACTGCACGCCCGCGGCGGCACCGACACGCTGATCGGCGGTGCCGTCAACGACCTCCTCTACTACGACGGCGCCGGCGACCAGCTGACCGGCGGTGGCGGCACCGACATCGCGGTGGCCGTCGACCCGACCAGCGCAGGCACCTCGGTCACCATCCTCGCCGGTGTCGAGGTCGTCTACGGTGCCGGCGGCGCCGACGTCATCGACGCCTCGGCGACGTCGGCGGCGAACCTCGATACGCGCCTCAATCTCTATGGCAACGCCGGCAACGACGTGATCACGGGCGGCTCGGCGAACGACAGCCTCTACGGCGGGGCGGGCACGGACACGCTCGACGGCGGCGACGGCAACGACGTGCTGTTCTTCACCACCGGCGACACGCTGATCGGCGGCAACGGCAGCGACTACGGCGTCGCCGAGGATCTTGCCGGCGCGAGCGTGGCGCTCGGCGCGACGTCGGGCATGGAGGCGCTCTACGGCAACGTCGGCGGCGACACGCTCGACGCCTCCGCCATGACCGTGCGTGTCACCCTCGACGGCCGGGCTGGCAACGACACCATCATCGGCGGGTCGGCGAGCGACCTCCTGTTCGGCGGGTCGGGTAACGACACCATCACGGGCGGGGCGGGCGGCGACTTCTTCTACTTCGCCGACGGCTTTGGCACCGACACCATCACCGACTTCGAGGACGGCAGCGACAGGTTCAACCTCGCCGCCATCAGCGGCCTCGACAATTTCGGCCAGCTCACCATCACCCAAGACGGCGCCGACGTGCTGATCTCGGTCACCGCCACCCCTGCCGACACCATCCGCGTCGAGGGCGCGTTGGTGGCACAGTTCACCGCGAGCGATTTCTATCTGTGAGCCAGGGCGCGGCACCAACGCGCCGCGCCCGGTCGAGCTCAATGCTTCATGTTGTGGCCGCCGTGACCGGCCCCGTGGCTCGAGGCGCGCGTG
Source organism: Hyphomicrobiaceae bacterium (assembly GCA_041397745.1). Classification (GTDB taxonomy): domain Bacteria; phylum Pseudomonadota; class Alphaproteobacteria; order Rhizobiales; family Hyphomicrobiaceae; genus JAWKVY01. The sequence continues at coordinate 697,885 of JAWKVY010000005.1, read as the reverse complement.
CCCATGTCCTCGACCTTGTAGGTCACCTCGACCTTGCCGGCCTTCTCGAACACCAGCGTGCCCTTGATTTGGTCGCCCTTCTTCAACTGCTGGGTCAGGTCCATGAACATCACGTGGTAGCTGCCGGGCTTCAGCGTCACGCTTTCGCCGGCTTTGATCTCGAGGCCCTTCGGCAACTCGCGCATCTTCATCACGCCGCCGGCCATCGCCATCTCGTGGATCTCGACGCGCTTCGATTTCTCGAAGTCACCCCCTATCAGACGGTCTGCCGTTGTACCCTTGTTGGTGATCACCATGAAGCCGCCGGCGACGCGCGCGCCGGTCGGCGTCGCGCGGGTCCAGGGATGATCTATGGCAAGCGCGCCGACCTTCGCGTCGTGTGCGAGAGCGACGGTCGCCGAGGCGACGAGCGCGGCGGCGGCGAGTAGCGATCTGGTGTTGGTCATGACGACGCTCCTTCTCTGGTTGTGGATCGTTGAGACGCCCGCGCCGGTCGGGTCGGCGAGGCGATGGCAGGGCGTGGCGGCGCGAGTGGCGCCACCAACGACGACGCGGCGGCGGCTGGAAAAGCCGGTCTCCGGCGTGCCGTCAGACAGCCGGCTCCGACGCCGACCGGTTCGCGCTTTGCGATCCCGAGCAGCATGTGGCCGGTGGACATTGCGAGGTTGACGCCGTCGCCCGCTGTCTCGGCTTTCGCCCAGCCGGTGGCGAGCAGACCGGCGAGCAGTGTCAGTGTCGTTGCGCCCATGATGGGCAGAGCCTGCGCACGAAGGCGCGGCCACGGGAGTGTCGCAAGCATGGTTGAGCCTCTGGGAGCGAGCGGAATGGGCGTCGACTGTGCGGTTGCGCCCATCGCAAGTCAGCGGAGGAGCGCGCGGCGAGCGACGCCACGGGCTGCGTCAGGTGAGGCTCGGAGGCGGTCCGCGCGCGAGGCGGAAGCGGGCGCGGTACGTGATCAGCGCCGTGGTCGGCGGCTGATGATGGCGGATGCCAACGAGGTCGCGCGGCGCCGCGATGCGCGGCACGTCATGGATGATGGCGACGGGAGGCGCGCCGAACGGACAGTGGCTGCCGGCACTCGACGTGTCGTCGGCGTTCTGCTGCACCGGCTGGCCGTCCGGCCCGACCGACAACAGCTTCATGCCGTGCGGTGTGCAGATCACGATGGTGGCGAGACCGTCGGCGGCTGCCGCCGGCGCAAGCATGAAGCCGGGCGCGATCAGCGCCCGCACCACGAGCGCCATCAGGACCAGCCATGTCTGCCAACGTCGAGACACCACGCCTCCCGGATCGGTAGGCGCCAACGGTATCCTGCGCCGAAGGCGGACGATGCGCAGCCGATTGCCGCACCTGGCGTGCGCTCCTGGTCGTACGCATCAAAACCAACGCCCCGGCCCACGCAAGTGGGCCGGGGTTATAACGCCGACGGCGCGGGGGAGGTGCGGCCGCCGACGCGAACTCACACGTGGGCTGAAATGAGCGTCGTCACCTTCAGCTCGCCTCAGCCTCGATCTGCGGTGCCTGGTCGTTCGAAGCCTTCACTTCGATGCGGCGGGCCTTCATCCTCTCGGGCAGATTGCGCACGAGATTGATGTGCAAGAGGCCATCCTTCAGCTCCGCGCCCGTCACTTCGACGTAGTCGGCGAGTTGGAAGCGTCGCTCGAATGCACGCTGGGCAATGCCCTTGTGCAGATACTCGCTCTTGCCGTTCTCGGCAGGCTTCTTCTCGCCGCGCACGGAAAGCGCCGTCTCTTTTACGTCGACATGCACATCCTCGGAACGGAAACCGGCAACCGCCATGGTGATGCGGTAGCTGGTCTCGCCGGTACGCTCGATGTCGTACGGCGGATAGCCACCTGCCTCGCTATCGAGCGAAGCCGCCGAGTCGAGCATGCGGAAGAGATTGTCGAAGCCGATGGTCGAACGATGGAACGGAGTGAAATCAATATGTCGCATCACGGTCCTCCTTGAGAAGCGACGTGGATATCGCCCGCCCCGAAGGGCCGGGCCCGTTGAGATGTGCCCCCGCGCGGCGGCGGGCACGATCAGGGAAATAGGTCGGGACAGCGCGGTTTCAAGAGGCGTCATGGGCGGGCGTTGCGGCTGCCATTGTGCTGACGATCAGCGGCGCCGGCCCGAACATTTCAGACGATACCATGAGGACGGCAGCCGGGGCTGGAGATCGATCGCGCCGTCTCGTATATCCTTTCTCTGAGCGCCAGGATCGCGGTGCCCCGCGTCGGGGTGCCGGACCATCGGAGAAATCTTGTGAATTCGCCATCAGCAACTCGCGAAGCGGCTCGGCCGGCGCTCGCACTCGTCGTCAACGGCGAGCCGAGATTGCTCGCCGTCGACACAGTTGACGAGGCCTTGGACGTTCTCGGCTACGGGGGCCAGAAGGTTGCGACTGCACTCAACGGCGAGTTCGTGCCTGCCGCTCGGCGAGGCTCTGTACGGATTGCCGCGGGCGACCGCCTCGAGGTCGTGGCGCCGCGCCAGGGCGGCTGAGCTGCGGGCGAAGTGACTGCGTGGAAAGGGACGGCCGAAACTGCATGGTTCATGTCGTGGATTCGGAAGATGCGCCGCTCGCCCTCCATGGTGAGAAAGTCGCCTCGCGTCTGCTTCTCGGAACGGCCCAATACCCCTCGCCCCAGGTGCTTGCCGACTCGGTGGCGGCGGCCGAGGCGGGCATAGTCACAGTGTCGCTGCGCCGTGAGGCGGCGCGCGGCGGCACCGGCGAGCGCTTTTTCGAACTGATCCGCGGCTGGCGGGACGCGCACGGCGTGCGCGTGTTGCCCAACACCGCTGGTTGTCGCAGCCCGCGTGAGGCGATCACCACGGCGGAGATGGCTCGTGAACTCTTCGACACAGCCTGGGTCAAGCTCGAGGTGATCGCCAACGACGACACGCTGCAGCCCGACCTGTTCGGCCTCGTCGAGGCTGCTGGCGAGCTCGTCAAGCGCGGCTTCCAGGTGTTTCCCTACACCACCGAGGATCTCGGCGCTGCGGAGCGCCTGCTGCGAGCGGGCTGCGAGGTGCTGATGCCATGGGGTGCACCGATCGGCACCGGCCGCGGGCTCGCCAACCCCTATGCGCTGGCGACCATGCGCAACTATTTTCCCGGCGTGCCGCTGATCGTCGATGCGGGCATCGGGGCGCCTTCCCATGCGGCCCATGCCATGGAGCTGGGCTTCGACGCCGTGCTGCTCAACACCGCCGTCGCGAAGGCAGGCGATCCCGTAGCGATGGCGCGGGCGTTCAGCGGGGCCATCCGCGCCGGGCGTGCTGCCTTCGTGGCCGGGCTGATGGAGAGGCGCGACATGGCTTCGCCCTCGACGCCTGTCGCCGGCACGCCGTTCTTCGATCTCGGGAGCTGATCCGTCATGACCGAACCCGTTGCTTCGAACACGACGCCGAAGGTAAGGCCCGCCCCGGGCCTCGACGTGTTCTATCCGATCGTTCCGGATCTCGGCTGGCTCGAGCGGATCGTGCCGCTTGGCGTCAGGACTGTGCAGTTGCGGATCAAGGACCTCGGTGACGGCGAAGTGCGGCGTCAGGTTCGCGCCGGCCTCAAGCTGTGCGGCGCGCATGGTTGTCAGCTGATCGTCAACGACCACTGGCAAGCGGCGATCGCCGAGGGGGCCGACTACATTCATCTGGGTCAGGAGGATCTGGCCGGCGCCGATCTCGAAGCGATACGCGCGGCGGGAATGAAACTCGGGATCTCGACCCACAGCGACGCGGAACTCGAAGTTGCGCTTGCGGCAAAGCCCGACTACGTCGCGCTCGGCCCGATCTACGAGACGAAACTGAAGGCGATGAAGTGGGCGCCTCAGGGGCTAGACAGGGTCGGGGCGTGGAAGGCCCGCATCGGTGACCTGCCGCTGGTCGGCATCGCCGGCATCACGATCGAGCGGGCGACCGGCGTGATCGCGGCCGGCGCCCAGTCGGTTGCAGTTGTCACAGACTTTCTGACGCACGATCACCCGGAACGGCGCATCGGCGAGTGGCTCGCCTGGGCGGAAGCCATTCGCGCTTGAGCACCGTGATTGCACGTCACTTGGCCTCAGCAGGGCCCGCAAACGTTCGGATCTTAACCAACTCTGGCGACGCTCCGGCGTCGAACCAGCTTCAACATATTCTTTATGACAGCGCCGGATGTTACCGGTTTGGACAATGCGGCGGCGTCCGCAGTCCAGTAATGGGAGCAGGGTCGAGCCCGGCCGATGACATTCCGGTTCCGCATCGGCCGATCGATCGCGAAGGAAGCGCGGCGCGTTGCGCTGGCGCAGGTCGACCGTTCGATCAGGACTTTGACAACCGGGATCGATGTGGACAGCGGCATTCACGAGTGCCGCAAGAGCCTTAAGCGTCTGCGCGCACTGATCCGTATTCTGCGTCCCGGCCTCGAACCCGCTTGGTACCGGGAGACCGACGCGGGCCTGCGCAACATCGGACGGGGGCTCTCGGGATCGCGTGACCGGTTCGTCGCGGCCACGACGCTGGCGGCGATCGAGGCGCGAGCGGGCCACGAACCTGGTGCGTTTGCGTCGGTGCTCCCGCCGGCAGCGCGGGACGCGAACGGTGACGAGGCACGACTGCAGGATGCGCTGGCTGCGACCAGGCACGCGGCAGACGCGCTGTCGACGCTCCGCGACGAATTCGCGACGCTGTCTCGCCGCGAGATTGGTGAGCCCGATGTCGTCGGTGGCTTCAGAAGAACCTATGCCAACGCACGGCGCGACATGGGGACGGCGTTCGCAGCCAGCACGGATGAGCCGGTTCACGAATGGCGCAAGAGCGTGCAGCGTCACTGGCGCCATCTGCAACTCGTCGAACGCGTCTGGCCGGACGAACTCGCGGCCCGCATCAACGAGGCGCGGCGGATTTCGGAGCTGATCGGTGAGCACCAGGATCTGACCGTGCTGAAATCACTGGTGCGCGCCGCTGCGTCCCGGCACCGCGGCCGGCACCTCGCGCGCAAGGTGATCGGACTAGCCCAACAGCGTCAGGCAGACATTCTGGCGCTCGTGCGACCGCACGGCGAGCGGCTGTTCGCCGACAAGCCGGGTGACCTCGCGCGCCGCGTCGCGCTCTACTGGCAGGCGACCACGGTGGAGCGAAGTCTCGGCCGTCCCGAGCCAGACCCTCCTCGTTCGCTGAAGCGCTAACTGCGATCCGCGAGCCGCGTCAAGACGCCATGCACGCTTCCCTTCTACGGCAATTGCCGCCATGACAGGCGGCAGTGTGGCGGACGCCCCTGAGCCGACCCGAACGCACCTGATCCGCCCGCCGTCATGGACCGTTTCGACGAGGTGTGAGGCCGTGAGTGACACTGCGATGCCCGCTGACGACAGACCCTTGCCACTGAACTGGCCGCCGCAACATCCGCGCATCTCGACCGGCCGCGTAGGCGTGCTACTCGTCAATCTTGGCACGCCGGACGGCACCGACTACTGGTCGATGCGACGCTACCTCGCCGAGTTCCTGTCCGACCGCCGCGTCATCGAGTGGTCGCGCTTCTACTGGTACCCGATCCTTTACGGCATCGTGCTGCAACGGCGTCCGCAACGCGTCGGCAAGGCCTATGCCGAAATCTGGAACAAGGAGCGCGACGAGAGCTGGCTCAGGACCTACACCCGCAACCAGAGCAGTCTGCTGGCGGGCCGGATCGCCGACCTCGGGCCGCGTCTGATGGTGGACTGGGCGATGCGCTACGGAACGCCGTCGATCCCCGAGCGGCTCGCGGCGCTGAAAAATGCCGGATGCGAGCGTATCGTCTGGTTCCCGCTCTATCCGCAGTACGCCGCTGCGACGACGGCCACGGTCAACGACAAGGCGTTCGAGGCGCTGATGAAGATGCGTTGGCAGCCCGCCGTGCGCACGGTCCCGCCCTATCACGACGACCCCGCCTACATCGACGCGCTCGCCCGCTCGATCGAGCAGTACCTCGCGGGCCTGGAGTGGCAGCCGGAGGTGGTGATGGCCTCCTATCACGGCATCCCCCAAAGCTATTTCGACAAGGGGGACCCATACCACTGTCAGTGCATGAAAACCTCGCGGCTGCTGCGTGAACGGCTCGGCTGGGACAAGGACAAGCTGATCACCACGTTCCAGTCCCGATTCGGGCCGGAGGAGTGGCTGAAGCCCTACACCGACAAAACGGTGGAGGAACTGGCGAAGAAGGGTGTGAAGCGGCTCGCCATCTTCAATCCTGGCTTCGTTTCGGACTGTCTGGAGACGCTAGAGGAGATCGCAGGCGAGGCCGGCGAAAATTTCCTGCACAATGGCGGCGAGAAGTTCGCACACATTCCCTGCCTCAACGACAGCGACCTCGGCATGGGCGTGATCGAGACTGTGGTCAGACGGGAGCTCAAGGGCTGGGTTTGAGAGCCGGCTCGCGCGGGAGAGCTTCCGGTGTGCCATCGGCAGCCGATTTGACCGGCGTCAAAACGCGACGGGCAGGTTGGTATATGATTGCCCCATGATCAGGAAGAAGCACCTCGCGTTGACACTCCTCGCTGCGGCGGCCGTGGTCGTTGCGGCTTTGGCACTCAAGCCCCGTCTGGCTGGCGGCGAAGGCGACAAGCCGAAAGCCGAGGACAACACGTGGCGTACCATACTGACCCAGCAGCTCATGGGCGAGCGCCAGTGCAAGCTCGATCACATCGTCGCTGTCCGCCGTTTCCAACTGGCCGGGAGCGAAGCCGTCGAAGGCCGTGTGCGCTGCAGCGACGGTCGCGAGTTCGATTTCTCACGCGCCAAGGTACATCTCAAATTCGAGCTGCGGCTGTGCCAGCCGGCGGTCTGCTGACGCAATGCTGACGCATCGCCAATCGCGCCTCGCTGTCTTGCTCCTGTTAGTCGTGTAATTTGGAAAACATTCCACCCGTCGGGCCGCGGACACTATATATTCGCGGCTGCAGTTTTCCGACGCAGGGGGTGCTCCATCATGATTGACCTAGCCGGAGGCTCGATCCTCGGTCTCATTCTGATCGCCTTCATCGCTACCGTCGCGTGGACCAGCATCAAGGTCGTCCCGCAGGGGTACAACTACACGGTCGAAGCCTTCGGCCGTTACACGCGGACGCTGTCGCCCGGCCTGCACTTCCTGTTCCCGGTGATGGAACAGGTCGGCGCCCGCATGAACATGAAGGAGCAGGTGATCGACATCCCGAGCCAGGACGTCATCACCCGTGACAACGCCATGGTGCGCGTCGACGGCGTGACCTTCTTCCAGATACTGAGTGCCGCGAAGTCGGCCTACGAGGTCGACGCCCTCGAGCCGTCGATCGTCAACCTGACGATGACCAATATCCGCACGGTGATGGGCTCGATGGACCTCGACGAGCTGCTCTCCAATCGCGACGTCATCAACGCAAAGTTGCTGCAGGTCGTCGATGCGGCGACCGAGGCCTGGGGCGTCAAGGTGACCCGCATCGAGATCAAGGACATTGCACCGCCGCGCGACCTCGTCGACAGCATGGCGCGCCAGATGAAGGCCGAGCGCGACAAGCGCGCGCAGATCCTCGAGTCGGAAGGCCTCCGGCAGGCGGCGATTCTCAAGGCCGAGGGCGAGAAGCAGGCAGTCGTGCTGGAGGCAGAAGGGCGCCGCGAGGCCGCTTTCAAGGACGCCGAGGCGCGTGAGCGCTTCGCCAAGGCCGAGGCCGAGGCGACGCGCATGGTCTCCGAGGCGATTGCGGCCGGGAACGTGCAGGCGATCAACTACTTCGTCGCCAACAACTATGTGAAGGCGCTCGAGACGCTCGCCAAGGCGCCGAACCAGAAGATCATCATGATGCCACTCGAGGCTTCCTCGGTGATCGGCTCGCTCGCCGGCCTCGCGCAGATCACGGGGGAAGCATTCGGCGGCAGCCCACCGAAGGGCGGTGGGCCGGGTGGCGGCGGTGGCGGGCGGCAAGGCGGCGGCCCACGATCCAGCGTGCCGCCCCGGGGTCCGTCGAGTCCGTTCGCGAGTGGCGAGCGCGACTAGCGATTCCTCACCGAGTTGATCGCGTGCTTCCGCCGCGATCGTCGTCCCGAGGCGAAGCTGACGGGTAGTCATATGCAGTCGCTGATCGATCTTCTCCTGAGCCTCGGGCCCTGGAACTGGTTCCTCTTGGGGCTCCTGTTGTTCGTGCTCGAGACCCTCATTCCCGGCGTCCATTTCATCTGGTTCGGGGCCGCGGCGAGCGCGGTCGGCCTGCTGATGCTGGCGGCAGGCGCCGTGGCGCCCTCTGCCGTGCCGATCGGCGTCCAACTCGTGCTGTTCGCGGCTCTCTCGGCAGCGACCATCTGGTGGATGCGCCGCTACGGCAACCGGGCGAGCGCGCCTTCGGACGTGCCCGACCTCAACGCGCGGGCCAATCAGTATGTCGGCCGCCGCGTTACGGTCGTAGAGGCATTCCGCGACGGGCGTGGCCGTGTGAGGGTCGGCGATACGGTGTGGGCCGCCGAAGGGCCCGATCTCGCCGAGGGCGCGCACGCTCGCGTCGTCGGTGTCAACGGCACGCTATTGAAGGTCGAGGCGGGCTAGTCGGCGGCACCTTGCTGCCTCCCCGGGACGCATCGAAAGGCCACGCTCTCATGAAAGCCCTCGTCTACACCGGCCCGAATAGCCTCACCTTCCGTGACGAGCCCGATCCCGAGCCGGGCAACGACGATGTGATCGTGAAGGTCGAGGCGGTCGGCATCTGCGGATCCGACATGCACGCCTACCACGGCCACGATTCCCGCCGTCCCGCGCCGTTGATCCTCGGGCACGAAGCCGCCGGCACGATCACGACGGGCCCGGGCGCCGGCCGCCGCGTGACGGTCAACCCGCTCGTCACCTGCGGGTCGTGCCCGTTTTGCCTCGACGGGCGCAGCCATCTCTGCGGCACGCGACAGATCCTCTCGATGATGCCGCGCCCGGGCGCTTTCGCCGAACTTGTGCGGGTGCCGGAAGCCAATGTCGTGGAAATACCCGACCGGCTGTCCGTCGTTACGGCAGCGCTCGCCGAGCCGATCGCGGTCTCCTATCACGCGGTGAACAAAGGGCTTGGCGTGCTGGCTCGGCCGGCCTCCAGCGTGCGCGCGGCGGTGATCGGCGGCGGCGCGATCGGGTTAGGGGCGGCGCTCGTGCTGGCGATGTCCGGCGCTGCCGATATTGCCGTCGTCGAACCCAATGCCGCGCGACGCCGGACGGTGGAGAAGGCCGGTCCGTTCCGCGCATTCGCGCCCGGTGATGCGTCGGGCCCCGCCGACAACAGCGTCGATCTCGTGCTCGACGCGGTCGGTGCCGATGCGACAAGGTCCCATGCCTGCCGCATCGTAAAGGCTGGTGGCGGCATCGTGCATATTGGCCTGCTGCCAGGCAACGGCGGCATCGACATCCGCCGTATCACGCTGCAGGAGATCACGTTGGTCGGCACGTATTGCTACACCATGGTCGATTTCCGCGAGACGGTGGCTGCGATCGCGGCCGGCCGCCTCGGCGCGCTGGACTGGCTCGAGGAGCGCCCGCTCGCGGAGGGCGCTGGTGCCTTCAAAGATATCGATGCGGGCCGGATCAGCGCGGCGAAGGTGGTGCTCAGGCCGTGAACTCCGAAAGGAACTGCCGACGGGCGTTCGCGTTCTGTTGGCAGTAAAACGACCACCGGAGGTTCCAATGGCAACCGCACATCCCGACCACCAACTGATCTCCAGCGAAGACGTCCAGGGCACCGACGTGTACGGCGCCGGCGATGCGAGCATCGGCGAGATCGACCACCTGATCATCGAGAAGCTTTCCGGCCGCGTCGCCTATGCGGTGATCAGCTTCGGCGGCTTCATGGGCTTGGGTCACAGTCACTATCCGGTGCCGTGGGGCGCGCTGAAATACGATACTCGACTTGGCGGATACCGCACCGGCATCACCGAGCAGCAGCTCAGGGACGCACCCGACTTCAGCGACAATTCATGGCGCGACAGAAGCTGGGAGACACGCACGCACGAGCACTACAACGTGCCTGGCTATTGGGGCGTGTGAGAGTGTGTGAGCTTCGACACATGTACCCGGCCGCACGGACGCCGTGCGGCCGGTGACGTGCAGCAATCGATCGAAGGGCGAGGGTGCGCGTTGTCCTCTCGGCGAGGAATAGGTGTCGGCGCTGGTCAGGCGGCCGAAGGCTCGCCGAATACGTGGGCCAGCGCCTCCTGGATGCGCACGCTGTCGAGATCGTCCTTGTGAATGCACTCGCTGGCACCGAGTGCCTTCAACTCGGCCGTGCGCTTGCGATCGACGGCGCCGCTGATCACGACGATGGGACCCTGGTATCCTGCGCGCCGCAGGAATGGGATGGTGAGCGTCGCGGTATCGTTCGGCTTGAGGTAATCATCGAGAAAGACGAGTTCGGGCGGCTGTTCGAGGACGTAATCAAGGGCCGAGCCGATGGTTGCGGCGCGCCTGACACCGAGGGAGCGCCCGAAGATGACATGCAACGTAGCGCGCAGCCGGTCGGCGTCGAACGTCTCGTCCTCGATGATCAGGACATCACGGATGGTCGGCAGCGCCAGTTGCGCAACCGTCGCCCTATTGCGGCGAGCGAGGAACTCACCGCCAGCCTTGGAGTGCGTCACGGCGCCATTCCCCAACTGTTCAACGGTCGATCAATTGAGAATCAACCGGCTGATCGACAAGCATTTGCCGACAGACGAATTCTGTCTGCCTTTCAAATGACATAAAGCGCCTCTGCGGACGGCCATGTCAAGTCCGCTCGGTCGGCCGATTCTGCGATCAGTTATCGCGGGTTGGTCGATCACTTGCGACGTCTTCCAGCTCTGCCCTTGCGACCCTTCGGGCGCGATTCGAGCGTGGGACGGGCGGCCTGCTGGCCTCGTTCCGGGACGGGCGCAGGCTTGGCTGCGACAGCGGTCGGCGGCAACGTCGGAGACACGGTGGTCCGATCAGCGGCATCGGCACCGTTCGCGGCTCGCCAGCCGTCTGCCGACTGCACCTCGATGTAGAGTTTGCGAACGTCGGGGTAGGCGGCCCGGATCGCCTGCTCGAGCCGCTCGGTCGTGCCCTCGATCGCGCGGGCAGGTGTCGCGTCCTCGAAGTCGAGGCTGACAGCGACGAGCACGTCGTTGGCGCCGAGTTGCATGGTGCGGATCTCGTTGACCGACCTGATCTGGCTATGGCGTTGAACCTCGCGCGCCACGATCTCTCCGACACCGATCTGCAGTCCAACGCTCGCCGCTTCGCCGATCAACAGAGCCTTGACCTCGATCGCGACGAAGGCTGCGACCGTGGCGAGCACCAGACCGATTGCGATCGAGGCGATGCCGTCCGCCTCGGGGATGCCGCCGAGATCGGCGGCGACGACCCCGCCGAGCGCCACGAACAGGCCGACGAGAGCCGCGACGTCCTCCGCGAGGATCGTGAACAGCGCGGGATCCTTCGACGAGCGCAGCGCCTCGAAGAGCGGTGCGCCGTTGCGTCGTTCATTGAACTCGTGCAGCGCCGCCCAAGTCGATGTGCTCTCGAGCACGACGGCGATGCCGAGCACGATATAGTTGACGTAGGCATCATTGACAGGATGGGGATGCAGAAGCTTCTCCACGCCTTCGTAGATTGCTACGCCTGCGCCCAGCGCGAACAGCAGGATCGCGACGACGAAGCTCCAGAAATAGAGCTCACGCGCATATCCGAACGGATGGCGCGCGTCGGCCGGCCGCAGCGAGCGCTTCTGGCCATGGAGCAACAGCGCCTGGTTCGAGGTGTCGACGAGCGAATGAATGGCCTCGGACAGCATCGCCGACGAGCCGGTCCACAGGTACGCACCGAATTTGGCGGCTGCGATCGAAAGGTTCGCGCCGAGCGCGAACATGACGACCCGGGTCGATCCACCGGCAGCCAAGGCATTCTCCTTCTTCGCTCGGTCGGTCAATGCGCGGCGAATGCTTTCAATGCGGCGGTATCGCGGATGGTGATGTGGCCGCGCCCAGAAGTGATCCAGCCGCGGCGCTGGAACTCGCCTAGCGTACGGCTCACCACCTCGCGTGCCGAGCCCAATTCGGCGGCGAGCTGGCCGTGTGTCGCCTCCACCTCGTCGCTGCCGTGTGCCCGCTCCACTAATTTCTGCGCCAGGCGGATGTCGAGGCGCGCGAACGCGACCTCCTCGATGATCCGGAACAGGTCCGTCAGCCGTGTCGAGAACGCTTGGAATACGAAGCGGCGGAACACGTCCGAGCGAGCGACGAGTTCATCGAAGGTGGCACGCGGGATGGCGGCAGCAACCACATCGGATTCTGCGATCGCCTCGGCGGGATAGTCCTCGTAGCTCATGAGGCAGGCTGTGGTCAGTGCGCAGCTTTCACCCGTCTGGACGCGATACAGCACGATCTCGCGCCCTCCCTCCGAGACCTGCTGCACGCGCACCGTGCCGGCGAGCAGCAGCAGGTAGGCATGCGGCGCCTGACCCGGGCCGTAGACGTGGCTGCCGGCGGGCAGCGATACGAGGCCAGACGAGGTGGCGAGCAGCGCTCGATCCGGCCCGGCGAGATGGCGGAGCCCGTCGAACTCGTCGATCCACGTCTCGGCGCCGTCGCCCACGACGTCATCCTCCCGCAGGGTGCGCCCAAACCGGTGCTCAGTGCTCCTGGCGGAAGACCGCGTGCAGCCGGCCCTCGTCGTCCTCGACGAACATCTCGGAGACCTGCGGATGGCGCAACGGCGCGCCTGTACTGTCGGGCATCAGGTTCTGCTCCGAGACGTAGGCGATGTACTCCGTCTCGTCGTTCTCGGCGAGCAGGTGGTAAAATGGCTGGTCCTTGCGCGGCCGCAGCTCCGGCGGGATCGCGCGCCACCATTCTTCGGTGTTGGCGAACACGGGGTCGATGTCGAACACTACGCCGCGGAACGGATAGAACCGGTGGCGAACCACCTCACCGATACCGAATTTCGCCTCGTGCACGGGCTGACGACCTGCATTGGGGCGGCGTGAGCGCGTCTGTGTCGCGGCCTCTCCCACCCGAGCCTTGCGACTGGCGCGACCGCCTTGCGTGGACGGCGCCGCCGTCTTAGCGGGCGCACCGGAACCCGCGGCGCTGGTGCTGCGCGGTTGGGTGCTGCCGGCGACGCGGCCCGCAGGTGTCTTGGCGCGAACTCCGCCTTGCGGCTTCGCGGACGCGGGACGAGCGGTCCGGGCGACCGGCTTCGGCTGCTGCTGCTTGGCGGCTTTCGTAGCGGTCTTTGCCGTCGAACCCGCATGGCGCACCGCGGGCGCAGAGCCGGCCGATTTGCCGGGAGGCCGCGCGTGGGCTGCGGTCCGCGCCTTTCCGGTGGCCGCCTTGGCTGCCGGTGCATTGTCCCTCCGGGCTCCGGCCCGGTTGGCCTTCACGCCCGATCTCGGCTTGTCGTCCGCCACGCTTACCTCGGTTCTGCTTATCGCTGCTCGAAACAGCATAGGGGGTTCAGGGGCCGAGGCAACTGTGCCGAGGCCACACTTCGTCAAAGCCCGTAGGCCGAGCTCATGGCCGGGTCGCGGGCGGCGACCTGGCGTGCGAGGTCGACGATCACCTTCGCCTGCTTCCAGGTGGCGTCGTCCTGCATCTTGCCGTCGATCATCACGGCCCCCGTGCCGTCCGGCATCGCCTCGAGGATGCGCAGCGCGAACCTCACCTCCGCCACGTCGGGCGAGAACACCCGCTTGGCGATGTCGATTTGCGTCGGATGCAGCGACCAGGCACCCGCGCAACCCATCAGGAACGCGTTGCGGAACTGACTCTCGCAAGCGGCGGGATCGGAGAAATCGCCGAACGGGCCATAGAATGCCTTGAGGCCGTTGCGCTGGCAGGCATCCACCATCTTCGCGACCGTGTAGTGCCAGAGGTCCTGCTGGAGGAAGGCGCGGGGGCCGGCGGGCGCAGCCGGATCGGCGTCCGCCAGCACGCCGTAGCCCGGGTGACCGCCGCCGACCCGCGTCGTCTTCATGCCGCGCGATGCGGCAAGGTCGGCCGGCCCTAGGCTCATGCCGTGCATGCGCGGGCTCGCCGCCGCGATCTCCTCGACGTTGCAGACGCCCTCGGCGGTCTCGAGGATGGCGTGGATCTGGATCGGCCGGGCAATGCTGTGGCGCGCCTCGAGCTGTGCCAGCAACTGGTCGAGATAATGGATATCCCACGGCCCCTCGACCTTCGGCAGCATCATCACGTCGAGCTTGTCACCGGCCTCCGCGACCAGCGTCGTGATGTCGTCGAGCGCCCATGGCGAGTTGAGGCAGTTGATGCGCGTCCACAGGCCCGTCGCGCCGAAGTCGTGCTCGCGCGCCATGGCGACGAACCCCTGTCGCGCCGCCTCCTTCTGATCGGCCGGGATCGCATCTTCGAGGTTGCCGAGCACCACGTCGACCTGGCGGATGGTGTCGGCCAGCTTCGCACGGATCTTCTCGTTGTGTGGCGGGATGAAGTGGATCATCCGCTCCAGGCGAACGGGTGGCGCGCGGAACGGCTCGGGTGCGCCGATGGCGAGGGGCGAGAAGAATTTTCCGGGTGTGCGGGTGGCGGGCATGCGGGCAGGGTTCCGATCGACTTTTGCGCTGCAGCAACGCTGCCCCAGGTGGCCGGGTCGGTCAATGCGCCATCGGTCTCACGTCAGTTCCAGCGCCGGTTCGACCACATCCACTGCTCGGGCGCCTCGCGGATCCACGCCTCGAACTGGGCCTGCATGTCGGTCAGTGCCGCGCGGATATCGGCGGACTGGTTCGACGAGCGCGGAATTTTCAACTCTTTCAGTTCGATACGGAAACGGCTTTCGGCGCCGATCCGGAGGCACCGCGCCATCCAGATGCGTGCGCCGACGCGCCTTGCGATCATCACCCCGATCGGCTGGGTCTTGGCGTCCCGTCCGAAGAAGGGCACCGGCACGCCGGTGCCGTCGTGCAGGTCGTTGACGATGCCGAGCCGACCGCCGCGGCGGACGAAATCGGTGATCAGGCGCGCCGTGCGCTTGTCGTCGCCGTGGTCGCCCTCGACCTTGCCCTTGCCGAACAGGCCAGCCGGGTACAGGTCCTTGCGCTGGTCACGCAGGTACTGGTCGACGTAGGGGTTGTTGACCGACCGGTAGACCGCGGCCGGATTGGCGCCAGCGAGCGTCAGCGGCCAGATGGCGAGTTCCCAGTTGCCCATGTGCAGCGACACGCCGACCGCCGCCCCGATCTTGTTGCGGTAGCGCGCGAAAATGTGCCCGCTGGCGATCTCGATCCGGCTCGGGTCCTGGAGGATGCGGTCGAGCTGCATGGTCTCGGCCATTACCCGGCCGAGGTTCTCCCAGTGGGCGAGCGCGATGCGCCGTCGCTCCTCCTCCGACTTCTCCGGGAACGCGATGGCGAGGTTGTCGAGCGCGCGCCGGTGACGTTTCGGGTTTATCAGCGGCGCGAAGGTGCGCCACCCCTTGGCCGACAGTGCGACGGCGATATCGAGCGGGAGCGCCCGCACGCAGGCGACGAGGCTGCGCAGTACGGCATACTCCAGGCGAAACTGCAGGTCGCGGTGCCAGGCGACAGCGGGCGTGTCGTTCGGCTTCGGGAGGGACGTCATGTGGCTGCAGGTTCCCGGAATCGGCTGATCTGGCGCGTGCCTAGCACGCCTGTCGTGTGCGCCGGAACCGAGCATTTTGCCCAATGTGCGACACCTACTGCCGCATCAGGACGGGCAGCCGGCCGACCGGCCGCATGCCGGCGGCGATCATCGCCCGCCGCAAGGGTGGCACCGAATGTGCGATCTGCAACCCAAGGCCGCGCGCAAGGCCCAGCAGCGGATTGGGGGAAGTCAGCGACCGGCCGAGCAGGTCGACGCCGAGCGCGCGCGTGCCGACGTCCACCTGCCGGTCGGCGTCGTAGGCGGCGAGCACGCGGTCTGTGCCGACGTCCGCCGTTCCATGTTCGGCGATCGCATCGGCGAGGCTCGCGGCGTCACGCAGCCCGAGGTTCAGCCCTTGCGCGCCGATCGGTGGAAACACGTGCGCCGCCTCGCCGACCAGCGCCACGCGGCGCTGGCCGAAGCGAGCCGGCTTGAGGCCGGTCAGCGCGATCGCGCGGCGCGGCGCCACCGTCGTGATCCGGCCCGCGAGGCCGAGCAATGCCCGGTCCAGCGCCGCGCGGAAGGCGTCGTCGCCGAGCTCGGCGAGGCGCCGCGCGACGGCCGGTCGCTCGACCCACACGAGGCTCGACTCGTTCCCTGGCAGTGGCACGACCGTGCACGGACCGTTGCCGCGATGCACCTCGCTCGAAATGCCTCCGTGCGGGCGCGAATGGGTGAACCGCGTGACGATCGCCGCCTGCTCGTAGTCCCACGTACGGACTGTGAGGCCGGCTGTCTCGCGGGTCCTCGAGTGGCGCCCGTCGGCGGCGACCGCGAGGCGCGCACGCATGGTGCCCCCGTCACCGAGCGTGAGGTGCACCGCGTCCGGCCCGATCTCGACGGCGACCACCGAGGCCTCGATCCGCGCGATCGCCGGCGCGTCTGCGACGGCCGCCTCGAGCAGATCGACGAGCAGCCCGTTCGGCACGTTGAGACCGAAACGGTCGAGGCCGATCTCCTCGGGCCGGAACAGCATTTCCGGTGCCCGCAGCAGCCCCCCCGTATCGTCGACGAGGCGAATGCCGGTGATTGGCGCGCAGGTCCGCTCGAGAGCAGCGAGCACGCCGAGCCGGCCGAGGAGCGCGAGGCTCGGGCCGAACAGCGCGACGGTGCGTGTGTCCGCCGCCCCTGGCGATGCTGCCTTCGGCCCGATCATGGCGATCCTCGACCCGGGCCTCGGCCCGGGCGCGGCGTGGGCGAGCGACAGCGCGGTCGCAAGCCCGGAATGTCCACCGCCGACGACCGCGACATCATAGGCCCCGTGGTCCGTCGCACGCGCGCTCAGCTGATCGGAGGCAATTTCAACAAACGAGGAGTGTTCGCTCATGAGCACATCATCGCCCTGTGACACGGCCACTCGCAAGTTGGCATCGCGGCGCATGGCGCGCCCGGCGCGCGCAGCGGCGAGCCGACCGGAATGAACCGGGAAAAAGCGCGCAGAATCATGATCCTGACCACAGGAGATGCAAGCGGGCCACGCTCACCCGTCGCTGCTTTGCAACATGGAAAATCGGCCATGGCCATTGATTTGCCTTGGGTTCGGGCGGGGTCGAAGGGGCGTGTGGGCGAATCGTGATTGTGGCGCTACCGCCACTAGGCGACGGCGAATCGGGAGTTGGGCGAGGATCAATGTTGAAGCGTGTCGAGCCTTGCGGGTAAGCCTTGGGTCGGCAAGGTCGACTGGGGCTGAGCGTGTCCCCCCGGACAGGTTGAGTGGTCGGCCAGGCAATGCCGGTGCGGAGTTGAGTTCGTAGCGGTTCGTTCCAGTCTGTGGCGTTAGTCCAAACGGAGTAACAAGTATGATCGGGGGATTTAAGACTGTAAGCCGTCTGGCGCTCGTCGCAGCGGCTGGCATGATCGCCGGCAGCGTGTCGGCGAAGGCAGCGGACCTCGGCGGCAACTGCTGCGCCGACCTCGAGGAGCGCGTCGCGGAGCTCGAGGCCACCACTGCTCGCAAGGGCAACCGCAAGGTGTCGCTCGAGGTTTCCGGCCACGTCAACGAGATGATGGTGTTCTGGTCGGGTGACCAGGCTCCGCTCGCACCGAACGTCATCGCTCCGGACAGCGGCTTTGCGGTCGCAACCAACAACACCTCGCGTTCGCGCTTCCGCTTCAAGGGCTCGGCCAAGATTAACGCCGACTGGTCGGCGGGCTTCCTGATCGAGATCGGCGTGCGCGGCACCAACAACTCGCAGGGCGCTGGCTTCCACGCGAACGACCTGAACGAGAAGCCGGGCCTCGACGTCCGTCACGAGGCGCTGTACCTCGCTTCGAAGACCTTCGGCACCGTCTGGCTCGGCCACACCGGCTCGGCCACTGAGGGCATCACCGAAATCAACCTCGGCGCGACGGTCGGTCAGGGTCCGGATACCGGCCCCTATCTCGGTGGCTTCCGTCCGCTCGGCGCAGTCATGCTGGTCAACGGCGTGGCCGCTCAGCTGAACTGGCAGCAGATTGCGCTCGGCACCGGCGGCGCTACGTTCGCTGGTGAAGGCGACCGTCGCGACATCGTGATGTACCAGACGCCGTCGCTCGCCGGCTTCATCCTGTCGGCAGCTGCCGGTTCGGATGAGTTCTACGACGTCGCGCTGCGCTACGCTGGCGAATTCAACGGTGTCCGTATCGCCGCCGGCGTCGGCTACCAGCGGTCGCGTGAGCAGGGCGGCACCGGCGTTGCCGGCACTCCCGCGCTTGCCGGCAGCACGGCTGCCAAGGGCTTCGCAGGTGGCTGCCGCGTCGGCGCTGACAGCCGCGTCGACTGCGAAGGCTACGGCGCATCGGCCAGCGTCATGCACGTCCCGACCGGTCTCTATGTCGCCGGTTCGTACGGCCTGACGGTCGACAACAACTCCATCAACGAGCAGGATGAGGGTTGGTATGTGACGGCCGGTATCAACAAGAAGTTCTTCGCGCTCGGCGCGACGAACATCTACGGTGAGTACGGCATCTCGAACCGTCAGATCGGCCTTGGCGCCGCTCTCACGAACGCCGCTCAGAGCGAGATGGAGTGGTACGGCGTTGGCATCACCCAGGCGATCGACGCTGCTGCCATGGACATCTACCTGAACTACAAGCACTACGAGGGCTGCGTCTCCGTCGCCGCGACCTGCGACACGCCGGTTGCCGACCTCGACATCATCGCTCTCGGCGCCATCATCCGCTTCTGATCTCACGATCTGAACGGACTGGTCTGAGGAAGAGCCGCCCCTTCGGGCGGCTCTTCTGCTTTTCGTGGGGTGTCGTGCGGTTCGATGCATGGTTCGGGCAGCGCGTGGCAGTTACTTTGCCCGTATAACGACCGGTCGAAGCCGGCGCTCACCACGGAGGACCTGCCCATGCTCACCGACCCGCCGCTGCTCGTCGTCAAGAAGTCCTGGCCACGACCCGACGCCAGCCTGCTGAAGCGCCTCGCCATCGCCCAGACCGGCCACGTCTGCGACGCCATGGACGGGCGCGGCGCGCTCGCCCCTGAGATCAAGGCACTCATTGCAGGCAAGGAGCGCTTTATCGGCACTGCCATCACCGCCGAATGCGGGCCCTCCGACAACCTCGCCATCATCGCCGCCGTCGCCCGCGCCAAGCCCGGCGACGTGGTCGTCGCCGCCGGCGACGGCTTCCTGCACACCGCCGTCGTCGGCGACATCGTCGCCATGATGGCCCAGAACGCGAAGTGCGCCGCGATTCTCATCGACGGCATGGCGCGCGACCTGATCGGCCTCGAGGGCGTCGGCCTGCCGATCTACGCGCGCGGCATCACGCCCAACAGTTGCGTCCGCTCCGGCCCTGGCCGCGTCGGCTTCCCGGTCGTGTGCGGTGGCGTGCCGGTCGCCTCGGGCGACGTGATCGTGGCCGACCGCGACGGCGCCGTCGTCATCCCGTCCGCACGCCTTGCCGAGGTCGTCGCCCGCGTCGAGGCCATCGTCGCCGCCGAGGCCGAGACCATCGCCAAGGTCAAGACCGGCTGGACCTCGTTCCCGTTCATGGACGAGATGCTCGCCTCGGACCGCGTGCGCCTCGAGGATTGAGCGGTAGCGATCGGCGCGCGCTCAGCCGTCCGCAGGCGCCATCCGCATGTACGTCGCCTGCATCAGCGCCACCGCCTCGCGCGTGCCGTCGGCGCCGATCGCCGCAATATCGATCTGGGCGACGCTCAGCGAGCGGCCATGGCGCAGGATGCGGGCCTCGGCGCGCAGGCTGCGTCCGGTGGCCTGACGCATGACGTTGATCTTGTATTCGACGGTCGCGACCTCGCTGCCCGTGGGCATCAGCGACAGCGCTGCGCAGCCGCCGGCGGCATCGCCGATGGCGCCCGCTACCCCGCCGTGGAACCCACCGTGCTGGTTCGAAAGTCGCTCGGAATACGGCACCTCGATCACCACGCAGCCCGCTTCGACCGTGTCGAGCCACGCACCGAACTGGCGCATCAGGCCTTGCCGCGCGAAACACTCGCGCACCGCCTGTTCGAATGCCGCATGCTCCGGCGCTGCGGTTGCCCCGGGCGGCTTCGATGTCTTCGGCGGTTTTGCTTTCTTCGGCTTGGCGGGGCGTTCGGCTGTCATGCGGGGCTGCTCCTCGCCAAGCTGCGTCGTTGAGAGATCCGGTGGCACCGTCACGGGCGTCGAGCGAGGAAGGCGATCACGCCGTCCTTGAACTGGCGGTCGCCGACCGCCTTCATGTGGTCGCGACGCTCGATCACCAGGGCTTCGCCTTTCGCCATCAGCCGCGCGAGATCGCCGGCCGACCCGCCGATCACGTCCTCGCTGCCGACGGCGACCAGTACCGGTACCTCGATCGTGGCCAGCGCCGCGGGCGTCAGCGGGTCACGTGCGGAGCGGATGCAGGCGGCGAGCGCCTTCAGGTCGCTTCCGGTCTGCTCGGCGAAGGCGCGGAAGGTGCGCGCGGTCGGATTTTTCACCGCCTCGATGCTGTCGGCTTCGAGGGCATGCGCGATCGGCCCGGTGCCGGCCATCGGGCGCACCATGTTGCCGCCGAGCCCGCCGAACACGAGACTCCTGACCCGCTCGGGGTGGGCGAGCGCGAGGAAGGCTGCGATGCGGGCGCCCATGGAGTAGCCGATGATGTCGGCGCGGCGGATACCCAGGTGATCCATCAACCGGCGCACGTCCTCGGCCATGAGAGGGGCGCCGTAGTCCTCCGGCCCGTACAGCTTGGCGCTCCCGCCATGGCCGCGATTGTCGAGTGCGACGACGCGGTAGCCGGCGGTGCGCAGTATCCTCACCCATCCGGTATCGATCCAATTGACCGTCATGGTGGAGGCAAACCCGTGCACGAGCACCACCGCATCGCCCTCGCCCTCGTCGAGATAGGCGATCTCCACTCCGTCGGAAGAAAAAGTGGCCACGTGCAGGCTCCGATGCGGCGCGGCGACACGTGCCGCCGCTGCGTCACGCCACCCCTACCATTGCCGGCGACCTGCCGCTATGGTCTCGCGCGTCGGACAAGGAACGAGCAAGGAACTTCGCATGGCTGGCCACACCGTCCCGCACTTCGCCAACGACGGCGGGGCCGACCGCATCACGATCGGCGTCCGGGAGTTCCAGTGCATGGGCGCGCGCCCGCCGTTCGACCATCCGCACGTCTATCTGGACATGGGTCGCGACGCGCAGATCATCTGCCCCTACTGCTCGACACTCTATTTGTTCGACGCCCGGCTGAAGCCGGAGGAGTCCGAGCCGGCCGGTTGTCTGGTCGCCGCCGAGGACGTCGCTGGCTGAGGGGGCCGATGCCGTTCAGGCGCGCGTCGCGTCGGCCACGCGCGCCAGCCCGGTGCCGATCATGCTGTCGCGCGTGACGAGGGCGGCGAGGGCCGCCTCGTCCAGGGCGTCCGTTCCTTCCGGGCGCATAGGCAACACGAGATAGCGCAGATCCGCAGTTGAATCGTGCACGCGCACCTCGACGCCCGCCGGCAGCGTCAGCCCGAACTCCGCCAGCACGCCGCGCGGATCACGGACCACCCGGCTGCGATAGGCGAGGCTCTTGTACCAGGCCGGCGGGATGCCGAGCAGCAGCTTCGGATAGCAGGAGCAGAGCGTGCATACGACGACGTTGTGCGTCTCCGGCGTATTCTCGATCGTGCGGAACTCGGCGAGGGTGCCGATGTCGATGCCGAGTTCGGCGAGCGCCGCGCGCGTGTCTGCGAGCAGCCGCGCCTTGTAGGCGGGATCCGCCCACGCGCGTGCCACCACCTTGGCGCCGAGTGCGATGCCGCGGCTGTCCATCAGGTCGATCTGGCTCTGGACCTCGGCGGATGTCAGCACGCCCTTCTCGATGAGTAGGCAGCGCAGCGCCCGTTCCAGTACCTCATAAGGCGTTGCCGGACCGCGATCGTGGTCCGGCTGGAACGGCCCGTGATCGTGCGGATGGTCGTGATCGTGCGCGTGGCCATGATCGTGGTCGTGCTCGTCATGCATCGGCTTGCTCCATCACGGGCGAGAGCCAGTGCTCGTAGATGTCGGCCTCGAGCCGGTCGCCCGCGTCGCCGCTGTAGTCTGGCCAGAGATCGCGCTGGCTGAAGCGCACCTTGTAGAGCACACGCGCCGGCAGTCCTGGCCGGTGATAGGCGAGCCGCTCCGGGTCGCGGTAGCAACCCTGCACGCCGACGACCTCGCCGACGCGCCCGCGCAGATACCAGGGCGATCGGCAGTGGCCGATCGCCGGACGATCGTCGATGCGTACCGCGTCACCGATGCCGAAGCGCGCCGAAAGCGCCATTGGTGCGCTACTCATGCCCGCCTCCCGGCACCATCGTCCGGCACCTCGCCATCGCCAATCGCACGGCCCTCTTCCGCGAAGGCGGAACGCGCCGCCGCAAGCGCGCGCTCGAGCTCGGCTTCGGTGATGATCTGTTGCTCGATGAGCAGGTTGCGGATCGCACGTACCCACTTCTCGTAATATGTCGTCGCGTCGTACTGCTGCTCGCCGTAGTCTTCGATCACCCGACGCATGGCATCGATGCGGAACGCGCCTTTCTTCGGTCCGACCAGGAGGATCAGCATGGCGTCGACCCGCTTTTCCCAGAGCGCCAGATCGTGTTCGCTGCGGTTGATGGCGCCGAATGCAAGACCGCCGACGTCGTGCACAGCGCGCCCTTCGCCGCCGTCGCGCAGCTCGGTTCTCGGCATCGGATCTACCATGGTGCGTGCCTCGGGCCGTTGACCTTCTCGCTGCCATGATCACAGAAGCAGCGGCTTCGGCGCAAGTGGGTGCGCAAGCCCGTGCCGGTCAGCTCAGCCTCACGGCTATGGCACCGATCACGGCGTCGCCTGCCGCGTCCAGCTCCTGCGGCCGCACGATCGGGCCGACTTCCGCAGCGACCGCGACCTCGGTCATCAGGACGACCGCATCTGCGGCACGGGCGAGCCGCTCGGCGGTGCTTTCGCTGCCCGTCAACGCGCCGGCATCGACGATGACGCGGCTGTAGCCCTCGGCCTCTCCCGCAATGCGGGCGATGGTGTGTGCCAGGCGGTCTGTCGCGACGCGCCGACGCAACAGCCCCGATGCGGGCACCAGATCGAAGGTATCGGGGTCGTTCCACGTCACGTCGGCCAGCGAGAGGGCGCCTTCCGTCACGTCGGCAAGGCCGCGGACGGCCGCCGGCACCAGCGTGCGCGACAGGCGGCGCTGGGCGAGGTCGGCATCGACGAGCAGCACGCGCTCGCCCGATGCTGCGCTGGCCAGCGCCAGGTTGAACGCGCCGAGCGCACTCGCCCGCGCTCCCTCGCTCGCAGTTACCACGACAACGCGCGCGCCGGCCGTAGTGCCGTTCGCCAGCAGGAATGCCGCCGAGAAGAAGGCGTCGGCATCCTCGGAGCCCGGATCGGCGAATACGATGTCGCGGACGGCGTCGGACGGAAATCCGGCCATGCCGACGGTGCCGATCAGCGGAACGCGACGAAACGCCATGGTCGGCCGGAAGCGGGGCCGTGCCGCCGGGCGGGCGGCGGTCTCGATACCCTGTGTCGCCTCTGTCGGCGGCTCGAACTGAACCGTTCTGGTGCGGCGCGGCATGGCGCGGCCGGCGGCGGCCTCGTGCATCCCTGCCGAGCGCGGCGTTGCCATCACCACGACGTCAGCCTCGTCGGTCCCGTTGGTGTGAACCGCGCGTGGTGCGCCGGCGTCACGTCGCGCGACGGCGGGCTCGCGCGATGACAACGGTGCGTTCGCAGGGCGGACCGGCACCACACGGCGCGTTGTGACCGGGCGCTGGTTCGATCCGTGTGTCGTCGCCAGCGGCGAGATTCTCGGCGACACCGATGGCGGCGGCGCGGGGGCTTCGTCCGGCGGCGACGGGATCGATGATGCGGTACGCGCGGTTGCGCGCACCGGGACAGCGGGCACTGCCGCCGCCAGCTGTTCGGCGAGCAATGCGAGCAGCGTGCCGATCACGAGACCAGCTGCGAGTGTGCCGGCGACGAGCACGCCGAGGCCAGGGCCGCTCTTCTGTTGCGGCGGCGTGGCTCGCGAATAGATGCGCGAGTTGGAGGTGTCGATGCTCGACTGGCCTCCGAGCTCTCGCGCGCGGACGAGGAAGCCTTCGTACACCTTGCGCAGTGAATCGCGCTCGCGCTCGAGTTCGCGCAGCTGCACGGTCGCAGCGCTCGCGCGCTCGACATCCCGGCGCAGCCTGTCTTCGCTGGCAGCGACCTGTGACTCGGTGCCCTTTGCGCGGGCGAGTTCGGCGCGGGACGTCTCTGCGATGCGGGCGAGCTCGGAACGGATCTGGCCGCTGATCGAGCGGATCGAAGCCTGGGCGGCCTGCACCGAGGGGTGCGCGGGCCGCAGCGTCGCCAGCAGCTGAGCCTCCAACTGGCGCGCGGCGGCGAGCCGCACCCTGAGGGCGCTGATGGTGGGCGAGGCGATCGGATCTCCGATGGCATCGACAGCGCTGCCGGCTTTCAATGCTGCCGTGATCTGGTCGACGCGAGCCTGCGCCTCCTGCGTCTTCAGGCGGGCTTGCACGAGCTGGTTGGCGACCTCCGCGAGCTTCTGCTCGTTGATCAGGTTGCCACGGGCAGAGACGAGTCCGTTCTCCGTCTTAAATGCCTCGATCCTGCGCTCGGCATCCTGGACCTGGCGCTTGAGCCCTTCGAGCTGGATGGACAACTCGTTGCCGACGCGACCCGACGCGCTGGAGCGCACTGCACGGTCCTCGGCGATGAAGATGTCGGCGATGGCGTTCGCGAGCCGAGCTGCCTTGGCCGGGTCCCGGGACCGCACATAGAGATCGACGATATAGCTGCCGGCCGCGCGCTCGGCCCGCACAGCGCGGCGCAGGCGCTCCAGCGTGGCGAGGCGCGGATCGGCCTGGCGATCTGCACGGCCGACGAGACCGGCGAGCCACCCCTTGACGCTGGCGAATACTCCCGCCGGCGGACGTCCGAACTCGTCGTCGGCGACGAGGCCCTCACGCTCGATCAGGCGCTGCAACGTGGCGTCCGAGGTCAGTACACGTACCTGACTTTCGACGAGCGCAAGGCTTTCCTCGCCGCTGTTGCGATTGGGCTCGATCGTGCGATCGGTGACTTGCAGACCGCGCGGATCGATCAGCAGCGTCACCTTCGCGTCGTAGCGCGGCGGCACGATCAGCACGTAGGCGACGGCGGCTGAGGCGAGAAGCAGCGCCGGCAGGATCAGCCACGCCAGCCGACGCCAGAGAATCGACACGATGTCCCGGATGTCCCACATCGGCGCAGGCGGGACGCTGCCATAGGCATGTGCATGAGGGCCGGGCTCGGTCATCATCGTGTCGCTCGCTAGATTCTGCGGCATTGCGCGCCGTCCATCGCCGGTTCGCCTGTCGGGCCGGCGCTGCGCCTACCGCAAGAAGCGGACCACCCCGTCAGCGTCTGCGGCCCGGCTCTTGCTCCTCGGCTTTCAGACATGCTGGAGCCGTTGCGGCGAGGGCGGCTGGCGGCGCAGCGCGCGCTGCCCTGCAGTGGAGCGATCGAAGATGCCTATGGAGCGGTGCCCGTGACGTTCTTTCGCCAGGCAGGCTATGCGGTGCTGACGCAGGGCGTATCGTCGGCGGCGAACTTCCTGATCTCCGTCCTGATGCTCAGGCTGCTCACGCTCGAAACCTTTGGCTACTATTTCTATCTCTATCTCTTCGCCTCCTTCGGTTCCGCATTCACCGCCGCCATCACGGGCAGCGTCTATCCGATCTGTCGGCCGAGAATGGGGCGCCTGCCACGCCATTACGCCGCCGCCTACAACGGCCTCAACGTCGTCGTCGTGCCTGTCACCGTCGCCGTGTTCTCGACGGCTGCCCTGATTCCCGTGACGCCGCTGGGCGGCGTCGGCCTGCTGCATGTGCTCGTCTTCGTGGGCGGCCTCGTGCTGATCGACAACATCAAGCTGCAGGGCGGGGCGGAAGGCGCCCATAAGGCGATCTTCGTCCACGAGGTCGCCCGGCAAGGCGCGCTCGTCGCGCTGATTGCGGTCGCCGCGCTCACACGGCATCTCGAACTCGCCGTCCTCGTGCTGCTGCACGGCGCCACCGGGCTGGTCGCGGCGCTCAGCCTCGCCGCGACCCTGCGCCTCCACATCTCGTTCCGCCGCTTCCGCTGGGTGGCGCGGCGTCACTTCGCACACGCACGCCACCTGGTGCCCGCCAATCTCGTTTCGACGTTGCATGCGACGGCGATCCAGTTTCTCGTCGCGCGCGAATTCGGCCCGCAGGCGGTGGGCCTGTTGCGCGCTGCCGAGCTGCCGTTCAACGCGCTCAATCCGGTGAAGCTGTCGCTGGCGCTGTTCCTGCCGGGCTGGATCTATCGCCTGGAGCAGCGCCCGGTTGCGGCCAAGCGCCGGTTGCTGAAGCGGGCCGCTGCCATCGTCGTCTCGGCTTCGGTCGCGGCAGGCCTTGTGATCTGGGGCGCCGCGGTCCTGGTGCTGCCTGTCCTGACGCTGAAGCCTTATCCGGTCTGGCTCGGCCTCGGTTATGGTCTGATCAGCGCCATAATGATCGTTCTCGTCTCGATCAACTACTACCTGACCGTCCTCAACGGCGCCCGCTACATCCTGAGCCAGGCGGTGCTCGGGGCCGTCGTCGCGCTTGCCGTGTGGTTCGGCGCGGCGCCGTTCATCGCGCACTTCGCGGCACCCGCGAGCTTGTTCGCGACGTTCGCCGCCATGACCATCTACGCGGCCGCAAATCTCTTCCGACTGGCGTGGCAGGGGCGGCATTCGGCACGGATCACGCCGGCAGCCGGCAACGCCGCGGTCGCGACGGGCGCCACGCCGGCCAAGGCCGGCTAGCACGGAAGTTGCAGCGACGGCGCCACCAGAGCAGCCTCGAGTGACCCCGATGGATCAGTATTCCGGCGCCCGTCCTGACAGCGTGCGCATCCTCGACATTCCCGTCAGCCGGCTCGACATGGCGCGCGCCGTCGACACGATCGCCCAGTGGATCGCGCGCGGCGAGAGCCGCCACGTCTCGACGGTCGACGTGCACGGCGTCATGCGTGCGCAGAGCGAGCCGTCACTGAAGGCGGCCTACCAGGCCGCTGACATGGTGACGCCGGATGGCAAGCCGCTGGTGTGGACCGCGCGGCTGCGCGGGTTCAGCGACATCGACAGGGTCGCGGGCCCCGACCTGGTGCTCGCCGTAGCCGAACGCTCCGTGCGCGAAGGCTGGCGGCACTTCTTCTACGGCGGCGCGGAGGGGGTCGCGGAAGCGCTCGCGGAGCGGTTGCGGCGCGACTATCCCGGCATCGAGATCGCAGGCACTGAATGCCCGCCCTTCCGCTCGCTCACGGAAGAGGAAGTGGCGGCGACGCTGAAGCGGATCGAGGCCGCCGGCACCGACATCCTATGGGTCGGCCTCGGCATCCCGAAGCAGGACGTCTGGATGCACCAGAACGCGCACCGGTTGAACGGCGTGGTCTCGGTAGGCATTGGCGCGGCATTCGACTTCCACACCGGCCGCATCCGCCGCGCGCCGCTCTGGATGCAGCGCGGCGGCCTCGAGTGGCTGCATCGCCTCGCCTCCGAGCCGCGTCGCCTGTGGAGGCGCTATCTAGTGATGGCGCCGCGCTTCGTCTTCGCCTCGATGGCCGAGACATTCGCGCTGCGCCGTGCCTCTGGTCACGGCACGCCGGCCGAGTAGTCCGCGCTGACGAGCCTTGCGGGACGGGGCAGCAGGGCCGTCAGCCTGCCGCACCGGCGCGAGCACTGGAACTCTCCCCCCGATACGGCTATAGAGCCCCGAAGCCGGCTTAGCACAGCGGTAGTGCACCTGATTTGTAATCAGGGGGTCACAGGTTCAAATCCTGTAGCCGGCACCAATGAAATCAGCGCCTTAAGGCGACAATTGCGATGCCAAGATCGGCGTCGTATGCCGTTGATGTGCACCTGCTGTCCACGCGAGCGAAGCAACAGGACCACACTTTGCGCGCGCCCGGACTTGGAGCACGGCTGTCGTCTCAGGTCTTGGCTGGCCGAAGGTCTGGGCTGGTCCGGCCGCGCGTTGCAAGAGATCGGTGAGACCGAACGAACGTGAGTGCTGCGTCAATGTATCAGACCACTGGAGTGGAGCATTTGCTCCGGGCCAAGTTGGGATCCGCGCGCATCCAGGGCTTACAAGCCGATAGACTTCGAAGAGCCGTTTCTCTGCTGAGCCATTTGGGTGCGACGGGCAGACCGTTCGTCCATCTCGTTGACCACTTGCAGTCTCGGCGGGAAGAGAGCCTCCTGTTTGCTACTCTACGGCTGCAATCTTATGTTCGGTCCCTGCGGCGCATTCTTCCGTCCCGGCCACGTCGACGTCACGCCGACGCGCACAGGTGCGGTCAAGACCGGCTCGTAGAGCCGCCGCAGGCTTGGTCTTGACGGCGCCGAGCACGGCGGCAGCCTGGATGTGTCGGGCGCTCATGCGGGGCTCGCGATCGGTCGATAGTCCTGCCCGCGTGCCAGCACAGCCCAGGCGATGCGCGCTAGTTGGTTCGCCAGCGCCGTCGCCAGAAGATTGCGGTGTGGCATGCGTCGCGTGGCCTTCTCGATCCACGGCATCAGCGCCGGCTGCGCCGCAGCCGGCCGTCGCGCTAGGATCAGATGTGCAGCCTGGATGAAGAGCGTGCGCAGATAGACATTGCCGCGCTTCGAGATGCCGCCGAGTTTCGTGCGCCCGCCAGTCGATATCTGCTTGGGCACGAGGCCAAGTCAGGCGGCGAAGTCCCGGCCTTGCCTGAAGCCACCGCCAGTACCGATCGCTGCGACGACAGCGCTTGATGTGATGACGCCGATGCCTGGGATCGTCATCAGCCTGCGACAGGATTCATCGTCCGCTGTCAAAGCTTCGATGTCTTCGGTCAAGAGTTCGATTCGCTGTTCCAGATCCCGCCATTCCGCAACGAGCGCAACGTGATGCGCGCCGGCGCCGGCCTCCATGCCGATCATGCACTTCGGTGTGTTGGCCAGACGCTCGAACAGTTGGCCACGCGAGACCCTGGCGCGCATGACGATCTTGCCGCGCGTGTCTTGGCCGATCAGGTGAAACGTCGACTTACCGATATCGATACCGACGACGGCAGGTGCTTTGCTGGTGTTCTGGTGGGAAGACATCGTGCACTCCTTCAAGCTCGATATCCCTCCCGGACCCGATCTGCCCAACGTAGGGCACGGAGCGCGGCCGGACCATCGCACTTGCCGTCATTGGGGCGGCGACCGGTCGTCGTGAGTTTCGGGGCGCTCTGACGGGCCTCCCCCAACAGTGTGCGCACCAGAACTGTCCGGGCACGGTCTCCCGCTTGCTGTCCGTGGTCTGTCCGCCGGCCAGGCTCGCAGATTGAGGCGCCAGTTGTCGTTGCCGATCGGGTGGCTTGGTCCCAAATGCTTTCCTAGATCACGAACAGCCGAGAAATTTCGCTGCCGCCAAGGCGTGGATTGCTGCCAGTCTCGGCAGTTCCGCGATCTCGAGGTGCTCGTCCGCCGCGCCGAGATTGTGGGGCGTCAGGCCGCAGACGATGGTCGGAATGCCGGCGCGACGCCAGAGCCGTGCATCGGACGCTCCGACGCGCATGTTGATGCGCACGTCGGCTCGAACCACCTCGGCGGCGGCCGCGAGGCAGGCCTTGGCGATCGGGTGCGACGGCTCCGTCCAGGTCGGCTCATAACGCCGGGTGATCGTCGCCGATACATTGGGATGGGCCGCGAGGCGACGCCCGATCTCGCCTTCGACGAGCGCGACCGAGGTGCCCATCGGCAGGCGGATGTCGAGCTTGGCCCACGCCTGCTCGGGCACCAGGTTGGCCGATACGCCGCCGCCGATCTGCCCGACGTTGACGGTGACGCGCTCCATCGTGGCGCGCTCGCCGGCGCCGCCGAGCGGCTCGGAGACGTCCTCGGCCGCAGCCATAGTCCGCCGGACAGCATCCGGGATCGCGACCGGCAGATGCTCGAGTTCGCGAATAGCGGCGATCGCTGCCATCAGGCTCAGGATTGCATTGTCGCCGCGGTGGACATGGGCGCCATGCGCGGAGCGGCCGCGCGCGTCCAGGTCGAGCCAGATCATCCCCTTCTCGCCACACCGCAGCACGTTGGGCGAGCCGACATCGGCGACGAGCACAGCATCGCCACGAACCAGCGGCACTGTGTCGATGAGATGCTGCGTGCCAAGCTCTCCCATCGACTCCTCGTCACCGG
Source organism: Hyphomicrobiaceae bacterium (assembly GCA_041397745.1). Taxonomy (GTDB): domain Bacteria; phylum Pseudomonadota; class Alphaproteobacteria; order Rhizobiales; family Hyphomicrobiaceae; genus JAWKVY01. The sequence continues at coordinate 667,627 of JAWKVY010000005.1, read as the reverse complement.
CAAGCGCCAGAACGAGCTCGCCAGGGAACGGCCGGAGATGTTCGGCGAACATCATCATGACAAGCATCAGCGCCGCGACGCCACCCTTCATGTCGGCCGATCCGCGACCATAGAGGCGGCCATCGCGAACAGCGCCGCTCAACGGATCGTCGCTCCAATTCGCGTGATCGCCGATGGGATAGGTGTCGAGATGTCCGTTCAGGATCAGCCTTGGCCCCGGCAAGCCTCCGGACAGCCGAGCGACGAGATTGACCACCGGCTGCTCGCTCACAAGCCGCTGGATCTCGATCTGCGGGCATTTGGCAAGATAGCCGGCGACGATGTCGGCCGTCGCACCCGTATCGCTCGGTGGGGTCTGACTGTCCGCGCGAACGAGTGCTTGCGTCATCTCGATCAGCAGCGGCAGGCGGGCCAGCACCGCCGCACGCAGGGAGGCGGCATTCGCCAGCACGGGCTCAGCCACGCGCTCCTCCCGATTTGCGCGCTTCGATCATCAGCAGCATTTCGTAGGTCACGGCCGCCGCGAGGAAGGCCGTCGCACCGTTGACGTCCTGCGGCGGACTCACCGTGTTGACATCGGCCCCGACGATTTCGAGTACGCCGAGCCGGCGCAGGAAATCGAGCCCCTCGCGCGCCGAGAAGCCTCCCCATACAGGCGTGCACACGCCCGGCGCACAGGACGGATCGAACACGTCCATATCCCAGGAAAGGTAGACTGGCCGGCCGCCGACCTTGGCGATTATGTCGGCGACGACGGCGTCGGGTCCGATCTGCCAGAACTCGCGCATCGTCAGGAGGTTGTAGCCCATCGCCTTGCCATGCGCGTAGACGCCCTGCCGCGTCGTCGACCCGCGCAGGCCGATGTGGAATGATGCGCTGGCGCTCACACGCTGCTCGAGTGCTGCGTGCGTGAACTGTGTCGCCGCGTCATAGGGGTGCTCGGCGTCGACTTCGTAGGCGTCGGTGTGGCTATCGATGTGCAGCACGGCGAGGTTCGGATGCACCCGGCTCGCAGCGCGAACCAGCGGCAGCGAGACGCTGCCGTCGCCGCCGAAGCCGACCGGCACCGCACCGGTCGCCGCGATCCGGTAAGCCGCCTCCTCGATGCGGTCGAAAGCGTCGACCATGCGCGACGGCACGAGCCTGACGTCACCGCAATCGACGACGCCGAGGCGTTCTAGCGCGTCGTAGTCGGCGTATTCGGACTGGTAGCGGCGTACGAGGCCGGACTGCGCGCGGATCGATTGTGGTCCCTGGCGCGAGCCGACGCGGAACGGATGGGTGCCGCAGTCGAACGGACAGCCGAGGATCGCCGCGCCCCTGCCGCTCGCGTCTGTCGTGTGCGGCACGCCCATGAAGGTGGCAGGGCCGGCGTAAAGTTCCGTCGCCTCCAGCGTTCGAACATCAATCATCGTGCGATTACTCCAGTATTGCGGGCGCCATTCAACGCGCGGCGAGACGCCGCTCCCAAAGGCGGATGCTCATGGCCAACGGCCAGCAGATCATGAAGTAGACGACGGCGATGAAGGTGAAGATCTCGAGTGGCCGGAATGTCGATGCCGACAATTCCATGCCGCGACGGGTGATCTCGCTCACCGAGATGACCGAGCCGAGCGAAGAGTACTTGATCAGCTGCACGAAATTGGCGGCGAGCGGCGGCAGCGTCATGCGCACGGCCTGCGGCAGCACGATGCGGAAGAACGTTTGGGTCGGCGACAGGCCGAGCACCTGGGCTGCTTCCTTGTGACCCTTCGGAATGGCCTGGATGCCGGCCCTGTAAACCTCGGCGATGAAGGCCGACGAGTAGACGGTCAGGCCGATGATCAGCGCGGTCAGTGCGTTGATGTTGATGCCGAGGGTCATCGGCAGCACGTAGTAGACCCAGAGGATCTGCACCAGGATCGGTGTGTTGCGGATCAGCTCTCCGAAGCTGATGCCGATCAGGCGCACCGGCCGGAACGGCGACATGTCCATGAGCGCGAGCACGAGGCCGCCGACAATGGCGAATACCAACGTGATGGCCGAAACAATCAGCGTCATCTGCAGTCCGGACAGTAGGAAGTCCAGGTTCTGCCCGATGATGTCCCAGCGGAACTGGTAGGCTGTCATTGGTCCGCTCCAGGGCTGCATGCAAACCCCGGACCCGAGGGCCCGGGGTGATCGTCAATCGCGAGAAAGGATCAAGGCGCCACGATGGGGCCGAGCTTGTTCTTTTCCGCATAGTGCTTCAACCGTCCGTCGAGCTTGATCGTGTCGACGAAGAGATTGACGTAGTTGAGCCAGATCTGGTCGCCCTGCGGCACAACGTAGGCGTAGGGTGTCAGTCGCAGAGTTTCGGTCGGCTCGACAGTCTGGGCCCAGTCGAATTCCGCCGTCACCTTCACCGCAGTCGGATAGTCGGTCATGATGACGTCGGCGCGGTTGGCAACCAGTTCCCCTTCGCGCGTGGCGGGCGGCGCCACCACCAGAAGCGACGCCTTCTTGAGATAGCCCTTCATGAACGGCTCGATATAGCTGCCGAGCGTTACGGCAACGCGGACGCCCGGCTGATCGATGTCGACCCAGGTCTTGACCTTGCCGCCCTTGCGCACGACGGCGTAGATGCTGGTCAGCAAGTATGGTTTGGAGAACGCGACGGCTTGTGCCCGCTTCAGCGTCGCGCCGATGCCGAACATGCCGATCTCGCACTTTCCGGTCTGCAGGTCGGCGATGAAAGTCCCGAAACTCGATTCGACGATCTCGAGCGTGGCCCCGAGTTCCTTGGCGAGTTCCTTCGACAGGTCGGCATCGATCCCCTCGATCTGGCCGGTCTTCGGATTGCGGTGCGAGATCGAATAGTAGAGCGGGTACTGGCACACCCTGAGCTTGCCGGACTTGGTCACTTCGTAGAGCCGGGAACTCGGTTGCTGTGCGTTGGCCGCGAGTCCGGAAAGCATCGCGACACTAAGTGCTGCCGCAGCGAAGAGCATGTTGGTAGCAAATTTCGGCATGTGGGGCTCCTTACTCTCTCGACTAATCCTCGAACAACTGCAGGAAGCGCCGCGCACGCTCTGTGCCCGGTGCGGTAAAGAACCTCTCGGGCGTCGCCTCTTCGACGATCTCGCCGTGATCCATGAAGACGACGCGCGATCCGACGTTGCGAGCAAATCCCATCTCGTGGGTGACGATGAGCATCGTCATGCCCTCGGCCGCGAGCTGACGCATCACCAGCAGCACCTCGCGCCTGAGCTCGGGATCGAGTGCGGATGTCGCCTCGTCGAACAGCATCACTCTCGGGTTCATTGCCAGCGCACGCGCGATGGCGACGCGCTGCTGCTGGCCGCCGGAGAGCCGCGCCGGATAGGCATCGCGCTTGTCGGCGAGGCCGACCTTGTCGAGCAGCTGCTCGGCGGCGGCGACCGCCTCGTCCTTCGCCGTGCCCCGGACCCTGATCGGCGCCTCGACGATGTTCTCGAGCACCGTCATGTGCGGCCACAGATTGAAGTGCTGGAACACCATGCCGATATCGGCGCGCACCTTGCGTTGCGCGGCCTTGATGGCAGCGTCGGCAACGGGGGCCGCGATCGTCTCGCCGCTCATGACGATGCGCCCGCCGGTCGGCTGCTCCAACAGCGCGAGGCAGCGCAGCAGCGTCGTCTTGCCGGACCCCGACGGGCCGACCACGCACACCACCTCGCGCTCGCTCACCGGCAGCGTCACGTGGTTCAGCACCAGATTGGAGCCAAACCGCTTGTCGATGGCCTCGGCGCGCATCAGTTCGACTTGCGGCATGTAAGCACCCGCCTGTCTCGCCGGCGGATCCGTATGTGCGCGAAGCGCCACCGCCGCCTGGACGCAATTAGAGTACATAGAATTCGGTTATGTCAACAACATATTGAAAAAACAGATTATTAGTGCAACAATTGCGGGCAATCACGTGCTCGCCAATTAGGCGCATCGGAAGACTTGATGATGGATGTCAAACTGTTAGATGCCTTCCGCGTGGTGATGCAGAACCGCTCGATCACGCGCGCGGCGGAGGTGCTGGGGGTGACCCAGCCGGCGGTCAGCGCGCAGGTCGCACGGCTGGAGACGATCGTCGGGTTCGCGCTGTTCGACCGCTCGGGCGGCCGCATCAGGGCGACCGCGGAAGGCCATGCGTTCCACCGCGAGGTGATGCAGGCGCTCGGCATGATCGATCGCCTGGAACGGGTCGCGGAGGCGATCCGTACCGGCACCGCAGGCAAGATCGTCGTCGCCAGCCACCCCAGTGCATCGATCTCGGTGCTGCCCGCGCTGGTCGCCCGCCTCCTCGCCCTCCACCCGGGCGCCACCGTCAAGATGATCAACCGGACGTCGGAAGAGGTGCGCGGCACGTTCGAGGCCGCCGCCGTCGATATCGGCATCGCCGAATTGCCGATCGAGCTGACCGACATCGAGGTGCGAAAGTACGCTGTCGAGTGCGTGGCGATCGTGCCGCGCGGACATCCGCTGGCACGTAACCGGACGATCACCGCGGCGGACCTTTCGGGCTTGCCCTATGTCAGCATGGCGCAAGGCCGTCTGATCGGCCATCGCATCCGCAACGCGATCGTCGAGGCCGGCGCCGAGTACAAGATGGTCGCCGAGGTCGAGTACTTCAGTTCGATCTGCGGTATCGTCGCAGCCGGCCTCGGCGTCTCCGTCGTCGATTGCTGGTCGGCCGCCACGTTCCAGGCGACGGGCCTCGAGGTGCGACGCTTCGAGCCTCGCATCGACTACGAGATCGGTGTCTTCTTCAGCTCGCAGCGACCGCTCACGCGGATCGCGTGCACGCTTCTCGATATGCTGGACGAGAGGCTGCGGGCTGGCCCCAGCATCAGGGAGCTCGATTGAACCATGGCTGAGACGGATCGCGCGAGTGGTGTCCCGGACGGGGCGACCATGTGGGACGAGTTCAATCGCATCTGCGATAGCGGAGGACGGCTTTCGGGGACGCCGAGCGAGCAGGGCGCGACGGCGCTGCTCGAGACGGCTCGGCGTGCTGCCACTGGCGCCACCTGCAAGCGGATCGCGACGCCTTACGCGGGTTGGCGTGCCGTGCGCGGCCGATTGCTGGCGCATGGCGAGGATCATGCCTGCAAGGTGCTGGTGCGGTCGGCCGCGACGCCGCCGGCAGGCGTCGAGGCGGAGGTCGTCGACCTTGGGCGAGGCACGCCGAGGAGTTCGCGAGCCACGCCGAGGAGATCGGCGGTCGCATCGCGCTTGTCCGACATGAGCTGATGTTTGCCGCCGGCACCATCCATCGACGGATCAAGTATCGCATGGCGGTCGACGCCGGCGCCGTCGGCTTTCTCATTGCCGGTCCGGCGGCCGGGCATCTCGTGGCAGGCTCCTCGGGCCGTGGCGCTGAGCCGGGCATTCCGGCGCTCGGGATCTCGCCGGAGACCGCGCGGCATGTTGCGCAGGCGTGCCGGCGGCAGGCCGACCGCGCGCATCGTCGTCGAGACCGCGGAGGCGCCGGCGGAGGCCGTCAACCTGTCGTTCGAGATGCCCGGCCGCGCGGACGAGTGGCTCGTGCTTTCGGCCCACATCGACGGGCACGATATCGGCGAGAGCGCCATCGACAACGCGACGGGGCTAGCGGTGGTGCTCGAGGTCGCGCGCAGGATCGCCGCGGCTGGGAGGCCGCACCGGCGCGGACTGCGCGTCATGCTCTTCAATGTCGAAGAGTGGGCGTTGACCGGCTCGGCCCACTACGTCACCACCCTGAGCGAGGGCGCGCGCGACGCCATCGCGCTCAACGTCAACATCGACTCGGTCGGCGTGGGCGACATGCTCACCGCCCTGACCAGCGGTTTCGCCGGGCTCGAGCCCTTCCTGCTCGCGCGGGCGGAGGCAGTCGGCCTCCCGCTCGGCCTCTACCGGCCGATGCACATCAGCTCGGATCACGCCAACTTCGCGCGTGCCGGCATCCCCGCCTTCCGCCTCGTTGCCGGCTTCAACGAGCCGGGCGCGGCGACCCGGCTCGTGCTGACGCCCGAGGATACGCGCGACAAGGTTTTCAGGGACGCACTATTCAGGGCCGCCGACCTGACACATGAAATCGTTTCCGGAGCCTTGGATGCATCGACCGAGGAGGTTGTTGAATGGCGGCGCCGACCTGCAGGTTGAGCGGCCGGCGCACAGTGCCGCTCGCAAGCAACGGCACACCGGCGAACCCCTCCTTGTGGGCAACCATCGCTTCGCCGCGGGAAATGCGACGAGGCAGAGATCCCGGACGTCGCGGCACCCCCATCTTCCGCCCTGTGAGCAACGGATCGACGCGGTCGCTCGACCTCCGGTAGCGGACACTTGCCGCGTCGCGCGCTGGACACACGAGGTCGAGCGTGCTCCCCCCAATCGTCGCGGTGGTCCGAGACGGACCTTGGAGGCGTTGAGGAGGAGGGCCAGGAGCTGCCGCTCGACGACACGGCCGATCTGACGGCATGTGCTTTCCGCGCGCATGAAATCGGCGCCCGGAACTTGTGATTGACGAGATCGAGCGGACAGGCGGCGGCTTTGTCGCTCGCGGTCGTGCGCAGGCGCTTGCCGCGGATCACCCCTTGGTCCGATCCCTCGCCACTTCAGAAGAAAAAATCGCTCGCGGAGAACTGTGCCACCAACGCGCCCTCGACGCGGATGGTGTCGGCAGGGGTGGCGGTGACGGAGATCACGACGTCGGCGCCGTCTTGGGTGATGGTGAGCTGGTCGAAATTGTCGAGGCCGCTGATGGCGGCGAGGTTGAACCGGTCGCTGCCGTCCTCGAAGTCGGTGATGGTGTCGGTGCCGAAGCCATTCGCAAAGTAGAAGAAGTCGCCGCCGGCCCCGCCCGTGATGGTGTCGTTGCCCGTGCCGCCGAACAGGAGGTCGCTCGCCGTGCCGCCGATGATGGTGTCGTTGCCGGCCCGGCCGTCCAGCGTGACGCGCGTCGTCATCGCGGAAGCATCGAGCGTGTCACCGCCGACGTTGCCGTACAGCGCCTCGACGCCCGACGTCGCACCGAGCGCCACGCTCGCGCCGGCAAGATCCTCGGCGACGCCGTAGTCGCTGCCGTTGCCGCCGATCAGCGTGTCGCCGGTGGTGAAGAACAGAACGTCGTTGCCGTCGCCGCCGTCGAGCGTGTCGGCGTCGGCGCCGCCGTAGAGGCTGTCGTTGGCCGAGCCGCCCGTGATGACGTCGCTGCCGGCGTTGCCGTAGAGATTGAGGCGCGTATCGAGGTTCGCGGCCGTCGTTGCCGAGGCGTCGATGACGTCGGCGCCGCCTGCTCCGTAGACGACCTCGACACCGGCGAGGATGGTGACCGAGGTGCCTGCGCTGGTCGGGTCGACGGCCACCGCGATGTCGGTGCCGCCACCGCCGGTCAGCTGGTCGCCGGCGCCGTCGAAGTAGAGGAGGTCGTTGACGGCACCGCCGATCAGCGTGTCGGTGCCGCCGCGGGCGTGCAGTTGCACGCTGGTGGTCGACGCCGAGGCATCGAGCGTGTCGTTGCCGGCGCCGCCGAGCACGGTCTCGATGCCGTGGCCGGCGCCGAGCACCAGCGTCACGCCGGCGCTGGTCGGATCATCGGCGACGGCGGTGTCGTTGCCGGCGCCGCCGAGCAGAATGTCGCCGGTGTTGAACAGCAGCGTGTCGTTGCCGTTGCCGCCGTCGAGCGTGTCGACATCGCTATCGACGCCGCCGAAGATGATGTCGCCGGCGATACCGCCGATCAGGTGGTCGGCACCGAGGCGGCCCTGCAGCGTGATCGCGCCCGTCATGCCGGACGCGTCGAACGTGTCGGCACCGTCGCCGCCGAGAACCGTCTCGATGCTCATCGCCTGGTGAACGCCATCGTCACGCCGGCCGTGCCGGCGACCGCGGCGTAGTCGTTGCCGTTACCGCCCGAGAGCGTGTCGTCGCCGTCGAACAGCAGCGCGTCGTCGCCGTCGCCGCCGTTAAGCGTGTCGGCGCCCGCACGCCCGTCGAGGATATCGTTGCCGCCTGCGCCGTCGAGCACGTCGTCGCCCGCAAAGCCGATGAATGTGTTGGCGAGGCCGTCACCGGTGAGTTGGTCGGCGAAGTTCGAGCCGGCGACGAAGTTGATGTCGGTAAAGAAGTCGCCCTCAGCGAAGCCGCCCGAAGCGGTGCTGCCCGCGCTGGTGTGCGTCGCGAGGTGGACCGTCACGCCATCGGTGCTGTCGACGTAATTGACGAGCTTCCTCGGCTTCGACGGGTTGGCGAGGTCGGTGCCGGTGAAGTGCTCGTCCTCCGCCGTGGCGAGGCCCTGGTCGGCGGCGCTGGTGCCGGGGACATCGACGTTGGTGACGACGTTGGTGACGTCGATCGTGGTCGTGCCGGACGCTGAAAGCGCGCCGCCCGTCCCTTGCGCGCCCGCGTTGCCGTCGGAGAACGTCCAGGCGACATCGAACGTCTCGTCGGCCAGCACGAGTGACTTCTCATAGGTGATGAGCCGCATCGCCTCGTCGACGCGGCCCTGCGTCGCGTCCGAATTGAACGTAATGACCAGCGTGCCGCCGCTGTTGGTGAACGAGCCGATGGTCACGCCCGACAGGATCACGTCGCCCGCCGTCAGCGACAGCGCGCCAGAGCCGGCGAACACGTCGAGCGCGTTGGCACCGCCCTGGCGGGCCAGCGTCAGCGTCGCGCCCGCGTAGTCGCCCTGTGCGGCGAGTTCGAAATCGAACACCGCCGCGTCGTTGTCGAGCACAGTGGCCGAACCATGATCGGTGAAGCCCACCGTCCCGCCGAGCGTGTTCGCCGCGTCGAACGTCTCGTCGAGCGTGCCATCGGCGTTGAGGCGGATGAGGGCGAAGTCTTCAAGGTTGGCCGGCTGAAAGCTACTACCCGACATGACGATCTTGCCGTCAGGCTGGAGTGCAACGCTGAGACCAATGTCGTTCCCAATGCCGACCAGCAGGATTACGATACCGTCGCCGCCGCCGAAGCTTGTATCCAGCGCGCCGTCGGCGGTGTAACGGACGACCGCAAAATCCAAGTTCGAGCCCCCGCTGCGTCCAGCGACGATAATCTTCCCATCGGGCTGAAGCACGACGCTGGTGCCGAGATCGCTTCCAGTACCGACCGCCGTGGTCACGATGCCGTCGCCACCGCCAAAACCAGTATCCAGTGTGCCGTCATCGTTGTAGCGAAGCAGCGTGAAATCGAAGTTTGGGCCGATATCGCTGTACCCGGCGACGATGATCTTGCCATCCGGCTGTACGAATACACTTCGACCCAGGTCTTGGCCGCTGCCGACCGGGGTCGTGACGATGCCGCCACTGCCGAACGTGGCGTCCAGCGTGCCATCGGCGGTGTAGCGGAGGAGGGCAACGTCGTAGTCGGTGCCATTGAAGGTTTCCCCGGCGACGACGATCTTGCCGTCCGACTGCAGTGTGACGCTCTCGCCAAAATCGTCCGAGCTGCCGACCAGCGTGGTGACGATGCCATCGCCGCCACCGAAGCTGGTGTCGAGCGAGCCGTCGGCATTGTAACGGACGAGAGCGACGTTATTGTTGGCACCAATGGAGGCATATCCGGCGACGACGATTTTGCCGTCCGGTTGCAAGGTGACGCTGAACCCAAGTTCGTCCGTGATCCCGAACGATGTGGTAACGATGCCGTCGCCGCCACCGAAGCTGGTGTCGAGCGTGCCGTCCGCGTTGTAGCGGACAACAGCGAAATCATCGAAGCCGTTGCTGGTGGATCCAGCGACCACAATCTTGCCGTCCGGCTGCAGGGCGGCGCTGTAAGCAATGTCGTTGGCGCTGCCAACAGGCGTCGTCACAATACCGCCGCTGCCGAACGTCGTGTCCAGCGCGCCATCGGCGGAGTAGCGCACAAGGGCGAAGTCATGATTGGAGCCCGCGAAGCTGTAACCAGTCACGACGATCTTGCCGTCAGCTTGGACGACGACATCGCTCCCGAAATCTGATGAGCCCGCAATATCAGTCGTCACCGCCCCATCGCCGCCCACCGCGAAGCTCGGGGCGGTATTGATGTTCGACGGCGGCACATCGAACAGGCGGACGAAGACTTCTTCGGTGCCGGAGCCGGTCCACGTCGAGACCAGCGTGCCGTCGGCAAGCACGGCAGTGGTCTCCGAGCCGTAGAAAGTCTCTCCGAGTTGACGACCGTCCGTGACCTCGTTGAGCCTGAATTCGCTGCCCACGGTGGCGCCCGATGCGTCGTAGCGCTGGCCGTAGACGCCATAGTTGCTGTCGTCCTGCTCGAAGCTGGACCACGTGACGACGAAGCCGCCACCGTCCAGCGCCGCGATCGACGAATAGAGCTGACTATTGGTGGTAAAGGTATTGACATTGAACTCGCTCCCGACGGCGACGCCCGCCGGGTCGTAGCGCTGGCCGTAGATGCCGTAGGAGCTGCCATCCTGGTCGAAGCTCGTCCACGTGACGACGAAGCCGCCACCGTCCAACGCCGCCACGCTGGGAAAGGTCTGCATACTGGTGGTGTAGGTATTGACCTTGAACTCACTGCCGATGGCGGCGCCCGATGCGTCGTAGCGCTGACCGTAGATGCCGTAGGTCGCTGCCGTCCTGGCCGAAGCTCGTCCATGTGACGACGATGCCGCCGCCGTCCAGCGCCGCCACGCTGGAATAGTTCTGACTACCGGTCGTGTGGGTGTTGACCTTGAACTCACTGCCGACGGCGGCACCCGCCGCGTCGAAGCGTTGGCCGTAGATGCCGTAGTCATTACCGTCCTGGAGAAGAGACGACCACGTGACGACGAAGCCGCCACTATCCAGCCCCGCCACGCTGGAAAAGGTCTGATTAGTAGCGAAGGTATTAACTTGAAATTCGCTGCCGACGGCGGCGCCCGATGCGTCGTAGCGCTGGCCGTAGACGCCATAGTTGCTGCCATCCTGACCGATACTCGACCACGTGACGACGAAGCCGCCATCCGCAGCGCCGCGATCGACGAATAGAGCTGACTATTGGTGGTAAAGGTATTGACATTGAACTCGCTCCCGACGGCGACGCCCGCCGGGTCGTAGCGCTGGCCGTAGATGCCGTAGGTGCTGCCATCCTGGTCGAAGCTCGTCCATGTGACGACGAAGCCGCCACCGTCCAACGCCGCAATCGACGAAAAGCGCTGGGCGTTGGCGGTCGTCGTGTTGACCTGGATGTCGCCGGTGATGGGCGTGGGCGTTAAGGGCATATCACAAGTTCCTTAGACTCGATGAGAACGAGAACGAAGAGCGCATGCGCGACCACAAAGGTTATTTGGAATCGTTCGAATGAAATGGGCAAACAAGCAGTCTTCACCGATCCTGGAATTGGACGGCGCTCAGATTTTCCGCTGAATGCGAAACAAACACATGATGTCCGGTCGATCAACCCTTAATCGATCGCTCGCCGAGAACTGTGCCACCAGCGCATTCTCGACGCGGATGGTTTCGGTCGGTGTGGCGGTGACGGAGATCAATACGCCGGCGCCATCCTGGGTGATGGTGAGCTGGCCGAAACTATCGAGGCCGGCGCTCGCGTCAGCGAGGCGCCCCATTTCGACGGCGAAGGCGACAGCGATGTCGTGGAGTTCGACGGCGAGCCACGACTGGCCGCTCGCCGTCGGCTCGAGCGCCACGCCCCGCGCCGCCGCGTCACCTCGATCGTGTCGAACCGTCGATCGTCTCGGCGAGCGCGTTGTCGCAACCCTCGTCGCCGTTGCCGGCCGGAACTAGCTCGGTGTCATCGCCTGACGAAGCGCATGTTCGAGAGCGCTGTGTTCATCGGCCGGGATCGGCTGGATCGGCGGGCGTGCCCCGGCGTGCGGCAGGCGGCCGAGGATGTGCAGGCAGGCCTTGAGCCGGGCGGTCGCACGGTTGCCCGGCGCCCTACGATAGATCGCCACCGAAAGCGGGTAGATCCGCTCGTGCAGCCGGCGCGCTTCGTCCCACCGCCTCTCCCGCACAGCCACGTCGAGCGCCACGATCAGCTCCGGCACGATGGCCGCCAGGCTCACCTGCGCCCCGTCGCTGCCGATGAGGTAGCTTGTCAAGAGATGCTCGTCGCCGGAGCCGAGAACCGCGATGTCCGGTCGCCGTGCCTTTACGAGCCGCATGTTCTGCTCGTATGTCGCGACCTCCCAGCTTCCTTCCTTGATCGCGGCAACGCGCGGATTGGCGACCAGAGCTTCGATCGTCGATGGAGCATAGGCCATCCGGCCGGCGCCGACCGGGGCCTGGTAGAGCACGATCGGCAGCGCGCTGGCCGTCATGATGTGCTCGTGGTGGGCGAGCACCATGCCGATGTCGTGACCGAGGCCCCAGCTGTTCGGCGGGAAGACCAGCAACGCATTCGCGCCGGCCGCCTCGGCATCCGCCGCGATGCGGGCGGCCTCAAGGCTCGATTCGGCGTTGACACCGGCGGTCAGCCAACACGCCTTTGGCACGGCACCTCGGACAAGAGCGATGATGCGCCTGAGTTCGTCGCGTGTCAGCACGAAGTTCTCGCCAGCATGACCGTTGACGAGCAGTCCGCGGATACCCGGCGCGCCGGCGACCGTCGAGACGTGGTCGACAAGAACCTTCTCGTCTAACGAGAAGTCCGCCCTCATCGGGCAGACCGTGGCCGCGTGCACACCATGAAACTGTTGATTGGCAGTCATCGTTCGGAGGTCTCCGCTGGGATGATCGACGTCACGGCGTCGGTCGGCGCGTCGAGCAGGCGATCCGGTGGAAAGAGCGAGCGTTCCGGTGCGCCGCCGAGGATCTGCGTCGCGAGCAGTTTCGCAAGATAGGGCCCGCTCGTGTACCCGGAGTGGATCGAACCGCAGACGTACGCGTCGGGGATGCCCGCCACCGGCCCGACGACCGGTAGCGCGTCGGCTGTCTCGGCCTCGAAGCCGGTCCATGAGCGCGCCAGACGCGCCGACTGAAGAGCCGGTATGGCGTGGCAGGCCAGCCTGACGTTGCCGATGATGCTGTCGGGCACGATCCCGCTCCGACCCGTCTCGCGGTCGCCCCAGCCCTGCCATCCTCCGCCTATGACGACCGTGCCGTGCGGAAACTGCTTCAGGGACAGCAGCCCCGATGCGATGCCGACCTGCGTGCGCATGACCGGCGCCACACGCTCCGTCACGGAGAGCTGATTGACGAGCACCTTGATCGGCAGCCGCACGCCGAGCCACGAGAGCATAGGCTCGATCCACACGCCACCGGCGACGACCAAGCGCCGACCTCGCACCGGGCCACCATTCGTCGCGATGGTGTACGGCGCGATCGTCTCGACGCCCGTCGCGGTGGTCCTCTCCATCAGCGCAACGCCGCTCTCCGACAGCGCACGCCGGTACGCAAGCCCGGTGAGGTACGCGTTCGCGTAGCCGTCGACGGGGCACCAGCCGGCGACCCGCACGCCTTTCCCGAGACCGGGCTCGATCCGGCCGGCCGCCGCGCCAGTCACGATTTCGATCGGCGCGCCTGCCTCGCGACGACGAGCGGCGCGATAGGTCAGCAGTTCCTCCTCACGTTCCGTGAACGCAAGTGAAAGGCCATCACAGACCACTACCCCGACATCGTGTCCGAGCCATGCCGGCGCTGACACCCACATCGCGTGGGCGGCCAGAGCGTAGGGTATCAAGGCGACGCGCGTCATCTGCATCGTCAGTGTGCCGGCGTTGACGCCGGATGCACCGCGACAGATCTGGTCACGCTCGATGAGCGCTACGCGCATGCCTCCTCGGGCCGCGAAGAGTGCGACTGTTGCGCCGTTGATGCCGCCGCCGATCACGACGAGATCGTAACAGTCGGTCATAGCGGCGCTGGCCTCGGGATCGGAATATCGTCGTAGGTGTAGCTCCCGACGAGTTCGCCGAGCGCGACTGGCCGCAGCGGCGCGCGCGGTGTCCAGACGCCCGCTGCCTCGCGGCTGCCCACCCGGCGCGCGACGAGTTCCCCCACGACATCGCCGCACATGCGGCCCTGGCACGGTCCCATGCCGCAGCGGGTGAAGTGCTTCACCTGGTTGACATCGACGGCACCGTCATCGAGAGCGGTCTCGATCTCGGCGCGCGTCACGTCCTCGCACCGACACACGATCGTATCGGGCGCGATGTCGGCAACCTGCGCTGGACGGAGCGCCATCATGCTGGCGACGGCGCGCGCGAAAGGGGCGAGGCGCCGCGCATCGTTTTTTAGCGGCTGTGACAGCCGTTCGAAAACTTCATTGTCGATGCGGCCTGAATCTCGCGCCGCGGCGAGACCGGCCAGAGCGCCGCTCACCAGCGCCGGCGCGGCACCGCGGATCGCAGCGCCGTCACCGGTCGCGTAGAGTCCCGAAATCGACGTGCGACCGCATGCGTCGAGGACGGGCACCCATCCTCCGGCGAGCCGATCGTAGAAATGCTCAGCGCCACAGAGCTTCGTGATCTCGCCGCCGGGCACCAGCCCATTGCCGACGAGAACGGCATCGACCCCCTCGATCACAGCTGCTGGCTCGCCGCCGATGCGTGCCCCCTCTGCCGTCACGCGGCCAATCGTGACGACGAACGCCGAGCCGGATCGTTCGACCTTCTGGATCGCACTGGCTGCGTAATAGGGGACGCCACGACGCGCGAGGTTCAGCACCCAGCCGGCGCCCTCACGCAGCAGGTCCACGCGCGATGCGAGCCCAGGCACCATCGCGAGCCATTCCCTGCGCGGCGCGACATCGACCACGGCCGCCACCGCGCCGCCAGCCTGGGCGACCTTGGAAGCGACGGCTGCGAGCAGCGGCCCTGCACCCGCCACGACGACATTGCGGCCGGGCAGCATCGCCTCCGACTTGAGCAGGATCGTCGCGGCGGCGAGACCCATCACACCCGGCAGTGTCCAACCCGGAAAGGGCACGACGCGCTCGTACGCGCCGCTCGCAGCGACCAGCCGCGGCGCCCGGAAGCAGCACGCACCGTCCGGACCTGCGGCATCGACGCGGAATCGCTCGCTGACCGACCAGACTCGGGTGTTGCGCACGAAGCGGACCTCGGCATCGGCGAGAGACGCACGCAGTCGGTCGCCCTCGGCCCCGTCACGACCGGCGCTCCTGCAACCGGCCGCGAGCGCAGACGACGGGGCCCGGTAGATCTGGCCACCTGCCGCATGCGCCTCGTCGATCAGCACGACCTTCAGTCCAGCTTTGACCGCTGCCAGCGCAGCCGATGCCCCAGCCGGCCCTGCGCCGATCACGATCAGGTCCGCGTCGTGCCCGGTCACGGCACGCCTTTCAACTCGACCATCATCCCGTCCCTCACCGTGACGCGGCAGGCCTGTGCGAGCCGACCGTCGACGAAGATCGCGCACTCCTGACACACACCCATCAGGCAGAACGCGCCACGACCGTCGGCTCTACGGGGGCTCGCCCGCAGCCGCCACCTTCCCGCAGCCATCAGCGCCGCGGCGAGCATCTCGCCCTCGTGAGCTTCCATGATCGCACCATCGACGGTGAAGTGCACCGATCGGCTGCGTTGCACTCCACGCATGCGTGCAGCTGAAGTTTCGACCATGCATGACCTCCTATTGATGCTTTACTTTGCCGCCAGTTGGGCGAACACTCACCGTGTCGAAAGCCTGACGGGGCATGCCCCGTAGTTGTGAAGTTCGGGGAGACGCACACGATGAGACGTATCGGGTTGAAACTCGCGGCCCTGGTCGCCGCTGTCACAGCACTCGCACTCCCGGCAGCGGTCGAGGCCAGAACCCTCGACGAGATCATAAAGTCGGGCGTGATCAAGGTCGGAGTAAATCCGACGCTCCCGCCACTCGGCAAGTTCAACGAGAAGAACGAGATCGTCGGCTTCGACGTGGACTATGCGACAGAGATCGCACGAATGCTGGGCGTCAAGCTGCAGGTCGTGCAGGTCGGCTCGCCCGACCGTATTCCATTCGTCGCTTCTGGCAAGATCGACTTCGTGATGGGTGCGATGACGCGCAATCCGGAGCGGGCGAAGGTGATCGACTTCACGCTGCCGGTGCATACCGAAGTCTTCGGAATCCTCACGACCGAGGGTAAGCCCTACAAGGACTGGAAGCAGCTCAATTCCGAGACAGTCACGCTAGTGCAGGTGCGTGGCACGACGCCCATCAAGTTCATCACCGAGAACCTTCCGAAGGCGAAGGTTACGCAGCTCGATAACTATCCCGACGTGATACGAGCCCTGGCCCAAGGGCGCGGTGACGCGATGCTTGATGTCGTCGATTTTGTCGGCGAGCACATGAACAAGCACAAGGGCGTGAAGTGGAAGGTGCTCGCCGAGAAACCGGTCGACGTCTACTTCTGCGGCCTCGGCGTCGCGAAGGGCGCGACCGGACTGAAAGATTGGCTCAACGTGGCGATCTTCGAACTCGCGCGCCGTGGCAAGACCGACGCGATGTGGGAGAAGTGGTTCGGCATCAAGATGCTTTACCCGACGGGTGTTGGGCCGGGCTTCTGAGCGTCGACCCGTGGCGGTGCATCCGGCCGCCACGGGCTCGCGCTGACGATCGACTACGTCGGACCACCGGGCAATTCTTGCCGCCTCATGCCCGGCTCCGGGCATGGTGCATGAGCAGAGCGACATGAGCTATACGCTGCAGTACGGCCAGGTCTGGCCGTATCTACCGGTCCTGCTCGATGGCGCTCTGCTATCGCTGCAGATCGCTTTCCTCGCATTCTGCGGTGGGCTCGTGCTCGGCACCCTTGGTGCTGCCGGCAAATCATTCGGCGGGCCGATGTTGCGACGCGTGATCGACGGCTACGTGGTCTTCTTCACCAACACGCCGCAACTCGTCCAGATCTACTTCCTCTACTTTGCGCTGCCCGACGTCGGCATCCTGCTGTCCTCCTACGCGGCCGTGCTGATCGGCATGACGCTCAATGCCGGTGCCTACCTGACCGAGATCCAGCGGGCCGGCTTCGAAAGCGTGCGCAGGACCGAGATGGAGGCTGCTGAGACGCTCGGTTTCTCCCGCGTCGACCAGATCCGTTTCGTGATCCTTCCGCACGTCGCCCGTGTGCTCTTTCCGCCGCTGTCCAACCAGTACATTTTGATGACGCTCGGCACGTCGATGGCGGCGATATTCGGCGTCGAGGAACTGACTGGCCGCGCCTTCAATGTGAACGCGCAGACGTTCCGTTCCATCGAGATCTTCTCGGTGACTGCGGCGATGTACATCGTGATCACGTTTGCCGCGACGGCGATCCTGGCCGTGCTCGGTCGCGTGCTGTTCCGCGCCCGTATGAGGATCATCTGAACATGATGGCGCGCCTGATCGAGGAACTCCCCCAATTTTTCTCCTATTACAACGTGATTTTCCTCGCGAAGGCGATGTTGGCGACGATCGGACTCTCTGCTGTTGGATGTCTCGCCGGTGTCATCGCCGGGCTCGCACTTGCGCTCATCCGATTGCCGACGGGATGGTACTGGTGGCCCGCGCAGGCGCTCGCGATCCTTTTCACGGAGCTGTTCCGGCGGGTTCCCTTCCTCGTCACGCTGATGCTCGTGTTTTTCGCCTTCCAACTCTCCGGGTTCGACCTCTCCCTGTTTGTCGTCGCCTGCATCGCGGTATTCCTGATCGCGACGGCATTTCTCTCCGAGATCATCCGTGCCGGATTTGAAGCCGTTCACCGCAATCAGTGGGATGCCGCGGTGGCCATGAACTTCTCGCTCCTGCAGACCGTGCGCCTCGTCGTACTGCCGCAGGCCTGGCGCATCATCTTGCCGCCGGCATTCGGCTTCTTCGTGCTCTTCATCAAGGATACGGCGCTCGCCTCTCAGATCGGCGTCGTGGAGCTGACGTTCGCCGGCAAAGTTCTCAACAACAAGGGCTTCTCGGCCGCGCTCGTGTTCGGCACAATGCTGGCGCTGTACTTCGTCATCTCCTATCCGCTGACGCGCCTAGGGGCGCATCTGGAGAACCGCCTTGCCAAGGCTCGACATCGCTGACCTCACAGCTTCTTACGGCAAGCAGGTGGTCCTGGACGGAATCTCCCTGTCGGTCGGCAGCGGCGAGGTGCTGGGGCTCATCGGGCCGTCGGGCTCCGGCAAGAGCACGATTCTGCGAGTGCTGGTCGGACTGCTCAAGCCTTCCGGCGGGCGGATCCGTCTCGACGACGAGCCGGTCGATTATCGCAGGGACGCCGATGTGAAACGCGTGCGTGACCGACTCGCCATCGTGTTCCAGCAGTACAACCTGTTCCAGAACATGAACGTGCTCGACAACGTCACCATCGCGCCGGTGAAGATCCGACGCCGCCCGCGCGCCGAGGTCGAGGCGGTTGCTCGCGATCTGCTGGCAAAGGTCGGGCTGTCGGACAAACTGAAGGCCTACCCCGATGAGTTGTCGGGCGGGCAACAACAGCGCGTCGCCATCGCGCGCGCCCTCGCGCTGAAGCCGGAGATCCTGCTGCTTGACGAGATAACCGCAGCACTCGACCCGGAACTCGTCTCGGAAGTTCTCGACACGATCCGCGTACTCGCGGGCGAAGGCATGACCATGCTGATCGTGAGCCACGAGATGGGCTTTATCCGCGAGGTTGCGAGCAAGGTTGCATTCATGGCGAACGGCCGTGTCGTGGAGATGGGCGCGCCCGGGCAGATTTTCGACGCCCCGCGCGAAGCCCGCACGCGCGATTTCGTCTCGAAAATTCTGCGTCACTGAGCGAGGCTGATTGGGAGGTCGCGATGCCACGGCCGGGAGCAGAGCTTTTGCAGGGGGCGGTCGACTGCCACGTGCACGCGTGTCCGCACATCAACGGCCGCAGCGTCACCGTGCTCGAGGCCGTGCGCCATGCCGCTGCTGCGGGCATGCGCGGCCTCGGTCTCATGGACAATTTTGCAAACTCGTCAGGACTGGCGGCGCTCGCCCATCATGAACTCGGCGACCTCGGCGTCGACGTGTTCGGCGGCCTCATCATGGAGCCTCCAGCCGGCGGTGTATCGGCGGAGGCCGTCCGCATCGCGCTGAAGTACGGCTATGGCCCCGGCACCGGCGCCCGCTTCATCTCGCTGCCGACCCACCATACCCGCAACATTGCCCGCCAGGAGCGGCGGTCGCCGGCCTACATCGAGGCCTGTCTCGAGATACCTGACCGTGGTGATCTGCCGGGCGATCTGCCGGAGATACTCGATCTCGTCGCGAGCCACGATGTGGTGCTTAACACCGGCCACATCGCCGCTCACGAGGCACTGCGTCTGGTCGATGTCGCCCGGACGCGCGGCGTCACGCGAATACTGGTGCCGTCGTCGTACTATGCGCCGGACGAGGTGCAGGCACTTGCCGCGCTTGGTGCCATTACGGAGCACTCGTTCTTCTTCGTGAGCCACGCGACGCAAGCCGGCCTCACGCATGTCGATGCAGCCGCCAACACAGTTGCGCCGGTGAGCGCGCCGCGCATGGTCGAGTTGATCCGCGCCGCAGGTCCGGAAAACTGCATCCTGTCCAGCGACTGTGGCGTCTTCCTCCTGCCCCCACCGGACGAGGGACTTCGCGAGTTCCTGCTGCTGCTCGAGAGTTGCGGACTCGACCGGGCGGTGCTGACCCAGATGGTCGGCACCAATCCAGCGCGGCTGTTCAGGGTCGCCGAAGGATGATCGGGCGGCGCGCAGAACCGGGCGAGGTCCAGACGGTGCTCGGGCCTGCCGACCCGGCGACGCTCGGGCTCGTCTTGCCGCACGAGCACATCCTATGCGATGTGACGCCGCCGGACGTCCGCGCTGCAGCAGGAGGTGTCGAGACGCCGATCACGTTGGAGAACGTGCACGAGGTTCGCTACCACTGGGTCCGCCACTACGGTAACCACGTGCTCGACGACGTTGCGACGGCGGTGAATGAGGTCGCCCGTTTTCGAGAGGCAGGCGGCGGCACGATCGTCGACGTGACCATCGCGGGCATCCGGCCGCAGCCGGCCGGTCTTGCCGAAGTCGCTCGACGCACCGGCGTCAACATCGTCGCGGGGACCGGCTACTACATCGAGAGTTTTGCGGGGGCGCTGATCAGTGGTCGCTCAGTAGAATCGCTGGCCGCAGAACTGATCGCCAGCTTCGACGCCGGAGTCGAGGGCAGCGGCGTCAGACCTGGGATCGTTGGCGAAATAGGCGTGAGCGATCCATGGTCAACAAGTGAGCGGCGCGTCATGTCCGCGGCCGTGCTCACTCAGCAGGAGGTTGGAGCGGCTATCACCGTCCACCCCGGCCGCGACCCCGGGTCACCCCTCGCAGTCGTGCGTCACGTGGCGGCATGCGGCGGCGACACGACGCGCCTGATCATCGGCCATCTCGACCGCACTCTGTTCGACTACGACGACGTCGCACGCCTTTTGGACGAAGGCTGCGTCGGCGAGTGGGACTTCTTCGGCATCGAGTCCTCCTACTATCCCTTTGCCGACATCGATCTGCCGAACGACGGCCAGCGCCTGAACCTGATCAAGCGGCTGGTTACTGCCGGCTACGGCGACCGGATCATGATTTCGCAGGACATCTGCACGAAGACCCGCCTCGTCCGCTGGGGTGGTCATGGCTACGCTCATCTGCCTGCGGCCGTCATCCCCATGATGCGCCGAAAAGGCTTCGAAGAGGCCGACATCGAACGCATCACGCGCCAGACGCCAGCCCGCCTGCTGACCCTGAAGGCGCCGGCCTGAATACTAGCCGCTACGAACCATGGAGCGCCTCATGAGCTACGACCTGATCATTCGCGGCGGCACCGTCGCGACAGCTGCCGACACCTTCCGCGCCGATGTCGCGATCAGGGACGGCAAGATCGTCGCGCTCGGCTGCGATCTCGGTACTGCACGCGAGACGATCGATGCGACAGGTCGCCTGGTGCTGCCCGGCGGCATCGACAGCCACGTGCATATTGCCCAGCCCAGCGGGCCTGGCATCGTGATGGCCGACGATTTCGAGAGCGCGACGCGCTCGGCAGCGTTCGGCGGCAACACGCTGGTCATGCCGTTCTGCCTGCAGGAAAAGGGTCGTGGCTTGCGCGAGGCGGTTGTCGCCTATCATAAGCTGGCCGATGGCACGTGCTACACCGACGTGAGCTTCCACCTCATCATCTCCGACCCCACCGCCTCGGTCCTGGGCCAGGAGTTGCCGGCGCTCGTCGACGACGGCTACACGTCTTTCAAGGTCTTCATGACGTACGACGGCCTGGCACTCGCCGACAAGGAACTGCTCGAGGTGTTCGCCTGCGCACGCGAGACCGGCGCGCTCGTCATGGTACACGCCGAGAACTACGACGCGATCCGGTTCCTCACCGAACAGCTCGAGAAGGCTGGTCGTGCGGCGCCGAAGTACCACGCGACATCACGGCCCATACCGGTCGAGCGCGAGGCGACGCACCGCGCAATCAGCCTTGCAGAGCTGGTCGACGTGCCGATCATGATCGTGCACGTGTCGAACGGCGAGGCGATGGAGCAGATCCGCTGGGCGCAGGCTCGCGGGCTCAAGGTCTATGGCGAGACCTGCCCGCAATACCTCGTGTTGACCGAGAAGGATCTCGACGGGCTCAACATGGAAGGCGCCAAGTACGTCTGCAGCCCGCCACCGCGCGACGAGGCGAGCCAGCAGGCGTGCTGGCGCGGCATCCAGACGGGCGTGTTCCAGGTCTTCTCTTCGGACCACTGTCCGTTTCGCTACGACGATACCTCCGGCAAGCAAACCCCGAAGGGTCGCACCAGCTTCCGCTGGGTGCCGAACGGCATTCCGGGTGTGGAGACGCGGTTGCCGATCCTGTACTCGGAGGGGGTCGCGAAGGGCCGTATCGACCTCAACACCTTCGTCGCGCTGTCGGCGACCAATCACGCGAAGATGTACGGACTCTATCCGCAGAAGGGTACAATCGCGATCGGCAGTGACGCCGACATCGTCATATGGGACGCGGAACGGCGCTTGACGATCAGCCAAGCCAACCAGCACGGCGGCGCCGACTACACCCCTTATGAAGGCATCGAGGTGACGGGGTGGCCGATGACCACGATCGTTCGCGGCCGTGTCGTCGTGCGCGACGGCGTCCTCGAGGGCGAGCGCGGCCACGGTGGGCATGTGTCGCGCGCTCGCTCTCCCTATGCGCGCCCGATGCCGGCCTGATCCGCTGAAGCTTGAACGCCCTGAACGGAGCCACCATGACCGACCTCACCGTAGTTGCCGGCCGTTACACGTTCGGCGCGCGCCTCGAGCACGAACTGGCACCGAAGACATGCGCCGCCTTCATGCGTCACATGCCGTTCAAGAGCCGCATCATCCACGTCCGCTGGAGCGGCGAAGGTGTCTGGATGCCGCTCGGCGACTTGGACTTCGGCGTCGGGTTCGAGAACAACACGTGCTATCCGGCAGCCGGTCAGATCATCCTCTATCCGGGCGGTGTCAGCGAAACCGAGATCCTGCTCGCCTACGGTTACGTGAACTTCGCCTCGAAAGCCGGCCAGCTCTCGGGCAACCACTTCATGACGCTGACCGGCGGCCTGGAGAACCTCTATGCGCTCGGGCGAGAGGTGCTCTACGAGGGCGCGAAGGACATCCTCATAAGCGCGGCGTGAGCTTGCAGATCGATGCGGTACTTCGATCGCGCGATGAGAGCATGAACACGATCGAGGACATTCGACGCCAATCCGACGTCAGCTCACAAGCCATGTGATCGCGCCGTGAGGCGGTCGAGCATCCGTTCGTGCCTCAGCCGATCCGAAGCACCTCTCGTGCCGTATCGCCGATGATGGCGTCTCGGATCGCGGCCGGTAGGACGGGGAGCAGATCCGCCGGCGCGGCATAGTCGAAGTACGGGTAGCGGCTCGCGTACATCAGCATACTCGCCGCTCCGCTCATCTCCAGCCAGTCGGCGGCGACCGCGGGGTTGTCCGGTCCGCTCAACGCATGCGTGCAGAAGCGCACGTTCTGCTTAACGACGCTCGAGGGCAGCGCCTTGGACCAGGGCATCTCGCGATGGGTCGGCCGCCAGTTCTTGTCCATGCGCCAAATCAGCGGCGCGAGCATGTCGTGGCCGCCGTCGGCAAAGATGACGCGCAGCTCGGGCAGGCGATCGAAAACGCCTTCTGCGATGAAGCTGATCAGGTGATAGGCGAAGTTGAGCGGCGCAAGCGTCGAGTACTCGATGTAATGGTGCAGATGGCCGACGGCTGTCGGCCAGAAATCGACACCCGATCCGCCATCGAGCTTGACGATCACCGGCAGGTGATGACGCGCCGCCGCTTCCCAGATCGTGAAGAACTGGCGCTGGCCATACGGATGGTGGGACTGCATCGGCACGGCAATCGCGACGAAGCGGCGATCCGGCGCCAACCGCTCGATCTCGGCAACAGCGGCCTCCGGATTGCCCGGGTTCACACGGATGGCGCCATGGAAGCGGCCAGCGCCCGCAGCCTTGCCGAGCCAGCGATCCGCGAGCCAGTCGTTGGTGGCACGGCAGATGGCGTCGCCGAGATCGACCTCGGGAATCAGGCCGCGCGTGAGCGGGATCAGAACGGCGGCATCGACGCCTGCCTTGTCGAAGAGGCGATCGGCCATACGCGCGGGGTCGGAACCGGCGAGATTACCGGTCGCAGCAGTACCGGCCATGAACTCGCCGGTCAGCACCGGATAATAGTAGCGCTCAGGCCGCGGAAACGGCCGGCTCTTCCACGGCTCTGTCATGTAACTGCGGATATCGTCGGGCTGCTCGGGCTGGGGGTGCACGGCGCAGTCGATGATCTTCAGGGCACTCGCATCTCTGTCAGGTGCATCGGCTGGCCGCGATCGGGGGTTGGCTCGTCGGGCTGGTCGCTCATTCGGCTTGGCTTTGGCTTTCACGTCGGCCATGCGCGGGAACTCCTCGTCGGCTCAGGCTTCAACCAGGATCTGGCCGTGCTCGACGACCACTTTGAAGGTCTTCACCGTCAACTCGGGGCCGGCGAGCGTGCGGCCGGTCCTGATATCGACCTCCCATGCGTGCCATGGGCAACGAATGATCTCGCCGTCCCGGATCCAGTCGACATCGTAGTGGCGCGCTTTCGCCTCGGTGGTGCCGGTCACGTCACCGAGACACAGCGGACCTCCGGCATGCGGACAGATGTTGCTGAGCCCGTAGAACGTACCGTCGATATTGAAAACGCCAATCGAGCGGCGGCCGATGTTGACGATGCGTCGTGATCCAGGTGGCAAATCGGAAAGCGGCCCGACGACGTGACGCTCGACCATAATTCAATTTCTCCTGCTTCGTCGGTCCGGCAGGCTCACCGCGACTTGTCCCACGGACCGGCTGCGCGCTCGGCCGGCAGCCGATACCAGTCGAGCGCATTGGTGCAGAGAACCTTCTCGCGTGCATCCGGAGGAAATCGCAGGACCTGATTTGGGCCGTCGTAGTCCCAGTGTGGATAGTCGGTGGCGAACATCAGGTAGTGGCCGGGGTCCATATGCGACCAGAGTCGGGCCAGGTCATCCGCATTGGGCGGCTCCTCCATCGGCTGCGTCGAGAGGCGTACGTGGTCACGCACATATTCCGACGGACGTCGCCGGACATGCGGCACCTCGCCCTTGAGGGCCTCCCAATGCCGGTCCATGCGCCAGACGAGCGGTACGAACCAGCTGAAGCCACCCTCGACCAGCACGACGCGCAGTTTCGGGAACTTCTCGAACACGCCCTCGAAGATCAGGCTGGTCAGGTGCGCCGCGTACATCATCGAATAGAGGGAATGGTGCTCGAAGAAGTACGACGAGAACCCGACGGGAGTCAGCAGCCGCATTCCGGGGCTGCGATTGACGTGCATGCAGACGGGAAGGTCGTGGCGGCAGGCGGCCTCGTAGATCGTATGGAAGCGGTTCTGGCCGGCAGGCGTGTCGGTATAGGGGTTCATCATGATCTGGATGAACCGCGGATCGCCCGCCCATCTCTCGATTTCGCGCACCGCCAGCTGCGTATCGGTCGAGCAGACCCGCATTGTCCCGTAGTGCCGACCATGCGCGTTGTAGCGCGACAGCCATGTATCGGCGAGCCACGCGTTGGTGGCGGCGCACACGGCAGCCTCGTGCTCGGGGTTCGCCGTGGGTCTGACAGTGAGTGGGATGTGGATGCAGTAGTCGACCTTCGCCTCTCCGAACAGCTGCTGCTCGGAGAACGCGGGATCGCTGCATGGCGGTCCTCCGACGGGCGCGTAGCTGTCGCGGCGTTGCGCCTTGTTCGGCGCCTCGTAGATCGGAGAGCCGACCGCGTCGAACACCTGGTTGGACCATTCGCGGTCACGCCAGGCTGCCGGCACGTAGCCGCGCAACTCCTCTGGTGCTCGCGGTGCGGGATGCACGTCGGTATCGACGACACGCACTTTGATGCGGCGCCCCGTTCTTTGGCGCTCGAGTGTCTCGCTGCTGGTCATGCTTCATAGCCCCGACTGCGGAGGAGTGCCGGCCCGACATCCGAAGTGGCACGTCAGTCTGGGCTGTTTTTGCGGCGCAACGCAACCGTGCAACGGGCAAGGCTGAACTGCATTGCAGAGACTGTCGACATTATCGGCGGCACGCGCCTACACTCGGCTGAGCGTTCGAAAAGGTAACCGCTTCATGGCCCAGCGTATCGCGCGTCATATGCTGCTGATCGTCGGCCTCGCCATGGTCGGCTATCATATGACGACGGCGCAGGTGGTACTGACCGGCTACGTCGAGAATCAGGCGATTCACCTCGGCTTCCTGCTCACGATGACGTTCCTCGCAGCGGTCGCGAGATCGACACGGCCGGTCTGGCAGGCCGCGAACGCCATCTTTGCCGTTCTCGGTGTCGTGACTGCCGCCTACGTATACTTCAATGTCGAGCATCTCGAGGAAGTGGTGGGCTTTCCGACGCGGTCCGACGTCATCGTCGGCTGCGTGATCATCGCACTTGTGCTCGAGGCGACGCGCCAGGGCTGGGGAGGCATCCTGCCGATCGTCGCCAGCGTGTTCGTGCTGTACTTCCTGTTGGGCCATCTGATCGGCGGGCCGCTGTATCATCGTCCCTTCAACTTCGACTACGTGGTCTCCTACCTGTCGGTCGGCTTGAGCGGCATCTTCGGCCAGTTCCTGTCGATCTCCGCCGACCAGGTGTTCCTGTTCGTCGTGTTCGGCGCACTGCTCTCGGTGATCAAGGTCAACGATCTTTTCTTCGAGGTCGGCAAGGCGGCCGGGCGCGTGTTCAAGGGCGGACCCGGCCAGACCGCGGTGATCTCGAGCTCGCTGGTTGGCACGGTGACCGGCGCGGCGGTCGCCAATGTCGCGATCACCGGCGCATTCACAATTCCCTTCATGAAGCGCGTCGGCTACACGCCCGAACAGGCCGGTGCCATCGAGGCGACGGCCTCGACGGGCGGTCAGATCATGCCGCCGGTGATGGGTGCTTCGGCGTTCCTCATGGCATCGTTCCTTGGCGTGCCCTATGCGAACGTGATGATCGCCGCCGCAATTCCCGCGCTACTCTATTACTGGTGTGTGATCCTCGGCGTGCAGTTCATGTCCGTGCGCAGCGGCATCGAAGTACCAGCGGAGAAGGTTGACATCGGTCTGATCCTCAGGCGCGGTCCGCTGTTCCTCGTGCCACTGGCATTGATGATCGCGCTCCTGTCGATGAATTTCAGCCCGAGCCTCGCTGCCTTCTGGACGATCACACTGGCGATCGCGATGAGCTTCCTGCAACGGGAGACGCGCCCCCGGCTGCCGGAGCTTGCACAGTGCCTCGCAGATGGCGCCCTGGTCGGCGCGCAGATCGGCATATCTCTCGCCATCGTCGGACTGATGGCGCAGACATTGATCACGACGGGGCTCGGCACCAAGATCGCGGGACTCGTCGAGGCGCTGAGTGCCGGCAACGTCGTACTGGCTCTCGTTCTGACGATGCTCGTATCGCTGGTACTCGGCTGCGGTGTTCCGACCAGTGCTGCCTACGGCCTGGTCGCCATCGTCGTCGTGCCGGCGCTCGTCAAGCTCGGCGTCTCGCCGATTTCGGCGCACTTCTTCGCGTTCTACTTCGCCGTGATATCAGCGGTAACCCCGCCGGTGGCGCTTGCCGCGTTGGCCGGAGCCGGCATCGCCGGCGGCAGCTATCTCAGGACCTCGTGGGAGGCGTTCGTTCTCGCCATTTCGGGGTTCATCATACCCTTCCTGGTGGTGTTCAATCCCGCGCTGGTGTTCGATGCCGACAGTTGGCTGTGGGCGGCTGGCACGGCGATCGCCGTACCGATCGGTATGACGGCGCTCACGGCTGCCATCTACGGCTGCGGCATCGTGGTGTTCACCGCGCTCGAGAGGGCGTTGGCGTGGGCGATTGCACTGATGATGTTCGGCTACTCGCTGTTCAGGCACCATGACGACATTCAGCTCGAGTATCCGATGCTGGCGCTCGGGCTCGTACTCTCTGCTCTTCTCGTGCGGCGCCAGCTCGCGAGCGGCAAGGCGTCTCGCGTTGCGGCGGCGAGCATGGAGCCGCTGGAAAGGTGAAAACTGGAAAGGGTGTCGCGGAGAGAAGTACGTAAGAGGTGTCGAACAGAGGCCCACCAACGGGCCGCCAACAGGGAGTGGGATAGAATGCCGTCAATCACACGCCGACTGCCAATGCGGTGCGCACGCGCAATTGTCCGGACGGCCTTGGCCGGCCTGGCACTCGGGCTTGCAGTCTCTGCAAGCTCCGCACAGCAGAAGGAGGTGACCGTCAGCGTGCTCAGCGCGCCGTTCGGCACCGCGACCTACGTTCTGTGCAGCGCACTCGAGCAGATCTCGAAGAAAGAGCATCCCTGGCTCCGGGTCGTTGCTTCCGAGACCCCCGGTTTCGTATTCAACCTGAAGAAGCTCGACGTAGAGCCGGCCCTGCGCAAGACCACGGTGATCGGTTCCGGCCCCGCTTTGATCGGACTTGCGACGCAAGGCCAGAAGCCCTTCGACAAGAAATACGCCGCGCCAAAGCTGATCGGCAATATCAACATCGTGGCGGTCTGGCTGGCGAGCCTCGATGACAAGCTGAAGGGGGGCGCGGACGTCGGTGGCAAGCGGCTCGCGCTCGGCAAGTCGGCTCAGATCAACTGGGCTGTGCTGCCGCGTGCCGTCGTGGAAAATGGCTGGGGCGCCAAGACGAACGTCCAGTATCTAGGCCCTAAACCCGCGATAGCGGCGCTGCTCGACGGCAAAGCCGACCTTGCCATCGTCGGTGGTTACGTCAATCCGTCGAATGGCAACCTGGCGCTGGCTCCGCCGACGCTCGAACTGGTAGCGACGGGCCGCAAGCTCAACCACCTGAGCTTCGGCACCGAAGCCGTCAAGAAGACGGTGCCGAAGGGCTATCGCATCACACCCTACACGGTGAAGGCCGGCTCTGTGCAAGGCCTCGGGAGGTCGCTCGAAACCTTCATCGACACGTCGTCATGGACAGTCGACGCGTCGTTCCCCGAGGACATCGCCTACGAGCTTGCCAAGCTGATCATCAAGAACATTGGCAAGTTCGGCGAATACCATGCGATGGGCAAGCTGATGTCGGCGCAGGGCCTCGTCTACGGCTGGGACGTCGCCGATATCCACCCAGGCGCGCTCAAGGCCTACAAGGAGGCCGGCATCATAAAGTAGCTGGCGAATGGGTCCGGCCCGCAGGGTGTCTGCGGGCCGAATACTTTCGGCAGCTCAACCCGGAGCGACGACATTCATGACGGCCGCAGCCGCTCGCGAACCTGTGCTGTTCACCTTCGCAATTGTCAGCGATACGCACGTGCGCCCCCCAGGCGGCGACCAGTCGTCACCATTTCCGGTCAACCTCAAGGCCAACGGGAGGGCGCGCTTCGCCGTCGCCGAAATCGCGCGCCATGCACCGGCATTGACCTTCCATCTCGGCGATATGGTGCACCCGATGCCGAGCCTGCCGACCTTCCGCCCCGCTGCCGCGGAAGCAAGGCGCATCCTGGCTCCGCTCGCGCCGCTACATTATGTGCCCGGCAATCACGATCTCGGCGACAAGCCGCTCAAGGGGTTGCCGGCCGAGTTCGCGAGTGAGGCGAGCCTCGCCCTCTACACGCAGGAGTTCGGGCCGCCGTGGGGAGTTGTCCGGTACGGCGGCTGCCGGTTTGTCGTGGTCGCAGCTTCGCTGATCAACCGGGGGATCGCCGCCGAGGATGCGCAGTGGCAATGGCTCGAGGGTGAACTCGGTGGCAGCCCTGAGCGGACGTTCCTGTTCATCCATTATCCGCCGTTCATCACCGCGCCGGACGAGCCCTCCCATTATGACAACATCGATGAGCCGGGCCGCTCGCGTCTGCTCGGGCTCGTCGGACAGGCAGGCGTCGAGGCGGTTTTCTCCGGTCATGTCCACCACGTCTTCTACAATCGGCTCGGAGCGACGCAGCTCTATGTCTTGCCGCCGACCAGTTTCACGCGTCAGGACTACGCCGAGCTGTTTCCGGTCGAGCCGGCCGACGAGTTCGGTCGCGACGACCGCGGAAAATACGGCTTCGCGCTTGTCGATGTGCTGGCGGAGGGCCACCGCGTGCGGATCGTGCCTACCGAAGGGCACGAGGCGGGTGAAGGTGACGCAACGCCGGCGACTGCGGCGAGCGGGACGACGGCGGGGCCGCGCGGTGACGCACTCGTCGCCCACTTGAGACATGCGTGGGCTACTCCGGTCGCTCTGCCCTACAACGGGCCGATGGAAGAGTTCTCCCGGAAACGGGCCCGCAACGACTTGCTGCTGGTCCGCCTCTGGCAAATGGGCATCAGGCGCCTGAGGACGCCGCTCGCCGACCTGCTCGACCCCCAAGCGGCAGCACGGATGGCGGATTTCCATGCGGCCGGGCTGCGTTTCACGGTCTTCACGCTCACAGTGCCCGATCCGGCTTCTCGCGACGCCCTGGCGGCGGCCGCGCCGATGCTCGATGCGCTGCAGGTCGTCACGTCGCGCACCGACCTCGCAGACATCGCCGATGCGCTCGCGGCGAGCCCGCCGTTCCACGAGATTCCGCTGATCATCGGCAAGCTGCATTCGTCGGCCGACGAGCCGCGCCACGGCAGCCATTTTGCACATTCGGTCACGTTCGGGTTCAAATGGTTCGAGCGCGAAGCCGCGCTCGCGGCGCTCGTCAATCTGCGCGCCCGCGCACGGGTGGACGGTATTGCCTTTCAGGTGCCGCTCGAAGACGAACTGGCCTCACGTCTCAGCGAGATCGATGCGCTCGGCCGGCGCCATGATCTGGCGATGACCGCGAACATCCGCCTGAGCGACGATAATCCGGCGGTCGCGAACTTCGACGACGAGCGGATACTGGCACGTGTGCAGGCGGCAGTCGCCGCCGCACCTGAGCTCGACAGAACGACCATAGAGCTCGATACGCTGATCGACGTGGATCGCGGATATCATCCCCGTCACGGGCTGCTCGACCGCCGCTGCAATCTACGAGCGGCGGGCCGCTGGCTCGCCGGTCTCGGAGAGAACTCAGCCAAAGCGCCATGACGCACGGGCGAGGCAGCGTGTGCCGCTCGTGTTGCGCAAGCGGGCGCTGATGCATGCCAGGCGAAACCCCGGCGAATTTCGTCCTCGCACAGGTTGCGTGGCTTCGATGAGCTGCGATAGGCTTCACGTTACGATATTGGCGGACCGGTACTGTCTCGGCTCGGACAGGCTTGCGATCTGGTTCGCGGCGGTCCAGCCGTCGTAACGCGGGAGGGATCATTGCAGTCCCGTCGTGATTTCCTCGTCCACGCCGGTTTCGGCGCCATTGCCGGTGCTTGTCCGGTTTGCCGGGCAAACGCAGGCGAAACCGACCGAATAGATCCGTTACTGTGTGCCGGCGCCGGAGGCGGTGCATTGAGCTTTGCCGATACGTTCGCCTCGACCGGCGAGCCGACACTGGACCGACAATTGATCGGCGAAATGCAGGTTCAGGCGGGCTTCTTCGGCGTGCGCCCGGCTTTCCGTCTTTACGAAAAAGGGTCGCACAACGCCATGGCGACGCCCCGGGTGTGGTCCGGTGCTCCAAGCACCGACGGCACGGTGCTCTACCACGTCGCGATGATGCGCGCGCAGCTCCGGTCGCATTCATGGGGTGGGGCGGTCGTCGCAGCCGTCACCGCGCACGAGTTCGCACATATCTATCAGTTCAGGCGCGGGCTTATCCAGGCCTGGCGGAGGGGAGGGCGCCGGACGAAATATTCGGAGCTGCATGCCGATTACCTTGCCGGCTATTACATGGGTAGCAAGCGAACCATCGACGCGTCCGGTATCCGAGAATTCGCGGACTATTTCTTCGGCATCGGCGACTACAAGTTCAACGATCCCCAACACCACGGCACGCGCGAGGAGCGCTATGCGACAGTGAAGGCCGCCTTCAATCTCTACCGCAATGCGCCAGGCCGAAGCGTCGGCTACGTATCGGCCCAGGGCGAGGCTTACATCCGGGAGTACATCCGCGATGCCTGAGGGATGGCATGGCACGCGCGCGATCCTCGCGGCGGGACTGGCGTGCCTTTTGGCGGGGGCCGCGCCGGCTGTGGCGCAATCCGGCTGCTATCCTGGACTGCCGTGCCCCGGGCAGAACAGCGATGAAAACGCCGGGCCGCGATTGCCGCCAGCTCTGCCGCCCGTGCCGCAGGCGCCGCAGTCGGCCCCCCGGGCATCGCTGCTTGTCGACCGGCTTGCCGTCGGAACCTGGGCCATCGGCGGCGTGAGCAATTGCGGCGTCACGCGCAAGCTCTACGCACTGTCGGCAGGCGGCGATATCGTCACTTGGCGAAACGGCGAAGGCAAGACGTTCGTCGAGAGGGTTCTCGAAAGTTCGGAAGCGCGGCTCGTCACGCGGACCGTATCCGGCAGTAGTGCCGGCAAGACGTGGACCTACATCGAACTCGGGCCGGCGCGTATCCGTGTCGTTCCGGACCGATCCAGTGCGTTCATCATCGAGAGATGCAGATGAGTACGACGCCACGGCGGAGGCGCCTCGCCGACCGTGTGACGGCGCTCGCTGCGGGAATGGCCGTGCCATCGCTCCTTGATGTGGGATATGGGCTGGCTGCCTCACCCGAGCGGGGCGGCACGGCAGGAAGCCACACCGGAGCAGCGGCGGACGGGGGCGGGCGCCGCCCGTCAAGCCCGCGCTCCGCGCAGAAGCCAGCCGCGAAGGCCTGGTTGATGCTGCCGGCGACGCCGGCGCTGCCGAAGGCGGACGCGAGCGGGACGGTCGAGGTCAACGGGACGGGCATCTTTCACGCAGTCTACGGCGCGGGTCCGGCCGTCGTCATGCTGCACGGCGGACTTGGAAGCTCGAACTACTGGGGCCACCAGATCTCGGCCTTGTCGCCCCGCCACCGGGTCATCGCTATCGACACGCGCGGTCACGGCCGCAGTCCCGTGACGTCCAATGCGTTCAGCTACGACCTCTTCGCACGCGATGTGCTCGCCATCATGGATCGCCTCGGTGTCGGACAGGCTGCGCTCGTCGGTTGGAGCGATGGTGGCGTGACGGCGCTGCAACTCGCCATGCTGAGGCCCGATCGGGTTTCGGGAGCCTTTCTGTTCGGCGCGAATGCCGATCCGAGCGGATACATCCCAGGCGGTGCGAGCCGGAGCAGCGTGTTCCGGGCTTATGTCGCGCGGTGCAATGCGGAGTATCGCAAGCTGTCGCCGACGCCGGCCCGGCTCGGCGAATTGACTGCTGGCCTCCGCCGCATGTGGCGGAGCGAGCCACGCTTCACCCGCGCCATGCTTGCTCGGACGAAGGTGTCGGTGACCGTGGCACATGGTGCCCACGACGAGATCATACGACGGGAGCATGCCTCCTACATCGCGTCGGCGATTCCAGGCGCGCGCCTCGCGGTGCTGCCGGGCGTCAGCCATTTCGCAATGCTGCAGCAACCGCAAGAGTTCAATGCTGCACTGCAGGCATTCTTCGACGGCGGGCCTGCAGTGGCGGGCCGACCGTGATGCAACCGCCGGAGCAGGGCGGGGCCTCTGGTCCGATTGATCTTCCCCGAGGCTTGCTGTAACGGCCTCAGGTCAGACCGCGCTACGCTCCGAGGGCCCCATGCTCGCCGACAAGGACCGCATCTTCACCAACCTTTACGGTTTCCAGTCGCCGGGCCTCGAGGCAGCACGCCGGCGCGGCGCCTGGGACGGCACCGACAAGCTGATCCAGATGGGCCACGACGGCATCATCGACGAGGTGAAGAAGTCGGGCCTCAGGGGGCGCGGCGGCGCCGGCTTCCCGACCGGGCTCAAGTGGTCGTTCATGCCGAAGGCCGATCCGAGGCCAAGCTATCTCGTTGTGAACGCGGACGAATCCGAGCCGGGCTCGTGCAAGGACCGCGAGATCATGCGGCACGACCCGCACCTGCTGATCGAGGGATGCCTGGTTGCATCGTTCGCGATGCGCGCGCACACCTGCTACATTTACGTGCGTGGCGAGTTCATCCGTGAGCGCGAGGCGCTTCAGAAGGCGGTCGACGAGGCCTATGCCGCCAAGCTGATCGGCAAGGGCAACGTGCACGGCTGGGATTTCGATCTCTACGTGCACCACGGTGCCGGCGCTTACATCTGCGGTGAGGAAACCGCGCTGCTCGAGAGCCTCGAGGGCAAGAAGGGCCAGCCACGCCTGAAGCCGCCGTTCCCGGCCGGCTGCGGCCTCTATGGCGCGCCGACGACCGTCAACAACGTCGAGAGCATCGCGGTGGTGCCGACCATCCTGCGGCGCGGCTCGGCGTGGTTCGCGGCGCTCGGCAAGCCGAACAACACCGGCACCAAGCTGTTCCAGATCTCCGGCCACGTCGAGAAGCCGTGCGTGGTCGAAGAGGAGATGGGCATCCCGCTCCGGGAGCTGATCGAGCGCCATGCCGGCGGCGTGCGCGGCGGCTGGAAGAACCTCTTGACGGTGATCCCCGGCGGCTCGTCGATGCCATGCCTGCCTGAGGACGTCTGCCAGGACCTGACGATGGATTTCGACAGCCTGTCGAAGCTCAAGTCCGGCATGGGCACCGCGGCCATCATCGTGATGGACAAGTCGACCGACATCATCAAGGCGATCCGCCGCATCGCCTATTTCTACAAGCACGAGAGCTGCGGCCAGTGCACGCCCTGCCGTGAGGGTACGGGCTGGATGTGGCGCGTGCTCGAGCGGCTGGAGAAGGGCGAGGCCGACCGCTCGGAGATCGACCTGCTGTTCGACGTCTCGAAGCAGATCGAGGGCCACACCATCTGTGCGCTCGGCGATGCGGCGGCGTGGCCTGTGCAGGGCCTGATCCGGAATTTCAGGCCTGTGATCGAGGCGCGGCTGAAGGAGCGCGGCGGGATGAGAGCGGCGGCGGAGTAGTCAGCCGCTGCCCAG
This sequence comes from Hyphomicrobiaceae bacterium, assembly GCA_041397745.1. Taxonomy (GTDB): domain Bacteria; phylum Pseudomonadota; class Alphaproteobacteria; order Rhizobiales; family Hyphomicrobiaceae; genus JAWKVY01. The sequence continues at coordinate 633,361 of JAWKVY010000005.1, read as the reverse complement.
CACGAGGGCAGGGCAGATGGGCTACCTTTTTGCCGGCATTTTCGTCGTGGCTGCGTTCGCCCTCAAGTTCCGCGCCGGCGCATACTTCAGTGGTTGGGACTGGCTCGCGTGGCGGTGTCCCGGTCACGAGGTCATCGGGGGCGAAACATTCGTCGGCAGGACGCTGCGTCTCGACAGTGGGTACTTTCACGACTGCATGATTGTCACTGTCTCGACTGTGGGCCTTCGTGTCGAACCAGACCTCTTGGCAAGATTGTTCACTCGCCGATATTCGTTCCATGGCAAGCGATCGAGAGAATTGAGATCGAGTACGGCTGGCACCAAGCTCACAACCGGATGTTCACCGCAAGATCCAAGCGCAAGCCATTGACGATTGGCGTCAGTGGCACCGAAGTCGTTGCTGCCTTCAAACGACATGCGCCCCTAGAACTGTTTCGCTGATACCGAGCGGATCGCGAAGCATGGTAGGGTGTCCAACCGTCCCGCCGAGCGGTAGCGCTCAACCATCAGCCAGCATCTCGCCCGCATCCACGACGATCCCGGGCGGGTCGAGCGTGATCTCGCCGTCGCGGACGAGGCGCGTCAGGATTGTGCCGTCCGTTTGCCGCTTGTGGTGGACGACCACCGCGTTCGCCTGGTCGACGATCAGGTAGTGCTGCACGCTTGCAAGCGTCATGTACTCCTGCAGCTTGTGCTCGGTGTCGGCGCGCATGCTCGACGGCGAGGTGACCTCGACCACGATGGTCGGCGCGTCGGCGATCAGGCTGTCCGGATCGATCGGCTTGCCGCATTGCACGAGCGCATCGGGCTCGCGGGCGGTGTGCGCGTCGATGACGACGGTCATGCCGTCCGTGTAGGCTGTGCAGCCGACGCCGGCGCGCCGGATGGCGTCGTCGAGCATGCGAACCACTCGATATTTGGTCCGGTTGTGCCCCGCGCGCTCCGGCGCCATGGCGACGATCTCGCCATGCACGAGTTCATGGCGCCCGCGCTCCTGGCGGCAGGCCCAATCCATGAATTCGGCCACGGTCCGGCGTTGTTTCGGCAGTGCGGTCATGGTGGCAACGTAGCATGCCGCCTATGCTGGCCCAAGCACCGGGAGGCCGGCTCCCGGCGGGTCGGCGCGCACCGACACATGGCGATTTCCGCATGCATTGCGCCCGGCCTGCATCGCTTCGCCGCCATGCGTCAAAAGTCGTCAGGGCGGGCGGCTTCGCCCCCTAGCATCCCGTGACGCACCATTGTAGGAACGTGGCGCGTTTGCGGCAGCCGCCGTGGCGCCCCCGCCTCAGATGCCCCCGACGGCCGCTGTCGGCGGGACGACCATAGTATGGGACCGCTCATGCCGAAGCAGCTCATCATCGACGGGAAGCTGATCGAGGTCGAGGACGGCATCACCATCCTCCAGGCCTGCGAGCAGGCCGGCGTCGAGGTGCCCCGCTTCTGCTACCACGAGCGCCTGTCGATCGCCGGCAACTGTCGCATGTGTCTCGTCGAGGTCGCCGGCATGCCGAAGCCGGTCGCTTCGTGCGCCATGGGCGTCAACGACATGCCGCCAAACAAGGACGGCTCGCCCAAGGTCATCAATACCCGCACGCCGATGGTGAAGAAGGCGCGCGAGGGGGTTATGGAATTCCTGCTGATCAACCATCCGCTCGACTGCCCGATCTGCGACCAGGGCGGCGAGTGCGACCTGCAGGACCAGGCGATGGCCTTCGGCAAGGGCGGCACGCGCTACGACGAGAACAAGCGCGCCGTCGAGGAGAAGTACCTCGGGCCGCTGATCAAGACGCACATGACGCGCTGCATCCAGTGCACGCGTTGCGTCCGCTTCATGACCGAGGTCGCCGGCGTCGAGGAACTCGGCGCCATTGGTCGTGGCGAGGACATGGAGATCACCACCTACCTCGAGCAGGGCATGATGTCGGAGCTCTCGGCGAACGTCGTCGACCTCTGCCCGGTCGGCGCGCTGACACACCGGCCGTGGGCGCACAATGCACGTCCCTGGGAACTCAAGAAGACCGAATCGATAGACGTCATGGACGCGATCGGCTCGGCCATCCGCGTCGACACGCGTGGCCGCGAGGTGATGCGCATCCTGCCGCGCAACAACGACGCGGTGAACGAGGAGTGGATCTCCGACAAGACGCGCCACGTCGCCGACGGTCTCAGGACGCAGCGTCTCGACCAACCCTACGTGCGCCGTAACGGCCGGCTCGAGCCGGCGAGCTGGACCGAGGCGCTCGCCATCGTCGCCGAGAAGCTGACCAGCGTCAGCGCTGCTCGCATTGGCGCACTCGCCGGCGATCTCTGCGGCGCCGAAGAGATGTTCGCGCTCAAGGAGCTGATGGGTCGGCTCGGTGTGGCGAGTATCGATTGCCGGCAGGCCGGCGAGGCGTTCGACCCGGCGCTGGGCCGAGCGAGCTACACGTTTGCTCCGGGCATCGCCGCGATCGACGAGGCCGACGCCATCATGCTGATCGGTGCCAACCCGCGCATCGAGGCGCCGGTGCTCAACGGCCGCATCCGAAAGCGCTGGCGCCAGGGGGGCCTGCTGATCGGCGTCATCGGCGAGCGCGCCGACCTCAATTATCCGTACGACCACCTCGGGGATGGGCCGCGCGCGCTGCAGCAGTTCATCGATCATCCGCGTGTCGCCAAGGAACGACCTCTGTTCATCGTCGGTCCCGGCGCCTATGCGCGTCCCGACGGCGCTGCAATTCTGGCAATGGCGGCCAAGGCGGCCCGCTCGCTCGGCGTCGTCAAGGACGGCTGGAACGGCTTCGGCGTGCTGCAGATCGCAGCGGCCCGCGTGGCGGGGCTGGATCTGGGGTTCGTTCCGGCAAGCGGCGGCCATGACTTCCGCCAGATCGCGGCGGGTCGGGTGGACGTGGTCTACAACCTTGGTGCCGATGAGGTCGACATCGCGCAGGGTCCTTTCGTTATCTACCAGGGCAGCCATGGCGATCGCGGCGCGCACCGCGCGGACGTCATTCTGCCGGGCGCCGCATACACCGAGAAGAGCGCGACCTATGTCAACACCGAGGGGCGCGCCCAGACGACGGCCAAGGCCGCCTTTGCACCGGGTGATGCGCGCGAGGATTGGACGATCATCCGCGCGCTATCCGGCCTCGTCGGACGCACGCTTTCGTACGACACGCTGGCAGGGCTGCGGGCCGCGATGTACAGGGCGGTGCCGGATCTGGCGCGACTCGGCTCGCTCGCTCAATCATCTGCCGACGGCGTCTCTGCGCTCGGCACGCGCGGGGGCGAGCCCTCCGACCGCACGCTCGTCTCGCCGATCACCGAGTTCTACCTGACCAACCCGATCGCGCGGGCTTCGGCTGTGATGGCCGAACTCAGTGCGATCCGTGCCGCCGGCGCCACGCGCCAGGCCGCGGAATAAAGGGGGAGCGGAACGCCATGCTCGAGACCGCGATCCGCATCTGGTGGGACTACGGCTGGCCCGCCGTCATCATCGCCATCCAGAGTGTCGTGGTGCTGGTCGCGCTGCTCGTGATCATCGCCTTCCTGCTGCTGATGGACCGCAAGGTGTGGGCGGCGGTGCAGTTGCGTCGCGGTCCGAACGTGGTCGGTCCGTTCGGCCTGTTCCAGTCGTTCGCCGACCTCTTGAAGTTCGTATTCAAGGAGCCGCTGATCCCGGCCGGCGCAGACAAGGCCGTATTCCTGCTCGCACCGCTGGCGACGGCGATGTGCGCCCTCGCGGCGTGGGCGGTGATCCCGGTCAGCGAAGGCAGCTTCTTCGGCATCTGGGATGGCAAATGGGTGGTCGCCGACATCAATGTCGGTATCCTCTATCTGCTCGCGATTTCGTCGCTCGGTGTCTACGGCATCATCATGGGCGGCTGGGCCTCGAACTCGAAGTATCCGTTCATGGGCGCGCTCAGGTCCGCCGCGCAGATGGTATCCTATGAGGTGTCGATCGGTCTCGTCATCGTCTGTGTTCTGCTGCTGGTCGGATCGCTCAACCTGACCGCGATCGTCAACGCGCAAAGGGATGGGCTCGGCACGATGGTCGGTTTGCCGGGGTCGCTGCTGGACTGGCATTGGCTCGCCCTGTTCCCCATGTTCGTCGTGTTCTTCATTTCGGCCCTCGCCGAGACGAACCGTCCGCCTTTCGACCTGCCCGAAGCGGAATCGGAGCTCGTCGCCGGGTTCATGGTCGAGTACGCGTCGACGCCTTACCTGCTGTTCATGCTCGGCGAATACGTCGCCATCGTCAGCATGTGCGCGATGACGACCATACTGTTCCTTGGCGGCTGGCTGCCGCCGCTCGACGTGGCGCCGCTCAACTGGATTCCGGGAATCTTCTGGTTCCTGGCGAAGGCGGTGTTCGTCTTCTTCATGTTCTCGATGGTCAAGGCGATGGTACCGCGCTACCGCTACGACCAACTGATGCGGCTCGGCTGGAAGGTCTTCTTGCCGCTGTCGCTCGCAATGGTGGTGATCGTCGCTGCGGTGCTGCAGTTCGGTCGCGCTGCATGAGTGGTCACGGGCTCGCTGGCGCCTTGATCGGCGCGGTGCTGGGTCTTGCGAACTATGTCGTGCTCGGTCGGCTGGCCGGGCGGGTCGAGATGCAGGAGACGCGCCGGGTGCTGCGGCTCGTCGCGCAGATCGATCTGGTCGTCTTTCCAGTCGTAGGTTTCCTGATCGGAACCTATCTCTGGCAATGAGGGAAGAAAGGCGAGGTCTCAGATGGGCGTGGCCCAGGGCATCAAGTCGCTGTTCCTGACGGAGTTCGTCTCGGCGTTCTTCCTCACCATGCGCTACTTCTTCAAGCCGAAGGCGACGCTGAACTATCCTTTCGAAAAGGGCCCGCTCAGTCCGCGCTTTCGTGGTGAGCACGCGCTACGCCGCTATCCGAACGGCGAGGAACGCTGTATCGCCTGCAAACTGTGCGAGGCGATCTGCCCGGCGCAGGCGATAACCATCGAGGCAGGACCGCGCCGCAATGACGGCACGCGGCGCACGACACGCTATGACATCGACATGACCAAGTGCATCTACTGCGGCCTCTGTCAGGAAGCGTGCCCGGTCGATGCGATCGTCGAGGGGCCGAACTTCGAGTTCGCCACGGAGACGCGGGAGGAGCTTTTCTACAACAAGGAGCGGTTGCTCGCGAACGGCGACCGCTGGGAGCGGGAGATCGCGAAGAACATTGCGCTCGACGCCAGATACCGCTGACGCCGAGGCCGCCGATCTCGGCGAGCCGCCGGGCACCACCGAGGCGTGGCTGGGGCTGTTGTCCCACCTGTCCGACGATGAGCTCGCCCGATACGGGGAGATCGCGCGTGACCAGCGCCGGCTGGAATGGCGCCATGCCTGGGCGCAGGGGCTTTGCTTCGTCGCCGCAATCGGTGTGGCGGCATGGGCGGTGGCCCGGATGGTGACGGACGGCCTGTCCCGACAGGCTTTGTTGGCGCTTGGTTTGGCTGCGGCTCTGGGCTATTGGCCCTATCGCAAGGCCAAGGTCAGGCGACTGTGGGGAGGCCACTGCCGGGCGGTCGCAGCCGAACAGGCACGGCGGCGGTCGGAGCGGGCTGGTGCGGCGGACGCGACTCGCACGTGAGGCGCGGAGCGGCGGATGAGGGATGAGACGCCGGCGGCGGAAGCCGCGGGCGAGGCGGAAGTAGGAGACGGCCCCCGGGCGCGGGGTTCGGTACGGGTGGCAAATGGGGCTCACGGCGTTCTTTTTCTATCTGTTCGCGACGCTGGCCGTACTGGCAGCGACGATGGTGATCGTCGCCCGCAACCCGGTGCACGCCGTGCTGTTTCTGATCCTGGCGTTCTTCAACGCAGCGGGTTTGTTTGTGCTGCTCGGCGCCGAGTTCCTGGCGATGCTGCTGGTCATCGTCTACGTCGGCGCGGTTGCGGTGCTGTTCCTGTTCGTCGTCATGATGCTCGACGTCGACTTCGCCGAGCTGAGAGCCGGCTTCATCAAGAATGCGCCGCTCGGCCTGATCGTCGGCGGCATCGTGTTCGCCGAACTCGTCATGGTCGTCGGCTTTCAGACCTATCAGCCAAACCGGGTCGGCGTCGCCGCAGCGCCGTTCGTGACCGAGGGCGCCAGGGCAATCACCAACACCGAGGCTCTCGGCCGCATCCTCTATACGAAGTACGTCTTCCTGTTCCAGGGCGCGGGCTTGATCCTGCTCGTCGCCATGATCGGCGCCATCGTATTGACGCTGCGGCACAAGGAAGGTGTGAAGCGCCAGTCGATCGCGGCGCAGGTGGCGCGTCGGCCGGCGACAGCGATGGCGGTCGTCAAAGTCGAGCCGGGCCAGGCGATCATTCCGACCGGCGGCGACAACGGGTAAGGGGAGCGTCCATGCAACTCGACGGCATCGGCATCGGCCACTTCCTGACGGTGGCGGCCTGCCTCTTCACGATCGGCATCTTCGGAATATTTCTCAACCGGAAGAATGTGATCGTCATCCTGATGTCGGTCGAGCTGATGCTGCTCGCCGTCAATATCAACCTGGTGGCTTTTTCCGCCTTCACCAACGACCTCGTGGGCCAGGTGTTCGCGATGATGGTGTTGACGGTCGCTGCCGCCGAAGCCGCCATCGGCCTCGCCATAGTCGTCGTCTACTTCCGCAACCGCGGCTCGATCGCGGTTGAGGATATCAACATGATGAAAGGCTGAGGCGGAAAGCAGCCATGATCTACAAGGCCATCGTCTTCCTGCCGCTGTTCGGCGCGATCATCGCGGGCTTCTTCGGCCGCTTGCTCGGTGCCCGGCCGTCCGAGCTGATCACGACCGGCTTCCTATTGATCGCTGCGGCACTGTCGTGGGTCGTGTTCTGGAACGTCGGCTTCGGCGGCGAAACCATCAAGGTGCCGATCGCGCGGTGGATCGCCTCGGGCGAACTCGACATCGCCTGGTCGCTCAGGATCGATACGCTGACGGCGGTCATGCTCGTCGTTGTCAATACGGTATCGAGCCTCGTGCATCTCTACTCGATCGGCTACATGCACGAGGACGAGCACCGCCAACGCTTCTTCGCCTATCTGTCGCTGTTCACCTTCGCCATGTTGATGCTGGTGACGAGCGACAATCTCGTGCAGATGTTCTTCGGCTGGGAGGGCGTCGGCCTCGCCAGCTACCTGCTGATCGGCTTCTGGTTCAAGAAGCCGTCGGCCAACGAGGCGGCGATGAAGGCCTTCATCGTCAACCGTGTCGGCGACTTTGGCTTCGCGCTCGGCATCTTCGGATTGTTCGCCACCTTCAAGACGGTGCAACTCGATGCGGTGTTCGCCGCCGCGGCGGGCGCAGTCGGAAAATCGATCACGCTGCTCGGCTATCAGTTTGACCTCATCACCGCACTGTCGCTGCTCCTCTTCATGGGCGCCATGGGCAAGTCGGCGCAGTTCCTGCTGCACACGTGGCTGCCTGATGCCATGGAAGGCCCCACGCCGGTTTCCGCCCTCATCCATGCCGCAACCATGGTCACCGCCGGAGTGTTCATGGTCGCGCGGCTCTCGCCTGTGTTCGAGCACGCGCCCTACGCCCTACAGATCGTGACGCTGGTCGGTGCGGTGACTGCTTTCTTCGCCGCCACGGTCGGCCTGGTGCAGAACGACATCAAGCGCGTGATCGCCTACTCGACGTGCTCGCAGCTCGGCTACATGTTCGTCGCCTGTGGCGTCGGCGCTTACGGCGCCGGAATCTTCCACCTGTTCACGCACGCGTTCTTCAAGGCACTGTTGTTCCTCGGCGCCGGCTCCGTCATCCACGCGATGCATCATGAGCAGGACATGCGGAACATGGGCGGCCTCGCACCGAAGATCCGGACCACCTGGGCGATGATGCTGATCGGCACGCTGGCACTGACCGGCGTCGGTATCCCGTTCACGTCGATCGGCTTTGCCGGCTATTTCTCGAAGGACGCGATCATCGAAGCCGCCTATGCGGCACATACCCCCGGCAACTACGCGTTCTGGTTGCTCGTCGTCGCCGCCATCATGACCTCGTTCTATTCGTGGCGGCTGATGTTCCTCACCTTCCACGGCAAGACGCGCGCCGAGCCTGACACCTTCAAGCACGCGCACGAAAGTCCGATGGTGATGCTCGTGGCGCTGTTCGTGTTGGCGTTGGGCGCAGTCGTCGCCGGCTTCGTATTCAAAGCCTATTTCGTTGGCGAAGCCTATAAGGCTTTCTGGGGCAAAGCGCTGTTCGAGGGCCCGCACAACCACATCATGCACGCCATGCACGAGGTGCCGGCATGGGTCGTCGCTGCGCCGTTCATCGCGATGGTGGCGGGGTTCGGGCTGTCCTGGCTCTACTACATCGCGATGCCGAGCCTGCCCGAGGCGACCGCGCGCGCGTTCCGCCCTGTCTATCTGTTCCTGCTCAACAAGTGGTACTTCGACGAACTCTATGACGCGATCTTCGTGCGGCCTGCCATGTGGCTGGGCCGCGCGCTCTGGAAGGGCGGCGACGGGCGCGTGATCGACGGCACGATCAACGGCACTGCCGACAGCGTCGTCTGGACCACCGGTCGACTCAACCGGCTGCAGACCGGCTACGTCTACCACTATGCGTTCGCCATGATGATCGGCGTGGCGCTCATCATCACCGCGTTCATGTTCTATGGCGGGGGCCTAAAATGAACGTTGCTACGGCGCCGCTGCTCTCCATCGTGACGTTTCTGCCGTTGGTTGGCGTGTTCTTCATCATGTTCCTCTCGCCGGAGGCCGTGAAGAACGCGCGTCGCATCGCGCTGCTGGTCACGACGTTCACGTTCCTGGTGTCACTGCTCATCTGGGTGCAGTTCAACCCGGCGAGCGCCGACTTCCAATTCGTCGAGGACCGGGCGTGGTTCGGCGCCGTGCGCTACAGAATGGGCGTCGACGGCATCTCGATGCTGTTCGTGATTCTCACCACGTTCCTGATGCCGCTCTGCATCCTGGCGAGTTGGGAGGCGATCGAGACGCGCGTCAAGGAGTACATGATCGCGTTCCTGGTGCTCGAAACGCTGATGATCGGGGTGTTCTGCGCACTCGATCTGTTCCTGTTCTACCTGTTCTTCGAGGGCGGCCTGATCCCGATGTTTCTGATCATCGGCGTATGGGGCGGCAAGCGGCGCGTCTATGCGTCCTACAAGTTCTTCCTCTATACGCTGCTCGGATCCGTGCTGATGCTGCTCGCCATGATGGCGATGTACTGGACCGCCGGCACGACCGACATCGTCAAGCTGCTCGCCTTCAAATTTCCGAAGGACATGCAGTGGTGGCTGTGGCTCGCCTTCTTCGCCTCCTTCGCGGTGAAGATGCCGATGTGGCCGGTGCACACCTGGCTGCCCGACGCCCACGTCGAGGCGCCGACCGCCGGCTCGGTCATCCTCGCCGGTATCCTCTTGAAGATGGGGGGCTACGGCTTCCTGCGTTTCTCGGTGCCGATGTTCCCGCTGGCGAGCCAGGAACTGGCCCCGCTCGTGTTCGCGCTGTCGGTGGTTGCCATAATCTACACCTCGCTGGTCGCGCTGGCGCAGGAGGATGTCAAGAAGCTCATCGCCTACTCGTCAGTGGCGCACATGGGCTTCGTGACGATGGGCATCTTCACCATGACGGCGCAGGGTGTCGACGGTGCGATTTTCCAGATGCTGTCGCACGGCATCGTGTCGGCCGCGCTCTTCCTCTGCGTCGGGGTCGTCTACGACCGGATGCACACGCGCGAGATCGCGGCCTACGGCGGCCTTGCCAACCGGATGCCTGTCTATGCCTTCTGCTTCATGGTATTCACCATGGCCAACGTCGGCCTGCCCGGCACATCCGGCTTCGTCGGCGAGTTCCTGACTCTGCTCGGCGCCTTCCGTGTCAATACCTCGGTCGCCATCTTCGCGACGACCGGTGTGATCCTGTCGGCGGCCTACGCCCTCTATCTCTATCGGCGCATCATCTTCGGGGAGATCGAAAAGCCCAGCCTCGCGGCGATCAAGGACATGACGCCTCGCGAGATCGTGGTGCTGGCGCCGCTGGTGATCCTCACAATTCTGTTCGGCTTCCATCCGGCGCCGATTCTCGACGTAACGGCCGCGTCGGTGAAGAAGCTGGTACTCGGCTACGAGGCGGCGATCCGCGCCTCGACAGCGCTCGCAGGGCAATAAGGGGCATCCGATGGCAGTGCTCTCAACCTACGCGCCTCTTCTACCCGAAATTGTGCTCGTGGTCGGCGCCATGGCACTCCTGATGATCGGCGCGTTCGTCGCCGAGTCGGACGAGAATGGCGCGCAGATTTCCTGGCTTGCGATCCTGGTCATCGTCATCGCCGGCGGGTTGATCGCCTGGGGGCTGCCCGGCGGTCGGCACGTGTTCGATGGCGCCTTCGTCAACGATGCATTCGCGCGCTTCATGAAGGTGCTGGTGCTCGCCGGTGCCGCGATCGCGTTGCTGCTCGCCGTCGATCCGTTTCGCGAGGCGCGCATCATGCGCTTCGAGTACCCGGTGCTGGTGCTGCTCGCCACGACGGGCATGATGCTGATGATCTCGGCGGGTGATCTCATCGCGCTCTATATCGGCCTCGAGATGCAGAGCCTGTCGCTCTACGTGATCGCAGCCTATCGCCGCGACAGCGTTCGCTCGAGCGAGGCAGGCCTGAAGTATTTCGTGCTCGGTGCGCTGTCGTCGGGCATGCTGCTCTACGGCGCCTCGCTGATCTATGGTTTCGCAGGCTCGACCAACTTCCAGGTCATCGCCAATGCCGCGAAAGGGCCTGCGGCGGCGGAGAACCTGTGGCTGGTGTTCGGCCTCGTATTCCTGCTCGTCGGCCTCGCCTTCAAGGTTTCCGCAGTGCCGTTCCACATGTGGACACCCGATGTTTACGAGGGCTCGGCGACGCCGGTGACCGCGTTCTTCGCCGCGGCGCCCAAGGTCGCGGCGATGGCGCTGCTGATGCGTGTCGTGGTGTCCGCCTTCCCGGGTGTCGGCGTGCAGTGGCAGATGGTGATCTCGGCAATGGCCATCGGTTCGATGGTGTGGGGTGCCTTCGCTGCCATCGGTCAGACGTCCATCAAGCGGCTGATGGCGTATTCGTCCATCGCCAACGTCGGCTTCGCGCTGGTCGGGCTGGCCGCCAACTCGCCGGAAGGAACGCAGGGCACCATCATATACATGGCGATCTACATGGTGATGACGCTCGGCGCCTTCGCCGTGATCCTCTCGATGCGGCGCAGCGAAGGTCCCGTCGAGGAGATCGCCGACCTCTCGGGGTTGGCGAGAACCAATCTGCCGATGGCGGTGGCCCTCATGGTTGTCATGTTCTCGATGATCGGCATCCCGCCGTTCGCCGGGTTCTTCGCCAAGCTCTACGTGTTCTCGGCGGCGATCAACGCCGGCCTCTATCCGCTCGCCGTGATCGGCGTGCTGGCGAGCGTGGTCGGGGCCTACTACTATCTCCGGATCATCAAGGTGATGTTCTTCGACGAAGCGTCGGACCGGTTCCTGCCGGTGCAGCCGCGCGCTGGCCTCGTCATGCTCGTGGCGACGGTCATAATGGTGTTCGGCCTCGTCGGCCTCGGACCCTTCGTCGATGCGGCCGCGGCGGCGGCAAAGTCGCTGACCGGCTGAGCGCGGTGCGCGCGGGAGAGACGGCGACGGGCTGGCCATCCGGTGTCGGCCTCGTCCGCCTCGCCGAGATCGGGTCTACGAGTGCGGAAGCGTTCCGTCTGGCTGCGGCAGGCGGCGCCGGCCGATTGTGGGTCACTGCGGCATGCCAGACGGCCGGTCGAGGGCGGTCCGGGCGCAAGTGGCTCTCCGAGCACGGCAACCTCTACGCCAGTCATCTGCTGTGGCCCGAGGCAGTGCCGTCGACATTGCACCAACTCGCCTTCGTCGCCGGCGTCGCGGTGCACGAGACCGTTACCCGCGCGCTCGCCGAGGCAGAGCACGCCGGCGATCTCCGCCTCAAGTGGCCCAACGACCTTCTGCTCGACGGTGCCAAGCTCGGTGGCATCCTCACCGAGGCTTCGACCCAGGGACAGCGGACGTGCGCGGTCATCGGGATCGGCCTCAATGTCTGTCACCAGCCGGCGATCAGTGGCCGGGCGACGACGTCGCTCGCCGCGGCAGGTGTCGCGACCTCTCCGGGCCGGCTGTTGCCGGTGCTCGCCAACGCCCTCGACCGCTGGCTCACAATCTGGCATGAAGGGAGCGGGTTCGCCGCCATTCGGGCGGCGTGGACCGAGCACGGCCCGCCGCCGGGCCAACGGCTGACCGTCAGCGACGGGGATCACTCTGCGAGCTCGCCATCGCCCAAGCGTCGTCAGGGCCGCTTTGCGGGCCTCGACGGCGACGGTGCTTTGCTTCTCGCAGACGACCATGGCGAAATCTCGCGCGTGACATACGGCGACGTCACGCTCGGCTGGATGGAGGGCGACCGTGGCTAGCCGCTGTCCGAAGCCTCATGAATGGAAAGTCGACAGGTGAACGAGCAGCAGCCCACTCGGCCGAACTCCCGCCCCCGTTGTCGGTCGTTGCATGGGACCGCGCGATGACCGAGGACGCGCGCACGACTGCCCGCGATAGCCGCACCGAACTCGTCATGGTCGCGCTCGGCGGCCTCGGCGAGATCGGCATGAACGTCTATCTCTATGGTCTCGGCGCACCCGCTGACCGCCAGTGGCTGATGGTCGATTGCGGTCTCACCTTTCCGGGCGAGGCCGAGCCCGGCGTCGACGTCGTCCTGCCCGACCTCGCCTTCATCGAAGCCGAGAAGAAGCGCTTGGCCGGCATCCTCATAACGCACGCGCACGAGGACCATATCGGGGCCGTGCTCGACCTCTGGCCGCGTCTCGAGGTACCCGTCTATGCAACGCCGTTCACCGCCGGCATGCTGAAGGCGAAAATGGCGGAGTTCGGCGGTCGCAAGAAGCCCTCGGTGCGCGAGGTGGCGCTGTCCAGCCGGTTCAGGATCGGTCCGTTCGACATCGAACTCGTCTCCATGTCGCACTCGATTCCCGAAACCTCGGGCGTGGTCTTGCGGACGCCCGTCGGCACGGCTTTTCACACCGCCGACTGGAAGCTCGATCGCGACCCCTACATCGGCCAGCCGACAGACGAAGCCAAGATCCAGGCGCTCGGTCAGGAAGGCATCGATGCGCTGATCTGCGATTCGACAAATGCCTTCCGCGACGGCCGTTCGCCGTCCGAGACCGAAGTTGCCCGGTCGCTCGCCGAGATCGTCAAGAAGGCGCCGGGGCGGGTTGCGCTGACGACGTTCTCCTCGAACGTCGCGCGGATCAAGGCCGTGGCCGATGCCGCCGAGGCGTCCGGACGTACGCTGGTCGTCGCCGGTCGCGCGCTTCATCGCGTGATCCAAGTGGCCATCGAGACGGGCTATCTGCCGGAAAGCTTCCGCTGGCTCGACCAGGACCGGTTCAAGCATCTCTCGCCGAACAAGGTGCTTGCGCTCATCACCGGCAGTCAGGGCGAACCGCGGGCGGCGCTGGCACGCATCTCGCTCGGAGAGCATCCCGATATCTCGCTCGGCGCGGGTGACCTCGTCATCTATTCCTCGCGCACCATTCCAGGCAACGAGAAGGCAGTCCTGGCCACTCAGAACCGCCTTGCCGAGATGGGTTGCTCGGTGATGACTGACGCGGACGGTCTGGTGCACGTCACCGGCCACCCGCGTCGAGACGAGTTGCGTGAGCTCTACGGCTGGGTGCGTCCGAAAGTGCTCGTGCCGATGCACGGCGAGGCCCGGCATCTGCGTGAGCATGCGCGGCTGGCGAAGAGCGCGGGGATTGGCGACGTGATCCCGGTACGCAATGGCGACATCGTGCGGCTGGCGCCCGGGCACTCGAAGATCATCGACGAGGCGCCGACTGGCCGGCTCTACCGAGACGGACGGCTCATCGTCGCCAGCGGCGATGGACCGGTGCGCGAACGACGCAAGCTGTCGATGGTCGGTCTGGTTGCTGTCGCCCTTGCACTCGACGACCGGGGCGAACTGGCCGGCGAGGCCGACTGCGCCATCGATGGCGTGCCTGCCGCAACGGAGGACGGCGCCTCGATGGAGGACGTGGTGCTCGACGCGGTCGAGGACACCATCGCCGCGATTCCCGCAAGGCGCCGCCGCGACATCGAGCGCACACGGGATGCAGTACAGCGAGCGGTGCGCGCGGCCGTGTTCCGCGAGTGGGGCAAGAAGCCGATCGTCAAGGTGCTGGTCGCCAGTGTCGACGGGCGCGTCTGAAACCGCCGTGACGCACGTGCCCGCGAGTAGCAGCCAATGAGGCGTGAGCGGATCGTCATGTTCGGGGGCGATGTGCGGCACTGTGGCGGGGGGCGGTCAGCCTTACTTGCACTCCGCCCCGATTGCGGCCATTCAACCGGTCAGGCCAAGTCTTTCGGGAGCTGACTGCCATGATCGGCCGCCTCAACCACGTTGCCATCGCGGTAAAGGATCTCGCTGCCGCGTCCGCCATCTATCGCGCGACGCTCGGCGCGAAAGTCTCCGCGCCGCAGGCGGAGCCGGCGCACGGTGTCACGGTGGTGTTCGTGGAGTTGGCGAACACCAAGATCGAGCTTCTCGAGCCACTCGGTGCGGAGAGCCCGATCGCCAAGTTCCTCGAGCGCAATCCCGATGGCGGCATCCACCACATCTGCTATGAGGTCGACGACATCATCGCGGCGCGCGACCGGCTCAAGGCGGAGGGCGCGCGTGTTCTCGGCAACGGCGAGCCGAGGATCGGGGCGCACGGCAAGCCGGTGCTGTTCCTGCATCCGAAGGACTTTCTCGGCACGCTGGTCGAACTCGAACAAGCCTGACGCGAGTCGCCTCTGACCGCGGGGGACCCATGGGTATCGCGCTTTCCATCGCCACATATTTCGTCGTTTGGTGGATCACGCTGTTCGCGGTGTTACCGTTCGGCGTGCGTACGCAGGACGAGGCCGGCGAGGTGGTGCCGGGCACGCCTGCAAGCGCGCCGGCGGGCTTTCGCATGGCGCGCGTCATGCTGGTGAACACGATCGTGGCCACTGTTGTGTTCGCCGCCATCTGGATTGCGGTCTACGTGGCGCAGATCGAACCGCAGGCGCCCTAGGCTGTCGGCTCGGGTGGGAGCACCGCTCCCGACACGACGCGACCGGTCAGACTTCGATGCTGCTGGCGTCCCGGCGTACCCGCTTCGGCTGCCGGCCCGCAGCCTCCTCCGCTGTCATGTAGCGAACGTGGCGCGGCAATGCGGCGGACCGCGTTCTGCGGCGCCACGCGAGAAGCGCACGCGTCAGCAGCGCAAACGCGACCATGACGAGGCTCAGGATCACCAACTCGAGGAGCAGCGGGAAGTCGTCGGACATGTCGGCACCTGCCAAGGTCGGATGGATCGGGCAGCGACCGAGGGTTCGATCGCTTCCGTTTCCGGATAAACGCCGAAGTGCCGTTTGGCTCTATCCTCGTCCGCTATTTTCGATTTGTGTCGAGGATAAGCGCTGCATCATGGAAACCATATTATTGATATATTCCGCTCAAAGCTGCTTCGGCGTCATCAGAGCAACGAGTCGTGCGCTGGCCGGGCGGAGCGCCGCGAACTGGGCGACGTCGCATTCGAAGACGGCGGCGGCGGCAGTCGGAAATTTGCGTGCGAGTGCCCCGATCAGTGTGCGTTCGCCGCGTCCCGTCAGAGCGAGCGCCAGCATGTGCAGGCCCGGATTGTGGCCGATGACCACGACATGGCGTGCTGTCGACGGCACCTTGTTGATGCGTTCGAGGATGGCCTCGGGGCTCGCGAGGTAGAGCGCGGCGTCGGTCTCGATGGTCGGCAGCGGGGCGGGCTGCCACCTGGAGCCGCCGCGCGTCAATTCGGGCAGCACCAGAGCAAGCGTCGCGCGCGTGCGCACGGCGTCCGAACAGAGCACGTGGTCGGGTGGCACGCCGGCCTCCTTGGAGAACCGGGCGAGCCAGCGTCCGATACGCGGTGCGTCCTTGCTGCCGCGCTTGGCGAGCGGACGCTCGTGATCATCGATGTCCGGCTCATCCCAGGACGATTTGGCGTGCCGGAGAAGGGTCAGGAACAGCATGCGATCGTCTGCGCAACGGATGTGCGAGCCGGACGGGGTTGCGCCTCGCGATGGTGACGCGTCATTCTCGACACTCCATGATGGTGGACGGCGCTCTCGGTGCGGCAAGCTAGGCGACCGGCGGCGCAGAGAAAAGGCCGTGCGCCGACAAGCGGTTCGGGAGGACTCGAGTGATCATCGTCCAGGAAAAGGGGAAGCGCTTCTCGGCGCTGCACGACGGGCCGGACACTTTCGTCATCGCCAACGCACATGATGTCGGCTCGGCGCGCATTCTCGCCGCGCTCGGCTTTCCCGCGCTCGCCACCTCCTCGGCTGCTTTCGCCAACACACTCGGGCGAGCCGACTATCACATCACGCGCACCGAAAAGCTCGCCCACTGCCGGGCTCTCGCCGAGGCGACCGACCTGCCGGTCAGCGCCGACCTCGAGAACTGTTTTGCGCACGATCCTGAAGGCGTCGCCGAGACGATCGGCCTTGCCGGCGGGACGGGGCTCGTCGGCGGATCGGTGGAGGACACCACTGGCGACAAGGCGCGTCCGATCTACGATTTTGCTCATGCGGTCGAGCGTGTCGCAGCTGCCGCCGAGGCTGCCCGCAAGCTTCCGTTCCGGTTCACGTTGACGGCGCGGGCAGAAAACTTCCTGCACGGGCGGCGTGATATCGATGACACCATCCGCCGCCTGCAAGCCTTCGAGAAGGCCGGAGCCGACGTGCTCTATGCCTGTGGCGTCACCGAAATGGCCGACATCCGCGCAATGGTCGGAGCGCTTTCGAAGCCGGTCAACGTCATGGCGGCAAAGTCGCTCTCGGTCGGTGAACTCGCGACCGCCGGTGTGCGCCGCGTCAGTATCGCTGCCTGGTTCGGCCGGGCCGCGCTCGGTGGACTGATCGCGGCGGCGCGCGAGGTCAAGGAGCGCGGCACGTTCGGCTTCATCGAGGGCCTGCCGAGTGGCGCGGAGATCGCAACACTGCTTGAAAAAGGAAAACCGACATGACGGGACGTCTCGCGGGCAAGACCGCGTTCTGCACGGCATCGGGCGCCGGTATCGGACGGGCCACGGCAATAGCGTTCGCGCGCGAGGGTGCGCGCGTCATCGCCAGCGATGTCGACTCGGCGAAGCTCGCCGGGCTCGAGGCGGAAGGGGTAGCTGAGTGCCGCGCGCTCGACGTCCGCGACACCGCCGCCGTCGAGGCGACGGCACGGGAACTTGGCGCCGTCGACATCCTGTTCAACGCGGCCGGCTTCGTGCATCACGGCACCGTGCTCGAATGCTCGGACGCCGACTGGGACTTCTCGTTTGATCTCAACGTGCGCTCGATGCACCGCACGATAAAGGCGTTTCTGCCTGCCATGCTGGCCCGGGGCAAGGGCGCCATCGTCAACATTGCCTCGGGCGCCGGCAGCGTCCGTGGCATCCCCAACCGCTACGTCTATGGCGCCACGAAGGCGGCGGTGATCGGGTTGTCGAAAGCGGTCGCCGCCGACTTCATCAGGCAGGGCGTGCGCTGCAACGCGATCTGCCCTGGCACCATCCAGTCGCCGTCGCTCGACGACCGCATCCGCACCCAGGCAAATGCTATGGGAAAGTCCGAGGCGGAGGTGCGGCAGGCGTTCGTCGACCGCCAGCCGATGGGCCGGCTCGGCACCGCCGAGGAGGTGGCCGCGATCGCGGTTTACCTCGCCTCCGACGAAAGCGCGTTCACGACCGGTCAGATCTTCCTGGTCGATGGTGGCTTCGCGCTGTGAACATGCTCGACCCGGCAGCGCGCGAAATCGAGGTCGACGGGCTCCGGCTGCGGCGTGGCGTGGCCGGCGACCACGACCGGCTGGTGGCGCTCAAACGCGCCGCCTATGCGGTCAACCGCGTGATGCTCGGCCTCGAGCCGATACCACTGATGGCCGACTATCGTGCGGTGCTGGCCGAACGCGAGGTGTGGCTCGGCGAAGACGGAGAAGGTCGGCTCATTGCCGCACTGGTCCTCGAAGTTCGTCCGTCCGACCTTTTGATCGAGAGCGTGGCGACGGATCCGCACAGTCAGGGGCGGGGCCTCGGCCGCCGGTTGCTCACCGTCGCCGAGGCCCGTGCACGTGCGCACGGGCGTGCCAGACTATCGCTCTACACGGGCGCAACGCTCGCCCACCTGATCGCCTGGTACGCGCGCAACGGCTACGCCGTCACGCAGATCGAACGGCTTGCCGATAGGACCATCGCCCATATGGTCAAGGAGATCGCTGCCGACAGGACGCAGGGTTAACGGATCGGCGCCAATCCGTCCGAGTCGGGAAAAGGTTCGCTAGAACTTGTCGCGTATGTTTGCGACGATCCGGAAAGCCGGATGCAGTCGAGTGCGGCGTATTGCCGGCAGGTCAAGATGCGTTTCGAAAAGCAGGAGCGTCGCAGGTTCGGCCGCCGCGAAACCAATTGGGCGGGCCGGATCGTGCTCAAGAATCACCGAGCGGTGCGTTGCACCGTTCGGGACTGCTCGGTCGGCGGAGCGCTGATCGAGTTGTTGGAGCCGACCTACCTGCCGTTCCGCTTCATACTCGAGGTCGACATCAGCGGCTTTCGCAGCGAATGCGAGGTGCGACACCAGCGGGGCACGCGCGTCGGCGTGGAATTCGTGGGCATCGGGGCGATCGACCGTAACGATACGCGCAATCCGATCAGCGCGGGGCTCGATCTTTCGGTGCCGGCGCCTGTGCCGAAGACGCCGATGACGTGTGGCGAGTTGCGCGCCCTGGTGCGCCGGCCCTGATCGCCTAGCGGCGGTGGTTCGACGAAACGGGAGGCCGAAGTGAGTTCGCCACCGCTGCGCCACGGCCAGGATCTGACGGCAGCCCACGTCGGCGCGAGCACGCAAGCAAGCTCGCGCCGCGCCGTCGACGGCGGTGTCGTGCGCGACGGCAGCAGGTCCGCGCTTTTCCGGCGCATCGACGATGGGGCAACTTACGACGGTCTTACCGTGCCGGGTCCGCATCTGGTCCTTGCCGACGCGGCAATCGACGGGCCGCTCGACATCCAGGCCACCATGCCGCTCGTGATCCACGACGTCACCGTGCGGGCCGGCGCCGCGCATTGGGGCATTCACGTCCGGCCCGGCGGCGGTCCGGTCATGATCGTCAGGACGACGCTGATCGGCAGCGTGCGGGGCCGGGCCGGCGCTGGTATCCTGGCTCGCCGCAACGGGACGCTCGTCCATCGATCGCACATCCGAGGTTTCGCCGATGGCATACGGGCAAGCGCCTCCCGGCTGGTCGTCAGCGCATGCCTGATCGAGGACCTGTCGCACGGCCCAGGCGATCACAACGACGGAATCCAGCTCGAGGGCGCGCCCGAGGATGTGGTGGTCCGACGTTGCCGCATCGCCAATCGACATGCCCAGACGAGCGCCGTCAAGCTCGTCGGCAACCGGGTGCGCGTCGAGGATTGTCACCTGTCAGGCGGCGGCTGGACCATCTACGGCGGCGCGCGCGATGGCGCACGTGACGTTACGGTGACCGGCAATGTCCTGGCTCGCGATCACTTCCCGCGCATCGGCCGGCATGGGCCGGTCGCCGACTGGTCGCGCGATCCCGCGCGCGGCTTCCGCTGGGGCGACAACCGGCGCGATGATGGCCGGTTGATCCTGCCCTGACGAGAAGCGCCGTAGCGGCCATGGCGCGGTGCGGAGCTGCCCGGCATGCGTCGGACTTGCGTTGCGCCGCCGTCTCCTTGAATGTCCGCGCCAGACAACAGGCGAAGGGTGAAATTGGGAGGGATCGCGCCAATGCCGCGCTTTGCAGCAAACCTGTCGATGATGTTCAACGAGGTGGCGTTCCTCGATCGTTTCGAAGCCGCGGCGAACGCTGGCTTCCGGGCGGTCGAGTTCCTTTTTCCTTACGACCACCCGAAGGAGGAGGTCGCGCGCCGCCTGAAGGACAACGGGCTGGTACAGGCGCTGTTCAACCTGCCGCCCGGCGACTGGGCGAAGGGCGAGCGCGGGCTTGCGGCATTGGCTGGTCGAGAACAGGACTTCGATGCCGCGCTCTCGAAGGCGCTCGCCTACGCCGAAGCGACCGGCTGCCGGCTGCTGCACGCGATGCCTGGGCTGCGGCACCACGGTGCCGACCGGAAGACGTACGTCGCCAATCTGAAGCGCGCCGCGCGTCGGGCGGCGGTCGACGGCGTGTCGATCATCATCGAGCCGATCAACACACGTGATATTTCCGGCTTCTTCCTCAACACGACCGCGGAAGCGCGCGCGGTGATTTTCGAGGTCGGTGAGCCCAATCTCGGCCTGCAGTTCGACCTCTATCACCGCCAGATTCAGGAAGGCGACACGGCAATGGCGATCCGCGAATTCGGCCACCTCGCCCGCCATTACCAGATCGCGAGCCCGCCGGACCGCGGTGAACCGGACGACGGTGAGATGAACTACCGCTTCCTGTTCCAGGAGATCGATCGTTCCGGCTTTGACGGCTACGTCGGTTGCGAGTACCGCCCCCGTGGTGAGACGCTCGCCGGACTGAAATGGGCAAAGGCAATCGGGGTCGACCTCGGCTGAGAGCCATTGCGGATCACCACGAAAGCGACGACAGGCAAGGGATGGAAACGATGAAGGTTCTCATTATCGGCGGCGCGGGCATGGTCGGCCGCAAGCTCGCCGAACGACTCGTTCGCGACGGGCGCCTCGGCGACACGGCGATCTCGGCCCTGACGCTCTACGACGTAGTCGCGCCGACCAAACCGGCCGCCGCGTCGTTTCCGGTCCAGTGCCTGACCGGTGACCTTCCGGCAGTGGGCGAGACCGATCGGCTGGTCGCCGACCGTCCGGACGTGATCTTCCACTTGGCGGCGATCGTTTCCGGCGAGGCGGAGCAGGACTTCGAGAAGGGATATCGCATCAACCTGGACGGCACGCGCAATCTGTTCGAGAGCGTGCGCCGAGCCGACTATCGACCGCGCATCGTGTTCACCTCCTCCATCGCGGTATTCGGCGCGCCGTTTCCCGAGGCGATCGGCGACGAGTTCTTCACGACGCCGCTGACGAGCTACGGCACGCAGAAGGCGATCGGCGAGCTTCTTCTCGCCGACTACACGCGCAAGGGTATCTTCGATGGCATTGGCATCCGGTTGCCGACCATCTGCGTGCGTCCCGGCGCGCCCAACAAGGCGGCCTCAGGTTTCTTTTCGAACATCATTCGTGAGCCCCTGGCGGGCAAAGAGGCCGTGCTGCCGGTCGGAGAGGACGTCCGCCACTGGCATGCGAGTCCGCGGGCGGCGGTCGGCTTCCTCGTACATGCGGCGACCATCGATGGAGAGAAGGTCGGCCCGCGGCGCAACCTTACGATGCCTGGCCTCTCGGTGACGGTCGGCGAGCAGATCGAAGCGCTGCGCCGGGCGGCGGGCGACAAGGCGGTGGCTCTGATCCGGCGCGAGCCGGACCCGGCGATCGTCAAGATTGTCGCCGGTTGGCCGCGCAACTTCGATGCCTCCCGCGCCGCCGGCCTCGGCTTCACGGCCGAGGCGTCGTTCGATGAGATCATCCGCGCCCACGTCGAGGATGAACTCGGCGGACGCATCGGCTGATCGCCGACCGCGGATCTGGTGCCAGCTTCGGACGACGGTCGGCTCCGGCCGCCGACCGCCGTCCAGGCTGGGCAACGGATGCCCGGCGAGTAGGGCCGTGAACGGCGCCGTTATCCTTCCGCAGCCCCAGCCAGTATTGCTCAGCACGGGATGCAGTGGACCTAAATGCGCCACACTGCTGGACAATCTGTTGGGACAGACGGTCCGGCGAGTCGGTGCCGAAAGGTGACTGTCCAGCACGTTCAGGAACCATTCATGCGTCCGGAGCGTATGCAATGGGCACGGGCAGGTTGGATCGGATCACTGGGACCCGGGCCGCATCGCGGTTCGGGCGAGCGTCGGTCGGCTTGCTGCGTGCGTCCTCAGGGGCGCTCCAATAGGGAAACAGAGGTTTTCAGATGATGACCATGCCGCGACCGGTGTTCGACGGAGCCCATGCACGGGTCTCACCGTTTGACGGGGCAGCGTCCTTCATGGCGGCGCGTATCGCCAGCGCGGCGGCCGAGGCCCCGCAATTTCACGCCGACGGCCAAGGGGCCGGCGCGACGGCGCGCGGAACCGCCCCGTTCACCGACGTGGCACGCACGCGTCTGCCGATCGAGTTCCAAGGGCGTGAAGTGATGCTCGAGGCTCACGCCTACGAGGACGACAGCGCTTCGTATCAGGCGATGGCGGTGGTTCATCGCTCGAATGCGATTCGCGCCGAGTTGCCGCTCGTTCGGATGCACTCCGGCTGCGTTACTGGCGATATCTTCCACTCGTTGCGATGCGATTGCTACGCCCAGCTCCAGCTTTCGCTGGAGCGCGTGGTCAATGCCGCAACCGGCTGCATCATCTATCTGCCGTATCACGAGGGCCGGGGCATCGGCCTCGTCAACAAGATCAAGGCCTACGCCGAGCAGGATCGCGGCCTCGACACGGTCGACGCCAACCTGTCGATCGGCGCGCCTGTCGATGCACGCGACTATGAACTGCCGGCGAAGATTTTGAAGGACCTCGGCTTCCTGGATATTCGCCTGATGACCAATAACCCGTTGAAGCTCGATGCGCTTAGGGCGCACGGCATCAACGTGGTGGAGCAGGTCAAGACGGTGACCGAGCCGTCGCCGCACAACAAGCGCTATCTCGAGACGAAGCGCGAGCGCATGGCCCACCGCCTCTGAACACGCCTGGCAAGTGCGTCGATATGGTCGCCCCTGGAGCCATGCTCCGGGGGCGACTGCGTTTCAGCGCAGTCCCTTTCGCCAGCATCGACATCATGGCTTCGCGTTCTCGGTTCGTGCGGTGGTGAAATCGCCTTCGGCGACCAGCCGCGAGAACAGCCCGCCACCGGCGCGTAGCGCATCGAACGTGCCGCGCTCGACGATGCGGCCGCGCTCCATTACCAGAATCAGGTCGGCATTGGCGACCGTCGACAGGCGGTGCGCGATGATCAGCGTCGTGCGGCCCTCCCGCAAGCGGTCAAGCGCCCGCTTGATACGGGCTTCGGTGACGGTGTCGAGCGCGCTGGTCGCCTCGTCGAGAATGAGGATCGGCGCGTTCTTCAGGATTGCGCGGGCAATGGCGATGCGCTGGCGCTCGCCACCCGACAGCGCCGAGCCGCGCTCACCCGCGACGAAATCGAGGCCGCCGGGCTTTCGCTCGATGAACTCCATCGCTTCCGCGAGGCGAGCTGCTTCGGCAATCTCGGCGTTGCTAGCCTCGGGCCGTCCGACGCGGATGTTCTCGGCGATCGAGCGGTTGAACAGGCCGGCGTCCTGGAACACCGTCGCGATCGACTGGCGAAGCGAGTTGAGGGTTATGTCACGGATGTCGACGTCGTCGAGCAGGATGCGACCCTGGTCGGGATCGCGTAGCCGCTGGAGCAGGGCGAGAGTCGTCGTCTTGCCGGCCCCGGTCGGGCCGACGAGAGCGATGGTCTTGCCGGCCTCGGCCGTGAAGTCGAGATCGAACACCCCTTCACCCTCGCGTCCGTATCGAAAGCCGACGGCATCGAAACGGATCTCGCCCTTCACGTCGGCGAGTGGCTTTGCGTCGGGCCGTTCGACGATGGTGGCAGCGGCATCGACCAATGCGAAGTATGATTTCACCGTCGGCGCCTGCATGAACAAGCGCGTCACGAAGCCGGAGAGCTGGTCGAGATGGCCGATCAGCAGATTAGCGAATCCGACGAAGCTCACGATCTCACCGACCGTGATCTCTCCGCGGCGGGCAAGCCAGGCGCCTGTCGCAAACACGGCGACCATGGTGATGGTCGATGCCGATCGGGTCAGCACGGTCGCGAGTGCCCACCAACTGAGCACCGGATACTGCGCATCGAGCAGGTGGCGCATCAGGCCGCGCAGCGCATCCGATTCGGCAGCGAGACGCGCATAGCTCTGCACCACCGGAACGTTGGCGATAACGTCGCCGACGCGACCGGAGACGTCTATGTGGTAGCGCTCGACGGCGGCTTGTCCGCCCGTCGTGCGGTGGATCACGAGCACGTTGAGTGTGGCATAGACTGACGCCAGCACCGTGAGCAGCAGCGCCAGCTTCCAATTCATCCAGAACGCGACGGGCGCGAGGAAGGCGAGTGCCACGGTCGCCGTGAATTGCTCGCGCAGGAACGACAGCCACGTGACGAACAGGCAGTCGGTTCCGGCGATGATGTTGCGCACCACGGCGCCGGTGCCGCGCTCGGCGAGGTAACTCAGCGGCAAGGTGATGGCGCGGTCGAACGCCTGGCTCATCGCGGCAAGCCGCTGACGGTGGGCGAGCCGGTCGGCGGAGACGGCCACGAGCACGCTGGCGGCGATGCTGACGAGGCCGAGGATGGCCCACATTGCGATATAGGTGTAGGCGTCGCCGCCCTTCGTGAGGGCGTCGACGACGCGGCCGAACAGGATCGGCTCGGCGAGATGGGCGACGGCGATGGCGGCGCTCGCGATCGCCAGGTTGACGGCAAGCAGGCGTTCGCTCTGCAGCATGGCAAGCGCGCGGGTGAAGACCTTTGCGAGGCCGAGGATGCCTGTCGGCTCCACCGTCTCGTTGTTCATCTCCGGCCTCCCGCTGCCATGAGGTTTGCCGCCTGGCTGAGCGCGCCCCTGATCGGGCGAAACACGAAGCGGACGCGATGGCGACCGGCCGGTACGGCAACGGCGCGTACCAGCACGTTTGCGCGCAGGAGCCGAGCCGATGTGCCGTCCACCTCGGCCTGCCACCAGGGCTGCCAGACGTCATTGAGCACGAGCCAGCCGCCGTCGGGACTGTCGGTGATCACCGCCACCTCGGTATTGCGGTAGCTCTCGATAGCAACGGTGCCGGGGCGGCGTACGATCGTCTCGTCGGTACCTTCGGCCCCGGGCTCCAGCAGTACCGTATCGAGGAGGCTCTGGACGGGCCAGACCCCGGAGGCGAGGATGCGATCGAACTCAGCGGCAATGGCACGGGTCGCAAACAGCACCCGGGGGTAGGCGCGCGGATTTTCGTAGATCCAGCCCTCGCCGGTCGCGGCGACGAGCGGGAAATCGCCCGGTCTGGCGCGCGGGTCGATGCGCTCGAGGCGAACGCCGGTCGCGATGTAGCGCAGCCCGAGCAGGTCGGCGAGGAGCGAACGGTAGGAGGGCATCAGCGCCGTGAAGCGGCGCTGGTCCGGCAGTCCCACCGTGTCGCCGGCGCCCGTCGCGGCGGAATAGAGACCCAGGCGCACCGGGTTGTATCCGAGCGTGTTCTCGAGGTCGTGGGTCAGGCTGGCGTTGGGCCAGTGAAAGCCGAGGCCGGCAAGTTCAACACGATCGCGGCGTGTCTCCGACCGGCTGGCGGCGGTAAGCTGCTTCAGCGCGCGGATGGTCGGCGAGGCGGTCTCCGGTTCGAGCATCGCGAGGACAGGGGTCGGAAGCGCGCTCGCACCGTTCGGGCCGTTGTTGAAGGCGAGATCACCGGCGGCCGCCACGATCACCACCAGGCCGGCGGCGATCGGCCTTATCGGGGCGATCCACCAGCCGACGGCGAGCACCGCTCCGGCCAGCCCGAACCAGAGGGCCGCGAGGGCGAGCGGACGCGAGGCCGCCGCCATGCGATCGAGGTCGTATGCGAAGATCAAGGCGAGCGCGAAGGGCAGGGCGACGATCGCCGCCATCAGCGCCAGACGTGATGCCGACGGCCATGCGTCTTGGGCGGACGCCATGCGGTGCAACGCATAGCCCGCCAGCATCGCTGCGAGGAATCCGACCACGAACGTCGCGTCCGCGGGGCGCCGGTACAGCGGTACGCCCGGCAACACGTCGTAGGCTAGTCTGAAAAGCGGGGTGTACCAGCCGAGCGCATACAGAAGCACGAGCGCCAGCGCCACCGTGTAGAAGCCGATCTCTCGCCGGAAGTAGGCGCCTGTCGCAATACCGGCGGCAAGCGTCAGGAATGGTATCGCGCCAAGATAGAGTTGCCCCATGTTCTGGGCGATGAAGAGGCCAGTGTCGCGCCATGTGTAGCTCGGCGGCCCCCAATAGTCCGCCATCTCTCCGGCGGCACCGAACAGATGCGGAATGGCGGTCGTGACGAGCAGCGCCGGGTGAAGGGACCCGGCACCCGCGCCGGCGAAGTCGATGGTCGGACGGTTGGATTGCTGGGCCAGCAGTGCCGTCATCAGGATCGGCAAGACGACGATGAGGGCGCCGACGATCGCACCGGCAGTCAGCGGTGCGAGGCTGCGAGCGAGCGCCGCTCCGCGCCGCTCCGCATTGGCCAGGTGCCACAACACGTAGCCAGCGAGCACATAGAGCGCGAGCAGGGCCACCTGGTCGCGGCCGAGTGTGATGAAGGCGGCGACGAGGCCGGCGGCGGCGCCCCAGGCCGGTGAGCCCCGGTCGAGTGCGCGCCTCAGCATGACCAGCGCGAACGGCAGCCACGCGAGGCTCATCACTTGTCCGAAGTGCTGCAACCGCCAGGCCATGGAAGCGCCGAACGCGGTCGCGAGTGCGGCGAGCAACGCGCCAGCCCAGTGCCAGCCGAGGTCACGGGCGAGCCACAGCGTGCCGAGACCAGCCATCAGCAGGACGCCGAGAACGGTGGCATCGATGGCCCACAGGCTTGGCGTGGATGTGGCCAGCGCCAGCGCCAGCATCGGCGGCGCGAACATCATCGATTGCGGATCGGCGATCTGTGCCTGTCCCGCAAACACGTTGGGTGTCCAGAACGGCCACTCGCCGGCATGGATGCTGCGGGCCAGAAACTGGACCTGCGGGGCAAAGTGCGCCTTCGCATCCCAAGGGATCGTCACCGCACCGGAGAGCCATGGCCAGGAGAAGGCGAGCCATGCGAGCGCGAGGACCAGCGCGGCCGGCCAGTACGGCCAGGTGGCAGCACCATCGTCCATGCCACCACCACGATCCTCGATGAGCGCAAGGCGGGCGGAGAGCGGGTCGAGCTGGCGGTGGCGGAGGGTTCGCGGCTGAAGGCGCATGCCTGTGTCCGTGGCGAGATGGCGGCGCGTTGCGGGCCGGTGCGGGGCCGGCGGCTCTATAGCACCTTGCCGCCCGTCGCGCTTGGTCCTAATTCGGCGCCCGTTGGCTGGCAACGTCGCGGGCGGCCCCCGTGTTGCAGCGTGGTGGCGCAGGTCCGAGGCTCCGATGACGAACGGCAGGTCCAGTGACGACAGCGGCTCGATCGCAGCGTGCGCGCGCATCCGTTCAGCCTCTGCCGGACGGCCCATGGTGGTTGCACAACTCGGCCAATCCCTCGACGGCCGTATCGCGACTCCGACCGGCGAAAGCCGCTGGATCAATCGCGATGCCGCGCTGGATCACGTCCACAGGCTGCGTGCGAGCGTCGATGCGGTGGTCGTCGGCATCGGCACGCTGATCGCCGACGATCCGATGCTCAACGTGCGTCGCGTCGCCGGTCTCAACCCGGCGCGTGTCGTGATCGACCCAAATGGCCGACTGCCGGAAACCGGCCGCTGGCTGGCCGAGGACGGCGCGCGGCGCGTCGTCGTCAGGGCAGGCGCCGGACCGGTGCCGGCGGGCGTCGAGGTGATCCAGCTCTCTCATGTTGACGGGGCGCTCGATCCGAACGCGATCGTCGCCGCGCTTGCAGCCGCCGGGTTGCCGCGCCTGATGATCGAAGGGGGCGCACGCACCGTCTCGGCATTTCTCGACGCCGGCGCGCTCGACCGCCTGCACGTGCTCGTCGCGCCATTGATACTCGGCTCCGGCAAGACCGGGCTCGATCTCGCACCTGTCGCGCGGCTCGCCGATGCCGTCCGCCCGACCGCGACGGTCTCTGTGCTCTCGGACGGCGACGTGCTATTCGACTGCGACCTGAGGACGGCCGACGGAAGGGTTGCCCGCAATGCCTGAGCACAGCCTGCGCCACACCGATATCGACCGCGGCACGGGCGGCGCGGGGCTGATCTACAGCCCGCCCGCCCGAGCGATGCATTGGTTGACCGTGCTGCTCCTCATGATCCAGATCCCGCTTGGCATCGTCATGGTGCGTTATGCCTACGCCACCGAGTTCAAGGCACCGTCGGGCCAGATGTACGACGCGCACAAGTTGCTCGGCCTGGTTATCCTCGCCGTCGTCGCGGTCCGCCTTGCCTACCGGTTGATGAACGGTGCGCCGCCTGACGAGCCGACGCTCGAGCCCTGGCAGAAGCTGGTCAGTCACCTGACCCACTGGGCGATCTATGCCCTGCTGCTCGCCGTGCCGGTACTCGGCTGGCTGGCGATCTCCTACTACGGGCCGTTCGCGCCCTTCGGCATCAAGCTGCCGGCGCTCGTCGCGGAGAACCAGGACCGGGCGACGATCGTCTTCAAGATCCACATGGCGGCAGCGCTGGCGTTGACCGCGCTCATCGCCATGCACGTCGGCGCGGCGCTGTTCCATCACGTCGTTCGCAAGGATGGAGTGCTGGCGCGCATGCTGCCAGGGCTGAAACGCTAGTGGCTACGTCTCCGCCTCGACGAGGAGCGCGAGCAGTGCGAGCGATTGCTGCCAGCCGACATAGCAGGCGTCGGGTGGGATGACGTCCGGCACACCTGCTTGCACGATAGTGATCTCGGTGCCGACGGAAACCTGTTCGAAGCTGATCTCCACCCGCATCTCGCCAGGCAGGCCTGGGTCGTCGAAGCGATCGGTATGCACGATGCGGCGGGCTGGAACGAGCTCGAGGAAGCGTACCTCGAACGAGTGTCCCTTACCGCTCGCCAGACTGGTGAACGACATCCGGTAGCCGCCGCCGACCTTCGCCTCGAAGCTGTGCATGGTGGCGGTATAGCCGTTGGGCGGGAGCCACTTGACGAGCGCATCACGGTCCGTGAAGGCACGGTAGACTCGCTCGGCGGAAGCGCGGAGGACACGGTGCAGTCTGATCGTGCTGGGCATGGGATCTCCTGTCGTGGTGGGACGCTTCGCGCCCGTACTGCTGACCCCTTGATGACGCACGAGAGGGTAGCGGACCGACATGCCGACCGACAAATTTTCGGACGGGCAGCCTCACCGCTCCGGTGGCAGCGCCAGAATATCCTCGTGTCCGATGATCGTCACGGCATCGGCGGCCGCTGAGCGATGGGCCAGCCAGTCCTCGACCGTCTCCTTTGGAACGCTCCCGGTCTCGAGCACGGCAGCGGCCCAGCCGCGTTCGAGTTCGCGGCGAAGGGAAACGAATGAACCATCGAGCACCCACGGGCTCTTGCCACGGACAATACGGTAACCGTGGCGCGTGAACGCCGCCGCCAGTGCTGCCGTCGCGTCGGGGCCGGCGGCGGGGCCGAAGCCCTTGTCGCCGCCCTGGTGACGGTTGAAGACCTCGCGCATGGCGCCGTCGGCTGGATGGGGCGGCAGGAAGGCAGCTACGCCGTCGTACGTCAGCACCGTCGCAAACACCTGGGCGCGCGCAGCAACGGCATCGGCGAGCCGGTCGATCACAGCGGGCGAGACCAGGTCGAACAGCGCGGCGGCTGTGACGAGATCGGCGCCGGCGACGATCGGGGTGAAGTCTCCCGACGACAGGTCGGCCTCGCGGAAGGCGA
Source organism: Hyphomicrobiaceae bacterium (assembly GCA_041397745.1). Taxonomy (GTDB): domain Bacteria; phylum Pseudomonadota; class Alphaproteobacteria; order Rhizobiales; family Hyphomicrobiaceae; genus JAWKVY01. Next base: position 603,738 of record JAWKVY010000005.1, on the reverse strand, counting down.
GCGATGCCACTCCTGCCGGCGGCGCGGCCTCGGCGCGGGCCTTTGCCACGGCGAGCAGATGCGCATCGTAGTCGACGAGCGTCCAAGACTGCTGCGTGCCGAGGACGGGCGAGAGGCCGCGCAGGTTCGACCCGGCACCCGAGCCGAGGTCGACGATCGCCACCGCCGTCTGGTCGGCGAAGTGGCGGCGCAGAGCGTCGCGCACGAGGGCATTGACCGAAGCGTGGTCCGCCGGCTCGCGTAGCGCCAGCCAGTCCGCCGAGAAGCTCATGCACGCTTCTCCCCGCGGGGCGCCTCGTCACGACACCGGGCGACCGCTTCGATGACGCCGGCGATGCGCCGCACCGTGGTCTCCCAACGAGGGAGCTCCTGCCCGGCAAGCCACGAGGCATCGGCGAGCCGACGGCGCAGGCCGGGTGAGACGAGCACGCGGCCGATAGCCTCGCTCAGTGCCGCGGCATCGTCGGGCGGGACTTTCAGCGCGGCGCCTTCGGGAACGGTTTCGGCTGCCGCGCCGCCGGTGGTCGCGACGAGCGGCAGACCACGCGCCATCGCTTCCGCCAGCACCATTCCATAGCCCTCATAGCGCGACGACATGACGAACAGGTCGGCGCGGGAATAAAGCCGGGCGAGTTCGGGCTCCGTGACGGCGCCGGCGAGCGTGACCTGCGCGCGCAGGCCGGCCGCCATGATGGCCTGGCGCAGTGTGGTGACGGCGGCTGCGTTGCGATCCGTCGCGCCGGCGATGGTGAGGTGCCAGTCGCTGCCGGCGAAGGCGGCGAGCGCAGCGATCAGCACGTCGTAGCCCTTGCGTTCGGAGACGGCGCCGACCGACAGGATCTCCAGAGGGTGGCCGGTGCCATGCGCGCGAACCGCCGGCAGCGTGCCCGGCTCGGCCACCGACACGATGGCGTCATTGACGGCGAACTCCGCGACGAGAAGTCGCCGGGTCGTCTCGCTCGTGGTGATGATCGCGTCGGCGTGGCCGAGCGCCTGGCGCTCGAGTGCCATCAGCCGGCGTGCGACAGAGGGGGCGAGGCCTGCCTCGTAGCCGAGCGGGTGGTGGACGAGCGCCACGATCGGCTGGCGGATCCGCGCGACGAGCGTCTCCGGCATGGCGCCGAAGGCAAGCCCGTCGAGCATGAGGACGGCACCGTCCGGGACGTTGGCGAGGCGCCGGCGCGTGTCCTCGATGTCGGCATCGTCCGGAAAGGGGTAGCCGGCGGGCAGCGAGACGAGATGCGGCGTGATGCCGAAGTCGGGCAGCAGACGCAAGACATGGCGGGCATAGGCGTAACCGCCGGTGGGTGTCGACAGGTTGCCCGGAACGGCGAAATGGACCTCGGTCGGCGGCTTCACGGCAGTCAGCGCCATGGCGTTTCCCCGGTTCGGCTCGTCCCTCGCGGCGGCTGGCGTCGCGGGTTTCAGGCGAGTGCACCTTCGTAGCTCGCACGGGCGAGATCCGTCTCGTGCAGCGTCACTCGGATGCGCTCCAGGCCACGGCCGTCTGCGCCGAGTGCGCCCGTCCGGGCCGCCTCCGCCATGCAATCGAAGATATGCTTGGCGAGGAACTCGGTAGTGGTCAACCTGCCCTTGAACGCCGGAACATCATCGAGGTTCTTGTAGGCCAGCGGCTTCAGCGTCTTGGCCAACACTTCGAGGGCGGCGCCGATGTCGACGACGACGTTCTGTGCGGTCAGTTTGCTGCGGAAGAACGCGACATCGACGACGAAGGTCGCCCCGTGCAGCCCCTGGGCGGGTCCGAAAAACGGATCGGGCAGCGAGTGGGCGATCATGATGCGGTCGCGGACTTCAACGGAGAACATCGTTGTCGGGGCTCCTCGGGGCGGGCGCGTCTCACCCGCGCGGCGTCGTCATGGGGCCGAAACCGGGTGGCGTCAAGGCGACGGATGGCAAGCGGGTGCTGCCTGCAACAGTCGAACGGACCAGCTTTGAGCCGGGTTCAGAAATGCTCAACTCCGGCGCGCTAGGCTCACGCGTCGGCAAGGTATCCGTATCCCGGGGGAGTGGCATGGCGGCAGTGGCATTGAAGGCTGAGGCATCGGGTGACGAGCGCAAGGGCGCGCGGCGCCGCACGCTCAAGGCCGGCCAGATCACATTCAACGGCCGACACTGTTCGCTGCCGTGCGCGGTGCGCGACGTGACCGAGGGCGGCGCCAAGCTGACCGTCGAAGGCACCATGGCCGCGCCCGATACGTTCGAGCTGCACGTCGAACTCGACGGCACGTGGGTCGATTGCGAGGTCGCATGGCGGCGCGGCAATACGATCGGTGTGCGGTTCGTATCGCCAGTCCGCACGGAAGGCGCCAAGCGCAAGCAGGTCGTGAAGTCGGCCGATGGCTTGGCCGCACGCCCGACGCTCAGGCGCAAGCCGGTGGCCGTTTTGGCTTGAGAAACGGTTGCTCAGTACCTCACGACCGGGGCAAGCCCCGCGGCACCGGGCGCCAGCAACGCCGGCAGGCGGGCCGGCAGTTCGTCGAAGGCGATGTCCTCGGGTAGGAGGGCATCGAGGATCGGGTCCGTCAGCAGCTGCATGGCCTTCTCGAGCCGGCGACGGTAGCTCCAGCGCTCGCGGCGTGAACCCGAAACCATGCCGACCTGGGACGAGATGAGTTTCAGCCGTTGGCTGTGGAAGGCGTCGCCGAGGGCGACCGACGTCTCTCGGTCGCCATACCAGGACAGCTCCACGATGGTGCCCTCGCGTCCGGCCGCGCGGATGGCGGCATTGAGTCCGGCCGCGCTCACCGAGGTATGAAATACCACGTCTGCGCCGTTCGGGGCATGATCCGGCAACGCAAAAGTCGCGCCGAGCGCCTCGACGAGCCGGTGCCGCTCGGCCGCGACATCGATCACCGTCACCTCTGTGCCCGGCAGGCGCGCGGCGATGTAGGCAACCAACAGCCCGACGACACCGGCGCCGACCACCACGATGCTGTCGCCGGGGCCGGTGCCCGCATCCCAGTGTGCGTTGAGGGCCGTTTCCATGTTGGCGGCGAGTGTGGCGCGGCGCGGCTCGAGTCCATCAGGCAGTGGGCAGAGCCTTTCGACCGGGGCGACGAAGATGTCCTGGTGCGGGTGGAGCGCGAACACCGGGCGGCCGACGAGCACGTCCGGTCCCTCGTCGACGATGCCCGTCGCGCAATAGCCGTACTTGACCGGGAAGGGGAAACGGCCGGTCTGCATCGGACAGGCCATGCGGTTCCACTCGCTCGGCCCGACCGCGCCGGAAAACACCAGGCGCTCGGTGCCGCGGCTGATGGCGGAATAGCTGGTCCTGACGCGCGCCTCGCCCGGCATCGGTGGCGCGAGCTGCTCGGTCTTCAACTCCGCCTTGCCAGGAGCCACATACCAGAGCGCCCGGGCGACCGCCTTGCGGCCGACCGAGCGGCGGCGCGCTCCCGATGGTGCCTCATTCTTGGTGTTCGCCATCGGGGTTCACCGTGCGTTCAGATGACAGGGCATAGGCCCGCGCGTCTCATATTCCGGAACCAGACACTCATGAGCGAGATCGCCAACGCGCCGGCGGCGCCTGCCGCCGACCCGGCACCCCGAACGGCCGTTCAGTCCCTTACGACGCCGACCGGCACCCAGTCCATTGCGGAACTCGGCCGGCGCCGCTGGCTGATGGCTGTCGCCAATGTCACGACCTGGCTCGCCTTGATGGTCGCGGCCGCTCGCGTGCTCGGCGCCGGCGGGTGGACCGTGGTCGACATCGTCCTGCTCATAGCCTTCGCGTTCGGCAGCCCGTGGACGGTGGTAGGTTTCTGGAACTCCCTTGTCGGGCTGTGGCTCCTTCATTTCGTACGCGATCCGATCGCCAAGGTGGCGCCATTCGCGGCGGCCGGTGACCATCCGACGCCGATCGCTGTCGATACGGCGGTGCTGATGACGCTGCGCAACGAAGATCCGGCGCGCGCCTTCGCTCGGCTCAAGGTGGTCAAGGCGAGCCTGGACGAGACCGGAGAGGGTGGGCGGTTCAGCTTCTTCCTGCTCTCCGACACGAACAAGCCGGAGGTGGCGGCAGAGGAGGAGCGCCTCGCCGCCGCGTGGAAGGCAACGCTGCCGCCCGCAGATGCCGCGCGCATCGTCTATCGCCGTCGCGAGAAGAACACCGGCTTCAAGGCGGGCAACGTACGCGATTTCTGCGAGCGCTGGGGTGGCGATTTCGAGCTGATGCTGCCGCTCGACGCCGACAGCGTGATGGCGGGCGACCAGATCGTGCGCCTCGTGCGGATGATGCAGGCCCACCCCAAGCTCGGCATCCTGCAATCACTGGTCGTCGGCATGCCGTCGGAGAGCGCCTTCGCGCGCATATTCCAGTTCGGCATGCGGCACGGCATGCGCGCCTATACGATGGGGCAGGCGTGGTGGGTGGGCGAGTGCGGGCCGTTCTGGGGCCACAACGCACTGGTGCGCATCCAGCCGTTCCGCGACGAGTGCCACCTGCCGATGCTGCCCGGCAAGCCGCCGCTCGGCGGCCATGTGCTCAGCCATGACCAGGTCGAGGCGACGCTGATGCGCAAGGCCGGCTACGAGGTCCGCGTGCTGCCGGAGGAGCGCGGCTCGTGGGAGGAGAACCCGCCGACCATGCTCGATTTCGCCCAGCGCGACATCCGCTGGTGCCAAGGGAACCTGCAATACATCAAGTTGCTCGACATACCCGGCCTTTATCCGATGAGCCGTTTCCAGCTCGTGTGGGCGATCCTGATGTTCCTCGGGCTGCCGGCCTGGACGCTGATGATCGCGTTGACGCCGGTCGCGGCTTACGAGGCGCGCGCCATCGCCGATTTTCCGGCGGGCCTCGCCGTCGCACTCTACGTCGGCTTCTTCGTCATGTACCTCATGCCGAAGATCGCCGGGCTTCTCGATGCGATGCTGACGCGCGGCGGTGTCGCGCGCTACGGCGGGGCGATGAGGTTTGCTGCAAGCGCTGTCGTGGAATTGGTCTTCTCCTTCCTGCAGGGCGCGGTTTCGACGATCCGCACCACGATTTTCATGCTTGGCCTGCCGTTCGGCGTGCAGGTGACGTGGGGCGGACAAAGTCGGGACGCCTATGGCATCTCGTTTGCGACGGCGGTCAGGAACCTCTGGCCACAGATGCTGTTCGGCGCGATCGTGTGTGGGGCGATGTACGCCGTGAACCCATCGGTGTTCTGGTGGAGTTTGCCGCTGACCGCCGGCTATCTCGTCGCCGTGCCGTTCGCGATGATCACCGCCGACCCGACCCTCGGGCGTTGGATGAAGCGTGTCGGGCTTGCCGGCATTCCTGAGGATTTCGCCCCGCCGAAGGAAGTCGTCCAGGTGCTCGCGAAGGGGTGAGAGGTGGCGGCCGGGAGCGGCCGGAACCTTCATATAGGTGCCTCGTTGTCCTTTCAGTTCGCGCAACTGGCGCGTCAGAAAAGGAGACGATCATGAGCCCGATCCGGACGTGTGCAATCGCTGCCGCTGCGGCACTGTGCCTGCCGCTCACCGTCACGTCGGCAAGCTCGGCGCCGGCTGCTGCGCCGGTCTCCGGCGTGGTCCTGGGCGTCGGGACCGTCGAGCCGGTGCAATACTACGGCTACGACAGACCCTACTATTCCTACGGTCCGGTGGCTCCAGCCCCGTACTATAGCTACGGGGTGGGTGCCTATTTCGCGCCGGGCTATGACGCATATCTCGCGCCGAGCCCCTATTACTATTACGGCCGGCGCTCGAAACTGAGGCGTAGCTACGGTCACCCGTCAGAGCGCGGCGCGAGCTATCGGCGGCCTGCGTTCAATTCGAAATAGTGCGCACCTCTCGCCCGGACGCCGTCCGCCACACCGTTCGGCGGGCGGCGTTCGCGGGGCGAAACTCGAAAATGCAGTGGTGGAACTCATCGGGGCACGGTTCGTTGCTCGTAGATCCGCGCCATATGCAACTGGTGCGGTGGATCACAAGGAGACGAGCATGTTCAAGCTCACGACACTCGCCGCGGCCTGCGCCGTCACGGCGTTTGCGGCATTGGGAACCTCGCAGCCCGGAAAAGCCGCCGCGCCTGCCGTAGCGGTCGGTGGCAAAGCCGCCTTGGCGAATGGCAGCGCGGTTTCGAAGGTGGACAGCCCGTACGCGTATCGGCCCCGGAGGGCGCGAGGCCCTGGCGTCGTTTATCGCCGGCGGCCCGTGCGATCGCGCGTGATCTATCGTTCCGCCCGGCCGCGGGTCGTCTATCGGACGAGGGTCGTCTATCGGGACCGCCCGCGGATCGTCTACCGTTCGCGACCTCGCGTGGTCTACCGGTCCGACCGCCGCCCCTACCTGAGGCCCATCGTTGCGGCGCCGGTGATCGCTGCGCCGGCCTACGATCCCGTGGTCTACGATCCGCCGCTCTACGACCTGCCACCCGCTTACGACACGGTCGGCGTTTATTCCAGCTACAACGTGACACCGCTGATCGCGGCACCCGTGATCGCCGGTCCGACCGTGTACAGCAGCTATCGCGTTGCCCCAGCGCCGGGCGTCTACGGCAGTTACGGCGTGGTGCCCGCGCCCGGTGTCTACAGCAGCGATGGCGTTGCACCGGCCGGTCCCTATGCGGTGCCCGGAGGTGTCTACTACACGTACGGGATTGGACGTGGTGATCCGCGCCGTCGCGGCAGCAGCCGTCGCCGCGTACTGTTCTACAGCCAGTGAGAGGTCGACGGGATACGGTCGGAGCCGTCTGAGCAACCGGTGGGCGTGACGCGCGCGCCCTGCATCTCTTTTGACGCGGGCGGGCGCATCGACGCTGGCATGGATGTGGCCAACTCTGCTATGAGCGCGGCTCACCGAAGGATGCGCCACGGGAGCCCCGCTTTGGCAGGCTATGACTGTTCGAAATGTCCGGGCTATTGCTGCTCGTATCCCGTGATTCAATGCACCAAGCGCGACGTCGAGCGGCTCGCTGCTCACTTCGGTGTGCCGTTCGAGGAGGCCGAGCGCAGGTTCACGCGTGCGGCGCATGGCTATACGCGCATCCTCAGGCGAAAGCGCGACGAGCATTTCGGCCGCATTTGCCGGTTCTTCGACCAGGAGAAGCGCAACTGCGGCATCTACGCCGCTCGGCCCGCCATCTGCCGCTCGTTTCCCGCCGAGAACCGTTGCGGCTACTACGACTTCCTGAAGTTCGAACGCCGCCACCAGGACGACCCCGAGTTCGTGGCGGTGACGCGCCACGAGGGGTGATTCACATCCCCCATGTCACCCGGTACAGATCCCGCCTCCGGTCGTGGAAGTTGCGCACCGCACCCTTCTCCCGGGCCGTCGCGAGGTCCGACAAGCGCACGTCGGCGATAGCGAGGCCTTCGGTCTGGGCGTCGACCAGGGCCGCGATGCCATCGCGCGCGAACGGCGTGTCGCAGGGCGTCAGGATGGCGCTCTCGGCGTAGTGCACGTCCATGTTGTCGACGTTGGCGAGGATGCCGGTGACGCCGGCCGTTGCCACGTAAATCTGATTCTCGATCGCTCGTGCCTGACAGCACAGGCGTACGCGCAGGTGACCGGCGCGGCTGTCGGTGCAAAAGGGTACCAGCAACAGCTGCGCGCCCTGATCCGCGATGTGGCGCACGAGTTCGGGGAACTCGCTGTCGTAGCAGATCGCAATACCGACCGGGCCGCAGTCCGTCTCGATGATGCGGGCATCGCCGCTCGCGCCGCCGTCGAGCGCCCAGGCCTCGCGTTCGTTGGGCGTCGGATGGATCTTGTCGCGGACGTGGATCGTGCCGTCGCGTAGCGCGACCACCGAGCGGTTGAGCCGCCGCCCCTTGTCGAGGACGAGGTAGCTTCCGGCGACGATGTTGATGCGGTGGCGCAGCGCGAGGGTGCGAAACGTCTCCGCGATCTCCGGCTCGTGGCTGGTCATCCGGGCATACATCGCCTCACCCCTGAGGGTTTCGGGCTCGGCCGACAGCATCTCCATCAGGTAGAGTTCCGGCAGCACCACGAAGTCCGATGCCCGGTCGGCGGCGGCGGCGACGAGGTCGGCGGATCGCATGAGCGTTTCCGAAGGTCTCGCGACGCGGCGGAGCTGGTATTGGGCGACAGCGAGGCGGACGGTGTCGCGTCGGTCCGTCGGCAAATGGCGCTCCGTCATGCGCGTGACCTTTGGGTGGTGTAGGACAGCGGTGGCCTGCGCATAGCATGTTCGCACACGACGTCACACCGTGGCGAGGCCCCTGCCAGCCCCTTCGGAGGACACAGCGATGATCACGCTCTACACGTTCGGCCCGGCATTTGGGCTGCCTGATCCGAGCGCCTTCGTGACGAAGGCCGAAGTGTTGCTCAAGATGTCCGGCCTCGCCTACCGCACCGACCGGACAGGCTTCCGCAAGGCGCCCAAGGGCAAACTGCCCTACATCGACGACGCCGGCACGATCGTTGCGGATTCAGGTTTCATCCGCCGCCACCTCGAGCAGCGCCACGGCATCGACTTCGATAAAGGCCTTACGGCCGAGCAGCGCGCCACCGGCCACGCCTTCGATCGCATGTGCGGCGAGCACCTCTACTGGGCAATCGCGTACGAGCGCTGGATGGTGAAGGAAAACTTCGAGCGCGGGCCGAAGAGCTTCTTCGACGCGGCCCCCGCGCCGATCCGACCGCTGGTGATCATGATGATCGGCCGGCAGTTGAAGCGAACACTGTGGGGCCAGGGGCTCGGACGTCACAGCCGCGACGAGATCATCGCGCTCGGCAACCAGGATGTCGACGCCATCGCGGCCGTTCTCGGCGAGAAGCCGTGGCTGCTCGGGGACCGGCCGACTGGGGCCGACGCCATGGTCTGGTCGTTCGTCGCTTCGGTGCTCTGCCCCCACTTTGCAACGCCTATCGCCGACCATGCTGCCCGCAACGCCAATCTTGTCGCCTACCGCGACCGGGGGATGGCGCGCTGGTTTGCCGAGTTCACCCCGAGCAGACTTTGATTGAGGTAATATGGCACCGCGCAAAACTTGGTTGGGCATCTGCAACCCGGTCACGTTTACGCCTGCGGGTGCATCGGCTAATTCTGCCGCATGAGCCAAGCAAAGAAGAAGCCGGGCGCGGCCCGGATCGTCTCCTCGCCCCGCACCAACACAATTCATGTGCGTGGGGCGCGCGAGCACAATCTCAAGAATGTCGATCTCGAGATCCCGCGCGACGCGCTGGTGGTGTTCACAGGGCTGTCGGGCTCCGGTAAGTCGTCGCTCGCATTCGACACCATCTATGCCGAGGGCCAGCGCCGCTACGTCGAGAGCCTGTCGGCATACGCCCGCCAGTTTCTCGAGATGATGCAGAAGCCGGACGTCGACCACATCGACGGCCTGTCCCCCGCCATCTCCATCGAGCAGAAGACGACGAGCCGAAATCCCCGCTCGACCGTCGGCACGGTGACAGAGATCTATGACTATCTGCGCCTCCTGTTCGCGCGCGTCGGCGTACCGTATTCGCCGGCAACCGGACTTCCCATCGAGAGCCAGACGGTCAGCCAGATGGTCGACCGCGTGCTGGAGCTGAACGAGGGGACGCGGCTCTATCTGCTGGCGCCGGTCGTGCGGGGGCGCAAGGGCGAGTATCGCAAAGAGCTCGCCGAGTGGCAGAAGAAGGGCTTTCAGCGGGTCAAGATCAACGGCCAGTTCCACGAGATCGCGGACGCCCCGAAGCTCGACAAGAAATACAAGCACGACATCGACATCGTGGTCGACCGGCTCGTCGTGCGGGCCGACATCGCGACGCGTCTTGCCGACAGCTTCGAGACGGCGCTCGGATTGGCCGATGGCATCGCCATCGCGGAGATGGCGGAGAAGCCGTTGCCGGTCGAGGAGACCAAGGGCCCCAACCGGTCCAAGAACGACACGCACGAGCGCATCACCTTCTCGGCGCGCTTCGCCTGCCCGGTCTCCGGCTTCACCATCGAGGAGATCGAGCCCAGACTGTTCTCGTTCAATGCGCCGGCCGGTGCCTGCCCGAAGTGCGACGGCCTCGGCACCGAGTTGAAGTTCGAGGCCGACCTCGTGGTGCCGGACCCGAACCTTTCGCTACGCGATGGTGCAGTCGTCGCGTGGGCGCGCACGGGCGCGGCTTCGCCGTACTACGAGCAGACGCTGCAGGCGCTCGCCCGCCATTACAAGTTCCAGATGACGACGCCGTGGAAGGATCTGCCGACCAGCGTGCAGTCGACCATCCTCTACGGCTCCGGCTCGGAGGAGATCGCGTTCGTCTACGAGGACGGCCTCAGGAAATACAAGACGGTGAAGCCGTTCGAGGGGGTGATCACCAACATCGAGCGGCGCTGGCGCGAGACGGACTCGGCGTGGGTGCGCGAGGAGCTGTCGCGCTACCAGGGCAACCACCCGTGCGAGGCGTGCGGCGGCTATCGCCTGAAGCCGCAGTCGCTCGCAGTGAAGGTCGGCGGCCGCCATATCGGCGAGGTTGGCGACCTTTCCATCAAGGCGGCGGGCCGGTGGTTCGACGAACTGCCGAAGTCGTTCACGCCGAAGCAGGCGGATATCGCGACGCGCATCCTGAAGGAGATCGTCGAGCGGTTGAAGTTCCTCAACGACGTCGGTCTCGACTACCTCACCTTGTCGCGTGCCTCGGGAACGCTGTCGGGCGGCGAGAGCCAGCGCATCCGGCTCGCCTCGCAGATCGGTTCGGGCCTCACCGGCGTGCTCTACGTGCTCGACGAACCTTCCATCGGCCTGCATCAGCGCGACAACGAGCGGTTGCTGGCGACGCTGCGCCATTTGCGCGATCTCGGCAACACGGTGATCGTCGTCGAGCACGACGAGGACGCGGTGCGCACAGCGGACTACGTGGTCGACATCGGGCCGGGCGCCGGCGTGCATGGCGGCAAGGTGGTGGCGGAAGGCACGCCCGAAGAGGTGATGGCAAATCCGGAAAGCCTCACGGGGCAATACCTCTCGGGAGTCCGCCAGATTCCGTTGCCGGCCGAACGGCGCAAGTCCAAGCCGCACAAGCAGCTGCGCGTGGTCGGCGCACGATCCAACAACCTGCAGAACGTCTCCGCCGACATCCCGCTCGGGCTTTTCACCTGCGTCACAGGCGTGTCCGGTGGCGGCAAATCGACATTCCTGATCGAGACCGTCTACAAGGCTGTCGCACGCCGCCTGAACGGCACGCGCGAGCATCCGGGTGCCCACGACCGCATCGAGGGCCTCGAGCACCTCGACAAGGTGATCGACATCGACCAGTCGCCGATCGGGCGCACGCCGCGCTCGAATCCTGCGACCTACACGGGCGCCTTCACGCCGATCCGCGAGTGGTTCGCAGGCCTTCCCGAAGCCAAGGCGCGCGGCTACCAGCCCGGCCGCTTCTCGTTCAACGTCAAGGGCGGGCGCTGCGAGGCCTGCCAGGGCGACGGCGTCATCAAGATCGAGATGCACTTCCTGCCCGACGTCTACGTCACCTGCGACCAGTGCAAGGGCCACCGCTACAACCGCGAGACGCTGGAGGTGCGCTTCCGCGACAAGTCGATCGCGGACGTGCTCGATATGACGGTGGAGGAGGCCTGCACGTTCTTCGCCGCGGTGCCCTCGATCCGGGACAAGATGGAGACGCTCGCTCGCGTCGGACTCGGCTATATCAAGGTCGGCCAGCAGGCGACCACGCTGTCGGGCGGCGAGGCGCAGCGCATCAAGCTCGCCAAGGAGTTGTCGCGGCGGGCGACGGGACGCACGCTCTACATCCTCGACGAGCCGACCACCGGGCTGCACTTCCACGACGTCGCGAAGCTGCTCGAGGTGCTGCACGAGCTGGTCGAGGCCGGTAACACTGTGGTGGTGATCGAGCACAACCTCGAAGTCATCAAGACCGCCGACTGGATCATCGACATCGGCCCCGAGGGCGGCGACGGCGGCGGGAAGATCGTGGCTGTGGGCACGCCGGAGGACGTGGCGGCGTGCGCGGAGAGCCACACGGGGCGGTTCCTGAAGGGCGTGCTGGGGAGGAAAGGGGCGGCTGTGGCGGAAGGCCAAGGCGCGGAGGGAGGCGGCGGAGTAGTGGGAAGCTTCTTTCGGTCACATTTCGTTCAGATGCGAATCAGTCTGCAACCTTGCGGTGCATGCGGCACGAGGGGCCTCGCGACAAGCGCGAGGATGACACCTGTGAGGTGGTGCCGAATTCGGTGAGGTAAAGAACGCAAGCGGCGAGGGCCATTGGCCTGGGCGGAATGGAATTGGCGCCAATGGCGTGCGGCAAACGCGGTGATTTCGCCCCGACCCCTCAACTGTCATCCTCGCGCTTGGCGCGAGGACCCATGTTTCCACGAGTTGTGAGGCTGCGATTTTCCGGTAGGGCCAGCAGAGCAGGATAGAGATCGATCCAATGCGGGTTGTCGCGCTCGATCAGGTTGATTTTCCATTGTCGTATCCAGTGCTTCAGAGTTTTCTCGCGCTGAATGGCCTCTGTGATGTCGCCGAAGGTTTCGTAATGGACCAGTGCTTTCACAGCGTAGCGCGCGGTGAAGCGCGAGCCGGTACCGTCGCGATGAGCTTCGACGCGCGTCAGCAGGCTGTTCGTCACGCCGATGTAGAGCGTGCCGTAAGGTTTGCTCGCGAGGATGTAGACGTAATAGGTGCTCATGGTGAAGCCGGCGATGATCTCTGACGTCGGAGGATGCCGCACGATGGGTCCTCGCGACAAGCGCGAGGATGACATTGGGAGAGGTCTTGCCGTGCTGGAAGGCATATTGGCCTGCGGCTGATTGAGTAACCCCAAGGGGCGGCGCCGCCCTTCACCATGCATGCGAGTTATCCCCCCTCACCGAACCCATGCCATTCTCCAATCAAACCTTCCTGACGACAGGGGCCGTGCTCGAGCTGGGACCCACGGAGGAAGGATCAGGCTGCGGGCTCTCTTCCATCAGCTGAAGGGAGCAGCGACCGGGTGGCAGGAGCGCCGGGCATGGCGCGAAAGGCTCGTGTTTCGCAAGGTCCGACGAGGGCTGCGCGGGGCAAGTGAAGCACTGCCGGCGTCGCGCCAAGGATACTGGTGCGGCGGCATGCATGCCCCTCGGTGATGGCCTCGCGAGAGGCAAGCGCCGGGCGCCGGGGACGACCGCAAGCTCTATGTGCGGAACGGCTGACGCCGTATCCAAATCTGAATTTCTAGAGGCGCGGCCGTTCCGCCCCCTGTCACCAATCGGAAGGGCCGGCGCGCCGCCGGTGCCTTGCCGCGAGCCGTGGCTGATGGTAGCTGCGCCAACCGCGCGGGTGCGCTATCCCGCCACCACCTTGGCGCCGTAGTAGGCCGGCACCAGCACGACCGACGACCAGGTGAGCGAGGCCGCGGCGCTGGCGGCGGCGAAGTGGTCGATTCGATGGCGCGATGTGCCGGCGAGCATCGGCACGATGGGGCGCAGCGGGCCGACGAACTTGGCGACCAGAACGGCGAGGAGGCCCCACTTGCGAAAGAAGTCCTCGGCGCGCATCAGCACAGCGGGGTGCTTGCTGATCGGCCACATGCGCGGCAGTTCGCCCGACAGCCGCCGGCCGAGCGCGTAAGAGGCGAGGTCGCCTGCGAAGCTGCCAAGCGCTCCGGCGATCACGAGGCCGGCGAGGACGCCGCCGTCGGCACCGGCCAGCGCGCCGATGCCGACGAAAATCACCGTCGAGGGCACCAGCCACGATGTGAGAATGATCGATTCGAGGAACGCCAGCGCGAACAGCACGATCTCGATCAACGCCGCATTCTGCCGGACGAACGCCATGACGGCGTCGATAAGGCCCTCGAACATGATCTCCCCTCAACGGCGGGCAATGTGTGCCGCATGTCGGCAAGCCAAGTAGGGGCCACGGGGCAGCCGCGCAAGAGGCCGCAGCGCCAACGTTGGTGGCTAGCCGAGCGTCACCGGTAACGCCTCGGGCCCGCGATAGGTCATGGTCTGGCGCCAGGCGACCGGCCCGCCGGTGAGCGCCAGGTGCGGCAGCCGCGCGACCATCGCAGCGAGCAGCGTCTGCGCCTCGGCGCGGGCGAGCGAGGCGCCGAGACAGTGGTGGATGCCCCCACCGAAGGCGACGTGGTCATTGTCGGTACGCTCGATGCGGAAGTCGTCGGGCTCGGCAAAGCGGGCGGGATCTCGGTTGGCGCCGGCAAGCGACAGGAACACGAGATCGCCAGCCGGAATGGTGCCGCCCTCGAGCACGAGCGTCTCGCGGGCACGGCGCGGGGCGAAATTGATCGACGGCTCGTAGCGCAGGCATTCCTCGATGGCCGGCACCACCAGCGCCGGATCATCGACGAGGCGGCGCCAGCGGGCCGGCTCGCGCAACAGAGTGTAGACTCCGTTGGAGACGAGATTGCGGGTGGTGTGATGGCCGGCCGAGAACAGGAAGATGACGGTGGCCCGCAACTCCTCCTCGCTGAGCCGGCGTCCCTCGTCCTCGGCGCTCATCAGCGCGGAGAGCAGGTCGTCGCCGGGCCGCGCGCGCCGGGCGGCGATCATGCCGGACACGTAGTCGAAGAACGCGCCGATCGCGGCGTCAGCATCGGCGAGGCGCTCCGGTTCGATCACTGGCGCGATGATGAACGGGATGGTCGAGGCCCAGCGGCTGAGTTGCGGCTGGTCCTCTTCCGGCACGCCGAGCATCTCGCATATGACGATGGCGGGCAGCGGGTGGGCGATGTCCGTGACGAACTCGGCGGCGCCAGCGGCGACCGAGCTGTCGATGAGGCCGTCGACGATCTCGCGCATGCGCGGTCGCATCGCCTCGACACGGCGCAGCGTGAACGCCTTGGTCACCAGAGACCGGATGCGCGTGTGGTCGGGCGGATCGAAATATTGAAAGCGGCGCGAGGCGAACGCGAACGTCGGCCCGTCGCCATAGAGGGCGCGGAACTGTTCGGCCGATCGGCTGGTGCCGAGCCGCGGACTGCGCAGCAGAGCGGCGACGTCGCTGTAGCGCGTCAACAGCCAGAAGCCGTGGGCGCTGCGGTGCACCGGATCCTCGGCGCGCAGTCGGTGCAGCGTCGGGTGCGGATCGTCGATGAAGGCCTTGGATGCGAAGTCGACGGTGGTCATCGGCGTGCTGCTCGCGTCAGTAACGGAACTGCTCGGTCAGGATGCGCTCGTCGAGATTGTGGCCCGGATCGAACAGCATGAGGATATCGACATCGCGCGCCTCCGCCACCTCGACATGCGCGACGAAGCGGGTCTCGGCGCTGTCGGCGACGGCGCTGACCGGCCGCTTGGTGGCCTCCAAAACGTCGATGACGATCCGTGCGGTGTTGGGCAGCAGCGCGCCGCGCCAGCGGCGGGGGCGGAAGGGGCTGATCGCCGTCAGCGTGAGCAGCGGCGAAGAGATCGGCAGGATCGGCCCATAGGCGGAGAGATTGTAGGCAGTCGAGCCGGCCGGTGTGGCGACCAGCACGCCGTCGGCCTGCAACTCCTCGAGACGCACCTTGCCGTCGATCGAAATGCGCAGCTTGGCTGCCTGGTAGGTCTGGCGGAACAGCGCCACCTCGTTGATGGCGAGCGCCTCCCGCGTCCCCCCGGCGGCATCGGTCGCGCGCATGCGCAGCGGATGAATACAGGTCATCTCGGCGCGCGCGAGGCGCTCGATGAGATCGTCCTCCTGGTACTCGTTCATCAGGAAGCCGACCGAGCCGCGGTTCATGCCATAGATCGGCACGCCGTCGTTGAGGTGGGCATGCAGCGTCGCGAGCATCAGTCCGTCGCCACCGAGCGCAACGACGACGTCCGGCCGGTCGCCGCGCGCGTTACCGTAGCGGTGCGTCAGCCGGCGGAAGGCGGCCTGCGCCTCGGGCACGTCGCTCGCCACGAACGCGATGCGCTCGTAACGGCGGGAGCTCTCGAACTCGGGCACAGGCTCTGGCATGGTGGCTCCCGGAGCGCGGGGAATGACGAGGAGACGAACGGTTGTGAACGACAGCGACGCACCGGTGCTGATCTATGCCACGTGTCCGGATGTGGCCGTCGCCGAGGCGGTCGGCGCGCCGCTCGTCGAGGATGGCCTCGCCGCCTGCCTCAACATCCTGCCCGCCATGACGTCCATCTATCGCTGGCATGGCCGTTTGCACAAGGACAGCGAATGCGTGCTCATCGTCAAGACCCGGGCGAGCCTTGCCGACAGGGCGATCGCGGAGGCGAGAGCCCGCCATCCCTACGACGAGCCGGCATTCCTGGTATTGCCGGTCACCGGCGGCGCGGCCGGTTTCATGACCTGGATCATGGGCGAGACGGCGGCACCGCGAGACGATGCAAAGGAGTGATGCGATGCAATCGAGGCTGAACCCGGCTCTCGCCGAGGCACTGCGGCGAACGCCAGTCGTGCCCGTGCTGACCATCGGCAGGCGCTCCGACGCCGTGCCGCTCGCTCGCGCGCTTGTCGACGGTGGGCTCACCACCCTGGAGATCACGCTGCGCACGCCCGAGGCAACCGACATTCTCGGCGACATCGCTGCCGCGCTGCCGCATGCGCTCGTCGGTGCCGGCACGGTGTTGACTCCGGAGCAGGCGAGCCGCGCCATGGACGCCGGTGCCCGCTTCCTGGTGTCGCCAGGCATGACGCCGCGGCTTGCCGAAGCCGCCGAGACGTGGCGCGTTCCGTTCCTGCCGGGTGTGGCCACTGCTTCCGAGGCGATGGCGCTCGCCGATCTCGGCTATCGCGTGATGAAGTTGTTTCCGGCCGAGCAGGTCGGCGGCGTCGGCATGCTGAAGGCGCTTGGTGCCCCGCTCGCCGATCTCGCGTTCTGTCCAACCGGCGGCATCGACGCGACGAAGGCGCCGGCCTATCTGGCGCTCGCCAACGTGGTGGCGGTCGGCGGCTCGTGGGTGGCGCCGGGCGAGATGGTGCGAGGCGGACGGTTCGCGGAGATCACGTCGCTTGCGCGCGCGGCGGCGGCACTGAGGGGCTGACGGCCAACTCAGGCGATGTTCATGAGCAGCGCGTAGCCGCGTGCCGCGGCCACCGGAGTGAGCACACTGGCAGTGATCAGAGCAGCGACCGCCATCGCCAGCGATCCGCGGCGGCGATCGACGGGCGCGGCCAGTTCGGTGATCGCCTTCACTACGGCGGCGGCGAGGCAGATTATTCCGATCGCATAGACCTGCAGGTGCAACGCGTAGGTCCAGTGCAGCACCGCTTCGGAGATCGCGACCAAACCGACGCCGACGGTCGCGGCGGTGAATGGCGAGACGGAATCGCGCGGCATGTGTCCCTCCCCGGTACGGATACCTGGCGTCGCGGCGAGCATATCGCGCCTACGATTAAGGGCGCGTGTTCGACTTCTGCGGGGCCGGCGCCGGCGGGTGACCTCAGGTTGCGTGGAACGCCTCGCGCGGGGCGATAGCGCCGCGGTGACGGATGACGACACCGGCGACACGATGGGCCTCCGCTGCCGCCGCGTCGGGGCTCCGACCGGCGAGCCGCCAAGCCAGGTAGGTGCCCGAGAAGCTGTCACCGGCGGCCGTCGTGTCCACCGGCTCGACGCGCGCGGACGGCTCGACGGTGCGCGAGTATCCGCCGGCGTGGACCAGGGCAGCCTCTGGCCCGTTCTTGACGACGATTTCAGCCGGCCCGAGCGCGGCAATCCTGTCGACCGTCGCGGCCGGGCCGGCGTCGCCCCAGAGCGCTTGTTCGTCGTCGAAAGTAGGCAGCGCCAGCGTCACAAGGCGCCAGAAGCGCTCGTACGTTGCGCGCGCGCGCGCCTGTTCGCCGCCCCAGCCGCGGGGACGATAGTTGTTGTCCATGGCGACGACAGCGCCATTGGCGCGGGCCGCCTCGAGCGCTTCGGCGAGCAGGTCGAGACCGCGGGCCGAGTAGAGCGAGAGCGTGACGCCGGAGAAAAGCACTGCGTCCGCGGCCGCGATGGCCCCAGCCAACTTCCGGCCGCCATCGAGCTCGAGCGCCTCGCGGGCCGGCGCGCGCTCGCGCCAGTACCAGAAGCTGCGCTCGCCGTCGGCCGTTTCGATGAGGTAGAGACCGGGCATGCGGCCGGGAACGAGCGCCGCGAGCCCCATGTCGAGGGACTCGGCCTCGCCGGCCGCGACGATGCCCGCAGAGTAGGGATCGTCGCCGAGTGCGGTGGCATAGGCGACGTCGAGCGGCAGGGCGAGGGCGTCGGCGGCGCGCGCCATGTAGACGGCGGCATTGAACGTGTCGCCGCCGTAGGCGAGGCCGAAGCGGCCGTCTGCGCCTCGCGCCAGCTCGACCATGCACTCGCCGATGGTGACGGCCTTGAGACGGCGCGCATTTCCTGCCGACAATGGAGCGACGGGTGCAGTCGGGGCGGACATGGGTGGCTTTCCTCGTTTGCGGCAGCGCCGCCACGAGTGACACACCCGGCCTCAACTGTGAACACTAGCGAGGTGGTGGCGGACCATTTGCACGGGCATGCGCGTGCACGGGCAGGCGGGCTGATCCCCACGCCCCGGAGGCAACGCGCTCAGTTGCGAGCGGCGAAGGCATTGCGGCGCCAGTTGGCGCGCGGACGTGGCCGATCGATAGAGGCGGGTCGCTCGACGTACCGGCTGCGCGAGGTGTTGCGGCGGCGTGGCTCGCGCTGGGCGACGGTCGGCCTCGGTGCCACCGCGGTGGGTGTCGTCGCGGGGGGCGCCGGCGTCAGGGCTGCCGGTTCGACGGGGGACGCGGCTGGAACTGGTGTCGTCGGCGAGGCGCCGATGCTCATCCGCGTGCTCCAGTCGATCTGTCGGCCCGGTGCGGGGGAGACGGCAGGTCTGACAGTCTTGGTGCCGGACACGAGCGGCGCGAGCTGTGGCGCGCTTGCGACGCGCCGGGGCGCCGGCGTCGGCTGAGCGTTGCCCGAGGCCACGGAAGGAGCTGGCAGCGCGCTGCTCTGGACGGCTACGACAGGTCGCCAGCCCTGCGCCGCTCCGCTCTGTGCCTGGACTGTCGACGGAGCGCGCACGCAGTGTCCGCGCGACGACAGGATATCGCCAGCACCGCACTCCGACGCGCAGATCTGGCGGTTGTGGCCACGCACCAGACTGAGCAGCACGAGATCGGGCGCATCGACAGGAAGCGTCGAGTTGACGCGCTCGGTGAACGCTTGCATGGCGCGCTTCGAGCCCGGCCCCCAGTCTCCATCGATGTCGCCTGCATAGCAACCGACGCGCCGCAGTTCGCTCTGCAACAGGCGAGCGAGTTCCGCCGGATCGGATGGCGGACGAGCGGCGATGACCGGCGCAGGTGCGATCACGGGATTGCGTGCGGTGGTCTCCGTTGCTGCGATCAGGGGACGCGAGGCTGCGAATACGCGAGGCGGAGCTTCGGTGCGATCGGCAACTGCGGGCGCCCGTCGGGCGGGAGCCGCGACAGTCGTCACAGCGGGACTGGCAGCAGCGAGGCGCTCGAGAGGCCGGTCGAACAACGCCATGCCGGTGCCGAAGAATCCGGTCGGAGCCATCTCCAGGGCGAAACCGAATCCGGCGGCGACCAGGATCAGTCCGATCAACTTGCCCATGACGCGAACTCCTACTCGGTCGGCTTCCGCATTCCGGACCTGTGTTGGTGCGGCGATGCGGGCGCAAATCCCCACAAATGAAAGCTTAACATGGAAACATTTCAGTCGGCAGTCGGTTCCGGACAATTTTCAGTCATCGGCGCCAAACGGACACCGTACCTCGCGGAATGTTGGAAGGGAGCATTCCGGAGGCCTCCTGATGGTAACGCGAAGGCCGACAAATGCAAGCTGTGAGAGAGCGTTGCGAGAGCGCGCGCGCAGACGTTGTTAAAACGTGGAGTCGCATCGAGTGCGCCACGTCTCGGGCTCGGCTCGTCGCGAATGACAGCCTTCTGTGCGCCGGCGTGGGGACGCATGCACACTACGTCTTGAACGGTGTACAATTCCAGGTCGCTGTCTTTGCGCCGGGGGCTGCCGGCAGCCGTTGACTGTTGCCTCATCAGCACAGCAAATCACCGCAGCGGCTAGTCATATGAGAATGTTATTTTTTCTCCTCGAATCGCGTAGTGTCGCCGCTGCGAGGGTGGTGTGGCCGTTTGGCGTCGCGTGTTGAAGTGTCCACCGCAGGGTCGGAATTGTTCACAGGCAGTGTCTAGCGGCGATGGCTGCCGGTGCTCCGATCCGAGATCGTCCAATGTGCGTGTTCGGTTTTTGCTCCCCCGGACTGCCACCGACCTTGGGGAAGGTCGATGGGGCTCACGGCGAGGGACCAGGGCGTGAACCGGCAGGCAGTTCGCCTCGAAGAGGCGGATGGCGATGAGCTCGCAACGACTGAAGATGTGCCTGCAAGTTGTCGCGTCGCGGGCTCCAAAAACTGGAGAGGGCAATGAGACATGCTCTGGGCGTGCTAGGCGTCCTGGCAGCCGGCGTACTACTCGCCGTGTCGGCAGCCATGAACTGGCGGTTCGGCTATCAGCTCGGCAAAACCGAGTTCGACGGCCTCATCTATGGGTCGGCAAGTGCCGCTGCCGACTGCATGAAGGCGCTGGTGCCGTTCTTCTTCTTCGCGGCTTGGCGCAACCGGGTGTGGTCGCAGGCCATAGCCTCGGCTCTCGTGTGGGTCGTGGTGACGGCCTACTCGCTGACCTCGGCGCTCGGTCATGCCGCGCTCAATCGTGCGGACACGACGGGCCAGCGTGCCGTCGAGGCGCAGTCCCACAAGGATCTGCGTTCCGACCTCGACCGCCTGAAGAGTCAGCGCGGATGGGTACCGCAGCATCGGCCTCTGGCGACTGTCCAGGCCGAACTCGACGGCGTGGCGCACCAGCGCTACTGGTCGTGGTCGAACGGCTGCACCCAGATCAAAGGTGCACAGTCGCGGGCGTTCTGTGACAAGTACACAGCGCTCAAGTCCGAGAAGGGGGCCGCCGAAGAAGGTCTCCGTCTCGATGCCCTCATCGCCGGTGTTCAGGCGAAGCTGGGCAAGCACGAAGGTGTCGTGCATGCATCTGCCGATCCTCAGGCCGCGGTGCTCGCCGCTCTCGCCGGCATTATTCTGCCGGGCGTGAAGGTGGAGCACGTGCAGACCGCTCTGACGGTCTTCATCGCGCTGCTCCTGGAGATCGGTTCAGGGCTCGGCATGTACATCGCCTTCAGCCAGTGGCGGATCCACGATCGTGTGGCCCCCCGCGCACCGGCCATGGCGTCGGTTCAGACCTACGCCGCTCCGCCACTGCCCGCCATTGAGGCGCCGGCAGAGGCTGTGGTCGCGACGCCTGCCGTCGCGGTTCCCGTCGCGGTCGCCAAGCCGCGCATCGGCGCCAACGACAACAAGTCGGCGCCTGCCCGCATCGCCGGGCCGCCTGAGAGTGACGTCGAGCGTTTCCGTAACGAGCGTATCGAGACGCAGGAGGGGTCGACCGTGACCGTCTCCGAGCTTTACGAGGACTACTGCACCTGGTGTGACGAACAGCAGAAGGAGCCGCTTGCACTTCCGACTTTCAGCCGCGAATTCCAGGAAATGGGTATCGAGAAGGCGAAAGTCGCCGGTCGCGTTCGTTACATGAAGATCGCCATCAAGGCATCGGCCAGTGCAGGGGAGGCGAAGAATACAGTCACCTTCGGCACGAGGGCAGCCTAGCGGAAACCGGACTAGGCTTCGAAGGGGTCGCGAAAGCGGCCCCTTCTGCTTTTCAGGATCTGAAATGATGAAGGGCGGGAGCCGCGACTCCCGCCCTTTCGCTGTTTCGCAAATCGCCGTCTTGATCACTCGGCCGGCGTCGTAGCGTTGGCCTGGCCGACGCGGACTTCGCCGAGTACCGCCTTCATCGCCGTTGCGACATCGGAGAAGGCCTGACGGAGCTGGGCGCCGTTGTAGGGGAAGAAGTAGCGCCCTTCACCGGCACAATCCGCCAGCACCTTGCGACCGTCGCTCTCCTGCAGCGCCGCGATCTGCGCCGGGGTGAGCTGGTTCTGCGATCCGGCGAGACCGAAACCGACAGCGAACACCATCACACCCTTGGCCTTCATCGAGGTGCAGATCGAGCGGGCATCCTGGCGAGCCGGCGAGCAGGGATCCGAGCCGTTGCAGCCGGAGACCGAGTTGTGCATCGTGTAGTCGCCGTCGGTCAGCAGCAGCACGGCCTTCAGCGTCTTGTCGTCCTCATAGGCGGCAGGCTGCGAGGAAGCCGGCCACAACGAGGCGAAGTTCGGCGAGATCGTGTACCAGGCCCAGGCGGTGCCGATGTGGCCGGCGGTGCCGCCGGTCGGCGTTGTCAGGCTGTCGATCTTCGCCTGGATGTTGGCCTTGGTCGACGTGAGCGGCATGACCTCGTCGTTCGGCGTGCAGGTGTCCGACGAACTCGTCTGATAGCCGGGGTCCCAGTCGCCGTTGACCGGCGTGTTGTCGGTCGCGTCGCGGTTCTTGCGCTCGGCGATGCACGACTTCAGGTACTCGGTCCATGATCCGCCCGATGAGCGGCGGTCGTCGTTGTCACCTGACGGCTCGTCACCGTTATAGTAGGTGTTGGTATTGTAGCAGCTCGACTTGGTGTACCAGTTCGAGTTGGTACATGTGCTGTTGTACTTCTTGCGCACCTTCCAGTTCTGTGCCGAGCGGGTCTCGGGCAGGCCGGTCAGCGTCGCCGCGCGAGTGCGGCCGAGCTTCACGTACTGCGAGAACGGGGCGATCGCCATCTTGACGCGGGTGTTGTCACCCTGCGGCATGAGGATTTCGAGGAAATCCTTCGAGGCGCAGCGCGCGGCGCCGAGCTTCGTGCCGTCAGCTTCCGCACAGTCTGCGGTCGAGATGGTGTTGTCGGCCCAGCCCATCGAGCCGGTGACGTCGATCATCAGGCCGATGTCGATGTTCTTCACTGCCGTCGAGGCAACGGTGTCGACGTTGATCGGCACCTCGTTGATGCCCATCAGGCCCATGAAGTAGGTCTCGAGCGGCGTCGAGGCGACGACACGAACGGAGCCGTCGGCCATCGACGTCGTCACCTGCAGAGGCGGCACGGAGCCGCCCTGGCCAGTGGTCGACAGCGTGGTGATGCCGTTGTCCGAGAGCAGCGCGTTGAAGTGCGACTCGGCGGCCGCCTTGGCCTTGGCTTCGTCGTTGGTGTTCTTCAGGATCAGCGCACCCTTCAGCGCGGCGGCATCGGCCACCTGCTGGATGCGGGCATGCATGGACATGGCGCGGCCATAGTCGACGGCCAGGCCGACGACGCCGAACACGGCGGTTGCAGTCAGCGCGAAGACGATGGCAACGCTGCCGCCTTCCTCGCGGTCGAAGCGCTTTGCGCGATTGAAGAGGTGTTGCAGTCTCATTTTGGTGGCTTCCACTCCGAACGTCGTGGTGCCATATTCCACGTCATGTTTTGCAAGGTGCTTCCGAAATTGCGGACAATTAGAATTACATGCCGTTCGGATTTGCCGTTATGCGAATGTACTTAAGAAGATCTTTCATTCCGTCCGCAGCCGGGTCGGCAAAGGATTGCCGCGCGAATGGCTTCGAAGCTAAACAACGTTTCCTAATGAACGATTGATCGCGACACCCAATCGTCGTGAATGCTGACCTGCATCGCTGCTCCGTGCAATGAGCGCGCGGCACTGTCTTCGCGGGCTGCCAGTCGCGCGCCGTCGCGCAGGAAGCGGGTAACTGTTGGTCGGCGCCCTCACGTGGTGCTAGGCTTCGCTGCGTTCCCACCGATTGGAGCCGACACGATGCCGCCCTTCCCACCCGCCAGACCGGGTGACCCGTTCGACCGCATCGACACGCCCGCGCTGGTCGTCGATCTCGATGCCATGGAGCGCAATCTCACGGCGATGGCGACGTTCGCGGCACGCGCGGGTGTGCGGCTGCGCCCGCATGCCAAGACGCACAAGTCTCCGTTGATCGCCGCCCGCCAGATCGCGCTCGGCGCCGTCGGTCAATGCTGCCAGAAGGTGTCGGAGGCAGCGGTGCTGATCGAGGGCGGGGTGCGCGACGTGCTCGTCACCAACCAGATCTGGGGCACGGCGAAGCTCGACCGCCTCGCAGCGCTCGCCCGTCAGGCCAAAGTCGGCGTTTGTGTCGACGAAGCAGCCAACGTGGACGCGCTTTGCGCCGCCGCGGAGCGACTGGGAGCGACGATCGAGGTGCTGGTCGAGATCGACGTCGGAGGCAGGCGCTGCGGCGTCGACCCGGGCGCCGACGCCGTGGCACTTGCGCGCCGCATCGTGGCAAGTCCCGGCCTCACATTCGGTGGGCTGCAGGCGTATTTCGGAACCGCCCAGCATCGCCGCACGCCGGCCGAGCGCCGCGATGCCATCGCCGCGGCGGGCCAGGCGGTGCGCACTACGCTGGAGGCACTCGCCGGCGCCGGGCTCGTCGCCCGCACCGTCGGCGGTGCCGGTACCGGCACTTTCCGTCACGAGGCGGCGAGCGGCCTGTGGAACGAGTTGCAGACCGGGTCGTACGTATTCATGGATGCCGATTATGCTCTGAACGAGCCCGATCCGGACAATGATGCGCCGCGCTTCGAGCACGCGCTTTTCGTGCTCACTGGCGTCCTCAGCGCGCGCGGGGCAGACAGGGCCGTGGTCGATGCCGGCCACAAGGCGCTCGGCAACGATTCCGGCTTTCCGGTGATCTGGCGGCGGCCGGACCTGTCCTATTCGCGGCCAGCCGACGAGCACGGAGCCATCCTGGTTTCGCCGGGCGGCAGTCGGCCCGCCCCTGGCGAGCGGCTTCTGCTCGTGCCCGGTCATTGTGACCCGACGGTCAATCTGCACGACTGGTACGTCGGGGTGCGCGGCCTCGGCAGCGGCCGCGACGGCTGTCACGTCGAATGCGTCTGGCCGGTCGCCGCGCGCGGCGCCGTGCTCTGATCGTTCCCCATCGCCGCGCATGCCGCCGGCCGCCTGTTCCGCACGGAACAGCCGGTGAGTGCATGGACGCCCTATTGCACGGCGCCTGGGCGTTCCTACATCTTCCCCGCCGCAACCAACGCCTCCAGGGAGAGGACCAATGAATTCCGAAGAGCGTCAGCTGATCACCGGTCTGTTCGACCGCATTCGCAGTCAGGGCCCGATCGACAAGGATCGCGACGCCGACAACCTCATCATGCAGGGCTTCCGGCAGAACCCGGACGCGGCCTACCTGATGGTGCAGTCCGTGCTGGTCCAGGACCATGCGCTGCAACTCTCCGAGCAGAAGATGCAGGAGCTCGAGCAGCAGGTCGCGGATCTCGAGCAACAGCTCGCCAGCCGCCAGCCCCAACAGTCTTCTGGTGGCAGCTTCCTCGGCGGCCTGTTCGGCGGTGGCGCTGCGTCGCGTCCGGCGCCGCAGGCGGCCGGTGGCATGTCGCGCTCATCGGCAGGTTTCGGTGCGCCCGCTGGGCGTGACACGCGCATGCCGCAGCAGGCTTCGGGGTCAAGCCCGTGGGGCCAGCCAGCCGGCGCCCCTCCGCAGCCGGCGCCGGCAGCCGGTGGCGGCTTCATGAAGCAGGCGATGACCACGGCGGCAGGTGTCGCCGGCGGCATGCTCGCCGCGAACGCGATCTCCAACATGCTTGGAGGCGGCGGTTCCGCCCATGCTGCTCAGTCTGCCAACAAGGACTCCAACAGCGCCTTCGACGACACCTCGAACGCAAACGACTACAGCAGCGCGTCCGACAACGATCCGGGCTATACCGACGCCGGCTACGACGACAGCGCCGGCGGCTGGGGTGACGACGACATCGAGGTCTGATCGCTCGCGAAGCGGGCCGGCATTGTCCGGCATGAAAGAATGAAACGCAGGGCCGATGCCGCGTGCATCGGCCCTTTGTTCGTTCCGGGACGCTTTGCTCACGCGCGCGAAGTGTGCGGAGCTATATCCGCTCGCGGGGCTGCGCGGGCTGGTGCCAGACCGGCCGATAGCGGGGGACAGCGGGCACAGGGGGGTGAGGCCGGGTCTGCGCGGGCCCACTGGCGGGCGAGAGCGGTTCGCCGTAGGACGCCGGTGCGGAGGGCTGCGCCTCAGGCCGTGAACGATCAGCGTAGTTGCGCGCGAACTCGGCGGCCAGGGTCAGCCCATATTGCGCCTTTTGGATGAACGCCGCCCACAGCTCCTGGCCGGCGCCACAGGTGTGCGGGTTGCGCTCGCAGAACGTCGCCGTCTCCTGTCCGACGTGTGCGGCCTTGAGTGCCAGCTCGCTGCGGGCATTGGGATCACTGGGCAGGAGGGCGACGGCGACAACGAGCACGACGCCGAGACGGAAGATCGACATGGCGAACCTCACCTTGTTGGTGACACGTATACCATGGATTGAGTAATCGCTATGTAAACAACTTAAGCGCGATTTCAATCAAATTGGACGGATCGAGTGGCAGCGCGACCTTTCCCTTGGTTAATGGAGCGTTAGGTGCTGGCGGCCAATAGTGGAAGGTGAGCTCAGTGCACGTGCTCATGCCACCTCGCGCTCGCCCTCTCCTGACGGGCGGCCTTTGCTCAGGGACCGGTATGACCCTTGTTCAAACGCGGGCGTTGATCGCCCTCTCGCTGGCCATGACCGTGGCGGTGGCCGTCAATCTCGTCGTCCTGCAGCGACGCGCGCCAGACCGCACCGCGCAACGTTCGGCGCAGGTCGATCTGCAGGCGCTCATCGCCCGCGAAGATCGCGGTGGCGGCGCCAGCAGGGATGGCCAAGACGGGACGCGCCGCGTTCCAGCCGAAGGTGGTGCCGTTGCCGGCGTCCAGGATGGCGATCTGGTCCGCGTCATCCAGCGCGAGCTAGCGGCGCGCCAGTATGCCATCGGAGCCGCCGACGGCGTGCCGGGATTGATGACGCGCGCTGCAATTCTCGCCTTCGAGTTCGACAACGGTCACCCGCTCACGGCGGAACCGAGCCAGGCCCTGCTCAAGGCGATCCTCATCGGCACGCCTGGCCCGCAGGTCGACGCCGCGCGTGCTCCGGCCGACAAGGCGCGCCAGCTGATCGCGACTGTGCAGGCTTCGCTCGCCGCCCTGGGCTACGCGGGCGCGGGACGCGACGGGCGCCTCGGCGAGGCCACGCGGCGCGCCATCCGCGAATTCGAGATGGACCGCGGCCTGCCGCGCTCGGGGCGCGTTTCGCCGATCCTGATCCAGGAATTGGCCAAGGCGGCCCGCAAGGGGCGCATGAACAAGCCGGCCAAATCGGAATGATCATGCATCCGGCGGGGCTGGCAGGACGGATGCTTGCTGGGATGACGCCCGGCCTGTAGTTCGGGAACATGCGTCTCAAGGCTGACATCTGGATCAGGGCTTATCTGCGCACCGTTGCACGCCACGGCGCGTTCGGGGCGGTCGTCGCACACGGCGACGACGACGCGGGCGCCCTCTACATCAAGGTCAGTCGGCTCGACGGTACCGCGCGCCTGTTCGGTCCCGCGCCTGCCGGGCTCGAAACCGCCGACGGAGATCGCGCCTTCGCAGCCGTGTCGGGCGACGGGTTTCGACCCGAGGGCGAGATCGATGCCGCCCTCGCTCGCGAGCGTGACTTCGATCCCGATCTGTGGATCGTCGAAGTCGAAGATCGCGAAGGCCGCGATTTCCTCGGATCATGGCTGGTGCCATGAGGCAACGCCGCGGCAATGGACCGGATCGCGCCGTGCGGCGTTAACCTTTCGTTAACTCGAATATCTGCGGACTGAGCGTGTCGCCATCAGCTGCCGCCAGGCCTGAGGGGCGACCGGGCTCCGCAACTGACGCGGGGCACGCAATCCGGCACGACGCGACCAGGAGGTCGACATGGGGGCTGTCGTGAAATTCGCGTCGTCGGGGGCGCGGGCGCGCCGCTCGGAGCGCTCGGCAGGCAAGGGCGGCGACGCTTCTGCCGAGATCGTGCTGTTCCCCGGCATCCGCTACGAGCGCGCGGTCGAAACGACACCATCGCGCAGGGCGGCGCGTGGCGAGCGCGACCGGCTCGAGCTGATCGACTGAGGCGGCTGCACTCCGACCTGCTAGCGGCGGCGCGGGGGGGCGCCAGCGGCGGCGAGCGGCGCGCGCTTCTCACCGGCGACAGGACGACAGATGAGCTGAGCCAGCCGCCGCTCCACGTCGATGCGATCGGCCATGCTGCGGAACGGCGCCCGCAGCACCACCAAGCCTTCCGGCTCCGCAGGCTTCACCTCGGGCACCTGCTCGTTCATGAACAGAAGCTCTGGCGTGTGCGCATAGAACCGGTTGCCCGGTGGCACGATGATCAACTCGACCGGAGTAAGGCGTTGGGCTGTTCCCGGCACGAGGTGGAAGTTCTCGCCGCCCGGGCCGTGCAGGGACAGGCTCCAGCCGTCGGCCTCGAGCGTTGTCTTCACCAGCACCGGGCCGGCCCTGACATCGAAGCGGCAGACGGCGTAGGCCATGTGCGGCATCATGAACGGCAGCGGTTGACGGCCCGGACTGACGGGCTCGAGCAAGGTCGCGGTATTGGCTGCGAGCACCGGTTTCAACCGTGCGAATGGGCGCGCCGTACCGAGTTCGGCGAGGGCAAGCGTCGCCACGATATGCACGACGCCGGCAGCCATCAATGCGGCGATCAGGAACGGCAGCGCCGCGACGAGATCGCGGGCGGCTGAGCGGACGACCCTCAGGAGCATGCCACCCTCCGCACCAGCGGCAACTCGATCGGCGCACTGCCCGTGCCTGCCTCCTGCACCTCGACGACGAGCATCATCCGGCCCGCCGTTGCGGTCGGCAGCCAGTTGCCGGGGCGGACATCACGCGACAGCGTGATCGCGTAGCGGCCATCCGGCGCCCTCGCCAGCGTCGAAGTGTCGAAGCCATAGCGCTCTGCCGGATTGGCGATCAGGCGTCCGTTCTCGGCGAAGACCGCGATCGTCCACCAGCGGCTGTCGTTGACCCGGCCCTCTAGTACGTAGTCGCAGGACGAGTGCAGCCTGCGCCCCTCGGAATCGGAGATCGCCTCGAAGCGGCTGAATGCAGATGCGTTGAGCGCCAGGCTGCCCTGGCGTGCGAAGCGCGCCCGCGTGTAGGGATCGGCCGACGGCTTGCCGGCTTCCGTCCATTGGGTCCAGGAGCCGATCCTGATCGAATTGAGCGGCGAGCCGCGCTCGATGAGATACCAGCTCGATGCCAACCCGCCGAGCAGTGCGATGCCCACGAAAGTGATCACGTTGGCGCTCGTCGACAGCAGGGCCACGACTCGCCGCCTGAGGCGGATCAACCGGTCGGGCAGCGCGATCTTGCCGGGACCTTTGCCGGAGGTCGTCGTGAGGGTGCGGAGGAACGCGCGCATCGGCCGGCTCATGGCGTGCGGGTCTGGATACGGGGGCGCGGGGCCTCGGCTCGACGGCCCGCGCCGGGGGCGCCGGCGGGAGTGGCGGGTTTCGGTATGACGACTTCGGCGCCGGCCGCCTTCAGCACCTCGGCGAGACCAGCAAGCGCGGCCCTCGTTGTCGGCGGCACTTGGCCCGAATTCGCCTGGCGGCGCTGTTGCGGGTCGGTCGGATCGCCCTGGCCGAGGGCGAGCAGGCGTGCGCGCTCTGCGACCTGATGCGGATGCGGCTCGAGACCCGGGATCGGCGGGAATGCCTGCACAGGGTGCGCGACCGACATGAATGTCTGCCAGACTTCCGCCGGCAGGCTGCCGCCCGTCACCCGGTTGGTGGGCCGGTAATCGTCGTTGCCGAGCCAGACGCCGGTAACGAGCTTGCCGGTGAAGCCGACGAACCAGGCGTCGCGGTAGCTGGACGAGGTGCCGGTCTTGCCGACCGCGTGGGTGAAGTCCAGGCGCGCGCGGCCTCCGGTACCCCCCTCGACGACGCCTTGCAGCATCTGGTTGATCTGCTCGGCGGTCGAGCGCTTGACGACCTGCTCCGGCTCCGGCGCGTCGCGCTCGCGGCTGTAGACGACCTCGCCGCGGGAATTGGTGATGTCGAGCACGGCGTATGGCTTGGCGAGCTTGCCGCCATTCGCGAACGTGGCGTAGCCGCCGGTGTGCTCGAGCACCGTGATGCCTGTGTCGCCGAGCGCCATCGAGCAGGTCGGGCGTACGCCGTTGATGCCCAATTTCTTCGTCAACTCCACCACCGCGCGACGGTCGACGGCGAGAGACACGGCGACCGCCGTGGTGTTGAGGGAGACGCGGATCGCATCCGCCATCGTCACCGTACGCCCCGAGCCGGAACCGCCGTTGTAGTTCTGCGGAGACCAGTTTCCGCAATAGACCGGAGCATCGCGCAGTCGACTGGACGAGGTGTAGCCTTTCTCCAGCGCCATCGCGTAGACGTAGGTCTTGAATGAAGAGCCCGGCTGCCGCCGCGCCGTGATCGCCCGGTTGAACTGGCTCTCGCCGTAGTCGAGGCCACCGACGATCGCCTTGGTGGCGCCGTCGGTCTCCATGGAGACGAGCGCGCCCGAAGTGACGTTGAGATAGCGGCCCTTCTCACGGATCTTGGTGGTCAGCGCCTCCTCGGCGGCCTTCTGCAGCGAGCTGTCGATGGTGGTACGCGCCGTCAGCACGTACTGGCCTTTGCCGGCCATCAGCTTCTGGACCTCCTCGTAGGCGAAGTCGAGAAACCAGTCGGGCGACTGAGTGCGCCGTGTCTCGATCGGCCGCGCGGGATTGAGGCGGGCGGAGTAGACTTGGCCCGGCGTATAGAAGCCGGCCTCGACGAGGTTCGAGAGCACCTCGTTGGCGCGGGCGCGCGCCGCCGGAAGATTGATGTGCGGGGCGTATTTGGTCGGGGCCTTGTAGAGACCTGCAAGCATGGCGGCCTCCGCGAGCGAGATGTCGCGCACGGACTTGCCGAAGTAGAACTGCGAGGCGGCCTCGACGCCGAAGGCGCCGCCACCCATATAGGCGCGGTCGAGATAGAGCTTCAGGATCTCCTTCTTGGTCAGTCGCGACTCGAGCCAGAAGGACAGGAACACCTCCTTCAGCTTGCGCTGAATCGATCGCTCGGAGGAAAGGAACAGGTTCTTGGCGAGCTGCTGGGTGAGGCCCGATCCGCCCTGCACCACGTCGTTGGCCCTGAGGTTCTCGACCAGCGCCCGCAGGGTGCCGAGGAAGTCGACGCCATGATGGTCGAAGAAGCGGCGGTCCTCCGTCGCAAGCGTCGCCTGGATCATATGGCGCGGGATCTCCTCCAGCGGCACCGCGTCGTTGATGTTGATGCCGCGCTTGCCGATCTCGTTGCCGGCGGCGTCGAGGAAGGTGACGGAGAGCTGGCCCAGTTGCTGCCACTTGCTCTCGTCGGCCTCCTGGAATGCCGGCACGGCGAGCGCGTACATGATCATCAGGCCGCCTACGCCGAGCGTCAGCGCGTCCGAAACCAGCTCGTTCAGCAACCGCCGCCAGCCGGTCAGGCGGAACTTGTAGAAGAACGTCGAAGCGGCGTCGTAACGGTCCTTGGTGCGCTCCCAGCTCTCGGCGAGCTTGGAATCGAACCAGGCGTCGATGCCGAGCCAGTTGACGATGCGGCCACGGGCGCCCTGTTTGAACAGCCAGTCGTGCAAGTCCTGGTCCTCGATGCTTCGCGAGCCCCTGGCGCCACGGACGGGCCCGACGCTCGATCCCGGGGCAGGCCCCGGCGCACGGCCCGGCACCGGCGGCACGGAGCATCCGGCGGCACGTTGCAGGCTCGCCCTCCAACAGACTCAATCCGTTGGCAGGATTGTGGTTATCTACCACCGGGACGTGTATGACCGCGAGAGGCGATTTGGTCACTTTGGCTCGGCATGGCGCGCATGAGCGAACTTCACTTCTGGCAGCGCAAGCATCTTTCGGCGATGTCGGAGGCCGAATGGGAGACCCTGTGCGACGGCTGCGGCCGTTGCTGCATGTTGAAGCTCGAGGACGAGGACACTGGCGAGGTCCACCTGACCCGCCTTTCCTGCAAACTGCTCGACCTCGGCTCCTGCCGCTGCCGCGACTATCCGAACCGCCATGCCGAGGTACCAGACTGCCTGAAGCTGGACCTCGCCCGCGTCGAGAGCCTGTCCTGGCTGCCGTATACCTGTGCCTACCGAGCGCTCGGGGAGGGACGTGCTCTCGCCTGGTGGCACCCCCTCGTCTCCGGCGATCCCGAGACGGTGCATCAGGCAGGTATATCGGTGCGTGACTGGGCGACGCCCGAGAGCCCGGCGAAGCTACGCGCCATGGAGCGCTATCTCATCGTCGACTGGGAGGAGATGGATGGCGTATGACGGCGGCGTTCACAGGCGCCGCCGCCTTGCCTTAACTGCCTGACGTGACAATTCTTTCGTTAACTTGCGGGTTCGGGCACTGTGCCGCAGCCCGGTTCGGGTTCCTCAGGTGAGGCTTGTGATGGTGTTCGATATCCTGTTCCTGCTAGCATCGGTTGCGTTCGGCTGGGGGTTCGCGTTGGCCAGCTACCGGCTGTTCGCGCGCCGCTACGGCTGGCCGATGGGCGAGCTGCAGTCCGACACACCGCTGGTGCCGGTGCTGCTCGGCGTGTTCGCGATGGTCATTGCGGGCCTGTTCGCCGCCGCCCGCGCCGAGTACGGCGGCTGGTGGATCTTTGCCACGGGGCTGCTGTGGGCGTTCTTCTGGATCGGCTTCATGCGGGTCGGCTCGCAGATGTCGTTGTTCCTCGCGCCGCTCGCCACATTGTTGCTGGTGCTCGGCTGGATCGGCATCCGCACGCCCCAGGACCTCGCCGAACTGGCGCGGCGCGTGCGATACGGCACCGAGGTGACGCGGCCGGCTGCCAGCGAGCGTGATCCGTTCACGCGGACCCGCCCCAGCGCGGCCACCCGTCGCGAG
This sequence comes from Hyphomicrobiaceae bacterium, assembly GCA_041397745.1. Lineage (GTDB taxonomy): Bacteria > Pseudomonadota > Alphaproteobacteria > Rhizobiales > Hyphomicrobiaceae > JAWKVY01. Next base: position 571,087 of record JAWKVY010000005.1, on the reverse strand, counting down.
GACCCGGAGTTCGTCCGCCGGTGAGCACTGCCTGCAACAAACGGTCATAGCGGACGCCGGCCGGCGAGGCTTGCCCGGAGCGCCCGCTCCGCTTAGTGGAGTGGGCGAGCCTAGACCGTCCGGGAGCTGCCAGCCGATGTCCGTCCGCCGCCTTTCGCCCGCCCAGCCCGCGAGCTTCGCGTTCAGTCCGGAGAACCTCGCCTGGGCGAAGGAGACGATCGCCAAGTATCCGGAGGGCAAGCAGGCCTCGGCTGTGATCCCGCTTCTGTGGCGTGCGCAGGAGCAGCACGACGGTTGGCTCCCGGAGCCGGCGCTCCGCTACGTCGGCGACATGCTCGGCATGGCCTACATCCGCGTCTACGAGATCGCGACCTTCTACACAATGTTCCAGCTCTCGGCCGTGGGCAGGAAGGCGCACGTGCAGGTGTGCGGGACCACGCCCTGCATGCTGCGCGGCGCCGAAGCGCTGGTCGACGTCTGCAAGCGGCGCATCCACTCCGAGCCGCACCATCTCTCCGCCGACGGCAACCTGTCGTGGGAGGAGGTCGAGTGCCTCGGCGCCTGCGCCAACGCGCCGATGGTGCAGGTCTGGAAGGACGTCTACGAGGACCTGACGCCGGAGCTGTTCGAGAAGGTGCTCGACGGCTTCGAGGGTAAGGCGCCAGCTGCGAAACCCGGGTCCCAGACCGGTCGGCAGGCGAGCTGCCCGGCCGGCGGCCCCACCACGCTCAAGGATTTTGTGAAGGGGTGAGGGGACAGTTTTTACCCGATCCCCAGCTGCGCCACCTCCACCGAGATCTCCGGCGGGTCCAGCCGCAGCGTGCCACCCGTCACCAGCTTTGTCAGGATCGTCCCGCGAACTTCACCTTGCTGTGCTTGGTGCGTTCAGGCGCCATCAGGTAGGGCGCGCCGTTGTAGAGTTCCCACCGGCCCTCCTGCCCGTCGGCCCAGGCGAGAAGCTCGTCGACGGTCATCTTGAAATGCGGGATCGTGGTCATGCGGGCAGTCTAACACCGTCCTGGTTCGTTCTCCATCGGCTGTACCAAGCTGGCGCTCGCTTGCCGCATCGCCTACATCAGCCGGGGCCGCCCTCGGCGGTCGACGACAGGGGTGCCAGAGATGAGCCGCATCGCCTTCCTCCAGGATCTGCTCAACACCATAGCCGACCAGGGCCGCGCGCTCTTGCCCAAGGCGCTCGTGGGCGATACCGAGGAGGGACTACAGGCGCTGGTCAAGGCGCTGATGAGCGGGCGCGGCGAGGCCTCCGGCGTCGCCATCGCGCGCCAGCTCGTCAAGCACTACCGCCTGCTCGACGAACGCGAGCGCCACGCCTTCTTCCGATATCTCGCCGCCACGCTGAAGCCTGAGCAGGCGAAGGTCGAGGCGGCCGCGCGCGCCTATGCGCAGAACCCGACCGACGAGGCGTTGACGCGGCTGCAGGCTGCCGTCGAGAGCCCGCGCCAGGAGTTCTTCCGGAGGCTCAACCTGGCGCCCGGCGCCACCGCCGCTATCGTCGCCATGCGTTCCGATCTCGGCGCCATGATCAAGGGCGACCCGGCGCTCGCGGCACTTGATGCCGACATCCGTCACTTGCTGCAGTCGTGGTTCAACCGCGGCTTCCTCGTCCTGCGCCGCATCGACTGGAACACGCCCGCCGCGATCCTCGACAAAATCATCGCCTACGAGGCCGTGCACGAGATCCGTGGCTGGGACGATCTCAGACGGCGCCTCGATCCCGCCGACCGGCGGTGCTTCGCCTTCTTCCACCCGAACCTGGTCGACGAGCCGCTGATCTTTGTCGAGGTCGCGCTCATGCACGACACGCCCGAAGCGATTTCGAAGGTGCTCAAGGAGGCGCGCAAGTCCGGCAACGAGGCGGAGGATCTCGAGCCGACGACGGCGGTCTTCTACTCGATCTCGAACTGTCAGGAGGGCCTCAAGGGAATTTCGTTCGGCAATTTTCTGATCAAGCAGGTCGCCGAGGAGCTGTTGCGCGAGGAACCGACACTGAAGACGTTCGTCACGCTGTCGCCGGTGCCGGGCTTTGCCCGCTGGCTCGCCCGCCAGATGGGTGGCGATGCGGCGAGCCCAGTCACCGACAAGGACCGCGAGGCACTCGCCCGCCTCGCCAATCCATCGTGGCCGCAGCGGGCCGACGAGGGAGGTCAGATCAAGTCCGCCGGAATGGCATTGGCGGCGCATTATTTCCTTGCCGCCAAGACGCCGGACGGCAAGCCCGTCGATCCGGTCGCCCGCTTCCACCTCGGCAACGGCGCCCGCCTCGAACGCATCAACTGGCTCGGCGACGTCTCCGACAAGGGGCTCTCGGAGGCGCACGGGTTGATGGTCAACTACCTCTACGACCTCAAGGAGATCGAGAAGAACCACGAGGCCTACGCCAACGAGGGAACGGTCGCCGCATCGCGCGCCGTGCGTGGGCTGCTACGGACCACGGGGCGCCGGCCGGCACAGCCGCGGGGCGAGGAAAACGCTCGGCCCGCACAACCGGTGTCGGCTGCACCGGCCCAGCTGCCGGCGCCTGAGAAGGGCTGAGCCGCCGCTGTGGCGCCGCACCCTGCAGGCTTGCCAGCCCTCTGCCGTCATGCACATTTAGGCGGCTGACCGGCTGTTCATGCCGGACCTAGGTCTTCCGAGAGAGAATCCATGCGTTACGACGAGAGCGATCGCGAGAGCCGGAATGTCGAGGACCGGCGCGACCAGGGCGGCGGCGGGTTCGGCTTCCCGATGGGCGGCGGGCGCGGCATCCAGATCCCGATTCCGATGGGAGGCGGACGCGGCGGTGGTTTCTCCATCACGACGCTGCTCATCATCGGCGCGATCATGCTGATGCTCGGCATCAATCCGCTCGACTTCATCTTCGGCGGCAACAACCCGAACATGGGGCAGGTGCCGCAGATGCCGCGCATGGACGGGGGGCCTCGGCCCTCGCAACGCTCGCCGTTCGACCTGCCCGGACAACGCACGCAGGCGCCGACGACCGACACCCGCGCTCCCGGCTCGGACGAACTCGGAACCTTCACCAAGCGCGTGCTCGCCGATACAGAAGACGTCTGGAACCGAGTCTTCCAGCAGATCGGGCGGCGCTACGAGGAACCGGCGCTCGTCATGTTCACAGGCTCGACGCGGACCGCCTGCGGACCGGGCATGAGCGCGATGGGGCCGTTCTATTGCCCGCTCGACCGCAAGATCTACGTCGACCTCAGCTTCTACGAGGAACTCAGGCGCCGCTTCCGCGCACCGGGCGATTTCGCCCAGGCCTACGTCATTGCGCACGAGGTCGGCCACCATGTGCAGACGTTGCTCGGCATCGCGCAGAAGGTGCAGGAGATGAAGGCGCGGGTGAACGAGCGCACGGCCAACCAGATCCAGGTGCGCATGGAGCTGCAGGCCGATTGCCTCGCGGGCGTATGGGCCTCGCTCAACCACCAGATGAAGAATCGCCTGCAACCGGGTGACGTCGAGGAGGGGCTCAACGCCGCCAACGCCATCGGCGACGACATGATCCAGAAACGCACGCAGGGCTACGTCGTGCCGGACGCGTTCACGCACGGTTCCGCCGAGCAGCGCGTGCGCTGGTTCCGCCAGGGGCTCGACACCGGACGCATCCAGAGTTGCGACACCTTCAACGCCCAGAACCTCTGAGCCGCCACTGGCCCCGGCGCGCCTTCAGCAACGAAACGGGCCGTCCTCGCCAGACGGCCCGTCGTCACGTGCAGACATCGATCTGTGTCAGAGGGCGTTGCCGCCGAACTGGTCGATCGAGCAGGATACGTTCTTGGCTCTCAGCTGCGAGCAGACATGGTCAGCCTGTCGGCGGTCCGCGAACGGCCCCGCGAGCAGCTGATAATTGGCCCCCTGCACGCGGTAGCGCCCCTCGAGATCGCCGAGCTCCGGCGCGTGCAGCTGGCGCAGCACCTGCCAACTGATCCTGAGCGAGGCCAGTGACGCGCCCGACGACAGGCGCAACGCTGTGGCCCCGCTCGGCGGCGGGGTCGAGGCAGGCGGTGGTGCCGCGGTCGTGACCACAGGCGCGCCGAAGCGGATCACCGGGGCGGCGGGTGTCGCCGGGGCAGCGCTCTCTTCGCGACCACGGCGCAACTCCGGACGTGGCAGGCTGCCGGTCGTCACGCCCGGATTGGCGGCGGTCCCGGACGGTTGCGGCTCGTTGAGCACGCGCGGCTTTCCTGGCAATGCGGCGAGTCTGTTCGCCGTCTTCTCGTCGGCGACCGTGAGTGCAGGCGCGGCGGCGGCACGCGGCGCGGGCGGCGCACGGGTCGGCAGTGGCGGAATCGAACCCGGTGCGAGGCGCGCCTCGCGGGCAGGCTTCGCCGCCGGCGGCTCCACCGGTGGCGGCAAGGCGGCGACGGGCGTCGGCACCGGCTCGGCCTGGGCCACGCGTTCGGAGGCACTCTGGCTCTGGCGCAGCGCCTCGATCGAGGCTGCCATGCGCTCGATCGCCGGTCCGTGGCCGGCAACCGTGGAACGGACCTCGGCAATATCGGCCTTCAGTTCCTCCACCTCACCGCGCAAATGGCTCACCGCCTCGCCGACCGTTGCATCCGCTGCCGGCAGCTTCTGCTGCACGGTGACCATGGCGCCCGGCAAGACTTGGTGGAAGGCGCTGGCGACAAGATCGGGCCGTGCCACCGAAAGACCGAGGTAGGTCGCGGCCACGGCCGCGAGCGTCACCCATGCTCCAACGTAGGCGCGCCAGAAGGTGCCGCGCCCCCGGGGCCCTGTCGTATGCATCGCGGTGGCCATATCCTGACGATCCTGCCTGTGGCGCTGTCCAAGTCGACCTGTCGGGCGATCGGCGCGACGACCCGCGGACGGCGATCTCCGAAAACTGATTCGTTACTTCCTCCATGCTGTTGGGCGGCAAGCCACGGGTCAACGCGCAGCGGCGGTAGCCGACAACTGCAATGTGGATAGTTTCGCGTCGCACCTGCCGGAGCCGTCGCCACTGTGGCCAAGGCGGCGCAGGGCGATTGCTTTCCGACGAAGCCTGAGCCAGTTTCCGCCCGCCACCGCCCGCCCGTGAACGCCCACCGCGGCCGGCAACCAAGGAGAGCCCATCCGATGTCTGACCGGGACGTGCTGTCCGTCGTGCTGGCTGCCGGCAAGGGTACGCGCATGTGCTCCGCGCTTCCGAAAGTGTTGCACCGCATCGCCGGCCGTTCGATGCTGGGCCATGTTCTGGCGACCGGGCAGGCTGCGGGAACGACCCGCTCGGCCGTCGTGGTCGGCCCCGGAATGGCGGCCGTCGGCGCGGAGGTGGCGAGACTTGCGCCGGGCGCGGAGGTCCACGTGCAGGAGCGCCAGGCGGGAACGGCTGATGCCGTGCTGGCCGCCCGATCGGCGATCGAGGGGTGGCGGGGCGACGTGGTGGTGCTTTATGGCGACACGCCGCTCATCGAGGCCGCCACGGTCGGGCGACTGCGCGCAGCGCTCGACCGGGGTGCCGCGGTCGCGGTGCTCGGCTTCGAGGCACGCGATCCTTCAGGCTACGGCCGTCTGCTCACCGATGCCGCGGGCAGCCTGGTCGCCATCCGCGAAGAGCGCGAGGCGAGCGAGGCCGAGCGCGCGGTTCGCCTCTGCAACTCGGGCGTCATGGCGTTTCGCTGCACGGATCTCGCCGGGCTGCTGGGGCGCATCACGAACGACAATGCAAAGGGCGAATATTATCTGACCGATGCCGTCGAGATCGCGCTCGCCGATGGCCTCGGCGCCGCCGTCGTCCGCTGTCCCGAGGACGAGGTACTCGGCGTCAACGACCGCACGCAGTTAGCCGCCGCCGAGGCGATATGGCAGTCGCGCGCGCGCGGTCGCGTGATGCGCGCAGGCGCCACCCTCATCGCGCCGGAGACGGTCTGGCTCAGCCACGACACAGTGATCGGCCGCGACGTGGTGATCGAGCCCAACGTATTCTTCGGCCCCGGCGTCACGATCGAGGACGGCGTCGAGATCAAGGCCAATTGCCATCTCGAAGGCGCGATCGTCCGCCGGGGCGCCCGCGTCGGTCCTTTCGCGAGGCTGAGGCCCGGGGCCGATCTCGGCGCCGACGTCCACATCGGCAATTTCGTCGAGGTCAAGAACGTGGCGATGGGCGAGGGCGCCAAGGCCAACCATCTCGCCTACCTCGGCGACGGCGCGGTCGGCGCGGGTGCCAACATCGGCGCGGGCACCATCTTCTGCAATTACGACGGTTTCAACAAGAGCCGTACGGAGATCGGTGAGGGCGCCTTCGTCGGCTCCAATTCGTCGCTGGTCGCCCCGCTGAAGGTGGGCGATGGCGCTTTCATCGGCTCCGGCAGCGTCGTCACCTCCGACGTGCCGGACGACGCGCTGGTCATCGAGCGGGCACCGACGACCGTCAAGGAGGGCTGGGCTGCACGTTTCCGCGCCGCGATGCAGGCCGCGAAGGCGTCCAGAGCCGCGAAGAAGGCGTGAACTGAGCTTCGGGCACGAGCCTTGCAAGCCGTTCGACAGCCGAGCCGGCGGTGCGGCATGGCCCGCGTTCCGGCGTAAAGCGGCGAAATAGTCTGTGAATTGAGCGAATCCGCCCGTTGCGGCTAGCTCGTTCGAGGTTTCGCGGAGCGGATCGATCGCCGACCGCCGACGTGGGGAGATTGTGAGCGATGTGCGGCATCATCGGCATACTCGGCACCGCGCCCGTGGCGCACGACATCGTCGAGGCGCTCCGGCGGCTCGAGTATCGCGGCTATGATTCCGCCGGCATCGCGACCATCGAGAATGGCCAGCTCGACCGTCGCCGCGCCGAGGGCAAGCTGCGCAACCTCGAGCTCCGGCTGTCGAATTTTCCGCTTCAGGGCACCACCGGCATCGGCCACACGCGCTGGGCGACGCACGGCAAGCCGGTCGAGCGCAACGCCCATCCGCACATGAACGACCAGGTCGCGGTGGTCCACAACGGCATAATCGAGAACTTCCGCGAGCTGCGGGAGGAACTGACAGCAAAAGGCTACCGCTTCGAGACGGAGACCGACACCGAGACGGTGCTGCACCTCGTCACCGACAACCTGAGGCATGGCCACCCTCCGCACGAGGCCGCCCGCCTCGCCCTCAGGCGCCTCAAGGGAGCGTTCGCGCTCGGCATCATCTTCGCAGAGCACCCCGACCTGATGATCGCCGCCCGTTCCGGTCCGCCGCTCGCCATCGGCCACGGCGACGGCCAGATGTATCTCGGCTCGGACGCGATCGCGCTCGGACCCTTCACAGACACCATCACCTATCTCGACGACGGCGACTGGGCAGTGATCACCCGTGCCGGCGTCGAGGTGCTCGACCTCGACGGCCACCCCGTCGAGCGCGCCCGCATCAAGGCGCAGGCGTCATCGCTGCTGGTCGACAAGGGCGGTCACCGCCACTTCATGGCCAAGGAGATCCACGAGCAGCCCGAGGTCATCTCCCACACGCTCGCCAACTACATCGACATGGCGGCCGGCCGCGTCGCCTTCCCCGATCTCGGCATCGATCTCGCCAGAATTTCGAGGATCACAGTCTCGGCCTGCGGCACCGCCTTCTATGCCGGTCTGGTCGGCAAATACTGGCTCGAGCGAATTGCCGGCCTGCCGGTCGAGATCGATGTCGCCTCCGAAATGCGCTACCGCGAGCCGCCGCTGCCGGAGGGTGGCCTCGCGGTATTCGTCTCGCAATCGGGTGAGACCGCCGACACGCTTGCCACTCTGCGCTACTGCAAGGCGCACGGTCAGCGCATCGCCGCTGTCGTCAACGTGCGCTCGTCGACGATCGCGCGGGAATCGGATGCCGTGCTGCCGATCCTCGCCGGGCCGGAGATCGGGGTCGCCTCGACCAAGGCCTTCACCTGCCAGCTCGCCGTGCTCGCCTGCCTGGCGCTGGCGGTCGCCAGGGCGCGCGGCAGGCTGACCGTCGAGGCCGAGCGCGCGCATGTCGCCGCGCTTTGCGAATTGCCCCGTCACATCGCCCAGCTCGCGCGCGACGAGGCCGTCTACGAGGCGCTGGCGCACGATCTCGCCAAGTGCTCGGACGCACTTTATCTCGGTCGCGGCACGTCCTTCCCGCTGGCGCTCGAGGGCGCACTGAAACTCAAGGAAATTTCCTACATTCACGCGGAAGCTTACGCCGCCGGCGAGCTGAAGCACGGGCCGATCGCCCTGATCGACGAAAAAATGCCGGTCATCGTGTTGGCGCCGAAGGACGACCTCTTCGACAAGACGGTTTCGAACATGCAGGAGGTCGCCGCGCGTGGTGGTCGCATCATCCTCGTGTCGGATGCCGCACCCGACGAGGTGGGCTGCCAGGTCGCGAGCCACATCAGGATGCCGGAGGCCCATCCTTTCGTGACGCCGATCCTGTACGCCGTTCCGGCCCAGCTGATCGCCTACCATACCGCCGCTCACATGGGTACGGACGTCGACCAGCCGCGCAACCTCGCCAAGTCGGTCACCGTGGAATAGTGCTGCGGTGCTGGAAAAGCCGTTGCCATCGGTTTGCCTCGCTCGGCTGGTTGTCCTAGGCTGCCGCGAACGATTGGAGTCGCGCGTACGCCCCGACGACACGGGAGTCGACGTGATGCCCCGACGCGCAATGAACTGGAACTTTCAGCAGCGGCCTGCCACAGCGGGCGCAATGAGGGCGCTCGTGTGCGTCGGCGCCGCGCTCTTCGCGATGGCGATCGCGCCGGCGATGATCGCGCCGACCTCGTCGGCGGCGCAAGCCCAGACGACGGCGCAGACGCAGGCGGCCGGCAAGGCCAAGAAGCGGCGCGCCGCCCGCAAAGCGAAGCCCGCTGCCAAGGCGGCCGGCGCCGATCCCAACGGCGATGCCTTCCCGCAAGGGCTGGCGGCGGCGGCCGCGGGGCGTCACGACGATGCGGTCACGCTGCTGAGTGCCGCGATCGCCGGCGGCAAGCTCAAGCATCGCGATCTTGCGCGCGCCCTCTACATGCGCGGCGCCTCCTACAAGGCGACGAAGAAGGTGGCCCTTGCCATCGCCGACCTCACCAATGCGCTGTACATGCGCAACGGACTGACCGGCGAGGATCGCAAGCAGGCGCTCGCGCTCAGAGCGGCGTCGTACGCCGAGGGCGGACTTTCGGATCAGGGCCAGCAGGATACGGCCAGCCTACCGGCAACGGCACCCGCCGCTTCCACCCGCCGCGCGGCGGCGAGTTCGCCCGCTGCCGGCACGCCGGCCAACTCCCCGGTCGGCGGCGCCTGGCGCACATCGGCGCGTCCGGCAGCGGCTACGCCGCAACCGGTTCCCAAGGCCTCGGCGCCGCGAACGCGCACCGCCGTCGCACCATCGGACGAGGCGGCAACGGCGACGCGCACATCCTGGGGCGGCGCCACCACGGTTGCCACACCTGCGGCCGAGACGACTTCTCCTGCACGACGCTCGGGCGGGCGGCGGGTCGCCGCAGCGACACCCGCTGCCCCGGCCGTTGCGCCAAAGGCGGTGCCAAAGGGGCTCATGATCCAGGCAGCCGCAGTGCGCCGGCAGGCCGACGCCGAGGCGATTGCGGCCAAGGCGCGCGCGGCCGGGCGCCGGGAGGCCTATGTCGATACCGCGGTCATGGGCAACATGGGCACGTTCTATCGCGTGCTCGTCGGTCCATTCACCAAGGAGGCCGACAGCCGCGCCACTTGCGCCGGCCTGCGCAAGAGCGGATTGGACTGCCTGATGGTCCGGCGCTGAGCGGCGTGGCGATCGTCGCCGGCTATCCCTTCGCCATCAGGCTCGGCAGCCAGGTGATCAGTTCCGGGAAGGCGAGGAACAGCGAGATCGTGATGGCGTCGGCGATCACGAACGGGGCGATGCCGCGGAACACCGTGGCCAGGGGAATATCCCGGCGCACCGCTGCGACGACGAAGCAGTTCAGGCCGATCGGCGGCGTGACCAGGCAGATCTCGACCATCTTCACGACGATGATGCCGAACCATATCGAGTCGTATCCGAGCGCCATCACCGCCGGATAGACCACCGGCAGCGTCAGCAGCAGCATGCCGATGGCATCCATGAACATGCCGAGCACGCCGTACATCAGCAGGATGCCGATCATGATCACGATGGGTGGGTAGGGCAGCGACGTCACCCACGTCGTGAAGTCGGCGGGCAGCCCGGTGAAGCCCAGGAAGCGCACGAAGATCAGGATGCCCCAGATCATCGAGAATATCATCACCGTCAGCTTGGCGGTTTCGAGCAGCGCGTCCTTCAGTTGCGGTGTGCGCATGCCGCGCAAGAGCGCGATCACGAACACTACGAATGCTCCGAGCGCGCCGGCCTCGGTCGGCGTCGCCCAGCCATACGACATCGCCGAGAAGATGATGACGACGACCAGGATCACCGGCAGCGTTCCGGGCAGCGAGGCGAACCGCTCCGACCACGTGGCACCGTGGATCGCCGGGCCGGCCTTCGGGTCGGCCGATGCCCAGACCACGATGATCAGCGAATAGACGACGGCTGTGATGATGCCCGGCAGGAAGCCGGCGACGAGCAACTGGCCGACCGATTCCTCGACGATGATGCCGTAGATGACGAGGATCGCGCTCGGCGGGATGAGCGCGGCGAGCGTGCCGCCGATCGCGACGGTGCCTGCGGCCATCGTCTTCGAGTAACCGGCCGCCAGCATCTCGGGAATGGCGACGCGCGAGAACACGGCGGCGGTCGCTGTCGACGCGCCCGAGACCGCTGCAAAACCGGCGTTGGCGAACACGGTTCCGACGGCGAGCCCGCCCGGCAGCCAGCCGAACCACGCCCTTGCGGCGCGGAACAGAGCGGCTGTGATGCCGGCGTAGTAGGCGAGATAGCCGATCAGGATGAACATCGGCAGGATCGACAGTGTGTAGGTGATCGACTTCGAGTGCGGAATGGTGCCGACCATGCCGGCACCTGCGCTCCAACCGAGCATCGTGACGAGGCCGGCGAGACCGACAACGGCGGCGGCGATGTAGACGCGTACGCCGACGACCACCAGCACCAGCAGCGAGAGGATGCCGATGATGCCGATCACATCCTTGGAAAGTCCGAGCGCTGTCATGGGTCAGGCCTTGCCGTTCTCTTCCGCGCCCGGGACGGCGCCGGCTTCGCGCAAGGCCTCCTCCTCGACGCTCGCCATCAGCGGCACGGCCACGGGCTTGAGGCCTGGATCGACGAGCAGGCGCAGGTAGCCCCACAGCATTATCAGCAGGCGCACCCAGAGAACCGAGAACGACAACGGCACGAGCAGCTTCGACGGCCACCACGGGTATTCGGCGTCGATCGTCGAGTCGCCGGCCGTGAAGGCTCTCATCGCGTGCTCGTAGCCGTAGTAAATCAGCACGCCGACAATGAACAGCGAGACGATCACGCCGGTTGTCTCGAACAGCCACAGCAGGCGGCCGCGCAGGTTGCCGACGAGCAGTTCCATGCGCACGTGCCCGCCGAGGCGCTCGCAGTACGAAATAGCGAGGAACGCGAAGGTACCCATCGCGATCTCGACCATGTCGATGTAGCCGAAGATCGGCGCATTGAAGAGCTTGCGGCCTACAATCTGCACGACCGCGATGAACATCAGCACGAAGATGCAGGCCGCCGAGACGTAGGCGAGGAAAACCTCGATACGCCAGACGAAACGATCGGCGGCACCGAGGGCACTGCGGTCTGAACTGGGGGCCTCGGCAGCGTGGCCGGCCATGGGATGCTCCGCGACGGAGGGAGGGTATGAGGCAGAGGCGCTACGGCGTGCCGGCCCGAGGGTGTCAAGCACCACCCGCGACCGGCCCGCTCGCAAGCAACAATGCTACTTGCCGCGCGCCTTCTTGATCTCGGCCAGCACCGCGTCGAGCACGCCCTTGGCGTCGAACTTGCCCTGGTTGTCCTTCACCCACTTGTCCCAGACCGGCTTGCCGGCGATTTTCTCGAACTTGTCGAGTTCGGCCTCGGGATAGGTGATTTCCTTGAGCCGCTTCTTGAACATCGGCAGGTTCTTCGCGTCGATGTCCTTGTAGGCCTTGATCTGCGCCGCGTAAGCTTCGGGCAGCACGTCCTGCAGGAGCTTCTGGTATTGCGCGGGCAGCGCCTTGTAGGCGTCGCGGTTGAGCACTGCCGCGCACTCCGACGTGCCCGGCGACATGTTGCCGGTGAACCACTCGGCGATCTCGTGGATCTTGTAGGACGCATGGGCGTACGTGTACGGGAACGAGGCGGCATCGACCGTGCCCCGCTCCATGGACGTGTAGACTTCGGTCGCCGGTACCGTCGTGCGCGTCGCGCCGAGGATCACCATCGCATCGCCGAGGCCACCGCCGGCGCGCACGCGCTTGCCCTTCCAACCCTCGAGCGTGGTCGGCGGAGCGCCCTTGCCAAGGAACTCGTACTGCGGCAGCAGAGCGGACTTGTAGGGCATCGCGTTCCAGCGGGCCATGTCGGCGACCAGCGCCGGGTGCTGCAGGATGGCCTTGCGCACCTTGAGTGAGACGTCCCAGTCGCCGAGCGGCAGGAACGGCAGCGTGAAGACCATCCACGCCGGGTTCTTGCCAGGATGGTAGAAATTGCACAGGTGCGCGCCCTGGAATGCTCCGAGCTTGATGCCGTCGAGGTTCTCGCGCGCCTTCGAGAGCGCCTCGCCATAATGGATGGTGATATTGAACTTGCCGCCGGTGCGCTCCTTGACGAGCCTGGCGACCGTTTCCATCCCTACCGTAAAGGCGCGAGCCTTGCCCCAGGTCGAGAAGTTCCAGTTGACGGCGGGGCCGTCGACATTCTGGGCGGCTGCGGGAAAGGGTGCGGCAAAAGCGGCAAGCGCCGCGGCGACGGCCGCGCGCCCGGTTGAAAGCTTCATGGGTACCTCCCTTTGGGGCGCAGTCGTCGTGATCCTGGCTTCCGGACGGGAATGATCACGCGATGCGCCTTCGTTGCGGGCCGCATAGTGGCAAAGGGGGCAAATAGGGACAAGCGAATATTCCACGGCGCGGCCGGGACGGCGAACGCGTGTGAACCTTTGCGCGGCCGGGGGCGACGCAGTGGCAGTGCCCGCACGAGCGTGGCGCACCCACAGCCGAACGGAGACTTCAATGTACAAGCTCGTCCTTGCCGCCGCCGCCACGATGTTGGCACTCGTCGCCGTCACCGCACCTGCGGCAGCCTGCCCGACCGGCTACAAGCGCGTGTGGATCCAGAACAACCCCGTCTGCCAGCTCGACGTGCAGGCATCGAGCAAGCTCAAGGCCGCCACCGCGCCGAAGCCCGCCAAGGCAAAGGCGCTGTCAGCGCGCAAGCCGAAGCGCAATTGAAAAGGCTGGCGGGGGCGGCGCTGCTGGCCGGTTCTGCGCTGCGCCCGCCGCATCGGCCCATGCTGGTAGTGGCCATCTGCCTGCCTCGAGGACATGGCCGGACGTCGTGAGAGGCGGATTGGCGCCGGCGGCGCGAGCCAATAGGATCGCGCCTCCCGCAACCCGCCGACGAGCTTTGACGACGTATGACCGAGCCCAAGCGACCGACCGGCCCCCTCGCGGGTGTGCGCATCGTCGATCTCACCTCCGTGATCCTCGGTCCCTACGCGACGCAGACGCTCGCCGACATGGGCGCCGACGTCATCAAGGTCGAGACGCCGGACGGCGATATCGCCCGACAGGCCGGTCCGGCGCGCTCGCCGGGCATGGGGCCCCTGCATCTGAACGCCAACCGCAACAAGCGCTCGGTCGTGCTCGACCTGAAGCAGCAGCCCGCGCGCGACGCGCTTCTGCGGCTCGTGGCGAGCGCCGACGTGTTCGTGCATTCCATGCGTCCACAGGCGATGCGTAAGCTGCGCATCAGCTACGAGGACCTGCGGATTGTCAGGCCCGATATCATCCACTGCTCGCTGTGGGGGTTCGGCTCGCGCGGACCCTACGCCGAACGCCCCGCCTACGACGACGTGATCCAGGGCCTGTCGGGGCTTGCAGATCTCGCCGCCCGCCGCTCGGGCGGAGCGCCGGAACTCGCCCCGGCCATCATCGCCGACAAGACGACGGGCCTGATGGCGGTCGGCGCCATCACCGCGGCTCTCTACCATCGCGCGCGCACCGGCGAAGGTCAGTCGGTCGAGGTGCCGATGCTCGAGACGATGGTTTCGTACAATCTCGTCGAGCACCTGTTCGGCGCCGCCTTCGAGCCGCCGGCCACGACGATGGGCTATGGCCGCGCTCTCGCTGGCCACCGGAAGCCGCATCGAACAGCGGACGGATACATGGTGGTGCTGCCTTACACGCATCGCCAGTGGCAAGGATTCCTCAAGGCGTCCGGTCTCGAGTCGCGCCTCGGCGAGGCATGGACCGAAGACGCCAACCTGCGCTCGCGGATGGCAGACCAGCTCTACGGCATGATCGGCGCGGCAATGCCGCAATATAAGACGGCGGAGTGGATGAGGCGTCTGGAGGCGGCCGACGTGCCGAATGTGCCGGTCGCCACGCTCGAGGACCTGCTCGTCGACCCTCACCTTACCGCGACCGGCTTCTTCCCCACCTACGACCATCCGACCGAGGGCCGTTTGCGCACCACCGACGTGCCATGGCGGATGTCGGCGACACCGGGCCAGCCGGTCAGGCTACCGCCGCCGCGGCTCGGCGCCGATACCCGCCAGGTGCTCGCCGAGGCCGGCATCGGGGCCGGCGAGATCGAGGCGCTGATCGCTTCCGGCGCGGCCAGGGAAGCAGAAGCCTGAGCCGCGTCCGGGCCGGCGAGGATCGAATGCTGGCATCGAGCATTGAATCCCGTTGTGGCAAGCGCCACTCTCGCTGACGGATGGGGGCGCAAAACCAGGAGATCCGCCCATGCTGGCCATCGAGGTTCAGGAGCACGCCCGCAAGCTCTACGAGGCGCTCGGCGCCAAGGCCGCCGTCGAGGCCGCGCAGAACGCCGCACGGCTCGAGGAGCAAGGCAAACCTGATGAAGCGCGCGACTGGCGTCGTATCGAGGCTGCCCTCGCGCACATGCGCGGCCCGCGGGAAAGCTGACGGCCGCAGGCCATCGGTCGTGGACCACGCGGGTGTGTCGGGCGCTGCGAGTTTGCTGGCGCACGTTGCTCCTCGGCAGGCGAGACGGCATAGTCTCTCGCCCGTTCAAACAGGAGACCGATGATGCCCGCCGTTGCCACGCCCCGCGGCCCTGTCGTGCCCGTACGAGACGGCCGCTTCCTCATCGTCGGCGGCGCCAGCCTCGTCGGGTCGGCGACGGCGGAGCGGCTGCTCGCCGGCGGCGCGGCCGAGGTGACGATCCTCGACAGCTTCTTTCAAGGCAGCCGCGAGGCCATAGCCCATATCTCCGACGACAGGCGACTGAAGCTCGTGCAGGGTGACGTGATGCGCCTGCCGCAGCTCGTTGCGGCGGCGCAGGGCATGGATGGCGTGCTGCATCTCGCGGCCCTGATGACCATCACCATGGACCGCGATCCCTGGGCCGGCATCGACGTCAACGTCCGCGGCACGCAGAACGTCGTCGAGGCCTGCTGCATCGCCGGCGTCGGCAAGCTCGTCTTCGCGTCCTCAAATGCCGTCTACGGCTACGGCCCCGGCGTGGTCGGCGACCTCGTCGAGACGACACCGTTCCATTCCGCCGGCGCCCCACCGGCCGCTATCCTCTACGGTGCCTCCAAGATCATGGGCGAGCAACTTTGCCGCGACGCTCATCTGAAACGCGGCCTAGACTACGTCGTCGTGCGCTACTCGACCGTCTACGGCGAGCGCCAGCATTATCGGGCCGCCAACGCGCTCTATATCATCGAGACGCTCGACAGGCTCGAGAAAGGCGAGCGGCCGGAGGTGATCGGCGACGGCAGCGAGGTCAAGCACTTCGTGAACGTCGCCGACGTCGCGCGCGCCAATCTCGCCGCCTTCGAAAGCGCTGCCACCGGCCTCGCCGTCAACATCTCCGGGCCGCGCCCGGTGACCACGCTCGAACTCGTCCACCTCGTCGCCGAGGCAGCCGACAAGGCCGCCGATGTCGTCCACGTCGAGCCCGCCAAGGACAAGGTCCGGTTGACGTCGGGCGGGCCATGGCGCATCGACCACGCCAGGGCGGCCGAGGCCATCGGCTGGCGGCCCGAGGTCGATATGGCCGAGGGGCTTCGCCGGCTCGTCGCGTGGCGGCGGGCGAGCCGCGGCTGATCGTCAGCCATCAAGGAGGAGAGCGAGTCATGATCATGCAGGGCGAGCAGCGCATCGCCGCGAGCCGCGAGGTCGTCTGGGCCGCCCTCAACGATGCCGAGGTGCTGAAGGCGGCCATCCCCGGCTGCCAGCAGATCGAGAAGGTCTCCGACACCGAGATGACCGCGAAGGTCAAGCTGAAGATCGGCCCGATCTCGGCGACCTTCGGCGGCAAGGTGACGCTCTCGGACCTCGACCCGCCGAACGGCTACACCATTTCAGGCGAGGGCTCGGGCGGCGTCGCCGGCTTCGCCAAGGGTGGCGCGTTGGTGCGGCTGGTCGAGGAGGGGCCCGAGCAGACGATGCTCACCTACGAGGTGAAGGCCGACGTCGGCGGCAAGATCGCTCAGCTCGGCTCCCGCTTGATCGACGCGACGGCGAAGAAGCTCGCCGGCGAGTTCTTCGACAACTTCGCCGATGTGGTGGCCCCGCCCGAGCCCGACGCGGAGACGGCCAAGATGGACGACGGCGAAGCTGCAAAGAAGAAGGGCTGGTTCCGCACGATGTTCGCGAAGAAGGCCGGCTGATCCGATCTGGCCGCCACCAAACGAGAGCTGCGCACCCGTCGCGGCCGAGGGAGAGATGACATGACCGCAATCGCACGCTTCGGTGCCTCGCAGCTGCGCATCGAGGACGACCGCTTCCTGACCGGCGCCGGACGCTACATCGACGACATCGTGCTGCCCGACATGGCGCATGCCGTGTTGGTGCGCTCGGACCGTGGCCACGCCCGCATCAGGTCGCTCGACGTGGCGCATGCCCGCGCCGCCGACGGCGTGTTGCTCGTCGTCACCGGGCCAGAGTGGGCGGCGGCCGGCTACAAGCCCATCCCGACCAAGAACCCCGTGCGCAAGTTCCGCGACGGCCGGCCGTTCGCCGAGCCCGCGCGCCACTGCCTCGCCGTCGATACCGTACGCCACGTCGGCGAGCCGGTGGTGCTCGTCGTCGCCGAGACGCGTGAGCAGGCGGTCGCCGCCAGCGAACTCGTCTCCATCAACTACGACGATCTCGACGCTGTCGTGCATCAGAGCGCCGCGATCGAGCCCGCCGCCCCTGAGCTCTGGCAAGTCGCGCCGGGCAACATCTGCGTCGACTTCGAACTCGGAAATCGCGCCGAAGTCGAGGCGGCCTTCGCCTCCGCCGATCATGTCGTCACGCTCGAGGTGGTGAACAATCGCGTGCTGTCGGTGCCGATGGAGCCGCGCGGCTGCATCGGCCAGTGGGATGCGGCGAACGGTTCAGCGACGATCTGGAATTCGTCGCAGAACATTCATGCCAACCGCGACGTGTTCGCCGACATGCTCGGTCTCGACAAGGCGAAGCTGCGGCATCTGGCGCCCGACGTCGGCGGCGGCTTCGGCGCCAAGAACTGTCTCTATCCCGAGCCGCCGCTGCTGGTCCACGCGTCCCGCCTGATCGGCGGTCGTCCAGTGAAGTGGGTCGCGACGCGCACCGAGAGCTTCACCTCCGACGCGCACGGCCGCGATCAGGTCTCCACGGTGTCGCTGGCGCTGGACAACGATGGCACATTTCGCGCGCTGAAGGTCGCGACCAACGGCAACATCGGTGCCTGCTGTGGCACCATGGGCGCTTTCACGCCGACCAACGGCTCGGCCCGCACGCAAGGCGGGCCCTATGCGTTCAAGGCCATGCTCTACGAGGCAACTGCCGTATTCACCAACACCGTGCAGACCGACCCCTACCGCGGCGCCGGCCGGCCGGAAGCATCGTTCCATATCGAGCGCATCGTCGAGCACGCCGCCCGCACGCTCGGCTTCGATCCGATCGCGCTGCGCCGTCAGAACCTCATCCCGACTTCGGCGCTGCCCTGGAAAACGCCGATGGGCCTCCTCGTCGACAGCGGCAATTTCCAGCGCGTGCTCGACGACACACTGAAGCTTGCTGGCCATGACAGCCTTGCCACGCGCAAGGCGGCGGCGAAGGCCAAGGGCAAGCGCATCGGCTTCGCCATCGCGCCGTACCTCGAGTGCTCCGGCGGCCAGCCGACCGAAGAGGCGAGGGTCACCTTTCGCGCCGACGGCACCGTGGGCCTCGCCGTCGGCAGCCAGTCGACCGGCATGGGCCATGAGACGGCGCTGTCGCAGATCCTGTCGGCACGTCTCGGCATTCCACTGGCACGGATCCGTTACGCGCAGGCCGATACCGCACTGACCAGGATCGGTGGCGGCCACGGCGGCTCGCGCGGCATCGAGCTCGGCGGCAACGCGGTGATGAAGGCGGCCGACACCATCGAGGGCAAGGTCAGGGTGATCGCCGCCCACCTGCTCAATTCGCGGGCCGACGACATGGAGTTCGCCGATGGCGTGGCGCGCGACCGCACGACGGGCCAGTCGGTCACGATCGCCGAGGTGATCCGGGCGGCGGGGGACCCGGCCCGGCTGCCGGCCGCCATCGGCGTCGCTGCCGATGCCAGCGCGCTCGACACCACGGAGGTCTACGAGCGCCAGCAGATCACCATCCCGAACGGCTGCCACGCCGCGGAGGTGGAGGTCGACCCGGAGACCGGGTTCGTCAAGGTCGTCGGGTTCTGGGCGGTCGACGACTTCGGCCGCATCGTCAATCCGATGCTGGCCGACGGACAGGTGATGGGCGGCATAGCGCAGGGACTCGGCCAGGCGCTGTTCGAGCAGGTGGTGTACGAGCCCGGCAGCGGCCAGCTCCTCACCGCCTCGTTCATGGACTACACCATGCCGCGCGCCGACGACATGCCGCCACTCGATATCGCATACTTCGAGGATGCACCGACGACGCACAATCCGATCGGCTCGAAGGGCGCGGGCGAAGCGGGCTGCTGCGGCGCGCCACCGGCGATCGTCAACGCGGTGATCGACGCACTCGCCGAATGGGGCGTCACCCACATCGACATGCCGGTGACGCCGGAGAAGGTCTGGCGTGCCATCAACGGGCGCTAACGCGCTGCAAAGAGGAGTTCTCCGATGAGCTTCAAGGCTCTCGTCGTATCGAAGGGCGCTGACGGCGCCATCAGCCAGGCAGTCGAGACGATCGACGACGAGCGCCTGCCAGGCGACGGCGACGTCACTGTCGCCGTCGAGTATTCCACGCTCAACTACAAGGATGGCCTCTGCCTCAACGGGCTCGGCGGCCTCGTGCGTACTTTCCCGCACGTGCCCGGCATCGACTTCGCGGGCACCGTCGAAATCTCCGCCGACGCCCGTTACAAGGTTGGCGACAAGGTGGTGCTGACTGGCTGGCGCGTCGGCGAGGTCTGGTGGGGTGGCTACGCCGGCAAAGCCCGGGTCAAGGCCGACTGGCTGGTGCCGCTGGCCTCCGGGCTCACCACGCGACAGGCGATGGCGGTCGGCACCGCCGGCCTCACCGCGATGCTTGCCATCGACGCGCTCGGCAGGCATGGCGTGACCCCTGACAAAGGGGAGGTGCTGGTGACGGGGGCGGCCGGCGGTGTCGGCTCGGTCGCCACCGCGATCCTCGCGAAGCGCGGCTACCAGGTCGCTGCCGTGACCGGCCGCCCCGAGCAGGAGAACTATCTCAAGTCACTCGGCGCCGCCCGCATCATCCCGCGGGCCGAGCTTGCCGAGGCACCGACCCGGCCGCTCGACCGGGAGACCTTCGCCGGCTGCATCGACGCCGTCGGCGGCACCATGCTGGCACGCGTGCTGACGCTGATGAAATATGGTGGCTCCATCGCGGCCGTCGGCCTCGCCGGCGGCAACAAGCTCGACACCACGGTGATCCCTTTCCTGCTCAGGGGCGTCAACCTGCTCGGCATCGACAGCGTAATGCGGCCCTACGCCGACCGTGTCTCGGCTTGGCAGTCGATCGCCCGGGACCTCGATCTCGCCCGCCTCGAGAGCATGGTCGAAACCGCGGCGCTCGGCGACCTGCCGAAGCTCGGCCGAGCCATCCTCAAGGGCCAGGTCAAGGGCCGCGTCGTGGTCGACGTCAGGGCCTGAAATGCGGCCCGCGAGTGCTACGGACACGCCAGCCGGCGGCGCCGTCCAACGGGGGAGCCTTACCAGGGCATCGAGCACCTGCGCCAGCCTTGGCCGGCGGCACGTGTCCATCCATGTGTATTGGAAAGTTGGCGCCCCGTAGGGGACTCGAACCCCTGTTACCAACGTGAGAGGCTGGTGTCCTAGGCCACTAGACGAACGGGGCCGCGCCGGAAGGCCTGCTCTATAGAGGAGGTCGAGGTGGCAATCAAGTCGGATGTTCCCGCCGAGGCAAGGCATAAGGGCGGTGGCGCGCTCAGCCGTGGCGGTCGTCCTCGTCCGAGGAGCGATTTGTGGGCCGCGTGGGAGCCGCATCGCCGTCCTCGTCGTCATCGTCGTCGCGCACGGGGATCGCGTAGGCGCCCCTGAGCCAGCGCGACAGATCGACGTCAGCGCAGCGCCGCGAGCAGAACGGTCTGAGGCCCGGCTCGCTCGGCGCCCGGCAGATCGGGCAATGACCACTGCCGCCGGCTGGGCTGGCGTCGGCAGGGCCAGGGGGACGGGAGGAGCCCATACGCCTTCCTTCTGCTGTCCGGCCGCTGCCGTCGGGGCTCAGGCCGTGTCCTCGGTCGCGGCCGCCTTCGACCAGTTCGCATAGATCGGGAACCCCTCTCCTGCGAGCATGCCCATCACCTCGGTGAGCGGCAGGCCGACGACGTTGGTGTAGGAACCGACGATCTTCTGCACGAAGCCGCCGGCGAGGCCCTGGATCGCATAGCCGCCGGCCTTGCCGCGCCACTCCCGGGAGGCGATGTAGGTCTCGATTTCCGACTGGTCCAGGCGCTTGAAGCGGACTTTCGTCTCGACGATGCGCACGCGCACGCGGTCGTCCGGTGAAATCAGGCAGATGCCGGTCAGCACGCGGTGAGCCCGGCCCGAGAGCAGCTCCAGCGAGGCGACAGCCTCCTCGACGGAGGCGGGTTTCAGCAGAATGCGCCGGCCGACCGCGACGACGGTGTCGGCGGCGAGCACGAAGGCGTCGGCAAGCTCGGTGTCGTCGGCGATCTGGTCGCGCGCGGCCTCCGCCTTCGCTCGCGCCAGGCGGGAGGCGAGTGTGCGCGGCATCTCGCTGCGCCGCGGGGTTTCGTCGATCGAGGCGGGGCGCAGTGCGTCGGGATCGATGCCGACCTGGGCGAGCAACGTGACGCGCCGGGGCGAGCCCGAGGCGAGCACGAGGACGGGCCGCTCGCGCGTCTTGACACCGCCGGCACGCGAACGCTCGCGGCGCAGTGTGTCGCGACGCGGCGCGTCGGTCCTACTTAAAGCGGTAAGTAATCCGGCCTTTGGTGAGGTCATAGGGTGTCATTTCGACCTGAACCTTGTCGCCGGCAAGCACGCGGATGCGGTTCTTGCGCATCTTCCCCGCCGTATGTGCGATGATCTCGTGTCCGTTATCGAGCTTGACGCGAAATGTTGCGTTGGGAAGCAACTCCGTCACGACGCCCGGGAACTCGAGCAGCTCCTCTTTTGCCATGTATCCTCGCTGGCCGTCTGTCCGGGCGACTTCATGCGCCTTCAGCTGGCCGAAAGCAAGCCTCGCGCCGGCCCCGGGGGCCCCCGATGCTGACGATCCGGCGTATTTCGACTGGCAAGTCGCCGTCCTGCGGCTAGAGTGGCGCGGTCCCGCGGCTGGCAGCGGGCACGACGACCGCCATGAATCATCGGAGGTGGGCATGGATCGCGAGGAGCTTGTCCGGGTATTGGGCGAGGTCGCGGCCTTCGAGGGCCTGCCGACGATGACGCTGAAGGCCGTCGCGGGTGAGATGCGCCCGGCCGGCTTCACGGCTGGCCAGTCGATCTTCTCGCGCGGCGACACAGGCCAGGAACTGTACGTCGTGCTCAAAGGCCGCGTGCGACTGTCGGTGCTGACCCTTGAGGGGCGCGAGCTGTCGTTTACGCATGCCACTGAGGGCCAGATGTTCGGCGAGATCGCGATGCTCGACGGCGGTCCGCGGACGGCCGACGCGACCGCGGTGAACGCGGTCGAGGCCGCCAGTCTGGGTCAGCCTCAGTTGCGCCGCCTGATGGCGGCCGACCCTGAACTGGCGATGGCATTGATCCGCTGCCTGTGCGGGCGTCTGCGGGAGGCGGACATGCAACTCGAGGGGGTGGCGCTGCACCGCATCGAGGTGCGACTTGCGCGCTATCTGATCGGGCTTGCGCGTCAGCGCAAGCCGGGCACCGAAGCCGGGATCGTCGAGGTCGACCTCGCGATGTCGCAGAGCGAGTTGGCGCTGCTCGTCGGCGCCAGTCGTCCGAAAGTTAACGGAGCGCTGGTCGCTCTCGAGGAGCAGGGCGCGATCACCCGCAGCGATAGCCGACTGAAGTGCGATCTGGCGGTACTCGGCGAGATCGCGGAACTCGGTTGAGAGGCTCAGGTGACTCGGAACGACGTTCAGAGGACCCGGATCGGGTCGCTGGCGGCGGCGTGGCGCAGCACAAGTGCGCTGATCGTCGGTAGCGCGCGGCGGATCGGCGTCACGCTGCGGCCGATCGGCAGCTGGCTCGGCAGGATCGTCGAGGCCGGCACGCGCGGTTATCCGGAGGATACCCGGCGGCGGCTCATGATTCTGAATGCCATCGCATACCTCATCTCGCTGTCGACGGCCGGATATGCCGTCCAGCACGCACTGCTCGACTATAAGACCTACGCGCCACTCATCTGGATCAACGGCGCGCTGATCCTGCTCGGCCCGCTGGTGCCACTGGCACACCGTTTCGGTCCGATAGCCGCGGCGGTGCTCGTGGTGGTCTCCGAGTACATCGCGCTGATGGTCATCACGGGACTGCTCGGCAATACGTCCGGTGTGCATCTCCAGTACCTCGTCGGCGCCGCCGCGCCATTCGTCGTGATGGGGCTCGAGCGTATCCGGCTCGTGCTCGCCGTCGTGGTCGGCGGGCTGGTCCTGCATCTCGTTGCATTCTTCGGCTTCCCGCCATCCGCCGCGATGATAGCGGCCGAGCCCCAGGTGCTGCGCTCCATCCATATTCAAGCCGCGATCACCACCGTCGGGCTGATCGCGGCGTCGGTCTGGTACGCATTCAGCCTCGTCGAGCGCGCCAAGGCCGAAACCGAGCGGCTGCTGCGCAAGATCCTTCCGGACAGCGTTGTCGAGCGGCTGAAGGCGCGTCCAGGCGAGGTGATCGCCGATGCCCATGGCGAGGCGAGCGTTCTGTTTGCCGACATCTCCGGCTTCGTCGCGCTGGCGCGTTCGCTCGGGCCAGAGCGTACGGTCCGTCTTCTCAACGACATCGTGCGCGAGTTCGACGAACTCGCTCGCTGCCACGGCGTGGAGAAGATCAAGACGATCGGTGATGCCTACATGGCGGTCGCCGGGGTGCCGCAGCCGGCGGTGGATCATACGGCGCGGCTGGTCGGCATGGCGCACTGGATGCTCAAGGTCGTCGAGCGCAACCGGGCCGAGACGGGCATCGAGTTGAGGCTCCGGATCGGCATTGCCTCGGGACCGGTCATGGCCGGCGTGATCGGAACCGAGAAGTTCAGCTATGACGTGTGGGGCGACACGGTCAATCTCGCCTCGAGGCTAGAGGGGCAGGCAGAGCCTGGTCGCGTGCTGATCTGCCCAAGGTGCCGGCAGGCCATCGCCGACGCCGGCTACGACTTCGAGCCGCGTGGGGCCATCGAGATCAGAGGGCTCGGCGCACAGGAGACATGGTACGTGACGACACAGACGCGACGGGACACCGGCGCCGAGAGGCAGCAGGTTTGATCATCCTGCGCGCCGACGGAGCACCATGCGACTGGCGCGGGTGGCGGCGCGGTCGGGTCAGGCGGCAACCACTGCTTTCGACTCGGCCGCACCGTGCGTCAGTGCCTGGGCCGGGCCTGGAAGCTTCCTACCGGCCGTCACCATCTCGATGTAAGAGCGATAGCGAGTGAGCCGAAGCTTCTCGTTGTAGTCGAGCATGCGCTGGCGCTCCTCGTCCGAGAGCGAATGCGTCTCACCGAGTTTCACCACCTTTTCTGCGATCGTGTCGCGCTTCTCGTCGAGCGCATCGTTGAGGTCGAACAGGGCCTGCGGCGCGTAGACCGGCAGCGCGCCGACCATGCGGTCGAACACCGATTCCGAAATGACGGCGTGCAGCGGCAGCTTTCGTGGACGGTAGTTGTAGATGTTCGAGAACCAGTGGCGCACCTGGCCGAGCGGATCAGGGTCGATGACCATGATGTCGTCGTCCCGGTTCTGGCGCTCCACGAGCGCGGCCTTGCTGCCCTTGCTCGCTGTCAGGAAGATGCCCCAGCTCTCGTCACCGGGCTGTCGCGACGGATCGAATGCATAGCCGCTGGACACCTGACGCAGCAGGAAGTCGAGCGTCACGTCGGACAGCTTATCCGTCGCCCAGCCGCCGCCGATGTTGGCGTGGTCGCCGGCGAACCACACCTCGACGATGCGCTCAGGCCGAATCGCGTCGGGGTCCATGAGCGTCGGTTCGAACTCTTGGCGTTGCTCGTCGAGCGCCACCATGTGGTAGGCCTGCCGGACATTGTCGGGCACCGTCAGGTCCTTGAACATGTTGAGCTGTTGCAGGTTGATGCCGGCGATGGTCTTGGCCACGCCGAACGAGCCCACGGTGTCGAAACAGCCGAGCACGTCGATCGTCACCGGGTGCTTGCGCCGCGACGCCCAGATCACGCGGTGCTTGCCGAACAGCTTCAGGGTCCACACCGCGCGCGGCGCGCCACGCGCGTCGATGGTGCGCGCGAGAAGACGCGAGATGGCGGCGCCGCGGCTGAAGCCGACGATGAAGATACGGTCGCCAGGTTGATGGATGCGCACGAGATCGAGGTAGGCGCGCTCGATGATGTCGCTCGCGCCGAGGCCGGTCGCCATGCCGATGGTCTGCAGGATCGGGTCGTTGTCGTATTTGTTGCCGACGCCGGCGTAGTAGAGGCCGATCTGCTTGTTGCCGTAGCGCTTGACGAGCGATGCATCGTAGCGGTCGACTTCGGCGAGCCCGCCCTTGTTGTCGCTCTTCAGCATCTTGAAGAGTTTGTAGACGTTGGTGTGAGCCGCAAAGCCCGCCTCGAGCTGGTCCGGGGTGTTGGAGGTGCCATCGAGGCAGATGACGATGTTCTTGCGCTCGCGGCCGGTCCAGGAGTTGGAATCGCGCAGCAGCGAGTAGAGCAGCGGCAGGCCGAGCAGCAGCACCTCCCACTTGAACACCCAGCCGGTCATTCCGCTCGACAGGATCGACCAGACGCTGCGTGGCTTGTAGTCGGCGTCCTTGTCGACGCTGGCGGATCCGGCGCTTGTCGGCTGGATCGTTGGAGGCGAGCTGCCGATTTCGCGAACGAGGCGCACGCCACCGTCAGCTGCCGACATCGAGGAATCCGTTGCGAACGTCATTTCGAACATCGCCGAGGGCCGGCGCGCGCTGCCACCCGCCAACTGGTGGCCGGCAGCCTCATAGGCCTCCCCTTGCCGCTTGCCCGCGACCCACTCGTCGACATTGCCGTACACGTCTTCCAGGCCCCAGGGGTTCGGCTTCTTCTTCAATCCGACCGAATGAACTCCGTCGATGGTCCAGGCATAGGTGTTCAGCTGCTTGACGTCGTTACCGTAAAACCACTTCGAGGTGTACGGCGTGCCGGCTCGCACAGCGTGCTCCCATTCGACGCGGGTCGGCAGCCGATAGCGCTGGCCGGTCTTCCGCGACAGCCAGGCCGCGTAGGCCTGCGCCTGAGCCAGGGTCACCTCGACCGGCATGCGGTCCTTGAGGCCGACCTGCTCGCCCTTCTGGAGCTTCCAGGTGCACGACTTCGCAGGTGGGGCTGCGCACGCCTGCCATTCGCCCAGCGTCAGCTCGTACTTCATCATGTAGAGCTTCGGGACCATCGACATCGCCTGCTGGAACGGCACCTGTCGCGGGGGCACAGCAGCGTTGCCGGGCGGATTGGCGGGCGCAGGAGCCGCGCCAGGGGAGGCAGGCGCCGCGGGCGCGGGAGCCGTGGCAGTCGTGGCAACGGCAGGGGTAGCGCCGGGCGCCGCTGGTATTTCAACCAGCGCTGGACAGCCGTCCAGGCAGTCGCGAAGGCCGTCGCTGGCCTTGCCGGCAAGTGCCGCTTCGCGCCTGAGCCTGATTTCGTCGCTGGAGGCCAGCTGATAGGGCGTCCACACGATGGCGAGCACGATGCCGATCGCCCACAGCCCCACGGCGAGCGTCCAATTGACGACGCCCGGTGATGCAAATCCGACGCTCTGCGTATGCCGCCGCAATCTCAACGCGAGCAGCAGGATCACCACTTGCGCGGCGATGAAGAAGAAGAACGTGCCGGAGCCGGGCATCGGCTGCGCCGACGTGAGCGTGCCGAAGATGCCGGACGCGTTGAGGGAGATCAGCGCCCCGAAGCCGATGAGGAACCACGTCGTGAAGTTGCGCCGGTAAATGAGGCCGGCGATGCCGGGCAGCAGCGCATACAGCGCGCAGGTCAGGACGATCGTGAACGTGCTGCGTGCAATGTCGCCGAAATCGCTGAACAGGATGTCGAGATAGGCCTTCACCAGGGGCTGGATGATCTGCCCGAAGAACACGTCGATGCCGAACGGGAATTTCCCGTGGAACATGCTCCACATCTTCTCCTGCGAGACCGGGCTGTCGAGCAGGGCCTGCAGTTGCTTCGCGGTGATCTCGCCCGGTGGCACGGCCTGGCCGAGGTTCTTGAAGAGCGTCGCACCGCCCGACGGCAGCTGGATCACAATGAAGAGTGCAAGAGCGACGATCAGCGCAACGATCGGCAGAATGCGCGAGCCCTTGCGCGTGATGATGTGGGCCTGGGTTCTGGACGGTGCACTTGCGACGGACATGACGCGCCTCACACATGAACATAGTGCCGCCGGCGCGCGCTTCACTCGCGCTTACGAGTGTTCTTATCAAGCGCACCAGCGTTCTACCGAGGAATTACTATCTCGGAGAAAAAACCCGCCAAGAAAAGCTGAGGGAAAGCTGATGTTTGTCGTTGTCCGTGGCCGAACAGGCACAATATCCGTCCACGTATGAGTCTACCGCAATGAACCCGATATTGCCGATCGAGCCGGCACCTTCACGCCTCAGTCGACGTGCCGGATCACACCGTCGGTCCGCCGGACAGACCGAACCGGCTCTTGATCTTCGAAAAAAGAAGATCGCGGACCTGACGGTAGCTCGCCAGGATCTGGTCGCGACTTCCCTGGCCGACCATGATGGAGGCGTCGAACGTCGGCCAGTATTCGACGTCGACCGCCATGGTGCGCGTCAGCTCCAGCGCCTGGTGGTGCGCTTCCGGAGACAGCGTCACGATCAAGTCGAAGCCGGTGTCGTCGAGATCGGAAAGGGTGCGCGGCCGGTGCCCCGAGACGTCGATCCCGATCTCGTCCATGACCGCGATGACGAAGCCGTCCGGCTCACCGGCGCGAACGCCTGCCGACTCGACATAGGTGGCGCGGCCGGCGAGGTGGCGCATGATCGCGGCCGCCATCGGCGAGCGCACTGCGTTCATGGTGCAGGCGAACAGGATCGCGGGTGGCAGTTCGCGTCGCGCAGGCGTAGGCGCGGGCGACGGCGCGACGGCCACGGCCGGCGGTCGGCCGCGCCCGCTACCCGCCTCGTCGGCAGCGTCGATGGCATCCGCTGCCACGGTGCTCAGCCCTTCCAGTGAAGGGCGCAGACCAGCGTGAACAGGCGCCGGGCCGTGTCGTGATCGATCTCGACCTTGCCGGCGAGCCGCTCGGTCAACAGGCGGCTGCCTTCGTCATGCAGCCCACGCCTGCCCATGTCGATCGCCTGGATGCGCGAGGGTGGCGCCGATCGGATCGCCTGATAGTAGCTGTCGCAGACGATGAAGTAGTCCTTGATGATCCGCTTGAGCGGCGTCAGCGACAGGAGGTGTGTGACGAGCGGCTCGTCCGCCTCGCTGGAGATGTCGAAGGCGAGGCGGTCCTCGACGATGCCGAGGCGCAGCTTGTAGGGGCCGTCGTTTCGTCCGACGAGCGCGAAGGAGTTGGCGTCGATCAGGTCGTAGATCGCGACCTCGCGCTCGTGTTCGGCGTGGCGGTTCGAACGGGCGATGGAGGCCGGATCGAGGGAAATGGCAACGAGCCGCGCGGCCGGGCGCGTCGGTGACGAGGGGTCGTAGTCGTTGCGGTCGCTCATGTGACGCTTCCTGAGCGCGCACCGAGGCGCACCTCGACCGAGCGCCGGTGTGCCTCGAGCCCCTCGGCGCGGGCGAGTGCCATGGCGGCTGGGCCGAGAGCGGCGAGCGCCGCCGCGTCGAGCGATAAAATCGATGTCCGCTTCATGAAGTCGAGCACGCCGAGGCCCGAGGAGAAGCGGGCCGACCGGGCGGTCGGGAGCACGTGGTTCGAGCCTGCCACATAGTCGCCGATCACCTCGGGCGTCAGCGCGCCGAGGAAGATGGCGCCGGCGTTGCGGATGGACGCTGCGAGGCGAGCCGCATCCTTCGTTGCGATCTCGAGGTGTTCGGCGGCGATGCGATCGGCCAGCGGCGGGGCGGCATCCAGGCTGTCGAGGATGATGATGGCGCCGAAGGTGTTCCAGCTCTCGCCCGCGATGTTGCCGCGCGGCAGGGTGGCGAGCTGGCGGTCGACCTCGGCGGCGACAGCGCGGGCGAAGCTTCCGTCGTCCGTCATCAGGATCGACTGGGCGGCGGTGTCGTGCTCGGCCTGCGCGAGCAGGTCGGCGGCGATCCACGCCGGGTCGTTGTCGCGGTCGGCGATCACGAGCACCTCGGACGGCCCGGCGATCGAATCGATGCCGACCGTACCGAAGACCTGCCGCTTGGCCGCGGCAACCCAGGCGTTGCCGGGTCCGACGATCTTGGCGACGGGTGCTATGGTCTCGGTGCCGAAGGCGAGCGCTGCGACAGCCTGTGCGCCGCCGATCCGGTAGATCTCGTCGACGCCGGCGAGGCGGGCTGCGACCAGGACGAGCGGATTGAGCTCGCCGCGCGGCGCCGGCACGACCATGGCGATGCGCGGCACGCCAGCCACGGACGCTGGCACCGCGTTCATGAGCACCGAGCTCGGGTAGCTCGCCAGTCCACCGGGAACGTAGAGGCCGACGCTTTCGACTGCCGTCCAGCGGTGGCCGAGAGTGGCGCCGGTGGCATCGGTGTAGGTGTCGTCGGCGGGGCGCTGGCGGGCGTGGTGGGAGGCGATGCGTTCGCGCGCGAGGCTCAGGGCCTCGACTGCCGCCGGATCGGCGGCCGCGACGGCGGCATCGACCTCACCGGCATCGACGCGCAGTCCGCCCCGGTCGAGGATCAGGTGGTCGAACCGCTCGGTGTAGGCGATCAGCGCGGCGTCGCCCTTCTGTCGTACCGTGCTGACGATCTCGCGCACGCCGGCCTCGACGTCCTCCGAGATCTCGCGCTTGGTCCCCAGGAAACGGGTGAAGCGTGCCTCGAAATCAGCGTCGCGGGTCGAAAGCCACTGTGGCATCGGGAGCATCCATACTTGCCGCCTGGGGACGGGCGGCGGCCTCAGTCGTCGAGCGGATGTGTGGGGCAGGCTTTCGTCGCCCAGGCGGCGCCGAGATCGCGTAGTTCCGCCTCGACGCACTCGACCTCAAGCTCGATGGCGCCGCCGCCGGCGAAGTGCAGCGTTACCGAGCCAGATGGATCGCCGGCATCGCGCGGCGCGAAGCGGACGGCGAGCAACTCGACCACGTCGTTCCTGCGGCGCAGATCCAAGCCGAGCGTACGGGCACGCGTGACGCGCTCGAAGCGCACCGCAGAACGTCGACGCTGGTAGGGCTTGCGGCTGGTACCCGCCGCACCGCCGTCGGCGAGCGCGCGCTGCCAATCGAACCGGTTAAGCAGCGCGGCAAAGCGCTGCTCACGCTTCAGATAGGCCATGTCGCCGATCTTCAGCACGGCATCCTGCAGGTGGGTCGAGAGGACGTCGATGTCCTCCTGGTCGAGCGCGATAAGCTTCAGGTCGGTCATGAGCCCTTGTCCGGCAGGACGAACCGAGTGTCCGGCGTCCGTCGATATCGTCAGGGCCGATAGATAGAGCCGGGCAGATGGGGGCGCAACCAGCGGCATCGCAGCGCTGTACAGGCGGTGCCGGGCCGCTACCGCCGCGTCGTGGCAACGCGTGCCGGCGCGCCGCGCCGGGTTGCCAGGCCGTCGACGCGCCGGAGCACGTCGGCGATGGGATTGGGCGCCCAGGCGAGGGTCACATAGTCGTGGTGGCGGGCATCGGCGCGGATGAGCGCCACCTCACCACGGCCCAGCCGCTCGGGCATCCGGTCGACCGGGGCCAGCCCGTGGCGCTCGGCCTCGGCGCGCAGGGCGTCATTGCCCTTCTGCGTGAAGCGGCCGTAGCCGGACACGAGAAAGCTCTGCGGCGAGTGGCGTATCCACTCCGCAAACGTGCCGACATGGCCGTAAACGCCGTCGAGCAGGACGACACCGGCCACGCGCTCAGACACGCCAGGCTGACCGAGTGCGAAGGCAGAGGCCATGAAGCCGCCCGAGTAGCCGACGACGAGGATCGGCAACTCGGCAAACTGCGCGGCGGCGGCCGGATCACCGTAGAGGCGGGCGAGATGGCCAGCGACCTCGGCGAGGTAGCGTTTCATCGCTCCCTTCTGCCAGAACCTTCCGATGCTCGAATCGCGCGCATCGACCGCGAACTGTGGTGCGGCGAGAACTGCGTTCATGCCGGACAGGTCGATCTGTTGCGGCAGGTGCTGGCGATGCCAGATGTCGCGCTCGAGCTTGGCTCCGTGGCCGTGGAAGAACAATACCAGCATCGCCGGGCGGGCAAGGTCGAAGCCGCGCGGCACGTGGATCAGCGAACGCCGGTCGGAGTACGTCTCGTCTGCCCAGTAGACCCGGCCCGAAGGTGTGCGCCGGCCACGTCGCCCCTCGGCCGAGATGTTGAAGAAAGACTCGGAGCGGCCGGGCACGGCGCCGTCGAACGGGAACGGTGCGGCGTCGAGGGCTACCAGCCGGGTTCCGGCGCCGGCTCGCGCGGGCCGACGGGCGACGCGAGGCGGCGGCGGGCGGATCGGTCGTGTCGCCGGTATCGGCTTCGGCGGTACGACGATCTCGACCGACCATTCCCCGGGAACCCAGGCGAAACTGCCCGTGCGGGCGTCGGCTGCGCTTGGTGCAGGCACCGTCTCTGCTGCTCCGGGCGGGGCGGAGAGCCGGGGGCGCTCGGCGACGGTCGGCGGCGACAGGTCGGCGATGCCGCCGCTCGCGCAGGCGGCGAGCGCCAGCACCAGCCAGCCGTTCAACAGGAATGTCGGTCGTGCGAGCAGGTTGCCCCCCGGTCGCGCAATGAATGCTCACGTGCTCCGTCCGGCGTGCCCGCACCGGTCGATCGGAGCACCTCGAATCACAGCGCAAAGCTGTCGGCGTGAAAGGTGGCGGGAAGATGGAGGGTTGTCGGCCGTAACGCCGGCATGCCTGCTCGGGCTGCGCGATAGATGCGGCCCGGATCGATGATGGCGAAGGGGTCGAACGCCTCCTTCACGCCGCGCGTGAGACGAGCAAGTCGGCGGAACGGACACCGCTCGGTCAGCGACATCTTCTGGCAAAGCCCTGGCTTGCGAGCGCGGCTGGCGGTGATAGTGTTTGGCGCAGTTCATCCAGGATTTACGACATGCTGACTGCGCGCGCGATGCTCGTCTCCTTGCTCCTCGTGCTCGCCGGCCAGATTGAGCCGGCCTTGGCCGGGCCGCAGCGGATAGCGCTGTTGATCGGCAATGAAGCCTATTCGCCTGGTGTCGGCAGGCTTTCCAATCCGCATAACGACGTGCGCCTCGTGGGCAGCGCACTGCGCCGCATTGGCTTCGACGTCATGGAGCCCGTGTTCGACGGCACGCGCGAGCGTATGTTGCAGGCGGTGATTGAACTCGCCGCGCGGCTGAAGGGGGCGGGGCCGGATGCGGTAGGTTTCATCTATTATTCGGGCCCACGGCATCGCTTCGGCGGGCGAAAACTACCTGCTCCCCGTCGACATCGGCGCACCATCGAGCGCCGAGTTGCGGTTGCGAGGCCTGCGGCAATCCGAGATCCTCGAAATACTGACCGGCGAGGCGCCGAATGCTGCGCACTATCTGGTGCTCGATGCCTGCCGAAATACGCTAAGAGGCAGCCGCGGCGGCAAGGGCTTCGTCGCTGCGTCGCGCCACGCGGGCGTGCTTATCGCCTATGCAGCCGAGCCCGGCAAGACAGCGTCCGACCTCGGCGTCGGCGGGGGCCCCTACGCCAAAGCACTCGCCGCCGAACTCGTGCGGCCCGGTCAGAGTGACCTGCTGATGTTTCATCAGGTACGCGTGCGTGTGATCGACAATACCGGCAACGACCAGGTGCCGTGGACCGAGGACGGCATCCAGCGACGCAATCGGTTTGCTTTCGCCGATGCCGCGCAGCCCGGCGGCGCAGACCGCGGCGACGGTGCGCGCGCCGGCGCGGTGCGCCCGCAAATCGCGCCCGAGCCGCAGCCAGAGCCCCCCAAGGTCGTCATTCGGCGCGGCAAGCCGGTTGGCGGGGCCACGGGCGGCAACGCGTTCGACGATGCCGATTCCAACGAGTCGCTGGCTGCGGTGACGCGGCTGGAAGTTGGCGTGAACCGCAGCATCGCGAATGGAAGCGAATTGATCATCGGCGGCGTTCAGGCCGTGTTCGGCGATGTTGCAGGACCGCGCCATGGTTTCGGCGGACCCAATCCGGTCACCACGCAGCCACTGATCCTGGCTCCAGGCGAGGTGATCAGGAGCCTCACGATGTTCGCCCGGCGCTATACGTGGGGAGTGCCGCAGGATGCGCCCGTTTGGGTGTCCGGTCTGCAGATCCGCACATCACGGCGCTCGGTATCGTTTGGCGACCGTGTCGGAACGAAGATCGTGTGCGAAATCAGCGCGGGCGAACGCCTCGTCGGCTTCCACGGCCGGGCCGGGAGCTACGTCGACCAGCTCGGTTGCCTGGTCGCCGGCGACGCGGCGCCGCCCCCGCTGAAGAGATGAGCCGTCAAATGCCCTGATACATGCGCCCCGGATTGAGGATGGCGAAGGGGTCGAAGGCCTCCTTCAGGCCGCGCGTGAGACGGGCGATGCCGAGTTCCATCGGGTGGAACACGTCGACCTGGGCGCGCACGGCTTCCTCGGCCCGGATCAGCGTAGCATGCCCGCCGTGGGTGGCGAGCACACGTCGAATGTCGGTCGCGCCGGCGTCGGCGGCATCCGGCACTTCGAGCCAGATCAGTCCCCCGGACCAGTCGTAGAACGCGTCCGCCTGATGATAGCGCCGGATCGAC
Source organism: Hyphomicrobiaceae bacterium (assembly GCA_041397745.1). GTDB lineage: Bacteria > Pseudomonadota > Alphaproteobacteria > Rhizobiales > Hyphomicrobiaceae > JAWKVY01. Next base: position 537,622 of record JAWKVY010000005.1, on the reverse strand, counting down.
GAGACGACGAGTGGTGCTCGAGACGGGGCGACAGAGATACGCCAGAGCGGTCGCGAACCGGTAAGGAGCGTCAGGCGCCGCAACTCGCCCCAGAACTGGCGCGAGGCGCCGTCGTCGAGCATTGCGATCTCGCCGAACTGGGCCAGCGTCTCGGCGAGAGCAGTGGCACGATAGGCGACGAATGCCGAGAAATTTTCGGTGCGCAGGGCGGTCAGGCTGCGTCCGGCGAGCCCGGCGGGCGGGTGGTGAAGGCGCTGGGCGAGCGCGCCGTCGATATGTACCGCGCCGGAGACCTCGTAGGGCGTGCCGAGCGCGCTGGTCATGGCCTCGACGGCCAACTCCTCGGTGAGGCCGGCGAACATGAGCGTTCGCGTCTCCTCGGGGATCGGTGCCACCTTGAAGGTGACCTCCGTCAGCGCGGCGAGCGTGCCCCAGCTTCCCGCCAGGGCCTTCACGAGATCTACTCCCGTGACGTTCTTCATCACGCGTCCGCCGGACTTCACCTCGTCCCCGGTGCCGGTGATCGCCTTGACGCCGATCAGATGATCGCGGGCCGCACCGATGGCGATCCGGCGGCTGCCGGAGAGGTTGCAGGCGAACAATGAGCCGATCGTCGCCTCGCGGCTGTCGACGCCGAGCGCAGGGCCGAGGTCGACCGGCTCGAAAGCGAGCATCTGGCCGCGATGGGCAAGCTCGTTCTCGATGTCGGCGACGCGCGTTCCGACCCGCGCACTCATGACCAGCTCGGTCGGCTCGTAGAGCGACAGCCCGCGCATGGCGAGCGTCGAAACGATCGCCATTGGTGGGATCGGCCGGCCGATCGTGCGCCGCGAGCCCGACCCGACGATCTCGATCGGTTCCCGCCGGTGTGCGGCATCGGCGATCACGCGGCGCAGCTCCCAATCCGCCGCAGGGTGGTGAATGTCGGTCACGAAGATACCTCAGGCGGCGTCGGGCAGGGATGCGCCGGGGCGCGGTGCGATCGGGAAGACCTTGCCGGGATTGAGCAGCCAGGCAGGGTCCAGGGTCGACTTGATGCGCTTCTGCAGGTCGAGGTCGGCATCGGTGAACTGCGCATGCATGAGATCCCGCTTCTCGATGCCGACGCCGTGTTCACCGGTCAGGCATCCGCCCGCCTCGACGCAGAGCGTCAGGATCTCCGCTCCGGCCAGTTCGGCGCGTGCGGCTTGCGCCGGGTCGTTGGCATCGTAGAGGATCAGCGGGTGCAGGTTGCCGTCGCCGGCGTGGAAGATATTGGCGACCTTGAGCCCGTGATGGGCGCAGATCTGGCCGATTCGGGTCAGCACCTCGGGCAGCCGGCCGAGCGGTATCGTGCCGTCCATGCAGTAATAGTCGGAAATGCGGCCGATGGCCCCGAACGCCGACTTGCGACCCTTCCAGATGCGGGCCGACTGCTCGGGGCTGTCGGAGAGACGGACGGTGGTCGGCTGGTAGGGCTTGGCGATCTCGACGATGCGGCCGAGTAGGGCCGAGATCTCCTGCTCGGAGCCTTCCACCTCGATGATGAGGAGCGCCTCGGCATCCATCGGATAGCCGGCCTTGGCAAATGTCTCGCAGACGTGGATCGCGGGCTTGTCCATGTATTCCATCGCGACCGGAATGATGCCGCTCGCGATGATGCCGGAGACGCAGGCTCCGGCTGCTTCAGGGGATGCGAACCCCAAGAGCATCGGCCGCGCGCCCTCCGCCTGGCGGATGATGCGCACTGTTGCCTCGGTGACGATGCCGAACTGGCCTTCCGAGCCGATCATCAGGCCGAGCAGGTCATAGCCGCTGCTGTCGAGCCAGGGGCCGCCGATCTCGACCACTTGGCCGTCGATGGTGACGAGCTTGAGGCCGAGCACGTTGTTGACCGTGACGCCGTACTTGAGGCAGTGCGCGCCGCCCGAGTTCATGGCGATGTTGCCCCCGAGCGTGCAGGCGAGCTGGCTCGACGGGTCGGGCGCATAGAAGAAGCCGAGTGGCGCAACCGCGGCTGAGATGGCGAGATTGGTGATGCCCGCCTCCACGCGCGCCGTGCGATCGGCGATGTTGACGTCGAGCACACGGCTCATCTTCGAGAGGCAGAGCACGATCGCGTCGGCGAGCGGCAGGGCCCCGCCACACAGTGACGTGCCTGCGCCGCGCGGAACGATCTTGACGCCATGGCCCGAACAGTACGCCAGGACGCGCGCGACGTCCTCTGTCGAGCGCGGCAGCACCACGGCGAGCGGCATCGCGCGATAGGCGGTCAGGGCGTCCGTCTCGTAGGCGCGCCGCCCGTCGTCGTCGGCAATCACGCCGCCTGGACCGAGGATCTGGGCGAGGTCGGCGGCAATGGCTTCGCGGCGGGCCAGGAGGCCGGGATCGGGCTCCGGCATGGAGAGATGGCTCATCTGATCCTCGGTTCGGGCGGATGATGGCGGTCGCCGCGCCGTAGCGACACTGATGCCGCGCAGCATCAGTCACGGCAAGTCTCTACGTGCACTGGGAGGGCGTACAGGGTCATCGATGGCTGATCAATCGAGGGATTATTGGTCGCCTCATCTGACGGCGACGCCGCCGCCGTAGCGTGGCCTTAAATTATCAATGAAATGGAATATGAGTTGCTAATTCAGATCGTCTGGTTGACACACCTGGAACAATGCGACCGGTAATATAGGAAGGCGACGAGGACTTGATCGGTGTAGTGATATATCCGAGTTGAGACTAACGATGGCGTCGCGAACGATCTCGCCGGTCCGCGACGAGTGCCGGAAAGGGACTGACCCATGACAGCGATCAGTGATCTCGACATCTTCGCTCGTGTGGCCCGGACCGGCAATATGTCCGCCGCTGGTCGCGAGATGGGGCTGTCGCCGGCCGTGGTGTCGAAACGGATCAGCCTGCTCGAGGAGCGCCTCGGCGCGCGCCTGTTCCAACGGACGACGCGCCACTTGACCCTCACCGAGACGGGCGAGGGCTATTTCAAGCGTGTCGTCGACATCCTGAGCCTTGTCGAGGAGGCGGAGGATTTCGTCAGTCGTCGCAATGCCAAGCCGCGCGGCCTGCTGAAGGTGACCGTTCCGACATCGTTCGGCCGACTGCACATCGCCCCGCACTTGCCTCGGTTCCTCGAGAAATACCCTGAGATTGAGATCGATCTGACGGTCTCCGACAACATGGTCGATCTGATCCGTGAGGGTTACGACCTCGCGGTGCGTATCGGCGAGCTTGAGGACTCGTCTCTGGTCGCGCGCAAGCTCGCGGCGGACCGGCGGGTGATCTGCGCGGCTCCGTCGTACCTCGAGCGCAACGGCCGGCCGAAGACCCTTGAGGACCTCGAGTTGCACACCTGCTTCAACGCCGGTGCGCAGGAGCACTGGAAGCTCGAGAACGCGACCGGCCGGCAGTTCCAGCTGCGCGTCAAGGGCAACGTGCGCACCAACTCTGCCGAGTTTGCCAGGGGTGCGATGGTCGCGGGGCTCGGCATCGGCCTGCGCTCGACATGGGAGATCGGCGCGGAATTGGCGAGCGGCGCGCTCGAGATCGTGCTGCCCGAGTACCGCGGCTCGTCGAACCTCGCCATCTATGCCGTCTATCCGTCCCGTGATTTCATGCCGGCCAAGGTCAACGTCCTGATCGAGTATCTGAGCGATCTCTACGGCGTCGAGCCCTACTGGGAGAAAGTCGACGACGCTCAAGACGCTCAACATGCCCTGACGCCCGACACCAACGAAAGCTCGGGGGCCGTCGGGCGCAAGTCCCGACGCAAGGCGACGGCCTGACTTGTCGAGCCGGCGCTTGGCGATCCCGCTGCCGACGCCGCTGGCCGAGGGGACAACGGGTTGCATTCACGTCTCTTTCCAGCTTGAAGTGGCGACTAGCGACGTTTCCCTTCGCCAATTCAGCCGGTAGAGTCATGTCCACAGAAGTGCGCCGTCCCAAAGTCGGCCTGTTCGTCACCTGCCTCGTCGATCTGATGCGTCCGTCGGTCGGTTTCGCCGCAGCCCGCCTGATCGAGGCGGCCGGCTGCGACGTCGAGGTTCCGATCGGCCAGACCTGCTGCGGACAGCCGGCTTACAACTCGGGCGATCGGGCAACGGCCGCTGAACTCGCGCGCCGCACCGTTGCCGTCCTCGAGGGCTATGATTACGTCGTGGTGCCATCGGGTTCTTGCGGTGGCATGCTCAAGGCACACTATCCGCGCCTGCTGGCCGACGATCCGGCTTGGGCCAAACGCGCCGCGGCGCTGTCGCAAAAGGTACACGAACTCGTATCGTTCCTCGTGGACGTGCGTGGCATGACTGCGGTCGATGCAACCTTCGTCGGTCGCGTCACGTATCACGACAGCTGCTCGGGTCTACGAGAGCTGGGCGTCAAGGCGCAACCCCGCCGCTTGTTGACATCCGTCAAGGGCCTCGAGCTGGTCGAGATGGCAGACTGCGAGACATGCTGCGGCTTTGGCGGAACATTCTCGGTGAAGTATCCCGATATCTCGAACTCGATCGTCGAGAAGAAAACCGCCAACGCCGCGGCTGTCGCGCCCGATCTGCTCCTGGCCGGCGATCTCGGCTGCCTGATGAACATGGCCGGCAAGATCGCCCGTACTCATGCAGAGAGTGGTGGTGGCGGGCGTTCGCCTGTCGCGGTGCGTCACGTCGCCGAAGTGCTGGCAGGCGAGCTCTCCGAGCCGCCGATCGCCGGCGACTGACGGCCCGCGCTCAGAATCGGAAAGGAAAGGTGATCGATGTCGCATGTTCCCCATGAGCTCGCCGCCGAGTTCCCAGAGCTCAAGGACCGCATCCACGAGTTGAAGACTGGCAATGCGCACTTCGCGCGACTGTTCGACGAGTATCACGACATCAACCGGGAAATTCATCGGATCGAGGCCGCCGGTATCAACACGGACGACGCGACCTATGAGGACCTCAAGCTCAAGCGGCTCAAGCTGAAGGACGAACTGTACATGCTTCTGCAGCAGTGATCCCTGCGGTCTGCGCTCGCATCGTCGCCGGCCGGTAGCTCCGCGCCGGCGATCGTTCCGACTGGAAACGGATGAGATTTAGTGCGACTATTCGCTCCCTGTGCTTTGGCGGGGGGTGGCATGTTCAGCGTCAGCCGGCATGTGAGCGCGTTTGCAATTTTCCTGGTCGCGATGATTTTTGCAGGGGCCGAACGGGCCAGCGCCAATCCTTACGCGCAGTGCCAGATGCTGCGTGATGCCATGCAGCAGCGCCTGTGCATGCAGCGTGTGCAGCAGCAACTGCAATACCAGCAGCAGGAGGCGACGCGCCGCCAGCAGGAGGCCATGCGTCAGCAGCAGATGCTGATACAGCAGCAGCAGCAGCGCGCCCAGCAGGAGGCGCAGCGCCAGCAGCAGATGCGTGCGCAGCAGCAACAGCGCGCGCAGCAGCAGGAGGCGCACCGCCGGGCCGCAGCGGCGCAGCAGCAGAAGGCACGCGCTGATCAGGACGCCCGCCAGAAGGCGCGCGCGCAGCAGGAGGCACAGCGCCGGGCCGGTGCGGCGCAGCGGCAGCAGCCGAAGCCCCGGGCGGCGCAGGACATCCAGAAGAAGGGGGCGATGCAACCGTCGCGGACCGCCACACCCGGTCCGACGGGCAGCGCGCCTGCTTCGAAGACTCCGACCGTCGCCGCCGCCACGCGGCCTGCCGCCATCACCAGCAGACGAGCGCCGACGGTCGCACGGCGGCCGATGCCGACACAGCAGCCTGTCGGCGCACAGAAGCCGGCAGCCGGCACGACGTGGGCGGCGAACACTACCACCAAGTCGGCTGCGCCAGCGGTGACCGCGAGCGCCCGCCAGCGGCAATTCCAGCAGGCGCAGCGCAACCAGGCGGTCGCTGCCCACACTCGCGCCGGCACCAATCCGGGTCCCGCACCCGGTGCGACGACGGGTGTGGGGCCCGGCGGCGCCACGATCGTGCCTGTCGCCCCACGCACGCTCACCCCCCAGCAGATCGAGCGCTGCACGGAGGACGCGAACGCCTTGCAGATCAACTCGCAGCGCTGGCAAGGCAGCGTGCAGGAGATCTCGCTCAAGCTCGGTCGCCAGCAGAAGGCAATGTTCGAGGGCCGCTGCGCCGGTCATCCGCAAGCCGCGCGCTACATCGCGGGCGCCGAGCGGATGATCGTGCAAGGCAATCCTGCCGGGAGTTCGCCTTCACCGGCCGCGACAGTGGCGCCAACCTCGACGATAGGACCGCAGATCCGGCCTGTCGCCACGCAGAGCGCTGCCGGTCGCGATGGCACTGGCATCTACGGGATTCCTGCAGGCAAGACACCGCAGCGGGGCACCACGGACGAAGAGGTGCGCGCTACGCGGTTCCCAATTCCGGATCGCGCGAATTGCCTCTATCAGAAATGGTATACGCGAGGCCGTCAGTGCGGCAATGCGCGCTCCGCCGAGGTGATCTTCATCAACCAGTGCACGGAGACGGTGGCAGCGCACGTCTGCCTCTTCAACACGAAGAATAACAAGTGGTCGTGCGGTGCCGACAGCAATCTGGCGCCGGGCAAGCGCTTCCATCAATGGACGTGCGAGTCCAACGGCCAGATCGCCTATGCGACCTGCAGCCTACCGACGATGAAGGCGAAGAGTGGCAACTGCGGTGGCGGCAATCCGGAGGTCCGGCCGACGTACTACTCGTTCCCGACGACGAGGGCGCCGGCGCGGCCGAAGAACAAAGGCGTCAACGACTGAGCGACGGCTCAGCGCAACGCCTGTCCCCACAGTCGCTCGCCGAACATGTTGATCACGTTCGCGGCGACGACGATCACGGCACCGACGAGCACCCAGAAGGTCAGTGCCTCCCCATAGATGAAGGCACCGACCGCGATGATCAGGGGCAGCCGCAGGAAATCCATCGGCGCGACATTGATGGCGTCGGCGTGTGCAAACGCCTGGGTGAGGGAGTAGTGCGCCGTCAGGCCGAGGATCGCGATGGCGCCGATCCAGAGCGACGTGGTCAAGTCGGGAACGGCCGGCTTGAAACCGATCAGCACCGATGAGATCACGAGCTGCATCCACGTCATGTGAAAGAGCACGCAAACCGTCGTTTCGGTGCGCGTCAGCATCTTGGTCGTGATCATGTTGGCCGCGAAGCCCAGCGATGCGACGAGGCCGAGCGCGGTGCCGAGGCCGAACGAGGCGGTGCCCGGCTGCGCAATGGCGAGCACGCCGACGAAGCCCAGCAGGCCGGCGGCGAGCCGGACGAGCGTCAGCTTCTCGGCGAGGAACAGCGGCGCCGTCAGTGCGACCCAGAGCGGCGCGGTGAATTCGATCGCGAACAACTCGGCAAGCGTGATGAGCCCGAGCGCGTGCAGCCAGCTGAACTGGGCGACGAAGTGATTGACCGCCCGCAGCAGGTGCAGCGGAAGGCGGCGGCGCGTGAAGGTGGTCGTGCCGACACCCGCTGCGAGTGCGACCGCGACGATGATCGGCAGACCGATCAGGCTGCGATAGAACATGATCTGCATCGTCTCGGCGCCGCGTCCGGCCTCGCGGCCGGCGATCGCGATCATCGAAAACGAGGCGAGGGCGCCTGCCATCCACAGCAGGGCGAGCGGCAGGTTGTTGGCGCGGCTCGCCGCTGACGGCGCTGCCGCGGTGGTCACACTGGCATCGGTCAACGGTGTTGTGCTCCCTGCCGGCAGATCCCGCGACGGCACGCTGGACGACTGTCCGGCGCGGGGTGGCCATTACCCGACCAAGGGGGTACTCTCGCACCGCGTCGCCGACAAGATGCCAGTCCGTGCAATGGAGCGCGGCAGAGCGGCAAGTGTCGGGGGGCCAACCAGGACCAACAGACAAAAGGAGGCTTGCCGGGCGATGAACGGGAAGCAAACGCTCGCTTTCGATCGAATCAATTCAGTCAAGGCAGAGTTCGATACGATCTACACCGCCGCAGATCCACGCTCCTACTACCGCGTCCTCTACGGCTTGAACTACGTCATTCCCGAAGTAGCGAAAGGTGTGTTCCGCGGACTCGTCGAAGCGGTCGGGCGACAGCACGGAAGACGGCCAAGGGTCCTCGATCTGGGCTGCAGCTACGGCATCAATGCAGCGCTGACCCGAACGCCACTCGACATCGACAGGCTGGCTCACCGCTATGCCGACCTGACACGCGACGGCATAGACGCTGCCGAGGTGTGCCGGCTCGATCGCCTCTACTTCTCGTCCTGGCCGCGCGAGGTGGACGCGACGTTCGTCGGCCTGGATGTCTCGGCGCCGGCGATCGAGTATGCACGGAGTGTCGGGCTGATCGACCACGGTATCGTCGCCGATCTCGAGAAGGGGCCACTCGACCGCGCGGATCGCCGGCTCATCACCGATGTCGATCTGATCATCTCGACCGGCTGCGTCGGCTATGTCGGACAGCGCACGTTCGCGCGACTGCTGGAAGCGATCGAAGGGCCGAGACCGTGGGCGGCCAACTTCGTGCTGCGCATGTTTCCCTTCGCGCCTGTGGAGGCGACGCTCGCGGAAACCGGGCTGGTGACCGAGAAGCTGGAAGGTGTCACCTTCGCCCAGCGGCGCTTCCACTCGGATGACGAGCAGGCCGGCGTACTGGCGACACTTGATCGGCTCGGTATTTCCAGTGCCGACAAGGAGGCGGCCGGTGCCTATCATGCGGAGCTGTTCCTGTCGCGGCCGGCCGCCGATATCGAGGCCTGCCCGATCGAGACCGTGGTCTCCGTCTCGAGCGGCATCGATGGTCTCGTCACCGGTTGGCGCCGCTGGCAATAGTGGCCCGCCGACGCTGCCCCCGAGGTGCGCGGGCCGCGCGCACTCGGGGGCTTCCGATGATCGCGTGGAGCGGGCATGCTGGCCGCAGTCCGCTCCACGACGAAGGCCGATCGATGCAGCAGTTCCTGTCCGACAACAACGCCGGCATCTGCCCGGAGGCGCTTGCAGCCATGCTCGAGGCGAACGCCGCCGGCCATGCCATCGGCTACGGCGGCGACCGCTGGACGCAGGCCGCCAAGCAGGCCATCGCGCGCCTGTTCGAGCGCTCGCTGGACACCGATTGCGCCGTCTATTTCGCGTTCAACGGCACGGCGGCGAACGCGCTGGCACTCTCCCACATCCTGCGCCCCTGGCACGCGGCAATCGCGCACGCCTTCAGTCACGTCGAAATGGACGAGGCCGGCGCCGTCTCCTTCTTCTCCGGCGGCGCGACGCTGATGACCGCCGACACGCCGGACGCCAAGCTGACGCCCGCGGCCGTCGCGCGCCTCGCCACGAAGTTCGAGGGCGTGCACCACGTCAAGCCGACCGTTCTGTCGCTGACGCAGGCGACGGAGCTCGGCACCGTCTACACGCTCGGCGAGATGCGGACCTTGGCCGCACTTGCCCGCGAGCACGGCCTCAAGGTCCACCTCGACGGCGCGCGCTTTGCCAACGCGGTGGCCCGCTTCGGCTGCACGCCGGCGGAAGCGAGCTGGCGGGCCGGTGTCGACGTCATGACGTTCGGCGGCGTGAAGAACGGTCTCGGGATTGGCGAGGCGATCGTCGTGTTCGACCTTGCGCTCGCCGCCGAACTCGACCGGCGCATCAAGCAGGCCGGCCAACTGAACTCGAAGATGCGGCTCGCCGCTGCGGCCTGGCTCGGCCTGCTCGAGGGGGACGTGTGGCTTGCAAACGCGCGCCATGCCAACGCAATGGCGCAGCGGCTCGCCGGCCACCTTGCCGGCCTGCCCGGCATCCGCCTGATGCACGCGGTCGAAGCCAACGGCGTGTTTGCCGAGATTCCGGAACAGGTCCAGGCCGGCCTCCGCGGCAAGGGCTGGGCCTTCTACACGTTCGTGCCGCCGCTCGGCTGCCGGCTGATGTGCGCCTGGGACACCACGCCCGAGACCGTCGACCGGCTCGCCGCCGATCTGGCGGAACTCACTTGCGCATCGCCGGCTTGAGGCGGGCCGCGAGCCAGGTGGTCGGCCGGCCGTCGATCGCCAGCAGTGCGAGTCCGATGACCGCGGCACCCCAGAATTGGCGCGCGGCCAGCGCCTCGTGCAGTACGATCGCCCCCAGAGCAATGGCGCTGACCGGGATCAGGATGGTCACCAGCATCGCGTTTAACGGTCCCGACACCCGCATGATGTGGAAGAACACGATGTAGGCGGCTGCCGTCGACAGCACCGCGAGGCCGCCGATCGCCCACAGCGTCGCCGCCCCCGGCATGGCGAGCGTCCACGGGCGTTCGACGACGAGAGCGACGGGAGCCAGCATCACCGACGAGCAGACGAGTTGCGCCAGTGCGGTCACCAGCGGGGGATGCGCCTTCAATCGACGTCCCCACAAACCGGAGAACCCGTACGAGATCGCCCCGCCGAGGCAGAGCGCCATGCCAAGTGCGCTCGATCGGTTGCCCGCGAACGCGTCCGGTCCGACCAGAACGGCGACGCCGGCAATCCCGACGACCACGCCTGCGCCGCGGTTGAGCGACGGGCGCTCGCCGGCAAGCGCCCATGCAATCAGCACGGCCCACACCGGCGTCGTGGCGTTGAGCACGGAGGCAAGGCCGCTCGCGATCTCGCGCTGGCCCGAGACGATCAGCGTGAACGGGATCACGTTGTTGAGCACGGCCATCACCCAGAATGGCCACCAGCCGGCAAGCGTCGCCGGCAGCCGCTCGCCCATCACGAGCACGATCGGCAGCAGCACGGCGGCGGCCAGCGCCACACGCGCCAGCACGAGCGTGAACGGCGGCATCTCCTTCACTGCGATGCCGACGAACAGGAACGACCCGCCCCACAGCACCGACAGAACGACGAGCCACAGCCATTGGGAAAGTGTCATGCGGTCCTCGCGTCCGGGGCGCTCGATGCGCGTTCCTCGCCCGCTCGCCGGCCGCCGGCAACCCGAAAGCTGACGTGCCGGAGTCGAGCGGGCGCCGCCATGGGCACGCATCGCCATCCGCCGCCTCGCGGCGCCGGGCCGAAGAAGAAGCCCGAGGGTTCGGTGTACCTGAGCGGGTTGTTCAGCACGTAGCTGTAGCGGTTCCACGACTGCAGGTTGGCGAGTCTCTGCTTGTCGCTTGCTGCGCCGGCCTTTCAGGCGGTCGGATCGCAAGCGACGCGTGCACGAATGGGTCGGCCGAGAGGAAGCGGCCGATCTCGGGGTCGTAACTCCGGTTGGCCTGTCCAAGGAAAGAAGGGGTCCGGGGAACCCGTTCCCCGGCGGGGCGCGGGCGCGAGCCCGCTCGCGGCCTCGCAACCGTAGGGCGGGTCGAGCGAAGCGTGACCCGCCAGCAAAAATGCCGGCGAAGCCGTCGATATTGATATTCCGCGCGGAGGCCGATGCGACGCCGATGCTGGGTCGCGCTATGCTTGACCCAGCCTACGTACTGCGTACCATTGCGCGCTCAGGCCGATTGCGAAACGAACGAGTCCATCAATTGACATCAATCATCGGGAAGCGCTCGATCAACGGTAGCCATCACGGCTAGAATCTTGTCGATTTCTGCACGCTCGATCTTCGTTGTGGACGGCTTATTAGTCAACTCGTCCAGGCGCTCTTGCAGTCGTCGCAGGTCGTCGCCAGCAGCTACCCCTTGTTGCAGTATTCTCTTCGCTTCTTTCGCGCGCTTCTTCTCGCTTGCAATCCAAGACAGTCCGGTCTCCCTACGAAGGCGCTTGTCGAGCGCTGCATGCTCCTCACCCGTAATGAAAGAATTCTTCGCCATCTCGTGCCAATCACCAAACCGCTTAAGAGAGCGGAGGTTCCCGCTGGAGGCCGTATTTTTCATTGCATCGGCAACAAGAAGAAACTCTTCAGGCGTCGCGCACGCCCGTCGAGGGTCTCGTTTGGCTAGATCAACAAAAAACTCAGCAATTATTAGATGCCACCTGAGTAATCGTTCCAGTTCATTTTCGTTGCTACTGCTCATTGGGGATCTCCACCGAAGAGACTAGTCACCAATGAAGTGGCGCGGATTTCCCGTGTACCTATGCAGCATGCCAAAATACCTGTTCGATTGGCGATGGTATGCGCCACCGGCTGGATTATCATAAGCGACTCCTCTGATTGTATTCGCCACGGTATCGCTCCCTACGCCGCCATAATAATCGATGAGCTGTTGTTCTCGCCCTCGGATCGCAAAGTAGCTGCTGGAGACACTATCGATCGTGACGAAAGTGAAGTTATCTCTGACTGCGTGATGATTTCCGAAGCGACCATAGACTGCTCGTGCGACATCCTCGATAGTCTCGCATCCCGTACAACTGGTTCGGCCGATGTACACTCTTTCACCGTCGATTCTGTCTCGCAGTTCATAGGTGATGTACAGACGCCGCTGCTCTTGCTGCAACGCTTCGGTCACCATACCAACGATTTCCGTTAATGAGGCAAGTATCGCTCCAATTGGTATCGTTCGTACGGTCGTCTTGGCGACAACCTCGACACCCTTCTTCAGCAGGCTCTCTCTATTATACAAATGCGAGATCGCCGCCGTCACCGCGGCTTGCGCGCACTTGCCGCCCGTGACCAGCGCGCCGAGGCAGCCGGCGGCCGCCGCGAAGGCCGTGCGGCCGGCCATACCGGCGTCGCCGGTGCCGAACACGTCGGTGCCAAGCGCCCCGCCGAGCACGCCGATGGCGCCGCCCGCGAAGCCTTGCAGGAAATTGCCGCCTTGCGCAACCGCGATGGCGCCGCTGATCGCGCCGTGTACGGCTGATTTCACCAGCGTGCCCGCGAAGCTGTAGGCCTTCTGCAGCCACGCCATGCTGCTGCTGATCGCCGACGAGATCCCGATCTGCGCGAACGAGATGACCATCGCCTTCAAGGCGTCCATGATCGACCCGCCCGTCGCGAGCGTCATCGCGCCCGCCGCCGCCACGCAGCTGACCGGGTTGAAGCACGCCACGATCTGCACGATCGCCCTGAAGATCGGGCTCTTGAGTAACGCCTTGAACGCCGAGCCGATCGCCTTGAACAGCCCCGAGAACGCCGCCCCGATGGAGCGGAACAGCTTGGCGAAGAAGAAGCCCGACGGGTCGGTGTAGCTGAGCGGGTTGTTGAGGACGTAGCTGTAGCGGTTCCAGCTCTGCAGGTTGGCGAGCTCCTGCACGAACGGGTCGGCCGAGAGGAAGCGGCCGATCTCGGGGTCGTAACTCCGGTTGGCTTGTCCAAGGAAGGAAGGGGTCCGGGAACCCGTTCCCCGGCGGGGCGCGGGCGCGAGCCCGCTCGCGGCCTCGCAACCGTAGGGCGGGTCGAGCGAAGCGTGACCCGCCAGCAAAAATGCCGGCGAAGCCGTCGATATTGATATTCCGCGCGGAGGCCGATGCGACGCCGATGCTGGGTCGCGCTGGGCTTGACCCGGCGTACTACGTAGCCAAACCTGCGCGCCGAGACTCAGATGAAGACAATTCGCCCACCAGGCGGCGACGTCTCAATGCTTTCTGATCCGGTAGTACTGTACTCCGATGCGGAAACTCTGAGAAACACAAACTCCTCAAAGGCATCTATGGAAGGTATTTGATCATCAGTCACGATCTCTAATTGCGTCACTAGCCTGAACTTCTCACGACTGTGATGCGCATCGGGGCTCCGACTCAGAGAAAGTTGTTTTGCGAGAACGACTTGATCTGAGGAGGAGTTGATCCCCGATGGCGACACACTGTAGCCAGAGCGAAGTTGATTTGGGAAGCTCCGGCGGGCGCAGGCTTGTGGGTGCTTTCGATGGCGGCGCGATCACCTCGAACGGCGGCGTCGTGCTGCTGTCGGCCGCCGACCGCGCCATCGGGCTCGGGCAGCGGCTTGCGGCATGCTTCACCGATCTGCGTGTTGCCGACGCGGTCCGCCACTCGGTGCCCGACCTCTTGCGCCAGCGCATCTTCGCCCTCGCGCTCGGGCACGAGGATCTCATCGACCACGACGCGCTGCGCGACGATCCTGCCCTCGCCGCCGTGCTCGACAAACCGGGCGGACGGCTCGCCGGCAAGTCGACGCTGAACCGCATGGAGCACGCCGGCAAGATCGGCAGCGACCGTCACCACAAGCTGGACCACGACGGGAGTGCGATCGAGCGGCTGTTCGTCGATATCTTCCTCGATGCGCATCGCGAGCCGCCGACGCGCATCGTGCTCGATCTGGACGCGACCGACGATCCCATCTACGGCGCGCAGGAGGGCCGCCACTTCCACGGCTACTACGACTGCTACTGCTACCTGCCGCTGTACATCTTCTGCGGTCGGCATCTGCTCGCCGCCAAGCTGCGAACGTCGAGCGTCGACGCCGCCGACGGCAGCGTTGAAGAGGTCGCCCGCATCGTCGCCCAGATCCGCACGCGCTGGCCCGCGACGACGATCGTCATCCGCGCCGACAGTGGCTTCTGCCGCGACGATCTGATGACGTGGTGCGAGGCCAACGACGTGCAGTACGTACTCGGCCTCGCCGGCAACGCCCGCCTCGTGCGCAGGATCACGCGCGAGATGCGCCGGGCGCGCCGAAAGGCGACGCGGGCCGGTCAGCCGGCGCGCGTGTTCGCCGACGTCGCGTATCGCACGCGCAAGAGCTGGAGTGCGAAGCGCCGCGTGATCGCCAAGGCGGAGTACACCAACGGCGCGGCCAACCCGCGCTTCATCGTCACCAACGTCCACCCCGCCAGCGGGCCGGCGCGCTTCCTCTACGAAGACGTCTACTGCCAGCGCGGCGAGATGGAGAACCGGTTGAAGGAGTGCCAGGGCGATCTGTTCGCCGACCGCACCCCGGCGCCGACGATGCGGGCGAACCAGCTGCGGCTGTGGCTCGCCTCGTTCGCCTACGTACTGATGTGCGCGGTGCGCCGCATCGGGCTCGCCGGAACCAAACTCCAGGCCGCCACCTGCGGCACCATCCGGCTGAAGCTCTTGAAGATCGGCGCGCTGGTCACGATCAGCGTGCGGCGCGTGAAGCTCGCCTTCGCATCGGCCTGCCCGGAACGCGAGGTGTTCGAACTGGCCGCGCGCCGATTATGAGGCGTGAGCGGCCACGCCGCCATCTGAGCCCGAACGTCTACAGCAGAGGATCATCGCTGCGCCTGCCCAAGCTGCCCGACCGGCGGCCGCGAACTCGTTCGGCCGGAAAACTGCCGGCGTCGACTGCTTCGAGCCAATCGTCATCGATACCCACGTCAGCGCGACCGTGAGAAGTGCGGGCTAGCGATCCATCGGTGAACTCAGCCTGAAGGAGCGTGTCGATCTCGCTAGCCAGAAGTCGGTCGGCCTCACTCAACCCGTGCAGAAACAACAAGCGCAACCTAACCGGCCAGTCATCGACGCCGACAACCACTGCGTGAAGTCGCGGCGCAACCATCCCTAGCAACGCTTTTTGGACTGCCAGAAGAACTCGAACCCGATGTTCAGCGACGTTCATGGCTTTGGCCTAGCTGGTACAATGTGAGCCCCGCGCTTTCCATAGTGAATGATCCCAACTGTCGTCGGACTAGAGTTACCACTTTGACCATCGACATAGTTTCCGATCGGTTTGTCCCAGTCGTACCGCTCTTTCGATCCAGGTTGTGGAACGGCGGTCGTCCCGATCTGCTGACCTTTACCTGACGCCTTATCCAGCAGAGATTGAGGGTCGTCGTCCGTCAGTTTACTTCGACCTGGTATGAAATTCTTGTGACCTGGAACGTGCTTGCCTTTTTTGTCCTCATCTATGCCCACGTTGTTGACTTGATCAAGGGGCGCACTAATAGCGTCGTAGATCAGTGCGCCGCCAAGGATAAGCACTCCGACAGCATCGCCGATGGGTAGAATTGGCCCGTCGAGCAATGCTGCGGTGGCTGCATACGGCAAAAGTCTCGTAGTCAACGAAATGGCAGGCCGGGCGAGCGCAGCACCCTCCGCATTATACAAATGCGCAATCGCCGCCGTCACCGCGGCTTGCGCGCACTTGCCGCCCGTGACCAGCGCGCCGAGGCAGCCGGCGGCCGCTGCGAAGGCCGTGCGGCCGGCCATACCGGCGTCGCCGGTGCCGAACACGTCGGTGCCAAGCGCCCCGCCGAGCACGCCGATGGCGCCGCTGGCGAAGCCTTGCAGGAAATTGCCGCCCTGCGCAACCGCGATGGCGCCGCTGATCGCGCCGTGCACGGCCGATTTCACCAGCGTGCCGGCGAAGTCGTAGGCCTTCTGCAGGAAGGCCATGGTGCCGCTGATCGCCGACGAGATGCCGATCTGGGCGAACGAGATGACCATGGCATTGAGCGCGTCCATGATCGACCCACCCGTCGCGAGCGCCATGGCGCCCGACGCCAGCACGCAGCTGACCGGGTTGAAGCACGCCACGATCTGCACGATGGCCCTGAAGATCGGGCTCTTGAGCAGGGCCTTGAACGCCGACCCGATGGCATTGAAGAGCCCCGAGAACGCCGCGCCGATGGACTTGAACAGCTTGGCGAAGAAGAAGCCCGAGGGGTCGGTGTAGCTCAGCGGGTTGTTGAGGACGTAGGAGTAGCGGTTCCACGATTGCAGGTTGGCGAGCTCCTGCACGAACGGGTCGGCCGAGAGGAACCGGCCGATCTCGGGGTCGTAGATGCGCCCGTTCATGTGCACGAGGCCGACGCCGTCGACCATCTCGTGGCCGGTGAAGCCGCGCGTGGTGATGGCAACGTCGAAGGCGGCGATCGCGGGCCCCGTCATCGGCAGCCAGTTGGTCTCGCGGCGCTTGCCCCAGGCGTCGAAGCTCATGCGCTGGACAACGGTGCCGGCTTCATCCGTGATGGTGTCGACCGAGCCGAGGTGGTCCTTGTGCAGGTAGCGCGTGGCCGTCGCCGTGCCGGCCATGGTCACCACCGCGACGTCGCCGATGTAGTGCTTGGTCTCGATGGCGCCGCCCGGCCGCGTGATGCGCTCGCCTGCGCGTCGCGATCCGCCGCGCTCCTTCAGCGCGGCGCAGCGGCGCGCGAACAAAGGGGGCCTTGCCGCCGACGTAGAGCGTGGTCGTGGTGCCCGAGGTCGCGATGTCGGTGCGCTTGTAGCGCGCGCGGTCGGGGCCGTACTCGAAGTGCGAGGTGTTCGTCCCGCGCGCGATCGAGGTCGCCATGTCGAACGCCGACCACGTGACGGTGCGGCCGTCGCCCGAGACCATGTTGCCGTTCTGGTCGTAGCAGTAGCTGGCGGTCTTGATGCCGGCGATCGCGCGCACCGCGTGCGGCCCGGCGAAGATGCTGCCGCCGGCAACGCTGGCGCAGGCCGCATCCGAGCCGCCGTAGGTGTAGGCGCCGACGTCGGAGCGGGAGGTGATGTTGCCCGTCGTGCCGGAGGCGCGCTACGCGCGGGCGTCGTAGGCGACGGTGTTGATCGTCGTGGCGCCCTGCGTCGTCGTCGAGATCTCGACCACGCGGTTGAGCGCGCGACTCTATTCAGCAGAAGAATGCACGCCGGAATGTTGGTTTACGCGCGCATTGACGTCGGAATTCTGATTTTTTGGCGCATCGCGCGCGCTAACCCAACCTACGCGTTGCCGCAGCGAGCATCATAGCTTTGGGTCGTGCCTCTTCCAGTCTTCTTCAGGCGGTGAGCGATCGGCCCACCCTCCCTTTAACAGCGCAGGCACATTTTTGAGAGTTGGGTCGCGCGCAGAAAGGTGACCGAGACCCACAACATGGATTTCATGTGATTTCGAAAAGTCATGATCATCCCGACTGCACGTAATGAGAATGTCTCCGTCGTGATCTATATGGACGTAATCCATGCCGCGTGCATTGTCAAAGACATGCTGACACACGTAAACTGCTTGGTTCGGTGGTAGTCGTCCGAGACTGATGCGCTCTATCATTGGACTCCCCATATTTTATTCAACCACGCCTCGAACGACATGGAGCCCTTCGACTGATTGCAAGCAGCGCAAGAGCCGGCGATATTATCAGGACCCCTGCCGCCACCGCCCTTGTATGAATCCATGTGAACGTAATACAAGCTGTCCCGTCGGCCCGCCTCCTTCACTACTTCGCGGTCACAGTTGGGTTACGCACGCATTAGCCTCGGAATTCTGATTGCCGGCGCCTTGCGCGCGCTAACCCAACCTACGTACTCAGATCCCGCCGACAGGGCCATCTCGCGGTAAATCGTCAAATGGTAGGCGCAAATAGTCATCCCCGAGCACGGCACGATCAAGTCTGTCAATGATTCCTCTTGCCGTAACATCAACACGCATTGTTGGAAAAGTGTCGTTGTGAACGTCATCCACGGTCAGAACCACACTGAAGCGACGCCAACTTGTGCTAATAAGATCGTATATGTCACTTATCAATGCCGTCTGCAACAACGCATGATTGTCGATCCGAACGCTGTGTTCCCAATTGCCCATATCGTCCGTGCGAATGGCGTAATCACCAGCACCCCAAATATTGTGCACACCATATTTGGATAGCACCCCTTGCAAGTCTGCAAGTGCAAGCCGAAATACTTGCGACGAATTCGTTGCGTCTCGATCTAAGCTCATATTGCGCTCTCAGAATCCACTGCCGCCCGGTCGAAACATGCGCAGCGTACCTTTGTTGCCCATGAACGTGTACATTCTCCGCCCCGCCTCAATGTGCAAGCGGAAATTCATGACGT
Organism: Hyphomicrobiaceae bacterium; assembly: GCA_041397745.1. Lineage (GTDB taxonomy): Bacteria > Pseudomonadota > Alphaproteobacteria > Rhizobiales > Hyphomicrobiaceae > JAWKVY01. Next base: position 519,076 of record JAWKVY010000005.1, on the reverse strand, counting down.
CCGGAACTCTTGACACCTCTATCATCCTAAGAAATTGCCTTGCATGGTCAGAGGTCATCGTGGCCGCCGTAAACTGGTTATGATTCTTATGCAGAAAGTCATCCCACAACCCCTGCACGGCCAAATTGTAGCGAACGTGAGTCTTGTCATAAAGATTAAACCCTTGCGGCAGCGGGCCACTCGTGCCCAGCAAAAACCTGTCGAATACTTTCCTTGCAGCGAGTGAAAGATCGTCAGGCCAAAGCGACTTTGGAAACCAGTGATGGCCTTGGCTAGCTGGACCCGGCAGATACCCTCCAGCCTCCTCGATTGGGCCTTCGTCAGCAAGCGCCCCCTTGAACGCGCCAAGCCCTCCGAATCTATTATACAAGTTCGCGAACGCGGCGGTCACCGCGCCCTGTGCGCACTTGCCGCCCGTAGCGACCGCACCGGCGCAACCCGCCGCCGCCACGATCGCCGTGTGTGAGACTACGTCAGTGGCTATCCCGTCTGCAAGCGAACCGGCGAACGAACCTATGGCACTGCCGGCGAACCCTTGCAGGAAGGTGCCGCCCTGGCCCACCGATATCGCGCCGCCGATTGCACCGTGCACGACGGCTTTGAGCGCAGCACCGGCGAGACCGTGGACAGCCTCCATGGCATTCAGGAACGGACCGACGACATAGGAAATACCGATCTGCGCGAACGCGAAGACCGTGGCCTTGAGCGCATCGGCGATCGAGCCGCCGCCTGCTATCGTCATGCCGAACGTCGCCGCTGCGCAACTCGCGCCGAAGGTCGCCGCGACCGCGAACGGGTTGCACGCCACGATCTGCAGAACCGCCCTGAAGATCGGGCTCGCTCAGCGGCTCGCGATCCGCCGCGCGCGAGCGCGGCGCAGCGAGGCGCGAACGGAACTGATCGCCTTGAACGCCGCCCCGATCGCCTTGAACAGGCCCGAGAACGCCGCGCCGATCGACCTGAACAGCTTGGCGAAGAAGAAGCCGGAGGGGTCGGTGTAGCTGAGCGGGTTGTTGAGGACGTAGCTGTAGCGGTTCCACGATTGCAGGTTGGCGAGCTCCTGCACGAACGGGTCGGCGCTGAGGAAGCGGCCGATCTCGGGGTCGTAAATGCGCCCGTTCATGTGCACGAGGCCGACCCCGTCGACCATCTCGTGGCCGGTGAAGCCGCGCGTGGTGATGGCGGTGTCGAACGCGGCGACCGCCGGCCCGGTCATCGGCAGCCAGTTGGTCTCGCGGCGCTTGCCCCACGCGTCGAACGCCATGCGCTGCACGACCGTGCCGGCCTCGTCGGTGACGGTGTCGACCGAACCGAGGTGGTCCTTATGCAGGTAGCGCGTGGCGGTGGCGGCGCCGGCGGTGGTCACCACCGCGACATCGCCGATGTAGTGCTTCACCTCGACGGCACCGCCGGGCCGCGTGATGCGCTCCATGGCCTTGCCGCCGACGTAGAGCGTCGTCGTGGTGCCGGATGTCGCGATGTCGGTGCGCTTGTAGCGGGCGCGGTCCGGGCCGTACTCGAACAGGCTGGTGTTCGTTCCGCGCGAGATCGAGGTCGCCATGTCGAAGGCGGACCAGGTGACGGTGCGGCCGTCGCCGGAGTTGTAGGGTTAAGCGCGCATTGGTGTCGGAGTTCCGATCATCAGAGCACTGCGCGCGCTATTCCAGATGCGCCACTCAATTCGGGTCCAGATCTTCACCGCATTTATCGCAGCGCCTGAACGGGTAAGGGCCATACCCCCAAACATCAAATCCGAGAACCTTTCTGCGGCCAAAATACACTGACTGCCCGCATTTTGGACAATTCAATGTCAAGAAGTAGACACCGTGGATCGCGAATGCGACGAAAATCGCGATGAAGCCTGCAACTTCGCGAGTAGCCGCCGAATACAGCAGACCTCCAATAGCGATCGCCCAGTAGGCGCGATGAGCCAAGACCGCTCGTCGATATATACTCATCGGGAAATCCTCTGGGGCGGCGAGGGAACAGTCAACGGCAAGTGAGGCACACGATTGACCCTCCGTGAGTATTCGCAAACGAACCGGATGCGCCCCACTTCATACCGGAGCCAACGCTCTGACCAATGGTGCCTCCAATCCAGTTTCCGGACAGGTCGTGCATTGTGGTGACATTGAGCGGTCCAATCGTCCAGTTCGAGTTGACTGTTGGGCCGAGCAGCGCCCCTGGAGTTCCGAATACAACTCCGATGAACCTGTCTGCGCCTACTCCGATTCCGACGGTGGCTCCTGTTGATCCATAGATGCCCACTGCGCCAGCGCCTGGATTGATTGAAAACATAGCGCTTGCCTCGCCACCGCCGAAGGGCGATGAAACATTGAACCCTGCACCGACGACGAAATTCGCCATCCAGAAGGCCTCAGCGAAAGCCTGCTGAACCGTAGAGGTCGGGCCCACATTGCCTGCGAATTGAGCTGCTGCGCCAACGGGCACCCACATCCACTTGCCGGTCGATCTGTCGAAGATTTGGGTCATTCGCCCGCCGTTTGCATTCCGGTCTTCAGGGTTCAAGCAATCCGTATTGTGCATGCAGTCATTGAAAATGTGCGCGAAGGCTGCCGTGACGGCTCCCATTGCGCACTTTCCTCCAGTAGCGAGGGCCGAGGCGCAACCTGCGGCTCCGACAAACAGAGCTCGAGCTGCCAGCATATCACTCCCTTTGCCGAAAAGCCCCTCCGCCGTGGTGCCTGCAAAAGCCCCGATCGCGCTTGCGGCGAAACCTTGCAGGAAGGAGCCGCCCTGAGCAACAGAGAGCGCTCCTCCGACCAAGCCATGCACCCCTGCGTGGACGACCTGCCAGGCTGCGCCAAGCGTCGCCTTCACGGATAGGAGCGCGGTGCCGACAACGTCCCATATCCCAATCTGTGCGAACGAGAACGCCATCGCCTTGACGACTTGCGCGAGGCTGCCGCCGCTTGCCGCGGTCAGCGCGCCGGTAATCGCGACGCAGCCCATGCCCGCCGTCGCCGCAGCCGTCAACGCACATCCGACGATCTGCACGATCGCCCTGAAGATCGGGCTCTTGAGCAGGGCCTTGAACGCCGACCCGATGGCCTTGAACAGCCCTGAGAACGCCGCGCCGATCGACTTGAACAGCTTGGCGAAGAAGAAGCCCGACGGGTCGGTGTAGGAGAGCGGGTTGTTGAGGACGTAGGAGTAGCGGTTCCAGCTCTGCAGGTTGGCGAGCCTTTGCTTGTCGTTTGCTGCGCCGGCCCTTCAGGCCGTCGGATCGCAAGCGACGCGTGCACGAACGGGTCGGTGCGGGCCGCATTTCCGCGGGGCGGCGGCGCGCAATCAGATGATCGAGGTAGCCGCCTATCTCGGCGCCCCCCTCCCGAGGCCCCGCCGGGGCAGGCCGCGACGCCCCGCCCGCTCGCTGCAGCGATCGACAGCCCGCCCGTTGAGCGGCGCGCGGCGTTCCTATATGAGGGGGCCAACTCCCGATTTTCCCGGTCCCCCGAAGGAGCGAGCCCCATGGCGACGCCGCAGTTCGTCTATCACATGCACAAGCTGTCCAAAGCCTATCCGGGCGGCAAGCAGGTGCTGAAGGACATCAACCTGTCGTTCTATCCGGGCGCCAAGATCGGCGTCGTCGGCCTCAACGGCGCCGGCAAGTCGACGCTCCTGAAGATCATGGCTGGCGTCACGGACGACTTCCTCGGCGAGGCCCGCCCGGCCGACGGCATCAAGGTCGGCTACCTGCCGCAGGAGCCGGAACTCGACCCCGACAAGGACGTGCTCGGCAATGCGATGGAGGGCGTCGCCGAGAAGAAGGCGATCCTCGACCGCTACAACGAGATCGCCGCCAACTACTCCGACGAGACCGCCGACGAGATGACGGCGCTGCAGGACCAGATCGACGCGCAGAACCTGTGGGATCTCGACTCGCAAGTCGAGGTCGCGCTCGACGCGCTGCGCTGCCCGCCGGGCGATGCCGACGTGACGAAGCTCTCAGGCGGCGAGAAGCGGCGCGTCGCGCTCTGCAAGCTGCTGCTCTCCAAGCCCGACATCCTGCTGCTCGACGAGCCGACCAACCACCTCGACGCCGAGTCGGTCGCCTGGCTGCAGAATTTCCTCAAGGACTACGAGGGCTGCGTGATCCTCGTCACGCACGACCGCTACTTCCTCGACACCATCACCGAGTGGACACTCGAACTCGACCGCGGCCAGGGCGTGCCGTGGAAGGGCAACTACTCGAGCTGGCTCGAGCAGAAGGCCAAGCGCGAGGAGAGCGAGAAGGGCGCCGAGGAATCGAAGGCGAAGACCCTCAAGCGCGAACTCGAGTGGATCCGTGCGAGCCCGAAGGCCCGCCAGGCCAAGAGCAAGGCGCGCATCACCGCCTTCGAGAAGCTGCAGGAGGAAGCGGGCCGCGAGGAGGTCGGCCGCGCCCAGATTCAGATCGCGCGCGGGCCGCGGCTCGGCGAGCAGGTGATCGAGGTTTCGGGGCTCACCAAGGGCTTCGGCGACCGTCTGCTGATCGACGACCTGTCGTTCAAGCTGCCACCCGGCGGCATCGTCGGCATCATCGGCCCGAACGGTGCCGGCAAGACCACGTTGTTCCGCATGCTGACCGGCCAGGAGAAGCCCGACAAGGGCGAGATCAAGTTCGGCTCCACCGTGAAACTCTCCTACGTCGACCAGTCCCGCGCCCACCTCGACGACAGGAAGACCGTCTGGGAGGAGATCACCGGCGGCCTCGACCAGCTGAAGCTCTCCGACAAGCGCGAGATCAACAGCCGCGCCTATTGCGGCTGGTTCAACTTCAAGGGTGCCGACCAGCAGAAGAAGGTCGGGCTGCTGTCGGGCGGCGAGCGCAACCGCGTGCATCTCGCCAAGATGCTGAAGGAGGGCGGTAACGTGCTGCTGCTCGACGAGCCGACCAATGATCTCGACACCGAGACGCTGTCCTCGCTCGAAGCGGCACTCGAGGATTTCCCCGGTTGCGCCGTGGTCATCTCGCACGATCGCTTCTTCCTCGACCGCCTTGCCACCCACATCCTCGCTTTCGAAGGCGACAGCCACGTCGAATGGTTCGAGGGCAACTTCGAGGACTACGAGGCCGACAAGAAGCGGCGGCTGGGCGACCAGGCGGTCGAACCGCACCGCATCAAGTTCAAGCGGTTCGAGCGGTAGGGGTTGCGGGAACTACCGCTGTGTAGATCCCGCAGTCAGCATCACCAGCAGAACAGCGATGGGCCAAGAATGGACGTTGCTGTTCTCGGGGTACTCCAGCGGCCGGCGACGCCGTCTCCACGTTGCGAGAACCAGCACCCGCCCCCTGTGCCACCATCCGGCGATGTGCGACAAGGCGGCAGCCCGCTTCGCCGCCGAGGACCGCCATCGATGAGCACCGCCGCCGCCACTCCGCCCGCAGCGACCACCTCAGCCCAAACCTGGCGTGACATCCATTGGACGGCGCGCGACGGGCTCCGCCTCTATGCGCGCCACTATCCCGCGCCCGGCTCGCAGCGCCGCCCCGTGCTCTGCCTTGCCGGCTTGACGCGCAACAGCCGCGACTTCCACGATCTGGCCCTCGCCCTCTCGCAGGGGCCCGCCGCGCGTGACGTCTACGCGCTCGACTATCGCGGCCGTGGCCTCTCCGCGCACGATCCCGACTGGCGCAACTACGCCGTGCCGATCGAGATGCTCGACGTGCAGGACTTCATCACGGCCGAGGGCCTCGCGGGCGCGGCGATCATCGGCACGTCGCGCGGCGGGCTCATCGCCATGGTGCTCGCCGCCGTACAGCCGACCGTGCTCGGCCCCGTGGTGCTCAACGATATCGGCCCCGTGATAGAATATGCGGGGTTGCTCAGGATCTCCGGCTACATCGGCAAGGCGACGGTGCCGCTCAGCTGGGAGCAGGCGACGCGCAGCGTGCGCGAGGTCTGGGGGCCGTTCTTCCCCGGCGTGCCGGAGGAGCGGTGGGATTACATCACGCGCCAGCTCTACATGGAGAAGGACGGACGGCCGGCGGCGGGCTACGACCCGAAGCTCGTCAAGTCGTTCTCGCTCGCGGACGGGCGTGTGCCGGAACTCTGGCCGCAGTTCCTGGCGCTGTCGCGCGTGCCGGTGCTGGTCATACGAGGTGAGCTGTCGGACCTGCTCTCGGCCGAGACGATGGCCGAGATGTGCCGCCGCCACCCGCGCTGCCGCGCGGCCACGGTGCCAGGACAAGGCCACGCTCCGCTATTGCAGGATCCGCCGACGATCGGCGCGATCACCAACTTCCTGGCGGGCACCGACGCCGACAGTCGCTGACGCGGCGGCCGCCGGCCGAGGCGGGGCTCAGTCCTGTTGCCGCGTACGGCTCGATTCGACCTCTCCGCGATCGACCCGGCGCGAGAATTCGGTCTGTCCGCCCGAGGCGAGGATCCGCGCCTGCTCGATCCAGTTCTCTCGCTCGATGCGGCCCCGGAAATCCAGCACGCCGCTCACCCGCTCGACATCGTCGGCCGACCAGTTGGCGATCTGCTCATAGGAGCTGACACCGAGCGCGTTGAGCTTCTTTTCCACCAGCACGCCGACGCCACGGATGCGTTTGAGGTCGTCCACGGCGGCCGGTGCCGGCTCGTCTGTGCCGCGCAGTGCCTCCGAGCGCACCGAGCGCAGCGCAGCGAGGTCGCTGCGTGGTGCGGGCGCCTCGTTCTCTTCCGCGGCTGGTGCCTCCACCGCTTGCACGGGTGCTCGCTCCGCCGCTTCGTGACCCGCGACTTCGGGCGCCACGGTGGCGACTGCTAGACTGGCGGGGGCGAGCTTGGCGAGCGGTGGCAAGGGCTCGTCGAGACTCGCCAGGGCGCGAGCCTGCCCGACCCAGTTTTCCCGCGCGACACGCCCCGTCCCGCCGACGAGCGCATCGAACCGCGACACGTCGGCATCGCTCCAGGCGGCGATCTGGCGGAAGCGTGTGATGCCCTCGGCCGCGAGCCGATGCTCGACGTCGGGGTTGATGCCGTAGATGCGGGTCAGTACGTCGGCGCTGGGAGGCTCGCCAGGAGACGCGGCGAAGGCGGCCAAGTCGGCGACCGTCGCAGCCTCCGCCGCGCCGGCCTCTGCAGCCATCAAGTCGGTGGACGACGCGACGGCAGCGGAGTTGACGTCTCCGCCATCGAAATCGGCGTCGGTCGCGGATGGCGCCAGGGGCGTGCCCTCGTCCGCGCCGGGTGCCGCAAGTATCACTGCGTCGGCGGTCTCCGAGGCGGCGAAATGCGTGAGCCCGCCGCGTGCCAGAATCTGTGCCTGCTCGATCCAGTTCTCGCGCTCGACGCGACCGCGCCCACCTATTGCATCGTTGACGCGTCGCACGGCGGCGGCATCGAACGCGGCGATCGAAGCGAAGCTCGAGACGCCGAGGGCGGTGAGCTGGCGCGCGACATCCGGTGAGATGCCGCGGATGCGGGTCAGATCGTCAGCCGGTGGGGCGGCAGGTGGTGTGGCCGGGATGATTGCCGCGGGGGCGGGGGCGGCGGCCGGAGGTGCAAGCGGGGCGGTGATCTCGGCGGTGAATGACGTCGTCTCGCCGTCGCCTGCGGCCACCGGGTAGATCACCCGCGGCGCAACGGCGACGGTCGCGGCGGCCAGTGTGGCAGCGGCCGCGGCCGCCGCAGCGGCAGCGCGCTCCGCCGCGCGCGGCGCATCGTCGGCCGGTGCCGATGGCGCGGGCGCGGCAATGATCGGCGCGGCCGGCTCGGCAGGTGGTGTCGGCAGGTCGTAGCGCTCGGAGCCCGGCAATTCGCGTTCGCCACGATAGAGGCCGGTCGCTGCCGCCGCCGCGAGTGCTGCCGCACTCGCGGCGGCGCCTCCCGGAATGTCGGCGAGTGACGGCGCGTGACGGGCGGCCTCGGCGGCTGCTTCGATCCGCTCCGATAAGGGCGCCGGGATGACCGGCGGCACCGGCGCGACGGGAGGGGCGACGTCTTCTGCGGCTGGCGGAGCCGGGGGCGTCGGCTCCGCGATGGCGTCGATCCGTGGCAGCAGCGGCTCGACCGGCCGCATCACTGGCAGCGGCACCGTCGTCACCGCGTCGGCGTCGACCGGTGGCAGGTCGGCGCCGCCCGTCAGCGCGCGTTCGAACCGGCCGACGGCGTCGGTGGCAGGCTCAGGAGTGATCTCGGGCCAGCGCTCGGGAGCGCGTATGCCACCGGTAGCCAGGGCTCCGCCGGCGCCCGCTGCAGCGATGTGGCCGTCGGCAGCGAGCGAGTTGGGAAACGCCAGCCGCCGGATGATGCATCCGAGCCAGGCTCCGGCAAAATAGGCCGTCAGCAGGAGCAGCGCGCTTTCGACCGCATACCACCACCACCCCATGGTCCCCTCACTCCCTTTGGCCGCGCCGAGCGTTGCTCGACACCGGACTGCACGTTATGCCGAATTTCCCTCCGCGGGCCGGCACGGTCCGGCACCGGGCTGCCGATCAGTCCTTCACCCGCGAGCATGAGAACCAGCCGACGAACAGACCGATGGCGAACAGGAGCGCGATGTAGACGCGGAATTCCACGAACAGGTAGTCCATCCTTCAACCCTTCCTGCATTGCGGCATACCCGCGCGGGGCGCGCGCAATCCGTTTGTCGACCGTCAGTCGGCCAATACTTTGAACTCGATCCTGCGATTGCGGGCGCGCCCGTCCGCGGTGGCGTTGTCGGCTACCGGACGGCTGGCGCCGTAGCCGACCGCCTTGATCCTGTCCCGCTCGACGCCGGCGCGGGCGAGATAGTCGGCAACCGAACTGGCACGACGGTCGGAAAGGCGCTGATTGCGCTCGTCAGTGCCTTCTGCGTCGGTGTGGCCTTCGACCTCGATGCGAAACCCGGGACAGGTCTTGGCGACGCCGACCAGGGCGTCGAGCGTGCTGTGGCTCGCCCGTTCGATCTCCGCGCTGGCGCGTGCGAAGCGGATGACACCGGCGCTGGCCGCCTTGTTGAGCTCGGTCTGGCAGCGTTCGGCCTCTTTGCGCCGCGTCTCGCGGATGACTGCGAGACGCTGGCGCTCTACCTCCTCCCGACGCTGGCGCTCCTCCGCCTCGGCCTGCCGGCGGCGCTGCTCGACGGCGCGGCGTGCCTCCTCCTCGGCGGCGCGGCGCCGGGTTTCGGCTTGCGCCTCGGCTTGACGACGGCGTTCCTCGGCGGCGCGGCGTGCCTCCTCCTCGGCGGCCCGGCGTCGGGTTTCGGCTTGCGCCTCGGCTTGACGACGGCGTTCCTCGGCGGCGCGGCGAGCCTCCTCCTCGGCGGCCCGGCGTCGCGCGTCGGCATCCGCCTCGGCTTGGCGACGGCGCTCGTCCGCCTCGCGGCGGGCCTGGTCCTCGGCCGCGCGACGGGCGTCCGCCTCGGCTTTGCGACGCGCCTCCTGCTCGGCCCACAGCATCGCGTCCGAGCGCACCGCAAGGCTGTCTTCGCCGCGATATCCCTTGACGAGGCCGCTCCGCAACTGGTTGGCGATCGCTGTCACGACGGCGGTGTCGGGGGCGGTGCCGGTGATGCGCAACACCTGGCGCGCGATCACTGCCTCACCGTCGCGAAGACGCGCCAGCATGGCGAGGGCGCTGCTGGCGACGCGCGGCCATTTGCGGCTCTTAGCCGGTGCGACGCGGGTTCGATCGGTGACCTTGTGGTTAGGAAACAGCTTGCGTGCGGTCTCCAGCAAGGCTGCCTTGGTCGCCGAATCGGTGACCAGCCCGTCCATCACGATATCGTCGCCGTTGCGCTTGGCCCGCCACTCGAAATCGGGCTCGGGCGGAGCATTCAGCGTAATCGCCACCTCGTCCTGGCAGGCGCGATTGGCGGCGGCGCGGATCACGCCCGGCAACTTCTCGGCGACATCCTCGTCGTCGGTAACACCGGTCACCTTGAGGTTGCGGTCGACGAGAGTTGAGCTGCCGGTGAGCAGCGCCGCCAAGCCCTCGATGCCCGCTTGCATACAGGCTTTCCAGCCTTCGGGCTGGCCGCGGGCAAAGCGCAGGCGGCCGACCACGCGGCGGCCCGGCAGGCGCTCGGCGACCTGCTCGATCAGGGCCTTGCGCTGCTCCTCGTTGGCGACGAAGCCGGTCACCGTGACCGTTTCGGTCTCGACGACGATCTGCGTCTCGAACGGTTGCTGGAGCGGGATCTCCGGTTCACGGAACCGAACATTCGGCGTGACGGCATAGCCGCGCGGCAGCCGTTCTCGCACGTTGCGGGCGACGGCGCGCGCATTCTCCTCCTTCTCCGTCTCGCCCGTGAACGTGGCCGCGGTGTCCGAGAGGCGCGCTTCCCCCTTCTCGAGGCGTGCGAGTTCGACGAGCATGCTGGTTGCCGCCTCGACCCAGCTTTCCGGGGCACCTGCGGCGATCGCGATACGGTCGACGATGGCGGCCGACGGCAGCATGGCTTTGGCACGTGCCAGCAGGGCGTCGCGCGCCGCCTCGTTCGGCGCATGACCGGAAAGCTCGATCTGGCCCGAGGTCAGGCGGGCCTGCCAGGTGAATGGCCTGACCACCGGCGGGCTCACGCGCTCGGCGGCAAGTGCGATGCCGGTCGGCAGTCGTCCGGCGAGCGCGCTGCGCACCGTCGTATAGGCCGGCATGTCGAGCGCCTCGCCCTCGACCGTCAGCCTGGTGCCTGCGAGGCTGACGCGACCGCCGGACGCGAGCCGCGCCAGCTGACGCAGTGCGAAGGTGACGCCGCCCAGCCAGACGTCGCGCTTGGGCGCGCCGCGCGCCGCCCGCATCTCGTCCACGACGTCGCGGCCGGAGACTGCCGCCTTGACCGCCGCTACGACCGCGGCCCGGTCGCGTTCGCTCGGCACGAAGCCGGAAAGGACCACGCGCTTACCGTCGAGCGAGGCGGTCCAGTTGAAGTTCTTTTCGACATCGGCAAGCGTCGAGCGATCCTCGACAAGGCGCACGCCGCGCGTCTTGCGCACGGCGTCGATGGCGCGCGTCTGGTCGGCCTCGTCGAACGCTTTGCCCCTGATCCAGCCGTCGCGGCCTACGAAGCCCGTTGTCGCCCAGTGCTGTCCCGCCGCCGCGAGCGCCGTCATGGTGCGCGTCTTCAGGTCGGTCTCGATGCGCGCTCGCTCGCCCTGCTGAGCGAGCCACCAGATGAGAGCGATCACCGGCAACGCCCACAACCAACGCAGCGGATTGCACTTCATCTTTGAACCTCATTACGGCGCCGGCAGCCGCCACCTCGTAGCGCGCGGGTGCGTGATCGCGCAACCGAATGCACGTCCGGGCTGGAGGGTGCGGCTATCGGTTGCGCCCCTGATGCAACAGAGCAACGCTCGCGGCATGCCGGGCGCACGCTGCACAGGCGCGACGGGCAGGAACTGCCTGTCGGGCAGGCAATCGCAGCAGCGTAGTCGCCGAGCCGCAACCTTGTCGGTCGGCGATGCGCCATGCTAAGCGAGCCGCTCGACGTGATCGCCGGCAGCAAGCGCATCAGCGACCGACGCTACGAGGCAGAGGTGTCCGCGCACGGTGGCGGGAAAGTCCGCATGCGTGCCGGCGCCGACGACGGTTCAGTACCACCACCGCCGGAACGAGTGTCGTGACGGCGACGCCGGCGCCGGGGAAACAACCCTTTGGAGCGAGCCATGGCCGCAGCAATCAGCGCGATCCGCGCCGCGGATTTCTTCTCCGCGTCCCTCGCCGAACGCGATCCCGAGATCGCGGCCGCCGTCGCCAAGGAGCTTACCCGGCAGCGCGACGAGATCGAGCTGATCGCGTCGGAGAACATCGTGTCGAAGGCCGTTCTCGAGGCGGCGGGGTCGGTGCTGACCAACAAGTACGCCGAGGGCTACCCCGGCCGGCGCTACTATGGCGGCTGCCAGTATGTCGACATCGCCGAGAGCCTCGCCATCGAGCGCGCGAAACAATTGTTCGGCTGCGCGTTCGCCAACGTGCAGCCTTCCTCGGGCAGCCAGGCCAATCAGGCCGTTTTCCTGGCGCTGATGCAACCCGGCGATACGTTCATGGGGCTCGACCTCAACGCAGGCGGGCATCTCACACACGGATCGCCCGTCAACATGTCGGGCAAATGGTTCAAGGTGGTGCCGTATGGTGTCCGCCGAGAGGACGGCGTGATCGACATGGAGGCTGTCGCGCGCATCGCGCGAGAGGCGCAGCCGAAGCTGATCATTGCCGGCGGCTCTGGCTATGCCCGCTTTTGGGAATTCGCGCGGTTCCGCCAGATCGCCGACGAGGTCGGTGCGCTGCTCATGGTCGATATGGCGCATTTCGCCGGTCTCGTCGCTGGCGGCGCACACCCGAGCCCCATCCCGCATGCGCATGTGGTGACCTCGACGACGCACAAGACGCTGCGCGGTCCCCGCGGCGGCCTGATACTGACCAACGACGAGGCGATCGCCCGGAAGATCAACTCTGCGGTGTTCCCCGGCATGCAGGGTGGCCCGCTGATGCATATCGTGGCCGCCAAGGCCGTCGCGTTCGGCGAGGCACTGACGCCTGAGTTCAAGGCCTACGCGCACGCTGTCGTCGCCAATGCCAAGGTGTTGGCCGCGACGCTGCAGAAGGCCGGGCTCGACATCGTCACCGGCGGCACCGACAATCACCTGATGCTGGTCGACCTGCGTCCCAAGCAGGCAACGGGCAAGGCTGCCGAGGCCGCGCTCGGGCGTGCGCACATCACGTGCAACAAGAATGGAATCCCGTTCGATCCGGAGAAGCCCGCAGTCACCTCCGGCGTGCGGCTCGGCTCGCCTGCCGGCACCACGCGCGGCTTCGGCGAGAATGAATTCCGCCTGATCGGCCAGATGATCGCGCGCGTCGTCGAGGGACTTGCCAAGAACGAAGCCGGCGACGCGCAGGTCGAGATGGCGGTCAAGGAGGAGGCGACGGCGCTTTGCCGAGAGTTCCCGATATATTGAAAAGGAGTAGCGAACCGCGGATAGCGAATTGCAGGTAGGGAGACGGCAACCTGCGTCATTGCTCCACTACTCGCCACTCGCAAACCGCCATTCGCCCAACCGATGCGCTGCCCGTTCTGCCAGAGCCTAGAAACCCAGGTCAAAGACAGCCGGCCCGCCGAAGAGGGCGGCGCCATCCGGCGGCGGCGTGTCTGTCCCGACTGCGGGGGCCGCTTCACCACGTTCGAGCGCGTACAGCTCCGCGAACTCGTCGTCGTCAAGCGCTCGGGCCGGCGTGTCGCCTTCGATCGCGACAAGCTCGAGCGCTCGGTTGATCTGGCTGTAAGGAAGCGGAACATCGAGCCGGAGCGCATAGACCGTCTCGTCTCGGGCGTGGTGCGCCAGCTCGAAGCGGCGGGCGAGGGCGAGATCGCGTCTGCCGTGATCGGTGAGATCGTCATGAATGCGCTGAAGGGACTGGATCCGGTCGCCTACGTTCGGTTCGCTTCGGTATACCGGGATTTTCGCGAGGCATCGGATTTCGCCGAGGTCCTGGGGGAGATAGCAAGGGACGCCGTCCCTGCCGGCGCGCGACCGATCGAGGGGGAGCCGGCGGCCGGCGAGCCGGGCGGCAGCGACGATGCGACCGGCCTCGGTCGCGATACGCCGTGAGCGCCGCCTCCGACCAGGATCTGCGCTGGATGGACATGGCGCTGATGCTCGCTCGTCGTGGGCTCGGCACCACCGCACCAAATCCGTCGGTCGGTGCCGTCATCGTCGACCCGGCGACCGACACGCTCATTGCCCGCGGCTGGACGCAGCCAGGCGGCCGGCCCCACGCCGAGGTCGAGGCGCTGGCGCGCGCCGGCGCCGATGCCCGCGGAGCGACGATGTATGTGACGCTGGAGCCCTGCTCACACTTCGGCCGGACACCGCCGTGTGCCGACGCGGTGATCGCGGCCGGAATAACCCGTCTGGTCGTCGGCGTCCGCGACCCTGATCCGCGCGTCGCGGGACGTGGTCTGAAACGTTGCGTGGAGGCCGGCATTGCGGTCCGGTCCGGCGTCCGCGCCGCGGAGGCGCATCGGGTGACACTCGGGCACATCCTGCGCGTCACCGAACGTCGGCCGCTCGTGCTCGTCAAGATGGCCGTCGACGCTGCCGGTGGCGTGCCGCGCGGCGCGGGCGGGCGACCGGTGTGGGTGACGGGGACAGCGGCTCGTGCCGACGGCCATATGCTGCGCGCCGAGGCGGATGCCATTCTTGTCGGGACGCGCACGCTGGCTGACGATGATCCCGACCTCGGTTGCCGGCTTCCGGGTCTCGCGCTGCAAAGCCCGGTCCGCGTCGTACTTGCGGGCCGTCACCTGCCTGCTCCGGCACGCCGCGTCGTCGCGACGGCGCGGGTGCTGCCGACCTGGATCGTTCATCCGGCCGGTGGCGATCGGCAAGGGGCGGCGCAACTCGAGGCGGCCGGCTGTCGGCTGATCGGTGCGGCAGCTGTAGAGGATCGAGTCTGGTTGCCGGCGCTGCTCGAGGCTATGGTCGAAGAGGGCGTGACGCGACTACTCGTCGAGGGCGGGCCGACCGTCTGGCGAGCGTTCCTGTCGGCCGGCCTCGCCGATGAGATCGTCGTCTATCAGGCGCCGCCTGCCGAGGGAGATGCAGCGGCTCAGGCAGAGGCGATCGTCGAGGCTCATGGCGGACGCTCCTACAGGCTCGAGGCGACACGGCCGGTCGGAGCCGACATGCGCCACGTACTGGTCAGAAAGTGAGGCACGACATGTTCACCGGTCTCGTCAGCGATGTCGGCGAGGTGGTGCGTCGCGAGGGCGGTCGGTTCACCATCCGCACGCGGTATGAGGCGGTCACGATCGCGCTTGGCGCCTCGATCGCGTGCGACGGCTGCTGCCTGACGGCGACGTCGGTCGCGCCGACGGAAGAGGGCGGAGCAGCGTTCACGGTCGACGTTTCGAACGAGACCATGTCGAAGACGACGCTCGGCACGTGGCAGGCCGGCACGCGGGTCAATCTCGAGCGGTCGCTGAAGGTGGGAGACGAGCTCGGCGGCCACGTCGTCTCGGGTCACGTCGACGGTGTCGCCGGCATCGTCGACGTCGTTACCGACGGTGACAGCCGCCGCATCCTGCTCGAAGCGCCAGAGCACTTGGCCCTCTATATCGCGCCGAAGGGCTCTGTCGCGCTTGACGGCACCTCGCTGACGGTGAACGAGGTGGCGGGCAACCGCTTCGGTGTCAACCTCATCCCGCATACCTTGACGGTGACCACGTGGGGCGCCAAAAGGCCCGGCGCGCGTGTCAACCTCGAGGTCGACCAGTTCGCGCGATATGTGGCGCGCCTGCTGGAGTTCCGATCGTGACCAAGGGCCTTTCGACCGTCGTCTACCAGGAAGGCATGGGCTTCCTCTCCCCGATCGAGGACATCATCGAGGATCTGCGCAACGGGCGCATGGTGATCCTCGTCGATGCCGAGGACCGCGAGAACGAAGGCGACCTGATCATTCCTGCACAGATGGCGACGCCGGATGCCATCAACTTCATGGCGAGGCACGGGCGCGGGCTGATCTGCCTGTCACTGACCGAAATTCGTGCCAAGGAGTTGAGGCTTGCCTCGATGGTGCCGGCCAACGCCTCGCGCACCGGCACCGCCTTCACCGTTTCCATCGAGGCGCGAGAGGGCATCACCACCGGGATTTCGGCCGCCGATCGCGCGCGCACCATCGCCACGGCAATCGATGCCACCAAGGGCTGCGACGACATCGTTTCGCCGGGCCACGTGTTCCCGCTCGTCGCCCGCACCGGTGGTGTGCTGGTCCGCGCCGGGCATACCGAGGCGAGCGTCGATCTCGCGCGCCTCGCCGGGCTCTACCCGGCCGCCGTCATCTGCGAGATCATGAACGACGACGGCACGATGGCGCGGGTGCCGGATCTGGTACCCTTCGCCCAGCGTCATGGCCTGAAGGTCGGTACGATCGAGAGTCTGATCGCGTTTCGCCTGAAGAACGACCGCGTCGTACGAGAGATCGCGTGTCACAATGTCGAGAGCGCGATTGCCGGCCGCTTCGATCTCCGCGTGTTCGAGACGGCGGTCGACGGCGTCGAGCACATTGCCCTCGTCAAGGGCGACATCGCGGCGCCCGGCCCGGTGCTGGTGCGCGTGCACGCGGTCAATCCGCTCGCCGACCTGATCGGCATAGGTCCGGACGGGCGCGCGGCACAGGAGGGAGCCGGGGCGACCGGCGGGTCCGTGCTTGAGCGTGCCATGCGGGCGATCGAGGCCGAGGGGCGTGGCGTCATCGTGCTGCTGCGCGACCTGCGGGCGCGATCGGTGTCGGAGCGTCTGGCGCACAGTTTCGCGCCCGTGGCCGGTGATGGTCATCCGCGCAAGATCCAGGGGCACGAACGGCGCCAGGTCGAGATCGGTATCGGCTCGCAGATACTCAGGGTGCTCGGCGTCACGGAGATGACGCTGCTGTCCAACTCACCCGAGCAGGTCTATGTCGGTCTGGAGGGCTACGGCCTGAGGATCGTCGGGCAGCGGGCGATCTGACGCCTCACTGCAATTTCACGGCGCGAATGCATCGGCGCGCTCAATATCCTGGAAGGCGGACGGACATGGTAGGGCGTGGATCGAGATCGGCGGGCTTCCTGGTGAGCCGCGCCGGCGAGGAGGAGGCCGGCGGCGTGGCCGATCGGCGCATCCTCATCATCGAGGGGCGCTTCTACGATGACATCGCGGACGAGTTGGCGGCGGGTGCGATCGCGGCCATCGAGGCTGCCGGTTGCACGTGGGATCGCATCACGGTGCCGGGCGCGCTCGAGATCCCGCAGGTGCTGGCGAGCGCCGTCAGGGCGGACGTCATCCCGCCCGGCGGGCGGCGTGCGCGTTATGCAGGAGCTGTCGCGCTCGGCTGCGTGATCCGCGGTGAGACCTCGCATTACGACATCGTCTGCGAAAACGCCAACCACTGGCTGATGGCGACGGCCATCGCCAACGCGATACCGGTCGGCAACGGTATTCTGACGGTGGATACGAAGGAGCAGGCGCTCGCGCGCGCCCGGGGCGGGAGCGAGGGCAAGGGTGGCGATGCCGCGCGCGCGTGTCTCGCACTGATCGCCATCGGCCAGGGTTTCCGCGAAGGGGACGCCTGATGACCTCCAAATCGAAGGGCGGCGTGCAGGCCCGCAGCGTGGCGCGGCTTCGCGCCGTGCAGGCGCTCTACCAGATGGATCTCGCCGGTACCGACCTCAACGTCGTGATCGCCGCCTATGCCGCCGGGCGCCTGCCGGTCGAGGACGAGGAGGACGAGGTGGCGCTGGCCGAGGCAGACGCCACGTTCTTCGCCGAAATCGTTCGCGGTGTCGTGCGCCGGCAGCGCGACATCGATCCGGTGATCGACGAGCAGCTCGCCATCGGCTGGCGCCTCGTACGTATCGAATCGACACTGCGAGCCATCCTGCGCGCCGCGGTGTTCGAGCTGATCGAGCGGCCGGACGTGCCCGGCCGTGTGGTCATCAACGAGTATATCAATGTCGCGCATGCTTTCTTCCAGGAGGAGGAGCCGAAGGTGGTCAACGGCATCCTCGATCGCCTCGCGCGCCGTTACCGGCCCGAGGAGTTTGCGGTGAAGGGCGGGGTCTGAAGCCCGGGCGCGGGTGGCGCGGTTCCACCCAGGGACGCCGATGCGGCCATGCCGGAGGCGGTGACGAGAAGTGAAACGTTGCGGCAGAGGCGCAGGCGGCGGCCGTGGCGCGCAGTCATCGCACTCGGCCTGACTCAGATCATCGGCTGGGGCACGACGTATTCGCTCCCCGCCGTCCTGGTCGACCCGATCGCGGCCAGCCTCACCGTCTCACCGGCCTTCGTGTTCGCGGGCATTTCGGTGATGCTGCTGGTCAATGCGGCCTCGGCTCCGGTTCTCGGGCCCTGGATTGATCGACTTGGAGCAGCCCGTATCCTCACGGTCGGCTCGATAGTGGTGTCTTCGGGGCTCGTGCTGCTCGGCGCAGCCCAGGGACCGGTGACCTACCTCCTGGCATGGGTGGTGCTTGGCATCGCCATGGCGACTGCGCTCTCGACGCCGGCCTATGCTGCACTCGTCGAGATCGGCGGACGTGCAGCGCGGGCCGACATCGCCACCCTTACGCTGTTCACCGGCTTCTCGTCCTTCCTGTTCTGGCCGTTGATTCTGAAGCTGCAGCAGCATTTCGACTGGCGCGTGATCGTTTGGACCTTCGCGGCCCTGCACATACTCGTCTGTCTGCCGTTGCATGCTTTCGCGTTGCCGCGGCGGGGCAGCAGCACCGGCGCATCCGCGGACAGCGGGGAGACCGCGACCTGGGGCGGGCTCGACCAATCGCGGGAGCGCCTCGGTTTCTGGTTGGTGGTTGCTGGCTTCTCTGCCGCCGGCTTCGTCGGCTGGGGGCTCGCGCAGCAGTTGCCCGGCCTGTTCGCAGATCTCGGCCTCGCACCGGTCACCGCAATCGCCATCGCCGGCCTCGCGGGGCCCGTGCAGGTCGCCGCCCGCGCCGTCGACATGGCCTTCGGCGGGCGCACCAGCGCGCTCACGATCGCCATCGGCGCAGTCGCGCTGATCGTCACGTCACTTGCCGTGCTGGCCGCAACGGTAGTGCTCGCGCCGCGCGGGGTCGATGCGGTGGCGACCGGCGCGCTCGTCTTCATCGCGCTCTGGGGCACCGCCAACGGCCTCATCACCGTTGCGCGCGCCAACGTGCCGCTGGAACTCTTCGAGCCGGCCCGCTTCGGAACCTGGATGGGACGTATCGCGCTCTACCAGAACATTGCGTTCGCGGCAGCCCCGGTCGTACTCGCCGCCGTTCTTCATCGCGCAGGCCCGCTCGCCGCAGTAGGCCTGGCAGCCGTGTTCGCCCTCGCCGCGTTGGCGATTATGATAGGATTGAAACGGCTTGTCGCCAGCGCCGAGAAGGCATGCGGAGGCTGATGCGGCGATGGCAGAGGATGCGGATGCAGCGGCCGAGAGACAGGATCGAGGGCGAGGCGGGTATCGTCGCGCTGCTGCGCCCGCTCGCGGCGGCGTTTTCAGGCGCGCTCGGGCTCTGTGACGATTGCGCGGAACTGGCGCCCGCGCCCGGCCAGGATCTCGTGCTCAAGTGCGATCCGGTGCGAGAGGGCCTGCATTTTCTCTCCGACGACGATCCGGCAGATATCGCCTGGAAGGCGCTGGCAGCGAATGTCTCGGATCTCGCCGCCAAGTCGGCACGGCCGGTTGCCTATCTGCTCGCGCTGTCGTTTCCCGAGCATCCCGCGCGCGATTGGCTCGAGCGGTTCGCCGCAGGACTGGCATCGGCGCAGGAGGCGTTCGGGATCACGCTCGCTGGCGGTGACACGGACCGCGCGCCGGGGCCGCTGTCCATCACCGTCACCGTCATCGGCGAGGTGCCGGCGGGCCGCATGGTGCGCAGAGCCGCTGCTGAACGGGGCGACGTTCTGTTCGTCTCGGGTACGCTCGGCGATGCGGCGCTGGGGCTGAAACTTCGTCGCGATGGCGGCCTTGCCGCCAGCGCTGTCCTCGACGAAAGCGAAGCGGTCTACCTCATAGGGCGCTACCTGCGTCCCGTGCCACGCCTCGGTCTCAAGGCGGCGCTGCGCAACCATGCCAGGGCAGCGATGGATGTCTCGGACGGCCTCGCCAAGGACCTCGGCCGCATGCTGACAGCGAGCGCCGGATCGGCCGGGCGCAGGATGGGTGCAACGGTGCGGGCAGCGGACGTACCGCTGTCGGACCCGTTCAGGCGCGCGCGCGCGGCGGGGCTTGCGAGCCTCGAGGATGCCGTCGCCCACGGCGACGACTACGAGGTGCTGGCTGCGGTTCCGGCAGCGGCGGCTGCCGACTTCGCAGCGTCGGCGGCTGCCGGCGGCGTCCCGGTGACGGCGATCGGCGCGATCGAAGATCGCGAAGGCCTCAGAATCGTCGATACCGCAGGCTTCGAGGTCGCGTTGTCTCGGCGCGGCTGGGACCATTTCTGAGGCAGCGGCGCAACGCTCACGATAGCGCTTGGCAAGATCCCCAGGATCGACCAAAGACACATTGTGATGAACTTGCAACGCTCGGGGGCTTTTGGCATGGTCCCGCGCGCCTGAGTCTTTCATGTGTGGCGGTCCTGAGGTCGAGCGGCTAGATGCTCGCCCCCGGCGCTCGGCCGCCACTTCAATCAAGTCAGCCGACGAATAGTCAGGGGGACGTTCCCATGAATTCACTGCTCTGGGCGGTCATCGCCTGCGGAGCGCTGTCGATCGCCTACGCTGCGATCACGGTGAGCTCCGTCATGAAAGCCGATGCGGGTACGCCCCGCATGCAGGAGATCGCCGGTGCCGTCCGCGAGGGCGCCAAGGCCTACCTGAACCGCCAGTACACCTCGATCGCGATCGTCGGCGCGATCATCTTCCTGGCGGCGTTCTATCTCGGCTGGCAGGTCGCCGTGGGATTTGCCATCGGCGCCATTCTGTCTGGTGCGGCCGGCTTCATCGGCATGAACGTATCGGTCAACGCCAACGTGCGCACGGCTCAGGCGGCGACGCGCTCACTCGCCGACGGCCTCGACATCGCCTTCAAGGCGGGTGCCATCACCGGCATGCTGGTCGCCGGCCTGGCGCTGCTCGGCGTCTCGGTCTACTTCCTGTTCCTGACCGCTGGCCTCAAGATGCCGGCGGGCAGCCGTGGTGTCATCGACGCGCTCGTCGCCCTTGGCTTCGGCGCCTCGCTGATCTCCATCTTCGCTCGTCTCGGCGGCGGCATCTTCACGAAGGGTGCGGACGTCGGCGGCGATCTCGTCGGCAAGGTGGAAGCCGGCATTCCCGAGGATGATCCGCGTAACCCGGCCACCATCGCCGACAACGTCGGTGACAACGTCGGTGACTGCGCCGGCATGGCCGCCGATCTCTTCGAGACCTACGCCGTCACCGTCGTCGCTACCATGGTGCTCGCCGCGATCTTCTTCGTCGACAAGCCCGAACTCGAGGCGATGATGGTCTATCCGCTGGCCATCTGCGGCGCCTGCATCGTGACCTCGATCGTCGGCACGCAGTTCGTCAAGCTCGGCTCCAACAACTCGATCATGGGCGCGCTCTATCGCGGCGTGATCGTGTCCGGCGTGCTCGCCATCGGTGGCCTCTGGCTGGCGACGCAGTACGTGCTCGGCGGCTTCGGCGTCATCGGCACCACCTCGACCGGCGTCACCATCACCGGAATGAACCTGTTCCTGTGCGGTCTGCTCGGCCTTGCGGTGACCGGACTCATCGTCTGGATCACCGAGTACTACACCGGCATCGGCTTCCGCCCGGTTCGCTCGATCAGCCAGGCATCGGTGACCGGTCACGGCACCAACGTGATCCAGGGCCTCGCCGTCAGTCTCGAGGCCTGCGCGCTGCCGACCATCGTCATCATCGTCGGCATCCTTGCCACCTTCAAGCTCGCCGGCCTCTACGGTACGGCGATCGCGACGACCACGATGCTCGGCCTCGCCGGCATGATCGTCGCGCTCGACGCGTTCGGTCCTGTCACCGACAACGCCGGCGGCATCGCCGAGATGGCGGGCCTGCCGAAGGAGGTGCGCCGCTCTACCGACGCGCTGGACGCCGTCGGCAACACCACCAAGGCAGTTACGAAGGGATATGCGATCGGCTCCGCCGGCCTCGGCGCGCTGGTGCTGTTCGCGGCCTACAATTACGATCTGCAGTACTTCACGAAGAACGCCGACAAGTTCCCGTTCTTCCAGGGCGTCAACCCCAACTTCGGCCTCGACAATCCCTATGTCGTGGTCGGACTGCTGCTCGGCGGCCTCATTCCGTTCCTGTTCGGCGGCATGGCCATGACGGCGGTCGGACGCGCGGGTGGTGCCATCGTCGAGGAGGTGCGTCGGCAGTTCAAGGCGAAGCCCGGCATCATGAAGGGCACGGACAAGCCGGACTACGCGGCCGCCGTCGACCTGCTCACCAAGGCGGCCATCAGGGAGATGATCGTCCCGTCTCTGCTGCCGGTTCTGTCGCCGATCGTGCTGTTCATCGCCATGTACTTCGTCGCCGGTGGTGGCGCTGCGGGCAAGAGCGCCGCATTTTCGGCCGTCGGTGCGATGCTGCTCGGCGTCATCGTCACCGGCCTTTTCGTCGCCATCTCGATGACTTCGGGCGGCGGCGCCTGGGACAATGCGAAGAAGAGCTTCGAGGACGGCTTCGTCGACAAGGACGGAGTCAAGCACCTCAAGGGCTCGGATGCGCACAAGGCTTCGGTCACCGGTGACACCGTCGGCGATCCCTACAAGGACACTGCGGGCCCGGCTGTGAACCCGGCAATCAAGATCACCAACATCGTCGCTCTGCTGCTGCTCGCCGTGCTCGCGCACTGAGCGGTCGTCGAATGAGAAAATTCGAACCCCGCCGGAGCGATTCGGCGGGGTTTGGCTTTTGCAGGGACGGCAGAATTCGGTCATTATCCGATTTCCCGCGATTTTTCTATTGACAGCGGCCGGTCCGGCGAATTATCAACGCCGCCCAATGAGGCGCGCTGAGTACTCCACTCGATCGCTGCGCGATCCTCGAATGTCTGGAAAACGAGAGAACCGTGCCATGATCGGCATGTACTCACAGAAACCGGCCCTGCCGCTGGATCGCAAACCCGCCCGGAATGGCGGCTTTTCGACCTGTGGCTGGTCGTGGGATGACTCGGGAGGCGCCGGCTGACGGCGCAGCTTCCTTCACGCGAGACGTGAGCGAGCCCTCCCGACGAACGTCGTGGAGGGTTTTTCTTTTCGAAAAGCCCGTCTGCGAAAATAACGTGAAAAATCGAATGACGCCCTTCCGGGACCGGAAGGCGAAAGAATAGGTGCGTGCTCCGCTCGACCGGCCAGTGGTGAAGAGATCGGTTACTTCGCCTGTACGCGAGAGGTCGCGGGTTCGAATCCCGCTCCCGGCGCCAATGCCGGGATAGCTCAGAGGAGAGAGCGCTTTGTTCCGTCTCGGCCCGTTCCCTGGCCGGCCGAGCGGAGCACGCCCTGGTGAGTATGGCGCCCGATGGTGAATGCTGCGGTTACTTCGTTCTTCAAAACGACCCAAAGACCGCAACAGTCTGTTCCTCGGGCAACCAATCGGAGAGAAATGCGAAGGAACGTGTCGTGTGATCGAGTTCGGCGAGAGGCCCGGCGCTGCCCCAACCGCTTTCCGGCGGCGGGAAGCGCAGCCGGTGCGATGGTGAATGCTGCGGTTACTTCGTACGAGAGGATGAGTCCCGCAGCTCCGACGTTCCTCGGCCGGTCGAACCAGTCGCCGCGACGCGGCGACATGCATGTGACGAGTGATGGAGAACGTGTCGTGACGCAGCGAGGACGACGATCGCTCCGGCATCCGTGAAACGGTGCCGGGGCGCCCGGTGGTGAAGGCTACGGTTACTTCGACTGATAATCGGAAGGTCGTGGGTTCGACTCCCACTCCCGACACCAGTGTCGGGGTAGCTCAGCGGTAGAGCATCGACCGTGCCAGCGGGTTCCCCGGGTTCCTCATCTTCGCGCAAGTCCGGTGGTGAACGGGACGGATACTTCGATGGGTGGCCGCAAGGCCTGCGGGTTCGATCCCCGCGACCGTCCCGCAGCTGTTCCCCGGGCGACCGACGGCGGCCGATGGTGAAGAGACCGGTTCCTTCGGGACCGAGTGCTCCGCAAGGAGCGTGTGGGTGCAAGTCCCACCGGCGCCCGTAACGGCGTCGTGGCGGAATGAAGCAGACGCGCTAGGTTAGTGTCCGTCTCGCTGGTTCCTCGGCTGTCATTTCGACGAGTGCTGTGGTGAAAGGGGTTGTGTCGTGAAGCTCAACATCGGCAAGCGCCGCAAGGCTGAGAAGACTCACGAGGGCGCGCCTGCCGCGCGCGGCCTCGACGACGAGGCGCGCCTGCGCAGGGCCGTGCTCGCCTGCATGCTGTGGGAGGACGAATTCTACGAGGACGGCGAGACCATCGCAGCCCGCATCACGGCGCTGGCTGCCAAGGTGGACCCTGTGATCGTGGCCGGCCTCGCCATCGAGGCGCGCGCGAAGATGAATCTGCGCCACGCGCCGCTGCTCCTGCTGACCGTCCTCGCCAAGACAGGCGCGGGCCGGGAGAAGCTCGTCGCCGACACGGTTGCCGAGGTGGTCCAGCGTGCCGACGAACTCGCCGAGCTCGTTGCGGTCTACTGGCGCAACGGCCGCAGGCCGCTCCCCGCCCAGTTCAAGAAGGGCCTCGCGCGTGCCTTCGAGAAGTTCGACGCATACGAGCTCGCCAAGTACGACCGACCGGGCCCTGTGCGCCTGCGCGACGTCCTGTTCCTCGTGCACGCGAAGCCGAAGGCCGAGGAGCAGGCGGCGACCTGGCGCAAGCTCGCCGAGAAGGAACTCGACAGCCCGGACACATGGGAGGTCGCGCTTTCCGGCGGCGCCGACAAGAAGGCGACGTTCGAGCGACTGATCCGGGAGGAGAAGCTTGGCTACCTCGCGCTGTTGCGCAATCTGCGCAACATGGCGGAGGCCGGTTGCGACGAACGGCTCGTCAGGAAGGCGATCGCGGCGCGCAAGGGCGCGAGGCGCGTGCTGCCGTTCCGATACGTCGCGGCAGCGCGCGCGGCTCCCCTGTTCGATCGTGAGATCGACAAGGCGCTGAAAGCATCGATCGAGGAGCAGGCCGAGTTGAAGGGGCGCACGATCGTGCTGGTCGACGTGTCGGGTTCGATGGACATGGCATTGTCGAGACGCTCTGACCTGAAGCGCATGGATGCGGCGGCAGCACTCGCCTCCGTGATCCATGGTGATCTCAGGGTGTTCTCGTTCACCGACGCTTGCGTCGAGGTGCCGGCGCGTCGGGGCCTTGCCGGCATCGATGCGATCGTCAAGTCGCAGCTGCACGGCGGCACGTACCTGGGCCGGGCGATCGATCACGTCAATGGACTGCCGCATGATCGGCTGATCGTCGTCACCGACGAGCAGAGTCACGACAAGGTGCCCGATCCGGTCGCCAGGCGCGCCTACATGATCAACGTCGCCTCGTATCGCAACGGGGTCGGCTACGGCAAGTGGGTGCACCTCGACGGCTTCTCGGAGCAGGTCTTGCGTTACATTCAGGCCTACGAGCGATCGCTCCACTGACACAAGGCCCCGCGGGAGCGATCCCGCGGGGCACGTTTTCAATAAGCACGCCTTTCCTCAGCCAATCTTCGCGCCGGGCGTGCCCGTGCCGGTCGGCAGAGGTCCCCGGACGACAGCGATCATGTGTGCCGCCGCCTCGATGGCCGCGATGTAGCCGTAGGTGCCGAGGCCGCAGATCACCGCCGTCGCCGCACCCGAGATCTTGGAGTGGCGGTGGTGTTCGTCGCGAGCATGAATATTGGAGATATGCAACTCAACGACGGGACCGTCGAACGTCTTGAGCGCATCGAGCACCGGGATCGAGAAGAACGAGTAGCCGGCCGGGTTAATGACGATCGCCGCACTCGTCTTGCGGGCGGCGTGGATGAGGTCGACGAGCACGCCTTCATGGTTCGACTGGTGGCAGGTCACGTCGAGCCCGAGCGCCCTGCCGCGCGCGATCGTCGCCGCCTCCACCTCGGAAAGTGTCGTCGCGCCGTAGATGTGCGGTTCTCGCTCACCGAGCAGATTGAGGTTCGGACCATTGAGCACGGTAACGTGTGGGGCGGGCATTGGGCGTCCTCCGGGATGGGTGCAGCCGATCCGGCTGCCGGTCAGCCTCTAGCACGGACGAAGTCCCAAGCCGATTGCCGGACCCCCGCTGCCCTGCGATAGTTCCGCTGCAAGGCGGCAGGGGAAACGCAGCGATGCGCGCACAGGTGGTCATCATCGGCGCGGGCCCATCGGGCCTGATGCTCGGTCAGGCATTGGCCCAGGCCGGCATCGAGGCGGTGATCGTCGAGCAGCGCAGCGCCGGCTACGTACTTTCACGCGTGCGCGCCGGCGTGCTCGAGCAGGGCACCACCAATCTCCTCGAGCGCCTCGGTGTCGGCACGCGCATGCGCCGCGAGGGGCTCGTACACGAGGGCTTCACGATTGCCTTCGACGGGCGCGAGCATCGCATCGATCTGGCCGGTCTCACCGGCGGCCAATCAGTGACGGTGTACGGGCAGACCGAGGTCACCCGCGACCTGATGGAGCAGCGCACGGCCGGTGGCCTCATGACCTTCTACGAAGCGTCCGACGTCACCGTCAGCGACTTCGACAAGGCACCTGGCGACGGCTCGGCCCGGGTGCGGTTCGTCCACGATGGCAGTCCCCGCGAGATTGCGTGCGACGTCGTTGCGGGCTGTGACGGCTTTCACGGCGTATGCCGGGCCTCGGTGCCGGCCTCTGCCGTCACCACCTATGAGCGGGCCTTCCCGTTCGGCTGGCTCGGCTTCCTGGTCGATGCACCGCCGGCGTCGCACGAGCTCGTCTATGCGAGCCATGAGCGCGGCTTCGCGCTGCTCTCGATGCGGTCGGCGACGCGCTGGCGCTACTACATCCAGGTTGCCAGCAACGACCGCGTCGAGGATTGGAGCCTCGATCGCTTCCTCGACGAGGTGCGCCGACGTCTTCCCGAACAGATTGCCGCCGAGGTGAAAGCCGGTCCGCTGCTCGAGCGTACGGTGGCGCCGCTCCGGAGTTTCGTTGCCGAGCCGATGCGGTTCGGGCGGCTGTTCCTGGCTGGCGATGCCGCCCACATCGTGCCGCCGACTGGTGCCAAGGGGCTCAATCTGGCGGCGAGCGACGTCCATTATCTGTCGACTGCGCTGATCGAGTGGTTCACCGGCGGTAGCCGCGTCGGCATCGACACCTACTCTGCGCGTGCACTCCGCCGCATCTGGATCGCCGAACGCTTCTCGTGGTGGATGACCGGTCTGCTGCATCGCTTCCCCGAGGACAGTGCGTTCGTCAATCGCATCAAGCTCGCTGAACTCGACTACGTGACCGGATCGGTGGCAGGACGCACGACGATCGCCGAGAACTACGTCGGCACGCCGTATTGAACCGTCAGCACGGGATGCGATTGCGTGCGCTGGCTCACGGTGAATTGACGCCGGCGTCCCTTTCCAGTTGAACGTTGCCGCATCATCTGCCGCTGGGGCGTCGGCCGGTCCGTTGCGCCCCGGTTGCAGACACCCGACGCGACCGAGGGAACCGGCCGCCACAGCCACTCGAAGGAGCATCCATGTCGCTTGCCCACCGCACCGCCATCGTCACCGGCTCGACCTCAGGCATCGGGCTCGGCATCGCGCAGGCCCTCGCCAAGGCCGGCGCCAATGTGGTCATGAACGGGCTCGGCACGGCCGACGACAACCGCGCGGCGATCGAAGCAGTGAAGGCGCACGGTACCCGCGTGACTTTCGATCCCGCCGACATGCTGCGGCACAACCAGATCGCCGACATGGTGGCCAAGGCGGAAGCCGATTTCGGCGCGGTCGACATCCTCGTCAACAATGCCGGCATCCAGCACGTCGCCCCCATCGAGTCGTTCCCGATCGAGAAATGGGACGCGGTGATCGCCATCAATCTCACCTCCTCGTTCCACACGATCCGCGCCGCACTGCCCGGCATGCGAAAGCGCAACTGGGGGCGCATCATCAATATCTGCTCGGCGCATTCACTGACCGCTTCGCCGCACAAGGCGGCATATGTGGCAGCCAAGCATGGCCTGGCCGGTCTCACGAAGGTGGTCGCGCTCGAGGCCGCCGAGCAGAACATCACCTGCAATGCGATTTCGCCCGGCTTCGTGTGGACGCCACTCGTCGAAAGGCAGCTCCCCGATCTCGCCAAGGCGGAGGGCATCACGGTCGAGGAGGCCAAGCGCAAGGTGCTCGAGCGCCAGCCTTCACGCCGCTTCGCCAGCGTCGACGAAATCGGTGCGCTCGCTGCGTTCCTGGCAACCGAGCCAGCGGGCGCGATCACCGGGTCGAACTATTCGATCGACGGCGGCTGGACGGCACTGTGACGGCGCAGTCCGGCGTCGACGGCCGGCCCGCGGGCTGGACAGGGCGGGCCGACGCAAAGCGGCTGAACCTGGCGCTGCAGGGCGGCGGCGCTCACGGCGCATTCACCTGGGGCGTGCTCGACCGCATCCTGTCCGACGGCCGCATCGAGATCGGGGCGATTTCGGGTACGTCGGCCGGGGCGATCAACGCGGTCGTGATGACCGACGGGCTGATGAAGGGTGGGCCGGACCGCGCGCGGGAGAGTCTGAAGGTCTTCTGGCATCGGGTCAGCGATTATGCACTCGCCACGCCCTTCTCCGGCACCCCGTTCGATCTGCTGCTGTCGAGTTGGAGTGGCGACTCGAGCCCGCTATCGACGTGGCTCGACATCTTCACCCGTGTGGCCTCACCCTACGATTTCAATCCGCTCAATCTCAATCCGCTGCGCGACCTCGTCGAGGGCGAGGTGGACTTCGCGCGCCTGAGGACGTGCGGATTTCTCGACCTTTTCATCTCGGCGACGAACGTTCACACGGGGAGGGTGCGCGTGTTTGCGACCGGCGAGATCACTGTCGATGCGGTGCTCGCGTCTGCCTGCCTGCCGCATGCCTTCCAGGCCGTCGAGATCGACGGCGTGCCCTACTGGGACGGCGGCTACATGGGCAATCCGGTGTTGTTTCCCTTTTTCGATTGTTGTGCATCGAGCGACGTGCTGATCGTGCAGGTCAATCCGATCGAACGAGCCACTACGCCGCGCACGTCACGCCAGATCGTCGAGCGGCTCAACGAAATCTCCTTCAACGCCCCACTCATCCGGGAGTTGCGGCACGTCGAATTCATCAACCAGTGCCTGAGGCGGGGTGATCTCAAGGGCAGTCGTTATCGCGAGGTGTTCCTGCACCGGATCGCCGGTGGACACGCGCTCGATGCATACGGTGCCTCAACCAAGCTGAATGCTCAGTGGCATTTCCTGAAGACGCTGCGTGACCTCGGGCGCAACGCCGCAGAGGCATGGCTTGCCGGCTCGTTCGACAAAATCGGACATCAGTCGACGCTCGACCTGTCGGAGATGGCACCGCCGCATCCGACGCGTTCGAACCCTGGCGCTTCCTGACGGGGCGCCTCAGCGACTGAGGAGGCTGGCGAGCAGCGCGACAAGCGCCAAGCCGGTGAGAACCAACGCGAGTACGACCTCGCCGGCTGCCAGCCGCAAGCGTTGCGGGGCAAGCTCGCGCAAGGTTTCCTGCAGCTTGGAATCATTAGCCATGCGGCCATGAGAGCCGATGGCGTGGCAAGTGAACAGGGACGAATGTGACGCGCGTCAGAACTGCGCATGCCGCATGCGTCATGTGCCTGCCGAGTGGCAGGATCGGCGCGCTACAAACCGTCTACATGCCGCGCATGATGCAGCCCAGCACCAGCAGAACGTGTCCGGCGAGCAGCACCAGGAACTCTTGTCCGCCGATCACGGGCACGGTGACACCAGCCTTGGAAAGGACAGCGGCGACAGAGAGCAACAGCGCCACGAGAAATGTGAGGATACTCGGTCGCTTGACGATGCTCATGCTGGCCCTCTTCCACTTCTGCGGCGACAGCGTGCGATTGGCGCTACCGCCGATTCGGTTCGTCGAACGACGCTACATGCCGCGCGACGGCCCCGCCACCGATCATCCACAGCAGCGACGGCCATCGTGAATGTGATCTGTCATCGGCCGGGCCCGGGGGGCCTCGCCTCTGCCATACGCCGGTAGCCCGTGCCGCTCGCGACCACCTCGATCGCCCCATCCGTGATCGCGGGATGCGACAGGCGCACCGCGACGACGCCGTCGTAGCCTCGCGCAGCCGCCTTCTCCGCCAGCTTGCCGAGCGCCCGGTCGATGGTCTGGTCGAGCAAGCGCTCGTAGCGGATCATCTCACCGCCGAGCGTATTGGTGATCGCCTCGCGCATGTCGCGCAGGATATTGGCGCCGGAGACGGCGGACGCCGTCAGCATGGCGCCGAGCGCGATCGGCCCGTCGCCGGGGTCGTCGGTAGTGACGAGACGGACTTCTGGCTTGCTCATGCGGCGCGCGATCCGGCTTCGGGGCTGGTGCGGGACGGCCGGCGTCCCAAAGAAAACAGGCGCCGCAGCATGAGAAGAATGAGCAACAGGGCGACGGCGGCGATGCCGGCGACGTGGGGGTGCTTCTCCCAGAGCAGGATCGGCCTGATGGCGCCATCGGCGACGCGGCGGACGTCCTCGACGAGGCCGGTCGGCTCGAGCAGCGCATCGGCCCTGAGCATCATCGCGACCGCCGCGAGCTGGTCGCGGCTCGCCACGATGGCATCGCGCACGCGCTCCGAGGAGAGTACCTGCATGCGCGCAGGCTGAGCGGCGACCGCGCGCAACACGCGCTCACGCGGGGCCTTGTCGAGGCCGGTCATATAGCTCGCGAGGGTGACGAGTTCGGATTCGTTGAGGCCGCGCGCCAATCGCTTGAGATCGTCGTTGTCGAGTTCGAGCAGCGCAAGACGCACATCAGGTGAAACGGCAGCGATGCGACCGACGGCGAGGGGGTCGCCCAGGTCGAGAAGGCGCATGAGAACGGCACGCTGCAGCGTCTCGGGCGTGGTGCGCTTGTGGATCGCGTTGCGCACCACCTCGCCCGTGCGCTCGCGCGCGAGCCGCTGCCAGGCGAGCGCGGCATCGACGGACTTCAGGTCGCGGGCGATTTCCATGCCGGGATCATCGATCCCGGTCAGTGCATCGCGCAGTGCGCCGCTCTCCATCCGCTCGAGAACTCCGGCTTCGCCATGGCGGGCGGCAAGGATGGCGACGATCTCGTCGAGCCGGGCGAGGCGGCCGGCCGGCGTCTCATCGAGCAGCCGGCGAAAGCCAGCATGGCGCTCGGCCAGCGAAAGCACCTGCGCATGCGCCTGTCGAAAGCCGGTCCACGTCTCCAGCACGCGGTCGGTGGTCGCGGCGGCGATCTCCTTCATCTGGTCGCTGATCTCCTGGGCCAGCGCCAGTCGGATTTCTTCGCGGATGCGCGCCTTGGTGTCGGCGGACTTCAGCTCCTCCGCGATGATCGGCATCACGCCGCGCCTCAGCTCCCAGATGTCCTTGGCGATGAGCACGAGGCCGACGCCGCCGGCCGCCACGGACACCAGGCGGCCGAGCACCGAGCCGACCACGCGCTGGCCGATGCGCGAGGCCATGCGCGAGAGCTGGCGGCGCACGATCAGCACGGCAACGCCGGCAAGGCCGCCGCGGGAACTGAGCAGGATGTCGCCAGTCGTCACGTCGGGAGCGACGTCTCCTGGCTTGACCACGAACGCGCTCGCCGCCTCGCGCGTGATCGCGCGGGCGACGGAGGATCCGTAGCGCGGCCCGAGAAAGCTGGACAGGCAGAGCGAGACCGGTTCGGCAGCGTCGGCGGTGACGACGTCGATCGATCCGCCGATGCCCTTGCCGACGTTCGCTGCCAGCAGCTCGATGGCCTTGTGGATCGCCTCGGACCGAAACACGCGCTCAGCGACCGCGGTGGCGAGTTCCTTGGCCTTTTCGCTGTTGGCGAGCGAGCGCAGGTGGCCGGCGAGGCTCGTCTCCTCGCTGATCTCGGCAACAGCGAGGTCGACGCGGGTGTTGATGATCTCGTCGAGGCCACCTTCGCGCCATTCGCGCTCGAGGATGGGTGCAAGTTCGAGCCGGGTGAGACCGCTGCTCAGGGCTTTATATGTCACCGTCTCGACGGCTTTTCTGAGGTCGGCGTTGTTGTCGGCCTGGCAAGCGTCATAGTCGGCGCGGTTGAGCGCCGGCGCAGCGGCCAAGGCCTGCGGCTGCATCGGTAGCGTGGCGGCGAGGAGCGCCGCCAGACCGGCGGCTCGAACCAAATTCACGTCATTTTGCTCCCATGCCCTGGACGTGGGACGAGGCTGCGGTGGGGCGGCAGAGCGTCTCCCCCTCATGTCGGCTGCCCGAAGCTTTTCGTCTAGGGCGCCAATACAGCGCGAGCATGACGGATTTCGAAGCAAAAGGGCAAGGCAGTCGAACCGTCTCATATCGGCGCGCCGACCGTTCACGACATGAGGAAAGCACCGGCCCCGCGGGTGCGACGATTTCGCAGCCGTCGATGGTTAACTGGCTGAAAATACGTTGCAAAGGCAACGTTTATTGGTGTCATGCGGCAGGCTGATGACGCATTTTTTGGTTGTGCCTTCGCCTCGGCGCGGCCAAGTGAGCGCCCCGTCGCCAGATGTCCCGCGCCGATGGAACCGGAAGGGCGACGTTAACCTTGATCGGGGCGAGGCGTTCTCGGCAGCGCGGTTTGAGCTATCGTCGCTGCTTGTGTCGAGCGAAGCTGATTTTCTCGACCCGGGGCAGTGGGTTCGCGCCTTGAGCGAAAGATTTATGGAAGGCGGAGGCGAACCCTTCATCGTACCAGAGCGACGTAGCGGTGCAGGAGAGCGCCGATGGGCTTGTTGCGGGATTGCCGGATGGCACGGGCGCTCGCAGGCAGTGACGACAGTCGAAGAGCAGCAGAAGACGAAGAGTAATTATCGATCATGAGCACGGGTGGCGATTCGAGTTCGGATGCACGTCCTGGGGATCGATCGGCACCGGCGAATGCCGGCGGCCGGTTGCGCGGCCTTGCCGGCGCGATCCGGCTGGATGGCGGCCCGGTCGGTATCCTTCTGGTTCACGGCCTCGGCGGCACGCCGGTCGAAATGCGCTTTCTTGCGCAACAACTCAATCGTGACGGCTTCACTGTGCATTGTCCGCTTCTCAAGGGACACGGTGGCAGCGACCTTCTGCTCAATACGACCACGTGGCGCGACTGGCTGGCATCCGTCATGGAGGCCCACGAAGCTCTCGCGCGCGACTGCGAGGTCGTGCTCGTCGGTGGTATCTCCGCTGGTGCCATGCTTGCGCTCCACCTAGCCGCCGAACGTCCGGATCGCGTTTCCGGCCTGATGCTGATGTCGCCGACGTTCTGGCCGAACGGCTGGGCGATTCCGGGCACGTTGCATCTGTTCCGGCTGATCCGCCAGAAATGGCTGGCCGACCTGTTCAATTTTTCCGTCCGCCAGCCGTTCGGCATCAAGGACGAGCGCACGCGCCGCTTCGTCATCGAAAGCTTGATGCGTGATGGCCGGGACATGCGGGACGTGTTCGGCAGGCGAGGGGGCACCCTGCTCGAATTCCGCCGGATGGTGCGTGCCGGCTTGAAGCGGCTCGGACGCATCCGCCAGCCGGCGCTGATCATCCATTCCCGCGAGGACGACCAATCCGACCTGTCGAGCGCGCTGGTGCTGCAGCGGCGCCTGACCGGTCCGGTCGAGGCAGTCATACTCAACGACTGCTATCACATGATCGTGCTGGACCGTCAGCGTAGCGTGGTCGCCGAGCGCGTGGCGGCGTTCGCGAAAGCAGCGAGCGCGGTGGCGCTGGCGCGCCTGCCTGCGCCCGCTACGGATGCAGAGAGCGATACTAGCGCGCAGGCCTAGCAGATGCCTCGCGCGGCGCGCAGCGGCTGATCTCCGACGGTGCGCGCGTCCAGATGAGCGTGCGCGAGAAGAAGCGGGTGCCGAGATAGCCGATCACCCGCAACCGGTTGGCGCCCGCCACCTCAACGGCGACGTCGAAAGCCTTGCCTTGCTTGGGATCGTAGATCCAGCCCTCGTCCCACGTACCGTCCGGCTGGCGAGCGAGATTGCCGATGACTTGCAGCCCGCAGATCGGGCGGCTGCGCTCGGAGGCGCGGGGATTGAGCTTGTCGGTGAGCGGTTCGCCGCGGCCGTCGGTCGTTTTCTTCAGCCAGACGATGCGCCCGCACAGCGCCTGGCCGCATGGAGCGATCTCGACCGCACCCTGGCCGGTATCGTCGATCCAGACGCCGGCGGGCGATGCCGCGGCCGCCACGGCCGACAAAGTGAGCGCCGCCAGCGCGCCAAAAGCGCCTGCCACAAGCGGACGTCGCGCCCGCGTCACGCGCCCAACCCGGTCAATCGTTGTCATCATGGCTCGATCCTCGTCTCGTTCCGGCCCGGACCGCGCCGGTTCCGGGGCGGTTCCTTTTCGCCCGGCGTTCAGGGTTAATCGCGAAAAACGACAAATCGTGGTTAGCGCAGGTGCCGCGTCGGATAAAGTTAGTGTAGTAAGATCATAGGCTTGAGGCCATATGATGCGTTGCGTCGCAGGGTGTGCCGGAGTTTGTCGTGCTGGTCACCTGCAAGCTGGCATCATATATGAAGGCTCACTTTCGCAATTGCGAGCCCTGAAGGCCACGGCCCGGCATGGCCGCAGCGGGCAGTTGGTTCTCTGCGGCAAGGTCCGAGCGCCATGCCGTGGTAGGCCTAGTCTCGACCGGAGCAGCAATCGCATCAAGGGCAGCGCCAGTCGCCGGCCCATGCAAGGAACGAGGCCCGCCGCCCAGTCGGCGAAGCCAACGAGTGTGAGTTGAGACCGGGCGATGATCCTCACTCTGGCGATGCGCAATCTGTTTCACGACCGCGTCCGGCTGGCCGTGACCCTGGTCGGCATCCTGTTCTCTATCGTGCTCGTCGCTGTTCAGCTCGGTCTGTACTTCGGAGCGAGCAGCATCATCACGGCGGTCATCGACCGATCGCGCGCCGACCTCTGGATCACGGCATACGGCGCAAAGAGCCTCGAGGAGTCGGGCCTCCTGGTCGGCAATGAGCGTTACCAGGCGCTCTCGACACCCGGCGTGGCCGCGGCCGTGCCGCTGATCGCCACGTTCAACCGCTGGCAGAAGAAGAACGGCGGCGCCCAGCTTTGCGTCGTCATCGGCACGGACATAGCGGACGGCGGGCTGACGCCGTGGGGCTTCGTCGAGGGCAACGCGGAGGCGATCAAGGCGCCTGAGGCAGTCGCCGTCGATCGGACGTATCTCAAGAACCTCGGCATCACGGGGGTCGGCGATACCGGCCAGATCGACCGCGGCAGGGTGCGCGTCGCCGCGCTGACCGAGGGCATTCGCTCGTTCACCACCACCCCCTACGTTTTCACCACTCTCACCCGGGCGCGCCAGCTGCTCGGCATTCCGAGCGGTGCGGCGAATTACTACATGGTGCAGCTGAAGCCGGGCGCCGACCTCGAGACCGTGCGAGCGGAACTCTCGCGTCGCCTTCCCGATATCGAGGTGCTGACGAAAGCCGAATTCCGCAATCGTAGCCTCGACCACTGGCTGTTCGGCACCGGCGCCGGCGTGGCACTGATCGGTGGCGCGCTGCTCGGCACGCTCGTCGGCACCGTGATCGTCGCGCAGACGCTCTATTCGAGCACCAAGGATCACCTGAACGAGTTTGCGACACTGCGCGCGCTCGGCTCGTCGTCGGGCTACATCCACAAGGTGATCCTGGCCCAGGCGGGCCTGAGCGCGGTGATAGGCTATGTGCTCGGCATGGCGATAGCGCTGGCGGTCGTCGCCGCCAGCAAGCACTCGGCGCTGCCCATGATCATGACGCCGGGGCTCGCCTCGGCACTGTTCGCACTGACCGTCGGAATGTGTGCGATCTCCGCCATTTCGGCGATCATGAAGGTGACGCGGATCGATCCAGCCATGGTGTTCAGCCGATGAACAAGCCGGTCGTCATCGAAGCCCATCAGATCGTCAAGGAACTCGGCCAGGGTGCCGGTATGGTGCGCGCATTGAAAGGCGTGGACCTGACGCTGCACGCCGGCGAGCTGACGTTGCTGATGGGGCCCTCCGGCAGCGGCAAGACTACGCTGCTGTCGATCCTCGGCTGCATTCTGACGCCGACCTCCGGCACGCTTTCGATCAAGGGCGAGACGACGGAGGGGCTCGGCGCCGAGCAACTCGCCCAGCTGCGACGCCGTCATGTCGGCTTCGTATTCCAGTCCTACAATCTTTTTCCGACGCTCAACGCGCTCGAGAATGTGCGCCTCGCCCTCGACGTGCGCGGGATGCGCTATGCCGAAACGATCCAGCGCGCCGAAACGGCGCTGCGCGAGGTCGGTCTCGGCCACCGCCTCCGCAACTATCCTCGCAATCTCTCCGGCGGTGAGCAGCAGCGCGTCGCAGTGGCGCGCGCGCTGGCCAGCGCGCCGTCGGTCATCCTCGCCGACGAGCCGACTGCGGCGCTCGACAGCGAGAACGGACACGCGGTGATGGCGCTGCTCGCGCAGATCGCGAAGGACGACAGTCGTGCGGTACTTGCTGTGACGCACGACCCGCGCACGCATGCCTATGCCGACCGTATCATCCGTATCGAGGACGGCCGCATTATCGGTGACGAGGCACGCCCGGCGACGGGCGACAACGTCACCCAGTACGACCTGACGAGAAAGCGCAAAGCCAATGTCTGACAATGCACGTGATGGCGCCGGCCGTTCCGGCAACCGGCGCGCGAGCTTCGCCGACTCGACAGCAGTGACGCTGGTCGTCGCGGCACTGCTCGCGGGAGCCGCGAGCTACGCGTTGCACGAGTTGCGTCCATCCGACTTCCTGTCTGGCCTGCCGGTAACCGACAAGCCGGCAAAGCGGCCTGTACGCGTCGCCGAGGCGCGCGAGCCCGGCATCAACCAGAATATCGTTTCGCGGCCTGCGACCGCTGCACCGGCGGCTGGCGAAGTGACGCCACCCGAGGGTTGGCTTGCCGCGGCGCCCGGCAGGGTCGAGCCGCGCGGCGGCGAGACTCGGCTGAGGAACGAGGCATCAGGCCGCATCGCCGACCTGCACGTCGCGCTCGGCGACGCCATCGAGGCCGGCGATCTCATCATGACCATCGACGATCGCGACGTCAGAGCCCGCATCTCGGCGCTGCGCACCAACGAGCAGGCTTTGAAGCGAGACCGCGACGAGGTGGCGGCCACCGGCAAGCCTGCTCAGGACCGGCGCCGGCGCACCGA
The DNA here is from genome assembly GCA_041397745.1 of Hyphomicrobiaceae bacterium. Lineage (GTDB taxonomy): Bacteria > Pseudomonadota > Alphaproteobacteria > Rhizobiales > Hyphomicrobiaceae > JAWKVY01. Next base: position 482,372 of record JAWKVY010000005.1, on the reverse strand, counting down.
CGACCTCGCCGATGCGGAACGCACGCTCTCCGACGCACGGCTGTCGCTCGACGAGGCTGTCGTCGGCCGGCGGAACGGCACATCGACCGCAGACGATGTCAGCCGCGCCCGCGCCGCGCTCGCCAAAGCCGAGAAGGCCGTGGCGGATGGCCGCGTCGAGCTTTCCCGGGCGCTGACGGTCGCCAATCTGCCGGCGCCGAATCGCCTCGAAGCGGCGCTCGCCTCGGCGCGCAGCGAGCTGACGCTGGCCGAGATTGCGCTGGATCGCCATCGCCTGCGAGCACCTCTTGCCGGCCGCATCATCGAGCTCAACGCCAAGGCCGGAGAAATGGCCTCGCCCACCCAGCCGCTGCCGCACGTCGTCATCGGGGATCTCGACGGCCTGCGCCTTCGGGCCGAGGTCGAGGAGCGTGACCTCGCCAAGATTCGGATCGGCCAGCGCGTGCTCGCGCGCTCGACCGCGTTCCCCGATCAGACCTTCGAGGGCAAGGTCGCGTCGATTGCACCGGCGCTCGGGCCGCCGCGGCTTGCGGCGCGCGGTCCGCGCAAGCCGAGCGACGTCGATGTTCTCGAGGTGATGGTCGATCTCGACGGCAAGCCGCCTCTGAAGCCGGGGCAGCGTGTGGACGTCTTCTTCACCAAGGATGGCGGGGTATGACCCGCGCCTGAGGCAGTCCGCGTCTGAGGCAGACCGTGGACGCGATCGAGGGGCGCCCCGCGGCTGCGGAACACCCCTCGTGCAACTCGTGATCCGTTGCTACGCGACGCCGCGCGCGCTCGCGTCGACGTGGGCGACCAGCTTTGGATCGAGCTCCAGCGTCGCGGCGAGGCGCGCGAGGAACTGCTTCTCCGCGTCGGTGTCCGGGTCGATAGCGAGGCGCGCGGCGGTATAGAGCTGCACCGCTTGCTCCTCTGTCTCGACCGCGTCGGCCAGGGCCTCCGGCTCGGCTGGATTGTTGAACTCCTCGGCGATGAACTCCTCGGCGCCCTCGAGCGCACCGGCCTGCTGGAGCCCAGCCATGATGCGCTGTTGCTCGGTTTCGTCGAGGCGCCCGTCTGCGGCAGCCGCAGCGATCATCGCCTGCAGGTAGAGCGTTGCGGTGTCGTTGGTGACCGCCTCGGCCTCGAAGCCACTGCCCTGCGGTGCGGGCTGGACCGGATCGGCACCCGTGATCAGCGGGCGTCCGGCCTGGTAATTCTGCATCGCCTTGTAGGCGAGGCCGCCGATCAGCGCGAGAGCGCCGATGCGGGCGGCAGCACCAGCGACCGACCGGCCCGTTTGTGTGCCGAGTACCAATGCACCGAGACCACCGAGGGCGGCGCCGGCGCCTAGCTTGTTGTTCTGGATCAGCTCCTTGAGCTGTCCGAGTAGCTCGTCCGCGGAGCGTCCGCCGGTCATCCGGCCGAGGGCATCGCTGGCCCCGGTCGCCTCGCCGATGCGGCCGGCGCCCTCGCGCGCGCCCTGCGTCGCCTGCCCCAGCACCTTGCCGAGCATGTCGAACAGCCCACCGCCGCCACCGGAAGGTTGATCGCCGGGATGCGCTTCGCCACCGCGCCCGGCGGCGCCACCGCCGAGCTGGCGCTGGAGCTGGCCGAGGATGTCGTCGAGGCCGCCTGGAGCCGGTGCGTCGCCGCCGCGTGGCGCCGCGCCCGGATCGCTTGCGGCCCGGCCCTGGGCATCGCCGCCCGGGAACATGTTGCGCATCAGGTCGCCGAGGCCGCCGTCGCCGGCGCCTGCGCCGGGTGCGGCCTGGGGCGCCTGGGCCGGCGCGCCGCCCTGCTGGCCGAGCTGGCGCTGAAGCTGGCCGAGGATGTCGCCGAGACCGCCACCGCCCTGTGCGCCGCTACCGCCCTGCTGGCCGAGCTGGCGTTGGAGCTGTCCGAGGATATCGCCCAGGCCGCCACCTTGAGCGGGCGCCTGACGTGCGCCACCACCCATCATACCTTCGAGCAGGCTACGTGCATCGAACATGTCGAATACTCCCTGAAAGAGGCGTTGGCGGTCACGCTAGGCCGGATACGCGTCGCGGAGCAAGTAGTTGCTCCGAACAAATCGCTATTCTGCAGGAGCCGACACCGGCGTGGTGTCGTGCCCCTTTACTGCCTCGTTCGGCTCGTCACGCGGACCGACGAAGCGACCGAGCAGGCGGGCCGCGAGGTCGCCGAGCTCGCTCATTGCCGTGAACACCGCCGGCACGAACACGAGCGACAGCACTGTCGAGGAAATGAGCCCGCCGATCACCGCGATCGCCATCGGTGCCCGGAATTCGCCGCCATTGTCCAGTGACAGCGCCGCCGGCAGCATGCCGCCGCACATCGCGATGGTGGTCATCACGATCGGCCGGGCCCGCTTGCGACCGGCATCTACGATTGCCGCGCGGCGGGCTACGCCCCGATGGATCGCAATGAGTGCGAAGTCGACGAGCATGATGGCGTTCTTGGTGACGATGCCCATCAGCATGAGGATGCCGATCACCACCGGCAGGCTGATCGACTTGTTGGTGATGAACAGTGCAAAGATGGCACCGCCGATCGACAACGGCAGCGAGAACAGAATGGTGATCGGCTGCAGGAAGCTCGAGAACAGCAGCACCAGGACGGCGAACACCATCATCAGACCGGCGCCCATAGCCTTCGCGAAGCCTTCGAACACCTCGCCCATGATCTCAGCGTCGCCAAACTGCTTCAGGGTCACCCCTGCCGGCAGCGCCTTCGCCGCCGGCAGCTTGTAGACGGCGGCCACGGCGTCGCCGAGGGGCGCCGCATTGGCGAGATCGGCGCCGAGCGTCACAGTCCGCTCGCGGTCGTAACGGGTGATGGCGGTCGGTCCCTGGCCGAACTCGATCCTTGCGACGGTGGCGAGCGGTACAGCCTTGCCTGACGCAGTCATCACCTTCAGGCCGGCGAGAATGTCCCGGCTCTCGCGGGCGGTCTCGGTCAGCTGGACGCGGATCGGGATCTGGCGATCGCCGGTGTTGAGCTTGGCGAGGGCTGGGCCGACATCTCCGATGGTAGCGATCCGCACCGCCTCGGCGATCGCTTCCGTCGAGACGCCGAGCTCGGCGGCGACGTCCGCGCGGGGTACGATCCTGAGTTCGGGCCGGTCGAGCTCGGCCGTCGAACTCGGCTGGGCGAGAAGCGGCACGTCGCGCAGCTGGCTGGTCAGCTCCGCTGCTGCGGCATTGACGGCCTTTCCGTCGCGTCCCGAGACGACCATCTGGAACTGGCGCTGGCCGTTCTCCTCGAGAAACCAGAAGCGGATGTCGGGAATCCGGCCGAGGGCACGTGCGACGGCGACCTTGACCTGGTCCTGCGCGAGGGTGCGCTTCTTCTTGTCGACCAGCTGCACGACGAGCGTGGCGTTGCGCACTTCGTCGCCAGCGCCGAGGATACGGCCGCCGATGGTGTAGACACGCTTCACTTCGGGACGCTGGGCGAGCTGGCCGGCTACGCGGTCGGCGATCTTGCGCGTATCGTCGAGGCGTGAGCCGGGCGGCAGCTCGACTGCGATCATCATGCGGCCGTTGTCCTCGGGCGGCAGAAGCCCGACGGCAGCAGCGTCATCGAGTAGATGGAGCCGGCGAACACGACGAGACCAAGTGCGACGGTGACGAGGCGATGGCGCACCGACCAGTCGAGCAGGCGCGCGTAGGTGCGGATCGTCCATCCGTCCTTGTCGTCGTGTGGCACCGCCCGCATGAAATAGGCCGCGAGCAGCGGCGTTATGAGGCGCGCGACGAGCAGTGAGAAGAACACCGCCGCTGCGACCACCAGGCCGAACTGCTTGAAGTACTGGCCGGCGATGCCACCCATGAAACTTACCGGCACGAACACCGCGATGATCGTTGCGGTGATCGCGATCACGGCGAGGCCGATCTCGTCGGCGGCCTCGAGCGCGGCCCGATAGGCGGACTTGCCCATGTGGATGTGCCGGACGATGTTCTCGATCTCGACGATAGCGTCGTCGACGAGGATACCGGTCACGATGGTGATGGCGAGCAGGCTGACGAGGTTGAGCGAGAAACCCATCGCCTCCATCGCCCAGAACGCCGGGACGATCGACAAGGGCAGCGCGATTGCCGCGATCAGGGTCGCACGGAAATTGCGCAGGAACAGGAAGACCACGATGATGGCGAGGATGGCACCCTCGATCAGCGTCGACATCGTCGAGTTATAGGCATTGAGCGTGTACTGGACGGCATCGTCGATGAGGGTCATCGAGACGCCGGGATGGGCGGCATTGAGTTGCGCGACCGCCGCTGCGACCTTCGCGGCGACCACCGTGTCGCTCGCGCCCTTGCCGCGGGTAATGGCGAACGCGACCACCGGTGCGCGATCGACCTCGGCGAAGGAGCGCGGCTCGGCCACCGCGTCGGTGATCCGGGCGACCTCGTCGAGACGGACGTGACGACCGCCGGGCAGTGCGATGCGCAGAGACCTCAGCTGCTCGACCGTGTCGGCGCCGCCGAGCGCGCGGATCGCCTGTTCGCGGCCCGCGATCTCGCCGCGCCCGCCGGCGAGATCGACGCTGGTCGCGCGCAGTTGCCGGTTGACGTCGCCGGATGTGATGCCCAGCGCGTCCAGCCGATCGGCATCGAGCGCGACGCGGATCTCCCTCGTGACGCCGCCGACGCGCTCGACCTTGGAAACGCCGGCGACGCTCTGCAGCCGCCGGGTGACGACGTCGTCGACGAACCAGGACAGCGCTTCCGGCGTCATCGCAGGCGCGCGGGCCGCGTACGTGAGGATCGGAAGGCCTTCAATGTCGATGCGCTGCGTGATCGGCTCCTCGATGCCACGCGGCAGCTCGCTCCGGATGCGCGAGACGGCGTCCTTGACGTCGTTGACGGCGCGGTCGACCGGGATGCCGAGCTCGAATTGCACGGTCGTCGTCGACTGGCCTTCGACGATCGAGGAGGTGACGTGTTTCACGCCGGTGATGCCGGCGATCTGGTCCTCGACCTTTTTTGTGACCTGAGTCTCGAGTTCGGAGGGCGCGGCGCCGGGTTGCGCGATGGTAACGGCGACCACCGGCACGTCGATGTTCGGAAAGCGCGTGACGGCAAGCTGGCTGAACGAAAACCAGCCGAGCACGATCAGCACCATGAACAGCACCAGCGACGGCACGGGATTGCGGATCGACCAGGCAGAGATGTTGAGGTTCATCGCAACGCTCCCGTGCGCCGGCGCTGCTCGGTCGAAGGCGGGATGGCACCTGTGGTGACGGTCGGCGTGCCGCCCATCGGTACCGGACTGACGGCGTCACCGTCGCGCAGGAAGGTACCGGCGCGGGCGACGACAGAGGCGCCGTCATCGAGGCCGCGCGTCACCTCCACGTAGCCGTCGGCCACGATACCGAGTGCGATGCGCCGTGTGCGGGCCCGACCGTCCTCGACGGCAAGCACGTAGGGCCCTTCCGCGTCGTACATCACCGCGCTCTGCAACACGGCGAGGCCGCGCCGCTCTGCCAGCTTTATCGTCGCCCTGGCGAAGCCGCCGATCTTGAGATCGGCCATATCACCGATCGCCAGGCGCACGCGTCCGAGCCGCGTCGACCGGTCGACCTCCGGCGAGACCAGGCGTACGCGCGCCTCGCGGATGACACCGCCTGCCGCCGCGACGACGGCTGGCTGCCCCGGCTCGATCCGTGCCAGCTCTGCCTCCGGCACCTCTGCGTCGAGCTCGACGATGCCGTCGGCGACGATGCGGAACATCGGCTCGCTCTGGGCGCTCGCCATGGCGCCGACGCGGGCGGTGCGCCGGCTGACGATGCCGGCCGCCGGCGCACGGATCTCGGTGTTGTCCCGGCGCCATTCGATCTCGCGGCGCTGCGCTTCGGCCTGTCGCTTCTCTGCCTCGGCTACGGCAAGGCCATCGCGCGCGGTGGCGACTGCGGCGCGCGCCGAGGTGGCGGCGGCCTCCCGCGTCTCCAGAGTGCTCGTCGGCATGTAGCCGTCGCGGCTCAAGGGCACCGCGCGAGCGTAGGCGTTCTGTGCCTCCTTGAGGCGTGCGTCTGCCTGCACGATGGCACTTCTCGCTTGCGCGATCGAGGCCTCGGCCCGGGCGATCGCTGCGGCATTCTGGGCGAGTTGGGCATCGATGTTGTCACTGACCAGCCGTGCGAGCAGATCGCCCTTGGCGACACGCTGACCTTCCTCGACGAGCAGCGCCACGATGCGTTGGCCTTCGACCTGCGGCGCGACGAGCACCTCGTCGCGAGCGACGAGGGTGCCGGTGACGCGCGCCTCGGAGACGAGGCCACGTGGAGCAACGGTTGTCACCGTGACGGCCGGCGGGGCAGCGGACTCTGTCTTCGGTGGTGCGGGCCGAGAATTGTCGGACCCCGAAGCGGCCGACGGTGCCAGCTCTGCGACGAGCGCTGCGACCCTGTCGGGCGCATAGAGTACGACGGCGCCGGCGGTGGCCGCGATCAGCAAGGCAAGAACGGCAAGGCGCTTGAGCCAGGCGCGCATCAGGCAATCTCCTCGGCGGGCTCCGGCGGCGGCGCCGGAACGGGGCACGACTTGTGCGGATCGAGCAGGTGGCCGATGACGTCGACGATGGCCGGCAACAACGCCTGGGCGTCGAAGCCGGGGTCTACGGCGCGGCGCCAGAACATGCCGTCGCCGATCACCATGAACACCTTGGACAGCGTCTCGATATCGACCGTCGGGGCAATGCGTCCTTCGGCGGCGAGGCGCTCGAAAAGCGCGCGGAAGCTCTGACCACAATAGCCGTCGACACCGCGGAAGATTTCACCGACCCGTGGGTTCCTGGTGGCCTCGACGCCGATCTCGACGGAGAGCCTCTGTTTGTGCGGGGGCTCCTCGACGAAGTAGTGGCGACCGAGTGCGGCGAGGGCGGCAAGAGTGTCGGGCGCAGCGGCCAGTGCCTGGAAGCGCTCCGAGAAGGCTGCACGGTCGCGCTCGCAGAGGCCTTCGATCAACGCCTCTTTGCTGTCGAAGTAGACGTAAAGGGCTCCCGCGCTGATGCCGGCCTCGGCGCAGATGTGTGCCATCGTCGTGCGATGGAATCCGGCGCGTGCGAAGCACCTCTCGGCGCAATCGAGAATGTGCGCGCGGCGGGCGGCCTGCGTCTCGGGTTTGAGCTTCGGCATGGCGTGGCGTGTCTCGTGGCTCCGGATGTGCGGATGCGAACAGGCGTTGTGTTCGCATGCGCACAAACAAAAATGAACGCTCGTTTTATTTGATAAGTTGCGCTGGGAAGTCAAGAGGGTCTACGGAGCGGACCGTGGCGCAGACGGAGACGATGCGCGGTGCCGCAGGTAACAGCCCCGTGCGGTCAGCCGCAGGACACGCGGACGGCGGGCGTTGCCGCTGGCCGCTGTCTGAAGGATCGGCCGGGGCAGCCGACGGCATCGGCCGCCGCCGCTGGGCTTTCACTCCAGCGCGACCGGCGCCTCGAGAGGGCGTCCGATGGCGCGTTTGGTCGAACGACTGCCGATTGCCCCAGCCGCGCGGGGTCGGCGATCCAGCCCGCTAGGCCGAGGAAGAAGAAATAGTAGGTGTGAACAACGTTCCAGAGATGCACCGTGGCCGCCGCCAGCGACATCGCGACGAGTGCGACGATCCAGCCGCGAGCGATCCGCTGGATGGGCCGAGGCGCTCGCGGCCCGCTCGCCCGCCAGACCGTGCGGATTGCAAGGGCAACGGCGGTGAGCATCAGCACGATGCCTGGAAAGCCGGTGCGCATGGCGATCAACAGCCAGAAGGCATCGACCGTTTCGGAATACATCCAGTGCGGACGCTCCCACTCGGCGAGGCCGATGCCGAGGACCGGGTTGGCGAGCAGTGCTGCGATGCCGTACTCCCAGATCAGCAGGCGGTAGTAGCCGGTCCACGGATCGAGCGTGAAACCAGTCGCGATCAACGCGAACGGTGATCGCGTGGCGACGAGTGAGATGAGCGCGAAGGCGAGCGCCAGGCCCGCCAGCGAAAGGAACGTGCGCGAAGGCAATCCTCGCGTCATGCGCTCGTAGATGAGCAGTCCGATCTGCAGCGCGAGGCACAGTATCGGCGCCGAGGAGAGGGCCGCGAGAGTGGCAGCGCCGACCACGCTCAGTCCGATGAAACGTTGGCTGAGCCGCGGGCTCGCGCACCACACGAGCGCCGCGAGACTGGCCGCGAACGTGCCCAGGTGGATCGGGTGGTCAAACGTGCCGTAGGCGCGCAGCAGCCCCATCCGGCGCTCGAGCGCTCGGGGATGGATGTAGCCGGTGAGCGATTGCATCGCATCGTGCGTGAAGTGGCGGCCGAGTAGCGTTTCGGGCAGCGCGATCAGCGCAGCGATCGCGATCGCCAGGACGAGCGTCGCCAGCGTCCCGCGGAAATCCTGCTCGTTGCGGACGTAGGCACGCGCAGCGAGATAGGCACCGAGGCATTCGAGCGCCAGCGAGGAGGCGAACACGAGGCCGCTCGTTCCGGTCCCGTGATAGGTCAGCGCGAACACCGACCAGGCGGTGAACAGCGCGACCGCCGCGTCGGCGGCACCGAGACGCGGTCCGCGGCGCTGGAACAAGCGAGCCATCGCGAAAGGCAGGATCAGCAGCAACGCGATCCGGTGCGGCGGCAGTCGCAAGCCCGCGACGTACAGGGAAAGCTCGGTTGGTGCCAGGAACGATGCGACCAGCAGCACGATCGGCAGCGGTGTGAGCCTGAGACGCGTTGCCATGATGCCGTGGAAGCTCCTCGGCTCAATGGGCGTTGCGGGCGCTGAGCACGACCCAAACCGTCCGCGCCAGGATGGAGAGGTCCAGCCACAGCGACCAATTGGCGATGTACTCGAGATCGCCGGCCACCCGATGCTCGATCTTGTCGATGCTGTCTGCCTCGCCGCGCCAGCCGCGCACCTGCGCGAGCCCGGTCAGGCCCGGCTTGACCTGGTGGCGGTTGGCGTAGCGCTCGAGCATCTCGCCCCACTGGTCATCGTGAACGAGCGCGTGCGGTCGCGGGCCGACGAGCGACATCTCCCCGCGCATGACATTCCAGAGTTGCGGCAGCTCGTCCAGTGAGGATCGCCGCAAGAGCCAGCCGACGCGCGTGACGCGGTGGTCGATGGCGCGTGCCTGCGAAAGGTTCGCGCCGTCCTCCATGACCGTCATCGTGCGGAACTTGAGCACCTGGAAGATACGGCCGTTGAGGCCGCGTCGGCGCTGGGCGAACAGCACCGGACCAGGGCTTTCTAGGCGGACGGCGAACGCGATCAGCGCCATCACAGGGAGTGCGGCCGCGAGCAGCAGGCCCGCGACCACCAGGTCCTCGGTGCGCTTGACGATCGGCGCCCAGTCGGCGAGCGGCCTGCGTTTGACGTCGAGGAGACCGACAGCGCCGAGGCTCGAGACACGATGTGCCGGTCCTTCGCCGACGAGATCAGAGGCGAGGTGCGTGACGACGTGCAGCGAAACCGGAAGATGCTCGAGCCGGCGCGCTACCGCAGCAATGCGTCCGTCTGCCTGGGCGGGAAGTGCAATGACGATGGCGTCGATGGCGCCGTCGCGCGCGGCGGCGACGAGGTCGTCCAGCCGTCCCGACACGCGCAGCCCCTCGGCATTCAGCCGCTCGTCCGCCAGCCGGTCGTCGTAGACGCCGACGAAACGGATGCCGCCCAGGTCCGCGGCCAGATGGTCGTGGACGCGACGGGCGACGGCGCCTGCTCCGAACACCGCGACACGCGTGTCGAACCGGCCGTCGCGAGTGGCACGCGACAGGATGCGCGCACCCACCAGGCGGTTGGCGAGCATCAGCGCGAAAGACGCGGCGATCCAGGTCGCCGATGCGATCGCGAACTGACCATTCGAGACGGCGGACGGTAGGCCCAGGCCAAGCCCGGCGAGCCAAGCGACGGCGAGGCAGGTCAGCAGCACCAGTGGTTGGGCGGGCAGCGCATGAAGGCGATCCGTCCGGTAGTGGCCCGCGGATCTCAGGCAGATGTGAACCACGAGCGCGGCCACGAGACCGGCCTGGAGCAACTGCATGGCTTTGAGCGCGGGACCGGCATCCCGCACGTGGAGGGTGGCGGCCAACGCGAGGCCGGCGACCACGGCCGCGACGTCGCCAAGCCCGATGACGTCTATCGCGACGCGTCGCGACCAGCGCGCGTCAGGCACTGCGATTGCGGCAGGGCGAGCTTCTGCGCGCTGTGGGCCGGCGGTTCCGGCAATCGATGGCGTGGACATGCAGGGTTCCGTACGCGGCTCGACAGGGACATGCTGAGCGCCAGCATTAAATCCGATCATGCTGAAGAAACTGCTGCTGTCGTGCGGCCATTCTCAGGCGGCGCGTCGCGCGACGGTGCTCGACTCGCTTGTATAGCCCTGCGGGCGGTAGCGGTCAGAGCGATCGATGCCGTTGACGACAATGCCGAGCACTTTCGAGCCGTTCTGGGCGAGCGCCTTCAACGCCCGGCGCACCATCTCCTTCGGAGTCTTGCGCACGGTCGCCACGATGACGATGTCATCGACGTGCTGTGCGAGGATGCGGCTGTCGACGACGGGAAGGATCGGCGGCGCGTCGATCAGGATGGTGTCGAACTCGGCTGCGAGCTGCGCCATCAGCCCGGTCATCACCGGCGAGGCGAGCAGTTCGGAGGCGGGGCTTGCAAAGTCGGGCATGCGCGACGACGGCAGGAACCAGCTATCGCCAGGACCGTCCTGGCGGATACAATCCTCGGCGGCAGCCCTGCCGGCGAGCACCTCGTAGAGACCGTCCGACGGTGCCGTCCTGTGGTGACGTGTGAGCGTCCCACGCCGCATGTCGGCGTCGATCAGCAGCGTGCGGCCGGGCGAGGCGGCATAGTGTGCGGCGAGGTTGGCCGCGATCACCGACTTGCCCTCACCCGGCAACGCCGAGGCCAGCATGACGGTGAGCTGGCGGCCGGGCGGTCGGCCGTCGTCAAGCGCCAGGCGGATCTCGCGCACGGACTCGGCGAATGCTCCGAGCGGCACGGTGCGCACCTGTTCCATGAGGTCCCTCTGCGTCTGTCGCGCATCGGCCAGTCGCGGCACGGCGGCGATGAGCGCGAGGTCGACGTCGCGCTCGGTATGTGCAGGGGAGGAGATACCCGGGTTCAGGAGTTCGAGGGCGAGTGCGAGGCCGATGCCCGCCAGAACCGCACCGACGAGCGCAACGAGCACGATCTGCTTGCGCTTCGGCGACGCTGGCCGCAGCGGCACGGTCGCCCGATCGATGACCCGTGCGTCGGCGATCTGAAGGTCGGCGGATTCCGCCATCTGCTTGCGGCGCGAGAGAAGATGCTCATAAATCTCGCGCGTCGATTTCGCCTCGCGCTCGAGCGCCTTGAGCTGCCACTCGTGTGCCTTGACGCGACTGATCTCGCGTTTGAGCGTGTCGAGGCGGCCGTCGAGTTGCCGTTCGCTCTCCTCGGCGATGGCGTGCTCCGCGCGGGCGGTGGCGACGATGTTGGCGAGTTCGCCGATCAGGGCCGCGCGCGCTGCCGCACTGTCGGCCTCGGCTCGCTGACGCACGGGGTGAAGATGGCCGTATTTGATGCGCAACTCTTCGGCGTGTCGCTCGGCCTTCTCGAGCGCCTCGGCGAGTGCCCTGATCGTTGGTGAGCGGAACATCTCGGGGATCGACACGACTGCGCTGTCGACTGCTGTGCCCGGGGCATGGCCCGGTCCGCCTGCCAGGGCGCGCCGCGCTGCCTCGTGACGTGCCGCCGCCTCGGCCGTGCGACGTCGCGCTTCGACGAGACTCTCCATCTCGCGGGCGAGTTGGCGCTCGGTCAGCTCGCCGCCCTGCGCCTGGAAGACGCCGAGCCTGCTCTTGAGCTGCTCGATGTCGCGCTCGGCTCCGGCCAGGGTCCGCCGCAACTCGACGATGCGCTTCTCGATCTGCGCGTTGGCGACTTCGGACGCCTCCCGCTTCGACGTTATCTGGGCGAGAATGTAGGTCTCGGCGATGGTGGTCGCGACGCGTGCTGCCTTGACGGGATCGCGTGAGGAATAGCGGATTTCGATCAGTTGCGTATTGCGCAGCCGTCGCGCGCTGACGCGGTCGTTGAAGGCGGCGAACACCGGCTCCCGTTCGAGGCCGTCCGGTCCGCCGCGCGCGCCCGAGAGCTGCTCGAAGTCACCGGGGCGGGCCGGCTCGCTGACCGGCGGGTGGTGGGGGATCGTTTGCAAAGCAGGTCTGCCGACGGCGAAACCGAGGCGGCGCAGGATCTCGTCGAAGGTTCCGGTCTGACCGGTAAGCTCCGGATCGTCTGTGAGCCCGAGCCGGGTCATCACCGCACGCAGCACCGGCCCGGAGATGGCGATTTCGGCCTCGCTCTCGATCGTCGGCGTGTCGGGCTTGAGGTCTTCGTAGACGTTGTCGAACCGTGTAACCTTTTTAGGTCGCGGGTCGAGCTGGACGACGGCGATCGCCTCGTAGCGGTTGGGCCAGACGAGCACGACGACGACGGCGATCGCCGTCAGGATGGTGGTGACGGTGGCGATCAGACCAAACCGGCGACGCAGCATCGCAACGATGTCACCAAGCCCGAGGCCATCCTCGGGCGGTTCGTCGACCTGTGCTTTCGTCTCGTCGCGGCGCATTCGCGGTTGGTCTCAGAACCGGATCCGTGCCCCCGCGCTGATCTGGCTTCTCTTGATGTCGAACGCGGGGTCCGTGGATCGCTGGTCCAGGTGCTCGACGCCCAGTGACAGAATCAGGCCAGGGCCGATGTGGCGCTTGAGGCGGGCTTGGCCCGTCAAACGCTGATCGACTCGCCCGCCGTCCTGGAACGCCGTTTCGCGATAATCGGCGCCGAGTGTGAACATCAGGTTTCTGGCAAGCCAATAGTCGAGGCGGGCGCCGGCCTGCTGTTGAACGCGTCCGCCGCTGCCGCTGCCTGCCGTGGCGGTGCCTACTCCGTCGTCGAATGCACGGCTGATGGTAATGTGTGTGGTGAGCGAGGGCGTCACCAGCCAGGACAGACGGCCTTCTATGAGCCCGATACCGGCCGTCGCGACGCCGGCGCGATCATAGTCGCGGATTCCGTAGCCGCCGTCGAAAGCGAGGCGGAAAAGCGGCCCGAGCTCGAGTCGTATGCCGGCGATGGCTTCGGCGCCCCAGGCGGTGGTGTCGACATTGACGTCGCCTGTATTCTGGCGCCTGAGGCCCTTGGCACGCCCGATCAGCTCGAAGCCGGGAGAGAAACGGTAGCCGAGCTTGAAGTCGACCGCGGCCTCGCTCGTGTCGCGGTGGCCCTGAGTGATCGGCGCGCCGGCGGCGTTGCGCACGTCGTCGTACTGCCAGGCGTCGAAGGAGACACCGCTCGAAGCCCACAGTCGTCCGGCGTCGCGTTTCAAACCGGCCGCGGCGAAACTGTGCAGGATCGGCGTCAGCGAGGTCGCGTTCAGGGCCGCGCCGACGGCCAGGCGGTCCTCGTGCGTCAGAGCGATCCCGCTCTTGAGCGACAGGATATGAGCGTGGTCGATATGGAAGATGGCGGCGATGCGGGCGCTGGCGTCGTCGTGATCGAGCGACGTTGTCCGCAACTGGCGGGCGAAGGTGCCGGAAAGCTGCAGGTCGAGGATGTGGCGCGGCAGGTCGGAGCGTACGACGAGCAGCGGCGTCGTCACCCAGGTGAGGTCGCTGCGGGCAGCAACCGGTGCCGCCAGAACGTTGCTGTCGTAGACGAGTGCAGTATCGACGCGATTGATGACCAGGAAATTGCCGATGCGGCGGTATTCTGGATGTCCGTAGGGATCACCGATCTCGCCAGCGGTTCGGGCGCCGTTGACCTTGGCGCTTTCCCATGTCTTCAGCCGCTCGATGTGGGCCGGTGTGACAGCGAGGTCGGCGCCGATCTCCTTGAGATCGAGGGCGAGGGCCGGCGTGGCGGCGAGGGCTGCGGCGAGGATGAGACACAGTTCCACAAGCGGCCGGAGCAGCCGCCCGCGTAACCGTCCGGCTCTGCGCCGACACCCGGCTTCTCTCGCACGCCACGCGTACATGCCAGTCCGTCACCCCACCAGGCCGCCCGCCGTGTCGGCGAGAGCGGCCATGCATAGAACCTCGGAGGCGATCGCGGGGTGGCGCGCCGGCGGCGCTGGTCCTAATCCACAGCGTTATCCACCGCCCGAAAGCGGCGGCTCCTGCAACCTGCAGATGGTGGCGGACGGTGTGGTCGCTCGATGGCGATGGCAAGCAATACTGGGCTCGGAAACCGGGCTCAGAAGAAGCGCTCGGGGACCCGGATGTTGTCGCCCGGGAACACCATGAGGTTGGCGGTCACCGGTACACGGCGCGGCCCATCGGAACCCGGTCGCGTGAGCAGAACGTAGCTCTCCTCGGCGCGATAGCTGTAGCCGCCTGCCATGGCGATGGCGTCCCTGATCCGTGCCCCGGCCTTGAACGGGAATTCGCCGCCGGTGCGCACCTCTCCATGCACGTAGATCGGTCGGTACGCGGCGATTTCGACCGCCACCTTGGGAGCGTTGACGTAGCCGCTGGCGAGGCGGCCGGAGAGGCGGCTGCGGAACGCTTCCAACGTGCCGCCCTCTGCCCGCACCTCGCCGACCAGCGGAAGCGAGACGGTGCCACGCGGGCCGACCTCGAATACGCCCGACATGTCAGGCTCGCCGAACACTGTGATCTTCAGCTTCTCGCCAGCGGCAAGCCGGTAGCCGGCGCCGAGTGTTGCCGGCGCGGTGGCAAGGTCGATCTCGGGCGCGTCGCGGTCGCCGGCGCAGCCGGAGAGCACGGCGGCGACGAGCGCAAACAGCGCTGCAAGGCCTGATCTGACTGAAGTCACTTGCGGCATCGTCCCATCTACGCAACCTGGACGCGAGAAGAGGCCGCTGCGGCCTGCTTCCCGACGCGGCTAGAATCAGATCGGCACCCTTTTGGTCAATCCGCAACCCACACGATGTCCACAGGACGCTCCGGACACGGCAATCTACAGCACGCGGTTGTGGCTCGACGGCCATGCCACGCTAGGGATGTGCTGCCACGCTGTCGCCGGCCCAGTGGGGCTCAGCCGCGCCTCACGGCGGCCATGCCGCGCAGCACGTCGTAGGTGCAGGTGATACTGTCGGAGCCGGTGCGCGCGGTCAGGTGCAGGAAGGGATCGCGCCAGCGCTGGCGCCACAGCTCGTGCCCGGTATCCCAGATGTGAACGCCCGTATCGCGTCGGCCGATCTCGAGCCGGACGTCGCCGGCCATCCGCCAGCCGACCGCGTCGATGCCGAGGCCAAGCAGTCTGGTGGTGCTGGAGCAGCCTGCGACGGCCGCGTCCCGATAGGCGCGCACCACGAGATCCTGGGTCGCCATGCGGTAGAGATACTCGCCGACCGCGAGTTTCGCCCCGGCGAGCAGAATCAGAATGACGGCGATGATGCGCAGCATGCCGGCCCCCGCATGCGGTCCCCAGCATAAAGGGGTAGCCGCGGCAGGGTTAAGCGGCGGTAAAACACCGTGTCACTGACGCTGCATTTGCCGGCCTCATCCAGATGTCAGCATGGCGCCGACCCGGCGGATCGCCTCTCTGATGTTCTCGGTAGAGTTGGCGTACGAGAAACGGATGTAGCCCTCGCCGCAGATGCCGAACGATGTGCCGGCCACGGTGGCGACGCCAGCCTCCTCGAGCATGCGTCCCTGCAGTTCCCTCGCACTCATGCCGGTGCCTTCGATGTTGGGGAATGCATAGAACGCCCCACCCGGCTCGACGCAGCGGAAGCCCGGCAGCTGGTTCAGTTCGGCGACGATGACGCGGCGGCGCTCGTCGAAGGCTTTGACCATCGCATGCACCGCATCCTGCGGCCCTTCGAGGGCGGCGATGCCGGCAAACTGCGTTGGCGCATTGACGCACGAGTGGTTGTTGACGCAAAGCCGGACCGCATGATCGACGAGCCCCTTCGGCCAGACCGAGAAGCCGAGCCGCCATCCGGTCATCGCGTACGTCTTCGACCAGCCGTCGAGCAGGATCAGGCGATCTGCGATCTCCGGATACTTGAGAAAGCTCTCGTGTTCGCGGCCGTCGTAAAGCATCTGCGAATAGATCTCGTCCGCCATGACGGCGACGTCGGGGTGGCCGGCGAGGCCTGCGATCAGCTTCTGAATCTCGGATTTCGGCACTGCTCCGCCGGTTGGATTGCCGGGCGTGTTGATGATGATGAGCCGCGTCGCGGGCGTGATCTGGGCAAGCACCTCGTCCGCCGAGAACGCGAACCCGTTCTCCTCGCGCAGCGCGATCGGCACCGGTTTGGCACCGGTGTACTGGATCATCGACCGGTAGATCGGGAAGCCCGGGTCCGGGTACATGATCTCGCCACCCGGCACTCCGAACATCAGGATCGCGAAGAACATCGTCGGCTTGCCGCCGGGCATGATGACGATCCGGCCCGGATCGATCTCCACACCGTCGTGCCGCTTGTGGAGATCGCGCGCGACGGCCTCGCGCAGAGCCAGGATGCCGTTCGCCGGCGTGTAGCCGTGATGGCCGTCGCGCAGTGCCTTGATGGCTGCCTCGACGATATGGCCCGGAGTCTTGAAGTCGGGCTGGCCGATGCCGAGGTTGATGATGTCGCGGCCCTCGGCCTGCAGGGCTGCGGCGCGGGCCAGCACCTCGAAGGCGGTCTCTGTGCCGAGACGATTGAGACTGTCGGCGATGCGCAGCATGGCTGTTCCCCCGGGCGATCTTGTTGGAGGCGCCACCAGCGCCCCGACGCGCTCGTTTACGCCTTGTACCGGCGCGGTCAAGGGGGCGACCGCCGTCGCCCTTCGACAAGTCTGTCGGCCGAGCTATAGTCGCTGGCCATGACCCCGCCCACCTGCCGACGGCCCGTGATCGCGGCCGAGATCAGCGACAGCTATACGATCGTTCCGGGACCGGCCGATGCCGGGCTTGTGCTTCTCTGCGATCACGCGCGTAATGCTTTTCCACCCGAGTATGGTACGCTCGGCCTGCCGCCCGAGCAGCTCAAGCGCCACATCGCCTACGACATCGGCGCCGAGGCGATCACGCGGCGACTGGCGGCCATGCTCGGCGCACCCGCCATTCACTCGCACTACTCGCGACTGCTGATCGATCCCAATCGCGGCGCCGACGATCCGACGCTCGTCATGCGACTGTCCGACGGCGCCATCGTGCCGGGCAATCGCAATCTCTCGCACGAGGAGCGGGACAAGCGCATCCGCCTCTACTGGCGGCCCTATCGCGACGCCATCGATCGCGTTCTCGACCAGTGTCTCAAAAGTGGTGTCGTTCCGGCGGTGCTCTCGATCCACTCGTTTACCGAGAGCTGGAAGGGGGTGCCCCGGCCCTGGCACGTGGGCGTGCTGTGGGACAAGGATGCGCGCTTCCCCGCGCCTTTGCTCGAGGCGTTCTACGCCGAGCACGATCTGATTGTCGGCGATAACGAGCCCTACAAGGGGTGTCTCGAGGGCGATACCATGTGGACGCACTGCTCACGGCGCGGTCTCGCCCATGCGCTGATCGAGGTGCGCCAGGACCTGATCCGCGACGAGGCGGGCCAGCAGGCGTGGGCTGAGCGGATCGCGCGCATCATCGTGCGGCTGTTGGCCGACCCGGAGGTCTGCGCGTCGTGGCGGCGCGTGGAGGCGTCGCGGTAGGGCTCACTCCGCCTCGGGCAGCGCACGCTTTACTTCGTATATCTCCATGATGCGGGCGCCACGGTGCGGTCCGTCGCAGACGAACTGCCACTTGCCGCCCGTGTAGGTGTCGCAGAGCTTCACGCCCTTGACCAGGATCCAGTGGCCTTCGCGTCCCTTGTGCACGGCGAGAATATAGTGTGCCCAGGCGTTGCGCGGCTTCTGCATCCACGCCCAAAGCGTGGGACGCACCTTGCGCTCCATGTGCATGTAGCTGGCCACAGACACCATGCGGTAGTCGAAGGCGGCCAGTGCGTCCTCGACTTCCTCGGTGTAGGTGCCCTTGACGACGGCGCGGCTCGCCGGCTTCTCGCGAAAGGCGTGGATGCGTGCCTCGATCTCGGAGATCGGGTGGCCGGTGATCGCGGAGATCACGACCGGGCCGCAGAATGCGACGCGTCCGGTGTCGTTCGTCACGTCGTTGAGAGTCGAGGTCGTGCGCCGGGGCAGCGTGTCGATGATTTTGGCCATTGGAAGTGCTTGCGATGGCGCAGGGCGGCGCGGATCGGCGCGGCGCGCATGGTAGGGTTAACCGAATCTGAAGCCGAAACCCTTTACGAACCGTTAACCGACCGCTTCTAGTGGCGGGGCGGCGGAGCACGGCAATCAGGATGGGCGAGTACGGGCGATGAGCGGCAGCGACGACAACGGTGAGACCGGCTTCCTGCGCGGGCTGCAGAGCTACGGCGATCGCGACTTCTCGATCTACATGCGGCGCGCGTTCGCGAGATCGCAGGGCTTCTCGATGGACGAGCTGCGGCGGCCCGTCGTCGGCATCGCCTTCACGCACTCGCGGTTCAATCCCTGCCACCGTCATTTCCCGGAGTTGCTCGACGCGGTGAAGCGCGGCGTGGCGGCGGCCGGGGGCCTCGCGCTCGAGTTCCCGA
Source organism: Hyphomicrobiaceae bacterium (assembly GCA_041397745.1). Taxonomy (GTDB): domain Bacteria; phylum Pseudomonadota; class Alphaproteobacteria; order Rhizobiales; family Hyphomicrobiaceae; genus JAWKVY01. Next base: position 463,846 of record JAWKVY010000005.1, on the reverse strand, counting down.
CCATCAGCCTCCATGAATCGACGCTGGCACCGAACTCGATGAAGTTCCGCAACCTGATGGCGCTCGACACCGAGGAGATGATCCGCGCACAGCCGATGGATGCGGTCGTGCTGATGGGCGGCTGCGACAAGACCGTGCCGGCACAGCTGATGGCGGCCGCCTCCGCCGGCAAGCCGGCGATCCAGCTGATCGGCGGTCCGCAGATGACCTCGCGCTATGAGGACGATCGGGTCGGCGCCTGCACCGACTGCCGCAAGTTCTGGATGAAGTATCGTGCGGGCGAGATGAGCCAGGCCGAGATCGAGGCGGTCGAGGGGCGACTCGTCACGACCGCCGGCACCTGCGCGGTCATGGGCACGGCGTCGACGATGGCGGCGATCGCCGAGAGCCTCGGCATGACGCTGCCCGGCACGGCGGCGATCCCCGCCGTTCATGCCGACCGGCTCAGGGCCGGCGAGGCGACCGGGGCCGAGGCCGTGCGGCTCGCCCGCTCCGACCTCTCGCCCGACCGGATAATCACCGCCAGGTCCGTCGAGAACGCTATCCGAGTACTCCTCGCGATCGGTGGCTCCACCAATGGCGTCATTCATCTTGCGGCGATCGCCGGACGTGTCGGTGTGAAGCTCGATCTCGACCGCATGAACGAATTGTCCGACACGACGCCGGTGGTCGCCGCCGTCAAGCCGGTCGGACAGGAGTTCTACATGGAGGACTTCTTCGCAGCAGGCGGCATCGGCGCCGTATTGCGCGAATTGAAGCCGCTCCTGCACCTCGATTGTCTGACGGTGACCGGTGAGACGCTCGGCCAGCGGCTCGCGGCCGAGGAGGGGGCCTACGTCGATCGCCGCGTCATCAAGGCGGCCGCCGCCCCCCTCGAGCCGGAAGGCGGTCTCGTGGCCCTGTTCGGCTCGCTCGCTCCTGACGGCTGCATCATCAAGCGCTCGGCGGCGACCCCCGCCTTGTTCGAGAAGGAGGCGCGCGCCGTCGTCTTCGCATCGCTCGACGATCTCGCACAGCGGATAGACGACCCGGAACTCGATGTCACGGCGGACGACATCCTTGTCTTGCAGAACGCCGGCCCGCGCTCCGACTACGCCATGCCGGAAGCAGGCTTTCTGCCGATCCCGAAGAAGCTGCTGGCGCAGGGCGTCAGGGACATGGTGCGCATCTCGGACGCGCGCATGTCGGGCACCGCTTACGGCACCATCGTGCTCCACGTTGCGCCGGAGGCGTCGGTCGGCGGACCGATCGGCCTCGTCGAAACGGGCGACCGCATCCGCCTCAGCGTGAAGGAGCGGCGCATCGATCTCCTGGTCGACGAGCAGGAACTCGCCCGTCGCCGCGCTGCACGCCCTGCCGTCGGCGTGCCGGCCGACTCGCGCGGCTACGATCGCCTGTTCCGGACCTCCGTGACGCAGGCGCCCGCCGGCTGTGACTTCGATTTCTGTCGGCCGGGGCCGGCGACGTGACGCTGGCTCTCCTTTCGCGGCTCACCGCATCAGATGTGGCAATGCAAGCGTCAGCGTCGGGAATGCGATCAGCAGGCCGACGCGAACGATCTCGGCGAGGATGAACGGCGCCACGCCTTCGAACGTCTTGCGCATTGCCACGTCGGGCGCCAGCGCGTTGATGACGAAGACGTTCATGCCGACAGGCGGCGTGATGAGACCCAGCTCGACGACCACCAGCGCCAGGATGCCGAACCAGATCTTTGTGTCCTCTTGCCCCATGCCGAAATCAAGACCGGCGATGACGGGCCAGAAGAACGGCACGACAAGCAGGATCATCGACAGCGAATCCATCAGGCAGCCGAGCACGATCAGGGTGGCGATCAGGATCAGCAGGATCGTGTAAGGGCCGAGCCCGCTCGTCTGTGCCAGCTCGGCCGCCGCCTGCGGAACCCCGGCGCGCGACATGAAGATCTTCAAAAGTTCGGCGCCGAACAGGATCATGTAGATCATGCCGCTGGTGCGGGCCGTGTCGAGCAGGCTCGACCGCATCTCGGGCCAGCGCACCGTACCGCGCGATATGCCGTAGATGCCGACGAGGAAGACACCGACGGCGGCGGCCGGTGTCGGGTTGAAGAAGCCCGCATAGATGCCGCCGATGACGAGGCCGAATACGCCGACCACCGGCAGTACGCCGAGGGTCGCGGCCAGCAACTCGGCCCGGGGCACGCCGGCGGTCCGCGGTGCGACCTCGGGCCTAAGCGCCGTGACGATCAGGATCGTTGCTATGAAGAACGCGACTGCGATCAGCCCGGGCACCAGGGCCGCCGCGAACATTGTCACGATGTTGGCTTCCACGATGATCGCGTAGACGATCAGCACCACCGACGGCGGGATCAGAATGCCGAGCACGCCGCCGGCCGCCAGCGTGCCGGTCGCCAGCGAGGGCGCGTAATTGAGCCGACGCAACTCGGGCAGCGCGACCTGCCCCATCGCCGAGGCGGTAGCCAGCGAAGAGCCGCAGACCGCGCCGAAGCCGGCGCAGGCGACGACGGCCGCGATCGCGACACCACCGCGCATCCAGCCGAGCCAGGCGTTGGCGGCACGGAACAGGTCGCGGCTGAGTCCCGCATGCGCGGCGAGGTGACCCATCAGCACGAACATCGGCACCACTGACAGGTCGTAGATCGAGAACTGCGAGAATGCGAGCGTCTTCAGTTGGGCCAGCACCACGTGCGGTCCGTTGAGGATCGCCGCGCCCGCTCCGCCGACCAGGATCATCGCGTAGGCCACTGGTATGCGGAGCGCGATGAGGGCGATCATCACGCCGAGCCCCGCAAGGGCGATGGTGATGGGATCGTCCACAGGAAGCCCCCGCCGATCAGTCGTGCCACATGTCGCGCGCGGGCAGGGCATCGGCGAGCGCAATCACGGCCGCCACGACGAGGAGTGCAAGCGAGGCGACGACCGGCACGTAGGCCCACCACAGCGGGATGCTGATGATGGCCGTCGTCTCTCCGTAGGAAATCTGGTCGGCGAGACCGTAGCACATGCGCCAGAAAAGCACGCCGGCGATGGCGACGCCGATCGTAGCGGCAAGTATGGCGAGTGCCGCTTTCGTCCTCGCCCCGGCGCGCTCGGTGAACGCGTCGGCACTGACATGGCCGCCAGTCAACGTGCACCAGGGGAGGAAGGCGAACGCAGCGACGGCGACGCCCGTCTCCACCATCTCGAAATCGCCGGCGAGCGGCCGACCGAACAGCGCGCCCGATGCGACGCTGAAGACGTTCATCAGGATGACGGCGACCAGCACCAGACCACCGACGAGCGCCCAGCCCTCGATCAGGCGGCGCAGCGGAACCAGTCTCTGGCGCTCGCGGTGCGCATCGTCCTGCGGTGCCTCTCCGTTGTCGTGCATCTTAGTGTGACTTCGCATGCCGTGCGATGGCGGCCCGGGCAGCAGCCACCAGCGCTTTGCCGTCGATACCCTTCTTCGACACTTCGGCGATCCAGCGTTCGACGACCGGCTCCAGCTTCCGGCGGAACAGCACCATCTCGGCATCCGACAGCACCACGTGTTTGCCGCCGGCCTTGCGGACGAGATCGAGGCCGACTTGCTCGCTCTCGGTCCAGATGCGGCCGAGATCGCGCAGCCAGCCCTCGCCGGACACGTCGACGAGCACCTTCTGCAGGTCGGCCGGCAGGCTCCTGAACCGCGCCTCGTTCATCGAGGCCTGGAATACGATGGTTCCGAAGCGCAGGTTGCCAACGCCTTCGATCTGGTACTTCGTCAACTCCTGAAGCTTGAGCGCCGGAATGATCTCGAAAGGCACCAGTGCGCCGTCCACCACCTTCTTGGCGAGGGACTGTGGCAGTTCCGGCACTGGCATGCCGACCGGCACCGCGCCCAGAGCCTCGAGCAGCCAGGCGCCGGTACGCGACGGAATGCGGATCTTCTTGCCCTTGAGATCGTCGGGCTTTCTCACCTCGGTGTCCGCCATCTGCAGGCCCTGGCCGGCGTGGACATGCAGCCACAACACCTTGGTGCCGCGATATTCCGGGGCGAGGTACCTGTCGAACATCTCCTTCAGCGCGAGATTGGTCGCGACGAGATTGTTGGTGTGCACGAACGGCAGCTCGAACACTTCCGAGCGCGGGAAGATCGCGGGCGTGTAGCCGTTCACCGTCCAGACGATGTCGACGACGCCGTCGCGCACCTGCCGAACGAGGTCGGGCGGCTTGCCGCCGAGTGACATCGACGGGTAGATCTCGATCTTCAGCCGACCCTTGCTCGCCGCCTCGACGCGCCGCGCCCACGGTTCGAGCATGTTGGCGTGCGTCGAGGACTTCGGCCCGAGGAAGTGGTGCAGCTTCAGAGTGATCGGCCTTTGGGCCGATGCCCTGTCGGCGGGCCCCGACACCATGAGCGCCAGCAGTAATGCCGTGAGCGCGTGTCCGGGACGAAACTTCATGTCTTGGCCTCCCCTGGCCGCCCCGACGTCCATCGGCCGGCGAATAAGGCCGGAATGGATATCAGAGGGCTCGGGGATTGGCCACCTCGGACGCGGCAAAGAAACGCGATCCGCGGTACCGACAAAAGCACCGCGACCCCGGCGGCTTCGTCACGGCGGCCCCGTCGAGACTCGATTCTCTTGCGTGACGGGCGCGTGCGCCCCTCTCAGCGACGGCAGGGACGCGCACTGACCGAGCAGCCCCAGGCGGCGCCGCTCGGCTCGCAGCTCACCGTCTTGTTGGCGGCAACACGGAAGTTCCCCCAGAGTGTACCGTATTCCCAGGCCGTGAAGCTCGCCCAGTCGCTGATCGCGGCGGCTTCGGCCGTCTTCTTAGTGCGCATACCGGCGCTGTTGCCGACGTGGAAGTGATCGACGAGGCAGTTGAGCCCGCGCTCGCGCCGGATGCTGTGGAGGGTCTGCGCGACTCCCGTGTCGGTTCCACGCATCATGCGGCGGCGCGGTGCCGCGTCAGCGTCGTCGAAGGTGGCGAACGCACCGAGCAATACGGCACTGGCAATTGCACTCGATACCGAGAGGCGAACGAGGGTCTTCATCGTGGCTATCCTGCGGAATGACGGAACCGAATCGCGATATCCACAGGATAAGTGCTTCGCCGTGACGCCAGCCTGTCGTGATTGCCGCATGTCGCCGCAAACCGGCGAAGCGTTGCAACGCAGAGACATGCAGCGTCTTCAAAGCTGATCTGGATCGGAAGCTTTCGGTGCCTCAGCCGCGGGCGAGCGCAGCGAGCGCTGTTCGCATGCGATCGCCGATCGGCACCGGCCGCATCGTCGCGCGGTCGACAAACACGTGCACGAAATGTCCCTCCGCGCGAGCGCTGTCCTCGCCTGGAGCAAAAAGCCCGATCTCGTAGCGCACTGAGGACGTGCCGAGTTTGCCGACGGCGAGTGCCGCCTGGACGTCCTCGGGATAGGCGAACGAGCGGTGGAACCGGCACTGCGTCTCGACCGCGATGCCGATCACAGGGCTCGCGTGGATGTCGAGCCCGCCGGGATCGATGAGGTAGCGGTTTATGATGGTGTCGAAGTACGAGTAATAGACCACGTTGTTGACGTGGCCGTAGAGGTCGTTGTCGCCCCACCGGGTCGGGATGGTCAGGAAGTGGCGAAAGGCCGCCCGCGTCGCGGGCGGCGTGCGCTCGTTCGACATCAGCGGACTACTTCGCCGCCGTGACCTGGATCTCGACCAGCATCCGAGGATCGGCCAGTGCCGCCTCGACGCAGGCCCGCGTCGGCAGGTTCTCGCCGCCGGTCCAGGCGTTCCAGACCGCATTCATGGCGTCGCGGAGCCGGATATCGGCGAGCCAGATCTGTGCCGAGACGGCCTTCGACTTGTCGGTGCCGCAGCGCGCGAGCAGTCGGTCGATCTCGGCGAGGACCTCGCGCGTCTGGCCGGCCACGTCCTGGTTGATGTTCTCGGCAACGATGCCGGAGGTGATGACGAAGCCGTTGGCCTCGACCACTTTGGAATAGATCTTCGACGGCTCGTGACGCTTCACTGACATGTGCGTGCTCCTCGCGTGAATTCGGGCGCGGCGACCATAAGGGCCGCTCGCGTCCGAGGCAAACGCCGAGGCGTTGCATCAGGTTGGCGGCGGACCTGCGGCCGGCGCGGGTGTCTCGGTCGGTGTCGCGGGGCCCGAGCCGCGCCGCATGCCGCCTGTGAGCCGGCGCATCGCGCCGCACACGCCATCGACGAGGCTCATGGCGCTCTCGCCGCGCCGAAGCCGCCGGTCGAGCGCCGCCATGGTGCGGGCGAGGCCCGGATCATCGTCGGCGAGCCAGATCTGGAACACCGTAGCGTAGACAGAGGCGAGCCCGGCCGTCCTGACCGCACCGTCCAGGCCGTCGGACGATATGCCTGCGGCCTCCAGCATCCAGCGCTGGGAGGACAGCGCGGCGGCGGCGAGCTTTGGATCGGGCGCCTGTCCCGTCGTGATCGAGGCGAGCGCCGCCTTGTACGGCTCGAGCGCGTCGAAGCGTGCCATGACGACCTCGAACAGGCGATCGCGCGCGTTCTGTGTCCCGTCGGGTCTGGGCGCCTTGGCCAGCACCTCCGCGTCGATCGCCCGCATCAAGCCGGCGACGATGGCCGCCTTGGACGGGAACGCCTCGCGCAGTTCGGCGAGCGTCAATCCCGCCTCGGCGGCGATATCGGCGAGCGAGACCTCCCGCCAGTCACGGACCGCGGCGAGCCGGGTGCTGGCCGCGATGAGGCGTCCCTTGGTGCTGGAGGTGTCGATCATGGCAGGCTCCTCGTTCCGGGCAGCGGGGCAAACCTCGCGATAACGTAGGTGTCCGCCGCGCAGATTGTCAGAGGACCGGTTGTCCCGCCCGCTCTTCGATACCACCCGGTGCGGAGGTCTCGCCGAGGATGAGCCGCGCTGCCGTCATTGCGGCCAGCGCACCGAGCAGCTGTGACGCGATGAAAGCCGGCACGCCCGATGGCGCGATGCCGGCGAAGGTGTCCGAGAGCGACCGCGCAATCGTCACCGCCGGGTTGGCGAACGAGGTCGATGCGGTGAACCAGTAGGCGGAGGTGATGTAGAGCGCCACGCTCGCCGCGAGCGCCTCGGCCTTCACCCGCACTGTGATCAGGATCGTCAGCAGCAATCCGAACGTGGCCACCGCTTCCGCCAGCCACTGGGCCGGCCCGGTCCTGACCTTGGCCGACAACTGCAGGATCGGCAGCTCGAACATGGCGTGGGCCAGCAGTACGCCGACGATGCCACCGGCCACCTGCGCGGCGACGTAAGTCAGCGCGTCCGCGCTTGCCAACTCGCCCCTGAGCCGCATCACCAGCGTCACTGCCGGGTTGAAGTGCGCGCCCGACACCGGCCCGAGCATGGTGATCAGCACATAGAGGATGGCGCCAGTCGGGATCGTGTTGCAAAGCAGCGCCACCGCTACGTTTCCAGCGGCGAGTTTCTCCGCCATGATGCCCGAGCCGACGACGGCCGCGAGCAGGAATGCCGTACCGACGGTCTCTGCCGCGAGCCGGCTGGTGAAACGGAACGTCATGCTCACGCCGCTCCCTTGTCCGTAGCGATACGTCCGCCGATCTGGTCCAGGCGGCGTTGCAGCGCGAGCTTGTCGAGGCCTTCGAACGGCAGGTTGATGAAGATCGAGATGCGCTGGTAGAGCATGCGGTGCGTGTCGTTGAAGGCAACACGCTTCTCGGCTTCCGAGCCCTCGACGCGCGACGGATCGGGTACGCCCCAGTGCGCGCTCATCGGTTGGCCGGGCCAGACCGGACAGGTCTCTTCCGCCGCGTCGTCGCAGACCGTGAACACGAAGTCCATCACCGGCGCACCGGGCGCTGCGAACTCGCTCCACGACTTCGAGCGCGCGCCCGAGACGTCGTAATTGAGCCGCGTCAGCATCTCGACCGCGTAGGGGTGGACGCTGCCCTTCGGCATGCTGCCGGCGCTGAATCCGCGGAATTTCGGGCGGCCGATCTGATTGATGATCGCCTCGGCAATCACCGAGCGAGCCGAATTGTGCGTGCACAGGAACAGCACGTTGTACGTCTTTTCACTCACGAGGGTCTCCATCGCTGGTGGTGTCGCACGCGCAGCTGGATTGGATCGAGAGGAGGTCGCCGCACAGCTCCGGCCGGCCGCCGCAGCAATCCTCCGTCAGGAAGGTGACGAGGCGGCGCATGCCTTCGACATCGACGCTGTAGCGGACGAAGCGGCCGTCCCGCCACGAGCGCAACAGGCCGGCGCGGTCGAGTTCCTTGGCGTGGAACGACAGGTTTGTCGCCGCGATGCCGACCGCGTCCGCCATCTCGCCCGCCGTCAGCCCGTTAGGCCCGGCCGCGACGAGCACACGAAAGAGCGCGAGCCGATGTGTGTGGGCGAGCGCGGCGAGGGCGGCGACGGCGTCTTGATGATCCATGAATTCATTAATACAAGAAATATTGGAGTGAGCAAGAGCCCGGTTGAACCCCGGCCGCGGACGAAGAGCAGGAGAGGCAGAATGACCGTCACGATCTACCACAACCCGTCTTGCGGCACCTCGCGCAATACGCTCGCCATGATCCGCGCGAGCGGCGAGGAGCCGGTGGTCGTCGAGTACCTGAAGACGCCGCCCGACCGTGCGACCCTCGTCGACTTGATGGTTCGCGCCGGCCTGACGCCGCGTCAGTTGCTGCGCGAGAAGGGTACGCCCTTCGCGGAGTTCGGACTTGCCGACCCGAAGTGGACCGACGACCAGCTCGTCGACCACATGCTCGCCCACCCGATCCTTATCAATCGCCCGCTCGTCGTCACAGCGAACGGGGTTCGCCTCTGCCGCCCGTCGGAGGTCGTCCTCGAGATTCTCGGGAACCCGGCGATCGGCGACTTCGCCAAGGAGGACGGCGAGGTGGTGAAGGCAAAGACGTGACTGCTGCGATGGCAGACGTGGCGCGCATGGCCAGATTGCGCCGGCCCTCGCTGGTGCATGTATCTACACTGCGCGTCGCGCGACACGATCCGAAGCGCGAGGTGCGGCGGGGCTCGCTCGCTCAGATCCGGGCAATCCGAACGGTAGAAAAGTCTCCGACGCCGCCGCCACGCAGGCGCACGTGATCACTTCAATGCCCGGCGGGTCTCATTGCCTTCACCATCTGCGCCGTTGCCTCGGCCTCGGTCAGATCGCTCGCCAGCAGCCGCTCGACCGGCCAGCCCTCATGCTCCAGGAAGAACAGCACGAGCAGCCGGTACTTTGCGTAGAAGCCATGACGATGCCACAGCCGAACGTCGTTTGGGGCAGCGGCGATGGCGCGGTGCAGAGCGTCGAAGCTGCCGGTCCTGCCGAGTGCTGCGTGGTCGGCAACGCCCTCCCGCACCCATTTCGGCATGAGCAGGAAGCGCGCCGACCCGACCCGCTCGCCGGTGGCGATATGGGCAAGCTCATGCGCGCCGTAGTAGCCGAGCGTGCGCGGCGGACCGACGCGTAGGCCCGACGGCGAGATCAGCGTGTCGCGGGCGAAGTCCGCGCCGGAGAGGTAGATGTTGCGCGGCGCGAACGGATAGAGGACGAAGCCGCCGGCATGTGGCGACGTCGCCGTCCACAGGAGGCGCCGGCGCCACAGGTCGTGGGCAACGAACAACCGGTAGCGCCGGTGCGCGAGGCGGAGCGGCGAGCGCGCGAGGCGCGCAGCCACGTCGGCCGCGAAGCGCCGGGCGGCGGTTTCGGGAATCGGGCGGTCGCAGTGGATGCGCAGCAAGCCGGTATCCGCCACGTGCGCGAACAGGGGCTGCGGGAACCAGAGCAGGCCAGCGAGAACGGCGGCGCCGGCGAGAACGGCCGCAGCTGCTGCGGTGAGGCTCCGGCGGAGAAGGCGCTTGAGCATGGCGTCGACCTCGACTATCGCTCGCCGCCGGAGCGGCCGGCGCATGTTCCGTGTGGTCCGTGACTGTGCCTGGACCGCGGCAGTAGCCAAATCCGTCGCACTGCAATAAGAAGCGGGCCCATGCCAAAACGTACAGACATCAAGTCGATCCTCATCATCGGCGCGGGTCCGATTGTCATCGGTCAGGCCTGCGAGTTCGACTATTCGGGCACCCAGGCCGTCAAGGCGCTGAAGGCCGACGGCTATCGCATCATCCTGGTCAATTCCAATCCGGCGACGATCATGACGGATCCGGAGATGGCGGATGCAACCTATATCGAGCCGATCACCCCGGAAGTGGTGGCCCGCATTATAGCCGAGGAGCGGGCGGCGCGACCGGATGAGAAGCTCGTCGTATTGCCGACGATGGGTGGCCAGACCGCGCTCAACACAGCGCTGGCGCTGCACCGGCAGGGCATTCTCTCGGCGCTCGGCGTCGAGTTGATCGGCGCCAACGCCGATGCCATCGACAAGGCCGAGGACCGGTTGCGCTTCCGCGAGGCGATGAAGAAGATCGGCCTCGAGACGCCACGCTCGATGATGGCGCACAATATGACGGAGGCAATGGCGGCGCTCGAATACGTGCGTCTGCCCGCGATCATCCGGCCCTCGTTCACGCTGGGTGGGACGGGTGGCGGCGTCGCCTACAACAAGGAGGAGTTCGTCGAGATCATCGAGCGCGGCCTCGATGCCTCGCCGACGACGCAGGTGCTGGTCGAGGAGAGCGTGCTCGGCTGGAAGGAGTACGAGATGGAGGTGGTCCGCGACCGCGCGGACAACTGCATCATCATTTGCTCCATCGAGAACATCGACCCGATGGGCGTGCACACGGGCGACAGCATCACGGTGGCGCCTGCGCTGACGCTGACCGACAAGGAATACCAGATCATGCGCGACGCCTCGCTCAGCGTGCTGCGCGAGATCGGCGTCGAGACCGGCGGCTCCAACGTGCAGTTCGCGGTGAACCCCGCCGACGGCCGCCTCGTCGTCATCGAGATGAATCCGCGCGTGTCGCGCTCGTCCGCGCTCGCTTCGAAGGCGACCGGCTTCCCGATCGCCAAGGTCGCCGCCAAGCTCGCCGTCGGCTATACGCTCGACGAACTCGAGAACGACATCACCGGCGGCGCCACGCCGGCTGCCTTCGAGCCGACGATCGATTACGTGGTGACCAAGATCCCGCGTTTCGCCTTCGAGAAGTTCCCGGGCGCCGACCCGACGCTGACCACCGCCATGAAGTCGGTCGGCGAGGCGATGGCGATCGGGCGCACCTTCCACGAGAGCCTGCAGAAGGCGCTGCGTTCGATGGAGACGGGCCTGACCGGGCTCGACGACGTCGGCTTCGAAGGGCTCGGCCAGGGCGACGACAAGAACGTAATCCGCGCCGCTCTCGGCCGGCCGACGCCGGATCGCATCCTCAAGGTGGCGCAGGCGCTGCGCCTCGGCTTCGATCCTGCCCAGGTCCACGAGTTCTGCAAGTACGATCCTTGGTTCATCGAGCGCCTGGGCGAGATCATCGACGCCGAGGCGAGGGTCAGGGTGCATGGGCTGCCGGCAGACGCCGCCAACATGCGTGCGCTGAAGGCGATGGGCTTCTCCGACGCCCGGCTGGCGACGCTTGCGGGCGCGAGCGAGAGCGACGTGTGCGAGAAGCGGCGCGCGCTCGGCGTGCGCCCGGTGTTCAAGCGCATCGACACCTGCGCCGCCGAATTCGCCTCGCCGACCGCCTATATGTACTCGACCTACGAGAAGGGGCTGGATGGCGACGGGGCGTCGGGCTGCGAGGCGCGGCCGTCGGCGGCGAAGAAGATCGTCATCCTCGGCGGCGGGCCGAACCGCATCGGCCAAGGCATCGAGTTCGACTACTGCTGCTGTCACGCCTGCTTCGCACTGACGGCCGCCGGTTTCGAGACCATCATGGTCAACTGCAACCCCGAGACCGTCTCCACCGATTACGACACCTCGGACCGCCTCTACTTCGAGCCGCTGACCGCCGAGGACGTGCTCGAGATCCTCGACAAGGAGCGCGCGGCTGGCATGCTCGCCGGCGTCATCGTGCAGTTCGGTGGGCAGACGCCCTTGAAGCTCGCCGCGGCGCTTGCCGAGGCTGGAATCCCGATCCTCGGCACGTCGCCCGATGCCATCGACCTCGCCGAGGACCGCGACCGCTTCAAGGCGCTCATCACCCGGCTCGGCCTCAAGCAGCCGAACTCCGGCATCGCGGCGTCGCCGGCGGAGGCACGTGCCATCGCCGACAGCATCGGCTTCCCGGTCGTGATCCGCCCGTCCTACGTGCTCGGTGGTCGCGCCATGGAGATCGTGCACGACGTCGCGGAGGTGGACCGCTACGTGCAGCGGTTGTCGGCGACGCTGGCCGGGCCTTCGGAACTCGTCGTCTCGCGCGCCCGCCCGCTGCTCGTCGACAGCTACCTGACAGACGCCATCGAGGTCGACGTCGACTGCCTCTCCGACGGTCGCGACACTTTCGTCTGCGGTGTCATGGAACATATCGAGGAGGCAGGCATTCATTCGGGCGACTCGGCGTGCTCGCTGCCGCCCCATTCGCTTTCGTCCGATATCATCGCCGAGCTCGAGCGTCAGACGCGGGAGCTGGCCCTCGCGCTCAACGTGGTCGGTCTGATGAACGTGCAGTACGCGATCAAGGGCGGCGAAGTGTTCATCCTCGAGGTCAATCCACGCGCCTCGCGCACGGTGCCGTTCGTCGCCAAGGTGATCGGCGAGCCGATCGCGGGCATCGCTGCGAAGGTGATGGCCGGCGTGCCGCTCGCCTCGTTCGCGCTCGAGAAAAAGCCGCTCGGTCACATCGCCGTCAAGGAAGCGGTCTTCCCGTTCGCGCGCTTCCCCGGCGTCGACCCGGTGCTCGGCCCGGAGATGCGCTCGACCGGCGAGGTCATGGGTATCGACCGCGACTTCGCATTGGCGTTCGGCAAGAGCCAGATCGGTGCCGGCCAGTCACTGCCGATGGAGGGTGCCGTGTTCGTCTCGGTGCGCGACAGCGACAAGGATGGCATCGTGGCGCCGGTTCGCGACCTTTCGGAGATGGGCTTCCGCATTGTCGCCACGCGCGGCACCCGTCGCCATCTCGCGGCCAACGGCATCCCCTGCGATCTCGTCAACAAGGTGCTGGAGGGGCGCCCGCACATCGTCGATGCGATGAAGAACGACGAAATCGCCATCGTGTTCAACACCACCGACGGCGCGAAAGCGCTCACCGACTCGAAGGACATTCGCCGGACGGCCCTCTTGAACCATGTACCCTACTATACGACACTCGCAGGCGCGATCGCCGTCACGAAAGCGATCCGCGCCTTGAAGGCCAACAACCTTCGGGTTGCCCCATTGCAGACCTATATGCGTGAGAGCCGGGCGCGCTGATACGCTGGCTTCTCGGGCTCTGCGTCCTCCTAAAGACGGTGGATCGCGACGTTGACGAAGCCGGTCCAGGGCTAGTCAAATCGGGTTTCGTGAGTGATGCTGACCGGATGCAGGATATTCCTGATCCGTGCAAGGAGAATTTCGAGATGTCGACGGAACGCGTGCCGATGACGGTCGAGGGCTTCAAGAACCTCGAGACGGAACTGCACCGGCTGAAATCCGAGGAGCGCCCACGCATCATCCAGGCGATCGCGGAAGCGCGCGCGCACGGCGACCTTTCCGAAAACGCCGAATATCATTCGGCCAAGGAGGCGCAGGGCATGAACGAGGCCCGGGTCGCCGATCTCGAGGACAAGCTTTCGCGCGCGGAGGTCATCGACCCAAAGTCGATGTCTGGCGACTCCGTCAAGTTCGGGGCTACGGTCACGCTCGAGGACGAGGACACTGGCGACAAGGTCAAGTACAAGATCGTCGGCGAGCTGGAAGCCGACGTGAAGCAGGGCAAAGTGTCGATCACCTCGCCGATCGCGCGGGCGCTGATCGGCAAGGTCAAGGGTGATACCGCAGAGGTAGCCACGCCCAAGGGCGCGCGATCCTACGAGGTACTCAAAGTCGAGTGGAAGTAGGCGGCGACAGTCGGCGCACAGGCTACGACTGTTGTTGCGACTGCCGTTGTGAGGAGCCGGCGCTCGATTGCTGCTGGTTTTGCGATCCTGATATCGACGCTGGAGTCTGCGTCTGGCCGCGACTGCCGCCCTCGGCCACCGTCAGTGCGACGCCGAGCGTCTCGTCGGTGCCGCCGGTCCGCGAGCCGCGCACGGGGGCTGCTTCGCGCGCATCGCAGCCGATCGCCACCCGCACATAGCGCTCCGACGTGCTCTCCCCGTGCGCGGGATCGAACCCCACCCAGCCGAGATCAGGAACCCAGGCTTCGACCCAGGCGTGCCCTGCTTCCTGGTCGGGGGTGTCGGTACGCAGGAAGTAACCCGACACGTAGCGCGCAGGAATGGCAAGCGTCCGCGCGGCGGTGATCAGCACGTGGGCGAAGTCCTGGCAGACGCCGTGGCCGGCCTCGAAGGCCTCTGCGGCCGTCGTGGACGGCTCGGTCGCTGTGGTATCGAACCTGAGGCGCTGATGGAGCGCGCGATTGAGGCTGTGCAGTGTGGCGAGCACCGTGCCGCCCTGCGCAGCGGAGGTCTCGCGGGCGAGGCGACGAATGGCGGGTGTAGGCTGCGTCAGCGCGGTCTCGCGCAAGAACAGGCGGGTGGGCTGGCGCTCGCGCGTGCCGCGCACGATGCCGTGCGTTTCGGACGTGTCTACCTCGCCCTCGATGACGATCTCGACCGCCTCCAACGGCCCTTCGATGAACACGAGATGCGTGATGTTGCCGTAGGCGTCCTCGCTCTTGACGAGGCGTGCGTCGGCATCGACGGCCACCCGCCAGCGGCGCACGAACTGCCCGTCGTGCGAGCGCGGCGTCAGCCGGAGAAGTTGCAGTGCGCTCGATGCCGGCGTCTCGTAGCGGTAGCTCGTCGCGTGACGGATCCTGATGCGCATCGCTTTCGCCTCAGGACAGGTATTGCTGGCTGATCGCCGCGCCGAGCCGATTGTTGTCGGCGAGGAAGCCGTCGAGGAACTCGTGCAGGCCCGATTGGAAGATCTCGTTCATGCGCGCGTTCTGCAGGTGCGCGACGGTCGAGCGTGAGATGTGCTGGGCAGGACCCTGGCGGCCGTAGGTCTCGGCGATCTGTTCGAGGTAGTCGGTGAGAGCGGTGTAGCACGAGACGAGCGAGCGCGGCTGTTCGGGACGCAGGATCAGGAAGTCCGCGACCAGCCATGGCTTGATGTTGTCGCGATAGACCCAGTGGTAGGAGGTGAGCGCATTGACGCTCCTGAGGATCGACGCCCATTGGAAGTAATCGAGGCCGCCGCCGACCGGCTCCTGGTCGGGCAAGAGCAGGTGATATTTCACGTCCAGCAGGCGGGCCATGTTGTCGGCGCGCTCGATGAAGGTGCCCAGTCTCTGGAACCAATACTGGTCGGTGCGCAGCATGGTGCGGTAGGCGGCGCCGTCGAAGCGCAGTGACGTCTCCTTGACGCGGGCGAGAAATCGCGACAGTTCGCCGGGTGACATGCGATCGAAGCGGGCCCGCTGCATGTCGTTCCAGCAGTCGTTGAGAGTTTCCCACATCTCGCTGGTGATGGCCGTGCGCACCGCGCGCGCGTTGTTGCGAGCGGTCTCGATGCAGGTGCGGATCGAACTCGCGTTGGCCGGGCTGTCGACGATGAACTGGATCACGTTCTCGCGCGTCGCGTCGGGATAGGCCGCGGCGAACGCCGCGCCGCAGCCGGCGGTTGCGATGGCCGACTCCCACTCGTTCGAGGCGCCGGCGTAGGTCACCGGCAGGGCGGCGAGGCGTTGGGCGACATCGAGGATGCGCGCGAGATTCTCGGCGCGCTCGGTGTAGCGCGAGAGCCAGTAGAGGTTGTCGGCCATCCGCGAGAGCATGTGCTTATCAGACCTCGACGACCCAGGTGTCCTTGGTGCCGCCGCCCTGCGAGGAGTTGACGACGAGCGATCCTTCCTTCAGCGCCACCCGTGTCAGCCCGCCGGGGACGCAGCGCACGCCGTCCGCGCCGATCAGTACGTAGGGGCGCAGGTCCACATGGCGCGGCGCCACGCCCGCCTCGACCAGACAGGGCACGGTCGACAGCGCGAGCGTCGGCTGTGCGATGAAGTCGTCGGGCCGGGCCTTCAGCTTCTGGGCGAACGCGTCGCGCTCGGCCTTGCTCGCATGCGGACCGACCAGCATGCCGTAGCCGCCGGATCCCGACACCTCCTTGACGACGAGGTCGGCGAGGTTGGCGAGCACATGGCGCAGCGCCTCGGGTTCGCGACAGCGCCACGTCGGCACGTTAGCGAGAAGCGGCTCGGCGCCAAGATAGAAGCGGATGATCTCCGGCATGTAGCTGTAGATCGCCTTGTCGTCTGCGACACCGGTGCCGACCGCGTTCGATATCGTCACGTTACCGGCCTTGTAGGCGGAGAGCAGTCCCGGCACCCCGAGCATCGATGAGGGGTTGAAGGCGATCGGATCGAGGAACTCGTCGTCGACGCGCCGGTAGATCACGTCGACACGCTGCAGCCCGCGCGTCGTGCGCATATGTACGATGTTGTCGCGCACCAGGAGGTCGCGGCCCTCGACCAGCTCGACCCCCATCTTGTCGGCGAGGAACGAGTGTTCGTAGTAGGCCGAGTTGAACGGTCCCGGCGTCAGAATGACGACCGTCGGCTCGGCGGATGCGACGCGCGGCGCGACCGAGCGCAGCGTCTGCAGCAGGGCGTCCGGGTAGTTGTCGACGGGCGCGATCCTGAGGCGCGAGAACAGCTCCGGGACGAGTCGCATCATCGCCTCCCGGTTCTCCAGCATGTAGGAGACACCCGATGGCGTGCGTGCATTATCCTCCAGCACGTAGAACGTATCCGCATCGACGCGCACCACGTCGATGCCGGCGATGTGGACGTGCACGCCGCCGGGCGGGGTGAAGCCGCTCATCTCCGGTTGGAATGCGGGATTCTGCAGGATCAGTTCCTCGGGCACGATGCCGGCCGATACGATCTCGCGTGCGCCGTAGGCATCGGCGATGAACGCGTTCAGCGCCTTGACGCGCTGCTCCAGCCCGGCGGCAAGGCGGCTCCACTCGGCGGAGGAGAGCGCGCGCGGAATGATGTCGAACGGGATCAGTCGCTCGGCCCCGGCGCTGTCGCCATAGACGTTGAAGGTGATGCCGATGCGCCGGAAGAAGTGCTCGGCTTCCGCCTTGCGGCCGGCGAGCAGGTCGAGCGGCGTCTGGGCGAGCCACTCGGCGACCGCGCCGTAGCCCGGGCGGATTTCGCCGTCCGGCGTCGTCATCTCGTCGAAGAAGCGGGCGGTTGTCATCGATGTGTCGCGGTCGCTGCCGTCCTGGTGCCGACTGGACGAGTAAACCGCACAATTTCGCGGCTGTCGCGCCCGAGCGACGTGCCGTGACCACTTTCGCTGCTCAATTTTTGGGCATGTGCCGCTGCGTCGGCTGTCAAACCGCGTCGTCGCCGAGCGGCACGCCGGGGGTTGACTTGGCGCGACGGATGGCGAGTTGGGTGCGGATCGAGGAGACGTTGGGCGCGGCTGTCAACTCGCGCATGACGAAGTCCTGGAATGTCGTCAGATCGCGGGCAACGCAGCGCAGCAGAAAGTCGGTTTCGCCCGAAATGATGTAGGCCTCGCGCACGATCGGCCAGGCCAGCACGCGGTTCTCGAAGGTCCGCAGGTCCGCCTCGGCCTGGCTGTGCAGCGTCACCATGACGAAGGCGTTGACCTCGAAACCGAGGCGGTGGGCATCGACCTCCGCGGTATAGCCGGTGATGAAACCCTGGTCCTCGAGCGTGCGCACACGTCTCAGGCACGGCGGCGGCGTGATGCCGACGCGCGCCGCGAGCGCGACGTTGGTGAGCCGGCCGTCGGCCATCAGCTCCTTCAGGATCATGCGGTCGGTTCGGTCCAGGCGGTGGGACAAGGGGCGCTCCGGGCATGAGCGTTGAGGGCATGCCCCGCGACGGCGGCGATCGGGGCGGGCCGACCATAGCCTAAACAGGCGGGCTCGGGGGAGCTGACGAGGAGCGCCTGGCCGGGGGAACAGGTGGCCAGCGGCGAGCCGATGCCGCATCGATCGCGCCGGGACCGACGTGCAGCATGGCCTGGCAAAGTCGCGGTCGAACTTTGCGGAGGCGCCATTTGATCTTACGTTTGGCGTGTCGAACGTTCGGGAACTGCCGCTGGTTGACCGTGTTTCACTGTAAATCCTAGCTTTTTTGCCTAAGAGGAGCCATGGCGGATACCCTCCAAGACGGGGAAGAGTTCGCGAAGGCGATACTGGAGACGGTGGAACTTCCGCTGCTCGCGCTTGATGGCGACTTCCGGGTGGACGTCGTCAACGAGGCATTCCTCCGCCATTTTCAGGTGGGGAGAGAGGCTGTCGTAGGCCGCCGGGTCTACGAACTCGGAGATGGGCAATGGGACATTCCAGAGCTTCGCCGGCTGTTCGATGAAGTTCTTGCGAGCGACAGCGAGGTGAAACACTATCGCGTTGAGCACATTTTCGACCGGATCGGCCGGCGAATCATGCGCTTGAACGCCAAGCGCATCGTCAGATCAGATGCGAGCGACGCCGTTCTCCTCGCGATCACAGACGACACCGAACGCGAACGCCTGCAATCCGAACTCGAGGGCCGCATCGAGTTCGCCGACAAGTTGATCGACAGCGTGCGGGAATCCTTGCTGGTGATCGGCCGGGACTTGCGGGTCCGATCGGCTAATCAACCATTTTACGATCTGTTCGGCGTCGAACGCTCCGAAACGGAAGGTCGCCTCATCTATGAATTGGGCAACGGCCAGTGGAACATTCCGGCGCTGAGAACGCTGCTCGATGATGTTCTGCCTAGAGAGCAGAGCTTCGACGACTACGAGGTGCGCCATACATTCGATGGAATTGGCAAGCGCGTGATGCTGCTGAATGGGCGGCGTCTCGATCATCTCGATCTCATCGTGCTCGCCATCCGCGACGTCACTCATCGAGCACGCCGCGAAGAGCACGTGCACCTGCTGATGCGCGAGATCAATCACCGCTCCAAGAACCTGCTAGGCTTGGTGCAGGCGATCGCACATCAGACCGTCAGCCCCGACAGGGCCGAATTCCTGGTGCGCTTCGAAGAGCGCCTTCAGTCACTCGCCGCGTCGCAGGACCTGCTCGTTCAGCACGTGTGGAAAGCGATCCCACTGGCCGACCTCGTCTACTCTCAGGTCATGCCCTTCAAGGATCTGATCGGGAGCAGGCTGGTGTATGATGGTCCGCCGCTGCAGCTTACGCCCAACGCGACGCAGACCATCGGCATGGCGCTGCATGAGCTTGCGACCAATGCCGTGAAACACGGCGCGCTCTCGACCGATGCCGGCCGGATCGATATCGGATGGTGCATCGAGAGCGGGGAGGGCGGCGATACGTTCGTGATGACCTGGCAGGAGGCCGGTGGTCCGCCCGTAAAGGTTCCGCAGAGGCACGGTTTCGGCACGTCTGTGACGTCGTCGATGGTGGAGTGGAGTCTCGGTGGCGCGGTAACGCTTGATTTCGCGCCCTCAGGCCTCTTCTGGAAATTGGTCACGAGCGCGAAGAAAGTTCTCAACGACGGACATGCGGCGGAGTCGCCGGGCCGGATCCCGGGAAGCGCAGAAGTGGCATCTAAGACGCGAGTGCTCGTCGTCGAGGACGAGGCGCTGCTGGCCGTCGACATTGCTGCGATGCTGGAAGGCGCCGGCTACAAGGTTGTCGGACCAGTCGGGAATGCCTCAGCGGCGCTATCGCTGATCGACGAGAACGGATGCGACGCGGCCCTTCTCGACATCACTCTGCGCAATGAGACGTCCGAATCCGTCGCCAACAGGCTCGAAGCGCTCGCTATTCCGTTCCTGGTCGTGACGGGCTACAGCCATTCGCAGCTGCCGGCGGCCTATCGGGGAGCGCCCGCGATCTCGAAACCGCTGCGAAGAGCGCTGCTGTTGTCGGAGCTGGAGCGCTTGCTGCCGTCCGCCGCAGACGGCACATAGAAGGGGCACCAGAACCGGAGCGCGAGGAGACCAACCGGCGATGTCGGAGCCGCTGGCGTGCGCGTCATCGCCCGCGCCTTGCTTGGAGTCGGCCCCGACATCGGCTAACTGAGCGGCCATGATCCTGGAGTGCGGATGACCCCGAAGGCTGGCGATGACAGTGTCGCGGCGTGCGGCAGCGGCGAGCGCCGCCCGCTCGCCGGCGCTTGCGGCTGGCTGATCAGCGATGGCAAGGCCGGCCACGAAACGCAGGCACGCGGCGTCGCTGAAGCGCTCGGGCTCGACTGGGAAATCCGGACGGTGGCGCCTGCGGGGCTTTGGCGCCTGGCCGCGCCCTTCGGGCCAGCTCCGCCCAGCGAGATGGTCGGTCGCGCCGGCGGCACGCTGGCGCCCCCATTCCCGGCCATCGCGATTGCGGTCGGCCGAACGACGATCCCCTATCTCAGGGCGGTGCGGCGGCGCGCAGGGCTGTCGACTTTTACGGTCATACTCGACGATCCGCGCACCGGCACGCGCTCGGCCGACCTGATCTCGGTGCCGGCGCACGACCGGCTCAGGGGGCCGAATGTGATCACCACGCTCTGCCCGCCGCATACCTTCTCGCCGACACGGCTCGCAGCACTGCGGTCCGCGCTGCCGGCCACCTTCGCTGCGCTGCCGGGTCCGCGCATCGCGGTGCTGATCGGCGGCAACAATGCCGTGTACCGTTTCGACGAAGCCGCCGAACGTGGCCTAACCGACGGCCTCGCCGCGCTCGCCCGACTCGGCGCCAGCCTCATGATCACGGCGTCGCGGCGGACGCCCGCCGGGCTCCTGGCGCGCATTCTGGCGGCGACGGTCGCTGCCCCGCGCATCGTCTACGACGGAACGGGCGACAACCCCTATCCCTTCTTTATTGCCGCTGCTGATGCGCTGGTGGTCACCGAGGACAGCGTCAACATGTGTGGCGAGGCGGCGGCGACCGGCCGGCCGGTCTACGTCGCTCGCCTGACCGGCGGCAGCGCCAAGTTCCATCGCTTTCACGCCGCCATGGCGGCGCACGGCGCGACACGGCCGCTCGATGGCGATCTGGGCCAGATCGGCGGCTGGCGATATGCGCCGGTCTACGAAGCGGACCGCATCGCGCGTGCCATCGAGCAGCGCGTCGCGAACCGCCGCGCCATGCTGGGCGGCCTTGCCGGCACCGGAAGAGAGGCACCATGAGCATCGAGCGCCCGCGACGGCTCGACGCGGGGGGCACCCTGCTGCCGCGCCCGGATGCGGCCGAGCGACCGCGCCTCGCGCGGCTCGCCTGGCTCTGGGTCGAGTTCATCGTGGTGTTCATCGGCACGCCACTGTTGCTTGCCTGGCTGATCTTCGAACAGCGCCTGCCGCTGTTCGTGGCCCTGCAGCCGGTGCTGCTGCTGTTCATCGGCTACATGCTCTACGACGACACGTTCCATTTGAAAGCCGAGCTATCGAAGGATTTCACCTTCGTGCATCTGCTTTCCATTCTGGCAGTGTTCGTCATCGTTGCCGCCGTTGTTGCCTGGCTCGTGCAGAAACACATGCCGGGACAGTATCTTGCCTTTCCGCGTCGGCGCACGCGGGTCTACCAGCTCGTAATGATCGCGTACCCGCTCCTGTCGGTGGTGACGCAGGAACTCGTGTTCAGGACGTTCTTCTTTCACCGCTACGGGCCGCTGTTCGGTCGCCAGCGCGTGCTCGCGGTGCTCGTCAACGGGGCCGCGTTCGGTTTCGCCCACATCATCTTCGGCAACTGGGTTGCGGTCGCGGGCACCGCGGCTCTCGGCACGCTGCTCGCCTGGCGCTACACGGCGACGCATGCGTTCTGGGCGGTATGGCTCGAGCACACGCTCTACGGCTGGCTGGTGTTCACCGTCGGGCTCGGCGGGTTCTTCTTTACCGGAGTAGCCAGCGTGGGCTGATTTGCCCTGCCTCCCCGGTCTTGATCGCGATCAATGTTCCGTGGATCGATATGCGGGAATTCGCATGTGTCGACATCCGCGGGAGGAGCAGCATGGCCAGTCACGATTACGAACGGCGGCGGCCGGCGGCGAGTGGTTTGGCGCTCTTCTCTGCGATAGCCTTCTGCTGGCTTGCCTCCGTCGCGGTCAGCCGCGCCGCCGAGGAGATCGCAGAGCCGCGGACCACGGAGGAATACGTCGAGCTGGCGCGCCGCTTCCTGCCCAAGGAAGTGCCGCAGCAACTTCTCACCGAGCGCTACATCCTACTGAGCCCTGCCGGCCGGGAGACGTTCAAGCGTCGCAATGCGCGGACCCGCCACATGGAGTACCAGGCGTTCGCCGTCTGCTACTACCGCGCGGTGGAGGCCGGCACGCGCAACGACCTCGCCGCGTTCCGCTGCTACGACAAATTCGTGCGCAAGTACCTGCCCTGACCGGCCGACAGCGGTCGCGGCTGCGACGTGATTCGCTCATGCGGCCTGGCGGGCCAGCCACGCCGAGATCGCCTCGGGCAGTCCGTCGAGCGGGCGATAGCCGTTGGTGACCAGGGTGTAGCCGTCGCGCATGGTGCCGGCGACGAGGCAGGGAAAGCCGCCGACGCCGGCCTGCTGTGCGAACTGGAAATCGCCGACCGTCTCGTTTCGTGTCTCGGGCGCCAGCAGGTCGGCCACGAACTCGTCGCGCTCCTCGCCGAGCCCGGCCGCCACGTCGGCCAGAACGCCGGTGTCGGTGGTGTCGCGATTGCCCGCATAGAAGGCGGCTGAGATCGCCGACATCATCGCGAGTGCCTTGCCCGGCGCCCGGCGACGCATGGCGACCACGGCGCGACAGGCGGGCTCGGTGTCGTAGATGAAGCCGTCGCGCTCGAAGAAGGCGTGGTCGAAGACCTGTCCCGAGGCAGCGGAAACGCGGGTCCAGGCGTCGCGAATGTAGGCCTTGTCCTCCGGCCGCATGGCGCGCGTGTTGAACGCGCGCAGCCCGCCGACGACGATGCGCAGCGGCAGCTCATCGCCGAAACGGCGGGAGAGTTCGGTGATGACGGGCGAAAAGCCGTAGCACCACGAGCACATCGGGTCGGCGAAGTAGAGGAAGTGGAGCCGATCCATGGCGTCGTCAACCGGCTTCGGCTGTCCAGTCTGATCGCTCATGCCCGCCTCCTTGGCTCGTCGCGTCAGGCGTCTGTGCCGCTCGCCCCGGACACTGCCGCGCTCGTGCCGATAGTAGCGGCTTCGTCGCGACGCGCAGCCAACTTCTCGTGAGCTCGCGCATGATTGCCGGCGGACAACCAGGCGATGGCGCCTTCTGCGGCGGCGTGTCCGGTGGCGAATGCGGCCTGCAGGAGAAACCCTCCCGTCGGTGCGTCCCAGTCGAGCATTTCGCCGGCGACGAAGATTCCGGGTCGCACCTTCAGCATGAACTGGGTGTCGACCGAGCCGGCGCTGATGCCTCCCGCCGTCGAAATGGCACGCGCGAGGCCGGCGAAGCCGGTCGGCCTGACAGGGCAGTGCTTGACGAGGGCGGCAAGCCGCGCCGCCTCGCGGGGCAGCTCGCGGCCGCCCGCCTCGCGCATGAGCCCGATGGCGACCGGCGACAGGCCGGCACGCTTGCGCAACACGTTCGAGAGCGACTGGCCCGCGAACGGCTTCGCCAGCGCGGTCGCCAGTGCCTCCTCGGCGATATCGGGGCGCAGATCGAGAGTGAGTCCGACGGGCGCCCCGGCTGCAAGACCGCGAGCGCGCAGGACGCCGCCGAGCGCATAGATCGCCCCGCCTTCGAGCCCGGTCGCAGTCACGACGAGTTCGCCGGGTACCCGGTGTTCGCCGACGCAGGCGGTGATGCGTTTCACTGGCGTACCTGCGAAGCGTTGCCGGAACACATCGCTCCAGGCCACCGTGACGCCCGCGTTGGAGGGGGCGAGCGGCGAGATGCCGACGCCCGCGGCTGCGAGTGGCGCCACCCAACACCCGTCGCTGCCAAGCCGCGGCCATGACGCACCGCCGAGCGCGAACACTGTTGCATCGCAGCGAACGTCGCTCGGGCCATCAGGCGTCTCGAAGCGGAGGGAGCCGTCGTCCGCAAGGCCGATCCAGCGGTGGCGCACGGCAAGGCGTACGCCGAGACCGCTCAGCCGCTGCAACCAGGCGCGCACGAGTGGTGAGGCTTTGAGCCCGACCGGAAAATATCGGCCGGACGTGCCCTCGAAGGTCGCTATGCCGAGATCGCGGCACCAAGCGAGCAGCGCGTCTGGGGGAAAAGCTCGAACGGCGGGTTCGACCAGCGCGCGCCCCTCGCCGTAGTGACCGAGGAACGCGGGCAGGGGCGTCGCATGGGTGATGTTGAGCCCGCCGCGACCGGCCATCAGCAGCTTGCGGGCGGGCGAGGGCATGCGATCGTAGACGGTGACGGCGAGGCCCGCACGGGCGAGCCGCTCGGCGGCCATCAGCCCGGCCGGTCCGGCGCCCACCACAGCTACCCGGGCCGGCGGCGGCGGGCGCCCTGCCTGCGGGGCATCCGGCGAGCGGCTCACTTCTGAAGCACGAGCATGAGCGCGATGGTGCCGAGCAGGATGGCGGCGACGATCACTGTCGTCACGAGCGCGCTCCCGCCCGAGGTGGCGGAGCCGCGCGCTCCTTTCGCGGCGCGTGCCCGTGCCGCACCTGCGGCGAGGCCGGCTCCGATCCCGCGCCGGCGGGCCGCACCCTCTCCGAGATGCGCCTTGCCGGTGTTGGATGTCTCGGCGTTGTTCGCTGGCTCGGTCATGCTCGGCTGTCCGTTGCTCGAGTCGTGGAGGAAAGCCGGCGCCGGCGTGGCACCGGCTCGCGTGTCGCTACCAGGTTCCGGTGTTGGGCATCGAGGCCCAGGGCTCTGCCTTCGCCAGCGACTCGCCTTTCTGGAGAAGTTCGAGGGAGATGCCGTCTGGCGAGCGGACGAACGCCATCCGACCGTCGCGCGGCGGCCGATTGATGGTGACGCCCGCCGCCATCAGTTTCGCGCACGTGGCATAGATGTCGTCGACCTCGTAGGCCAGATGGCCGAAGTTGCGGCCGCCCGCGTAGGGCTCCGGATCCCAATTGTAGGTAAGCTCGAGCAGTGGCGCGCGGGTGGCGGCGCCCGCCGCCTCGTCCTCGTTCGCGGCCAGAAAAATGAGTGTGAAGCGGCCGGCCTCGTTCTCGACCCGGCGCACCTCGGTCATGCCGAGCTTGTTGCAGAAGAAGTCGAGGCTCTGGTCGATGTTGCTGACGCGCACCATCGTGTGGAGATAACGCATGAGTTGGTTCCGAGAGTTCGCTGGTTGTGATGACAGGCGGACTCACGGGATACGCGCGGGGTCCCGCAAGGGCAAGGGGTGGAACGCCGGCAGCCGATTCTGTCAATCGGCGTGACGTCGCTTCGGACGCACCGGGGGCACGCGGACGGTCTCGACGGCGTGTGGACGAGAGAGCGTTTGGCGCCCGCTCCCGACCACTTCAGGGCCGATAAACAGCCGGCTCTCCGCTGGCGTCAAATGCGAATCAGAGGCGGGGACAAATAATCCAGAACACCACTGGACCTCGTTCAAAGGATCCGTCTCACAAGTGACATTCCTGTGGGAAGATCTTTGCGCCACAAAAGCGAACCCCTGAAAAAATGTAATTATAACATATAATTGCGCGCGCGTTGTTTGTTGCATTTCTGAGATCTCGGGCCGCGCCGTCGCCTGTTGCGTTGCGAAAGAACGTGGCGAGGAGTGGGCGGTCTGCTAATTTCAAGCCAGCACGAGTCGGGGTTGTCGCCAAAGCACGGAGGGCGACTGAGAGGGCCTCGATCAGTGCGCGTAGCGTCAGCGTAGAGGGTAACCGCTCTGCGGGTCCGGCTCGATCCGGTAGCGAGAGTGGTCTGGCGTCGGCGGCTCGCGTTCAGTCTCGTTCGTGCAAGGGGTAAGCGATGTCTCATTCGGAAGTTCCAATCACGGGCATCGAGCGGGGGCTCGAACAACGCAAGGAAACGTCCGGCCAGGGCGCCGGTCCGACACGGGCCGACGGTGCGGACGTGGAAACCTTCGAGGTGGCTGGCGTCATCAAGTGGTTCGACGCCTCCAAGGGATACGGTTTCGTGGTGCCGGACAACGGTCTCGAGGACGTTCTCGTGCACGTCACGACGCTCCGCAGCTGCGGCTACCAGACCGCCTATGAGGGCGCGCGCATCCATTGTCTGGCTGCCCGCCGCCAGAGGGGCTTGCAAGCCCAGACCATTCTGAGCATGGATGAGAGCACGGCCATTCATCCTTCCCAGCTGCCGCAGCGCACGCACGTCATCGTGCAGGCCGAAAGCGACTGGGAGCGAGCCATGGTCAAGTGGTTCAACCGTGTGCGCGGCTATGGGTTCCTGACACGTGGCGAGTCCACGCCTGACATCTTCGTTCATATGGAGACTCTCCGGCGCTTCGGCTTCACCGAACTCAGGCCGGGGCAGATGGTTCAGGTCCGCTGGGGACATGGCAGCAAGGGCTGCATGGCTGCTGAGTTGCGGCCGGATGGCCTACCGCCGCCGGCCCTGCCGGCCAAGCATTGAGGCATTTCAGATCATGACCAGCGCTTCCCAGGCGGGAGCGCGGTCGATCGGGATCGCGGCCAGGGCGGACCATTGGTCCGCCCTGTCCGCGTTTCTGGCGGCCGCCATCTTCCTCATGCTCGCCCTCATGCCCGCGGCGGCCAAGATGCGTCACGAGACCCTGCGCGTGAAGACCGCGACTGCCGAGCACCATTTCAAGATCGAGGTCGCCGTGGACGAGGAGGACAAGCGCCGGGGATTGATGTTCCGCCGCTCGGTTCCGGCATTGACGGGGATGTTGTTTCCCTACGACGCGCCGGAGGAGGTAACGATGTGGATGCAGAACACATACGTCTCCCTCGACATGATCTTCATCCGTGCCGACGGTGTCATTCATCGCATCGCCAAGCGCACCGAGCCCCTGTCGGAGCGCATCATAGCCTCCGAAGGCGCGGTGACGGCGGTGCTCGAGATCGCGGCAGGTGAAGCAGATCGGCTTGGCATCTCCCCCGGTGACAGGGTCGTGCATCCGCATTTCACCGAGAAACGTTGACGACGGGTGGATTCCCGGCAGTCGGCCATTAAGTAAACATCAGGGGCGTGCAGGCTATGACTGCGCGATCCGGTCGCGCCGTCACGTGTGCGGCACGATCACGATTGTCGAGTTTAGGAGTTTGGTGATGCGTCTCCTCGCGCTCGTCGTGGCGGCGGGCCTCGTTCCGGTCGCCGTGCAGTCGGTGGCCGCCAGTCCACCCGCAGCACCGGAGGGTGCGCCGCGTCTGTTGAACAAGGTCGAGCCCGGATCGAGTGCGATTCCGGCGACCGCCGCCAAGGAAGGCGGCAATGCGGCTGGTGTTGCGGCGAAACCGACGGTGCCGGCCGGCACCACCACCCCCGCAGCGGCGTCGGGTGCCGATGCTCCAACCACACGGGCCGAGACTGCCAAGCCCGCGCCGAAGCCGCCAGCCCCGCCGACGCTCGTCGCCCGCATCGATCTGAGCAGTCAGCGGATGACCGTCATAACCAACGGAAAAACGCTGCACACGTGGCCAATCTCGTCCGGCGCCGCCGGGTATCACACGCCGACCGGCACGTTCCGGCCGACCCGCACCGAGGAGATGTGGTATTCGACGCAGTATGACGACGCCCCGATGCCCCACTCGGTGTTCTTCAACGGCGGCATCGCGACCCACGGCACCTACGCGACGCGCCGGCTGGGTAGCCCGGCTTCCCACGGTTGCGTGCGGCTTGCCCCGCGCAACGCCGAGCGCTTCTATGATCTCGTCCGCCAGCACGGTCTGAGACGGACACGTGTCATCGTCGCGGGCAAAACGCCGGTGACGGCGCCTGCGGTGGCGCGCGGTCCGTCGCGGCGCCGCCACGCCGAGCGCGAGGAAGACAACTGGCGCGATCGCGCCGGGCGCCGGCCGGTCCGGCGCTACTACTACATGGAACGCTACGGCTATGCGCCGCCGCGCCCCTATTACGACGGCTATGGCGGATACGGTCGACCGCGCCTGGTTTATCCGGGCGACCGTTGGTGAGCCGGCGCGTTCGTCTTGGGCGCGCGCTCCAGGCGGCCGCCGGATGATGCTCAGCCGGTCCAGCGCGCGCTCCGCTTCTCGCGAAACGAGGCAAGGCCCTCGGCCGCTTCCGCGGATTGTCTCTTGAGTGCATGCTCCTCGACGAGGCCCGAAAGCACCGGTTCACTCATCGCACCGAAGGCGTGGCGCAGCACGGCGGCCTTGGTCTCGGCGATCGCCACGGGACCGTTTTCGAGCAGCGCTGCAACGATGCGTTCGCCGGCAGCGCGCAGCTCAGCCTCGGCGACGATCTCGTGCACGAGACCGATGCGGCGCGCCTCCGTCGCATCGAAACGCTCGCCGGTCAGTGCGTAGCGGCGGACCTGCCTGGCCCCGATCGCATCGTTCAGCTGCGGGATGATGATCGCGGCCGTCAGGCCCCAGCGGACCTCCGATATCGCGAAGCGCGCAGTATCGGCAGCGATCACGACATCGGCTGCGGCGAGCAGTCCGGTGCCGCCCCCGACGCAGAACCCCTGAACCAGTGCGACGGTCGGCACGCCGAGATTGTTCAGCCGGTCCACGGCGCGTGCAGTCTCGCGAGAGGCATGGACATTCTCGCCATGCGATCCGGCACGCACGCGCTCGAGCCACGTCAGGTCGGCGCCGGCCTGGAAGTGCTTGCCTGCCCCGCTGATCATCACGACGCGCAGTGGACTGACGGCGCCGAGCGCATCCATCGCCTGGTGAAGTCCGGCGATCAGCGTGTCGTCGTAGGCGTTGTTGCGGTCCGGCCTGCTGAGCACCACCTCGGCGACGCCGCGCGCATCGATCGACCAGGTGACGGGGGCGGAACTCATGGCATTTCCTTTCGAATGTATGTGGTGGACCACCCGAGCGGTCACGATCCGGTGACTGCGACCGGCTGGCGCATGACACGGGCCGGCGTTCGTGGAACAAGAGCGTCCCGGCAGCGATTTGACAACCGGAGCACTACCATGGACAGCCGGGTCAAGCGCGCGACCTGCGGAGCGGCCGGTCGCCTGCTGCAGATCCGGATGGCGCCCTGGGCGTCTCCAAGCCCCGGTTTGGCCACAACAAGGTTCGATACGAAACCAGCTGTTTCATCGTGACCGCGTACGTCCGCCGGGCGGACGATCGGTCGGTCGGAGGCGCGGAGGGCCTTGCGTCGGCGACCGGAGCGAGCAGGGGACGAGGTGAGAGTGGGCAGGCGCAAGGACACCGCCGTCGACCGGTTGGTTGGCGCAGACAACGAGTTGATCGACAAGGGGCGCAGGCGCGCACTGGCGGCCATCGCCGGTGGAGCGGGGCTCCTCGTAGGTTCTTCGCACGCGCTGGCGCAGCGTTGGCTGGAGACACTTCCGGGTTTCGGCGGCAACGCGCGTGGCGACCGCCGGCCGCGGCCGGCGCCAGCCTCTGCCGAGGCGCAGGAGATCAACGACCTGCGGCCGTCGAGCGTGCCATGGCGCAGCGACACCATGCTCGAGAGCCTGGATGCCGCCATCGGGCGTTACGAGCGACTGGCTGCAAAGGGCGGCTGGCCGCGCGTGCCGCGTGGCCGATTGGTCAGGCCCGGCGATGACGACGAGCGCGTCAGCGACCTCAGGCGCATGCTGGTGCTGACCGGAGATCTCAAGGCGACCGAAGCCAACCGCTACAGCGGCGGCTATGGTTTCGACGACGGGCTTGAACTCGGCGTGAGACGGTTTCAGCGCAGGCACGGGCTGCGCGCCACCGGACGGCTGGATCGTCCGACGCAGGCGCAGGTCGACGTCTCGGCGCAGGCCCGCCTCGCCCAGCTCAAACTGAATCGCCAGCGCGTCGCGCGACTGCTCGAGACGCGCGTCGAGGATCGCTACGTGCTGGTCAACGTCGCCGCCTTCCAGCTCGAGGCGGTCGAACAGTGGGAGGTGCAACAGCGCCACCGCGTCATCGCCGGCAAGCCGGACCGCCAAACCCCCGAGATCCAGGCGACCATCAAGGCGCTCAACTTCTTTCCCTACTGGCGCGTGCCGAAGAGCGTCGCCACGCTCGACCTCATCCCGCGCCTGCAGAAGGAGCCTGAATACCTCGAGAAGGAACACATCAAGGTCTACGACGGCTACCTCGGCAAGGAACTCGATCCTCGCCAGGTCGACTGGACGACCGCGGACGGTCAGAAGCTGTGGTTCCGCCAGGAGCCGGGCGAGCACAACGCTCTCGGGCTCGTGCGCATCGATATGCCGAACCCAGAGATCGTGTATATGCACGACACGCCGATGAAGCCGCTGTTCAAGCAGTCGGGTCGGGCCTTCTCTGCTGGCTGCGTGCGGGTCGAGGGTGTCTTCCAGCTGGTCGAGTGGATCGCGCGCTACGAGCCGGGCTTCGAGGAGAAGGGCCGCGTGCAGGCGGTGCTCGACGCCGGCCAGCCGGTGGACGTCAACCTGACGAGGCCGATCCCGGTCTACTTCACCTACCTCACGGCCTGGGCCGAGCGTGATGGCACCATCGAGTTCCGACCCGACATCTACAACCGCGACGGCTACAAGGATCTGGTCGGCGAGCACGATCCCGATGCACCGCCGCCACCCCGCATGCTGGCACCTTGATCGCGTTTCGGCGGGCGTGACGCGCGCGGCCAGCGGTCGCCCGCCGCACCGCTATTCGTGGCGCAGCGCCTGGATCGGATCGAGGCGCGCCGCGCGCCGCGCGGGGAAGTAGCCGAACACCACCCCGACCAGCGCCGAGAACAGGAACGCCACGAGCACGATTGTCGGGTCGATCACGAACGGCACGGCGAGCGCGCCGGTGGCGGCCAGTGCCAGCGCGAGGCCGAGCCCGATGCCGACGACCCCGCCGAACAGCGACAGCACGACCGCCTCGACGAGGAACTGCGACAGAACCTGTCCCTCGAGCGCGCCGATGGCGAGCCTGATGCCGATTTCCCGCGTGCGCTCGGTGACCGAGACCAGCATGATGTTCATGATGCCGATGCCGCCGACCAGCAGGCTGACGGCGGCGACTGCGGCGAGCAATCCGGTCAGCATCGCCGTGGTCCCTGCCTGCGTCTGCGCGATCTGCGTCATATCGCGGACCGAGAAATCATCCTCCTTGCCGCGTGCGATGTTCCGGCGCTCGCGCATCAGCCATTCGAGGTCGGATTGCACCTTTGCCGTGTCGACGCCGTCGGCGGCCGAAACCATGATGCGGCGGATGTCGGTGTTGCCGGCGAGGCGGCGGTGAAAGGCGCGCAGCGGCATCAGCACGGTGTCGTCCTGGTCGGTGCCGAAACTCGACTGACCTTTGACGGCAAGCACGCCCACCACCTCGCAAGAGACATTGGCGATGCGGATCGGCCGACCGAGCGGCGTAACCGGTCCGAACAGCCGGCTGCGCACCGTCTCGCCGATGATGCAGGCGGCGCGGCCGCCGCGCACCTCGCTGTCGAGAAAGGTACGGCCCAGCGCCAGAGGCCAGTCCTGCGTCACGAGGTAGGCGTTGTCGGTGCCGGTCACTGTCGTCACGCGGCTCTCGGTGCCATGAATGACGGTTTGCGACTTCTGAGCGGTCGGCGCGACCGCCTTGATGCCGGCCACCTGTGTGCGGATCGCATCGACGTCCCTGATCGTGAAAGCGCGGGCATCGACACTGGCGCGTCCCGGTCCGAACTGGCCGGGGCTGACGAAGAGCAGGTTGGATCCGAGCCGGGCGAGGTCGGCGGTGACCTTCGCCGTCGTGCCGTTGCCGATCGTCACCATCGCGATCACCGCGCCGACGCCGATCACGATGCCGAGCACGGTGAGGAACGAGCGCAGCGCGTTGCGCCGGATCGCGATCAACGCGAGGCGTACGGATTCGAGCAGCATCACGCGGCCTCCCGGGTGGCGACGTCGCTTTCGATGCGGCCGTCGACGAAGCGCACCACGCGGCGCGCATAGGCGGCGATGTCGTTCTCGTGCGTGACCATGACGACCGTGATGCCGCGGTCTCGATTGAGGCTCGTCACAAGGTCCATGATCTCGCGGCTGGTGCGCGTGTCGAGGTTGCCGGTCGGCTCGTCGGCGACGAGCACGATCGGGTCGGTGACGATCGCGCGGGCGATCGCGACGCGCTGCTGCTGGCCGCCGGAGAGCTCGGCGGAGGTGTGCGTCTCGCGTCCGGCGAGGCCGACCCTGGCGAGCGCCGCGAGCGCCCGCGTGCGGCGCTCCGCGACGGGCAGGCCTCGATAGACGAGCGGCAGTTCGACGTTCTCGAGCGCCGTCGTGCGCGCCAGCAGGTTGAAGCCCTGGAATACGAATCCGAGCAGGTGCCGGCGTATCAGCGCGCGCTCCGCGCGCGTCAACGTGCTGGTCGCCACACCCTCGAGCAGATACTCGCCGGCCGTCGGCGTGTCGAGGCAGCCGATGATATTCATGGCTGTCGACTTGCCGGAGCCGGACGGTCCCATGATGGCCACGAACTCGCCGCGCGTGATCGTCAGGTCGACACCGGCCAGCGCATAGACGGTCGCCTCGCCGTGCCCGTAGGCGCGCGTTAGGCCACGCAACTCGATCAGCGGCGGTGTGCCATTTGCCGGCATACCTGATCCTCGCGCCTTGTCGCTAGGTCTTCGGTGCAATGCGGTCGATGACGACGGCGTCGCCCGGTTTGACGGCTTCCGACCGCACCTCCGTCCGCCGCCCATCGCTGGCACCGACCGTGACTTTCACAGCTTCGGGGTTCCCGTTGCGCATCACCCAGATCGAGCGCTCGCCGCCCGTCTGCGCCTGCCCGCTCGGGGCACGGAACAGAGGCCGCCCCGGCAGGATGCGCTGCAGGAAGCTCCGCCGGTCGCGCGTCGCTGCGGGCGGCGCATAACGCAATGCAGCGTTCGGGATGAGCAGCGCGTCCGCGATCTCGGTCACGCGGATTTCGGCCGTCGCCGTCATGCCGGGGCGCAGCAGCAGCGCCGCGTTGTCGATGTCGAGTACCGCCTTGTAGGTGACGACACCCTGCACCGTCTCGGAGGCGAAGCGCACGTCTCGGATCGATGCCGGGAAACGCCGGTCGGGGAAGGCATCGACCGTGAAGCTCGCCTTCTGGCCGTTGGCGACCTTGCCGACGTCGGCCTCGTCGACGTCGACCTGCAACTCCATCTGGCGCAGGTCCTCGGCGATCGAGAACAGCACCGGAGCCTGCAACGAAGCAGCCACGGTCTGGCCGGGATCGACGCTGCGCTTCAGGACGACGCCATCGATCGGCGAGCAGATACAGGCCTTGGCGAGGTTGGTTTCGTTGAGGCGCAGATCGGCCTCGGCAACGCCGACATCGGCCTCCGTGCTGGCCAGCGCTGCCTCCGCGCGATCGCGTGCAGCCTGTGCGGCGTCGAGATCGTGGGTCGAGGCGATCTGCTTGGCGGCGAGCTGCCGCTTGCGCTCGAGATCGCGCTGCTTCTCGACGATGGTGGCGCGCGCGTCGGCGACCCTGGCGCGGGCCGCGGCGAGCCGCGCGCGCGAACTTTCAACAGTGGCGCGCAGCTTGTCCGTATCGAGTTCGGCGAGCGGCTGGCCCGCTTTCACAGGACTGTTGTAGTCGACGAGCACCTTGCGCACGGTGCCTGAGAGTTCGCTCGAAACGTCGACCTTCTTCGTCGGCTGCACCGAGCCGGTCGCCGTGACGACGACGGTCAGCCCGCCCCTGGCCGCGGGCTCGGTCACATATCTTACCGTCGCTCGCGTCCCGCCGGCCGACCAGGCCAGCACGCCAATCACCAGCGCTGCGCCGATGGCCGCAGCCCACACGTGCCACGGCTGGCCGAGCCACCGCCGGGCGGGCGCTCCGCCCATGTCCAGGATCTCCCGGATCGACTTGTGCTCGCCTGGCGCAACCCGATTGCTCATGGCCATGATCCCCGATGGTCGAGGACTCTTACGGCCTCGGCGATGCTGGTGGCGTTGATCTGTCTCAAGCTGCGCCGATGGCGCCGGGCGCCGGCGCTCAGCGCGTGTGTCGGCGCAGCCGGTTGTCGATGGCGAGCAGCGCGATGCTGACAACCGTCGAGAAGGCGACCAGCAGCAGCGTGATCGACATGATCGAGAGCATGTCGTGTTGGCCCATACCGATCATCAGGAGATAGCCGAGGCCGCGCTGCGAGCCGAACATCTCGCCCATCAGCGTGCCGACCAGCGTCAGCGCGAAGCCGACCCGGAGCCCAGTGAAGATCTCCGGCATGGCGGCGGGATAGAGGACGTGCCGCGCCGTCTGCCAAGGCGTCAGCCGCATGACGCGCGCGGTCCTGAGGAACGCCGGGCTGATGTTGCGCATCGCGTTCATGGTGAACAGGATGATCGGCACCACGCCATGGATCGCGCCGAACGCGACCTTGGCCGGCATGCCTGTGCCGAAGAACAGCAGGATGATCGGGTAGAGCGTGATCTTCGGGATCGAATAGAGCGCCACGAGGATCGGCTCTGCGACTTCTCCCGACAGGCGGTGCACGCCGATCAGGATGCCGGCGGCGATACCGACGGCGACGGCAATGGCGAGGCCCTGACCGACCGCGAGCGCGCTTTCGCCGAGGTGCGGCCAGAACGTCGGATCGGCGAGCAGTGCGCCGGCGCGCGCGATGGTGCGAAGGGGCGACGAGATAGCGATCGAGCCGGCGAATTGGAACAGCAGCTGCCAGACGACGAGCACTACGCCGAGCAACACGACCACGTCGAAGGCGATCCCGAGCCTGCGTCCGCCGGCCATGTCACCGCTCCATCTGGCGGGCGAGGAAGCGCTTTTCCCAGGCGTAGAGCGCCATGTTGATGCCGCCGGCGATAAGCACGATCAGCAGAATCAGCGGGTACATCGTACGGTTGTCGAAGTCGTTGAAGGCAAAGCTGATCTCGTAGCCGATCCCCTCACCCGCGAGGATGAACTCGGCGGCGATCACGCCGATGAACGAGTAGGCGACGGCGAGCTTCAGTCCGGTCGCGATGTAGAGCGCGGCGTATGGCAGGATGATCCTGGCGATGGTGGTCGCGGTCGACAGGCGCATCACGCGGGCGGTCTTGAGCAGCACCTGAGGCACCCGGTCGAACCCGTTCAGCGTGTTGATGATCATCGCGACGACGGCCAGCAGGAAGCCGACCGTGATCTGCGGCATCCGGTTGAGCCCGAACAGCACGACGAAGAAGGGATAGAACACGAAGATCGGGATGGCGTAGTACGTGGCGAGCAGCGGATCGACGACGCGGCGCACGCGCGGCAGCAGGAACAGTGCGACGCCGGTGAGAAAGCCGACGACGATGGCCATCGACAGCGCGACGGCGACATTCGACATCGTGTTGAGGATATCGTTGGTCTTCGAGCCCGAATAGAGGATCTGCACGAGCCCCGTCACCATCTCGCTCGGCGGGATCATCGTCAGTTTGTCGATGAGGCCGGTGCGGCACGCCACCTCCAGGCCACCGATCAGAATGGCGATGATCGCGAGGCGGATCCATCCGGCGCGGGACAGGCGCAGGAGTTTCATCGCGGCAACTCCGCATCGAGGCCGAGGGCGAGGCGGGATTCCTGCCTGAGCAGACGCCACAGCCGGGTGGAGATCTCGGCGAGCCGCGGGTCTTCCACCAGCGCGCTGTCGCGATCCGCGGGCCAGCCCGTTTCGATGACGTCGATCAGGCGCCCCGGCCGCGCCGACATGACCGCAATGCGATCGGACAGGAGGGCAGCCTCGTCGAGCGCGTGCGTGATCAGCAGCACCGTCGCGCCCGTTTCTCGCCAGAGCCTGAGCAACTCGTCGCCCATCAGCAATCGGGTCTGCTGGTCGAGCGCGCCGAACGGTTCGTCGAGCAGTATGAGACGCGGCTGCATCACGAGTGTGCGTGCAATGCAAACGCGCTGGCGCATGCCGCCGGAGAGCTGCGCCGGATAGCTCCTGGCGAAATCGGCGAGCCCCATCAGGCGCAAGGCGTGATCGACACGGGCAGCGATCTCGCCCTTCGCGAGCCCCGCCATGTCGAGGCCGAAGGCGATGTTGTCACGCACCGTGAGCCAAGGAAAGCTGGCGTTCTCCTGGAACACCACGCCCACCCCGTCCGGCACCCTGCCGTTGACCTCGCGTCCCTCGAACGTGTAGCGGCCTTCGCTCAGCGGCTGCAGGCCGGCGACGATCTCGAGCAGCGTGGACTTGCCGCAGCCCGACGGACCGACCACCGAGACGAATTCGCCGCCGGCGAGCGACAGGTCGATCGGGCCGAGCGCGTGCACAGGGGCGCGACCGCCCGCGCCCCCGTAGACGCGGACGACCCCTTCGAGCGTCGCGTGCGCGCCCTTCATGCCGGACAGCCCCGCACCTTGTCGCCGACTACTTCTTTTTTGCCCTGAGATCGGCGGGCAGGAAGCTTTCGTCGACGAGCTTCGACCAGTCGACCTCGCCTGACACGGCGCCGACGTCCTTCTGCACCTGGATCATCGCATCCATGGGGCCGTAGCGCAGGTCGCCGGGTCCCCAGTAGTCCATGCCCTTCTTGCCGCTGGCGATGAGCTGCTTGAGGATCTCCTCCACCACGGGCACGTCGAGCTTGTAAGCCGGCGCGATCAGCTTCGCGGCCTCGGCGGGGTTCTTGTACATGAAGTCCACCGCCCGGCGTCGTGCCCGGATCACGGCGCGGATGAAATCGCCCTTTGTCTTCGCCGCTTCTTCGGTCGTCACGCCGACAACGTTGGTGAGCGCCGGCAGCACGTCGGAAGCCGGGACGAGCAGCCGGTAGTCCTTCTTGTTCTTCGTATAGACGGGGTCGGCGACAGGGGCGACGTCGATGCCGCCATTCTTCAGGGCGACCACCATAGGGCCGAAGCCGCCGGTCTTGACCAGCGTCACGTCCCCTTCCTTCAAGCCGAGCTGCTTCATGAGCAGCATGTCGAGGGCTTGCGAGGTGGAGCGCGGATTGGTGAACCCGAGCTTGGCGCCCTTGAGGTCCTTCACCGTCTTGATCGGGCTGTCCGGCCGGACCACCCAGAAGAACTCGGCGACCGTGTGGGCATTGCCCGAGATGATCTTGAGCTTGCTGCCCTTCTGGGCCGCCGCAACGATCGCGCCGAGGCTCGATTCGCCGAACGCGTGATTGCCGCCGAGCAGATTGCGGATGGTGGTGCCGCCACCGCCGGATGACAGGATGCCGTCGACGTCGGCGCCCTCCTGCTTGAAATAGCCGAGCGCCTCGGCGACGGCATAAGGCATGCCGTTGACGGTTACGCCGTAGTTCGAGATCACCAGCTTCTCGGCCCGTGCCGGAACGGTTGCGAGCGCGAGGCCGGCCGCCGCGGAGACAATCGCGAGCGCCGAGACTCGCTTCCAAGCGTGTGCGAGCATGCGTTTCACTCCCTTGAGGTTCCCGCCGTATTCGGCGTGTTCTGTTCAATTTCCGGGACGTCGCGTCTCAGGCTACGGTCAGTCTGCCGTATGGGCAAGATCTCGCCGAACCATGCCCACCTGCCATGCAGGTGCCGGGCAGCCCCGCTGCGCCGGTAGCGTTGCCGGCAGGCAGGCTCCATGCGCACTATCCTTGTGAACGGGCGGCACGACGCCTGCCCCGCTGAGGAAAGAGACCCATGATCCACGTCATCGCCATCATCACGACGAAGCCCGGCAAGCGTGCCGAGGTGCTCGGGCATTTCCGCGCCAACATGCCGGCGGTGCACGCCGAGGAAGGCTGCATCGAGTATTTCCCGACCGTCGACGTCGCCTCGATGGGGTCGGTGCAGACGGACTTCGGTTCCGACACATTCGTCGTGCTCGAGAAGTGGACCAGCACCTCCGCGCTCGAGGCCCACATGAAGGCGCCGCACATGGCGGCCTATGCGGCGAAGGTGAAGGACATGCTCGCCGGCCGCGTCATCCACGTTGTCGAGAAGGCCTGACGGCTCGTCGGGACCGAGGCGGGGGAAACATCATGCTGAAGCTCGCGGGGTACGCCGACCGTCTCTCGGTCCGGCCGGGCGAGACGATCCGGTTTCATGTGGCGAGCGAGACCGGGGCACCGGTTGCAAGTCGGGTGGTCCGGGTGGCCTGTGCCGATCCCAATCCGGCGGTCGGCGGCGTCCGTGTTGAGAATGCCGGAACAAAGGTGCGGGAGGTCGCGACGCCTGCGCCGCGGTCGGTGCCCCGTGGTTCGTATGGCGTGGTAAGTGGTGCGCCGATTGCCGCCATCGACATCTCGCGCGGTCTGACGCTAGCCGCGCGGATCTGTCGGGCCCGCGGCTCGGTCATATCTCTGATCTCGGCCGGATCGTCGACGGGTATCGGCTTCGGGGTCGATGAGGGCGGACATCTGAATGCGACAGTCGCGGTGACCGGCGCGTTGCCGCGTGTGCCGCTCACACTGGGCACGCCGCAAGACGGCGATCGCTGGTATCTCGTCTGGTTGGCCATCGACAGCGGTACCGGCCGCGCGCGGCTTGGCCAGCAGCCGCTTGCGCTCGGCAAGCCCGCGGGAGAGGCCGCCATTGCAGACGTGCCAGCGAGCCTCGACGCCGGCTTTGCGGTCGCAGCTCTTCTCATCGGCGCTGCCGCCGAGCATGAGGATCCATTCCGACTCGACGGTCGCATCGAGCAGCCGATGATCTTCGACCGCGCGCTCTCCGAGGCGGAAATCATGCGTGCCGCAGCCGGCAAGAGCGTCGACGGCCTCGTCGCCTGCTGGGACTTCTCGAAAGAAATCCCGACAGACCGCATCGTCGATGTCGGCCCGCACGGCCTGCACGGCCGCCTCGTCAATTCGCCTGCGCGCGGCATGACCGGCTCGAACTGGACCGGCCGCGAGATGTGTTGGCGACACGCACCTTCCGAGTACGCCGCCATCCACTTCCATTCCGACGACGTCGACGACTGCCGCTGGCCCATCACGCACGAACTCACCATTCCTGCCGACACGGCGAGCGGCCAATATGCGCTGATGCTCGACAGCGGCGGCGAGACCGACAACGTACCGTTCTTCGTCGTGCCGCCGAAGGGCAAGCCGACCGCGAAGCTCGCCGTGCTGGTCTCGACCTTCACCTACACGGTCTACGGCAACCACGCGCGGCCCGAGTGGCAGATGGACCCCAGATGGCAGGCGGCGTGGCGCGCGCAGGCAAAGGAGTGGAACAGCTACCCGCACAACCCGGGCGACCACATCGAATACGGCCTTTCGACATACAACTACCACCCCGACGGCTCGGGCATCTCGCTCGCGTCCTGGCATCGTCCGATGCTCAACGTGCGCGTCGGATACTTCACCTACCCCTATCCGGAGATTCGCGGCTCCGGGCAGCGCCACTACCCCGGCGATACGCATCTGACCGCATGGCTCGAGGCGAAGGGCATCGCCTACGACATCATCACCGACTGGGAGCTGCACCATGAGGGTATCGACATCCTGAAGGACTATCAGGTCGTCACCACCGGCACTCATCCCGAGTACCACACGCGCGAGATGCTCGACGCGCTCGAGTCCTACAAGGAACAGGGCGGGCGTTTCATGTACCTCGGCGGCAACGGCTTCTACTGGAAGATCGCGCTCAACCCGGCCAAGCCCGGGCAGATCGAGATCCGCCGCGGCGAGGGCGGCATTCGTGCCTGGGCGGCCGAGCCCGGCGAGTACTACAACCAGCTCGACGGGGAGTACGGCGGCCTCTGGCGGCGCAACGGCCGCCCACCGCAGCACCTCACCGGCGTCGGCTTCACCGCGCAGGGCAACTTCGTCGGCTCGCACTACCGCGTACATGAGGATGCGCGCGCTTCGCGTGCGGCATGGATCCTCGCTGGCGTCGAAGGTGACATTCTCGGCGCGCACGGCTTTTCCGGCCACGGTGCTGCGGGTTTCGAGCTCGATCGGGCCGACAAGAAGCTCGGTACGCCGCCGCATGCCGTGATCCTCGCCTCATCGGAGGATCACCCACCGGAGGCGCCGTGGATCCTCGTGCCCGAGGAGCGCCTGACCCACCTCGTCACACTACCGGGTGAGCCGGAACCCGAGCTGATCCGCGCGGACCTCGTTTTCTTCGAGACGGCGGGTGGCAAGGGCGCCGTTTTCTCAACGGGATCGATCACGTGGTGCGGCTCGCTGCCGACCAACGGCTTCGACAATGACGTCTCGCGCGTCACCGGGAACGTGCTTCGCCGCTTCCTCGATCCGGCGCCGTTTGCTGACTGAGTGGTGACTGGGCGTGGACGTGCGACGGCTCTGGCCGCATGCCGGCAACGGCCGTCACGCCCGGCCCTTCCATGGCACCACGCGCCGCTCGACCCACCGCATCAGGAGGTCGAAGGCATAGGCGATCGCGGCGATGATCACGATGCCCATGATGACGACCGGCGTCTGCAGGAAGTTCGCCGCCGTCAGCACCATGTATCCGAGACCGTGGGTGGCAGCCACCATCTCGGCGGCGACCAGGGTCGTCCAGCCGAAACCAATGCCGATGCGCATGGCGGTAAGGATTTCGGGCAGGGCCGCCGGGAGAATGACCTGCGTTATGACCTGCCAGCGCGAGGCGCCCAGCGAGTACGCGGCGTGAATTTGCTCGATCGCGGCCGAGCGCACGCCCGAGCGTGTCCCGAGCGCGATCGGCGCCAGACAGGACAGAAAGATCAGACCGACCTTCGATACTTCGCCGATGCCGAACCAGATGATCATCAGCGGTAGATAGGCGAGCGGCGGCACCGGCCGATAGAATTCGATGGGAGGGTCGAAGACGCCGCGCGCGATGCGATTCACGCCCATCGCGAGACCGAGCGGGATGCCGATCGCGCAAGCGAGGAGGAAGGCGCCAAACACGCGCGCGAAACTGATGAGGGTATGCTCGAGCAGCGTCGCATTGGCGAAGCCCTCCGTCGCCGTCGTGATCATCGTCTCGACCACGGTCCATGGTGCCGGAATGAAGAGGGGCTTCACCCACTCCATCCAGGCGACCAGCGACCACAACCCGAGGATCGCGAGCGACGAGGCTATGCTGATCCACAGACTGTCGCCCTGTCCCGGCACGCCGTAGATCTCACCGGGCTTCGACGGCCGCATGCGGAACAGCCCAGCCAGCGGACCGTGCCTCTCGCCTGCGCGCGTCTCTCCTGCAGGTGTCGCAGCGGCGCGTTGGCTGGGTGCCTCAGACATGGTCGCCGCCTCCCTCGCGCTCGTCGCCGAAGATGATTTTCAAAACGTCCTCGCGCTGGCGGATGAAGTCCGCGGAGGCCTTGACCGCCCTCGCGTCCGCACTCTCGAAATAGCGGCGCGAGAAGTCGAGATCGAAGGTATGCGTGATGCGGCCCGGCCGTGGTGACATCACGATCAGCCGCGTGCCCATGAACAGCGCCTCCTCGACGCTGTGCGTGATGAAGAACACCATCTTGCCGGTTTCGCGCCAGATCCTCAGGATCAGCTCCTGAGCATTCTCGCGGCTGAGCGCGTCGAGTGCACCAAGCGGCTCGTCCATCAGCAGAATGTCGGGGTCGGAGGTGAGCGCGCGGGCGATGCCGACGCGCTGCTGCATGCCGCCCGAAAGCTGGTAGATCGGGTGCTTCTCGAAGCCTTCGAGGCCGAGCAGGTGGATGAACGCGCGCGCCTTGTCGATGCGCTCGGCGTGGCTGATGCCGCGCAGCTTCAGACCGAACGCGACATTGTCGATGACATTGAGCCACGGCATCAACGCATGGCGCTGGAACACGACCGAGCGGTCGGCGCCGGGTCCCTGAACGCGCCGGCCCTTCAGCCGCACCTCGCCGGCGGTCGGCGCCAGGAAGCCGGCGAGCAGGTTGAGCAGAGTCGACTTCCCGCAGCCGGAGGCGCCGAGCGCCACGACGAACTCGCCTGGCTGAATTTCGAGGCGGACGTCCTTCAGCGCGGTGACCGCGCCGGAGAACTGGCCGGCTGGAAACACGACCGAGACGTTGTCGACGTCGAGAGAGGCCAAGGCGCTGGTCTCCACGGTTGGATGGCGGGCAACGGAAAATGAGGGCGGCGGAGGCGGGCCTGTCGCCCTTTCGCCTCCGCCGCCTTGGTCAGGTCGCAACCGTCACTTCGCGGCCTTCTTCAGGTAATCGGCGGTCACGAACTTCTTGTAGTCGCCGAGCGCCTTCGGAATGCGTTTCTCGGCGGCGAGGAACTTCGCCGTCGCCAGCATACCCTCGGCCGACGACTTGCCGAGCCACGCCGCCGAGGCCTGCTCCTTTGCCGAGGGGAACTGATAACCCTTCAGCGCATCGACGACGTCCTGAGGCTTCGAGCCGGTCGCCTTGGCGATGGCCACCGCCTCCGGTGTCGCCGCCGTCCACTTCGCGCCATTGCTGCGATATTTGCCGTTTACCTTGTCGAGCGTCTTGAGGAACGCCACCATGAAGGCTTCGTTCTCCTTCGCCCACTTCGGGTTGACGACCCAGCCGTCGAACGTCGGGTTGCCCCACTTGGCGACCTCGCCCGAGTGCGTGATGACCTTGCCGTCGGCCTTGATCTTGGCGAGCGCCGGGTCCCAGACGTAGGCGGCGTCGATCTGCTTCTGCGACCACGCAGCGGCGATCTGGTCCGGCTTCATGCCGAGCACGGTAACCGACTTGGGGTCGACCTTGGCGTGTCGCATGGCGCCCATCAGCGAGAAGTGCGCGGTCGAACCGAGCGGAACCCCGATCTTCTTGCCCTTGATGTCGGCGAGCTTGTTGATGCCCGAGCCGTTGCGGGCGACCAGGGCTTCCGCCGCGCCGATCACGTTGGAGATGGCGAACAGCTGGTAGTCGACGCCCTGGCTGGCGCCGATGGCGAGCGGTGAGGAGCCGAGTTCGGCGATCTTGATCGAGCCGGAGGCCATGGCGGCGATGACGTCGGTGCCCGCATCGAACTTGCGCCACGAGATCTTGTAGCCGGTCGCCTTGGCGATCTCGTCGTAGGCGGAGTGCATCGGCATCGGCGTACCGAAGTGCCCGATGATGACCTCCTTGGTCTGTGCGCCGGCGGCGCTGATGCCGGCGAGCAGGGCAGCCGCCGCGGCTGCCAGACGAACTCGGATCATGTCGATGAACTCCCTTGGGCTGAACTCCCGTCGTCAGAGCACGGTCCGGACGGGTCACGGCGCGAGAGTAAGCCACGGAAAACCATGGGTGCAAGCGCGACGGGCCGGCGCGCTGCGCAAACGGCAGGCACGGGGTGTGGCACCGACTGCGGGCCATGCGCGGCAAGGGTAGCTCGCGACCGGATTCGCGCTATTGTCCGGCTCGCCTCGCGGACGCGGGGAGGCCGACCACTCTGAACGCTGTCGGAGCGACACTTGACGCCGCTGCTGCAAGACATCCGCATCCTGGAACTCGGCCATTACGTGGCGGCGCCGTTTGCCACCCGCGTGCTCGCCGATCTCGGCGCCGACATCATCAAGGTGGAGCCGCCCGGCGAAGGTGACCCGGTGCGGACCTGGGGCGCACGCGTCGATGGCAACGCGCTCTGGTGGAGCGTGCATGGCCGAAACAAGCGCGCGATCACGATCAACATGCGCGAGCAGCGGGGACGCCGTCTGGTGCTTGACCTCGCGAAGCATTGCGACGCCGTGGTCGAGAATTTTCGCGTCGGACAGCTCGAGAAGTGGGGCCTCGGACCCGCCGCCCTCGCTGCCGCGCGGCCAGGCATCGTGCTCGTCCGGATCTCGGGTTACGGCCAGACCGGTCCGGATGCCAACCGCGCCGGCTTTGGCGTCATCGGCGAGGCAAAGGGGGGCCTTCGCCACCTCTGCGCCTATCCGCCGGGCGAGAGTGAGCTGCCACCGGTGCGCGCCGGCATCGCCATCGGCGACAGTATCGCGGGGTTCTACGGCGCGATCGGCGCACTGTCGGCGATCCATGCACAGCGTCGAGACCGGGCGACGGACTGCCGGGTCATCGACGTCGCACTCGGGGAATCGGTGTTGTCGCTGCTCGAGGGCTGCCTGCCCGAATACGGGCTACTCGGGCGTGTGCGCGAGCCGTCGGGCTCGCGCCTCAAGGCCGCGGCACCCTCCAACGCCTACCGCTCGAAGGACGGCGCCTGGGTGCTGATCGCCGGAAATTCCGATCCTCTGTTCCGCACGTTGACCGGGTTGATGGGCCAGCCCGAACTCGCGAGTGATCCCCGCTTCATCGACAATCCGGCCCGCTGCACGCACATCGACGAGCTCGATGCCATCATCGGGGGCTGGGTGGCGGGCCTCGACGCCGAAGCCGTGTTGGCGCTGATGGACCAGGGCAACATCCCGGCGAGCAGGATCTACACCGTTGCCGACATCGCAGCCGATAAACAGTATCGTGCGCGCGATATGGTCGTCGAGGTCGCCGATCCACTGCTCGGCGGGGTACTGCATCCCGGCGTCGTCCCGGTCGTCGAAGGGCTCGATCGCACCGCGCAGATCCGCTGGCCGGGTCCCGCCGTCGGCCAGCACACCAGCGAGGTCCTCGCTGACCTGCTCGGCTACGACGAGGCACGGATCAGCGCCCTCAGGGAGGAGGGAATCATATGACGAAGCGTCCCGTCACCATCGTCGAGGTTGCGCCGCGCGACGGCTTTCAGGTGGTGAAGCCGTTCATCCCGACGGCAAAGAAGATCGCGGT
Organism: Hyphomicrobiaceae bacterium; assembly: GCA_041397745.1. Classification (GTDB taxonomy): domain Bacteria; phylum Pseudomonadota; class Alphaproteobacteria; order Rhizobiales; family Hyphomicrobiaceae; genus JAWKVY01. Next base: position 419,366 of record JAWKVY010000005.1, on the reverse strand, counting down.
CGTCGAGGCTTTGGGCCGTTGCGGTTTCCGGCGGATGGAGATCGGTGCCTTCGTTGCACCCAAGGCCATCCCGCAGATGGCCGACATCCGCGAGGTGATCGCTGGTGCGAGGCTGCCGAAGGACCTCCGGCTGCAGGTGCTCGTTCCCAATGCGCGCGGCTTCCGCGCGGCGATAGAGGCCGGCTGCCGCGAGGTGTGCTGGGTGCAGTCCGTCTCGGAGGGACACAATCAGTCGAACGTCCGTCGTTCCACCGAAGAGAGCTTTCAGGACTTCGAAGCCGCCTGGCGAGAACTCGGCGCCGAGACGACGTTCCTGCGCTTCAACCTTGCGACCTCGTTCGACTGCCCGTTCGAGGGGCGCACGCCTGAAGCCCGCGTCATCGCCGGCGTCGAGCGCGTCCTCGCCCTGGTGCCGAGGCTCGAGATCGGCATCGCCGACACCACAGGTCGCGCCGCGCCCGATCACGTGCGCTCGCTGTTCGAGACGCTGGTGAAGCGCTACCAGAGCGACACGGTCCGCTTCTGCTTCCACGGCCACGACACCTACAATCTCGGTGTCACCAATGCGATCCTCGCCTACGAGGCGGGCGTCGACGTTATCGACGGCGCGGCGGCTGGCCTCGGCGGCTGTCCGTTCGCGCCGGGCGCGTCTGGCAACACGGCGAGTGAGGATCTGGTGTTCGCCTTCGAGCATATGGGGGTCGCAACCGGCATCGATCTGGCCAAGCTGCTGGAAGCGGCCGACCTCGCGGCAACCGTCGCGCCCGAGCAGGCGGCGGGCCGCATCCGAGGTGTGCCGCGTAAGCGCGCGCTCGCGGGCTTCGGCGCCGGAACACGCGGCATCGCGGCCTGAGTGCCCGAACGGAGGGTTCCATGTATGTCGTCGTCGTGTTCTTCGAGGCGAAGCCCGCGCATCTCGCGGAGTTCCGGCATGCGCTGCTGATCAATGCACGCAAGTCCGTCGAGGACGAGCCCGGTTGCCGCCAGTTCGACGTTGCGGCCGATCCGCTCGATGAGAACGCGTTCTTCCTGTACGAGATCTACGACGACGAGGCGGCCTTCAAGGCGCACCTCGCGACCGACCACTTCAAACTGTTCAACGAGGCGACGGCGCCCTGGGTCGCCTCAAAGCGCGTGCTCACGTACGAACTCATCTCGGATCACGGACTCGCCTGAACGCCGTCCGGCTGCCCAAGCCCCGCCGTAGTTGCGACCTAATCGGAGGCGCTCGCCGTGGAGCGGGCGCTACCACGGGAGGCACCACGTGCGTGCGCTTTTCGCCGCTGTTCTGACACTTGTCCTATTCGCGATCCCCGCTGCCGCCGAGCGTCGTCTCGCCCTCGTGGTCGGCAACGCCAGCTATGCGCACGCGACCGCGCTCGCCAACCCACTCAACGACGCGCGCCGCATTGCCAGCGCGCTGGAGCGTGCAGGCTTCGAGGTGATGCTCGGCCTCGACCTCACAAAGAGCGAATTCGACCGGACGGCGCGCGATTTCGCCCGCAAGCTCTCGGCTGCCGACGTCGCGCTGGTGTTCTATGCCGGCCACGGCCTGCAGGTGGCCGGCCGCAACTACCTCGTGCCCGTCGATGCCCGCCTCGAGACCGAACGTGATCTGGAGTTCGAGGCGGTGCGCCTCGACTTCCTGCTCGCCCAGATGGAACTCGACCGCGAGGGCAAAACCTCGCTCGTCTTCCTCGATGCCTGCCGCGACAACCCGCTTGCGCGCAATCTCGCACGGTCGATGGGCACGCGCTCGGCGTCGCTCGGCAAAGGGCTCGCCCAGGTGCAGTCGGGTGTCGGCACGTTCATCGCCTACGCCACGCAACCCGGCAACGTCGCGCTTGACGGAGCCTCGGCCAACTCGCCGTTCTCCGAGGCGCTGGCGCGCCACGCGGCCGAACCGGGACGCAGCCTCAACGCGGTGATGATCGAGGTCAGGAAGGACGTCATCAAGGCCACTGACGGCCGGCAGGTGCCCTGGGACCATTCGGCGCTGACGGGCGAGTTCTTCTTCATGAAGGCGAGCGCGCCGGCGACCATCGCGACGATGCCGCCGAAGCCGGCGCAATCGGCCGACGAGATCGCGGCGCTGAACGCCCGCCTGAAGCAGCTCGAGGCTGAGATCGCCCGCCGCAATGCCATGCCGGACCCCGCGCAGGCACTCGCCTTGAGGCAGGCCGAGACGCGGCTTGCCGATCTCGAGCGCGAGCAACAGAGATTGCGTCGCCAGGTATTCGACCTGCAGAAGAATAGCATGCGTGAGAAGGATCAGCGCGCGCGGATGGACATCACGCGCGATCTGCACGCCGCGTTGCGCGAGCAGGGCCGTGTCGGGCGCGAGATCGCCGCGCTGAGGTCCGAGATCGAGCGGCTCGGTGCCGCGACGGCCGCTGACGGAGCAGCTGGAGCGCGCGGCGGCTCCCGGCCGGGAGTTACCGTCGACCTGCCCGGCGTTGGCGTAAGGCTCGGCAACGGCGGGCGCTCGCGGGCCGCCGACTGAGGCGCATGGGACTGGCCGCCGGCGGGAGCATTGCTATAGGCTCGCGCCACCGGTCGACAGGCGCGGATGCTGGCACCATGAATCTTGGCGGCGACACCTACGAGAGCGTGCGGTCCCTGTTCCGCTGGCAGGTCCCTTCGCGGGTCAACATCGCCGAGGTGATCGTCGCCCGCCACGCGCGGTCGACCCCTACGGCGCCGGCGCTGATCCATGTCGGCGATGATGGCAGTCAGCGGGTGTGGACGTTCGCCGAGGTCGACGACAAGGCGTCGCGCCTTGCCAATGCGCTCGGTACGCTCGGCGTCGGCCGCGGCGACGTCGTGGGCGTGCATCTGCCGCAGTCGCCGGAGTGTCTGATCGCGCATGTCGCGATCCTCAAGCGCGGTGCGATCGTGCTGCCGCTGTTCCGCCTTTTCGGCCCCGAGGCACTCGGTTACCGGCTCGAGAACTCGGGCGCCCGCGCCTTCATCACGGTGAACGCCGAATGGGTGCGCGTGCGTGACGATCTGGCGCCTCTCGTCGCGCCGGATCGGCTGGCGACCATCGTCACTGTCGGCTCGGCACCGCATCCGGCGCATTCGTTCTGGCATCTCGTCGACGCCGCTGGGGCGGATCACGCTGCTGCCGACACCTCGGCGGACGATCCGGCCGTGATGATCTACACGTCGGGTACGACCGGCAACCCGAAGGGCGCGCTGCACGCCCACCGCGTGCTCTACGGCCACCTGCCGGGGGTGATGCTGCCGCAGGAGCGCTTTCCCCAAGCCGGCGACCGCTTCTGGACGCCCGCCGACTGGGCCTGGATCGGCGGGCTGCTCGATGTGCTCTGGCCATCGCTGTTCCACGGCGTTGCCGTCCTCTCGTCGACGCGCCAGAAGTTCGACCCCGAGTGGGCGTTCGACTTCATGGCGAGGCATGGCGTGCGCAACGTGTTCATGCCGCCGACGGCGCTGCGGCTGATGCGGCAGGTGGCGCACCCGCGCGCCCGCTTCGGCTACGACGTGCGCTCGATCGCCTCGGGCGGCGAGACGCTCGGCGCCGACCTGATCGCCTGGGGGCGCGAGACATTCGGCCTCACCTTCAACGAGTTCTATGGCCAGACCGAGTGCAACCTCGTCGTCGGCAATTGCGCCTCGCTGTTCGAGGTTAATCCTGGCTCGATGGGCCGCGCCATTCCGGGCCACGAGGTCGAGATCGTCGATGACGCAGGGCGTACGCTGCCATGCGGCACGCCAGGTATCGTTGCCGTCCGCGCACCTGATCCCGTCATGATGCTGGAATACTGGCGCAATCCTGAGGCGACAGCGGCCAAGTTCCGCGGTGCGTGGCTGCTGCTGGGCGACATCGCGGTCAAGGACGAGCAGGGCTACTTCTGGTTCCAGGGTCGCGACGACGACATCATCAATTCCTCCGGCTACCGGATCGGTCCTGGCGAGGTCGAAGACTGCCTCGGTCGTCACCCGGCGGTGCGCCTTTCGGGCGTCGTAGGGTTGCCCGATCCGGTGCGCGGCGAGGTCGTCGCTGCGTTCGTCGTGCTTAACGACGGTTTCGTGCCGGATGACGGGCTCGCCGCCGCGATCCAGGCTTTCGTGCGAGAGCGACTGGCCGCCCACGAGTACCCGCGCGTCATCCGATTCATCGACGAGATGCCGATGACGGTCACCGGCAAGATCCGCCGCAAGGATCTGCGCGAGTCGGGCTGAGTGCCGTCGGGGCCCCGTGCTGTGGTGCCGAATGTCATCGGAATTCATGGCGTGCAATCGTCAGTGTGATGAAGCGGGCGTCACCGATGACGATCTCCTGCAGGCTGCAGAGTTCCTCAGTGTCAGGCTCCCGAAGCGATCGCGCGAGCGAGAGTTCGCGCGGTTGACGGTGGCCGAGGTCTCGAGGATCGAGGCCGCACATGCGGCAGGATTTGGTAGGAGTAAGCCTGTCGGTCAAGACAACTGACAGGGCAGCAGCTTGGATCGGCCCAAGGCCCGAAGGAGCAGTCATGCGCGAGAACCGGATGAAGGCGATGCTGGCGCGCGGTGAGGCGGCGTTCGGCTGCTCGGTGATGATCCCCTCGCCGCAGGTCGTCGAGATGGTGGCGCACGCCGGTTTCGACTGGGTGCTGATCGACATGGAACACGGTACGATCGGCCTGGAGACGGCCGAGCTGATGATCATGGCGGCAGAGGCCGCCGGGATAACACCGATCGTCAGGCCGCGCTCGAACAGTGCTGCCGAGATTACCGCGGTGATGGACCGCGGCGCGGCGGGCGTGCAGGTACCGCACGTGAACACCGCAGACGACGCGCGCCGTGCGGTGGCTTCCGTGAAGTTCGGCCCCGGTCGGCGTGGGCTCGCCGCCGGCACGCGGCCGGACCGCTACGGTTTGGGAGGCGCAATGCCGGAGTTCGTCTCTGAAGCCAACCGGCAGTCGCTCGTCTGCGTGCAACTCGAGCACAAGGCGGCAATCGACAACGTCGATGCGATCCTCGCCGTGCCCGACATCGACGTGTTCTTCATCGGCCCGTCGGACCTGTCGCAGTCGATGGGCCATCCGGGCAACGCCAAGGCCGAGCCCGTGGCGGCGGCCATCGCGCACGCGCTTCAGCGCATATTGGCAGCAGGCAAGACGCCCGGCCTTCCTGCCGCCGCCGACAGCGTCGCAGCGGTGAAGGCAGTCGGCGCGCGCTACATCTACACGCACCTGCCGAAGGTGCTCGGCGCGGGCGCCAGGGCGTACTTCGCGAGCACGCGCGACAAGGCCTGATGGGGGAGGGGCAGGAAGCGCAACAAGGCCCGCCGGTTGGGGCGGGCCTTGCAGTTTGGTAAGCACGAGGCGGCTCGTCAGCCTCGCTTGGCGAGATCGACGAAGTCGCGCTTTGCCGCGCCGACGTAGAGCTGGCGCGGGCGGCCGATCTTCTGCTCCGGATCCTCGATCATCTCCTTCCACTGTGCGATCCAGCCAACCGTACGGGCGACGGCGAACAGCACGGTGAACATCGACGTCGGGAAGCCCATCGCGCGCAGAGTGATGCCCGAGTAGAAATCGATGTTGGGATAGAGCTTTTTCTCGACGAAGTAGTCGTCCTCCAGAGCGATGCGCTCCAGTTCCATCGCGACTTTCAAGAGCGGCTCGTTCTTGACGCCGAGCGTCTCGAGCACCTCGTGCGTCGTCTTCTGCATGACGCGGGCACGCGGGTCGTAGTTCTTGTATACGCGGTGCCCGAAGCCCATCAGGCGGAACGGATCATCCTTGTCCTTTGCCCGCTTGATATACTCGGGGATGCGGTCGACGGTGCCGATCTCCTCCAGCATCGAGAGCGCGGCCTCGTTGGCGCCACCGTGCGCCGGACCCCACAGGCACGCGATGCCGGCGGCAATGCAGGCGAACGGATTGGCGCCCGACGAGCCAGCGAGACGGACTGTCGAGGTGGAGGCGTTCTGCTCGTGGTCGGCATGCAGGATGAAGATGCGGTCGAGCGCGCGCGACAGCACCGGGTTGACGACGTACGGCTCGCACGGGACGGCGAAGCACATCTGGAGGAAGTTCGAAGTGTAGTCGAGATCGTTCCTCGGATAGATGAACGGCTGGCCGATCGAGTACTTGTAGGCCATCGCCGCGATCGTCGGCGTCTTGGCGATCATGCGATGTGACGCGATCACCCGCTGCATGGGATCGTTGATGTCGGTCGAGTCGTGATAGAAGGCCGACATCGCCCCGACCGTGCCGACCATCACCGCCATCGGGTGGGCATCGCGACGGAACCCGGTGAAGAACCGGTTCATCTGCTCATGCACCATGGTGTGTCGTGTGATCGTGCCGTCGAACTGCTTCATCTGGGCGGCGGTCGGCAGCTCGCCATGCAGCAGGAGGTAGCACACCTCCAGGAAATTCGAGCGCTCCGCGAGCTGTTCGATCGGGTAGCCGCGGTAGAGCAGTACGCCCTCGTCGCCGTCGATGTAGGTGATCTTCGACGAGCAGTTGGCGGTCGACGTGAAGCCCGGATCGTAGGTGAAGCAACCGGTGTCGCGATAGAGGCGCGACACGTCGATCACGTCCGGCCCATGCGTAGCGGATCGGACCGGCAACTGGACCTGCTTGTTGTGGCCGACCGAGATGGTCGCGCTCTTCGCCCCGCCCGAGCTCGGATTGTCGTTCATGATGCCGTCCTCTGATCGTTGGTCGGTTCCCGCACCGCAGGTGAGGCTGCGACGCCCCGCAGCAGGCCTAGCCGGCCAATCGCGCCTGATCCGAGTGTTGGCCTAGACCAGTTTTTGCAGTGCGACAAGCTATCCCGTAGTCGAGCTGACGCAACGGTGAAGCGCGGCGGCAGCCGGTCGCGCGAAGCTGGGTCGACGCGGTGTTCCTGACGCTTTCCGACCAAGCGATTCTCGTCAGGACGACGGCGTCGCAAGGCGCGCTTCGTGCTATGTTGGCCAAACAGCACCTTCCGGAGCGCCTGCCATGTCGACAGTCATACTAGTCGCCCTGCTCGTCGTCGTCGCCGTGCTCGCTTGGCGAATCATGCGCCAACCGGACACCTTCCGCATCGAACGCAGCCTGCTGATCGATGCGGCTCCCGAGCGGCTCTTTTCGCTGGTAGAGGATTTTCACGCCTGGGAAAACTGGTCTCCCTGGGCAAAGCTCGATCCGGACGCGAAGAATGCGTTCGAGGGTCCGCCAGCAGGCCCCGGGGCTTCGTTCAGCTGGACAGGCAACTCGAAGGTCGGTGCGGGTCGCATGACAATCACAGAAAGTCGGCCAGCAGAGCTCGTGCGCATCCGGCTCGAGTTCCTGCGGCCCATGAAGGCGACCAATGAGGCGCTCTTTTCGTTCCGCCCTGAATCCGGCGGCACGCGGGTGACGTGGTCGATGTCGGGTGTCAATTCGTTCATGGGCAAGGCGGTCAACCTTGTCATGGATTGCGATCGCATGGTGGGCGGGCAGTTCCAGGAGGGGCTCGCCAATCTCGCAGAACAAGCGAAGCGCAGCTGACGACCCCCTTGGTGGCTCCGGTCAGCCCCGGTTGCCGCCGAGCAGCTTGCGCGCGATGACGACGCGCATGATCTCGTTCGTCCCCTCGAGGATCTGATGGACGCGCAGATCGCGCACGATCTTCTCGACGCCGTAGTCCTTCAAATAGCCGTAGCCGCCGTGCACCTGCAGCGCCTCGTTGGCGACGGCCGAGCCGACATCGGTAGCGAACCGCTTAGCCATGGCCGAGTACATGCCTGCCTCCGGATCGGCGCGGTCCAGCGCGTCCGCGCCGCGATAGAGCATCAGGCGGGCGGCCTCGAGGTCGGTCGCCATGTCGGCGATCTTGAATTGCATGGCCTGGAAACTCGCGATCTCCTGGCCGAATGCCCGCCGTTCGTGGGCGTAGGCGCGCGCCTTGTCGAGCGCCGCCCATGCCGCGCCGACGGAGCAGGCAGCGATATTGATGCGTCCGCCGTCGAGCCCGCTCATCGCAAAGCGGAAACCGTGTCCCTCGGCGCCGATCAGCTGAGTGGCCGGAATGCGGACGTCCTCCATGATCACCTGGCGTGTCGGCTGCGCGTTCCAGCCCATCTTGCGTTCATCGGGCCCGAACGAGAGACCGGGCGTGCCCTTGAGTACCGCGAACGCCGAGATGCCTTTCGCGCCATCGCCGCCACTTCGCGCGAAAACGAAGTAGAAGTCGGCGATGCCGGCGCCCGAGATGAATTGCTTGGTGCCGTTCAGCACGTAACAGTCGCCCTCGCGACGGGCCGAGGTCCTGAGGGCGGCAGCGTCGGAGCCACAACCAGGTTCGGTCAAGCAGTAGCTCGCGAGCCATTCCATGGAAGCGAGCTTCGTGAACCACTCGGCGCGCTGAGTCTCGTTGCCATAGGTCGCCACCATCCAGGCGACCATGTTGTGGATCGAGATGTAAGCCGAAATGGTCGGACAGCCGTAAGCGAGAGCCTCGAAAATCATCGCGCCGTCGAGCCGGGTGAGGCCGGAACCGCCCAGTTCCGCGGGCACGTAGATCGCGCTCATGCCGAGCGGCGCCGTCTCGCGGATCACGTCTGCCGGGAAGTGGCCGGTCTCGTCCCATTCGCCGGCCTTCGGTGTGAGGCGATCCCTGGCGAAGGCCAGCGCCATCTCCTGAATCGCGGCCTGTTCCTCGGTGCGTGCGAAATGCATGGTTGCCGCTCCCTGGCGTCCGAAGCCCGTCGATAGTACGCGCCGCTCGCTCTGTCATCCCTTCGTCCGTCTTATGCGCCAGGCGAGCGCTGCGGCGGCGAGCAGGGCCAGTGCGGCGACGAGAGACGGGGCGAGGAAGCTTCCCGTCGCCTCGCGGCCGAATCCGGCGATGAGTGGCCCGACGATCTGGCCGAGGCCGAAGGCGGCGGTCAGCATGGCGACCGCCTGCCGGCCGGCGCCATCGGCCATTTCGCGGGCGGCGATGAGACCGAGCGCGGTGATGCCCATGAAGGTGGCTCCGAGCAGGAACGCGGAGACGAGGGCACCGGCGGCCCCGGCCCACAGCACGCTCGCCGCGACACCGGCCGCCTCGATCAGCGACGCGGCAGCGAACGCCTCGAGGATGCCGAAGCGGCGTCCGATGAGCGTCCACAGGGCGACCGACGGGATAGCGCCGAGGCCGACCGCTAGCCACACCAGCGGCTCGACCGACGGAGCCGCGGAAGTCGCGCGAACGATGGTGACGATGAAGGTCGCAGTTATCACGTAGCCGAAACCGAACAGACCGTAGGCGAGCGTCAGGGTGGCCAGTCGCTGCGTGATCCTGAGAGCCGCCGGCGCGGTGCCGGCCTCGGTCCTTGGCGCCTCCGGCACCAGCGCCAGCACGGCGAGCAAAGCAGCGAACGATACGCCGCCGCCCGCCAGCCACATAGAACGCCACCCGAGGTCGGCAGCGAGCGCCGCCGCCGCTATCGCCGCCGAGATCGCGATGCCTGCGCCGACGCCAGCGAAGTGGATGGCCGAAAGGCCGCTACGTCCGACCGCCCCCAGCCGTTCGAGCACCAATGCCGAGGCGAAGACCAGCACGACGGCACTTGCAGCCCCGCCGACGAGACGGAGCGCTAGCCAGGCGGCGAGACCGTCGACGATCCCCATGATGGCGGTGGTGGTCGCGCTCGTTGCGAGGCACGCCAGCAGCCAGCCGCGTGGGCTGCCCGCGAACAGGCGGGTTGCCGCGAGCAGTGCGCCGGCGAGATAGCCTAGGAAGTTCGCAGAGGCGACAAGCCCTGCCTCGCCGGGCGTCATGCCGTCGGCAATCATGCCGGGTAGGATCGGGGTATAGATGAAGCGGCCGATGCCGACGGCGGCGGCCATGGCGATAAGTCCGCCGATCGCCAGGGCGAGCGGCCGTTCGCGGTGCGGCGCTTCGGTGGCGTCCATGGATGTGGGGCTCACCGCCCGCTCACCGTATGCCGCCGCCCGCCGCCTGCCAGCCGAGCCGCTCGGCGCGCAGCCTGACGGCCTCGGTCGTACGCTGGTGGTCGAGCGCGATCTGATCCAGCGTGCGTCCAGCCTTGAGGGCCGCCAGCAGGTTCTGATCCTCCTCGGCGTCCCAGCTCTTGCCGGTGTTGGCGGGAAGTTGGCCGGTCTGTTTCTTGATCTCGAGACCGCGCTCGCGGCGCACCATCAGGTCGAGGGCCGCCACCGCCCGGAACAGCGCGCGCACCGTTTCGGCGCGCTGGCAGACGTGGTCGCTCGCCAGGAGTTCGCCGGTGTCCGGGTCCAGCCCCTCCGACAGCTGCTTGATACGGTCGCGGGCGCGTTCGAGATCGCGCAGGTCGTCCATGGCATCGGCTCCCCGGTGTTGGCGATTTACAGTAGCAGGCTCGAGCCACGGCAGGCTACCGCGCCCGAGCCATCGCCAGCAGTTGCTCGGTGTCGAGGTGGGCGGCAAGGTGGCTCGCGAGCGCATCGAGCGTTTCCTCCACGTACCGGTCGTACGCCAGACCGCTTGAGGTGTCCGCGACGAGGCCGGCGAGGAATCGCTGGCGCCAGGCGTCGGCGGTGAACAACCCATGCAGATAGGTGCCGGTGACGCAGCCATTGGCCGAACGGGCGCCGTCGGGGACGCCGTCGAGCACGACGAGCGGGCGCTCCGTGTCCGGACCCGTCGTGCGCCCGAGGTGGATCTCGTAAGCCGCTACGGCCTCGCCGGTCAGAGCGTCGTGCCCGGTGCGCTGAATGACGCGCTTGTCGGGCGACAGGACGGTATCCACCTCGAGCAGCCCGAGGCCCGCGACCGTTCCGGGCGGCCCTTCAATGCCGTCCGGGTCGGCAATCGTGCGTCCGAGCATCTGGTAGCCTCCACAGATGCCGACAACCCGTCCGCCCTGGCGCGCATGCGCTAGGATGTCGATGTCCCAGCCTTCGGCCCTCAGCGCGGCAAGGTCAGCCACGGTTGCCTTGGAGCCCGGCAGCAGGATCAGGCCGGCATCGCGTGGCAACGGCTGGGCGGGCGAGATCATCTCGACCGAGACCCCGGGCTCGAGCCGCAACGGATCAAGGTCGTCGAAATTGGCGATGCGCGGCAGCCGCGGCACCACGATCCTGAGAGGAGCGTCGCCGCCGGTCACGAGGCGCGCGCGCATGTCGAGGTCGAGACTGTCTTCGGCTGGTAGATCGCCGGCGCGGGAGAAGTGCGGCACGATGCCGAGCGACGGCCAGCCGGTCATGCGCGTGATGATGGCGAGGCCATCGTCGAACAGGCTGGCATCGCCGCGCATTCTGTTGATCAGGTAGCCGCGCACTATCGCCCTGTCGGCCGGCTCCAAGACTGCGTGGCAGCCCACGAGGCTCGCGATGACACCGCCGCGGTCGATGTCGCCAGCGATGATCACCGGCACGCTGGCCGCCCGCGCAAAGCCCATGTTCGCGATGTCGCCCGCCCTGAGGTTCACTTCGGCGGGGCTGCCGGCACCTTCGACGATGACGAGATCGCCACCTTGGCCGATCAGCGCGAAACTTTCGAGCACCGCCTCCAGCAATGCGCCTTTGCGCTCCCCGTATTCGCGCGCCCGCATCGTCGTCAGCCGACGCCCCTGCACGATCACCTGGGCGCCGGTCTCGCTCTCAGGCTTCAGCAGCACAGGGTTCATGTGCACGCTCGCCGCCAGTCCGCAGGCCCGCGCCTGCAGCGCCTGCGCGCGGCCGATCTCGCCGCCGTCCGCCGTTGCCGCTGCGTTGTTCGACATGTTCTGCGGCTTGAACGGGCGGACGGCGAGCCCTTGCCGCGCGAAGTGCCGGCAGAGGCCGGCGACCAGCAGCGACTTGCCGACGTTCGAGCCGGTGCCCTGGATCATGATGGCGGCGGGAGTGGACATGAGGGAACGCAGTGAGACCTCGGGTGGGGCCGGCTGGTCGTCGACAGGGGCCAATCTATCGCGACACGCTCGGCAGGGTAAGCGGATCGCAACTTCCGCGCACGTAGTATGCTCCGCTCGCGGGAGTGCCGCCGCCATAGTCGCAATGAACAAGGGGCGTTCCGATGTCAGTCGGGCTGGTCCTGAACCTGCTGTTCGCCCGCCGGAGGCGCCGGTTTCCGCGCACGCTCCGTGGCTGGATCGGCGTCGGGCTGCTCGTCGCCATGATGCCGGTGCTCGACAAGTGCGCCTACTACCTTCCGACGCAGGCAGGGTATCGCGCGATGCTCGCCGCACGTTTTCACCTGCCTCCCTCGATCGACTACGAGCATTTCCGGTCGTCGACCAGGATGCGTCGGACCCCCCGGATCGAGGCGATCGTCGCGTTCACGCCCAACGCTTTCACCGACTGGTTCACGCGGCTCGACGACCCTGGTGTCTGGAAGCCGGCCGCGCTCTCCTATGGCGCCACCGCGATCGAGGCCGAGTACACGGCTGCAGCACTCGCTTGGACGAACACACCGGCCCTTCGTGTCGGCAACCGCCGCGCGCGCTGGGGCGCGCGCACCGGGGAAGCAGTCCGCGCCATTCGCAAGGGGCGCTATTTCTGCCTCGCGATCCAGAGGCTCGAGGGATTGAACTCGCCATACGCCGACGGACGCGTTGCATGGCGGGGCGCCGCTTGCGACCAGCTCGGCCGCAACGATCCAACGTACGTATACCTCCACGGCGCTGTCGACTTCGATACGCGCCGGCTGATGATCTACGTGGACTGAGCCGGGCGCTGCCGCTCAGTACTCCACCCCCGCCTGGGCCTTCACGCCCGCGCGGAACGGGTGCTTGATCAGTTCCATCTCGGTGACCAGGTCGGCCGCCTCGATCAGTGCGTCGGCCGCGTTGCGGCCGGTGATGATGACGTGGGTCGAAGCCGGCTTCTCATCGCGCAGGAAAGCGAGCACCTCGTCGAGTGGCACGTAGTCGTAACGCAGCGCGATGTTGAGTTCGTCGAGCAGGACCAGCCGGATCTCGGGGTCGCGGATCAGTGCTTTCGCCTTCTCCCAGGCAGCCATTGCGTGTGCGATGTCGCGCGCCTTGTCCTGCGTCTCCCAGGTGAACCCCTCTCCCATCGCGTGGAACTGGCAGAAATCGCCGAAATGCCGCTCGATCAGCGCGCGCTCACCGGTGGCCATTGCACCTTTGATGAACTGCACGACGGCACATGGCATGCCGTGCGCAATGGCACGGAACACCATGCCGAACGCGGCTGTGGATTTGCCCTTGCCCTTGCCGGTGTGGACGATCAGCAGCCCCTTCTCGGCCGTCTTGGTCGCCATGATGGCGTCGCGCGCGGCTTTCTTTTTGGCCATCTTTCGCGCATGGCGCTCGGCATCGCCGTCCTGTGGGCTCGCGGATGTCTCGTCGTCGTTCTCAGGCATGGCGTGCTTCCTTTGGTGGGGAGGGCGCGGCCAGTCCGGCCAAGTGAGCGTAGAGGGAGTTGCGCTTCGGCGTCCAGAGGCCGCGATCGATCGCCTCGGCGAGCTTCGCTGCGATGTCGGCGAGCGCCTCCGGGTTGACGTCGGCGATGAAGGCGCGCACCGCGTCGTCACCGACGTAGGCATCGTAGATGGCGCCGAAATGGTGATCGCGCACCGCGCGCGCAGTGGCGGCGAATGCGAAGAGGTAGTCTACGGTCGCCGCCATTTCGAAGGCGCCCTTGTAGCCGTGCCGCATCATGGCACCGATCCACTTCGGGTTGGTCGCGCGCGCCCGGACGACGCGGGCGATCTCCTCGGGAAGCGTCCGGATCAGGGGCCGTTCGGGCCGGGCGTGGTCTCCCATCAGCACCGGCACGTCGGCGCCCTTGAGGACCCGCACCGCGACTGCGAGCCCGCCGGCGAACTGGTAGTAGTCGTCGCTGTCCAGGATGTCGTGTTCTCGGTTGTCCTGGTTGTGGAGGATGGCGTCGATGGCCGCGAGCCGCCGCTCGAGCGCCGGCCGCGCGGCCAATCCATCGGTTTCGCAGCCGTAGGCGTGATGGCCCCATGCCAGGAACGCCTCGGCGAGATCTCGTTCCGTTTCCCAGACGCGCTCGTCCATCATCGCCTGCAGCCCGGCGCCATACCCGCCGGCGGGTGTAGAAAACACCCTGAAGCTCGCGGCCCGGAAGGCTGCATCAGCATCGAAGCCGTCGTCGGCGAGCGACGCGGCCTCGGCCATGACCCGCGCGCGGACCGGATTGTCGGCCGCGCTCTCGTCGAGCCGGGCGACGGCGCGCACGGCGCTGTCGAACAGCGCGATTTGTGTCGGGAAGGCATCGCGGAAGAAGCCCGAGACGCGCAGCGTGACATCGATGCGTGGTCGGCCGAGCGCGGCCGGCGGCATCACCTCGAAGCCGGTGACACGGCCCGAGGGCCAGTCCCACACCGGCTTCACGCCCATCAGCGCCATGGCCTGCGCGATGTCGTCGCCGCCCGTGCGCATGTTGGCGGTCCCCCAGCAGGACAGCGCGATGGCCTTCGGCCACTCGCCGTTGTCCTGGAGGTAGCGCGTCACGACTAGCTCTGCCGAGCGGCGCCCGAGTTCCCAGGCCGCGGGCGTCGGCACGGCGCGGGCGTCGACGGAGAAGAAATTGCGGCCAGTGGGCAGCACGTCGAGCCGTCCGCGCGACGGCGCACCGGACGGGCCCGGCGCGACAAAGCGCCCGTCGAGGGCAGCGAGCACCGCATCGATTTCCCGCCTTGCCGAACGATCGAGCGATGGCGCGATGTGGCGCTCGATCTCGGCCAGCACTGCGCGGGTGCGATGCCATGCGGCGTCGGCTGCTTCGTCGCCGGAAATCAATGCCTCGGCCAGCGCCTCGAGCCGCTCGCGCGCGTCGCCGTGGGTCCGCCACGGACCGGCCGAGTGCAGAGGAGTGCACGGTAGCTCCGGCCGTGGGCCGTGCCACGCCGCGCTCATCTCGCAGTCGAGCGGGTCGAACGCGTCCCCGAGTGAGAGGTCGGAGGCGAGGGCGCGGATCAGCGAGGCATCCTCGGCGCGATCACCGCCTCTTGGCGTGCGCACGAGTGCCGACAGCGTCTCGATGCGGTCACGGCCTGTCGGCGCGCGGCCGAGCACGTGCAGACCGCCGCGGATCTGCAACTCCTTCAGGTCGCAAAGGTAGGCATCTAGCTTGGCGAGCCGCGCCTCGGGCGTATCGCGCTCAGTGAATCCGCAGTCGGCTGCGAGCCCGATCCGCTCGGCCGTTGCGACGATGTCACGGGTCACGACCTCCAGTCGCCGCCGATCGCTGGCCATGGCGGCGGCGGCCTCGTCGATCAACGCCTCGAGGCGGGCGTGCTCGCCATGCGCTTCGGCGCGCACCAGCGGCGGCATCAGGTGGTCGACGATCACGGCGGACGTACGGCGCTTGGCCTGCGCGCCCTCGCCCGGATCGTTGACGATGAATGGATAGATGTTCGGTGTCGACCCGAGAATGGCATCGGGCCAGCACTCGGCCGACAGGGCCAGTGCTTTGCCTGGCAGCCATTCGAGGTTGCCGTGCTTGCCGAGATGGACGACCGCGTCCGCCCGAAACGTCTCGCGCAGCCAGCAATAGAACGCGAGATAGCCGTGCGGGGGCACCAGCGCGGGATCGTGATAGGTCGCCTTCGGGTCGATGTTGTATCCGCGCGCGGGCTGCAGGGCGACGACGGCGTTGCCGAAGCGGAGCGCAGCAATGGCGAAAGTCCCATCTTCGGCCACGAACGGGTCGTCTTCGGGCGCTCCCCACTGGGCGGTGACCGCATCCCGCAACGCTTCGGGCAAAGACGCCAGATGGCGGTGATAGGCGGCAAGCGGCAGGCGCTCTGTGATGGCGCGGCCGACGTGGCCGGCGTTGGTCGGGCCGGCACCGAGTTGCTCCAGCAGGTCGCGAGACGTCGCAGGGGCACCGGTGACGGCATGCCCGGCCGCGCGCAGCGCCGCAAGCAGCGCCACGGCGCTCCCGGGAGTGTCGAGGCCGACACCGTTGGCCATTCGGCTGTCGCGGTTCGGGTAGTTGGCGAGCACGATGGCGACGCGCTTGTCGGCGGCATCGATGCGGCGGAGCCCGGCCCAGGCGACGGCGGCGTCGGCGACGAACGCCAGTCGCTCGTGGTCGGGGACGAAGCGGCGGACAGCGTACTCGATGCCGGGATCCGGGTCGCCGTCACTCTTGAACGCGATAGCACGGGTGAGGATGCGGCCGTCCATCTCCGGTAGAGTGACGTGCATCGCCATGTCGCTCGGTGAAAGACCGCGAGGATCGGCGCGCCAGACGGGCCGCGACTGGCCCGGCAGCACGGCCTGGAGGACGACGGCATCGCAGCCGAATGTGTTGCGGTCGGGCTCGGCGCCCGACCCTCCGGCAGCAAAGGCCGTGAGGTTCACGATCACGTCCGGCGACGTCTGCGAGATGTGCGATGCGACAGCCGCACGAACCGGCTCGTCGCGCAGGCTCGTCACGGCCACGGCGGTGACGGCGAGGCCACGCGCGACGAGTGCATCGGCGAGCGCGTCGGGGGCTGCAAGGTCGCCCGCCTGCCAGAGCGCTCGATAGAAGACGACGAGTGCGCGTCCGGCGGCCGGAGCCCTGCCAGGTGTAAGCTTGCGGTGCACGATGAACGGCGCCAGTGGCTCGGCCTCGCCTGGTAACGCTGTGCTGGCGAGGAGCGCGCGCAGCGTCTGCACGAAGCGTGCGCCGTTCTCCGGCCCACCCTCCCGCAGGCAGCGCCAGAGCCGCTGAAGCATGCTGTCGGGCAGCGTCGACAAGCCGGCGAGCGAGGCGTCCGGGCGGTCGTCGCCCGGCAACACCGCGAGCGCGAAGCGGCCCTCGCGCGCCAACGCGGCCAGCCGCTCGATGCCGTAGGGCCAGTAGCTGCGGCCGCCGAGCAGGCTGACAACGACGAGCCGTGCGTGGGCAAGTGTCCGCTCGACATACAGATCGACGGAATAGTTGTGCGCGAGTTGGCGCAGGTTGGCGAGGCGCAGGCTCGCGTCTTCATCGCCGCGCCAGGCGGACGCGATCAGCGCCAGCTCGGTGTCGGTCGTGGATAGAACCACGATGTCGGCGGGCGACTGGCCGAGGTCGACGGGTTGGCTGCCGTCGTCGATCCCGCCTGCTGCCGCCGCGAGGACGTGCATGCCTCAGCCTGCCGGGTCGTACACTGCCATCGCCACGGCGAAGCGGGGCAACGGCGCGGCACGCGCGATCAGCCGCGCCGCATCCTCGCTGCGCGAGTCTGCCAGGGTCAGGGTTGCCAGTGCCGTCAAGAAACGCTCGCGGGATGCGCCGTCGCCTCCGGCCGCAGTGCGGCATGCACAACCATCCTCATCGGCATTGGCCGGTGGCATCAGCCAGTCGCGCGGCGGAGCGAGCCGCCGGGCGAGAAGCTCATCGGCTCGTCGTCGCGGCAGCCCGAGCACGATGGCGCCGTCACGTCCATCTTCCTGGACCGCGAATGCGCGGAGCTTCTCGTGGCCGACGATGGCGAAGGAGCCACCCGCGCCTTCTGCGCTGACCTTGTCCGGCCCCCGATAGAACTCATCGCAACCGAGTGCCCCTGCCCTCACGAACCCGGCAGCCCCGGCCGTACCAACGCACCAAGCGCCGCATCGCGCGGTCAATGTTTCAGCCACGAACGACAGGATGTCGTCGGCGGTCCATGGCAGCAGGCGGACGGCGGCGCCGATGCGTGCCATCCGCTGCGGCAGGCGTGCGTAGACCTCGAGCCGCCCTTCGTCGCTCATGCCCGGCCAGTCGGCGATTTCGGCGCCGGTGCGCGCGCAGCCGACGCACAGACCGCTCATCGCGTCGAGTTGGCAGACTCCGACGCAGGGCGAATGGCGGTCGCGACCCGGGTCGGGCAAGATCCGGGGCGCCGGTGCGATGGCCAGCGGCGTGTCGGTCATGCGATGCTCCCGCCGAGTTCGGCGGCGATGTCCTGCCGGTCGAGTCCTTTCAGGCCGATGATGACGAGGCGGCCCGCCTCGGCGCCGGCCTCGCCGGCTCGCCAGGGGCGATCGAAGTGGCTCTCCACGCGCGGCCCGACTCCCTGGACCACAAGGCGCATCGGCTTGCCGGCAACGGCGATGAAGCCCTTGATGCGCAGGACATGGTGGTCGGCCGCGGCAGCTGCCGAGACACGCCGCGCGATCATTTCGGGCGAGGCGACGGCGTCGTTGATGACGACGGTGAAGCTCTCGAACTCGTCGTGATCATCCTCGCCGTGGTCCTCGCCGTCGTGATGCGAGCGCCGGTTTGCCGCGTCGAGCTCGGCGGCCGCGCGCACGCCGATCAGCACATCGGCCGGCAGGATGCCGCCGGCTGCCTCGACGATGCGTGCGCCGGCCCGCTTCTCGCTGGATACGGCGCGATGCACAGCCGCTTTCGCCTCCGCGTCGACAAGATCGGTCTTCGAGAGCACCACGAGGTCTGCGCACGACACCTGGTCCTCGAACAACTCGGCTATCGGGCTCTCGTGGTCGAGATTTTCGTCTGCTGCGCGCTGTGCTGCGATGCGTGCCTCGTCCTCGGCGAAGCGGCCCTCTGAGACGGCCTTGGCGTCGACCACCGTCACGATGCCGTCCACGGTGACGCGGGTTGCGACTTCGGGCCAGGCGAAGGCGCGAAGCAATGGCTGCGGCAGGGCGAGACCCGAGGTCTCGATCACGATATGGTCGGGTCGCGGCTCGCGCGCCAGGATTCTCTCCATCGCCGGCAGGAAGTCGTCTGCAACAGTGCAGCAAATGCAGCCGTTGGCGAGTTCGATGATATCATCCTCGCTGCAGCCGGGCACGCCGCAGGCCGCCAGCATCCCGCCGTCGACACCGACGTCGCCGAACTCGTTGATGATGAGTGCGATGCGCCGTCCGCCGGTGTCCGAAATGAGATTGCGGATCAGCGTCGTCTTGCCGGCGCCGAGAAAGCCGGTGATGACGGTCGCGGGGATCTTCTCGTTCATGGCGCTCCCATTCGTTCAGTTCAGCGCACCAGCACGGCCGGCGTGGCGGTAGTTCTCGTCTCCCAGCCGGCGCGCTGCAGTTCCGGTTCGTCCAAGGTCTCGTCCGGCCAGCCGATGCAGAGGTAGGCGACGAGGCGCCAACTCTGCGGCACATCGAGCAGCCGTTCCACCTCGTCCGGCGCGAGGATCGACACCCAGCCGACGCCCACTCCGTGCGCGCGGGCGATCAGCCAGACCTGCATCACCGCGCAGACGACCGAGTAATGCGCCGTCTCCGGCATGGTGGTCCGGCCGAGGCCATGACCTTTGTCGGTCTCACCGTCAGCGAACATCGCCCACTGCACGGGGGCCTCGTCGAGGCCGGCGAGCTTCAATCCGGCGTACCGTCTCGCACGCTCACCGTCGTAGCCGGCGAGCGCCTGCCGGTTGGCCCGTCCGAAAATGTCCCGGACGCCCGTTCGCGCCGGCCCGCTCGCCACCTCCACGATGCGCCAGGGCTCGCTCAGTCCGACGGACGGCGCGAGGCGGATCGCCTCGAGCAGTGCGTCGAGCACGTTCTGCGAAACCGCGTCCCGCCGGAAGCGGCGGACGTCTCGCCGCCAGCGCACCAGGTCCGCCAGCTGCGTCCGGAACGCTGCGTCGAACTCGGGCGCTGGCGCGCGGCCGACCATCGTTTCAGCTTACGCCGGGGAAGACGATGGCCGTCAGCTTCTCGGCAAGCAACGCGACGCCGACGCCTGCGACCATGGCGCCTGCGAGCCGGGGCGCGTTGGCGATGTCGGTGGCGCTAGCGGCGAGCCTGCCGGTGAGTAGTGCCGCGCCCGCCGCTATCGCGAACTGCGTCGCAGCGAAGCCAAGCAGATAGGCGGCGAGCGGCGTCGTCTCCGCGCCGAAGATCGCTTCTGCATAAGCGAAGCCGTGGAAAAGGCCGGCGAGTGCGACGAGGCCCGCGAGCATCGGCAGCGCCAGCGCCTTGCGCAGCATCACGACGACGCCGATCAGCAGAACGCTTGCCGAAATCACCAACTCGGTCGCCGGCAGAGCGACGGAGGCGAGATGAAGTCCCGCGCCGGCGAGCGTGCCGACGATGAACGCGGCCGGCACCAGCAGCGGAGCTCCTGCCAGAGCGCCCGCGAGGCCAACCGCGATAACGAAGGCGAGGTGGTCGATGCCGATGATCGGGTGTGCGATGCCCGACAGCAGACCCTGCATGAGGGTGGCCGGCGTCTTGCCGCCCATAGCGTGGTGAGCGAGCGCGGGCTCGGTTGCGAGCACCGCCAGCAGCGCGACCGCGAGGCAGCGCCAAATGGCCGATTTCAGGTTCTTCATGGAGCATCCCCCTCGGGTCGCTTGCGTCAAGGTGCGAACGGCGGGGGCATCGGACCGGAGAGCCGGGCACAGGGAACGTGCTGCGGTCTCGCAATCGCGATACGGAGCACCCCGCCCGTTCACGGCCTACGTCTCCGGCAGGTCTCCTGGCTCGCGGATCGTCGCCTCATCCTCCTTCCCGGCCGGATCACGGCCAGTGGACTCACGGGATGAAGGGCTCCTCGCTCACAGTCGCGGGGGCGGCTGCGGCTCACGGTCCCCGCTGGGGTCGACCGCTTCCGCATTCCCTCTTAGTGCCCGGGCTCTGCGCTTGACGGGCAACCGAAGTGGCGAGGAAGCTAGAGGCGGGGGCAGGGCGTGTCAATGAACCTCTGGATTCGTCCAGTTGGCTTGTGTGCAGGTTTTGTGGGGATCGCGATGACCGGACTGCCGATATTACCTGGCAGGCGAGGCTCTCTGCTGGTGCTGGGTGGCTCGCGCTCGGGCAAGACGCGTCGCGCGCTCGCACTGGGGGCCTCGTTCGCCGTCCGCTCTTATGTTGCCACCGCCGAAGCTCTCGACGCCGAGATGACCGAGCGGATCGCGCTGCACCAGGCCCAGCGGGGCAGCGACTGGCGAACGATCGAGGCGCCCTTGGCTCTCGCGGACGTGCTGGCCCAGCCAGCCGGCAACGTGGCAAACACGGTCATCGTCGTCGATTGCCTGACGCTGTGGCTGTCCAACCTGATGCACCACGGGCGCGAGCCGGAAGCCGAGACGCGCCGGCTCGTCGATGCGATCAGGGCCGCGCCGGCGAGCGTGGTTCTCGTCTCGAACGAGGTCGGCTTCGGCATCGTGCCCGAGAATGCGCTCGCCCGCCGCTTCCGCGACGCGCAAGGTCGTCTCAACCAGGAGATCGCGGCGGCCGTGGACGCCGTCGAACTCGTCGCTGCCGGCCTGCCGCTGCGCCTCAAGTAACGGGGCTCAACGGAACGTGTAGGGAAATGCGAACCGGAGATCGCCCGGCCGGCTTCCGGCAGGCGGAGCGGGGAACGGCGCTGCAGCGCGCACTGTCGCGAGTGCCAGCCGGTCGAGCGCCGGATTGCCGGAGGAGCGTGTGACCGACGCATGGCCGAGGCCGCCCGATGAGGTCAGCGAGAACCCGATCACGACTCGGCCGCTGACGCCGATGCCGGCAGGCCGGCGGCTTGCGAGATGCGATTGCACGCGCGAACGATAGGCGATCAGCGCGCCCCGCGACGCCGAGGCCTTGGCGGCCGAGCCGGCACTGGCGACGGAGGGGGCGGAAGACGGCCGCTTGCGCGGGCTCGGGGCGGGCCTCGAACGCGCGCTGTCCTCATCCGAGTTGTCGTCGCCGTTGCGAGTGATCCGTGGTGGCCGCGGCCGCCGCGATGGTAGTGGCACCAGCTGCCCCGGTTCAGCGGGCACGGACTTGGCCACCGTCGGCGGCGCGGTAATCCGCGCCGGCTCAGGCTCGTGCGCGCGCTCCGCTGACGACGCCGGCTCGACGATAGTCACCTGAGCCGGAGGTTCAGCCGCGACAGGTGTGGCCGACGGGGCGGCAGGGGGCTCGGCCGCCGGCGACTGCGTTGGGATCGCCACAGCCTCGGCAGACTGGGTCGTTGTCTCGTCCGGCACGGATTTTTCTGGCCTTGCCGGCTCCGGCGAGGGCGCCTGCGGTTGCGGCGGCGGATCGTTCGCTCGCGCCGGCTCGGCCGACCTCATCGTGGGCGGTGGCGCCGATGGGGTGATCTGCCGGGGTGGCGCCAGCGTTGCCGGTTGCGCGGGCGGCGACGGTTCTGAGGCGGGTTTCTCGGGAGCCGGCGGCGTCTCCGTGAACTTCGGCGCAATGCTCGTTTCGAGATCGCGGGCGGCGACGATCTCCACGCTCACCGCCGATGTCGCGATGTCGACGGCGCCGGAGAGATCGGGGCGGAAGGCTGCGAGCAGTGCAGCTCCCGCGCCCGCGTGCAGCGCCAGCGACACCAGGACGAAGCCGGTCGTCACGACCGCGCGCGAGCGCCGTCGCCAGCCGTCCGCGGGCAGTAGCGGCACGGGTGGCTTCTCGGACGTCGTAGCGGTCGCGCTCGTGCACACGTTTCCAGAGCCTGTGTCCGGCTGACGGTTCGGTCGTTGCCTCTACCATCAAGTCGGCCGGACCGTCACCTCGCGCAGGTGTGGCGCGACCGGCCGGCATGGCGGGCTATTGGAGGCGAGGCGGCGATTGCTCTAGTGTGCGCGCCGGTCACGACGCATTCGTCAGGGGAGACGCCAGAGCATGCCGTCACGTTGGAGTGCGCGTCGCGCCGCCTATCGCACGCTGCTCGGCGGCGATACCTGCATCTATCCGGCATCCGTGCATGATCCCGTTACGGCGCGGATCGCGACGCATATCGGCTTCGAGCTGGGCATGCTGGCGGGCTCGACCGGCTCGCTCGCCGTGCTCGGTGCGCCGGACCTGATCCTGCTCACGCTGACCGAGTTCGCCGAGCAGGCGTTACGGGTCTCGCGCGCCGCCGAGCTGCCGCTGATGACGGATGCCGATCACGGTTACGGCAATGCGCTCAACGTGATGCGGACGGTGGAGGAGTTGGAGCAGGCGGGAGTCGCGGGGCTTTCCATCGAGGACACGCTACTCCCAACCCGCTACGGTGCCGCCGACAAGACGGAGCTTCTCTCCGTCGATGAGGGCGTTGGCAAGATGATGGCCGCACTTGCCGGCCGTCGCGATCCCGCACTCGTCATTGCCGGCCGCACCAGTGCGCCGATGGCAACAGACATGGAGGATTGCATCCGCCGCGCGGTGGCCTATCAGGGGACGGGCGTGGACGCGATCTTTCTCGTCGGCATCAGGACGCTCGACCAGGTGAAGGCTGTACGGGAGCAGGTCCACCTGCCGCTGATCCTCGGTCCGACGCCGGAACCGGTGATGATGGACCGCGCCGGCCTTTCGGCGCTCGGTGTCCGGGTTATGCTGCAGGGCCACCAGCCGATCCCGGCCGCTGTCCAGGCGACGCATGATGTGCTCAGGGCGCTTCGCGACGGCGCTGCCCCGTCGTCGCTGAAGGGCCTTGCCGGCAAGGAGCTTATGGAGGTCGCTACCCGCAGCTCGGACTATGCGCGCTGGACGCGCGACTGGCTCGGCGGCAAGGCCTGAGCGATCGAACGGGAGACCACGCCATGACAGCGACAACCCGCGCCGTCGTCGTCCATGCGCCGCATGACCTGCGTGTCGAGGCCACGTCGGTAAGCGAGCCCGGGCCAGGCCAGGTATTGGTCGCCGTCGAGGCCGGTGGCATCTGCGGCTCGGACCTGCACTATTTCCACGATGGCGGTTTCGGCACTGTGCGTATCAGGGAGCCGATGATCCTCGGCCACGAAGTGGCGGGCCGCGTCGAGGCGCTGGGGGCGGGGGTGAGGGAGTTCAGCCTCGGCCAGCGTGTCGCGCTGTCGCCGTCGAACCCGTGTGGGCATTGCCGCTACTGCCAGCTGGGGCTCCAGCAGCACTGCCTCGACATGCGCTTCTATGGCAGTGCAATGCGCTTTCCGCATGTGCAGGGTGCGTTCCGCGACCTGATCGTCGCCGATGCGCACCAGTGCCACGCCGTCGTCGACGGGTTGTCGGCCGGCGAGGCGGCGATGGCCGAGCCACTCGCCGTCTGCCTGCACGCCGTCCGCCGCGCCGGGCCGCTGCTCGGCAAGCGCGTGCTGGTGACGGGATCAGGCCCAATTGGCGCTCTCGCGGCCATCGCCGCCCGTCGCGCCGGGGCAGCCGAGATCGTCACGACAGATGTCGCCGAGGCGCCGCTCGAGGTCATGCGTGGTCTCGGCGTCGAGCAGGCATTGAACGTCGCGACGGCCCCCGACGCGCTTGCCGCCTTCACCGCCGACAAGGGCCACTTCGACGTGCTGTTCGAGGCCTCCGGCAACGAGCGCGCGTTGACCGGTGCCCTGGCAGCGCTCCGCCCCGCCGCGGTGATCGTGCAGATCGGCATCGGTTCTGCGATGACGTTGCCGATGAACGTGGTTGTGGCGAAGGAGTTCGACCTGCGCGGCACGTTCCGCTTCCACGAGGAATTCGGGCTCGCTGTGGCGCTGATGAGCAAGCGTCTCGTCGACGTCAAGCCGCTGATCTCGGCGACGCTGCCGGCCGCGCGGGCCGTTGAAGCGTTCAATCTGGCCTCGGACCGGACGAAGGCGATGAAGGTGCAACTGGCTTTTCGATAGTGACAGGGGAAGCGGACGCAAAGGAGGAAGACCATGAAGGTCACCGCGATCGAGACGATCCGCTCTGAAGAGCATCCGAATATCCTCTGGTGCGAAGTCCACACCGATCAGGGCCTGACCGGACTCGGTGAGACGTTCTACGGTCCCGCTGCCGCCGAAGGGCACATCCACGGCATTATCGCGCCGGCGCTGATCGGCAAGGACGCGCGCAACGTCGACGGCATCCAGGCGCATCTCACCGGCTATGTCGGCTTCGTCGGCGCCTCCGCCGAGATGCGCGGCCGCTCGGCGATCGACATCGCGCTGTGGGACATTCTCGGTCAGTCCGCCGGCATGCCGCTCTGCGATCTGCTCGGCGGGCGGGTGCGCGACCGGATACGCGTCTATAATACCTGCGCTGGCTACTCCTACGTGCAGACGCGGCCGACGCAGGGAACCGACAATTTCGGTCTCGCGGCGAAGACGGGAGACTACGAGGATCTCGAGGCGTTTCTGAACCGTGCCGACGAACTCGCCCATTCGCTCATCGAGATGGGCATTACGGCGATGAAGATCTGGCCGTTCGACTACGCGGCGGAAGCCTCCAGCGGCCAGTGGATCGGCGCCGAAGACCTGAAGAAGGGCCTCGAACCCTTCGAGAAGATCCGCGCTGCCGTCGGCGACAAGATGGAGATCGCGGCCGAGTTGCACTCGCTCTGGTCGCGGCCGATGGCGGTGAAGATTGCGCGTGCGCTGGAGGACATTCAGCCGATGTGGGTCGAGGACCCGGTGTTCATGGATCATCTCCATTCGATCGGTGAGGTGGCGCGGGCGACGTCGTGTCCGATTGCGGTCGGCGAGACGCGCGGCGGGCGCGCCGACTTCCGCGGGCTTCTCGAACTCGAGGCGTTGTCGATGGCGATCATGGACGTGACCTGGTGCGGCGGCGTTTCGGAAGCCAAGAGGATCGCCGCCATGGCCGAGACCTATCATCTGCCGGTCGCCTTCCACGACTGCACCGGTCCGGTCGCGCTGCTGGTCTCGACGCATCTCGCACTCAATGCACGCAACTGCTGGGTGCAGGAGATCGTGCGCGCGTTCTATTACGGCTGGTACCACCGCTACGTCACCGAGTTGCCGCCGATCACGAAGGGTGAGATCACGGTCCCCGAGAAGCCAGGCCTCGGCACGCGGCTGCAGGACGATGTGAAAAGGCGACCGGGCGTGACGGTCAAGCGCACGACGGCGGCCGATGTCTGAGGCGGCAACGCGGCGAACCGGCAAAGTATTGCCCGTTCCGAGCCTGATCATTTTCGATTGCGACGGTGTCGTCGCCGACAGTGAGACGCTGGCCAACGCACTGCTGGCGGAAAGCATCAGTGAGATCGGCACGCCGACGACCATCGAGGACTCGATCCGTTTGTTCATGGGCAAGCGCTGGCAGGACACGCTCGCGGCGATCGAGGCATGGACCGGTGCGCCGGTGCCGGCCGATTTCGAGGCACGGCACAGGGCGCGGGCGCGCGGGCGCATGCGCGCCGAGGTTCGCGCCATCGCGGGGCTCACGGCCTTCATCGCCGCGCATTCGGGCACTGCGCGCTGCATCGCTTCATCGAGCAGCCACGAGTGGCTCGCTCATTGTGTCGATGCGTTCGCTCTCAGGTCGCACTTCGGCGCCAATCTCTTCTCGGCGACCGAGGTCGCGCGCGGCAAGCCGGCGCCTGACATCTTCCTGCATGCTGCCGCTCGCATGGGCCATTCCGCGACGCAGTGCCTCGTCATCGAGGACAGTGTGTCGGGCGTGCTCGGCGCGCGTGCCGCCGGCATGTCGGTGATCGGCTTCCTCGGCGGCAGCCACATTCGACACGGGCACGGCGAGCAGCTCCTGGAGGCGGGGGCGCATCATCTCGCGGCTGACTATGCCGAGGTGGCGCGGCTCATCGCGTTGGCGGAGTGAGTGCTTCGTGACGCAGACTGCGAATTTGCGTATCGCCGTCGTCGGCGCGGGTGTCGCCGGGCTTGCGGCGGCCCTGTACGCCCATCGCCTTGGCCATCAGGTGACGGTCGTCGAGCGCTTCGCCGCCCCACGCCCGGTGGGGTCTGGTTTGCTGTTGCAGCCGACCGGGCTCACCGTTCTGGCCGACCTCGGACTCGCCGACGCCATCATGGACCTCGGCCAGCGCATCGACCGGCTCGCCGGCGCGGACACCGACAATGATCGCGTTGTGCTCGATGTCGCGTATCGCGGCGGCCGGTTTGGCCTTGCCGTGCATCGGGCGGCATTGTTCAACGTGCTTTACGATGCTGTCGTAGCGGCCGGGATCGAGATCGTCACATCCTGCGAGGTTAGCGGCATTCGCCGACGATCCGCGGGCCTCTCGCTGTTCACTTCGGGTGGCGGAACGGCGTGCCGCGATGCGGATCTGGTGGTCGATGCGTCGGGCGGCGCGTCGCAACTCGTCGACCTGGCGGGGCGCGGGGCCATCGGCAGGGAACTCGCTTATGGTGCGCTCTGGGCAAGTCTCGATTGGCCCGGCGCCCCGTTCGACCCGCACGCGTTGGCGCAGCGCTATCGCCACGCCAGTATAATGATCGGCGTTCTGCCGATCGGCCGGCGGCACTCCTCGGCGCCGCGACAATGCGCGTTCTTCTGGAGCCTGAAGCCTGGCGACCTGCCGGCCGTAAGAGCCGCGGGGATCGGAAAGTGGAAACAACAGGTCGAGCACCTCTGGCCGGCGACGGCGCCGCTGCTCGAGCAGATCCGGAGCTTCGACGACGTAACGCTCGCAAGGTACGGCCATCGGACGCTGCATCAGCCATGGTGTGATCGCCTGTTACACATTGGCGATAGCGCACACGCGACGAGCCCGCAGCTTGGCCAGGGGGCCAACATGGCGCTACTCGATGCCCGCGCGCTCGCGCATGCGCTTGCCACCTGCACGGCCTGCGCCGACGTCGGTCCCACTTATGCCCGCATGCGCCGCCGCCACGTGCGGGTTTATCAGTTCATGTCGCGTGCGCTGACGCCGTTCTACCAGTCCGACGGCCGCCTGATCCCCTTCATGCGCGATACGCTGGTCGCAACGCTCGCGCGCGTGCCACCGATGCCGGCGATTCTCGCCGACCTCGTGTCGGGAACCCTCGTCGATCCCTATCGGACGATCGGGCTCGAGGAATGCGCGCCGTGCGAGTTGGCGGCAGGTCGATGGGCTGCGTGATCACTGTTTTATCGGCAGCATAAACGTTCCTCGCTCGACGCCGCCACTCGCCCTCTCGTAGAAATCTCGAAAACGGCCCGGATGGACGACCATGAACCTCGAGTGGATACTCGCAGTCGCCGCGTTCTGCCTCGTGACGTGCTTCACGCCTGGTCCCAACAACACGATGCTGATGGCCTCGGGCCTCAATTACGGCTTTGGGCGCACGTTACCGCACATGCTGGGCGTAGCGCTGGGCTTCACAGGCATGGTGCTGGCGGTCGCCTTCGGCATCGCCAAGGTGTTCGAGTGGGTGCCGGCGCTCTACGTGGCCCTGAAAGTTGTCAGTGTCGCCTACCTGCTCTGGCTGGCGTGGAAGATCGCGACTGCGACGCCCAAGGTCGACGGCGCCACTGGCGGTCGGCCGCTATCGTTCATCGAGGCCGCGGCTTTCCAATGGGTCAACCCCAAGGCCTGGATCATGGCTGTCGGCGCGAGTGCCGCCTACATCGTGGCGAGCGCGCCGGTCGCGAGCGTCATCGCCATATCCTCGATGTTCCTCGTCGTAGGCCTCGGCTCGTCGGCCACCTGGGTGGTCGGCGGCACCGCGCTCAGGCGTCTCATAGGCAACCCGGTGGCAATCCGGGCGATCAATATCGCACTCGCGCTGCTGCTGGTCGGATCGCTCTGGCCCATCGTGGCAGAAATCGACTTAGCGGCTCTCGCGCGCCGCATCGCCGGTTGAGGACGGCCTGCATCTGTGGGTCCTGCGCGTGGCCTGCGCCGGTCGAAGGTCTGGTGCGACACGATTTTTCCTTGGCAGCGGGGGCGGATTGGGGCTAGGCCACACCACCACCCAATCAGAAAACCGCTGTGACAAGGAAGGGAAACGTCCCATGCGCGTCTATTACGATCGTGATGCCGACCTGAACCTGATCAAGGGCAAGAAGGTCGTCATCGTGGGTTACGGCAGCCAGGGCCATGCCCACGCGCTCAATCTCAAGGATTCGGGCGTCAAGGATGTCGTGATCGCGCTGCGACCGGGCTCCGCCTCGGCGAAGAAGGCTGAAGCGGCCGGCTTCAAGGTGATGAGCGTCGCCGACGCCTCCAAGTGGGGCGACCTGATGATGATGTGCACGCCGGACGAACTGCAGGCGGACATCTGGAAAGACCACATCGAGCCGAACATCAAGGACGGTGCTGCGATCGCCTTCGCGCACGGCCTCAACGTTCATTTCAACCTGATCGAGCCGAAGAAGACGATCGACGTCATCATGATCGCGCCGAAGGGCCCAGGGCACACCGTGCGCTCGGAGTACCAGCGCGGTGGCGGCGTGCCCTGCCTGATCGCGATCAACCAGGATGCCTCGGGCAATGCCCACGACCTCGCGCTGTCCTATGCCTGTGGCGTCGGCGGCGGCCGCTCGGGCGTGATCGAGACGACCTTCAAGGAAGAGTGCGAAACCGATCTGTTCGGTGAGCAGGTGGTGCTGTGCGGCGGTCTCGTGGAACTGATCCGCGCCGGCTACGAGACGCTGACCGAAGCCGGCTACGCGCCGGAGATGGCCTACTTCGAGTGCCTGCACGAGGTGAAGCTGATCGTCGACCTCATCTACGAGGGCGGCATCGCCAACATGAACTACTCGATCTCGAACACCGCCGAGTTCGGCGAGTACGTCACCGGGCCGCGCATCATCACGGACGAGACCCGCGCCGAGATGCGCCGCGTGTTGAAGGACATCCAGACCGGCAAGTTCACGACCGAGTGGATCCGCGAGTGCAAGGCCGGCCAGCCGTCCTTCAAGGCGACGCGCCGCGTCAACGACGCCCACCCGATCGAAGAGGTCGGCGCCAAGTTGCGCGGCATGATGCCCTGGATCAAGGCCGGCGCGCTGGTCGACAAGTCGAAGAATTGAGTGTGCAAATGGCGCCAATGCCAACGGCCCGCCGGATCACTCCGGCGGGCCTTTTCGTAATCCGGCGACGTGGTCAGAACTTGAAGTTCAGGCCGCCTCGGATGACGTGGATCTCGTCGAAGTCGGCACGGGTCGGCGCCGGCGTCGGGACGTTGAGATGTCCCAGGTCGACGTAGAGGTACTCGCCGCGGATAGACCAGTTCTGCGACAGCTTCATCTCGACGCCGGCGCCGGCGGTCCAGCCTGTCAGCGTGTCGGTGGCGGCTGCGAGGCCGTTGGTCGCGGCGGTCGCGTCGCCGTAGGCGAAGCCACCGGTAATGTACGGCATGACGCCGCCCATATCGACGCCAAGGCGGGCGCGGATGGTGCCGAGGTAGTCGAGAGAACTCGTGCAGCCGACGGCGCAATTCGTGAAAGAGGTGCCTGAGATGTCGGTGGCGGATATGTCGGCCTCGAGGCCGTAGACCAAGCTGCCGACCTGCAGGTTGTAGCCGATCTGGCCGCCGGCGACGTAGCCATCGGTATCGAACCGCCCTGTCGTGATAGCGCCGAGGTCGGTCTGCGACGAGGTGCCGAAGCCGTAGCCGACGTGAGCGCCTACGTACAGGCCGGCCCAGTTGTAGCGCGGGCGGGCCGGCCCCCAGTCGGCCTGATCGTCCTTGAGGCTCGGCCGTCCGAGATCGGCGGCGAGCGCCGGCGTAGCGGCCAGCAGGCCGACGGCGATGGCGGCGGCGGCCGCGATGCGAAACGTGGTCATGGTGTCGAACCCCTGTCGTGATGCCCGCCCGGAAACGCGTGGCGGACCCCGTTGTTCCTGCTAGCCCGCCGGCATGGCCGCCAAGTGGCATCTCCAAGGCGGGATTGGACGACAGCATGTGTCGAGAGCGGTGAATTCCCGGTCGAGGCGACCATGGCAATTGCAGGCAATTTGACCTCTCGACTGCGCCTGATGCTAAGCGCCAAGCGGGCGCGGGCGCGGACGGGGTGATGGGCGCTACGCGGAACCATTCGGCGCGATCTGGCATTACTCCCGGTCAACATCCGGGAGGTGGAGATGACAGCCGAGCCGAAAGACAAGCCGTCCGTGTTCGACCGCAAGGATCCTCATCCGGAGCGCAAGGTGCGGCCAGATCCCGATCAAGCCGCGCATGACGCGGAACTGGACGAAGGCCTGCGCGACACCTTCCCGGCGAGCGATCCGCCCTCGACCAGCCAGCCGACGACAGCGCGCAAGACGCGCGCCGGCAAGTCGTCAGAGGGTAAGACTCCGTCGAAAGCGAAGGGATAATGCGCCGGAGCCAACCAGATAGCGGAAGCCCTCGCCGCGGCGAGCGGCGAGGGCTGGGAAGATAATTGCTTGGCGGCAGATCCTGCAGCCGCAACATTAGCAACCATCAATTATCCAAGAAGCTCCTGAGCTTCCGTGAGCGGCTCGGGTGCTTCAGCTTGCGCAGCGCCTTCGCCTCGATCTGGCGGATACGCTCGCGCGTCACCGAGAACTGCTGGCCGACTTCCTCCAGCGTGTGGTCGGTGTTCATGCCGATGCCGAAACGCATGCGCAGCACGCGCTCCTCGCGCGGCGTCAGCGAGGCGAGCACGCGCGTCGTCGTCTCACGCAGGTTGGCCTGGATCGCGGCATCGATGGGGAGTACCGCATTCTTGTCCTCGATGAAGTCACCGAGGTGGCTGTCCTCCTCGTCGCCGATCGGCGTCTCGAGTGAGATCGGCTCCTTGGCGATCTTGAGCACCTTGCGCACCTTCTCGAGCGGCATCGCCAGCTTCTCGGCCAGTTCCTCGGGCGTCGGCTCGCGGCCGATCTCATGCAGCATCTGGCGGCTGGTGCGCACGATCTTGTTGATCGTCTCGATCATGTGCACGGGGATGCGGATGGTGCGTGCCTGGTCGGCGATCGACCGCGTGATCGCCTGCCGGATCCACCACGTCGCGTAGGTCGAGAACTTGTAGCCGCGGCGGTACTCGAACTTGTCGACCGCCTTCATCAGGCCGATGTTGCCTTCCTGGATGAGGTCGAGGAACTGCAGGCCGCGGTTGGTGTATTTTTTCGCGATCGAGATGACGAGGCGAAGGTTCGCCTCCACCATCTCCTTCTTGGCCTGACGAGCCTCGCGTTCGCCCTTCTGCACGGCGCGCACGATGCGGCGGAACTCGGGTATCTCGAGGCCGGTCTCGGAAGCGAGTTCGAGGATCTCGCCGCGCAGTTTCTCGAGGCGTGTACGCTCCGCCTTGACCAGGTTCTGCCAACCCTTGCGCGAGTGCTTGGCCACACGGTCGAGCCAAGTCTGGTCCAGCTCGTTGCCGAAGTATTCCTCGAGAAACTCGGTGCGCGGGATTGCATAGCCGTCGGCGAGGCGCATCATCGCGCCTTCGAGCTGAACGAGACGCTTGTTGATCGCGTAGAGCTGCTCGACGAGACTGTCGATACGGTTGTTGTTCAGCGACAGGCTCTTGACGTCCGCGATGATCTCCTCGCGGAGTTTGTCGTAGGCCTTGTTCTGCTGGCGCGTGCCGGACTCGCCTGCCGTCTGCTGGTCGAGCTTCTTGTCCTGCAACTTGCGCAGCTTCTTGTAGTTGGCGGCAATGTTGTCGAACGTCTCCAGCACCTTCGGCTTGAGCTCAGCCTCCATCGCCGCGAGCGAGAGCGCGTTCTCGTAATCGTCCTCGTCGTCGCCGTCGCCTTCGCCCTGCGGTGCGCCATCTTCGCCAGCGGCCGGCGGCTCGCCCGGCACGACGCTGCCGTCCGCCGGCGCCATAGGTGCCTTCGCCTCCGGTCCCTCGTACGTCGCCTCGAGGTCGATGATGTCGCGCAGGAGAACCTTCGCCTCGTTGAGTTCATCGCGCCAGATGATGATCGCCTGGAAGGTGAGGGGGCTCTCACAGAGCCCGGCGATCATCGCCTCGTGGCCGGCCTCGATGCGCTTCGCGATGGCGATCTCGCCCTCGCGCGAGAGCAACTCGACCGAGCCCATCTCGCGCAGATACATGCGCACGGGGTCGTCGGT
Organism: Hyphomicrobiaceae bacterium; assembly: GCA_041397745.1. Classification (GTDB taxonomy): domain Bacteria; phylum Pseudomonadota; class Alphaproteobacteria; order Rhizobiales; family Hyphomicrobiaceae; genus JAWKVY01. The sequence continues at coordinate 386,855 of JAWKVY010000005.1, read as the reverse complement.
GCGGTCGGTCGGCTCGGCACGCGTCGAGGTCGTCGTCGGCAGGTTCTGCGGGGCGAGCGCGCGGTTCTCCTCGTCGTCGGTGGCCTCCGGCTCGGCCGCCTCCTCGGTTTCGGTCTCGGCCTCGTCGGTGTCGACAACGTTGATGCCCATGTCCGAGAGCATCGCCATGATGTCCTCGATCTGCTCGGAGGTGACCTCCTCCGACGGCAGCACGGCGTTGAGCTGGTCGTACGTCACGTAGCCGCGGGCCTTGGCCGACTTGATCATGCGCTTCACCGCGCTGTCGGTCAGGTCGAGGACCGGACTGTCACGCTCCGGCGTCTCGGCGTCTTTGGTGGCCTGTTCCGCGACTTTTTGTGCCATCGAGTTTCGATCCCTGAATGCCGGCCGCCCAGGGGCGCCGAGCCGGTGGATGGTAGGCAGGCATACCGGCACCGACCGCGGGGCCGGCGGGTGGCCCGCGCCGATTATGAGTTCATCTTCATGTAGGTAGCGCTGCGCGCCATGCGAGTCACCGGGCCAGACGGCCCTTGGCTGTCAGAGCGTGTCGAGCGCATGTGGAAGTCCGTCCCCTGGGCGATGGGCCCGCCGGCGGGCCGCACCTGAATTCACGTGACCGTGGCATCGGACCCGACAAAGCGCCGACGGCACGACCATGCGGCTCCGGAAGCCTTAAATCCCCTCAGTCTCGGCCGTCTCCCCGACGGACGCGGCGCTATTGAGGCGTGCCGCGATCTCGAGCAGACGCGCTTGCGCCGCCGCACTGCCGGTGGCACTGAACTCCCGCTCAGCCTCGGCCAGTTCCTGCTGCAGTCCCTGAATCTCATGCAGGGCGAGGGTGTGGCGCCAGCCGATCACCACCTCGCCGCTGTCGGTCTCGGGCTCTGCGAACCTGTCACCCTTGTGGGTGACGACCCGCTCGATGACGTCCACAGTCGAGAGCAGGCCCAAAAGTTCCAATTGGGTGCGCAGGGTTGCTCTGTCAAGAACATTTTCGCCACTGACCAGTGACAGGAGTGCGTCACGCAGGCGGCCGAGCGCCGGAGCGGTGAAGGTCAGCCGCGCGATGCGCTCCGCGGCGTCCTCTATCAACCACGGATGGTTGACGAGTGCCTTCAGGAGCAGCGCCTCGCGGTGGGGCGGCAGGATCCCGCTGCCGGCGACCAGGGCGCTCTGGCGGAGACTGGAAGAGGCAGCGGGCCGGGAAAACTCGAAACCGCGTGGCGCGCCCGGCGCAATCCCCACCTGCTGGCTGCGGCGCCCAGGATGCGGCGGCTTGCCGCGCATGCCGTGTCCGCGCGCCGGCCGTCCGGAAGCCGCACCTGCCTCGCGCCACGCTTGATAGAGCCGCTGGCGGATCAGTTGAGCGTACTGAGCCTTCACCGTCGTGTCACCGATACGGGCGACCTGGCTGTTGAGTGATTGTTCCAGGCGGGCGCGCCGTTCCGGCGTCGACCAGTCGCCCTGTGCCCATTCCCGTTCCCAGAGCATGTCCGCGAGCGGCCGGGTGCGGGCGAGCACGGCGGCCATAGCCTCGCCGCCCTGCTGGCGGATCAGGTCGTCGGGGTCCAGTCCGTCCGGGAGGAACGCGAAACGCACGCTCTGACCTGGCCGGAGCAAGGGCAGAATGGTGTCCACAGCGCGAAAGGCCGCCTTGCGGCCGGCGGCATCGCCGTCGAAGCAAAGGGTGGGCTCAGGCACGAAGCGCCACAGCAATTGCACCTGCTCCTCGGTCAGTGCGGTGCCGAGGGGCGCGACGGCATTGGTGAAGCCCGCCTCGGCGAGGGCGACGACGTCCATATAGCCTTCCACGACGACCATCTCGCCGGTGGCGTGCGCCGTCTCGCGGGCGGCGGTGGCATTGAACAGCACGTGGCCCTTGTGGAAGAGAGGCGTCTCGGGCGAGTTGAGGTATTTGGCCGGCTGGCTGGGATCGAGTGCGCGTCCGCCGAAAGCGATGATCCTGCCTTTGGTGTCGCGGATCGGAAACGTCACGCGGTTGCGGAAGCGATCGTAGGAGACAGGGATGTCGTCGCCCGCGATCAGCATGCCGGAAAGTGCCATGTCGGCCGCCGAGAATCCCTCCGCCGCCAGAACTGCCTTGAGCGCGCCGCGGGCCGCCGGCGCATAGCCGATGCCGAACGCTGCGATTGTCTCCTGGCGCAGACCGCGGCGTGCGAGGTAGGCCCGCGCCTCGCGTCCTTCGGAGCTGTCGAGAGAGCGCCGGAAGAAGGCCTGAGCGACGTCCATGATCCTCAGCAGGCGGTGGCGCTCGCCTTCACGCGCGACGTTGGCGTCCGACGGCTTCGGCAGCTGAACGCCGGCCTCCTCGGCCAGTCGCTCGACCGCCTCGGGAAACGACAGGCCCTCTGTCACCATCAGGAACTTGAAGATGTCGCCATGCTCACCGGACGCGAAGCAGTGATAGAAGCCCTTCTGGTCGTTCACGAAAAACGACGGCGTCTTCTCCACCTTGAACGGCGAAAGGCCGGCCCACTCACGGCCCTTCTTCTTGAGCGCGACCTTTCGACCGACAACGTGGCTGACGCTCAGCCGCGCGCGGATCTCGTCGAGAAGGTCGGGCGGATATCGCATTGCCGGCGTTGGGCCTCACGGCGGGTTCGACGCGAGCACAGCGTGGGCCGTCGTCGCAGACGGCTACGGCGCAGATAAAGCGATTCTGGGATCTCAAGGACCGGACCAGGCCGCCAAGCATCGAGCTTCACATCAATTCCACACACCATCCGCAGCTTGCCAACACCTGCTGGTGGTGTGCGCGACCGCCAAGCCCTGTCCGCCCGGGCCGATTGTGCTGATCATCGTGCCGAGAAGCGCGGGCTTGGTCCGACGCCGGCTCGACGATCCCGACTGACCGCTCAGGCCAGAGTGGCCTTGACGATGGCGCTCGCCTTGGAGAAGTCCATGCGGCCGGTGAAACGCTCCTTGAGCGCCGCCATGGTCCGCCCCATGTCCTTGAGTCCGGTCGCCCCGATTTCCCCGATCACGGTCTCGACGGCGGTCTTCGTTTCGTCCTCGCTCATCTGCTGAGGCAGGAACTCCTCGATGATCGTGATCTCCTCGGCCTCCTGTTGCACGAGGTCGTCGCGGCCAGCGCTCTGGTAGGTCGTGATGGATTCGCGGCGCTGTTTCACCATTTTCTGCAACAGGGACAGAATTTCGGTGTCGTCGATCTTGTCGCGGCCGGTCGACTGGCCACTGTCATCGACCCGGGCGGCGATATCGCGATCCTTGATGGCCGCATTGACGAGGCGCAGCGTCGAGGTGCGGCGCTTGTCGCCCGCTTTCATCGCCCCCTTCATTGCAGCGTTGATCTTTTCGCGCATGCCGGCCTCCTTTGGGTTGGGCTCCTTTAACGATGATGGCGCGCTCCTTCAAGCACGCGCGGTGCTGGCGCCGCGTTGACCGGCGGAGACCGTTCCCCTAGGTTCCGCCCGCATTCCGGCCCCGCCGGCGCAGTCTGGCTGCGCGGGCGGCGGTGTTGCGCGACCGGTGCGCACTCGTGCGAAAGCCGGCCCGGCACCACTTACACGAGCAGGAGAGACGAGCTTGACCGAAGCCGCAGAGCGCCCCGCACCGTCGCCATGGACCGACACACCGGCCACCGCCGTGCTGGTGCTCGCTGACGGCCGCGTCATTCGGGGCCGCGGCCTTGGCCATGTCGGTTCGGCTGTCGGCGAGGTCTGCTTCAACACCGCGATCACCGGCTACCAGGAAATTCTCACCGATCCGAGCTACGCCGGCCAGATCATCACTTTCACATTTCCTCACATCGGCAACGTCGGCACGAACGTCGAGGACACCGAGACCTCAAATCTGGCGGCGCGGTCCGGCGTGCGCGGCTGCATCCTGCGCGCCGACGTGACGGCGCCTTCGAACTATCGCGCCGCCGAGCATCTCGACCAGTGGCTCAAGGCGCGCGGCATCGTGGCGCTGACCGGCGTCGACACGCGTGCGCTCACAGCCTTCATCCGCGAGCACGGCATGCCGAACGGCGTCATCGCACACGATCCGGCCGGCCGCTTCGACATCGACCGGCTCACGGCACAGGCGAGGGAGTGGCCGGGTCTCGACGGCATGGACCTGGTGCCCGACGTGACCACGGGACAGAGCTATGCCTGGGACGAAATGCGCTGGGCGTGGGGCAAGGGCTACCAGCGCCAGGAGAGCGGCGAGTTCCACGTCGTCGCCATCGACTACGGGCTGAAGCGCAACATCCTGCGTTGCCTCGTGTCGGCCGGCTGCCGGGTGACGGTGCTGCCGGCCACCGCAACCGCCGACGACGTGCTGGCGCGCAAGCCGGACGGGGTGTTCCTGTCGAACGGCCCTGGCGATCCGGCGGCGACCGGCAAATACGCGGTTCCCGAGATCAGGAAGCTGATCCAGTCGGGCAAGCCGCTGTTCGGCATCTGCCTCGGCCACCAAATGCTCGGCCTCGCGCTCGGTGCGAAGACCCGCAAGATGCACCAGGGGCACCACGGTGCAAACCACCCCGTGAAAGACTTCACGACCGACAAGGTCGAGATCACCTCGATGAACCACGGCTTCACCGTGGACCGCGAGACGCTGCCGGCCGGTGTGAAGGAGACGCACGTCTCGCTGTTCGACGGCACCAATGCCGGTCTCGCCGTCGAGGGCAAGCCGATCTTTTCGGTTCAGTACCACCCCGAGGCGAGCCCCGGCCCGCAGGACAGCCACTATCTTTTCACGCGCTTCGTCAACCTGATGCGGGCGAACAGTGGCCAGGAGGCGCTCAAGGAGCGCTGAGACATGGCTGAGCGGCGCAACTCGAGGACGCTTGCTGCCGCGGCCTGGCTGATCGCAACACTTGTTGCCGCAGCAGCGCCGGCCGTTGCCGTCTCCGAGTGGCCGGGAGACAACTGGCGGGCGATGCAACTCAGGACCCATCCCCTGGTCGGCGTTCTATGGGATGCGCGATTGGCCCGCCGCGCGAGCCGGAACGAAATGATTGCGCGGCTTAGGGCGGCATCCTTCCGCCTGATCGGCGAAATCCACGACAATCCGGATCATCATCGTATCCAGGCCTGGCTCATCGCCGCCACGCATGATGCCGGCCGTGGCGCGGTGGTGTTCGAGCACATCCGTGCCGACCAGGTTGGCGCCCTTGCGACGTTCGCGGCCTTGCCGGATGTCGAGAAGACACCGGCGCGCCTGCTCGATCTGCTGGTCTGGGAGAAGAGCGGCTGGCCGCCGCGCGCGCTGTTCGAGCCGCTTTTTGCCGCAGTGCTTTCGAAGGGCCTGGCGATCGTGGCCGGCGACGCGGCGCGCGACACCGTGCGCTCCGTCGCGCGCCGCGGCGCAAGTTCTGTTTCCACATCGGAACAGGCTCGGCTGGCATTCGCAGACGACCTGCCCGAGGCGGAGGCGTCGGCCCTGCTCGATGAACTGGAGGCTAGCCACTGTCGTCTTTTGCCGCGAACAGCATTCGCCGGCATGGCGCTCGCGCAGCGCTTCCGAGACGCCCATCTGGCGCGCGCAATGGTTGACGCGGCCATCGGCGGCCCCGTCACGCTCGTCGCTGGTAACGGCCATGTGCATGCCGGTCGGGGCGTGCCCTGGCATCTTGGCCGGATGGCGGCCGGAGCCACGATAGTCACCATCGCGCTGATCGAGGTGAGCGAGGGTAAGTTCGACGCAGCCGCCGCCGCGCCCGCGGACGCTACCGGCAAGCCTATCGCCGACTTCGTCATTTTCACCCCGCGCGTCGCCCGCGAGGACCCGTGCGTGGCGATGCGCCGGCAGTTCGCGCCCAAGCCACCGTCGAAGCCATGACGCGCCGTCACCCGCCCGCATTCGGCCAAACATGTGTGGTGCCTCCGCGCTCGTGCAATCAGGGCGTTCCGGCATAACATTCGCGAATCGTCGTCGATGTTCGCGCCAAGCTTGCGAAAGGCTCGCCCCATGTGCCGCTGGGTCGCCTATCAGGGTCAGCCTGTCTTTCTGGAAGATTTCATCACGCTGCCCTGCCAGAGCCTCATCGCGCAGAGCCACCATGCGCGAGAGGCCAAGACCGAGGTCAATGCCGACGGCTTCGGCATCGGATGGTACGGCGAACGCCCACGCCCCGGCGTGTTCCGCGACATCCGGCCGGCGTGGAGCGACGACAATCTGCTGTCGCTCGCCCACCAGATCCGCTCGCGCCTCTTCCTCGCACATGTGCGCGCCTCGACCGGCACGGCGACCACGAGGGCCAACTGCCATCCGTTCACAGTCGGCGCATGGATGTTTATGCACAATGGCCAGATAGGCGGGTATCACCGGCTGCGCCGCAAGCTCGAACTCGCCATTCCCGAGCAACTCTACGAGCACCGCACCGGCACCACCGACAGCGAAGCGCTGTTCCTGATGCTGCTCGGTGCCGGCATCGAGGCCGATCCGAAGGCCGCACTCGCAGCGACGCTCGGGGCGATCGAGGATGAGATGGAGGCGGCCGGCATAGCCGAGCCTCTGAAGATCACGGCCGCCTTCACCGATGGCAGCGCGCTTCACGCCGTGCGCTATTCGACCGACGCGGCCCCGCCGACGCTCTACACCCGCGCCTGCTGCCCGGACGGCGGCACCCTCGTCGTCTCGGAACCCCTCGACGACGTGCGCGACGGCTGGTCTGCCGTGCCGCCGCAGAGCTTCGTCACCGTTATGACAGGCGGCGAGGTCGAGGTGGTCGACTTCAGGCCGGTCCGTGATGTGGCGCGCGCGGCGTGAGACCGCTGCTCGAGCTCGTTTTCGCGCCGCTCGCCTGGATCGGCCGCCAGCGGAGCCGCGCAGTCGCCGCTCTCGTGCTGCTCGGGCTCGCCACGCCGTTCCTCGGCGAGCACATGAAACCGCTGGTCCTGCCGGCGATCGTCGTCATGCTGGTGATCGCCTTCGCGCGGCTCGACGTCGGGGCGTGCAAGGCCGCGCTGGCGAGCCCGGCCGTAGTCGTGGCGACGACGGCGTGGACAGTCGCCGGCGTGCCGCTCGTCTATCTCGCCGCCGACCGCGCGTTCGACCTTGCAACCACCGCGCCGGACCTGCGCGTCGGCCTCGCCCTGCAGGCGGCGACGTCGCCCATGATGTCGGCGCCGGCGTTCGCCGCTCTCCTCGGCCTCGACGCGACGCTGGTCCTCGTGACGCTGGTCACGGCGAGCCTGCTTGTGCCCCTGACGGCGGCGCTCTGGGTCGGCGTCATCGGCCTCGACCTCGTGCTTTCGCCGGCCGCACTCGCAGTGAAGCTGGTCTCGATCCTCGCCGGCGCGGCGGTGATTGCCGGGATGCTGCGCGGCGTGATGGGGGCGGAGCGGATCTCCCGGGGGCGGGATGTGATTGACGGCATCAACATCATCGCCCTCTACGTATTCATCGCCGCCATCCTGAGCCCGGTGACGCCGCTGATGCTCTCCGAGCCTGCGCGCCTTCTTGCGCTGACAGGACTCGCGTTCGCCGTGTTCCTCGGACTGCTCGCCGCGACCATGCTGGTGTTCCGCGTCGCGGGGCGCGAGACGGCGTTCCTCGCCGGCCTGACGGCGGCGCAGCGCAACATGGGCCTGATGTTGGCTGCGACCGCCGGCCAGATCCCGGAGACGGCCTGGCTCTACTTCGCCGTGGCGCAGTTCCCGGTCTATCTCGCCCCGCTCGTTCTCACGCCGCTGGCGCGGGCGTGGGCGGGTGGGCGCGGCTCCGAGGCCGGGCCTGGCCGGCGGTGACGGACGCCGCTACTGGGCCGGCTGGCCGGGCTGGGAGGCGCCGAATACCGAGCCGAGGGCGCCGAAGGCGCCGCCGACGAGGTTGCCAAGGCCCTGGTTGGCAGCAGGTTGGGTGGATGATGGTTGGCTGACCGTCGGCCGGGCACCCGTGTCTGGCGCGACCGGAGGTGCCGGTGCCGGCTGGCGCTGCTTCGCTTCCTGCGCACGCTGGTGATCGGCGCGCTCCTGCATGCGGGCGACAGTCGCGGCCGTAATGCCGCCCGCCGGTCGCTGATCGACTTTGTCACCGCCAAGTCGCGTGACGAGCGCCTTCACGTTGTCGTTGACCGCGTCGCATGGTCCTTTGGTATCGAAGCCGAAGAGGCGAACGAGCGCCTTCTCCTGCTGTTCCTTCGGTGCGCTGGGGCTGATACCGGCCTTCTCGAATGCGATGCGTGCATAGCGCGCGGCCTCTATGTGGCGACCGCGGCTCTCCAACTCGAATGCGTAGGCGCCGATTATGATGGCGGGCGCCGCCTCGAGACCGCGGATCGCCTGCAACTGTCGGAAGGCGCCCTCACGATCTCCCTTCTGCTGCAGCACGAGAAACATCATGTAGCGCGGCGCGGGAGCGTGGGCGGTGGGTGGACGGATCGCCTCGCTGGCTTTCGCCTCTGCCTTCGCAAGGTCGCCGCCCTCGATTGCACGGAATGCCTCGAAGGCCGCCTGGTGATTTTTCAGCGTCGCAATCATACCGCCGTTGGCCAGGATCTCCTTGTAACGGTTCTGGGACAGCGCCTTGCGCTCGCGATCCACATACTGGCGCGAGATGTATGCGGCGAGACTCTTCTGGCGGAGCTCGGTGAGCCGATGGCGCTGTGCGAGCTGCTCGTCGAGATCCTGAAAGGTATTGACCACGCCTTGCGTGATCGCCATTGCCCCGCCCGAGATGATACCGCCGATGCCCTGGGTCTTGACCTGCTCGGCGACGATCTTGTCGTACTCGCCGGCGTCGGCCCGCCGCTGTGTCTTGAGCCGCTTGCCGGCCTCCACGTCGGCGTCGCGCTGGTGCTTGAGAGTTTGGAGGCTGCCGCTGAGGTCGTATCCTGCGCGATGCAGGAGGTCGACCCCGAGAAGGTCGGCCTCGTCCTCCTGGCTGCGGTTCCATTGCGGATCGAGAATCCGATCGATGAAGTACCGGGCTCCGAGGCAGACGGCCGCGGTCCGCACCGTCTGCTGGCGCAGCTTGGCCGGATCCTTGATCTGCCACTGGTACTGGTTGGGAGCCGTTTTCGCGAGCGACGAGTTGGTGATCGTGAAGCCGATCACGGCAGCCTGGACGGCCGCGTTGGCGAGTTTCTTGGTGGCCTTGTTCTGAGCGGCGCGCTCGTGATGGCGGAGCAGGATGTGGCTCGCTTCGTGTGCGAGCATGGCGGCAAGCTCGTCCTCGCTGCGGAAGGTGAGCAGGCTGCCGGCGAACACCAGGATGTCGCCGTCGGGCGTGGCGAGCGCGCCAAAGCCGGGACTTGTCGTGATGAACACACCGATGCGCGGCGTTTCGAATGGCCAGTGCGAGAGTAGGCGGTCGAGCACGCGCTGCAGATAGGCCTGCGCCTTGGGAGCGACGACGATCCCGCCGCTCTCGTTGATGGCCTGGATCGCCTCCTCGGACTTGTAGGAGGGCTCACCCGAGAACGCGCGAGGCACTGCCAGCGGACTGCGCAGTGACTTCGGATCGGTGACGCCGGCGGCAAGGCGGTAGTGCGGGCGGACCCTGTCGATCGCCGTGTCGATGAAGGTGCCTTTGAAGGTCTCGTGCGTCGACGAGGTGGCGAACTGGGTGGTGACGCCATCGACGGCTGCACAAGCTGCAATCGAAAGCGCGGTGGCGGTGACGGCGAGGGCAGAAACGACTGGGCGCTGGCGAGGAATGCGGATCATTGGTGTCGCTCCTCGTTCATGACGACCAGCACTGGCCATGGCCCATCGCGGCCGAGCCCGAGCGGATCGACAGGCCGTCCCTCCTCAATTTCGCGCAATCGGCCGAGACGCGCGGATCGGTCTTCACGTCGAGCTCGCTCTGGTCGAGCAGGATCTGGCGCCCGCCAAGCGTGACGAGGAGCAGCCCTTTAGGTCCGTAGTGGAAGGGTACACCGCCGGCGGGTACGGCAGGCAGCGTGGTCGCGGGCACCTGCCGCAGCCAGCGCCCCTTTTCGTCGAACAGGCTGATCTTCTGGATCGCATAGCCCTCGACCCGGCCGGCAGGCGGCTTACTGGGGCGGATCGTGCCGGGGGCAAAGCCGATCCCGCCCTGTCCGGGCGGCTGCGGACGGGCTGCGACCGGGGAAGGCGCCAGTGCTGCCGGCAGCGTCGTCGACTGCTTCGGCACGACCGCGAACTGCCGCGTCGTTGGGCGATTTGCGGTTGCCGGCGGAGGGGCTGCAGACAGCGACGTTGGCGGTGCTGGCTGCGCTGCGGCCATGGCCGAGCCGAGGCGCGGCTTGGCCAGTGCTGTGTTGGTGGCCAGTGACATTGCCGTCGGACGCGCCGGCGGCTTGGCGGTGGTGGCCGGTGCGGGCAAAGCGGCGACCGTGGCTGCCGCCGCAGGTCGACCCACTTTGGAGGTGGCCGCAGTGCCAGGGAAAAGGGGCGCGGTAGTGGCCGTCGAGGGCACGGCACTGGCGGGCGTGGCGAGCGCAGTCGTCGCTGGCGCGGTTGCCGGGGCATTCGCTAGCCCGGTAGCCGGCGGGTTACTGCTCTCGGCAGCGCAGCCGCCCAAAATCAATGCGACGGCCAGCGCCCCCGCGCCAGCGTAACGCCCCGTCATGACACACCCCCGAAACGCAAGAACACGCAAGAGTGGAGCATTAACTCAACAGGCCCCAGACTAGCTGTCGTCTGAACGTTGACAAGAGGATTTGTGAGGGCGTGGCCGACATGCGCCGGATTTCCGATGGTTTAGCCGCGAATCTCAGCGCGGTGCGGCACGGAGTCGGCGGCGAAACTCCAGCGGGAGCCAGCATCGAGGGCCGCCACACCCAGAACGGCGATCACGTTGGGGGCGGGCCAGCAGAGCATGACAACGGACAAGAAAATGCCGAACCCGACGACGGCCAGCGCGACGATGGTATAGATGATCAGAGCGCGCCCCGGCAGCATGCGGGGCTCGTCGCACAAGCCTGTTCGCGCCGACGGCGACGGCCGTGCGTGGATCAGAAAGCTGGCGAAAAGCAAGAGCGCCGTCGAGACTGCGAACTCCGCGACGTTGAGCCAGCTGAGGCTGAAGCCCTCGATAACTTTCGGGGGTTCACGCGTGTAGCTGGAGCCGTAGCTGACAAGGTTGTCGATGACCATGGCATCGAACAGCGCACCCGGCAGGCGGCCATGGAGGGGGACGAGCTCGGTTTCGCCAAGGCCGGCGATGTCGGTGCCGTAGACTACGACGCGGTTGCGCAAGGCCTCTGTCACGAGGGGATCGCCGATCGCGCGGAAGGCCACCAACGCGGCATTGAGTTCGCTTGTGTAGCGGCAGGCCGGATGAGGCTCAATCGCCAGCTCGTCCGGATTGCCGAACGCATTGAGGCGAACATAGCGTCGAAGAACCCGGGCTCCATCCCACCAACGAGCGGCAGTGCGCGGCGGGCGGCCGGCTGCACCGAGGCACGGTTTGCTCGGCGGAGCGTAGCGCGCCGCCTCGGAAAGCCGCGCCTGAAGAGGTGGCGGATACAGCCCCCAATGCGTGACGAGCGCGGCGTCGTTGGGCGGGAGCGGGCGCGCGCACGCGGTCAACCCGGCCCCGGCACGCTCACAAAAGGCTTCGAAGGCATGCACGGCCGGTGAGGCGCGCAGCCCGCCGCCGTCGGCGAGAGGTCGCCAGAGTTTATAGGAATTGTGCAGGGAAGTGCGGCCGAAAACCACCGGCTCGGCGACCTCCTTCAGGCCGTCGATCTTGCGGGCTTCATCGCACCGTTCACCGAGCGGCGGCGAGAAAGGCACGCAATGTCCGCCGCTCACGGGCGTGGCAGCGAGGAACACCTTGGTGACCGGCACGAGCCGGCCGTCGCGGCTTCTGGCGCGGCCGGCGCGCGCCTCGTCGGCCGCGACCTCGCGGCATTCGCCGTCGATCACCCTGAAGCGGAGCTGGTTCTTGAGCGCCTCGACGCCGGCGTCGCCGTCACGCAGGTAGCGGAACGACACGGCCACGACGATGACGGAGGGTCCTTCGCACAACATCCTGCGCAGCAGCCGGCCGTGCTCGGAAAGGCCAATCGGATAGCGCTCCGCGATGGCTTCCGCGGCCCTGTCGTCGAGGATGACGGCGGTCACGTGTCGCTGGCCCTCGGGCGCATGCAGCGCCGCCATCACCGGGTGGAAGATGCCGCGCGAATAGTCGTTGGAGAGGGTGCGCAGTCCGCATACGTCGAGCAGGAGCAAGAACGCCGCAATGCAGATCGGGCCCAGCGCACGGATGTACCACCGACGGCAGAAGCCACGGACGCTACGGTATGTACGACAGAGAAACCCATGGTCGCGGCTGACGCGTGGACGGCCCATCCGTGGCAGCTCCGGTCCGGCGGTGGATAAGCGCGCGGAGTTTCGGCGCACCCAACAAGGTTCGCAAGAGCCGGGAGATCAGGCGGCTGCGCGGCACTATCCGTGACGTTGCCCGTCTGCGACAGTTGGCGCTCGTGCGAACGGCGGCCCGCAGTCGGGCCGCCGCACGATCGAGGACAGAAGGCGAGCGATTCAGGCCGCCATCGCCGTCTTCAGGTTCTCGTCGATCTTGTCGAGGAAGCCGGTGGTGGACAGCCACTTTTGGTCGGGCCCGACGAGGAGGGCGAGGTCCTTGGTCATGTGGCCGGACTCGACGGTGTCGACGCAGACCTTCTCGAGGGTCGCCGCGAATTTTGCCAGTTCGGCGTTGCCGTCGAGTTTGGCGCGATGGGCGAGGCCGCGCGTCCAGGCGAAGATCGAGGCAATCGAGTTGGTCGAGGTCTCCTTGCCCTTCTGATGCTCGCGGTAGTGGCGGGTGACGGTGCCGTGGGCGGCTTCTGCCTCGACCGTCCTGCCATCGGGCGTCATCAGCACCGAGGTCATCAGGCCGAGCGAGCCAAAGCCCTGCGCCACGACGTCCGACTGCACGTCGCCGTCGTAGTTCTTGCAGGCCCACACATATCCGCCGGACCACTTCATGGCCGCCGCCACCATGTCGTCGATCAGGCGATGCTCGTAGGTGAGCTTGCGCTTGGCGAACTCGGCCTTGAACTCGTCGTCGAAGATCTGCTGGAAGATCTCCATGAAGCGGCCGTCGTACTGCTTCAGAATGGTGTTCTTGGTCGACAGATACACCGGATAGTTGCGGTTGAGGCCGTAGTTGAACGAGGCACGGGCGAAGTCCTTGATGGACTCGTCGAGATTGTACATCGCCATCGTCACGCCCGAGCCCGGCGCCTTGAACACTTCCTTCTCGATGACCTTGCCGTCGCTGCCGACGAACTTGATCGAGAGCGTGCCGGCGGACGGGAACTTGAAGTCGGTCGCGCGGTACTGATCGCCGAAGGCATGACGGCCGATGATGATCGGCTGCGTCCAGCCCGGCACCAGGCGCGGCACGTTCTTGCAGATGATCGGCTCGCGGAAGATGACGCCGCCGAGGATGTTGCGGATGGTGCCGTTCGGCGACCGCCACATCTCCTTCAGGCCGAACTCCTTCACGCGGCCCTCGTCCGGCGTGATGGTCGCGCACTTGACGGCGACACCGTGCTTCTTCGTGGCGTTGGCGCTGTCGATGGTGACCTGGTCGTTGGTGGCATCACGGTGCTGGACCGAGAGGTCGTAGTACTCGAGCTTGACGTCGAGATAGGGGTGGATGAGCTTGTCCTTGATCAGCTGCCAGATGATGCGGGTCATCTCGTCGCCGTCCATCTCGACGACGGTGCCCTCGACCTTGATCTTTTTCATCGATGTGCGTCCCGACGCGGCAGGGTGAGGACTCGGGGCGGCAGCCGCGCATGCGCCGTGACCCGGCGCCGGTCTGATAACCGCTATGCTGCGTTGCGCCAAGACCTCTGGCGGGCAGGCCAGCTCCGACCTTCGGACGTGGCGGACACCGGCTCGTGACGATACGTGAAGCCGTGCCGCCTTGTGCCGTCCGGCATCCGGCACGACCTGCGTCGAGGACGATAAGAGGCGCAGCACCGGTAACGGGATGAGTTCGATGTCGCAAGCGATCGGTCCCGACTCGGATGGACTCGGTGGCATCGCCACCTTTCAACGTGGGGGCCCTGCAACCGGTGCGGCGTACAGTGAGACCGTGGGGAGCGGCGAACTGGTGCTCTGTCCGTTCCCCGACCACGATGTGCTCTGCGATCCGGCCGACGACAAGATCGGGGCGAGACTGCTATCGGGGCGTCCTTATCAGCGCCGGCACATCGACGATGCGCTGGCGATACTCGCCGCCGCAGGGCGACTTCCGCCCGACGGCGTGTTCCTCGATATCGGCGCGAACATTGGCACGATGACTCTTTATGCGATGTGTTCGGGCCGTTTCAGCGCAGCGCTGGCGATCGAGCCCGACCCGCGCAATCATTCGATCTTGCGCCGGAACCTTGCTCTCAACAACCTTTCGGGACGGGTGGTCGCGCTGTCGGCGGCCGCAGGTGCCGCGGCAGGTCGCGTGCTACTGAACATCGCAGCGCGCAATCGCGGGGCTCATTCCGTGCGGCCGCTGGGCCGCGCCGCCCCCGCCGGGCGCACCATCGATGTCGCCATGACGACGGCGGACGCGGCCGTACAGCTCTCGTTCGCCAGGACGCCTGTGACCCTCGCCAAGATCGACGTCGAAGGCTATGAACTCGCCGTCCTGGATGGCATGCGCGGACTGCTCGCAGTTGGCGTGCCGCTGCTGATCGAAGTGACGAGCGCCGTTGGGGAATCTGCCGATTTGCGGTTCGCGGCCCTTCGTGGCCGGCTCGGGCCATGTTACCGCAGCGTCATCGATATTCAAGGTGCGGCAGCCGGCGGCCCGTCGGCGCCGGTCCCTCTCGCCGCATTCCGGGCACGAGTGTCCCAACATGATTTGTTGATCTATTGAGCCGTTAGGGCGGCCTTGCGCGAGCACCCGGTCCGGGTCGAGGCTCTACGAAAGCGGGCGAGTGGGAACACCATGTCGGAGCTGATCGGGATCGGTGAGGGGGCGATGCCAGTCGTCGGCGGCTCGACGACGAGTGTCGCTGAGATCGTGGATGCCTGCCACGAGCGCTCGATCGAAGAAGCGCTTGCCTCGTTCGGCATCGCCGGGCTCGACCGTGATACCCTGGATGGCGTGCTGACCTATTGCGCTGAACAGCGGTGCGAGGCGGCGGGCGCCGCATGCCCGGGGTGTCGGCGTCGTGCGCTCGCCGAAGGCATCGAAACTCTCGACGACTTCGTGGCGGCACATCGCAGCATCGCGGTTGGAGCAGCCGTGATCGCAGGCCGCGGGGAACGCTCGGCGCGCTATGCCACGTTCGCCGATCTCGAGGCTGCCTGGGCCGGCATCCAGTACTGGTACTGGGCACGCCGCGTGATCCGTAAGCTGCGCCACGGCATCCGCCGGGCTCATATGCAAGGCGAACCTGTCGCAGCCGAAGGGGCGACACCGGCCATCATCCTGATGGAGCCGCAACTCGCCGACAACATCGGCATGGTGGCCCGCGCGATGGCCAACTTCGGGCTCGACGGCCTGCGCCTCGTCGCACCGCGAGACGGCTGGCCGAACGACAAGGCCCGGATCGCGGCCTCGGGCGCCAATTACGTTATCGACGATGCGCGCGCCTATGCCACGCTTGGCGAGGCGAGCGGCGATCTCAATTGGCTCGCCGCCACCACGGCGCGCCAGCGCGACCTCAGGAAGCCGGTGATGACGCCGGCGGAAGCCGCCGCCGAGATGGCCCGACGCATCGGGCAGGGCGAGCGCTGTGGCGTCCTGTTCGGACGGGAGCGCAACGGACTCGAGACCGCTGAGGTGGCCGATGCCGATGCAATCGTGATGATCCCCGTCAATTCGCGGTTCGCGTCACTCAATCTGGCTCAGGCGGTCCTGCTGCTCGGCTATGAATGGATGCGCCAGTCCGGCGGCGCGACGCTGGGTCGCGTGACCACCTACGAGGAGCCACTCGATGCAGGGCTCTACCTGGGCGACGACCGACCCGCCACGAAGGACGAATTAGCCGGACTTTTTACCCACCTCGAGAGTGAGTTGGATCGCCTCGGGTTCTTCAATCCACCCCATCGGCAGGGCGTCGTCTCGCGCAACATTCGGACGATGTTCACGAGAATGGCGCCCACGGAGCAGGAGGTTCGCACGCTGCGTGGCATCGTGGCCACTCTTGCACTGGGCAAGGGGAAGGGGCGCAAGGGCTCGTCGTGAGTGCCGCAATCTTGCCGTGTTTGCGGTCGAACCACCCTCCACGAGAGGGGCGGTAGGTGGGGCGGGCTCGACGCAGGTCCGAGTCGCGCAGAGGCGGCCGCACGAGACATCATAAGGGGCACGACAGTGATGCGCTTCAAGACAGCAGCGATGGTCCTCGCGGGGGCGACCCTCGCCGCAGCATCCGGCACCGCGGCGAGTGCCCAGGAGCTGAGTGAGAAGTCCGTTCGCACGTTCATGGACTATGCGTGGTCGTTGACCCCCTCGAAGTTCACGAAGCCGGATGGCAGTTCGGTGCTGATCGACCGCAAGAACCGCGAGAAAATGACCGTCCCGGTCGATGCGGCGCGGGCCGTGATCATGGCCGGCCGGCTCACCGCTCACGCTCAGATCTGCGAACTGCCGGAAGAGCAGGTGCTCAACTACCGTTCGCTGATGACGCGGGAGGAGCGCTCCAAGAAGTGGTCGCCGCAGCAGATGATCTACATCAACCAGCTTCACCTGACGACGGTGATGCTGCTCACCGGGCAGATCAAGGTGATCGAGCGCGACGGCGACAAGCGGGTGGTGATCGACGAAGGCAAAGCGCAGGCCAAGACGTGCACGGACGAGCAGCGCAAGAAAGTAAAGGAGCTGGTCCGCTCCTATGTCCAGGCGGGGCCGAAGCTGACGCAGGCCACTCCGTCACCGGGACCGACAGGCTCGACCGCGGCGGCGCCGGTCAAGAAGAACTGATAGTATCGTTTTCGGCGGTCGATGAGTGACGGCCTTGATCCGCACGGGCGGATGTGGCAGAAGAGGATGCGATGCAGATTGACCGGCGGGCGAAAGTCCGCCGTTTCGTCGTTTGACCCGTACACCGCAGTCACGAGCCGGCCGACCAATGCTGTCAGCCGCCGTCACCGCGCGCAGGAGCCGAACTCCGGATACTGCGACCCGAAACCGGCAAGTGTGCGCGTCGCTGCGCCCTGACACCCACCGAAAGGAGCCGCCGCATGGCCCGCGTCACCGTCGAAGATTGCGTCGACAAGGTTCCGAACCGGTTCGAACTCGTTCTTCTGGCGGCCCATCGTGCTCGCTCGATCGCCAATGGCAGTCCGATCACGGTCGACCAGGAGAACGACAAGAACCCCGTCATTGCCCTGCGGGAAGTGGCCGAGCGGACCGTCTCGGCGGACGATATGCGCGAGGGGCTGATCCACTCGATTCAGAAGAACGTCGAGGTTGACGAGCCAGAGGCAGTTGCAGCGCCGCTACTGCCGCATGATCGTCGTGGTCCGATCCTCGGACGCGACGAGCAGTCGAGCGACCGGCAGGTCGACGTCATGACTGAAGAGCAGCTGCTGCGTGCCATGGAAAGCCTGACGCCGACCGAACCGTCGGCGGCGCTCGGCGGCACCGGTTCGGGCTCGGGATCCTCGGGCGGCTCGGGTCGCAACCGCGGCTGATTGCAGGGGCCTTCTCTGCGACGTCGCGGCCGGCGGTGCCATAGCCAGCGGCCGCCGGCCCTCGTAGGGGACGCCATCGCAGTCGCTGGCGCTGCAGAGCGCCCGCGTGGCATGATCACCGCATGATGCGGCAATACGAACTCGTCGAAAAGGTTCAGTCCTACGATCCCAAGGCGGACGAGGCGCTGCTCAATCGCGCCTACGTCTACGCCATGAAGGCGCACAGCCATCAGAAGCGTGCATCCGGTCAGCCGTACTTTTCTCATCCGCTCGAAGTCGCGGCCATTCTGACCGACCTCAAGCTCGACGACGCGACGATTGCTACGGCCTTGCTGCACGACGTCATCGAGGACACCGACGCCACGCGTGCCGAGATCGATCAATTGTTCGGGCCGGAGATCGGCGCGCTGGTCGAGGGCCTGACCAAGATCAAGAAGCTCGATCTCGTCACCAAGCGCGCCGAGCAGGCCGAGAACTTCCGCAAGCTGCTGATCGCGATCTCGAGCGACATACGGGTCCTCCTCGTCAAGCTCGCCGACCGCCTCCACAACATGCGCACGATGGCGCACATGAAGCCGGAGAGCCAGAAACGGATCTCGCAAGAGACGCTCGACATCTATGCCCCGCTCGCCGGTCGTATGGGCATGCAGGAGATGCGCGAGGAACTCGAGGAACTTGCCTTCCGCTGGCTCAATCCCGAGGCTTATGCAGCAGTAACGTCTCGCCTCGATGCCTTGAGCCGGCGGAATAAAGGGCTCGTAGAGGAGATCACGCGCGAACTCGAGGCGCGCCTGGAAGCAGCCGGCATAAAGGGTGTGATCTCGGGCCGGCTCAAGAGGCCGTACGCCATCTCGCGAAAGATACAGAACAAGCAGATTTCCCTTGAGCAGCTCTCCGACATCTACGGCTTTCGCGTGATCGTGGATAGCCGGGACGACTGCTACCGGATGCTAGGCGTTGTGCACACCACGTGGCGAGCGGTGCCAGGTCGCTTCAAGGACTACATCTCGACGCCGAAGCAGAACGGCTACAGCTCGATCCACACGACGGTCGTCGGTCCGCGTCACCAGCGCGTCGAACTGCAGGTACGGACCCGCGAGATGCACAACATCGCCGAATACGGCGTCGCGGCCCACGCCGCCTACAAGGACGCCCAGGGCGGTCGCTCCGGCGCCGACAGCGATCAAGGCCCTTATGCGTGGCTGCGCCGTTTGGTCGATCAGCTTCTGGACGGAAATCCGGAAGAATTCCTCGAGCACACGAGGCTCGAGTTGTTCCACGACCAGGTGTTCTGCTTCTCGCCCAAGGGGCGGCTCATCGCGTTGCCTTCCGGTGCAACACCGATCGACTTTGCCTATGCCGTGCACACCGATGTGGGCAATCAGGCGATCGGAGCGCAGGTCAACGGGCGGCAGGTGCCGCTGACGACCCGTCTCAGGAATGGAGACGAGGTCCAGATCCTCACCGCGCGAGATCAGACACCGTCGCCGGCCTGGGAGGCGATCGCCGTCACCGGTCGCGCCCGCGCTGCCATTCGGCGCGCCGCCCGCGACGCCCTCAGGCGGCAGTATTCCGAGCTCGGCCGGCGACTGCTGTCGGCGCGGACCGAGCGGCTGGGCGCGATCTACACCGACGACTTGCTGAAGGGAGTACTGGCGCGCCTGTCGGCCAAGAGCCTCGAGGACGCACTCGTCGCCGTCGGTCGCGGTGAGCTGGCGGTGGGCGACGTCGTGCGCGCAATGCTGCCCGATGCGATCGAGCCCAAAGCGGCCGCGCCCTACCGTCCACGCAATCGCCATGACCACGGCCAGGGTCAGGACGGCTGGTTCAATCTGGCTAAGGTCATGGGGCTCAAGTTCCGCCTCGCCGGCGCGCCGGAGCAGGCTGGACGGGCCGTACCGATACGCGGCCTGAGGAACGACGTGCCCGTGCGTTTCCATGATGGAGGTGCGGTGCCGGGGGATCGGATCGTCGGCGTGCTGGTGCCGAATGAAGGCATCCGGATTTTCCAGATCCATTCGCCCGAATTGCGCAACCACGAGCACGAGCGCTGGATCGACGTGACATGGGACATCGATCCGGAGCGACCCGAGCGCTTCCCGGCAAAGCTCAAGGTGACGGCACTCAACGAGCCGGGTTCACTCGCTCAGATAGCCACGCTGATCGGCGAGGCCGACGGCAACATCGACAACGTGCGGATGACGCAGCGCGCCGCCGACTTCACAGAGATGATCATAGAACTCGAGGTATTCGACCTCGAGCATCTCAATCGTATCGTGGCGGGACTCAAGTCGAAGGCCGTCGTCAGCGACGTCGAACGCGTGTTCTAGTTCGAGGCCCGTATCGACTGTCGCGGCTCGGGCTGGGCCGTCAACTCGTCGCGGCGGCTTGCTGCAAGGGCGTCGATCAGCGGGAACCACTGGCTCGGGTGATCGGCCTCGCTGGCGTCCAGTCCGCTCGCGATCGCCTGTCTGAGGCGCGCGGCAGCGAGCGTGCGCAAGTCGCGCCGGATCGCGTCGACTTCGGCGGGCGAGGAGGCTGCGGCGATAGCGCCGAGCAGCCGCTCGACCTCGCCCGGCAGCGGATCGACCGGGGCGGAGCCGCCGACGAGGCCAAGCCTGCCTGCAAGACCCGCGATCGATGAGCCGATGAGGCCGAGTGCGAAAAGTCCCAGCCAGATCTGGTCGGAATACTTCTCGAGGAATGTCGTCGAGCGCTCGTTGATATGGGCGGAGACGCCGGCATGAGGCATGAACCGGCGCAGCGTGTCGAGTGGCGGTGCCTCGATCTCGAAGCTGGTGTCGACCAGTGCGGTGAGCCGCCCGCGCACCTCGAGCAGCGCCTTGGTGAGTTGGGCGCCCGTTGCCTCCTCGATGTCGCTGTCGCCAACGAGTTCCTCCGTGATGGCGACCGTCGGCAGCTTCTGCGTGGGCAGAATGCTGGCACCGCCCAGTACGCCGGCTGGCAACTCGGTGAGTGCCAGTGCTCGATGGATGGCGACGAGGGCCTCCGGAGCCGGCGGCGGACCTACCGCGACGGCACCCCCAAGCGCGTTGACGATGTCGGCGACCAGTGCGCGGGTCGCCCGACTGGTCGGGTCGGCGATGACCACGGCGACATCGGCGCGGTGGGAGGCGAGGGCTGGCGCGATGTCACGCGAAGGGAGTTCGGTTAGCGTCATGGATCCCGCAGCGAGGCCCGAGTGAGCGAGCAGCCGTGCCACGGTCGTGCGGTTGGCCCCGAACCCGTCGGAAGCTACGACGATGCGTCGGCCGATCAGGTGCGCGGGCGAAAGCGGGCCTTTCGCGACGGTTGCCTCGCCGTCCTCTCCGTCGTCAGCGCCTTTCGCATGTGTCTTCGAGGGCGTCGCCCCCTTCGATTTGGCGGGAGCGGCGGCCGCGAACATCAAAACAGCCCTGCGGTCGAGAACGGCGAACGACCTCGCGTCGGCGACGTCCGGCTGGTCGCTGCGCAGCACCGCGAGTTGGACCGTGTCATTGTCGAGGAGGCGCGCAGCCTCGGCACTGTCCTTGACCGGGACGACCCGGAGCCGGATCGATTTGCGCCCCTGCCGCAACCGCTCGCTGACCGTTCTGAGGAAATTCACGCGTTCGCTGGTCGGAGGCCCGACGGCAACCGTCAGCACCGTCGGTCGCGATACGACCTGCCAGACCAGCCACGTCAGCAGCATGCCGATGACGAGCGCCGCGAGCCAGCGACGCGCGAGTTCGCCGCGATTGCTCCAGAACGCGCGGGCGCGCGCGTCAAGCGCTCTCAGCCTCATGCCGGTCGCTCCTGAATGAATATCTCGGCGCGGGTCTCGCTGCGAGGCGATGACCGGTCCGTCGGCGGCGATGATATCCGTGTGGCAGTGCGGCGAGAATATGCTCCGACAAGGTTGCAGTGCAAAATAGCCCCGCGGCCCAGGCCGCTTCGCATCCTTTGACGACGGACGACTGAATCTCTAGTTTCCGCCGCGGGCCACCCCTCCCCACCGAGGGGCTCCTATCTGGAAGGATAGAACATGACGACGTTTGCCAAGCCGGCCACCCGCCCGGCCAATCCCTGCTTCTCCTCAGGTCCCTGTGCCAAGCGGCCCGGCTGGTCGCTGCAGGCGCTCGAGGGGGCGTTCCTCGGCCGGTCGCACAGGGCGAAGGAGGGTAAGGCGCGCCTGAAGCACGCAATCGACGAGACCAAAGCGCTGCTCGGCGTTCCGGCGGACTTCAAGTGCGCCATCGTGCCGGCTTCAGATACGGGCGCGTACGAGATGGCCATGTGGTCGATGCTCGGCGCCCGCGGCGTCGATGCGCTCGCCTGGGAGAGCTTCGGCGAGGGTTGGGTCACCGACATCCAGAAGCAGTTGAAGCTCGACGACGTGCGGGTGTTCAAGGCCGCTTACGGCGATCTGCCAGATTTGACGGCGCCGGACTTCTCGCGCGACGTCCTGTTCACCGCCAACGGCACCACGTCTGGCGTGCGCATTCCGGACTACGGCTGGATCCCGGCCGGCCGAGCCGGCCTCACCTTTGTCGATGCGACTTCGGCCACCTTTGCTCAGCCGATCGACTGGGCCAAGTGCGACGTCACGACCTTCTCCTGGCAAAAGGCTCTAGGCTCGGAAGCAGCTCACGGCATGCTGATCCTGTCGCCGCGGGCGGTCGCCCGGCTGGAGAGCTACGTGCCGCCCCGTCCACTGCCGAAGCTGTTCCGCCTGACCAAGGGGGGTAAGCTGGTCGCCGGGATCTTCGAGGGCGAGACGATCAACACGCCGTCGATGCTGGCGCTGGAGGATTACCTCGACGCGCTGTCGTGGGCGAAGTCGATCGGCGGGCTCGACGCGCTCATGCGGCGCGCCGACGCCAACGCCCGTGCGGTGCACGACTGGGTGGCGCGCACGCCGTGGGTCGCCAACCTCGCGGCCGATCCGGAAGCCCGCTCGAACACGTCGGTATGTCTCGTCATCGCCGACCCGGCGATCGTCGCCAGGGGCAGCGAAGCTCAGGCGGCGGTAGCAAAGAAGATCGCGAGTCTGCTCGAGGCCGAGCGGGTCGCCTACGACATCGGCGCCTATCGCGACGCCCCTCCGGGCCTCAGGATCTGGTGCGGCTCGACCGTCGAGACGGCAGATGTGACAGCGCTGCTGCCGTGGCTCGACTGGGCGTTCGGTGAAGCACGGCGCTGAGGCGCCGTTGCTCCAGGGGACAGCTGAAAAGGTTTACCCGCGAGCGCCCCTTTTCCCGTCCCTCGATCCCCTTGGTTCTGTCCCCTACTACAAGCGAGGTCCCCATGGCCAGCGCCGCCGCCAAGCCCCGCGTGCTGATCTCCGACGCGCTCTCCGAAACAGCCGTGCAGATCTTCCGCGACCGCGGTATCGACGTGACGTTCGAGCCCGACCTCGGCAAGGACAAGGCGCGCCTCGAGGCGATCATCAAGGACTACGACGGTCTTGCAATACGTTCGGCGAGCAAGGTCACCGATAAGGTGCTTGCAGCCGCTGAGCGGCTGAAGGTCGTCGGCCGCGCCGGCATCGGTGTCGACAACGTCGACGTGAAGGCTGCGACCGCCAAGGGCGTGATCGTCATGAACACCCCACATGGCAACTCGATCACCACCGCCGAGCACGCCATCTCGCTGATGCTCGCGCTGGCCCGCCAGATTCCCGCCGCCGACGCTTCGACACAGGCCGGCAAGTGGGAGAAGACCCGCTTCATGGGCGTCGAAGTAACGGCGAAGACGCTCGGCGTGATCGGCTGCGGCAACATCGGTTCGATCGTCGCTGAGCGCGCCATCGGTCTCCGGATGAAGGTGATCGCATTCGACCCCTTCCTCGAGCCGGAGCGTGCTCTGAAACTCGGCGTCGAGAAAGTGGAACTCGCCGACCTGCTTGCACGCGCGGACTTCATCACACTCCATACGCCACTCACCGAGCGCACCAGGGGCATCATCGGCAGGGCGGCGCTCGCGCGCATGAAGCCGGGCGTGCGCGTCATCAACTGCGCGCGCGGTGGCCTCGTCGACGAGGGCGCTCTCGCCGAGGCGATCAAGTCCGGTCATGTGGCCGGCGCCGCACTGGACGTGTTCGAGGTCGAGCCGGCCAAGGACAACGTGCTCTTCGGCGTGCCCAACGTCATCTGCACGCCGCATCTCGGCGCGTCGACGGCGGAGGCCCAGGAGAACGTCGCGCTCCAGGTCGCCGAGCAGATGTCCGATTACCTGCTGAAGGGGGCGATCACAAACGCCGTCAACTTCCCCTCGGTCACTGCCGAGGAAGCGCCGCGCTTGACGCCATTCATCCGGCTTGCCGAGCAACTCGGCTCCTTCGCCGGCCAGCTCACCGAGACCAACATCAGGGGCATCCGTATCGAGTACTGTGGCGAGGTCGCAAGCCTCAACACCAAACCCATGACGGCAGCGGCGCTCGCCGGCGTGCTCCGGCCGTTGCTCGCCGAGGTCAACATGGTCTCGGCGGCTGCGAACGCGGAGCGACGCGGTCTCAGCGTCGAGGAAGTGACACGCACAGGCGACGGCGCCTACGGCAGCTACATCCGCCTCACCGTGGCGACCGAAAATTACGACCGATCGGTCGCCGGCACGGTGTTCTCGGATGGCCGTCCACGCATCGTCCAGGTGCGTGACATCGGCATGGAGTTCGAGGTCGCACCGCACATGCTGTTCGTGCGCAATGCCGACAAACCTGGCTTCATCGGCCGCTTCGGCTCGCTGCTCGGCGACAACGCAGTCAACATCGCGACGCTCAATCTCGGGCGCGAGAGGCCGGGCGGCGATGCAATCTGCATCGTCACGCTCGACGCGCCGCTGACGGATGAGATGCTCGCCAAGGTGCGCGATCTCGAGCACGTGGTGCGTGCCAATCGTCTGGCGTTCTGATCCTGCGCCGGGTCTGCACCTCCGGCCCTGTTAACCAAAATCGAGCAGCAGTTTGCGGCACGGCCCGCTTGCGCCATGCTATAAGGTGGTATGGACACACGCCCGTCACGATAGCCTGCGAGGCGTGCGCGACGCTAATTTCCTTGCGCAATGATTGGGGGGAGAAATGCTCGAGATGCGTGCTGTGATGCTCGCCACGCTTGGCGTCTGGCTGGCGGCGGCGGCGACCGGCGGGACAGCCAGCGCAGCCGACCTCGTTGCGCCCTCACGCTTGAGCACTGTGACGGTCTATCCGCGCGGCGCCGAGGTGACCCGGGAGATCGTCGTCAAGATCGCAGCCGGCGCGCACACCCTGATCCTGGACGACCTGCCTGCTGATGCCCTCGCCTCCTCTATCCGCGTCGAGGGCAAGGCGACCGGGCGACTGGAGATCGGCTCCGTCGACAGCCGCCGCTACGCGCTCGATCTCGCAGGCCGGATCGAGAGCAGGCGCAAGGCGATCGAAGACGAGATCGAGCGCAAGCAGGATCAGATCGCAGCCCTCAAGGCCGAGATCGAGACCCGCGAGATGCAGAAGGCGCTGATCGCAAACCTCGCGCAGTTGCCGACCCGGCCCGCCCCGACGCCGGTGCCAGGTGCACCTGCTTCGAGTGAGCGCTGGTCGGATATCCTTTCGCTGATCGGCACCAGCGCCGCCGACGTGCAACGCGCCATCCTGAATGCACGGCTCAACATCCGTGCGACCGAGCGCGAGTTGGAAGAGTTCAATCGCAAGCTCAGCGGGCTCGCGCCGAAGCAGGAGTGGCGTACCGAGGTCCGCGTCAACGTCGTCGCTGGTACGCCGCTGGAAGCCGGGCTCATCGTGCGCTACCAGGTAGCCGCCGCCGGCTGGCAGCCGCAGTACGATGCGCGCCTTACCACGGGCTCGCGCAGCGCGCCGCCGAAGCTGACGCTGGTGCGTCGAGCCGCCATCCGTCAGCGCACCGGAGAGAGCTGGGAAAACGTCGCTGTGAGGCTGTCGACCGTTCGTCCGACGGGCTCCAGCGCGGCGCCCGACATCGGCACCGTGACCGTCGATTTCAAGCCGGAGCGCCCGCCGGCCCCGCCTGTCGCCATGGCGCCGGCGCCGGTCGCTCGGGGTCGCGCCATGACGCGATCCGCCGAGATGGCGCGCAAGGAAGTCGCCGACGAGGCCCGCATCAGCGCCGAGGAGCAGCAGGCCGGCGTCGAGGTCGGTGCCTTCCAGGCGGTGTTCGACGTGCCGGGCCGCATCACCATCCCGAACTCCAACGAGCAGAAGCAGGTCAAGCTCTCCGAGACGGCGCTCGAGCCGGCGCTCGCGATCCGCACCGTGCCGCGTCGGGCGGCGCGCGCATTCCTCTACGCCAAGCTTACGCTACCCAAGGGCGCACCCTATCTTTACGGACCTGTGTCGCTGTTCCGTGACCAGACCTATGTCGGTGCCGGCGCCATGCCGCAGAAGGCGGGCGGAGAGACTCACGAACTCGGCTTCGGTGCCGACGACAGCGTGCGCGTGCGTTTCGACGTAGCCGAGGAGAAGCGCGGCGAATCCGGTCTCATCTCCGCATCGCGCACGGATCAGCGCAACTATCGCATCGTCTTGAAGAGCCTGCACGAGCGGCCGATGGCATTCACCGTCATGGATCACATGCCCGTCTCGCTGAACCAGGAGATCAAGGTCGACCTGATCGGGCGAACGACGCCGACGCGTCGTGATATCGACGGCAAGCGCGGCGTGCTCGCCTGGGACGATACGCTGGCCCCGGACGAGGAGCGCACGATCGACTTCGGCTACCGCATGACGTGGCCGGCCGCGAAGGAGATCCAGGTGCGCTGAGGCGTGCGCCAGTCGCCGTCACAGCGGGTCAGGAACAGCATCAGGAACGCGGGTTTGCCTGCAGCCAGGCGAGCACGTCGCCGGCATTCCGGTCGGGCGGGAAGACGGGATAGAACACCGTCGTCACCACGCCGTCGTCGACAACCAGCGCGAGCCGCCGGATAAGCGTGAGACCCGCGACCAGCATGGTCGGCAATCGAGCAGCCGTCGTCAGCGCCAGCTCCGCGTCCGAGAGCACCGGGAACGGCAGGTGCAAACGCTCGGCCATCTCGCGCTGGTAGGCGGTGTCCTGCGTCGATAGGCCGAACACGCGGTCGGCGCCTGCTTGCCGCAGCTCCTGGAACAGGTCGTGAAAGGCGCAGCTCTGTGGCGTGCAGCCGCGCGCGCCCGGGATCATGTCCCAATCGTCGACGAGGCTGATCTGGCCCGGCACGCCGGTGCGCGGGTAGGCGAACACCACCGTGCGGCCGGCGAGCGCAGAAAGATCGACCCGGCTGGAGTCGGTGGCGGCGAGTGAGACGGCCGGCAGGCGCCGGCCCGTGAGGTGGCGCGCCGCGCCGTCATCCTGCGGCGCCGGGATCTTCGACCAGTCGACTCCCATCAGGTTGGGCTGCGTGGTGGAAACCATGGATGTCCTCAGATGCTGCGGGTGATGCCGCCGTCGACGCGGAGGCTCTGGCCGGTGACGTAGGAGGCGTCCGGCGACAGCAGGAACGACACCGCGCCGGCGATCTCGCCGGGCGACGCGTAACGGCCGGCCGGGATGCGTGCGCGCCGCTCCGCCTTTTCCGGCAGCGACGAGACAAAGCCCGGCAGCACCGCGTTCATGCGGATGCCGTCCTTCGCGTAGGTATCGGCATAGAGCTTCACCCAGGCGCCGACCGCCGCACGCAGCGTGGTCATCGGGAAATCGGTTTCGGGCTCGTAGGCGGCATAGGACGAGATTGCGACCAGTGCGCCGGACTTCTGTGCCCGCATGATCGGCGTGACGAGGCGTGCCACGCGGACGACGGAGAGAAAAACCATGTCGAGCCCACTGTGCCAGTGCGTGTCGGACAGTTCGAGCAACTGCCCCTTCGGCGGGTGGCCGGCGTTGATCACCGCGGCGTCGATGCGACCGTGGCGCTCCGTCGCCGTGGAGACGAGACGGGCCAGGTCGTCTGCGTTGGTCACCGAGCCGCGCACGGCAAATCCACCGAGTTCGGCCGCCAGCGGCTCGACCGTCTCGCCTGGTGAGAGCAAGCCGACGACGAAGCCGTCCTTCGCCAGCCGCCGCGCAATGCCGGCACCAATGCCGCGGCCTGCAGCCGTGACGAGGGCCACCCTTTTCTCCGCCATGCCATTCACTCCGACCGGTCCTTGATCCGCATATGATAGCGTCCGACGAGGCGGAAGCCGAGGGTGCCATAAAGCGCCTGCGCCGGCTTGTTGGTCGCGACGGCGCCGAGCGCCATCGTCCGCGCGCCGTGCGCGTGCGCCCAATGCATGGCCGCCAGCATCGCGAGGCGGGCGGCGCCCTGGCGGCGCGCATCCGGGTGCGTCGCCACGCATTCGACGATCGATATCGGCCCGTCGAGCACGACAAGCGTGGTCGCCGCCATCCGCCCGCCGAGCCTGATGCCGACGAACGCCGCCTCTGCGGGGACACGCGCCAGAATGAGAGGGGCGATGGCCTTCCGGTTCGCGGTGATGACGCTCGTGTAGGTGTCGAGCCACGTGTCGTCCGCGCGGGGCAGTATCACGGCCTCGGCGGGCATCGCAATGCCACCATCCAGTTCGGCGGCCAGCGTGGTGCAGGGGTCGTTGACGCGGTAGCCGCGCCGGGCGAGGCGCTGGGCCAAATCACTTGGGCTTGCGACATCCGTAATCTGGAACTGTGGGAGGGCGGCCCGCGCGGCATAGAGGGCTTCCGCGGTGTCGATCGCGGTCTCCACATCGCACCCCGGATCGGCGAGGGCCGATACCGAGTTCGCCCGCTGCGAGCCACCGGCCGAATAGCGCCAGAGCCACCCGCCAATATCTGAGGTCTCCAGCGCCGGCCAGGCGCGGATGGCGGCGCGTTCGATGGCGAGAAGGGTGGTGGTGTCCATGTGCGGCCTTGCGATTGCAGGCTGCGCAATGGCCACATATCGTCGGCGCGTGCAATGGGGGAGGCGACATGACCGACGCGCTTGCAGTTTTGGGCATCATCGCGGCTTTCGCCGTCGCCTTTCCGACGATGTGGTGGCTCGTGCTCAACCTGATCGCGAAAGCCGGCGGCTGGGCGCGCCTCGCCGTCAGTTTCTCCACCGACATGCCCCCTGCGGGACAGCACTTTGCCTGGCGTAGCGGCACGCTCGGCTGGCTCGGCAACTACCGTAACGCTCTGCAGGTGTGGGTGTCGCCACAGGGCCTGTGGCTCCGGCCGCTTGCCATATTCCGGCCGGGACATGCGACGCTCATGATCCCCTGGACGGCGATCAAGCAGGTGAGCACGAGGCAGTTTGTGTTCTCGATCGAGAGCGTGATCGACATGCGGCTCGCCGACGGCGGCTCGGTCTCGATCTCGCTCTACGGCAAAGACATCGCCGAGGCGCTGGCGCGCGCCGCGCCGTCAACCGTCGTCCGGGGATGAGGCGCGGATGAGCAGCCGATGTCTCGGCCGCTAGCGCACCTCCAGTAACTCCACCTCGAACAGCAGCGTCGCGTTCGGCGGTATGACGCCGCCAGCGCCGCGTGCGCCGTAGCCGAGGGCGGGCGGGATGATCAGCGTGCGCTTGCCGCCGACCTTCATGCCGGCGACGCCCTCGTCCCAGCCCTTGATCACGCGGCCGGCGCCGAGGGGAAACGGGAACGGCTGGCCGCGATCGAGTGATGAGTCGAACTTCGTGCCTTTCTTGCCGTCGGCGTAAAGCCAGCCGGTGTAGTGCATGACGCATGTGCTGCCGGCCTTGGCTTCGGCGCCGGTGCCGGTCTTGGTATCGGTGATCTGCAGGCCTGAGGGTGTGGTCATGGTCTTGGGCTTCTGGGCGAGGGCAGGGAGGGTGACGAGCGGCGCGGCGGCGAGGGTGAGCAGGCCGGCACGGAGCAGGTAGCGGCGGGTGGTGTGGGGCATGAGGGGGCTCTCGGCGGGGTGACAGCGTGCGATACCATTGGTCGGGAGCGACCATCTGGTGTTCAGTCGCGTTCGCGCTCTCGAATGAGGCGGACCTCATCCTCCAGGGTGCTCATCCTCTCGTCGAAAACGCCGACCGTCCCGCGCATCATGACCAATAGTGCGGCGCTATCGCGGCCCTGCTTGCGCTGAGCCGTCTCGACCCGTTCGAGACGCGCCTTCACGTCCGACAGGTCGATCTGGATGCGCTTCAGGATGTCGAGCATCATGGGTTGCACGTTCTCTGTCATCATGAGAACATAATGGAAACATCAGTCCCGCGCAACATCATTCCGTCACTCTGAATCCAGGATGACGAGCGGCTTCTCCTGGTCGCTCTCGACGACGATTCGGTCTTGCTGCTCTTCGATCATACCTATTGCCCGTGCAAATTTCTTGGTTTCATTACAATGGAATATTGTCGTGTTTCTTCCACGGGTTCTCGACCGTCTTGTTCCTCAGCATATTCAGCGCGCGGCAGATGCGGCGGCGCGTGTTGCGCGGGATGATCACCTCGTCGATGTAGCCGCGTTCGGCCGCCACGAACGGGTTGGCGAACCGCTTCTGGTATTCGTCGATCCGCGCCTTGATCTTCTCCGGATCGCCGAGTTCGGAGCGATAGAGGATCTCCACCGCGCCCTTCGCGCCCATCACCGCGATCTCGGCCGTCGGCCAGGCGTAGTTGACGTCGCCCCGGATGTGTTTGGAGCTCATCACGTCGTAGGCGCCGCCGTAGGCCTTGCGGGTGATGACGGTGACCTTCGGCACGGTCGCCTCGGAGTAGGCGAACAGCAGCTTGGCGCCGTGCTTGATCAGGCCGCCGTATTCCTGCGCGGTGCCCGGCAGGAAGCCCGGCACGTCGACGAAGGTGACGATCGGGATTTCGAAGCAGTCGCAGAATCTCACGAAGCGGGCCGCTTTGCGCGAGGCGTCGCTGTCGAGCACGCCGGCGAGCACCAGCGGCTGGTTGGCGACGATGCCGACCGTGCGGCCTTCCATGCGCGCGAAGCCGACCACGATGTTCTTGGCGAAGCTCTCCTGAATCTCGAAGAAATCGCCCTCGTCGACGACCTTCGCGATCAGCTCCTTGATGTCATAGGGCTGGTTCGGATTTGCCGGGATCAGCGTGTCGAGTGAGTGGTCGACGCGGTCGGCCGAATCCTTCGTCGGCAGCTCAGGTACGCCGTCGAGGTTGTTCGACGGCAGAAAATCCATCAGCCGGCGCATCTGCAGCAGCGCCTCGACGTCATTGTCGTAGCCGCGGTCGGCGATCGAGGATTTGGTGGTGTGGATCGAGGCGCCGCCGAGCTGCTCGGCCGTCACCGTCTCGTTTGTGACGGTCTTCACCACGTCGGGACCGGTGACGAACATGTAGCTCGTGTCGCGCACCATGAAGATGAAGTCAGTCATGGCGGGCGAGTAGACGTCGCCGCCCGCGCACGGCCCCATGATCACGGAGATCTGCGGGATGACACCGGAGGCGAGCACGTTTCTGAGGAAGACTTCGCCGTAGCCGCCGAGCGCCGCGACGCCCTCCTGGATGCGCGCGCCGCCGGCATCGAACAGCCCGATGATCGGCGCACGGTTCTGCAGCGCCATGTCCTGGATCTTGGTGATCTTCTTTGCGTGCGTGTCGGACAGCGAGCCGCCGAACACGGTGAAGTCCTTGGCGAACAGGTAGACCACGCGGCCGTTGATGGTGCCCCAGCCGGTGACGACGCCGTCGCCGGGGAATTTCGTGTCTGCCATGCCGAAGTCGGTGCAGCGGTGCTCGACGTAGGTGTCGAACTCCTCGAACGAGCCTTCATCCAACAGCAGTTCGATGCGCTCGCGGGCGGTGAGCTTGCCTCTGCGGTGCTGCGCCTCGATGCGCTTCACGCCGCCACCGAGCCGCGCTTCCTCGCGCCGGCGTTCCAACTCCTCGACGATTTGCTTCATAGCCGCCCTTCCAAGCGAATTTTCCGCGCCGCGACGGTGATTAGCATGGGCCGGAGTTGCTGCAAATCAGCGGAAGGGAGGGGGCCTCGGAAGATGACCGCGTGTCGGCCCTGACAGACGTCGCGGCGGTGCAGATCGTCCAGGGTTCACTATTTCCTGCGCTTGAAAAGGGCGGCGATGTCGCGAGCATCGGACGCCGTGATAGGCACGAGCACGAGCGCGTCTCCTCTGAGATCGGTCCTGAAATAGTAGGTCCGACCGGCCTCGAAGCGTTGTGCGGGGGGCGAGATCAGCCGCGGAATGAAACTCATGTTGTTGAATCTGACGTCGAGGATCCGAACGCCGGCTCGGATGGTGGCAGAAGCCTGCGCGCAGGTATGAGCTGCAGCGACCACCATCCCGTCGACATAGAGGTCGGCCGTGGTGCGCAGCGCCTGCGTCAACGCCCAATCCTCGACGCCGGTGCAAGGGCGGACCATCACGAGGCGTGCGGTGCCCTGGGCCGGCGGCTTTCGCGTGGCGTTCGCTGGTCGGGCTCCCGCGGATTTCAGTGGCGGCTCGGCGGCGTGTAGGTTTAGGCAAGGCGACGCGCTGAGACAGGCGAATGCCAAGGCGACCGGAAGCCCCATCGAGGCAATTCGGGACATGGACACTGCTCCCAGGTTCGCAGCCAACTGCTCCGGTCGCCTCTGTTGACACGGCGTGTGCGTCGAAATCCAGCGGCGCCGGAGCGCGAGCGGCGAACGACGCGGCGACGGCCGCGGCGTGCTCGCTGACTCTCCTGGGATCCGCTCGACGCCAGCGCCTCACTTCATCGTCGGGATGACGAACTCGGCACCGTCCTTGATGCCCGACGGCCAGCGCGAGGTGACGGTCTTGGTCTTGGTGTAGAAGCGGAAGGCGTCAGGGCCGTGCTGGTTCAGGTCGCCGAAGCCCGAGCGCTTCCAGCCGCCGAAGGTGTAGTACGCCAGAGGCACGGGGATCGGCACGTTGACTCCGACCATGCCGACATTGACCTTGGCTGCGAAATCGCGCGCCGCATCGCCATCGCGGGTGAAGATGGCAACACCGTTTCCGTATTCGTGGTCGTTCGCGAGTTTCAGTCCCTCCTGATAATCCTTCGCGCGGACCACAGACAGAACGGGCCCGAAGATCTCCTCCTTGTAGATGCGCATGGCCGGCGTCACCTCGTCGAACAGGCAGCCCGCCAGGTAGAAGCCGTTCTCATAGCCCTGCATCTTGAATTTGCGGCCGTCGACGACGAGCTTCGCACCTTCCTTCACGCCGATGTCGACGTAGTTCTTCACCTTCTCCAGGTGAGCCCTGGTGACGAGCGGGCCGAAGTCGGCCTTCTCGTCCGTCGAGGGGCCGACCTTCAGGGCCTCGACGCGGGTCGCGAGCTTGGCGACGAGGGCATCGGCGGTCGACTTGCCGACGGGCACCGCGACCGAGATCGCCATGCAACGCTCACCGGCCGCTCCATAGCCCGCGCCGATCAGGGCGTCCGCGGCCTGATCCATGTCGGCGTCGGGCAGAATGATCATGTGGTTCTTGGCGCCGCCGAAGCACTGAACGCGCTTTCCCGCCGCGCAGCCTTTTGTGTAGATGTATTCCGCGATCGGCGTCGAGCCGACAAAGCCGACGGCGATGATCTCCGGGTGCTCGAGAATCGCGTCGACCGCTTCCTTGTCGCCATTGACGACGTTGAGTACGCCCGCCGGAGCGCCCGCCTCGAGCATCAGCTCGGCAAGCATCAAGGGCACGGAGGGATCGCGCTCCGAAGGCTTGAGGATGAAGGCATTGCCGCAGGCGAGCGCAGGGCCGAACTTCCACATCGGGATCATCGCCGGAAAGTTGAACGGCGTGATGCCGGCGACGACGCCCAGCGGCTGGCGCATGGAATAGATGTCGATGCCGGGGCCGGCGCCCTCGGTGTATTCGCCCTTGAGCATGTGCGGGGCGCCGAGGCAGACCTCGATCACCTCGATGCCGCGCTGGATGTCGCCCTTGGCATCGGGCAGCGTCTTGCCGTGCTCGCGCGCTAGCGCCAGGGCGAGCTTGTCGTTGTCGCGGGCGACGAGTTCGATGAACTTCTGCAGCACGCGGGCGCGGCGCTGCGGGTTGGTCGCGGCCCAGGCGGGCTGCGCGGCCTTGGCGTTCTCGACTGCCGCCGCCAGTTCCTTCGCCGAAGCGAGCGGGCAGCGGGCCGCGACCTCACCGGTCATCGGCCAATAGACATCGGAATATCGGCCGGAGGCGCCTTTGACCCGCTTGCCGCCGATGAAGTGGTAAAGCTCTTCCGCCATTTCCGCTCTCCCTGGCCTTGATCGTCCGAATTCCGGCGGTTTAACGCAACGGTCCAGGGTGGGCAAACCGGCTTTCGCGACCCTGCCATCGCGTCGTGTTGGAGCCGGCCGCGCGCCGGGCTAGAGTGGCGGCCGGTAAGCGACAAAGGGAGCCGCTCCGTGAACGCGCCGCAGCGGCTCGAGACAACCGCATTCTGGCTCTCCGCACTGACGCCGCCGGAGGCCGAGCGTGCGCGCGCTGCGATCATAGAGCGCACCTACGCGGCGGGCAGCTACATCTGCCACCGTGGCGACCGGCTCGACCACTGGACCGGGGTCGCCAGTGGTCTCGTGAAGATCTCCGCCGTCTCGCAGTCGGGCAAGGCGATCACGTTCGCCGGCATCGGCGCCGGCGGCTGGTTCGGCGAGGGTACCGTGCTGAAAGGCGAAGCACGCCAGTATGATCTGGTCGCCCTGCGCGACAGCCGCCTCGCCATGATGAACCGCGCGACTTTCCTCTGGCTTGCGGAGAACAGCGTTGGCTTCTCGCGCTTCCTTGTGCGCCAGTTGAACGAGCGCATGGGCCAGTTCATCGCCACCATTGAGAACGACCGCATGCACGATCCCGTCGTGCGCGTCGCCCGCCACATCGCGTGGCTCATGAACCCCGTGCTCTACCCCGGCGCCGGCCCGCGCATCGAGATCAGCCAGGAAGAGCTTGCACTGCTGGCCGGCCTGTCGCGCCAGGTCGCCAACCGCTGTCTCGCGGAACTGGCCGACGCCGCCCTCGTGGTGCCCGACCGCGGTGGGCTGACGGTGCTGAGCGTGCCGGGGCTGCTGGCCTACGGCGGGTGATCAGGCGGCACAGTGAGACGGCGTTCCGCTAGCTCTGGTCGCTCGCTGCGGACTCGATGTAATCGAGGATCGGCAGTGGGTGACGGCTCGCCTGCTGCGCACGCTCGTATCGAAACAGCACCCGCTCCCGCGGCAGTCCGCTCAGCTCGGCAAGCTCGTCGGCGCTGCCTGCCGCCACGACCATCTCGATCGGTGCCGCCACGGCGGCCGCCATGATGTTGGCCTGCCACTCGCTGTTCTCCGTGTAGCCGGAGCTTCGTGAGGGCGGGCGGTCCTGCAAGGCGATAAGCTCGTCGAAATGCAGGACGAGATGCGCGAGTTCGTGCAGAATTGCGAAACGCAACTCCGCCTCACGGGCCGGCTCGAAGACGAGCCGCGGATCTACGAGGATGCGCGGCGGAGACACCATCGCGCGCGCGTGGTCACCCGCCAAGCGCTCGGCGGTGACCCGCAGGGTCTTGAGATGCGGGTACGCGTGCTCGGCTCGGACAGCCACGTTCAGCGGATCGAGCCGGCCGGACGGCAGCTTCAACAGGTTGCGCATCTGGATGGCACGCAGCTCGATCAACTCGAGCGATCGTCCGCGGACGCGGATTCCGCTGTAGCTCTGGACCTTGCGAGCGGCCATCTGCGGTGCCTCGAGCCGACGTGTGTCGTGACAACTTATCCGGACACGGGACGATTCGCAGCAGCTGGCGATCGCCGCTGCAGGAGCGACAGGAGACTGGTGGCGAGCAACCTTCCGGGTCACAATTCGAAACTGTCGCTCTGGTGCGCTATCGTCGGCGGACTTGCCGGCGCGGGCCAGTCCCCCCTAATGTCCGCCCGATCCGGCTCGGCAAGACCGGAGTGTTGTGAACGGGGAGGATCCTCAATGCCGGTTTCCACTCGGGTCGCCGTGGCGACCCTCGCGGTGCTTGCCCTTGGTGCGGGTGTGGCCCGTGGTGAAACGCGTGTCACCTACAAGTCGGCCAAGGCCGGCACGTCCTATTATCTCATGGGTGTGCAGCTCGCCGAGGCGATGAAGGCCGGGACCAAGGGCCAGGTGATCATCACGGTCGAGGAGAGCCAGGGCTCAGTGCAGAACGTCAAGGAAGCGGCCGCCAGATCCGGCAACTACGTGTTCACGACACCGCCGGGCCTGGTGGCGAGCGCGCTTGCGGGCAAGAAGCCATTCGAGCCGAAGGATGCGAAGCTCGATCGCATACGGGCGCTGTTTCCGATCCCGTCTCTGACCATGCACTACGTCGTGCGCGAGGACGCCGGCGTGAAGTCTTTCGCGGATCTTGCCGGCAAGGCGATGGTTATCGGCAAGGGGTCGTTCGGCGCGCGCGAGGCGGTAGCGAATTTCAAGGCGTTCGGTATCGATGGCAAGGTGAAGGTGATCGACATCGAACTGTCGGGCGCCGGCGCCGCCGTGAAGAACAAGCAGGTCGACGGCTTCGTAACGGCGAGTTCGTGGCCGGCACCGAACGTGGTCGAGGTCGCGGCTGGTACCAAGGTGCGTGTGCTGTCCATGTCCGACGACCAGGTGGCGCAGACGAAGCGGACGAAGATCGTCATTCCGAAGGGCACCTACCCCGGCATCGACGCCGACATCGTGACAACCTCGCTCCCCGTCGTCGCCTACACTCTCGCAGACATGGACGACGCGACCGCCTATCAGCTGACGAAGACGTTCTGGGAAGGTCGGGCAGCGATGGCGAAGGCGAACCCGTGGTGGGCGGGCGTCACCACCGACATGCTCGCGGCCATGTCCGGCAAGCTGCATCCGGGCGCTCTGAGGTACTACACGGAAGCCAAAGTCGCAGTGCCCGACAAGCTGCGGTAATCGCGATGGCAGGCTCCTCCGGAGGGGCAGGGAGCAGCGTTGATCGTGAGCGCAAAGCATCGCGAGGGGGCGGGCGGCAGAGCTGACGGCGATGGACCGTGGCGGTGGATGCTCCTTGCCCTCGCCGTGCTCTCCGTCGGCTATCACATCTATCTCGTCATAGAGGGCTTGATCCCGAATCTCGTCAGCCGGCCACTGCATCTGGCTGCCGCGCTGCCCTTCGTATTCCTGTTTCCGGCCGGGCCAACACGGTCGCGACGGCGGCTGGTCGCCGATGCTGCCGCGTGCGCCCTCGGCTTGGCGCTGGTCGCCTGGGTCGTCGTCAACCGCGATGCGCTCGACGAGCAGTATGGCCGGCTTGCCGGGCCGCACCAGTTGGCGATCGCAATTGGCCTCATTGCGATCGTACTCGAAATGGCGCGTCGACAGGTCAAGCTGGCGCTTCCCGTGGTCGCCGTCGTGGCGCTCGCCTATGGCGCGTTCGGCCAGCACCTGCCGGGCGAACTCGGCCATCCGGGCGTGCCGCTCGAGAGCCTTCTCGGCACGCTCACCATTGCCGAAGGTGGCATCTGGGGGGCGCTCACAGGGGTTTCCGCCGAGGTCGTGGCTGTATTCGTGATCCTCGGCGCGCTCGTCGGTGCCGGTGAGGGCGGGCGCGGCTTCATGAGCCTCGCCGTGCTGATCGCCGGGCGATTGCGTGCCGGAGCCGCCAAGGTGTCCGTACTGTCTTCGGCCCTGTTCGGCTCGATCTCGGGATCGGCCTCCGCCAACGTCGCCTCGACCGGAGCCGTCACGCTGCCCGCCATGAAGCGGCTCGGCTATCCGCCAGCGCTTGCCGGTGCGGTCGAGGCAGTGGCGTCGTCGGGGGGCCAGATCATGCCTCCGATCATGGGCGCCGGCGCATTCGTCATGGTCGAACTGCTGCGCACTAGCTACGGCGCCGTCATGGCGGCAGCTCTGATGCCTGCGATCCTCTTTTTCTGGGCAGTATGGGCCGGCGTCGACCTTTATGGGCGACGCTATGGCCTGAGAGCCATGACCCGCGAGGAGATTCCGCGACTGGCAGAGGTCGCGCGCCTGATCGGTTTCTTCGTCGTGCCGTTCGGTACGCTCATCGTACTGCTCTTCGCGCGCGGTGCCACACCACAGTATGCCGGCGGCGCCGCCTCCCTCATCGCCGCCCTGTTGCTGCTGACCGACGAGCGCTTCCGTCTCTCTCTTTCGCGGTGGGCGAGTCGCCTCGAAGCGGCAGTCGTCGATGCGGCCCGACAGATTGCCACCATTGCATCGATCATCATCTGCGCGGGTCTCGTGATCGGCGTGCTGAACCTGACCGGCCTCGGTGTGAAGATCACTTCGGTTATCCTGGCGCTCGCCGGAGGCAACCTGTGGGCTGCCCTGCTGCTCACCGCGCTCGCCTGCCTCATCCTCGGCATGGAGGTCCCGACGACGGCCGCCTACGTGATCTGTATCTCGGTCGCTGGGCCAGCGCTCACGGGGCTCGGCCTAGATCCGCTGGCCGCCCACATGTTCGTGTTCTGGTATGCACTGCTGTCCACCATCACGCCGCCCGTCTGCGGCACCGTTTTCATCGCAGCTGGCATGGTCGGTGCCAACTGGCTCGCCGTCGCCGGCCATGCCATGGTACTCGGCATCGGGCTCTACATCGTGCCGTTGGCATTCATCGCCAATTCGTCGCTGATCGCGCTCGCCGATCGTCCGTTCCTGGCCGTCCTCGCCTGTCTCAAGATCGGGGCAGGCCTGTGGCTGATCGGGCGGGCGCTTGTCGGCGATACGGTCGTGCCCATGAGGCTCGCGCTCGGCGCCGGCGGGCTCCTTGTCATCTTTGCGTTCGGCGTCTGAGACGACGTCCGACCGCGGTAATTCGGGAAAACTCGATCCGTGGAGCCCGGCATCGTCATCGCGCTTGCCACAGCAGCCTTCGCTGGCGCCTTCGTGCAGGCTGCGACGGGTTTCGGCTTTGCGTTGATCGCCGCACCGGCGTTTCTCTGGTTGATGAGCTCGACAACGGCGCTCCAGGTGCTGGTCGCGATTCACGTCGTCCAGTCGGTGATGCTCGCGCCGCGGCTCTTCGCATTCGCGCCCCGCCGTCTGCTGATCTGGCTCGTGCTCGGCAGCCTCATCGGGCTACCACTTGGCCTGTGGCTGTTTCTATCGCTCGACCTGCGCGCGTTGAAGCTTGCGCTCGGCGTTACCATGCTCGCGTTCGCCGCTCTGCTTGTCGCGCGGGAGCACGGATTGCTCGATCGCCTCGCAAGGCCGAAGGATGTGGAGGTGGTGCCGCGCTGGATAGTGGCGGTGGCCGGCGCGGCGGCGGGTTTCCTCACCGCCGTGCTGATCATGCCCGGCCCTCCGGTGATCCTGCTTGCGGCATGGCTTGGTCTGCCGAAGCTCGAAAGCCGCGCGCTGTCGCTGACCTTCTTCACGGTCTGCTACGTCATCGTGACGGCAATGCATGCGTCGTCCGGCACCATGACGGCTGCGACGTGGTATCTGGTCTTCGTGCTGTCGCCGGCCGTCGCGGTCGGCACGCTTGCAGGCAACCGCCTTGCCGCCGGCCTCAGCGAGCGCCGGTTTCGCTATGCCATCCTGGCCATCACCGGGCTGTCGGGTGTTGCTGCTCTCTTGAGTGTCTTGTGAGCAGGGCCTCGGCTTCACAGCCCGCGTACGAGATTGGCGACCATCAGCACCATGTAGGCCGAGATGGCGAGCCAATATTCCTGGTGGGGAATGTAGCGTGGCACGGCGAAATAGCCGAGCTTGGTGACGACGGCGAGTACGGCGAGGACCAAGGAGATCAGGAAGAACGACAGCGTCGGCGGATTGAGGCGCATCGGCTATTCCCTGCTGGCTCTTTGCGAGCCGGCTGCATAGCACGATGTTGGCCCAGCGCCCAGCGAGAGGCGGTTTCGGCTCCAAGATTCAAGAGCTATAGCGTGCCGGGCGCGGAGTTGGCCTGATGCAGTTGCTGCTGGCCCGGAGGCTCGGCAGCAGAGAGGAAGCGGACGATCTCTCCCCCTCCGGGCCTGCCGGCCTGGTCCACCACGCGACAGGTGACGAGCACGAGATTGAGGCGCGCCGCCGGATTGCCGTGCTCCCTCGTTCCGACGTGCGCCGAACCGGCGCTGCTGACGTCGATCACCTCGAGCGTGCGGTGACCTCCGCCCGCCGCCGCGACCGTGAAACGGTCGCCAGCCGCGAAGACGCCGAAGACCGGGGCGGCCGACTCTGATGTGGTCGCGACAGTCTGCACCGCCAGTCGATCTGCGGCCGGTACCACGACGTCCCCGGTCAGGCTGATGGTGACCCGCGCCTCGCGCGGCAGGTTGCCGAATGCCTCAGCGGTTGCCATGCGGACGAGGGCATCGGGCGACGCCAGCACACCCGCGAGTCCAGCAATGGCGGAGAGCGCGAAAACTCCGGCGATGGCAGCGAGGCGGCGCGGAGCGGGTACGAGCTTCAGCATCGGCGATCTCCGGAGCGTTCGAGCAGGCGTTCATCAGAGAGGGCTTGCCAGATTCCCGGTCATATGGGGATGGAGGGAGAGCTGCGAAAGGTCCGGGCATGTCGTGCCCGGATTCCTCAGCCCTCCCTCCACGACCTGCGCCGTGGGGAGGCACTCACACAGCGCAGATGCCGAACGACCGCAAGATTGAACGTGACGAACGCGGCGAACATGGCGGCCAGAACCAGAATGACAGCAAGCGTTGGTGGCGGTTCGAAGGCCGACCAGATGTCGTGGTTCGTCTCGATCCGCGAAACGACGGTGCCCGACGCAGGGCCATCTGGGGGTGTCATCGGCTGGGCCTCGGCGAAGGAGGCGTGCAGACCGTGATCGATCCATGGCGTGACCGGCTCGCTGGTACTGCTGACGGCA
Source organism: Hyphomicrobiaceae bacterium (assembly GCA_041397745.1). Taxonomy (GTDB): domain Bacteria; phylum Pseudomonadota; class Alphaproteobacteria; order Rhizobiales; family Hyphomicrobiaceae; genus JAWKVY01. The sequence continues at coordinate 346,611 of JAWKVY010000005.1, read as the reverse complement.
AGCGCCAGACCCACAAACGCCAAGAACGCGACCACGAAGTCGCGCAGCAGTCGCAGGTCGAAGTGCCAGGGAGAAAGCGTGCGTTTCATGCGGCCCCCGCGCCGATGCTCCGTCCGTGATGCGGCGCGTGACAGAACTGCTGGTCGCGCCGACGTCGAGGCCGACTTGGCCAGCGAAAATTGGCCGGAGCGGGCCGGCAATGTGGCCGGGGCCGATCAACTTGTTGGCATGAGCGGTCACGTGGCGAACCGGTGCCAGTGGCCACCTGAGGCAAACGAGATTTTGGCGCCACTGCTCGAGAAGCCTCTGGACAGTCGCCGGGCCCGCACATATAAGCAGGCGCTTCGAGCGGCGGCACGTCGCGGTGTTCCTTCCTGGGAGCGCCGCGCGTCGCATGGTCGCCTCGGCCCAGGTAGCTCAGTTGGTAGAGCATGTGACTGAAAATCACAGTGTCGGTGGTTCGATTCCGCCCCTGGGCACCAATTTGCCGGTAGAGTACGGACGGGCGTAGCAGTGCTGCAGCTGCTGATGTGGGGGCATGCTTCCCGGGCACCAGTGATCGTGCTTATTTCGAAGCCGACACTTGCCCGTGGCGCCGTCCTACCAACGCCGGCGTTTCTTTCGCTCTCACGCATCCCGAAAATCCGGTTCCGCCAGGACAATTGTCGGCGGACGGTAGCGGCTTGGGCGAGTGACGCCAGTCGCCGGCATGACGTCGATGGCACCCGACTGGCGACAATCGCCTGCCTCAGTCGAACTGCGGTTTGAAGCCCGGCGGCACGCTGAAGCCGAGGTCGCCGCGGCGGATGACCGCCTCCTTGCCGCCGCTCGCCGCCAGCAACTCGGCTTGCCGGGCCTTGGCTTCGCGGTCGACCGCCTCGGGATCGCAGATCCTGCGAAGCTCAGCGACGAGGTCGTCGAGGATGGTCCGCGCATTGGCGTTACCAGCCAGATCGTTGAGTTCGTCCGGATCTTCCTCGAGATCGAACAGTTGCGGCGGATAACCCACGTAGTAGACGAGCTTGTGTGCGCCCTTGCGGATCATGAAGGCCGCGGTGCGCGAGCCCATGCCGTGGTACTCGGAGAACACCGTACGGTCCCGGTCCGCGTGCCGTATGATGGCTGAAAGGTCACCGCCCGGGTGCTCGCTCGTAACGGTGATGCCGTCCCGCTCGCCGGCGCAGTCCATGATGAACGGATAGAGGTCGAGCAGATTCACCGGGGTGTCGACGACAGTGCCCTCGGGCAGCGCCGGTCCGGCGATGACCAGCGGCACGCCGACCGCGTCGTCGTACATGGTGGATTTTCCCCAGAGCCCGCGGTTGCCGACGTTGTCGCCGTGGTCGCTGGTATAGACGACGCGTGTCGCTTCCGTCAGCCCGGCATCGTCGAGCGCGCCGAGGATCTTGCCGACGTTCTCATCGAGGAACGAGCAGAGACCGAGGTAACCGGCCTGCGCCCGCTTCACCATGTCCGGCGTCTCGAAGTGATCGTCGTAGGCGAAGGAGCGGCGGTAATCCTCGATGTAAGGGTGTTGGTGCGCGTGGCGTTGGTCGTAGAGTAGCGGCAGCGGCAGATCCTGGTCGTAATAGCGATAGAAATGCTCGGGTGGCGCGGTCAGCGGGAAGTGCGGGCAGACGAGGGAGACGAATAGAACCCAGGGCCTGTCGGTGTGCCTGGCCGCGTGTTCACGCAGCCACACCTGGGCACGCGCGGTGATATCGCGATCGTAGGTGGTGTACATCGACTCGCCTGGCCCCGCGAGCTTCGCCATCTTGTAGGCGCCGCCGCGTCGCGGCATGTCATCGTCCCGGATGAGGCCGAGCAGGTCGCCCGCGCCGTCGATGATGTGCATGCCGATCTGTTCGTCCGAGAAGCCGTTGTCGTCGGCGGCGGAGCGGAAATGCAACTTGCCGATGGAGACCACCTGATGCCCGCGCTCGCGCAGCAGCGAATGCCAACTCGCCATCGAGCCGTCGAACGGCATGGCGTTGTCCCAGGTGGCGATCTGGTGGACGTATTTGCCGGTGGCGAAGGCGGCGCGTGCCGGCACGCAGACCGGACACGGCGTGTAGGCTGCATCGAAGCGCACGCCGCGCGCGGCCAGCCTGTCGATGTTGGGCGTCTTGACGATGGCGTGACCGCGGCAGCCGAGAAATTTCGGGTTGTGCTCATCCGACATGATGATGAGCAGGTTCGAGGGCTTCATCTCCGCTCCCTGCAGGGTGGGGTGGTGGCCGCGGTCCCTACGACCGCGACCGCAAGAGTGTAGTGCCTGAGCCTCTCACTTCTTGTCGATGAACTCGGCCTTGATCTGCCGATACTCGGCATTCTCCTTGGCCATGTAATCGCAGAACGCCTTGGCACCCATCCAGATCGGCTTGAAGCCGAATTTGTCACCGAAGCTGGCGAACTCGGGGCTCTTGGCGGCCTTCTCCAGGGCTGCCTCCGCCTTGGCGACGACGGTGGCCGGCGTCGCCTTCGGCACCCACAGACCCCGGATCACGCCGATCTCTACCGGTGTGTTCCACTCCTTGATGTGCTTCGTCTTGCGGACCGGCTCGTAGTTGATGCCGGAGAGATCACCACCAGTCGCGAGCACGTTGATCTTGCCGGCCTTGACCTCGCTGAGCAGGATCGGCGAGTGGATGACGCCCATGCTGACCTGGTTGGCCATGATCGCCTTCAGCAGCGGCCCGCCGCCATCGAACGGAATGACACGCACGTTGATGCCGTTTCGACCGATGATCGCCTTCGCCATCACGTAGTGCGCGCTGACGAAGCTGCCGACGCCGACCGTCAACTCGCCCGGCTTCTCCTTGGCCTTCTTGATGAAGTCGCCCAGGTCCTTGAAGCCCTGGTCCTTGTGGGCGAGGGCCCAGGTCGGTGTCGAGAACACGCCGCCGACGCAGGTGTAGTCGGCGAGTTTGAATGGCGTGTTGCGGAAGATGACTGGCGTGTTGAGATCGCTCGAGCCATTGAGCAACATCGTAAGCCCGTCAGGCTTGGCGTCCTTCACCGCGAGGTGACCGGCATTGCCTGTGCCGGCGGTGATGTTCTCGACGACGACCGCCTTTTCGCCGGTGTGCTTCTCGAGAGCATTGGCGATGGCGCGCGCGATGAGGTCCGTGCCGCCACCCGCGCGCCAAGGTACGATGATCCGAACCGTATCACTCGGCCAGTCGGCACCCGCCGAGGGTGTGGCGGCCGTCGCTACCATCGCAAGCGCTGCACCGAATGCGGTAAGCCCGCGCTTCCAGTTGCCCGAGTTCATGGCGTTTCTCCTATTCCTCCGGTGAACCACCCGCGGTCGCGCCCGCGAGTTCGAATTGGCGCCCGTTGTCCCGGACGCTTCTCAAGATCCGCTTGATCTCGTTGAGCACGAGCAGCGCGATGACCGCGCACATGATGCCTCGCGGCCACGTCGAGACGAATACGTTCCAATTGCCGTTCGAGTAGGCGAGGCCGAGGCGCACGTTGTACTCGATGATCGGGCCGAGGACGGCGCCCAGCACGATTGTGACGACCGAGAACCCACGCTTCTCGAGGAAGTATCCGGCTATGCCGCAGGCAAGCGCCACCCAGATCAGGAAGACGGCGTTGTCTGCTGCGAAGGCGCCGATCGTGGCGAAGACGACGATGAAGGGAAACAACACGGAGCGATCGCGGCGGAGCACGTAGATGAATGCGCGGCTGGACGACCATGCGACGAGAAACATGAAGATGTTGGCGATGAAGAGGGCGGCAAGGATGCCGTAGACGAGCTTGCCGGAGTTTTGCATCAGCGTGACACCCGGCTGGACACCGTGCAGGATCATCGCGCCGAGCATCACAGCCGTCGAGGCGTCGCCGGGGATGCCGAGGGTCAGCATCGGGATCATGGTGCCACCGGTCGTCGCGTTGTTCGAACTCTCGGGCGCGAGGATGCCTTCCGGCACGCCGGTGCCGAACGCTTCGGGCGGCGGATCCTTCGACTGGTTGCGGACGGTCGCATAGGAGAGCCACGTCGATCCGTCCGCGCCGACGCCGGGGATGGCACCGATCACGATGCCGTAGGCCGTACCGATCACCCATGCACGCCATCGTTTGAGCGTGTCCATCAGCGTTGGGAGCTGCATGTCGACGCGCGATGAGACGAGGGAGGAGGGTCGACCGACCATGTCGGTGTCGCTGAGCACCACGGTGAGTCCGAAGAAGCCGACGAGCACGGCAGCGAACGAGATACCTGACGACAGGAGCGGGTGTCCGAACGTGTAGCGCTCTACGCCATCCTGACTGTCGAAGCCGACGCTGGCGATCAGCAGGCCGAGCAACACGCCGATCAACCCCTTTACCATCGACCCGCGCACGAACGCCGACACGAGCACGAGCCCGGCGACCGCGATGAGCGCGATATCGGCAGGCTCCGAGTGAAGCGCGATGGCCGCGATCAGGGGAATCGAACTGACCGCCACCACCCAGCCGACGAGGCCACCTATCGTGGAGGCCATGATGGCATACCCGATCGCCTCGCCGGCTCGACCCTTCTCAGCCATCGGGAAGCCATCGAGCGCGGTACAGGCGGCAGCCGGCGTGCCGGGCGTGCGCAGCAATATCGAGGAATAGGAGCCGCCGAGCTTCGTGCCGACATAGATGCCGATCATCAGGTCGAACGCCGCCAAAGTGTCCATATTGTACGTGATCGGCAGCAGGACGATGATAGCCATCGGCGAAGACAAACCCGGCAGCGCCCCGATCAGTAGCCCGAGCGTCGTGCCGACGAGGATCAGCGACAGGTGAAGAGGCGTGCCGACCGTCGCGAAACCTTGCAGTAGACCCTCGAGCATCTCAGAGCCCCATAGCGCGCAGGGTGTTCGACATGAACGGCGTCAGCGGATCGAACACCTCCCCTCTGAGCGGCAGCTTGAGAATGCCGACGAACAGCAGCCAGAGCAGGAAGCCGCCGAGGAGCGACAGCGTGAGATTGGCGAACAGGTTGGTACGGCCGAACACGAAGAAGAGCGCCAGGAGCAGCACCGGCGTTGTCAATGCGAAGCCGAACATCGGCAAAGTCGTCGCGTAAAGAACGAGGCAGGCGACAGTCGCCAAACGGCGCAGATCAGTTCTGCGCTGGTCCGTCAGCGGAGGATGCTCCAGCGTCGCGACCGCGGCGTCCATGCGATTACGCAGCGCGCGCCTCAGCCCGATCATTGAAATGCTCGCGTACACGACAGTCAGCGCCAACAGCAGGCCAGAGTAGATGAACGGCAGACTGCGCCAACTGAGACCTCCCGGCCCCTCGGTGACAGCCGCCCCCTTGGGGTTGATGAACAGGAAACCGCCGATTGCGACGCCCGCGAGAACGAGTGCGGTGACAAGATCTTTGATCCGATCGGCGACATCACTGCGCATGGCAAGCCCCGGGGTGCTGGATCGTAACGCAGATTGGCGGATCAGCTCGCGAACTCTGGCTTCTGACCGGGCGCTGGCGAGTAGCCGAAATCGCCGCGCGACAGGATCGCCTCGACGCCGCCGTGGCGAGCGATCGTCGCAGCCTGGTCCGCTTTGGCGCGCCTGTCCACGTCCTCTGGATCGCAGATCTCGCGCAGGCGTGCCTCGAGCCGGTTCAGTACCTCCGCATGCTCGGGCAAGGTGGCGAGATCGCGTGTCTCGTCGGGATCGGTTTCGAGATCGAACAGCTGCGCCGCCATGCCGACGAAGTAGACGAGCTTGTAGCGGCCCTCCCGGAGCATGAAGGTGGCCGTCGGCGACGCGGCGGCGTGATACTCGGAGAAGGCGACGCGCCCCGGTTCAGCGCCGGCGATGATGTCGAACAGCGAGCGCCCGGGCAGCGTCGCGTCCTCGGGTGCCCGTGTGGCGCCGACGGCATCCATGATGGTGGGCGCGCAATCGACGAGGCTGGTCAATGTTGCGATGCGGCGGCCAGCCGGCACGTCCGGCCCCGCCATGAGCAGCGGGATTGCAGCCGACTCCTCGAACATCGTCGACTTGCCCCATAGTCCACGCTTGCCGAGCGCCTCGCCGTGGTCGGAAGTGTAGACGATGCGGGTATCGTCGACGAGACCGGCGCTCTCGAGAGCGGCGAGCAGCTTTCCGACGTTGGCGTCGACGAAGCTGCAGAGGCCGAGATAGCCGGCGATCGCACGCCGTATCGACGCCTCGTCGAAGTATTTGTCGTAGTTGATGCAATGGCGCATCGCCGCGTAGTAGGCGTGCGTCGGGCGCCCTACCTCGTCGTAAAGCGGCGGCACGGGCATCTCGTCCTCGGGATAGAGGTCGTAGAACTCGGGTGGTGCGATCAAGGGAAAGTGCGGACAGACGAACGAGACGAACAGCACCCAGGGCTTGTCCTTGTGACGCGGTGCCTCGTCGGTCAACCAGCGCACTGCCGCCGCCGTGATGTTGCGATCGTAGCCCGTATAGGTCGACTCTCCGCGGCCGGTGTCGCGAGCGTATTTGGCGGCCGCCTTGCGTTCCGGCAAGGGATCGCGCACGAGGCCGATCAGGTCGCCGAGGCCGTCGACGACGTGCAGCGGGATGATCTGCTCGCTGAAGCCGGTCGGGTCGGTGTCGTTGCGATAGTGCAGCTTGCCGATCGAGACGACCGTGTGACCCTGTGCCATCAGGCGATGGCCCCAGCCTTTCACCGCGCCGTCGTAGGGGTCGGCGTTGTCCCAATAGCCGCAGTCGTGGACGTAGCGGCCGGTGGCGAAGCTGGCGCGGGCCGGCACGCAGATCGGACAGTTGGTGTAGGCGTGCTCGAACAGGGTGCCGCGGGCGGCGAGCCGGTCGAGGTTGGGCGTTTTCACGAGCGGGTGCCCGTTGACGCCCATGAAAGCCGGCCCGTGCTGGTCCGACATGATGAAGAGCAGGTTCTTCGGCTGCATCCGACGTTTCCTCGTCCCTGACACGTCCGTCTGTCGCGGACGTTGACGGCGAAAGGCTAGCGGTGTTCGGGCTAGCCGGAAAATATACATTGGCTATGATTGCCATATGAAAATTGTATGGCTCGAGGGGACGTGCACGCAATGAGTGTCAGTCTGCAGCGCCTTCGCTACTTTCACGTCATCGCCTCGAGCGGCAGTTTTTCGGCGGCAGCGCGCAAGCTCGGTGTCGCCCAGCCGGCGCTGAGCTACCACATCGCCGAAATCGAGAGGCATCTCGGCGCACGGCTGCTGGAGCGTTCTGCTCGTGGCGTATCCATGACGGACTCGGGCCAGGTGTTGTTCCGGCGTGCCGATGCGATCCTGCGCCAGGTTGAGGACCTCGAGGACGAGATCCGCGAGACGGCGAGCGTTCCGCATGGCGAGGTGACGGTCGCTGTAGCCGTCACGATGGCCCGTCCCCTCGTGCCGGAAATCTTCGCCATCATGGACGCACGCTACCCGAAAGTGCGCACGCACATCCTCGATGTCGGGAGCGTGCCGGCGATGGAACTCATTCAGTCGGGCAGGGCGGACATCGGGCTCGTGCCGAATGCCGCCGACATGCCGGATTGCGAGGCCGATGCCGTCTACACCGAGGGCCTCTGTCTGATCTCCCGGCGTGATGGGCGACGGTCGAAGGTGGCGCCAATCCGCTTCGACGAGATCGGCGATCGGCCGCACGTGCTGCCCAACAGGAATTATGATCTTCGTCGTCGCGTCGACGAGGCAGCGATCGTCGCCGGTTGCCGGCTCAACGTGCGCTACGTTCAGGACAGCCAGGAGATGATCCGTGCGATCGTGCTCGCCGGGCTGGCGTCGACTATCACCCAGTCCGCTCAGTTCAACCCCGTGTTCGAGCGGCCGCTGCTCGATATCCGCCCGCTCGTGGCGCCGGAGATCAAGCGGACGCACGCGATCGTGCGCCGCCGCGATCGCGAGGTGACGAAAGCGATGCAGGCCGTCAACACGGCGCTGCGCGAGGCCATTGCGAGCCTCGTGAAGAAGGGTACATTTCCCGGCCAGTACATCGCCCGGCGGTCGGCCTCCTCGCGCAGCCGTACGTCGGGCTAGCGGCACGGTCGATCGACGGTCGCGAACAGTTGACCGACCGGCGGCGCCCTCATTAACATCGCGTCAGCTGAGTGCCCCGTCGCAGTCGACCGCATCGCCCTGCGAGGTTTCATGCGCGTAATATTTCTCGCCTTTGCGATACTGATCGCTGCGTTTGGTGATGCCGCTCTCGCCGAGAAGCGACTGGCGCTGGTGATCGGCAACAAGTCCTACCGGCCAGCAGTCGGTGCGCTCTCGAACCCGCACAACGATATCGAGATCGTCGGTGCCGCCCTGGCGTCGCTCGGCTTCAGCGTGACGATGGCACGCGATGTCGACCGCCTCGGACTGTACCTCGCCATCGACCGGCACGTGAAGGCGATGGCGTCCGCCGGCGAGGGGGCCGTCGGCTTCTTCTACTATTCCGGCCACGGCAGTGCGGACGCCGAGCGGGCGGCCGATTTCCTCATTCCGGTGGATGTCGCCGACACGGCTGCCGAGACGCTTCATCATGCTTCGGTTCCGCTGAAATACATCTTCACCGAGCTTGCGCGGAAGGCGCCCGGCACACGCAATTTCATAGCATTCGATGCATGCCGCGACTCGCTTGCACCTGCCGGCAAGTCGTTGATGAAAGGCTTCATCGGCGCCGCCGCTCCACCTGGAGCCGACATGGTCGTCGCCTTTGCGAGCGCTGCGGGTGCGGCGGCATCCGACGATGGCACGCGTGGCGGACCGTACTCCAACGCGCTGGCCCGCGAGATCGTCAGGCCGCTGTACCACCTCGACATCTTCCAGAACATTCGCGAGGCGGTGTTCCGGGCGACCGGCGGCAAGCAGAAGCCTTGGGAGCTGAATGGCATGGCGCATCGCGTCTGCCTGCACCCGTCCTGCCCTGCGGTCGTTCCTTCAGCTGCGACCGTGGATACATCGGCCGCGGTCGCCAAAGTGGAGGCGGAGCGTCGCGCCGCGGCGATCCGTGCGGACCGGCTCCGGCTGCCCGTGGTCGAATGGAGGAGTCAGGCGATGTTGCCGGCCAACGCGGGTGCCGGGCACCAGGACGGCGTGGAAGCCGATCCGCACGCCGCCATCTCGGCAGCGCTCAAGGTGAGGAGCGACGGTCGACTGTCTCTTGCAGCGCTACCGGTTGGTGCCGTCGTCCCGTCTGCCCGACTTCCGGAGGCCGTATCGAAAGGTGTGCTTGATGCCGCGCTGATCTGGCCCGGCGCGCTCGGCAGACAGGATTCGGCGTTCGAACCTCTGGGTGGCGCGGCGCTCGACAGCATCGCGCCCGAACGGTACGTGACGTGGCTGCGCGCCGACGGGCGCCGGCTACTCGGCGATCTGTATCGCCAGGCCGGGTTCGATCTCATCTCGATGCCGTGCGGACTGCTCGCGGCCGGCGGATACTTCTACAAGCGTCGCCTCGAGCAGGTCGCCGATATCCGTGGCGTCAAGGTTCGAACGAGCAGTCCGCTATCCCGCAAGGTCACGGCGTCGCTTGGTGCGCAGCCGACATCCCTTGTCGCGGCCGAACAGTTCACGGCGTTGCAGCGCGGAATGATCGATGCAACCGAGTCATTCGATGTCGACCAGACCCTGCGTCTCGGATTTCACGAGGTGGCATCGAACTACTACCAGTTCGATCCCAACGCCGTGCGCATGCTCGATCTCGTGATCAATGCCAAGAGCTGGAACAGGCTGGATCCGCTGTTGCGGGTCGTCGTCCAGAGCACGTGCGACCGGCGGCTGGACGAGGCGGTAGCACGTATCGGACGACGGAACGCGGCTCTGGCTCGCGATCTCGCTGCGCGGGGTGTGAAAGTACACGAACTGCCCGGTGTGCTGAAAGCGAGCTACGGCGAGGCATCGACGAGAGTGCTCGCCGGCGAAGCCGAGCGTAGCGCCGCGTTCCGCAAGGTGATCGACAGCTACCAGCTGTTCAGGGATTGAGCGCAGCCTGCTGCGGGCTCTAGGGCACCGCTTTCACGTCAACGCCCACAGTGACGACGTGTGAGCCCCCACCGAGGAGGATGCCTGTGATCGGACTGACGTCCGCATAGTCGCGGCCCCAGGCGACCGTCGCATAGTCCTCTCCAGCGAGTCGGCCATTCGTCGGATCGAAGTCGATCCATCCGAGGCCTTTTCCGCACCACACGGAAACCCAAGCATGAGAGGCATCGGCGCCCATCAGCTTCGGCCGACCCGGCGGAGGAATGGTCAGGATGTAGCCGCTGACGTAGCGAGCCGGGATTCGTAATGCGCGAAGCCCGGCAATCGTCAGGTGGGCGAAATCCTGGCAGACGCCGCGGCGAGATTTCAGAACGGTGCCGAGCGGTGTGGAAACGTCTGTAGCTGTCACGTCGAAGCGAAATTCCTGCGTGATACGGCGCGTCAGGTCGAGCGCCGCCTCGACGAGCGGACGCCCATCGGGAAAACTCGTCACGACATACTCCACGAGGCCCGCCGGCGCACGCGTGAGCGCGCTCATGCATCGCGCCTGGCGGACGGCCAGTGCCTCCTTTTGGTCGAGTTCGCGGATTGCCGCGTCGATCTCGTTCCAGCGCGGGCCGGCTGAGGTCGGGATCGCTTTCGGCGGTGCGACATCGACCGAGCTCGCCGCCTCGATGACGAGTTCCTCGTGCGGTCGCTCGATCTCGACCGAGGTGACCGCATTGCCGAACACATCCACGGCGTCGGCGCGCACGGTGGGGGCCGGCTCGATCATCAGGCGGCTGCGTAATACAGTCTGCAGCGGCGTTGGTCGCGCCAGCATGTGCAGCCGGTGCTGGGCGAGCGCGACCGGCTGATCGTATCGGTAGGTCGTCCGGTGGTTGATCTCCAGCTTCATGGCCGCGTTCCCACGCGGGTCTCGAGCCGGTGCGGCAGCGCCTCCGTGAGATTGAAGTAGTGCTGGGATATCGCGTCGGAGAGGCCGGGCAGCCATGCCAGCTGCTCGTCGAGCAGGCTGGTGAGGCTGTTGCGGCTGTCGTCGCGGCAGATCTGCTCGATGTCGCAGAGCCTGATCGACGTAAGCAGCTTCAGGATCAGTCGGCGGTCGACGTGTCGCGATTGGCCGGCGTCGCCGTGCGGCAGACGCTCGAGCAACGCATCCATCTCCGCCAACTGGAAAGCAAGACTGCGCGGATTCGTCTCGTCGAGCATCAGGAGGTCGAGAGCCAAAGGAAGCATCGGCTCGAGACGGTAGCGCGAGCGGTACGTAATGAAGCTGTCGCCGAGCTCGAGCAGCAGCAGGAGGCCGGCGCGCTCGTTCTCGGGTGAGGCGTCGGCATGTCCGAACAGCTCCTTGGTGACCTCGGCCAGATTGTAGGCGCGCTCGAGCCTGCGGCCGAGGTTCAGAAAGGACCAGCCGAAATTGCGCGTCATGTTTTCGTGAGCCAGGCCATTGAAGGCAGCGATGGCCCCGAGCCCCTCCTCCACGAGGTCGAGCAGAGCGATCGGCGGCGCCCGGGTCAGCGCCTCGCCCCAGGTGCCCTGCGGCGCGAGCCGCGACAGCTGTTGCCATGCCTCTTGCGAAAGCCGGTCGCGGACGAGGAAGGCATTGCGATAGAGCGAGGCGAGCGTGTTGGCCAGCGAGCGGCCTGCCTTGCTGTCGGCCAGGACACGAGCCGCGGCCTCGATGTCGGCACGACCTGTGGCGACCAGAGCCGGACTGTCGTCACCGAGCAGCAGCGCCATGCACCGGGCGGCAGCCTGCTGGCCACCGAAGGCGCCGCTGTCCTCCTCGATACGCCGCAGCGTGCCGCGTAGGATTCGCATGGTCCAGTCGGCACGCTCGACATTGCGGCCGAGCCAGTAGAGGTTCTCGGCGACGCGGCTCTGCGTGACGCGCTGCGAGCGCTCGACGCGGGCGCGCTCGATGGTCGGCCGCCACAAGCTGCTGCTCGGTCCCGCGGCCTCGTCGGAGAGCACCCAGACGTCGTGCGTCTCGCCGCCGTCGGCGGTGAGAGATACGGCGCTACGTGCATTGACGGTCATGGCGAGACCCGCCGGCATCAGCGACCAGTCGTCTCCGGTCCGCGCGGCGAACAGTCGGATCGCGATCGGGCGGGGCACCAGCACGCCTGCATCGTAGGCCGGCATGGTGGAGAAGGTCTGGCGCTGCTCGGCGACAAAACGCGTACCATGCACCTGCATGTCTCGTATCAGTCGGTCGAGTTGCTCGCCAGTCAGGTCGCGCAGTTCGATACCCGACGCCGCCATGCCGGGGCGGCCGGTACCTTCCTGCGCGGCGCGCAGCGTGTAGCCGCTCGGCGCACGTGCGACTTCGGCACGCGCCGCGGGATCGCCAAGCCAAAGCCGTGGGGAATCGGCGAGTTTCAGATCTTCGCCGAGGACGTGTCGCGCCACCTGGGCGAGCCTCGCGCCAAGCGCGCGATTCTGCACCGTCGCCGCCCCGATCGGATTGATGACGAGGTCGGGTCGCGCCCGGCAGGCTCCGAGCAGGCCGGCCGGGCCGAGAAAAGCGGTCCCACCTAGTTCGAGCGGATCCGACAGCGCGCCCTCGGCGCAACGCACGATGAGATCGATCTCCTTCAGACCTTCCAGCGTCTTCAGCGCGACGTGACCGTCGCGCACGCGGAGATCGTTGCCCTCGACGAGCAGCAGGTTCAGGTAGCGTGCGATGTAGGCGTGCGAAAAATAATCGGGGCTCTGCGGTCCCGGTGTCATCAATGCGATGCGGGCATCGGCACGCCCCGCTGTCGCGTTGAGCCCTTCCTGGAGTGCGCGAAACCACGGCGAGAGTCGGCGGGCGTTGACTTGGTTGAAGAGGTCGCCGGCGACATGCGTGTGCGTGACGCGATTGGCGAGTGCGAAGCCGATGCCGGCGAGCGTCTCGGTGTGGCTGTCGATGACACGCCACCGGCCATCATGTCCACGGGCGAGGTCGGCCGCGTAGAAGCGCAAGCCTACGGTGCCATTGATCACGTCCCGTGCCGCGGGCAGGTAGCTCTCGTCGGAGAAGATAAGCTCCGGCGGGATGAGGTGGTCATCCAACAGGCGGCCCTCGGCGTAGACATCCGACAATACGTAAGCGAGCAGGCGCGCGCGCTGTACCATGGCCGCTTCGAGCCAGCGCCATTCGGCCGACGAGACGACGAGCGGCATCAGGTTCAGCCGCCAGGGCTGCGCGTGCGCCCTCGGATCGGCGAAGATATCATAGGTGAGACCCGTGTCGCGGACCCGTTGTGCAAGACGCCGCGCGCGCATGGCGAGTTCGCCGGCGTCGAGCCGCTGCAGGCCCGAGACGAGGCCGAGACCGTGGGAACGGACTTTGCCCGACGCGTTGAGGAGTTCGTCGTAGCCGTGCCCAAGGTGGACGCGGTACCCCCGGGTCAACTCAATGCTTCCGGCGAACGGCTCGGCGGCCGGCGCTGTCATGTGGATGGCTCCAGCGATTCGTGTCGCGGAACCATATGCGACCAGAGAGTACAGGCGAAGCCCCGGCCGTCGTGCGAGACGTTCGCCTCCTGCGGACCGATCCTGCCCATCAGACGGGTCGGCGAAGGTCGAGTGTCAGCGGATACTCCGGGTTGGCCTCGCGGGGCGGCGTCGCCATCGCGCCCGCTGAATGGCCCGCCGCCTCGAAGCGTGCCAACCGCCGGCCCTCGGCTTCGTAGGCGTTGACGGGGAAGATCTCGAAGTTGCGACCGCCAGGGTGAGAGACGTGATATCGGCAGCCGGCGATCGAGCGACCGGACCATGTGTCTAGCACGTCGAAAACGAGTGGCACGTGCGGCGATATCGTCGGGTGTAGAGCAGAGGGCGGCCACCAGGCGCGATAGCGCACGCCGGCTACCGACTCGCCACGCGTCGCGGTCGCTGCAAGCGGCACCCGGCGGCCATTGCATGTTATGACATAGCGCTCGTCGCTCATGCCGTAGGCGCGGACCTGAAGCCTTTCCAGCGAGCTGTCGACGTAGCGCGCGGTGCCGCCCGAGACGCCTTCCTCACCGAGCACGTGCCACGGTTCGAGCGCCTGCCTGAACTCAATACCGATCGCGCCCGCCTCGACAGTGCCGTAGATCGGGAAGCGGAACTCGAAGTGTGGCTCGAACCAGGACAAAGCGACGGGAAGATCGCACGCGCGGAGGTCGGCAATGACCCCCGAGAAATCGGCCCATACGAAGTGGGGGAGCATGAAACGGTCGTGCAGCGCCGTTCCCCAGCGGACCAGCCGCTGCCGGTACGGCTTCTCCCAGAACATCGCGATGAGCGCTCGGATCAGAAGTTGTTGTGCCAGGCTCATGCGGGCATGCGGTGGCATTTCGAACGACCTGAACTCGACGAGGCCGAGCCGGCCGCTCGCGCTGTCGGGCGAATACAGCTTGTCGATGCAGATCTCGGCGCGGTGCGTGTTGCCGGTGACGTCGATCAGGAGGTTGCGCAGCACGCGATCGATCATCCAGGGCGGCACATGCCCGAGGCCGGCTATGGTATCGAGGGCGATCTCGAGCTCGTAAAGCCCTTCGTGGCGACCTTCATCGACACGCGGCGCTTGGCTCGTCGGGCCGATGAAGAGGCCGGAGAACAGGTAGGAAAGCGAAGGGTGGTTCTGCCAGTAGTTGATGATCGAGGCGAGCAGGTCCGGTCGCCTTAGGAAGGGACTGTCGGCCGGCGTGCGCCCACCAAGCACGATGTGATTGCCGCCGCCAGTGCCGGTATGACGGCCGTCGAGCATGAATTTTTCTGCACCGAGCCTGGCAAGATGCGCCTCCTCGTATAGCGTAGTGGTGGTTGCGACCGTCTCGCCCCAGGTGCGCGATGGGTGAATGTTGACCTCGATCACGCCCGGATCGGGCGTCACCTTGATGACGCTGATGCGCGGATCGTCGGGAGGGGTGTAGCCTTCGAGATGGACGGGCAGTCCGGTCGTGGTCGCCGCATGCTCGACGGCTGCGACCAGTGCCGCGAAGTCCTCCGCGTCGACGAGGGGCGGCAGGAATACGCACAGGCGTCCGTCCCTCGGCTCGATGGCAAGCGCGGTACGCACCGCTCCGGTAATCTCCGAGGCCGCGCCACCAAGCGTCGACGCCGATTCGAGTGCAACGGCCCGCCTTCGCTGCAACAGGACGTGGCGCTCGGGCAGGGGCGGCGCCGGCGCGAACGGGTCGCGCGGCGACACGTGCGGGTAAGCGACAGGTGCTAGCGCCGGCAGTGAGCCGAGCGGCAGCCGGAATCCGACCGGCGAGTCGCCCGGCACCAGGAACAGCTTATCACGACGCAGTGCCCAGCGCTCCGTGACCCAGCGCCGGCCGCGGTCGGCAGTGTGCCAAACCTGGATCGGCAAGACATAACCGCTCGGTCTGGCTAGCCCACGGTCGAAAGCATCGATGACGCGCTTGCGCTCGGCCGGATCGTCGAGTGTGTTCGACCTGACCTCGACGTTGAGCGGCAGTTTCTGCTCGACCAGCATGAAGTATCCGGCGTCCTCGTAGGCTGCGAGAGCGTTGTCGCCGCCGATGTCGAGCCGATCGCAAAGGCTTTGCATGAGCCGCCCGGCGTCCTCGATCGTGGCCTGGCGTGTCGGCGCCTCATGCGCGATCAGCTTGGGGTCCGCCCAAAGCGGCTCGCCGTCCGTGCGCCAGTAGAGGGCGAACGCCCAGCGCGGCAATTGTTCGCCGGGGTACCATTTGCCCTGGCCGTGATGCAGCAGCCCGCCCTTGGCAAAGCGCGCCTCGAGGCGGCGCACGAGATCGTCAGCATATCGGCGCTTATTGGGGCCGACGGCGGCAGTGTTCCACTCCGCACCTTCCATGTCATCGACCGCGACGAAGGTCGGCTCACCACCCATGGTGAGGCGGACGTCGCCCTTCTCGAGACGCCGGTCGATAACGTGGCCGAGGCCTTCGATCGCGCGCCAGGTCTCCTCGCTGTAGGGCTTGGTCACGCGGGCCGTCTCGCGGACGCGAGTAACCTTCATGTGGAACGCGAAGTCGACGTCGGCACGCTCGTGAGCGCCCGAGATCGGCGCGGCACTCGACGGCTGTGGCGTGGCCGCGAGAGGGATGTGACCTTCGCCGGCGAGGAGGCCGGAGGTCGGATCGAGGCCGATCCAGCCGGCGCCCGGCACGTATACCTCGGTCCAGGCGTGCAGATCGGTGAAATCGGTTTCAGCGCCGACCGGCCCTTCAAGCGCCTTAACGTCGGGGGTCAACTGGATCAGGTAACCCGAGACGAAGCGCGCCGCGAGCCCCATGTGGCGCAGGATCTGGACGAGCAGCCAGCCGGAGTCGCGGCACGAGCCCGATCGCGTGCGCAACGTCTCCTCGGGCGTCTGCACGCCCGGCTCCATGCGGATCAGGTAACGGACGTCCCCCTGGAGGCGCCGGTTGAGATCGCACAGGAAATCGATGGTCGATTGCTCGCCCGTCCGCTTCAGCCTCGCAAGGTAGGCCTCCAGTAAAGGGCCGGCCGGCTCGGGTCCCAGATAAGGCCCGAGTTCATCCCTGAGTGCCGGTTCGTAGGAGAAGTCGGCGGAGGTCGCGCTCTCTTCGACGAAGAAGTCGAAAGGATTGACGACCGCCATGTCTGCCACGAGGTCGACGGTGACGGAGAACAGCTCCGTCGGCTCCGGCAGGACGAGGCGCGCCTGGAAATTGCCGAAGGGATCCTGCTGCCAGTTGATGAAGTGTAGCTTGGGCTCGACAGTGAGCGAGTAACTGAGAATGGGCGTCCGGCAGTGCGGTGCGGGGCGGAGGCGGACGACCTGCGGTCCCATCCGCACGAGACGGTCGTAGGTGTAACGGGTCTCGTGCGTCAGGGCGACGTGCAGGGCCATGCGGTTTGCCGATATCCTGATGTGGTGTTGGTCGGATCGAAAGTACGACCCCGATCGTGAACCCGGCAACCGGCGATTGCGTTTGTAGAACAGACACGGACGCGCCGTGTTGCTCCCCGTGGCAGACTGCACAAGCTCCGGCCGTCCGTTGCTCAAAATTCATGCAGGCGCTAGAGGGATCCTCTCGGTGCGCCGGCTGTTGGCGGAAAGTCCACGTCGATCATGTTAACCAGCGAAGGCGTAAAGGCGCAGCGCTCACATGCAGACTTTCCAATGTGCCCGGTGCGGCAACGGAGTTCATTTCGAGAACGATCGCTGCCTCTTCTGCGCCTCGCCGCTCGGTTTCGATGTCGCCGCCATGCGTTTGGAGACGTTGACGGCGGCCGATGACGCCGGCGCCCTGAGCCGCTTCGACGAGCCGGCTCACCGCGTTGCCTACTGCGACAACGCCGCCCACGGCGTCTGCAACTGGCTGCGTGCCGCCACGGCAAACGCAGGCCTCTGCATCGCCTGCGGATTGAACAGAACGATCCCGAATCTTGCCGAGCCGGGCAACGTCGCCGCGTGGTCGGTGCTCGAGCATGCCAAGAAGCGCCTCGTCTACTCTCTGCTCCGCTTCGGTCTCCCGCTCGGCGGCACACCGGATGTGCCGCGTCCGCTCACTTTCGATTTTCCGCGCGATGCCACGACCGGACATCTCGACGGCGTCGTAACGATCGATGTGAATGAGACCGATCCGGTGGAGCGCGAGCGTCAGCGCACCCAGCTCGACGAAAGCTATCGCACGGTGCTCGGTCACATGCGCCACGAGGTGGGCCATTATTACTGGATGGTGCTGGTCGACGGTGCCCGCCATGCCGAGTCCTTTCGGACACTGTTCGGCGACGAACGGGCCGATTATGCGGCTGCCCTAGCGAGCCATTATGCCTCGGGGCTGGCGGCCGACTGGCAGGCAAAGCACGTCTCGTCATACGCGAGCGTGCATCCATGGGAAGACTGGTCGGAGACGTGGGCGCATTACCTCCACATGGTCGATGCGCTCGATACGGCGGAGGCGGTCGGCATGGAGCCGCGCGCGGCGCGTTTCTCACTCGGCTCGGTGTGGAGCTTCTCGCGGCGCGACGTCTACCGCGTGGTGCCGTTCGATGAGTTGATGGAGCGCTGGGTGCCGCTCACCATGGCATTGAACAGCATCAACCGCAGTATGGGGCACAGCGATTTCTATCCCTTCGTCATTTCCGAGGTCGCACGATCCAAGCTCGCCTTCGTGCATCGCGTCGTACGCGAGGCAGGCGGCGGCAATCCGGGGTGAGGCCGTCTCAGGAGCGCCCGCCGTCGACCGACAGGATCTGACCGGTGATCCATTCGGCAGGCTCGGAGGCGAGAAACGTCGCGGCGTAGGCGATGTCCTCTGGTTTGCCGAGCCGGCGTGTGAAAATGCCTTCGACCATGCGGGACTGGCGCTCCGGCCCATAGCTCTGCCACTGGGCTTCGGAGCTCGGGTTCGACCGCACGAAGCCGGGTGCCACTGAGTTCACCGTGATGCCGTGCGGCCCGAATTCCCAGGCAAGTTGCCTGGTGAGACCGACGAGGGCGTGCTTGGCCGCGCAATAGGCCTGGATGCCAGTCAGGCTCGGCCGCAGCCCGGCACCTGATGAGATGGTGACGATGCGGCCGTAATGAGCCTTCTGCATGTGGGGTGCCACGGCCTGACACATCAGGAAGGCGCCCGTCGCATTGACGTCGAAAATGGCCTGCCAGTCGCTCCCAGTGATCTCCGAGATTGGCCGACCCACCTGCCCGCGAACACCACCGGCTGCGTGAACGAGGATGTCGATCCGTCCGTCGCGGGCGACGACGGCGTCGGTGAGGGCGGTGACCGCAGCCTTGTCCGCGACATCGAGCACATGCGCGGTCGCGCCGGTATCGGCAGCGGTGGCCGCGCCGCCGGCAGCATCTATGTCGGCGGCCCACACCGTCGCGCCGCCCTTCATAAGCCCAGCGACGATTGCGCGACCAATTCCTTGCGCCGCTCCCGTGACGATTGCCACGCGGCCGGAGAAGTCGAACACGGTCATGGAGCAACCTCCAGCAGTTGGTCGAGCGTCGTCCAGTCTTGGGGCCGGCGTCCGTCTTCGATATCGACGATGAGAGCGACGAGCCGCTCGATCATCGGGGTCGCTACTCCGACTTTGGCTCCGATGTCGGTGATCATGCCGATCTGCGCCGGCACCTCGGTCCGCCGCTTTCGGACAGCGAGGTCGCGCCAGATGCCGGAATGCGATTTGGCAGAATGCCGGTTGAATTCGGCCAGCGCTGCGACGCTTTTCTCAGCCGCTTCATCGGACGCGCCCGGCAGGTAGGCCTCCGGCGAGAAACCGTTGAAGCCGAGGGGACGGATGCCCTGTGCCGCAGCGACCGCCATCACCTCGCGCGCGATGCCGGTCCACACTCTGAGATAGCGCGGGTGCTCGAAATTCTCGGTCATCGAGGCGTTGGTGAGCGCGGTGGCGACGAGTTGCGCGCCGTAGGCGAGCTTACCCCACAGATATCCGGTGATATTGTCGGTGGCGACCGCGTCGGGTTCGAGAATTTTCAGAAGCCTATGCATGTCGGCGAGGCGTGGCGTCATCGCGCCGTCCATCTCGCCGACCGCCACGGCGCCGCGGTTCGAATACATGATGCGGCCCGGCGCGTGATAGTCGGCGGAGTAATTGATGAAGCAACCCATGGTTCGGGAGAGACCCACTACGTCGGCGATGACCAGTTCGTTGAGGCCGTTCTGCAGCGAGAGCACGAAGCCGTCGTCGGCGAGATGGGGTGCGAGCGAACGCGCCGCGGCCTCGGTATGGTGGGCCTTCACGGCGAGCGCGATGCGACTGTAACGGCCGGTGAGGTCGGCAGGCATCACCGCGCGCACCGGCACGACGAAGTTCTGCTCCGGTCCGTAAAGCTCGAGGCCTTGCGCATTCATGGCCGCGACATGCTCGGCGACCTGATCGACCAGCAGCACAGGCTCGCCTGCCCGAGCGAGAAAAGCACCGAATGTGCCTCCCATCGCGCCGGCACCCCAGATTACCAGCGGCTCTCGTTCATCCATGTGAACACTCCCTCGGGTTCATGTCGGCCACGGTCCATCGAGTGCCTCGCGCGTCTCGGCAACGCCGACCGCCCAGAGCCGCAGCATGTCCTCGTCAGGTTTCTGGTAGACGCCGCCGAAATTGCCATCGCCGAGCAGCGCCCTGACTGCCTCGGGCGACGAAGCTCTGAGGCGGCTGAGGTCGACCAGCGGCTTCCTGTCGTCCGGGAGCGCGATATTGGCGAGCCGCGTCCAGGGAAAATTCTCCATCCAGCTCGCATGCGAGCCCAGGCTGTCGATCTCGTGTACGACGGCGAGTGTACGTGGTGCGTTCCACCAGTTGTGGAACTTGATGGCCAGATGCGGGCGCGTCACCATCAACTCCTGCGCCAGCGCAGCCACGGGCTGGTTCCCGCCGTGCCCGTTGACGACGAGAATGCGCCGGAAGCCCGACCGGTCAAGGCTTGCAATGACGTCGCGGACGACGGCGATGAGCGTCTCGACGCGCAGCGAAACCGTGCCAGGATAGGCAGTGAAATAGGGCGCAAGGCCGTAGGGCAACACGGGAAACACGGGCACGCCGAGCGGGGCTGCGGCCTCGATCGCAACGCGCTCCGCGAGGATCTTGTCGACGCAGAGCGAGAGGTGGGCATGTTGCTCGGTCGAGCCGATCGGCAGGATCGCGCGGTCGTCGCTGCGCAGGTATTCCTCCACCTGCATCCAGCTCATATCCTCGATGCGCATTGGCCTCCTCATGAAACGCGGCTCGCCGGGCGAGATCCGGCGGACGAGCATACGCAGCGGCGGGGCGCATGAAATGGCAGCAGGCGCAAGGGTCTGCCGCAACTTTGGCTATGGACGCTCAAGCGCCAGCGTTGCAACATGCCGGTCCGTATCGTCTTGCCTGCGCCCTGAGCCGTCGTCGATGCGCAGTATCGGTTCCCGCAAGGTGCCACTCACTCGGGAGTTGTCGAATGTCTCGCCGTCTCGCCTCCTTCGGTATCGCCGCCGCCGTCCTCGCCCTTGGTGCCGCGTCCGGCCCTGTCGCCGCCCAGACGCTCACCGTTGGCGTACGTGGTGGCCCGGAATCCATGGACCCGCATTATTCCGCGCTCGGCACCCACGCCGATGCGGTCAAGCACATCTTCGACACGCTCGTACACCCGGACGAGAAGCAGCAACTGACTCCGGGCCTTGCCGAGAGCTGGAAACCCATCGACGACACGACGTGGGAATTCAAGCTGCGCAAGGGCGTCAAATTCCACGACGGCTCGGCCTTCACTGCCGACGATGTGAAGTTCTCGATCGAGCGCATTCCCGTCGTCACCGGCCCGACGACGATGACCATTTACGTGCGGCGCGTGAAGTCGGTCGAGGTCAAGGACCCGCTGACCGTCATCGTCAAGACCAATGGGCCTGCGGCCACACTCCCTTATGACTTCGTGCGCCTGTTCATCGTCTCGTCGAAGGCTGCGAAGGACTGCAACACCAAGGAGACCGCGCCGCCGTGCTTCAACTCGGGCAAGGCGGCGATCGGCACGGGCCCATACAAGCTGGTCTCGTGGCAGCCCAAATCAGATCTCGTGCTCGAGCGCAACGACGGCTACTGGCGGGGCAAGCCGTACTGGCAGCGCGTGGTCAGAAAAGAGATCTCGAACGATGCGGCTCGCCTCGCCGCGCTCAAGTCCGGCCAGGTCGATATCGTCAATTACGTGTCCGCTGCCGATTACAAGGCTCTTGCCCGCGACAAGGCGATCAAGGTCATCAAGGGCGATAGCGTCTACGTGATGAATCTGCAACTCGATCAGCGCGAGCCGACGCCGAAGGTGTACGACAACTCTGGCAAGCCGCTCGCCAAGAACCCGTTGCGCGATCCGAAAGTGCGCGAGGCGCTCGATCTCGCGATCGACCGGCGGGCGATGGTGGACGTCGTCCTGGAGGGCCTTGGGAATCCCGCCAACCAGCTCATGTCGCCCGGCATGTTCGGCTACAACAAGTCGATCCCCTTCGCGAAGCCTGATCCGGCGAAGGCGAAGAAGCTTCTCGCCGAGGCCGGCTATCCGAGCGGCTTCTCGATGGACCTCTACTGTACCAGTGACCGTCTTCCGGGTGATGGCGCCATCTGCCAGGGGCTCGGCCAGATGTTCTCTCGGATCGGTATAAAGACGAAGGTCAATGCCATCTCGAAGACCGTCTACTTCCCGGCGCAGGCGCGTCTCGAGTACTCGGTCTTCATGAACGGCTGGGGCACATTGACCGGCGAGGCCTCGTACACGCTCGGCTCGATGGCGCACAGCAAGGCCGATGCGTTGAAGCTCGGCGCCTTCAACCGCATCCAGTACAAGAACGAGGCTGCCGATAAGCTGATCCAGGAGGGTGCGCGCACGCTCGATGACGCCAAGCGGCGCAAGCTCTACGAGGAGGCGATGGCCAAGATCATGGCCGACCGCGCCTACATTTCCGTCGTCGTGCTGCAGACGGTGTGGGCGGCGCGCGCCAACAAGGTCGACTACACGCCCCGCTACGACGAGGAGACGCTGGCATATTTCATCCGGCCGGCCAAGTGAGGTGCGGCGCGGTATGGACGTGTGACGGCGGGGCACGCGAGCGAGCGTGCTCCGCCAGCCTTCCTCGGGGATGGGCGAGATCCAGGGCACGATGGCCGGCTTCCTGATTCAGCGGCTGCTGCAGGCCCTCGTGGTCATGGCGGTGATGTCGGTCATCGTATTCCTCGGCGTTTATGCGATCGGCAATCCGATCGACATCATGATCGATCCGGGTGCCGATCAGGCCCTGCGCGCCGAGATGATCCGCCGGTACGGCCTGGACCAGCCGGTCTGGCGCCAGTACCTGACCTTCGCCGGCAATCTGCTCAGCGGTGACCTCGGCCGTTCTTTCGTCTTCGGCGTGCCGGTGCTCGACCTCATCATCTCTCGCTTCCCGGCGACGTTCGAGCTTGCGATGATGGCGATGCTGATCGCCACGATGCTCGGTATTCCGCTCGGACTGTGGGCCGGTTACCGCCCCGAGGCGGCGAGTTCGAAGGCGATCATGGCGCTGTCCGTTCTCGGCTTCTCGGTGCCGACGTTCTGGGTCGGCCTGCTGCTCATCATGGCGTTCGCCGTCGAACTGCAGTGGCTGCCGTCGGGCGATCGCGGGCCGTCACAAGGGGTGTTTGGTGCGCCGTTCTCGGTTTTCTCGCTCGACGGCCTCAGCCACGTCATCCTGCCCGCGGTGAATCTGGCACTGTTCAAGTTGGGCCTGTTGATACGGCTGACGCGCGCCGGGGTGCGCGAGGTCATTTCGAAGGATTTCGTGCGCTTCGCCCGCGCCCAGGGCATTGCGGAATGGGACATCATGCGCCGCCACGTGCTCAAGGTGATCGCGATTCCCATCGTGACGGTCTTCGGTCTCGAGTTCGGCTCGACGCTCGCCTTCGCCGTCGTCACCGAGACGATCTTCAACTGGCCAGGCATGGGCAAGCTGATCATCGATTCGATCACCAATCTGGATCGGCCGGTCATGGTCGCCTACCTCGTCCTCGTGGTGGTGCTGTTCACGCTGATCAACCTCATCGTCGATGTCGTCTATGGTTTGCTCGATCCACGCATCCGCCAGCGAGCGCATGCATGATCGTCGTCGAACAGTCTGCCGCAGCCGCGCTCCGCCGGTTCTTGAGTGACTATTGCGAGAGCCCGCTGGCAATTGCGGCGCTCGCCATCGTCGTGTTCTTCGTGCTTGCCGCGATGCTAGCCCCGCTGATAACGCCTCAGGATCCCTACGACCTCGCCTCGCTCTCGTTGCTGGACGCCCGCCGCCCGCCTGGTGCCGTCGGTTCGGCCGGCTACGTTCATGTGCTCGGTACGGACGCACAGGGGCGCGACCTCTACTCGGCCATTCTCTATGGACTGCGGATCTCGCTCCAGATCGGTATCACCGCGGGCGCCATCGCTCTCGTCTTCGGTGGCGTGATCGGCCTCGTCGCGGCCTACTTCGGCGGGCGCGTCGAGGCGCTCATCATGCGCGTCGTCGATCTGCAGCTTTCGTTTCCGCCGATCCTCCTCGCGCTGGTTCTCGTGGCCATGCTCGGCCAGGGGCGCTACCAGCTGATCGCGGCGCTTGCAGCCGCGCAATATGCCTATTTCGCGCGCACGATCCATGGATCGGCCTCCGCAGAACGGCGCAAGGACTACATAGAAGCGGCGCTCGCCATACCGCTTCCCGTCGGTCGCGTGCTGTTCCGTCATCTGCTGCCGAACAGCGTGCCGCCCCTGATCGTCGTCGCGACCGTGCAAATCGCCAATGCCATCTCGCTGGAGGCGACGCTGTCTTTCCTCGGCCTCGGCCTGCCGGTGTCCGAGCCGTCGCTGGGCCTGCTGATCTCCAATGGTTTCCAGTATCTGCTGTCCGGCCGCTACTGGATCTCGGTCTATCCCGGTATCGCCCTGATGGTGCTGATCGTCGCAATCAATCTCGTCGGCGATCGCATCCGCGATGTCCTCAACCCAGCGAACCAGCGATGAGTGGCGCGGCCGGCAGACCGCTCGTGCTCGAAGTCGCGGGGCTTGCGACCGAATTCTCGACGCGCGCCGGCACGCTGAAGGCGGTCGACGGCGTCTCGCTGACCCTCGGGCGCGGCGAGATCATGGGCCTCGTCGGCGAATCTGGATCCGGTAAGAGCGTGACCGGCTATTCCATCATGGGCCTCGTCGAGCCGCCAGGCCGCATCGTGGCCGGCTCGGTGAAGGTCGCCGGCACGGAACTTGTCGGACTGTCGCGCGAGGCCTTGCGTCAGGTCAGAGGCGCGCGCATCGCCATGGTATTCCAGGACCCCATGATGACGCTCAATCCCGTCCTCACTGTCGGTGAGCAGATGATTCTGGCGCTCAGGGCGCACGCCCGCATTCCGCCGCGAACAGCGCTGGTGCAGGCCCGTGAAGCGCTCGCCGTCGTCGGCATTCCTTCGCCCGAGGCGCGCCTCGCCGCCTATCCCCACCAGCTCTCGGGAGGCATGCGCCAGCGTGTCGCCATCGCCATGGCGCTGATGCATCGGCCGGACGTGGTCATCGCCGACGAGCCGACCACCGCGCTCGACGTCTCCATCCAAAGCCAGATCCTGGCCGAGGTGAAGCGGCTGGCTGGCGCGCTCGGCACAGCCTTTCTCTGGATCACTCACGACCTCGCCGTGGTCTCTGCGCTGGCCGACCGCATCGCCATCATGTATGCCGGCCGCATTGTCGAGGAGGGGCCGGCCGAGGCCGTGATCGCCGTTCCGCGTCACCCTTACACGCATGGCTTGCTCGCCTCGGTGCCGGCCGGCAGCGCACCCGGAAGCCGCCTGCCGCAGATCGATGGGCAGGCGCCGGCACCGATCAATCTACCAGACGGCTGCCGCTTCCGTCCGCGTTGTGCGCGGGCCGATGCCGCCTGCGGCGCGATGCCGACGGCCACCGTCGACGACGGGCTGATGCGATCGTTCCTCTGTCATCACCCGCTGGCACAACTGGCAGGCGGACGATGAGTGTGCCTTTCGTCAGCGTCGAGCGGGCCTCGAAGCGTTTCGTGCGGCCGGCGGAGCTCGGCGACCGTATCGTCGCACGTATCGCCGGACGCAGGGCGGTGCCGGAAGTCGTGCACGCAGTAACGGACGTTTCTCTCGAGGTCGCCGCCGGCGAGTGGTTGGGACTGGTTGGCGAGTCCGGCTGCGGAAAATCGACGCTCGGGCGCCTCGTTGCCGGCGTCTACGTGCCGGACGAGGGCTGCGCGACCATCGCTGGTGCGCCTGTCGCGCGCTATGACGGCGGTCGCGTCGCGAAGCTGACGACGCGCGTTCAGATGATCCACCAGGATCCGTTCGCAAGCCTCAATCCGCGGCTTCGGGTCGGTGAGACGATCATCGAAGGGCCGCGCGCGCATGGTCTCGTCCGGCGTGGCGACGAGGCAGAGTTCGTCGTAGACTTGATGGGCAAGGTCGGGCTCGACCCCGGCTATGCCCGACGCCTGCCGCACCAGTTTTCCGGTGGCCAGCGCCAACGGATCGCGATCGCCCGGGCGCTCGCCATGCGACCGGACGTCATCGTGGCGGACGAGCCGGTTGCATCGCTCGACGTGTCGGTGCAGGCCCAGGTGCTGAACCTGTTCCTCGACCTGAAAAACGCACTTGGTCTCGCGGCGCTTTTCATCAGCCACGACATCGGCGTGGTGCGCCACGTCTGCCGACGCATCGCGATCATGTATCTCGGACGCGTCGTCGAGACCGGGCCGGCAATCGAGGTGACGGCGAAGCCCGAGCATCCCTACACGCGAGCACTGATGGCGTCGGTCCCTCGTGTTGGCGGCGTGCGCGGCGATTTCCAGCCGATCACGGGCGAAATTCCGTCTCCGCTCGATCCGCCGAGAGGCTGCGCGTTCCATCCGCGATGCCCCGTTGCTGGCCCACGCTGTCGGAGCGAGACGCCGAAACTGGCAGCGATCGCCGCGGACCGCGACGCCGCTTGCCACATTCACTCCGGGGGCGTCGGCTGACCGCACCTGCCTGATGCACTGCTGGATTGGCTGACGAGCACGATTGGCGCTTGCCAGGGCGGCGGCGGTGAAACGAACATGCTCCCGTGCGGTCAGCTTCGGGCGGCCGGCGCGAAGAGGGACGGATCTCATGCTTCCCGACAGGACACGCGTGGTCATCATCGGCGGCGGCGTAGCCGGCTGCTCGGTCGCTTATCATCTGGCCAAGCTCGGTTGGACGGACGTGGTGCTCGTTGAGCGCAAGCAACTGACGTCCGGCACCACATGGCATGCGGCAGGCCTCATCGCCCAGCTTCGGGCGACGGCCAACATGACGCGGTTGGCCAAGTACAGCCAGGAACTCTACGGCAGCCTGGAGGCGGAGACGGAGGTCGCGACGGGGTTCAGGCGCTGCGGCTCGCTCACCGTCGCGCTGACGGCCGAGCGTTTCGAGGAACTGAAGCGCGGCGCCTCGATGGCGCGCGCCTATGGCGTCGAGATCGAGGTGATCACGCCTGCCGAGGCGAAAGCGCGCCACCCGCTGGTCGAGGTCGGCGACGCAGTCGGCGCGGTGTGGTTGCCGAAGGATGGACAAGGCGATCCGGGCAATATTGCGCTCGCCATGGCCAAGGGAGCGCGCAACCGCGGCGTCAGGATCGTCGAAGGCGTCAAGGTCACCGGCATCCGGCGCGGGAAGGGGCGTGTCACGGGCGTGGTGACGGATCGAGGGACGATCGACTGCGACGTGATCGTCAACTGTGCCGGCATGTGGGGACGCGATGTCGGCCGCATGGCGGGCGTCGCGCTGCCGCTCCAGGCCTGCGAGCACTTCTACATCGTCAGCGAACCGAGCGCCGAGGTGCCGCGTAACCTGCCGGTGCTGCGCGTGCCCGATGAGTGCGCCTACTACAAGGAGGACGCCGGCAAGATCATGCTCGGCGCCTTCGAGCTCAGCGCCAAGCCGTGGGCCGTCGACGGCATCCCGGAGGACTTCTGTTTCGACCAGCTACCGGAGGATCTTGAGCATTTCGCGCCGATCCTCGAGACCGCGAGCCGGCGCATGCCTCTGCTCGCACGGATCGGCATTCACACATTCTTCAACGGGCCGGAGAGCTTCACCCACGACAATCGATACCTGCTCGGGCCGGCGCCGGGCATCGAGGGCTTCTACGTTGCGTGCGGTTTCAACTCGGTCGGCATCCAGTCGGCGGGCGGTGCCGGCATGGCGCTCGCCCATTGGATCGTCGATGGTCACGCGCCGTTCGATCTTTCCGATGTCGACGTGCGGCGGGTCGTGCCCTACCAAGCCAATCGCGCCCACATCGTGCCGCGCGTTTCCGAAACTCTCGGACTGCTCTACGCCGACCATTTTCCTTACCGCCAGTACGCGACCGCGCGCGGCGTGCGCCATACGCCCTTCTACGAGCAGCTCAAGGCCGAGGGCGCCGCGTTCGGCGAGACGATGGGATGGGAGCGCGCGCACTGGTTCCAGCCCGCCGCACGTCGCGCTGCGGGGCAGACGCCGATTTATGAGTTCGGCTGGTTCCGCCAGCCCTGGTTTGAGCACTGGGCGGATGAGCACCGGGCGGTGCGTGAGGCGGTCGGCATGCTCGACATGAGCGCCTTCGGTAAGTTCCGCGTCGATGGACCCGATGCTGAAGCTGTTCTACAGCGGCTCTCGGCCAACGATGTCGCCGTCGACCCGGGCCGTATTGTCTACACGCAGTGGCTCAATGAGCGCGGCGGCATCGAGGCCGACCTTACAGTCACGCGGCTCTCCGAGACCTCGTTTCTCGTCGTCACCTCGTCCGGAACCACCACGCGAGATCTCGACTGGCTGAGGCGTCACTTGCCTGAAGGGGCAAGGGTGAGCGTCGTCGACGTGACGAGCGCGGAAGCCTGCCTCGCGGTGATGGGACCGAATGCGCGAAAGCTGCTGCA
Organism: Hyphomicrobiaceae bacterium; assembly: GCA_041397745.1. Classification (GTDB taxonomy): domain Bacteria; phylum Pseudomonadota; class Alphaproteobacteria; order Rhizobiales; family Hyphomicrobiaceae; genus JAWKVY01. The sequence goes on along the minus strand of JAWKVY010000005.1, from coordinate 318,308 downwards.
GGGGCTTACCACGGCCGATCTCTCCAACTCGGCGTTTGCGTTCGGCGCCGCGCGCGAAATCGAGGTCGGCATGGCGCTTGTGCGTGCGCACCGCATCACCTACGTCGGCGAACAGGGCTACGAACTTTACATGCCGACGGAGTTCGCGCGCCATGTATTCGCGGTCATCCGCGAAGCTGGCGTCGCGCATGGCCTCAGGCTCGCCGGCCTGCACGCGATGGACAGCCTGCGCCTCGAAAAGGCGTATCGACATTTCGGGCACGACATCTCGGATGAGGACCACGTGCTGGAGGCTGGTCTCGGCTTTGCCGTCAAAGCGAACAAGCCGAAAGGGGCGTTCGGAGATTTTATCGGTCGAGAGGCGGTGCTGCAGCGTCAGGCCCAGGGACTGAAGCGACGGCTTGTCCAATTCAGGCTCACTGATCCGGTGCCGTTGCTCTACCACACTGAGCCGATCGTAGCGGACGGTGCGATCGTCGGCTATCTGACCTCCGGCAGCTACGGACACACCCTGGGCGCGGCAGTCGGTCTCGGCTGGCTGCCCTGCCGACCTGACGAAACGCCGGAAGAACTGCTGGGGCGGCACTACGAAATCGAGGTGGCATGCGAGAGATTCGACGCCAGCGCGAGCCTCAGACCGCTCTACGACCCGGACAGTCGGCGTATTCGGGCCTGATCCGCGGCGCAGTCATGTCCACTGATGTTCCTACCCCGTTGGCGGCGCCGTCATCATCGCGCTAAGAGAGAACTCGGGCGGCTGCCGCCGACGGACGCCAGCGCTCGGACAAAAGGGCCAAAGCAATCAGGGAATGCCATCGCTCATGCACTCGACCACGCGCGAGTTCAAGTCCAATGCACGCGCTGCGCTTGCCGACGCGCAGTTGCAGCGTGCCCTGGCGGGTCTGCCCGGCGGCCTGGTAGCGCAGCGCGCTGCAGCCCGGTCGCGGTTGCCGGAGTTCGAGGACCTGCGCGAGGTCGGCAAAGAGATCCGCGAGCATGCTCTCGATCACCTCGATATCTATCTGGAGGAATGGGAGGCGAAGGCGAAGGCCGCCGGCGCCAATGTCCACTGGGCGGCGACGGCAAAGGATGCACGCGACATCATCCTGAAGATCTGCCGTGACGCTGATGCCAAGCTCGTCACCAAGGGCAAGTCCATGGTGTCGGAGGAGATCGCGCTCAATGCGTGCCTGGAGGAGGCCGGCGTCACCGTCGCCGAGACCGACCTCGGCGAATACATCATCCAGATCCGCGGCGAGCATCCGAGCCACATCATCGCACCATCGATCCACGTGACGAAGGAAGAGGTCGAGAAGGACTTCCGCCGTGTGCATGCGCATCTGCCGAAAGAGCGGGTTCTGGACGAGCCGGCGACCCTGGTCAACGAGGCGCGTCAGGTGCTGCGCGAGAAATACTCCCGGGCCGATGTCGGCATAACGGGCGCCAACTTCCTGATCGCCGAGACGGGCTCCTCGATCATCGTCACCAACGAGGGCAACGGCGATCTCACACAGTCGCTGGCGCGCATTCACGTGGTCATCACCTCGATCGACCGGGTCATTCCGACCCTGGAAGACGTTTCCTCGATCCTGCGTTTGCTGGCACGCTCCGCCACGGGGCAGGAGATTTCGACCTACACGACGTTCTCGACCGGACCACGTCGGGCGACAGACCCGGACGGACCTGAGGCCTATCATGTCGTACTGCTGGACAACGGCCGCTCAGAGATCCTGGGCTCAGGTTTGCGCGAGGTATTGCGCTGCATCCGCTGCGGCGCCTGCATGAACCACTGTCCCGTCTACAATGCGATCGGCGGACATGCCTACGGGTGGGTCTATCCTGGTCCGATCGGTGCTGTGCTCACTCCCTCGCTGATCGGGGTGAGCGAGGCCGGGCACTTGCCGAACGCCTCGACCTTCTGCGGAAGGTGCGAGGAGGTCTGTCCGATGAAAATTCCGCTGCCGAAGCTGATGCGCCGGCACCGGGAGGCGGACTTCCAATCGGGCGGTCTGACATTCGCAGCCCGTCAGGGGCTCCGGATGTGGGCCTATCTGGCCCGCCGGCCCCGTCTCTACCATCTCGCCAATCGCCTTGCCGTGCGCGCGCTGACGCTCTGGGCAGGCGGGCGCGGGCGGATCAGGAGTCTGCCGCTCGCTGGAGGCTGGACGAGGCATCGTGACCTCCCCGCACCGCAGGGTCACACGTTCCAGCAGCTCTGGGCCGAGGCCCGCAAGGGAGTACCGCGATGAGCACGCGCGAGGAGATTCTGGGCAAGGTCAGGAAAAGCCTCGGTGTCGGCGGTGGCGATGCCCAGGCGGAAGCCGAGCGACGCGCGACGGCGCGCGCACGTATCGCAGCGCCAGCACGCCACCCGCTGCCCGGCCGCGTCGCCGGCAAGTCGGCAGTCGAGCTGCTGGGGGTGTTGCGCGCGCAACTCGAGGCTTCTGCCGTCACCGTCGTCGATGCCGCCAGCAACGACGAGGTGCCGGACGCGATTTCGCGGTATCTGAGGGCGCAGAACCTGCCGCAACGCGTGCGCCTTGGCTCGGATCCGATGCTTGCGACCCTTCCCTGGACGAGGTCGCCGACGCTCGAAGCGGTCCATGGTCGAGCGGAACTTTCGGATGAGGTCGGCGTCAGCTCACCGGTGGCTGGTGTCGCAGAAACCGGAACGCTCATTCTGGCATCTGGACCCGACAACCCGGTGACGCTCAACTTCGTGCCAGAAACCCATGTCGTCGTGTTGCCTGCCGATCGAGTGGTGGCTGGCTACGAGGACGCCTTCGCCAGGGTGCGGCAGAAATTCGGTGCAGGCACCATGCCTCGCACGATCAACATGATCTCCGGGCCGTCGCGCACGGGGGACATCGGTGGGCGGATCGTGATGGGTGCGCATGGTCCGCGACGGATGTGCGTGGTGCTGGTCGGCGCGCCGGATCGCTGAAATACGGCGTCCACCGGATCAGCGCTGACGTCCGGCCAAGCAGCGTCGCAGGCACGCCTGCAATTCGGCGTCGCAGCGCGCGCTGCCTTTGGTGGCAATCCGGCACTGGTTGTGGCGGGCGCGGCACGAGGCGGCGCAGGTGTTCGCCTCGGCCGGACGCGGCGTGACGGCAACCGACAGCCAGCCTGCGGCGAGGACCGCCAGCGTGCCGGCCGCAGCAGCAATCAATGTCGTCCTCAACCGGACCACAGTCGTCTCCTCCAACTCGAACGGATGCGACGATCCTGTCGTGCGCGCAGGCCGCGTCGCCGGCTTTCCCCATCGATCATCGCAACAGCGAGCGGCCTTGTTAGCTGCCGGGGAATGAACCGCGGCTGAACCCGCCTGTTCATTCTGCCGTCGGCGGACAAAAACAGCGGTGCGTATGCCGCTCCGACGATGTCAGAACGCGAAATCCCGGTAGATCTTCGAGATGTCGCCACCCCATGTGCCATCGAGGTGCGCCAGCAACTCGTCAGCAGGCGTTCGCCCGGTCGTTGCGACCTCTTCAGCGAAGGCAATGAACTGGGTTTCGTCTGCGCCCTGGCTGTTGAGCTTCCGGCGGCTCGCCAAGCCGTCACGACAGATGGCAACGACCTCGCGGGCGACCTCGCCGAGCGTTCCCTTGCGAAACGGCGTGGCCAGGGCCTTCCGCGGAACACCGTCGCGCAGGCCCTGGCGCTCCTCTTCGCTCCAATCCTTGACGAGATCCCAGGCTGCACCGAGAGCAGTCTCGTCGTAGAGAAGGCCGACCCAGAAGGCGGGAAGCCCGCAGATGCGCCGCCAAGGGCCGCCATCGGCGCCGCGCATTTCGAGAAAGCGCTTCAGCCGCACCTCGGGGAAAAGCGTCGTCAAGTGATCGGCCCAGTCGTCGATCGTCGCCCGCTCACCCGGCAGTTGAGGAAGCTTGCCAGCGAGGAAATCGCGGAAAGAGGCGCCGGCGGCATCGATGTAGCGGCCGTCGCGGTAGACGAAATACATCGGTACGTCGAGCGCGTAGTCGACGTAGCGCTGGTAGCCCATGCCGGGCTCGAACACGAAAGGCAGCATGCCCGTGCGGCGCCGGTCGGTGTCGCGCCAGACTTCGCTGCGCAACGACTTGAAACCCGTTGCGCGCCCTTCGCGGAACGGCGAGGAGGTAAAGAGCGCGGTGGCCAGCGGTTGCAGTGCCAGCGAGACTCGGAGCTTCTTGACCATGTCGGCCTCGGACGCGAAGTCGAGGTTCACCTGGATGGTCGAGGTCCGGTACATCATGTCGAGGCCGTGGTCGCCGACGGTCGGCATGTAGCGGCGCATCACGCCATAGCGGGCCTTCGGCATCGTTGGCATCTCCTCGAGACGCCAGGTCGGGGTGAAGCCGACGCCGAGAAAGCCGATCCCCAGTTCCTTGCCGATAGCGAGGCATTCGGAGAGGTGCTCGCCGGTCTCCGCGCAGGTCTCGTGCAGCGTCCGAAGTGGCGCACCGGATAGCTCGAACTGGCCGCCCGGTTCGAGCGAGATCGTCTCCTGCATGACGCCGGATGGGCGCTTCAGCGCGATGATGTGATCGCCTTCGGTGATCGCCTCCCAGCCATAGCGGGCGATCATCGCCTCCATCAGTGCGCGGATGCCGCGCGCGCCCTCGTAGGAAACCGGCTTCAGTGTGGCGAGGTCGAAGACGAACTTCTCGTGCTCGGTGCCGATAAGCCAGCGGTCTTTCGGCTTTTCGCCCTCGGCGATCCAGCGAACGAGATCGTCGTTGCTCTCGATGGGCGGGCTTGCCGCGCCTTGTTCCCGGGTCGACATCCTCGCCTCGCTCGTTTGTTGCTCATGACCGCGGGCGGTTGTGTCCGGCCGTCGGCTGCGCACTATATGCCGACGACCTGCCCGGCCGACAAGCATTTCGCTCGTCCGGCAGGCAGGGCGCTCAGCGCCAGTCGCCGAGCGTCACATTGACCAGCGCGAGTACCGCGACAGCAGCGGTGTCGGCACGCATGACGCGCGGACCGAGCGAGACCGCGACAGTGCCGGGAACTGCCCGGATCATACGGCGCTCATCCTCGCTGAACCCACCCTCCGGCCCGACCAGTACACCCGCCGGACCTGGCTCCACGCCCCGCAAAGCCTCGATCGGACTCGCAAGGGGAGCCGCTTCGTCGCAGAAAACCAGAGGCCGGTCGGCCGGCCAACTCGCGAGCGCCTGAGCTAGCTTTACCGGTTCGGCCACCTCGGGCACGCGCAGCACGCCGCACTGCTCCGCCGCCTCGATCACGTTTGCTTGCATGCGTTCGAGGTTGATGCGTTCGGCGATGGTGCGCTGCGTGATGACGGGCGCGAGGCGGGCGACCCCCATCTCGGTCGCCTTCTGCACCATGTAGTCCAGTCGCGCGCGCTTCAAGGGCGCGAACAGATAGGTGATATCAGGGCCCGCTTCCTGGGGGCGGACCTGCCCGACGGCGACGAGCGCCGCCTGCCGCTTTCCCCGTTCCGCTATCTCGCAGCGCCATTCTCCGTCGCGCCCGTTGAACGCGAGCAGGATGTCGCCGGAGCCGAGGCGCAGCACGTTGCGCAGGTAGTTGGTCTGGCCGTGGTCGAGTGCGATCTCCGCACCGGGGTGAAGGGCGGCGGTGACGAAAAGGCGCTGGGAGGTGAAATCGTGAACGGCCATGGTGGTGGGTCTAGCGCGTCGGCGGTGGCGAGGGAAGGCTCGGACGACGGCACCGTTCAAGCTGCCGGTTCTTCAAACCGGGTCCCACGAGAACACGTCCGCCGAGCGGTCGAGCGGCACGAGGCTCGTCATCAGCGCGGGAAGCCCGTGCTCGGCGATGGTGTCGCCCGTCCAGCCCTCGGCGCGGTGCACCGAGCGGAGGGGGCGCGACTGGCTCATCAGGAAAATTTCGTTCATGCGGGTGGCGAAAACCTGGCCCGTCACTACTGTGGCCTTGTCAGAGGCGAGGAACACGGCGAGCGGCGCGTTCTTGTCGGGCGTCATTTCGCGCAGCTTGGCGACTCGCGCCTGCTGCTCGGGCGTGTCGGCAGGGATCGAACTCGTCATGCGGCTCCAGGCAAACGGCGCGATGCAATTGGAGCGCACGTTGTAGCGTGCCATGTCGAGCGCAATGGACTTCGACAGCGCCGTGATTCCGAGCTTGGCGGCAGAGTAGTTCGCCTGCCCGAAGTTGCCGACGAGGCCCGAGGTCGACGTCATGTGCACGAAGGCGCCACTCTCCTGCCGGCGGAAATGCTCGGCGGCGGCGCGGCTGACGTAGAACGAGCCGTTGAGGTGCACGTCGATCACCGCGCGCCAGTCCTCCGGCGCCATCTTGTGGAAGATGACGTCGCGCAGAATGCCGGCGTTGTTGACGACGATGTCGATGCGCCCGAAGGCGTCGAGCGCCGTCTGCACGATGCGTTGTGCCGAGGCCCAATCGGCGACGCTGTCCGTCGAGATGGCGGCGCAACCGCCCTGCTGCTCGATGATCTGCTTTGTCTGCTCGGCGGGCGTTGCGGAGAGGCCCGCGCCTTCGAGCGAGGCGCCGATGTCGTTGATCACGACATGCGCCCCCGCCGCCGCCATGGCGACCGCGATCTCACGCCCGATGCCGCCACCAGCCCCGGTGACGACGGCGACCTTGCCTGCGAGGAGCGTGGAGCGGGGGAGGGTGGTCATGGTGGTGGCCTGTTGCAAGTTCGAGCTGCAGATTGGTGATGGGTTCGCCTATCCGACCAGAAAGTAGGCGACTATCGTCAATATCGTGAGGGGGACACCGAGCCATGGCAACGTGAAACTCAAGCCGATCAGGATTGTGGCGACACACGCGACGACGATCCACCAAAGTAAGAAGGCGACGAACCTTGCGTGCTGTTCGAACTTGTCATCTCGCATACTGCCGCTCCACTTTCGGGTGCGTGCAATCATTCGACCCTTCTCCTTGTCGTCATCCCGGCGGAGGCCGGGACCCAGCACACCTCTCGGTGGACCACACCGGCTTGTCTGGGTGCCGGCCTTCGCCGGCATGACGCAAGTGGGGATGCAAGTTTGGAGACCTGTACGCTAGCCCTTTTCGACGAATTCGCCTTTGGCCTCACTTGTGGGATTGAGTAGCTCACGCTCGAATGACTGCCTGATCTGAGCAAGGGACGTCTCGTAAGGCAGTCCATGCTCACTGGCTAAGGCCGTGGCGACATGTCGAGTGACGTCGGAGAGCATGATGCCCCAAGCGCTCAGCTCGACCTCGGGGCCTCGTCCATCGATATACATTCCGACTTTCATGGAGCAGTGCAATCCACACTCGGCGATCCAGGCCCGGAGCATCTCGACCGACTCGCCGTCGCGAATTGCAGCGGCAGGTGTCGGTCGTTCGTTCTTGGGCTTCTGAGGTTGATTTGTCGTCGTGCCACCACTCAGCGGATTCAATTGGACGAATGCGATCGCAGGATCACGCCACAACCCGCACCACCCCATTGTTGATCACCACAACGTCCCGCTCCGCGACGCGGGCGCGGAACGAGCCGTCGCGCCAGATCTCCGTGACGATCGTCTCGCCCGGATAGACCGGCGCCGAGAAGCGCAGCTGCCAGCCTTTCAGGCGTGCCGCGTCGTAGTCGCAGAGCGCGCGCAGGAGGGCATGCGTCACGACGCCGGCCGTACATAGGCCGTGCAGGATCGGGCGGGGGAAGCCGGCTTTCGCCGCGACAGCGGGATCGGAATGCAGCGGGTTGTCGTCGCCGTTGAGACGGTAGAGCAGCGCCTGCTCGGGCCGCGTGGCGAGCGTGACGGTGAAGTCGGGCGGGGTGTCCGGCATCGGCTGCGCGGGAGGCGAGGGACCGGCGGGGCCGCCGAAGCCGCCATCGCCCCTGAGAAACACCGTGGAGCGCGTCGTGGCGATCAGTGTGCCGGTCGCTGCGTCGTGCACCTGTTTCTCCGAGAACATCAGTGCGCCCTTGCCGGCGCCCTTGTCGATGAGGCCCGTGACGTGAGTCTTGGCGACGATCTCACCGTCAGTCGGCAGCGGGCCATGCAGGCGGATCGCTTGCTCGCCGTGCACCAGGCGGACGGCATCGACGCCGAGCTTCGGATCCCCGAGCCAGAAGCCCGGATGGCCGAGCACGACAGCCATCGACGGCACAATCTTCAACGGGCGATGGGCATCGACAAAGTCGAGCTGGCGGGGATCGAGCGGGTCCTCACCGAAGCCGATCGACAGCGCATAGAGTATGCAGTCCCTCGCCGTGATGCGCTGGCGCACCTCGGGTATGTCGTGCGCCATCAGGCGGGCGGGATCGAGCACCATAGCGTCAGGCTCCGTCGCGGACCTGGATTACCGCATCGACCGCGAAGGCACCCTGGCCATCGGGCATCACGATCACCGGATTGAGGTCGATCGACTCCAGCCGGTCACCCGCCTCGTGCGCGATCACCGACAGCCGCGCCAGCATGACAGCGAGTGCCGTGCCGTCCGCCCTCGGCCGGCCGCGAGCCCCGAGCAGTAGCGGCGCACCCTTGATGCTGCGGATCATGTCCTCCGCCACGTCGGTGCAGAACGGGCAGCGGCGCAGCGCGACGTCACCCATGATCTCAACGAACACGCCGCCGAGCCCGAACATGGCAATGGGGCCGAACACCGGATCGCGCTGGATGCCGAGGATGCATTCGACACCGCCAGAGAGCTGCTTTGCGACCAGCACTCCCTCGATGCGCGCATCGGGCGCATGCGCGCGGGCGCGCTTAACGAGCGTGGCGAACCCCGCGCGGACGGCCTCGGGTGTTGCGACGCCGAGCAGCACGCCGCCGATCTCCGACTTGTGCAGGATATCGGGAGACAGGATCTTCATGACGACGGGGAAGCCGAGGCGCTCGGCCGCGCTCAGTGCCTCGTCCGCGCTCGTCGCCACGGCTTCCGGTGCGATGGCGATGCCAGCCGTGGCCAGCAGGCGTTTGGCCTCGGCTTCGCTCGGCGTCGACGCCGGTAGCGTAACGCGAGGCACAACGGGCGGCGTCGCGACCGGCGCTCGCGCGAATGCTGCACCGAAGCGCCCCATCGCAGCGATCGCCGTCACCGCGCGGCTCGGGTCCTCGTAGGCAGCGAGGCCGTCTGCTTCGAAGGCGAGCCGGGTCTCGTTGGCGGCGACGATCGAGACGACGTGCAGGCGGTCGGGATGCTTGTCGACCACAGCTTTCAGCTTGGCACGCAGCTTCGCCGAGAACGCCGGCGCGTAAGCCATGTAGGTGACGAGGCTCAGGATCGAGGCATATCCGCCGTCCTCGACCACCGACGAGGCGAAGGCGTCGAACTTATCGAGCTCGTTGAGCACTTGCGCGGTGCAGTCGACCGGGTTGACGGGCGAGGAGATCGGCAACAGCGCCTTGAGGCGGGCCTGTGCGTCGGGCGGCATCGGCGGCATGGCGAGGCCGGCTTCTTCTGCTGCATCCGCGATCAGCACGCCGCCACCACCCGAGATGGTGAGCGCGCCGAGCGAGTTGTTGGCGGGATAAATGCGCCGCGTGGCGAGTTGCGCGATGTCGAGCATCTCTTCCGTGGTGCGCGCACGCACTGCGCCCATTTCGGCGACCACGGCCGACGTCACCTTGTCACTGCCGGCGATGGAAGCGGTGTGCGTTCTCGCTGCCGCTTCGCCGAGCGCGCTGCGGCCGACCTTCATGATGATGACGGGCTTGCGTGCCTGTCGTGCTGCTTCAAGTGCCGCGATGAAGCCCGGCCCGTCCTTGATGCCCTCGGCGTAGACCGTGATGACGTCGATGCCGTCGTCGGCGACCATCACTGAAATGCAATCGGCGATCGAGACGTCGGCCTCGTTGCCGGTCATCACGCAGCTGGCGAGGCCGAGCCCGCGCTCGCGCATCACAGAGACGAGATGGCCCGAGTAGGCACCCGATTGGCTGGCGATGCCGATGCGGCCGGGCTTGGGAAAGCCCGCCATGAACGCCGACATGAAGGTGCCGTAGAAGCCGGTGCGGACGTCGAACACGCCGAGCGTGTTCGGCCCGATGATGCGCAGCCCGCCGGGTGCGGCTGCGGCCAGCAACTCCGCTTGGAGAGTTTCGCCCGTGGCGCCGACTTCGGCGAAGCCTGACGAGAACACGATGGCGGCGCCGGCCCTGCGCCGCGCGAGTTCGGACACGGTCGCCACCACGGCGGAGGCCGGAACGGCGACCACGGCGACATCGGGCGCGGCCGGCAAGTCGGCAACGCTGGCGTAGGCCCTGAGCCCCTGCACCTCGGCGCGGTTGGGGTTGACCGGCCAGATATCGCCCCTAAAGCCCCGCTCGATCAGGTAGGCGATCGGCTTGCCGCCGATGCGGACGGGATCGCTCGAGGCGCCGATGATGGCGACCGAACGGGGCGTCAGCAGCCGGCGCGCATCGAGCAGCGGCCGCCTCGTCGGGATGCTCACAGCGTCGCCTCGCTGCCGAGCAGAGCGGTCACCTGGCTCGAGAACTGCCCGCCGTTGCCGTGGCAGATCGCGACGTCGCACTTCGGCAGTTGCCGCTCACCGGCTTCGTCGCGGATCTGCGTCACCGCTTCGTGGATGAGAAACAGGCCGTACATCCCAGGGTGCACGCACGACAGCCCGCCGCCCGAGGTGTTGACAGCGAGCTTGCCACCCGGGGCAATCGTGCCTCCTTCGACGAAGCGCCCGCCCTCGCCCTTCGGACAGAAACCGAGATCTTCCAGGAACATCAGCGTAGTGATGGTGAAAGCATCATACAACATCACCAGGTCGCAATCCGATGGCTTCAGGCCGGCCATGGCGAAGGCGCGCTGCCCGCTCTCGGCGGCAACCGAGGTCGAAAGCGACCGTGCCTGTGCGATCGAACGATGCGAGTGGGCGGCACCGGCGCCCAGGAGATAGACCGGCTTGTGGCGGAGTTGGCGTGCGCGGTCGGCGCGCACCATGACGCAGGCCGCGCCGCCGTCGGTTACGAGGCAGCAGTCCAAGGTAGTCAGCGGGTCGGACACCATGCGCGCCTTCAACACGTCCTCGCGAGTGAGCGGCCCCTTCGCAAAGGCTGCAGGGTTCATGTTCGCCCACTGGCGCGCAGCCACCGCGATGTCCGCCAGCTGCTCGCGCGTCGTGCCGTATTCGTGCATATGCCGCGCGGTGGCGAGCGCATAGCCGGTGATCGGGTTGCGCGGCTTGTAGGGTGCTTCGTGCCACTGCGGTTCGCTCATCGAGACGAAGCCGCCGGCCGTGCGCTGGTTGGAGCCATAACAGATCAACACTGCATTGCAGACGCCTGCATCGAGCGCCATCGCGGCCTGCAGCACGTGCATTTCAAACGATGAGCCGCCGACGTTGGTGCCGTCGAAGAACGTAGGGCGGATGCCGAGATATTCGGCAACGGTGAGTGTCGGGAAGGCATGTGTCGAGGTCGCCGCACAAATGCCGTCGATATCGGAGACTTTGAGTCCGGCGTCGGCGATCGCCTGGATCGCGGCGGCACCGAGCAGTTCGATCGCGGAGTGGCCGGGCGCTTCGCCCCAGCCGGCGCCGCCGATGCCGACGATGGCCGTCTTGCCTCTGAGAGGATGCGCGCTCATGCCTTGCCTCCCTCGGCGAGATCGAACACGATCGCGGGAGCACCGTCGATATCGGCTATGCGAGCCTTTACCTTTGCTCCGATCGGCGCCGTTTCGACGCCCTCGATGCGCGTCATCATACGCGGTCCCTCGGCCAGTTCGACGATGGCGACGTTCTGGCCGCCGGTCTTCGAGCGGCCGACGGTGATCGAGTAGATGGTGCCCTCACCCGAGGCCTCGACCCACTCCAAGTCGGTCTTGCCGGAGCCGGGCGCCGCGACGCGGGGATAGAAGACGTGCTCGCCGGTCGAGCTGCTCTTCTGGATCATGAAACGGCCCTCCTTCAGATAGGCCTTGAATTCGACTTCGGGGCCGGGCCCCTTCGGCTTGATCGGCTGCATGCACTCACCTCCCTCGCGTGGTCCCACCGGACATCAGCACCCACATGCCGGAGCGTCAACGCTTGGCTCACGCAACGTTGCCTTGCGGGTCGCGGCAGTAGGCGCCAATTAGAAGCGAGCATCGTCATCGGGAGAATCGCCATGCCGCGCATGTTGTATCTTGCCGTCGTCGCCGGGGCGCTCGTGGTGGGGCTCGCCTTTGCTGTACCGGTGCGGGCCGAAACCGTGCACGTCGCCAAGACCGCGAGTTGCGGGTGCTGCGGGCTGTGGATCGAGCACTTGAAGAAGAACGGGTTCAGCGTCACGGCCGAGAACGTTGCGCATGGCACGCTGGCGCGGCTGAAACTACAGGCGGGGCTGAAAAATCCCGAGCTGCATTCCTGCCACACGGCCAAGGTCGCGGGTTACGTCATCGAGGGACACGTACCCGCCGCGGTTGTCAAGAGACTGCTCGCCGAGAAGCCGGTTGCAATCGGGCTGACGGTGCCGGGCATGCCACTCGGCTCGCCCGGAATGGAGGCGGGCGACCGGCGCGAGCCTTACGACGTCCTGCTCGTGAAGCGCGATGGCAGTACGGCCGTCTTCGCTCGCCATTGAGGCGAACGGCCGGCGACCGCGCGCTGCCGCGGCATGACGGCGTCGCTGCTGGACGCCGCGGCATTGCATGCCGATATAGCGGGATCGCAGCGCCAATGGCCGCAAGAGTGCATGGACGATGAGCGACGACGAGAAGAACCGCCTTTCGGCACGTGCCGCGCGCTATCTGCGCGTCGGCACGAACGTCGGTGGCGTCGCTGCCCGCGTCGCAGGCGCCCGCCTGTTCGGCATGGAGGCTGACAACGCGAAAAACGCGGCCGAACTCGCCCGAGCACTCGGCGGCCTCAAGGGGCCGATCATGAAGGTCGCCCAGCTGCTTTCGACCATTCCCGAGGCACTGCCGGCCGAGTACGCACGCGAACTCTCCCAACTCCAGTCGGACGCGCCAGCAATGGGGCCGGCATTCGTAAAGCGCCGCATGGTCGCTGAACTCGGCCGAGACTGGGCGGCGTGCTTCCAGAGCTTCGGGCCAACCGCCGCGGCCTCCGCCTCGCTCGGCCAGGTGCACCGTGCGGTCGGCTTGGACGGGTCCCCGCTCGCCGTCAAGCTGCAGTATCCCGATATGCAGTCGGCGGTCGAGGCCGACCTCTCACAGCTCGGCATCATCTTCGCCCTGCACGCGCGCATGAACCCCGGCGTCGACACGCGTGAGATCCTGACCGAAATCGGCGCGCGGCTGCGCGAGGAACTCGACTACACGCTGGAGGCCCGCCACCTCGCGCTCTATGGCCTGATCTTCCGCGACGATCCGACGATCCGGGTGCCGCCGGTGAAGGCCGACTTGTCCACGCGCCGGTTGTTGACGATGGGATGGCTCGAGGGCCGCCGCCTGCTGGACTACAAGGCCGCCCCGCTTGAGGACCGCAACACAATCGCTCGCGCCATGTTCCGCGCATGGTGGTATCCATTCAGCCATTTTGGCGTGATCCACGGGGATCCCCACCTCGGCAATTATACGATCTTCGAGGCCCCGGCCGTCCACGGCCAGAGCCGTCCGGCCGGCATCAACCTGCTCGACTACGGCTGCATCCGCACATTCTCCCCGGTGTTCGTGCAGGGCGTCGTCGATCTCTACCGAGGCCTGCTCGAGGGCGACCGCGACCGCGTAGCGCACGCCTACGAGTGCTGGGGCTTCAAGGGGCTGACCAACGAGCTGATCGACGCCATGACCATCTGGGCGCGCTTCATCTACGGCCCGCTGCTCGACGATCGCGAGCGCACGGTCGCCGACGGCACGCTTCCGGGCGAGTATGGGCGCAAGGAAGCCTTCGCCGTCCACAAGATCCTGAAGGAGAAGGGGCCGGTGACGGTGCCGCGCGAGTTCGTGTTCATGGACCGCGCCGCGATCGGCCTCGGCGGCGTGTTCCTGCACCTCGACGCCCGGCTCAATTGGTACCGGATGTTCAACGACACGATCGCTGATTTCGAGATCGAGACGGTGCGCGCCCGTCAGGCGGCAGCCTTCACCGCGACCGGTGTGCCGCTGCCGGAGGGCGCGGGCAGTCAACCTGTGTGAAATGTTTTGTGCGCGCCCGCGCTCCGGGACGAGCAGGCTTCGTGAGTTGGTGATCGTGGGCCGTCCCAAAAACGAGCGAGAAGACGTCACTCTGCGGCTTCACGTCCGTGAAGATGAGGAATGGGCGACAGGCAAGCCCACTCGATCGGAGTTGCGCTCAGGCCCAACCTCGGCACCGTCGGTCCGCTGGCGCCGGGGATAACGGCACGAGGGCACCACCCGCTGCCTTGAAGCCGCCCTGCGGCGCGGCTAGGCAAACCGTTGATCCTGCCTCGTACCCCTCGTCTGGATCGATCAGTCGCGTGGCTGCCCGTGCGGTGGCCGGCGTCGCTTCGTAGCGCGAGGGTAGCGCATGACCACGTTGCAGGCTTCCGCCCAGAACCAGCTTCGCCAGTTCGTCGAGCAATTAGAGCGGCTCGAGGAGGAGAAAAAGGCGATTTCCGACGACATCCGGGACAAGTTCCAGGAGGCCAAGGCTGTCGGCTTCGATATCAAGGCGCTGCGCCAGATCCTGAAGCTCAGGAAGAAGAACCGTGACGAACGCCAGGAGGAGCAGACCATCCTGGAGGTCTACATGCACGCGCTCGGCATGCTCGACGGCGGCGCGCCTGTCGCCAACGGCCACCACAGCGACCACGAGATGCTCGACGCTGCCGAGTAGGTGCAACTCGCAGTTGACATGCTTGGCCGATCGATTTCGCGTTCCGGACCGCCGGACCGTCGTCCTAAGGTGCGACTGTAGCCACCCGACGTCCGGCCATGGATGGCGTGGCAATAGCAGGCCGCTCTGCGCGGCCGAACGTGCCATGCCACAGGGCGCGGGCCGCCACCAGGCCGGGGCGCATCTCGAAACCGAGCGCCGTTGTTTCCGCGGACAGAAGCTCCAACGTACGGGTGGGGTCGGGAGCGGTCAGGCCGGTCAGGCTCGGATCGTCGACAGAAGCTGTCGCCGTCAGATATGGTGCGATGGGAAACGGCCTGTAAGACAACTCGTCCGGGTGCTCCTCGTCGAACGCCGGCGCGGCAATCGCGGTGACCGCCTCGACGGCAGCAGGTGTTGGCGCCGCCGCTGCGGCAGCGAGGCTCGGGCGCGGCTCAGTGCCGGATGGCAGCGAGACGAGCGCGGCGAGCTGGAACAGGCTTTGGCGGTCGAGGGCCGGGGCCGGTGGGTTGATCCGAGCCGGCCGCTCGACAAGGCGCGGCGGTCGCGTGAGGCGCGGAGCAACAGGGCCAGTCAGAGCTGCGGCCGCAATCACTCGACCCGCCGCCCGCGCAGGGGCGGGCGGCGCCACGAGCACCGGGCCTAGGGCAACGGTCGAATTGCGCCGATCTGACGGTGCGCGCGCAGACGCGACAAGGGTGGTCCTGGCAGCGAGACGCTCGCGATGAAAGGCATCGATCTCGGCGACCAGCTCTCCACCGTTGGCGCGGGCGCGGACCACGTCTTCGCGCGTGAGCGAACCGCCGTCGGCGGGGCGATGTTGTGTGCGGCCCGAGGGAAACAGCAGCGCCAGCTCCCTACGGGGCAGCCGTGGCCACGCCCTGACGCCGCCCGTGTCGATATGAACGAACGGGATCGACGATGTGGGATAGTAGCCGACGCCGCCCTTCTCGCGGATCAGGGCCGAGTAGCGCAATCTCTGAACCGGGATATCGGGAAAGTGCACGTCGGCGGCGCTGCCAATCATATGGCGCGATTTCGAGGCCTGACCGCCGACTGTCCGGCGGAGCATCGCGTTGGTAGCGGGCGAGCGATAGCCCGAGATGATGTGGATCGGCTCGTGGCTGCCGAGTTCCGTATGCACTTCCCAAAGGATATCAATGAGTTTTGGATCCATTTGCGTCGGCTCGTTACGCCGCCAGTCGCGCAGGATCCAGTCGATCTGTTTCATCGCGGCAGGGATGTACGCCCCGTCGCGCTTGTAGACGACGCTGAGCCTCTCTTTATTGTGGATATTGAAGAACGAGATAGTGCGTTCTTCGGCTCGCACCGGCGTCGCCATAGCCGCGAGTACGGCGAGCGCGGGCATGAGCCGCGCCAGGCTCCGTGATCTCATGACTTCCCCCCGAACTCCCCTCCGCCGGGCCTTCCAAGAGCATCCTGCAGGCGGGTTAAGGCGAGGTGAGGGCACGGAAAAGTTGAAACCACGACTTTCAGCGCGAACGGGCCGGTCCCTTCGGCCCGGCCCGCACCGACACCGATCGGTGGCTGGTTCCCAAGATCAGTCGCTGCGGAACGCGTCGCGGGCCCACTGGCTGCGGGCGGCACCACCGCTCGACGAGCCGCCGCCCGACGAGCCGCCATCCCATCCGCCCCAGCCGCCGCCCCACCAGTTGGGACTGTTCTCGCTGAGCCGGCCGATCACCTCGGCGCGATAGGTGCCGAGATCTTCCTTCTTCTTGACGATCAGGTGCGCCTTGCCGTCGAGACCCATCTGCACCACCTTCTCGTGCCCGTACACGTCGTTCAGGTAGCGCACCTTGCCGTCGTCGCCAACGACCGCCGTGAAATAAGCGATGTGGACCGGTATTTTCCGGTCGAGCGTCACGTTGTTGTTCTGCGGACCTGAGTCGAGGATCGCCTTGACCTTCGCCGCCGACCACCCCTTGTCCTCGGCGAGCAGCACCTCCGCAAAGCGGATCGGATTACGCACGCGCATGCAGCCGTGGCTGAATGTACGCTGAGACGACGCGAACAAATGCTTGGTCGGCGTGTCGTGCATGTAGACTTGGTGGCTGTTCGGGAACAGGAATTTCACCTTGCCGAGCACGTTCGAGCCGCCGGGCGGCTGGTACACGTGAAAATTGCGGATGTCGGTCTGCGCCCAGTTGATCGACGAAGGCTCGACGTCGCGGCCCTTGTATTGCAGCTTCAGGCCATTGCGGGCGAGCGAGTTCGAGCCGCGCACCAGGCCGGGCAGCAATTCCTTCACCTTGATGGAGTTCGGCACACCCCAGAATGGGTGAAACACCACGGTCTCCATCTCGTCGGAGAAGATCGGGGTCTGGTTCTGGACCTTACCGACGATGATGCGCTCCTCGTGCTCGACCGTGTCGTTACGCACGACGCGCAGTACGAACTCCGGGATATTGACGATCACATGGTAGCGGCCGAGATCTCGCGGCATCCAGCGCCACATCTCCATGTTGCGCAGGAGGGTGGCAAGTCGCTGCTCGCGCGGGCGCTGGGCGGCGGGTTTGGGCTTCGACTTCGCAGACTTGCCCTTCTTGGGCTCCTGTTCGGCGATTACCTCGGGTGCTTCGTCCGCGGTCCTGCCGTCTCGCAACGCGACAAAAGCGCGGCGCAGGCGCTCGAACTGGGGATGGCGAGGATGCTGCTGGCGCAGCCAGATCTCCGCGCTCGGGGCCGTGGCGAGCTGCTTCAGCACCGTATCGGGAGCGATCGTTTCGGGCGAGCGATCGATCGCATGAGAAAGATCGGTCGGCACGATGCGACCGCCACGGGCCTGACGCACGTACTCCATAGCCGCAAGGGCCAGTTTGACTTCATAGGCGGCGAGAGCGTCGGTTCCGGACGGGCTCGCATCTGCCGCAGGCAAAGCGAAATCCGAAGCGCGCAGCCCCCAATCGCCGGCTGCCGCGATCAGCTTCAAGGCGTTGGTGGCGCGCTCGCCGACGCCGTCGGGGGTCACGAAGAGCGGCGTCGCAGCATCGTTTGCATAATAAGCGGTGAGGGCCCCGTGGTGCGCTTGTGCAACCTTGCTGCTGCCTGCTGGCATCGCCGCGAGCGTCCGGCGTACCGCAGCGAGGAAAAGAGTTCGTGGGTCGGCCGGCGCGGGCGCCTCGGACTTTGCTGATGTGGGCGCTGGGCTAGGCGCGGCGCTCGCCGCTGACGTTCCACTCTTCGCCTCGGGTTGGGCTGGCACGGGAGCCGGCGAAGCGGTTTTCACCGAAGGTTCCGGGGCAGGGGGAAGGACAGCCGCTGCTGGAGGTACGGCGGTGGCCGGAGCGGCGGACGAGGCATTTGCAGGGGGGGCGCCGGAGGCCGGGGCAGGGTCCGTCTTGGTCGAAGGCTCAGCGTCGGCAGCCTGCCGGGCGACGGGCGCCTCGGTGGTGGGAGCCGGCGGCAGCGTGCCGGTTACGACGGGTTGCGGGGCGGGGGGCGCGGACACGGATTGAGTGGAGGTGGACGCGGGATTCTCGGAAGTTTGCGCTGTTGCCGCCGCCAGCGGTGCCGCCGCTGCTGTGACGAGGGCGAGGGCTGCATAGATGCGTCCGTTCGCGAGCTTGCGCATGCATTCAATCCATGGTTGCCGGAGTGGCGCTATTTTTCACACGCTACGTGATTTGGCCAGCAGCAAGCAGTCCAGAACACGGCACCGTGAAGGCGCCGGCGTGGCGTGTTGCAACTTTGCACAGCACGAACGGCGCCCGTTGGAGCAGGCGCCGTTCAGAGCCTCGGCCTTCAGACGTCCTACGTACAAGGCTCAGTGGGGTCGCGGCTCCAGGCCGTATTCCTGCATCTTGCGGTAGAGCGTCGAGCGGCCGATGCCGAGACGCTTGGCAACCTCGGTCATGTGACCGCGATAGCGACCGAGCGCCAGGCGGATCATGTCGGCTTCGATCTGCTCGAGCGGACGGATGTCGCCTTGATCGGTCACAGCAGCTATGCCGAGGGCCCCGTTGGAGTCGCTGCGTGCAACCTCGATGGTCTGCGGCACCAGACCTTCCGCGCCGAGCAGCGCGGGCCCGGTGAAGGCGGGCGCCTTGCTGACCGGCGCCGGTGCGGCAGGGATCTCCGCTTTGAACCCTTCGACGTGCGCGGCGATCTGCGGAAAGTCAGCGACGGTCAGTTCGGCGCCGTCGCACAGCACGACCGCGCGAAACACCGCGTTTTCGAGCTGGCGCACGTTGCCGGGCCAGGAATACGCCGTCAGCAGTTCGATCGCCTCCGGGCTGATGGCAACGACGCGCTTGCCCTCTTCCGCCGCGAACCGCGCAAGGAAGTGGCGGGCGAGTTCGGGAACGTCGCCGAGGCGCTCGCGCAGGGGCGGCACCCAGATCGGGAACACGTTGAGGCGATAATAGAGATCCTCGCGGAACCTGCCATCCTTGACCAGCTGGATCATGTCGCGATTGGTCGCCGAGACGAGGCGGAAATTCACTTTGATCGGGCGCTTCGCGCCGACCGGGTCGATCTCGCCTTCCTGCAGTGCACGCAGCAGTTTCACCTGGGCATCGAGCGGCAATTCGCCGACCTCGTCGAGGAACAGCGTACCGCCGTCCGCCTCCTGGAACTTGCCGATGCGCTTGTCGGTCGCTCCCGTGAACGAGCCCTTCTCGTGGCCGAACAGGATGCTTTCCACCAGGTTCTCGGGAATGGCGCCGCAGTTGACGGTGATGAACGGGCGGCCCGCCCGCTCGCTCTCGCCTTGCACGGCGCGGGCGATCAGCTCCTTGCCGACGCCGGATTCACCTTCGATGAGCACCGGAATGTTGGAGGACGCAGCTCGCTTGCCGAGCGAGACGACCCGCTGCATGGCATCGCCCCGGATGATCAGGTCGGAGAAGGTGAGCGTACCTTCGGCCTTCTTCTTGATGCGCGTGATCTCGCCAGCGAGCGCCTCGATCTTGAGTGCGCTCTTCATCGAGACTTCGAGGCGTTCGGGGCTGGCGGGCTTTACGACGAAATCGGCGGCGCCGGCCCGCATCGCATTGATCGCATGATCGATGGAGCCGTGCGCGGTCTGCACGATGACGGGCGGCATGCCCGGCTTTCCGTTCAGCCGTTTCAGCACGGCCATCCCGTCGGTGCCGGGCATGACCAGATCGAGAAGGATGAGGTTGATGGCGTGATCGGGGCGCTCGATAATTTCGATGGCCTGATCGCCGGAAGTGGCGGAGCGCGTCTCGTAGCCGAAACGCTTGATGACTTCCTCGAGGATGCGGCGCTGGGCCGGATCATCGTCCACGACGAGAACGCGCTGGGACATTGATACTCTCTACGGACGCTACTGGAACGCGACGAGGCTCGACAGGACGGCAGAACGAGCTTGGTAAGCGGGCTCGACGCCGTGCCGCCTCCCTCCGGGCCTTCGGTGTCCGATAATGGGGCACTCGGGTAAACGACCGGTTATCGGCGGCGTCAGCAATAGTCAGTCTTTCGGGGGTTGCACGGGGAAACCGCTGCGCGGAACGTCCACGAATGGCACTGGCGCTCACGATGCGCGTTGCAACGGCCGGCTGCGCAAAGCTGGAACTCGCTCTGGAAGGTCGCGTTGCTCAGCCAATCGACGGTGCGGCCGGCACAGTGTGATCGTTCGTGCGTCGATTGGAAATCTCGCGACGCACAAACGCGAATTCAACGCCCGAGAACAGGAGAATTATGATGACATTACGAGAATTCAAGCGCGCGTTGTGCGCTGGCACCGCCATGGTGTCGCTGATGGTCGCCGTGCCGGCAGTGGCGCAGAACAGCTCAGCGGATCAGCAACCTTCTTTGAACCGCCAGAATGGAAGTCAAGCACCACGCCAGGGTTCCGTCGGCTCAGGGAGGGCCGACCCGGGCGTCGTCGACAGCGCCGGCCGCCAAATGCAGGGCAGGGATCGCGGCCAGTCGGATCGAGCAGCGACCAATCGATCGGAACGACAGGATTTTTCCAGGATCCGCGTCGGTGAGGCGAGCCAACTTGTCGGCAAGATGTTGGCCACGCAGAATGGGCGACCGGCCGGCGACGTCGAATATCTGCTGATCGAACCGATCAGCGGCAAGGTCATGTATTATCTCGTGGGTCTCGGCAATTGGTATACTTGGGACCAGCAACTGGCTGCGGTTCCATTCAATGCCGTCAGCATTCGTCAGGTCGACGATGATGACGACGATGCCGATAGTATCGACCTCACTCTGGTCGGCGGCGACGAAGCGCTGCGGAATGCTCCGCGATTGAGCAGCAACGATCTGAGCAATCTCACGACGCCGAGGGTCCAGTACCTGATTCAGAACTATTGGGCACCGCTCATGCCGGCTTCGACAGAGAACGGTCGGGCTCGCGGAAATGCGGCGGCGGGCAATGGCGCTCGCGACACTCAGTCGACTTCGGGCGCTGAGGGGGGCGATTCCCCCAATCGTGCGTCCGGCGAGAACGACAGCGCAGACCGTCGTGACGGCCGAGCGGCCGACCGCGCGCCGAAAGCCGCACCACAGCAGCAGGCTGCGACCTCTGGCGAGGTGACGAACGGACAAGACCGGAGTGGTCAGCGGCAGTCGTCGACCGAAAAGGCAGACGGCGCCGATCGAGATCGCAACCAGAGCGCCGGGCAGAAGACCTACACGCTCGTCGGACGGTCATACATTACGGCTCTGGCCCCGCCAACCGTGATGCGGCCCGACCAGATCCGCGGCGCCACGGTCAACAACAGGGACGGTGAGGAGGTCGGCAGCCTCGAACGCCTGGTGATCGACATGGACCGCGGCTACGTCGCTTATGCGATCATTTCCGAGGGCGGGTTTCTTGGCATGGGCGAGGAGTATCGACCGATCCCGCTGCAGGCCTTGCAGTGGGAGCGCGGTGAATCGTTCATGCTCCCGCGCTCCGCAGACCAGCTGAGGCAGATGCCGAAGCTGCGCGAGTTCGAGATGCCTTCAACCGTCCGGCGCACCGATGTTGAGCGGCTTTATGCGTCGTACGACGTCACTCCCTATTGGGAGCAGCGTCAGACTCGATCTGGTGAGCAGGGCAACCAAGTGTCCGGTGCCAGCTCGGACACGTCCTCGAACGCCGAAAACAACATGAGCACCGGCTCGATCGGTCCACAGCAGCCCGGGCGGACTTCGGACCAGCGGTCGCAATCGAGCAAATGAGCGCCGGTCGGACGGCGACCGTGGGCAAGCGATAGTCTCCCCTCTGCGGCAGCGGTCGTTCGATCGCTGCCGCTCGCGCATGTGGGACGCCAACATGGCATGGGCTTGAACCCGCCTTCGATAGTAGCCACTCTCGCATCCATCGCTTACCTATCGCCGACCGATCCGCCGAGGACAGATGATGAAAGCCGCCGCCGCCACGCTCGGTCCGATGCCCGAATGGAATCTCGCCGACCTCTATTCCGGACCCGATGCACCCGAGGTCGCCCGCGACATCGCCGCCGCCCGTGCCGAGGCGCGGCGGATGCGCGAGACCTATCAGGGCAAGCTCGCAGAGTTCGGGCGTGATGGAGCGAGGCTCGCTGAAGCCATCGCCGCCTACGAGGCCGTTTCGGAGACTATGGGCCGGCTCGGCTCGTTCGCCGGGCTCTACTATTATGGCAACCAGCAGGATCCCGCGCGTGCCAAGTTCATGGGCGACACCTCTGAGGCGCTCACCAACATCTCCTCTGATCTCATCTTCTTCGAGCTTGAGCTGAATCAGATCGCGGACGCCGATCTCGCCGAAGCCGTGAAGGTGCCGATGCTCGCCCGCTATAAGCCGTGGCTCGACGACCTTCGCAAGGAGAAGCCCTACCAGCTCGATGAGCGGCTCGAAACGCTGTTCCATGAGAAGGGGCAGACGTCGCGCGGCGCGTTCAACCGCCTGTTCGACGAGACGATGACCGCGCTGAGGTTCAATGTCGACGGCGAGGCTGAACCGCTGACGCTCGAGCCGACGCTCAACCTGCTGACGGATGGCAAACGCGAGCGTCGACAGGCCGGTGCGGAGGCGCTGGCGGCGACGTTCAAGGAGAACGTGAGGCTGTTCACGCTCATCACCAATACGCTCGCCAAGGACAAGGAAATTTCCGATCGCTGGCGCGGTTTCAAGGATGTCGCAGACAGCCGCCACCTCGCCAATCGGGTCGAGGCGCCGGTTGTCGACGCTCTCGTCGGCGCGGTGCGGGCCAGCTATCCGCGTCTCTCGCACCGCTACTACGCGATGAAGGCGCGCTGGCTCGGCCTCGAGAAACTCGCGCACTGGGATCGCAACGCCCCGCTGCCCGAGAAGCCGGAGCGCATCGTCTCCTGGGCCGAGGCCGAGACGATCGTGCTGAACGCTTACGCGGGCTTTTCTCCCGAGATGAGCGCGATCGCGCGTCGCTTTTTCGAGAAGCGCTGGATCGATGCACCGGTGCGTCCCGGCAAGGCCAATGGCGCCTTCGCGCACCCGTGCGTGCCGTCGGTGCACCCCTATGTGATGCTCAACTACCTCGGCAAGCCGCGTGACGTGATGACACTTGCCCACGAACTCGGCCACGGCGTGCATCAGGTACTTGCTGCCGGGCAGGGGCTTCTGCTCTCACAGACGCCACTGACGCTCGCTGAGACGGCGTCCGTATTCGGTGAGATGCTGACTTTCAAGGCGCTCTTGAAGGAGACCACCGACCCGAAGGAGCGCAAGGCGCTGATCGCCGGCAAGGTCGAGGATATGATCAACACGGTCGTGCGCCAGATCGCGTTCTATTCGTTCGAGCGCAAGCTTCACGAGGCGCGCCGCCAAGGCGAGTTGACGAGCGATGGCATTGCCGAGCTCTGGATGAGCGTGCAGGGCGAAAGCCTCGGCCCGGCGATCGAGATGAAGCCGGGCTACGAGGTGTTCTGGACCTACATCCCCCACTTCATTCATTCGCCGTTCTACGTCTATGCGTACGCCTTCGGCGACTGCCTCGTGAACTCGCTCTATGCGCGATACGAGGAGGCGCACGAAGGCTTCGTCGAGAAGTATTTCGCCATGCTCAAGGCCGGCGGCTCCAAGCACCACTCCGAGTTGCTCGCCCCGTTTGGCCTCGACGCGACCAAGCCCGAGTTCTGGCAGAAGGGCCTCGACGTCATCTCCGGCATGATCGACGAACTGGAGCGCATGGAGCAGGTGGCGTGAGCCGGCCGGCAGCCGCGAGACGGCATCGATGATCGACCGATTGCTCGCGATGTTGAGAGGCAAGATGGAGCCGGCCAAGGAGACGGGGGAGGACCTGCGCCTCGCCGTCGCCGCACTGCTGGTCGAAGCCGCTCGCATGGACCAGAGTTTCGACGCAGCCGAGCGGACGGCGGTTTCATCGATGCTTGCTCGGCGTTTCGCGCTCTCGGATGCGGACGTCTCAGCCCTTGTCGCCCGCGCCGACACGCGCGTCCAGGACACCGCGCAGTACTTCCCCTTCACCCACAACATCAACACGGCGATGAGTGCCGAGCAGAAGGTCGAGGTGATCGAGATGCTGTGGCGCGTCGCCTACGCCGACGGGTATCTCGACCCGGAGGAGGACCGCCTGATCCGCCAGCTCGCGGGGCTCATCCACGTCACCGACCGCGAGCGCATGCTTGCTCGGCGCCGGGTGCTGGATGAGATCGCCGGGGAAGACCGCCGATAGCGGTCGCCTGGCTGAGCCCGTCGGTTCATTGCGAAGTGTTATGGAACCGATCGCGGTCGATCCGCCGCGGAGATGGGCATCACCCGCAAGGTGATGCGCCGCGAATTCCGCGAGGCTTTACGCTCGGCGCATGAGCGAACCCGACGGGGCATCCAGAAAAAACCCTGGCCGGCGAACCGGTCAGGGCCTTTGAACACATCAAGCCGAGAGGCCTATCCGGTGAGGAGAGGCCCCGCCGCCCTCAGCGCCAGAAGCAAACGATGCGGCGGCGGCGGCGCACGCACACCCGGCGACGACGGCGCCAGATGCGGCGGCGGCGACGGCGATACTGCGCCTGCTCGACCGGCGTCTCGGGGAGAACGGCGCTGCCTGCCGGCGCGCCCGGCAGCGGGGCCGCCTCGACGGTGCCCGACGACAGCGTGACGCCGGTTGCGGCGACGGCGGTAACGCCGAGCACGAGCTTCAACATACTGCGACGATCAAGGCTCATTCGGATGCTCCACGGGTTGAAAGGCGCGTGCTGATCACCAATGTGCCAATGGGTTCGACCTCTATGGTCGCACACGATGTCAGCTGTATCAGGGTAGAGCCAAACAGGCCTCGGTTGTAGCGAAATCGCCATCGACGCAGGTTCGCGGTATCGGCAGACCAGCATTGTTGCATTCGCGCCGCGCTTTGGCAGCGGCAGGCGGGCGAGCGGCGTCAGCCCGCCCTGACGCGCTGTTCCATGCCTCCGTCCGCCATTGCATGCAGCGGCCGTGCTGCCTCCCGGCGATAGCGCTCGACCAGATCCACGGTTGCCCGCTTCCCAAGGTCGGTTCGGTGCTTTTCGTACCAGACGGCCGCCTCGCCTCGACCGGCATTGAACAGATAGGCGAGCATGGAGCCGTCGGGACGCACCTTGCTGTCGGAGCCGAGACGGACGGTATGCTTGTCGGCCTCGATCAGGTGCATGCGGTGGCGCTGCAACCGCCCGGGTTTGCCTGCGAACCCGAGGCGACCAAGCAGACCGAGGTCGATGGACTGTGCTGCGATCAACCCCTCGATGTGCGCGATCAGCGGCTGGTTGAAGGTGATCGTGTTCACGCGATCCTCGATCTCACGCGGGCTTTTAGGCAAGCCGTGCCTTGAAATCGGGTTGAGCTGCACCAGCAACGTGTCGGCGGTCGTGCTCTCGGCGGCGAGAGTCAGCAGGTCGGGATTAGCCGAGAAGCCGCCATCCCAGTAGGCGCGTCCATCGATCGTCACTGCGTGGTGCAGCGTGGGCAGACAGGCCGATGCCAGCACGGCGTCGATCGACAGATCGTGACGGCGGAACAGGCGCGCCCGGCCGGTTGCCACGTCGGTCGCTGCTATCAGAAGCTCAATTGCGCCGTGCGCCCGGATCGCCTCGACGTCGATGAGGTCGGCGAGGACCTTGCGCAGCGGGTCGAAGCCGAGCGGGTTGAACTCGTAGGGCGAAAGCAGGCCAGAGACGTTCGGGATCGGTGCGGCGCGGGCGAAATGCAGGAGGAACGGATTGAGCCTCAGGAGGTCCGGCACGCCCGCCCGTTCGACCGCGCCCCACAGTGCTCTGAGCGTCGCTCGCGCCGTCGCCGGCCCGCCGACCGCGAATCCGTGTGCCACCGCGACCGCATTGATGGCACCGGCCGAAGTTCCCGATATCCAAGCGGGCAACAGGTCCTCGTCCTCGAGCAGGCGGTCCAGCACCCCCCAGGTGAAGGCGCCGTGCGCACCGCCGCCCTGAAGGGCCAAGTTCAGCCGCGTCTTGTGCCGTCCGAACACACCCGTCCTTCCCGTCAGTTGCCGTGCCGTACCTGCCCGATAAAGGCGCGTCTTACACCGTCCCAACCGGTTGCGCATTGGTCGAATGCCCGCACCTTGTGCTCTTCTGAATGGCAGGCGTGGCGGCGACGGGGTGCCCGATGGTTGCAGCTTCGCCTACTGTGCGCCGAACCTGGGAGGTTTGCCATGAACTTCATGCAGCTCTTCAAGCCGGCGCACGACAAGCCGGTTTCCGCGGCGCTTGCCGGCGCAGGCGAGTTCGGCCTTTCGCTGATCGCCCAGTCGCGCCGCATGCGCGGGCTGATGGTCGTAGCGGCCATGGATCGCGAGCCGGCTCGTGTGGGAAGCCGACTGTCGGCGCTCGGCGTCGACTACGCGGTCTGCGAAAGTCCCGCAGCAGCCAAAGTTGCGGGCGCCGCCGGCAAGCTTGTCCTCACCGGCCTGATCGAGGTGGCGCTCGCTGTCGCGCCCGATATGCTCGTCGAGGCAACGGGCCATCAGGAGGGGGCCGTAGTCCATGCGCTCGCGGCCATCGAGGCCGGCATCGGCGTCGTGATGGTGTCGAAGGAGGCGGAATGCGTGGTCGGTCCCGCGCTTGCTGCCCGCGCGGCGCAGGCCGGTGTCCCCTACACGCTCGTCGAGGGCGACCAGCCTGCGCTGCTCATCTCGCTCCTCACCTGGTGTGAGGCACTGGGTCTGCCTGTGGTCGCCGCCGGCAAGTCGAGTGAATACGACTATGTCTTCGATCCGGCGACCGGCGACGTCAGTTGGACGACGGAACGAGTCGCTGCCCCGTCCATCGCTCGTCACTGGACACTCGCGTCCGATCGCCGGGCCACCATTGCGGCCCGCGCCGAAGCACTGGTTGCCCTGCCGCAACGAACCGTGCCCGATTTCTGCGAGATGTCGCTTGTCGCCAACGCGCTGGGGCTCGTGCCGGACCGGCCCGATTTCCACGCCCCGATGACGCGCGCCGCAGAGCTGCCCGAGATCTACATTCCCGAGAGCGACGGCGGGCTGCTGAGATCACGCGGCATCCTCGACGTGTTCAACTGCCTGCGGCGGCCCGACGAAGCGAGCTTTGCCGGCGGCGTGTTCGCGGTCGTCGAGTGGGCGGACGCGGCTTCGGGTGCGCTGTTTCGCGGCAAAGGCATCCCGACCACGGCAGACGGAAAGTTCGGCCTCGTCTACAACCCGTCGCACCTGCTCGGTGTCGAGGCGCCGGTCTCGATAATCTCGGCGGCGCGTCTCGCCAACACCAGCGTCGACACCCGCTACCGGCAGGTCGTGGATCTCACCGCGGTTGCCACGCGGGATCTGCCGGCCGGTCACCTACTCGACATTGTCGGTAGTCGCCATGCAGTACCCGGTCTGGAACCTCGTCTGACCCCGGCAGCACGGATCGCCGCCGGCTCGCCGCTGCCCTATTACATGGCGGTCGGCCAGCGGCTGGCGCGCGCCGTCAAGGCAGGGGCGATGTTGATGTCGGCCGACGTCGTGGCGCCGTCGGGCTCCGCCCTCTGGACGTTGCGGATGGCGCAGGACGGAGCCGGCTGACTGCCGCCGGGGCCGCTCCCGACGCTGGGCGCCCTTAGAACTTTGGCTAACCGATCCGGTGCGATTGATGCTGCGCGCTGACGGGCCCGCGACTAAGGTCGGGTTCGAGCGCCAGCCCGGCCGAAGCCGGCAACAGTGAAATGTCGCTGCTCGAGAGGTCAGGTGGAGGTTCCATGTTCCAGACAATCCCGCGGACATACCTCGTCGTCGCCGCCCTTCTCGCTGCCGGTGTCGTCGCGGCCGTTGTCATCGTTGGACGCAAGCCGGTGGCGGAGGCGCGCCCACCCGAGATCCGCCCCGTGCGCACCGTTGTCGTCGATCCGCGCCCGATCGACGACGACCGGCAGGCAGTTGGCGATCTGAGGCCGCGCCAGGAAAGCAGTCTGGGCTTTCGCGTTTCTGGAAAGCTCGTCTCTCGCGCCGTCGATGTCGGAGTATCTGTCAAGGCCGGCGATCTGCTGGCCCGCCTCGACGAGCAGGACTTTCAGAACAAACTGCGCGCAGCCGAGGCCGACGTCACGGCGGCCGAGGCCGTGCTGACCGAGGCGCGCGCTAGCGAAGAGCGCCAGGAGCAGCTTCTTGCCAAGGGTGTGACCACCCGCTCCAACTACGATGCGGCCCTGCGCAACAGACGGTCGGGCGAGGCAAAACTCGAATCGGCGAAGGCGGCGCTCGCTCTCGCCAAGGACCAGCTTGCCTACGCGGAGTTGCGTGCCGACTTCGACGGCATCGTGACGGGCATCGGCGCGGAGCCGGGGCAGGTGGTCAATGTGGGGCAGATGGTCGTCAAGCTCGCCAAACCTGACGAGGTCGATGCGGTATTCAACATAGCCGAGAGCGCCTTCCGCGACAGGAAGCCGGGCGACCGTCCCGAGGTCGTCGTGGGGCTGCTCAGCAATCCGGGGATCACGGCGGAAGGACGTGTGCGCGAGGTTTCGCCGGTCGCAGATGCGACGACGCGCACGTTCCAGGTGAAGGTGTCGCTCTCCGATCCACCGCCTGCCATGCGCTTCGGGGCCAGCGTGTCCGGCCGCCTCAAGGAGCGCACGGCGCCGGTCGTCGTGCTGCCGGGCAGCGCGCTGCACGATGCTGGCGGCAAGCCGGCCGTGTGGGTTTTCGACAAGGCCTCGAGTTCGGTCGATCTCAGGCAGGTGACGGTGGCGCGCTTCGAGGCGGGACGCGTCATCGTCAGCGAGGGCCTTGCCCGTGGCGATATCGTCGTCACCGCCGGCGTCAACCGTCTGCGCAAGGGCCAGAAGGTGCGGCTCCTATCGGGTGGCGGGGCATGAGTGCGTTCAACCTTTCCGACTGGGCGCTGCGCCACCGCAGTTTCGTGCTGTTCCTGATGCTGATATCGGCGGCCGTCGGCATCTACGCCTACGACGGCCTCGGGCGCGAGGAAGATCCACCGTTCACGATCAAGACCATGGTGGTGCGCACGCTGTGGCCTGGCGCCGATACCGGCGAGACGCTGCGGCAGGTTACGGATCGCATCGAGAAAAAGCTCGAAGAGTTGCCGTTCCTGGATTTCGTGAGGAGCTACACCAAGCCCGGCGACAGCCTCGTCTACGTCAATTTGAAAGACTCGACCCCGGCTGCGAAGGTCGCTGATCTCTGGTATCAGGTCAGGAAGAAAATCGGCGATATCCGGTCCCAGCTCCCGCAGGACATCCGCGGTCCATTCTTCAATGACGAGTTCGGCGACACCTACTCGATCATTTACGCTTTCACCTCGGACGGTTTCACGATGCGCGAGCTGCGTGACGAGCTCGAGCGCGTGCGCACGCGGCTCCTCGCCACACCTGGCGTCGCCAAAGTCGACTTCGTGGGCACTCAGGACGAGAAGATCTATCTCGAGTTCTCGACACGGCAGATGGCGGCGCTCGGCATCGATGCCAACGTGCTGATGAAGAGCCTGCAGGCGCAGAACGCCATCGTGCCGAGCGGTGTGCTGGAGGTCGGTGGCGAGCGCATTGCGGTGCGCGTGTCCGGTGCTTTCGACAGCGAGGAGAGCCTGCGCTCGGTCAACCTGCGCGCCGGCGACCGCTTCTACAAGCTCGCGGACATCGCAAACATCCGTCGAGGCTACGTTGACCCGCCACAGCCGATGCTGCGCTACAATGGGCAGACGGCCATCGGCCTTGCCGTTTCGATGACGGCGGGCGGTGACGTGCTTGCCCTCGGCAAGGCGCTGAAAGCATCGATGGCCGACATCGTGGCCGACCTTCCCGTGGGCATCGATGCGCATCTCGTGGCCAACCAGCCTCACGTCGTGGAGGAGGCGGTCGGCGAGTTCACCAAGACGCTGTGGGAAGCGATCGCCATCGTGCTCGGCGTCAGCTTCCTCGCGCTCGGTTGGCGGCCGGGCATCGTTGTTGCCGTCGCCATCCCGCTTGTGCTCGCCATCACTTTCGCTGCAATGCTCTACTTCGGCATTTCATTGCAGCGCATCTCGCTCGGCGCCCTCATCATCGCGCTCGGGCTCCTCGTCGACGACGCCATGATCGCCGTCGAGATGATGATCTCGCGGCTCGAGCAGGGTTACGACAAGATCTCCGCGGCGACCTACGCCTATACCTCGACGGCATTCCCGATGCTCACCGGCACGCTCGTCACCATCGCCGGTTTCGTGCCGGTCGGTTTCGCCAAGAGTGGAGCGGGAGAGTATACGTTCTCGCTGTTTGCAGTGGTCGGGATCGCGCTCACGGCGTCCTGGGTGGTGGCCGTGCTTTTGACACCTTTGACCGGCGTCTACATCCTCCCCGACACCATGAAGCCCCACACACGGCACCACGGGCCCGGCTGGTTCGCTCGTTTGCTCGATCGCGCGCTGCGGCTGCGCTGGCTGGTTCTCGCCGGGACAGCAGCACTGTTCGCGCTCTCGCTCGTCGGCATGCGCTTCGTCCAGCAGCAGTTCTTCCCGGCATCCGACCGTGCCGAGATCCTGATCAACGTCACCTTGCCGCAGAATGCCTCCATCACGGCAACGGACGACACGGTAAGACGCATCGAGGCGATCCTGAAGGCGGAGAAGGACATAGACTACTGGACGTTCTACGTCGGCCAGGGTGCCGTGCGCTTCTATCTGCCGCTCGATGCGCAACTGCCGAATGCGTTTTTCGCGCAGGCCGTGGTCGTCACCAAGGGCTTCAAGCAGCGAGCAGGAGTGAAGTCGCGGCTGGACCAGGCGCTGGCGACGGGCTTCGAGAATGCCATGATCCGCATCAGCCCGCTCGAACTCGGGCCGCCGGTCGGCTGGCCGCTGAAGTTCCGGGTCAGTGGCGAGGATCCCGTGCGTGTGCGTGAAGCGGCACTTGCCTTCGCTGGCCGGATCGGACGTGATCCAGACGTGCTCAATGTCAATTTCGACTGGAGCGAGATGGCCAAGGTCGTGAAGGTTGCGATCGACCAGGACCGGGCCCGCGCGGTCGGCCTCACGTCCGAGCAGGTCGCCTCGAACATCAACGCCGTGCTCTCCGGCAGCACGATCACGCAGGTGCGCGATGACACCTACCTGATCGATGTCGTCGCGCGTGCCGTCGCGAGCGAGCGCGCCAACCTCGACACCTTGCGCGCGCTGCAACTCGCCACGCCGTCGGGCGGCTCGGTGCCGCTCGCCCAGATCGCGACACTGTCTTATCAGCTCGAGCCGCCGCTGATCTGGCGGCGCAAGCGCCTGCCGACGATAACCGTGCAGGCCGAGGTGCCTGCCGGCGTGCAGGCGATCACGGTGGTCAACCGATTGCGCCCGACGGTCGTTTCCTTCGCCCGCACGCTGCCGCCCGGTTACGGCGTGGCGATCGGCGGAACGCTGGAGGACTCGGCCCGCGCGCAGGCGAGCATCTTCGCGGTGTTCCCGCTCATGGTCGGCATCATGCTGTTCATCCTGATGGTGCAGCTGATGAGCTTCCAGCGCCTCGCCATCGTGCTGCTCACCGCACCGTTGGCGTTGATCGGTGTCGCCGCGGCGTTGCTGCTCTTCAACGTGCCAATGGGTTTCGTCGCCATCCTCGGCATCATCTCTCTGACCGGCATGGTGATCCGCAACTCGGTCATCCTCGTCGATCAGATCGACCACCACATCGCCGACGGCGAGCATCCCTGGGCGGCGGTGATCAGCGCTACCGAGCATCGACTGAGACCGATCCTGCTCACTGCCGCGGCCGCCATCCTCGGCATGATGCCGATCGCCGGGACCGTGTTCTGGGGGCCCATGGCCTATGCGGTGATCGGCGGCCTCATGGTGGCAACGCTGTTGACGCTCGTCTTCCTGCCTGCGCTCTATGTGACGTGGTTCGCCATCCGGCCCGAGGACGATGCGGTTCCGGCGACACCCGACAAGGTCGCGGCACTCAGCCCTGCATGACGTCGGACCAATCGGGGTTTCGCGCGTATTGCGCCTTGACGTAGGGGCAGAGCGGGATAATGCGGAAACCTTCCGAGCGTGCGTCCGCGACGAGGCGCTCGACCAGCGCTCTGGCGACACCCATGCCACGCATGCTGTCAGGAGCGAAGGTGTGGTCGGCGATGACGAGTGTGGGGTTGACACGCGAGAACGTCAGCTCGGCCTCGTCCGCGATGCCGTCGAGGTGCGCCACATAGCGCCCTTTAGTGGCGCCCATCTCGCGTGTAATGACGATGTCGGGCATGCGCTTCCTCCGCGACGGCCGTTAGCCGGATACTACCGCTGCACGCGTCGGGCGGCGCGCGCGTCGTGCTGCCGCTGCGGGTTCAGCTTCTGCGATCAGCGGCAACAACGCCCTGTATTCGCGCTGCATCTCGTCGACCATCCAATCGCGGATGCGATGCACGATCGGGCGGACCGACCGGGTGCGTGGCGAGATGAGGGAGAAATGAGCGCCGGTCTCCAGCCGCAGCCTGGAAGCGGGCACCAGCGT
Organism: Hyphomicrobiaceae bacterium; assembly: GCA_041397745.1. Taxonomy (GTDB): domain Bacteria; phylum Pseudomonadota; class Alphaproteobacteria; order Rhizobiales; family Hyphomicrobiaceae; genus JAWKVY01. The sequence continues at coordinate 285,753 of JAWKVY010000005.1, read as the reverse complement.
ACCGCCCGCGATCAGGCGCGAAACGGCGCTGATCCAACCAAGGGCGATCCCCTGTCCGCCAATCGCGGTCTGCAACACCACGGCATAGTCGGAGAACTCGAACCAGCGGCCGGAACTCACCAATGGCTCAGAGCGCGCACCGAGCAGCAGCCGCCAGCCGATTTCCGTCTCGGTCAACTCGAGCAGCACGTGGCTTGTAATCGGACCCTCTGCGCCGAGTGTGCCGTGGCGCTCGAGATAGGCTTGGCTGCACACCGGCAGAACCACCTCAGGCATGAACGGACAGATGTAATCGTCGGTCTCGCAGGTCGGCGTACGGCGCATGGCGAGGTCGACGTTGCCGGGTGGACCGCGTAGCGCGCCCGACGTCAGCTCGAAACGAAGGTCGACATCCGGAAAGGCTTGATTGAACGCGCGCATTCGCGGCACGAACCAGTGTGTGACAAATGCCGTGGACAGCGAGAGTACGACCGCCTGACGGCGCAGATGGGGCTGACAGATGGCGTCCACCGCTTCCCCGATGCGCTCGAGTCCTTCGGCGATGGCGCGATAGAGCAGCATTCCTTCCGGCGTCGGTTCGAGGCCCGTCGGACGACGTAGGAACAGCGCAACGCCGAGCGCGGACTCGAGGTGAGCGATGTTGCGGCTCACGGAGGGCTGCGTGAGATTGAAGGCGCGGGCAGCCGCCGTACAGCTGCCCGTACGGACAACTGCCTCAAAAATGAGAAGCGAGCGCGGTGAGCGCATCAGATTGTCGAGCGCCTTCATACGCTCAGCGTATGCCCCCCCTATGAAATGTCAATTGGACGCGTTTCGCGCGCGCGTGTCACGCTTGCAGCTGTAAATTCCGGTAGCGCAACATGAGAAGGGGCAGCGCAGATGACGAAGAGGTCCGGCACGTTCGATCCGACCCAGCCTCGGGTCGATGCCAGTGAGTTGCAGCGCATCACCAGCCGCGGACTGAACCGACGTGAGCTGCTCGGCGTTCTCGTGGCCGGCGGCATGAGCCTCGCTGCCGCCGAGGCGATGCTGTCTTCGACTCCCGCACTCGGCCAGACGCCGAAGAAGGGTGGCCGCATCAAGGTGGCCGGAAGTTCTATTTCGCCGAACGATACGGTCGACCCTGCACGCCAGTCGTTCTCGACCGACTACTCGCGCTGCACGATGTTCTACAACGGGTTGACCGCTCTCGACGGCCAACTCGTGCCGCAGCCGGAACTCGCCGAGTCGTTCACCCACCAGAAGGCGACCGTCTGGGTCTTCAAGCTGCGCAAGGGCGTCACCTTCCACGACGGCTCCGAGCTGACGGCCGACGATGTCGTCTACTCGCTGAACCGCCACAAGGATCCGAAGGTCGCCTCGCGTGCCAATGCGCTCGCCAAGCAGATGAAGGATATCAAGGCGACCGGCAAGCACGAGGTCACGATCACGCTCGAGGCACCGAATGCGGATCTGCCGGTCATCCTCGGGACCTGGCACTTCCTGATCATCAAGAACGGCACGACCGAATTCAAGACCGCGAACGGCACCGGCCCCTACAAGGTGAAGGAGTTCACGCCCGGTGTGCGTACTATCGGCGTGCGCAATCCGAATTACTTCAAGCCGGGCAAGCCCTACGTCGACGAGATCGAGTTGATCGGCATTTCGGACGAAACGGCCCGCGTCAACGCGCTCGTCTCCGGTGACGTCCACCTGATCGCCGGCATCAATCCGCGCTCGATCCGCCAGATCAAGGCGACGCCCGGCTATTCGGTGTTCGAGACCAAGGCCGGGTACTACACCGATCTCGTCATGCGCCAGGACGCGGACCCGACGCGCAACGCGGACTTCTGCACGGCGATCAAGTACCTCTTCAATCGCGAGGAGATTCGCACGGCCGTGTTCCGTGGCTATGCGGTGATCGGCAACGACCAGCCGATCGATCCCTCCAACCGCTACTACAACAAGGACCTGCCGCAGCGGCCGTTCGATCCCGACAAGGCGAAGTTCCACTTCCAGAAGTCGGGAGTGGGTTCGACCCCGGTCGAATTGTATGCCTCGCCTGCGGCGCCCGGCTCGGTCGAAATGGGGGTGCTACTGCAGGAAGCCGCCAAGAAGATCGGCCTCAACATCGATGTCAAGCAGGTGCCGGCAGCCGGCTATTGGTCGAACTACTGGATGAAGAAGCCGCTCGGTTTCGGCGCCATCAACCCGCGACCGAGTGCGGACGTGCTGCTGACGCTGTTCTTCAAATCAGAAGCCCGCTGGAACGAGAGCGCCTGGAAGAACGAGCGCTGCGACAAGCTGATCCTCGAAGCACGGGCCGAAGCCGACGAGGGCAAGCGCAAGCAACTTTATGGCGAAGTCCAGAGCATCATCAAGGACCACTGCGGCATCGGCATTCCAGTGTTCATCACACTGCTCGACGCCCACGCAGACAAGCTGAAGGGCCTGAAGCCGATCCCGGTCGGTGGGTTCATGGGCAATGCGTTCGCCGAGCACGTCTGGCTCGAGGCCTGACGGGAGGCGCGGGCGGGTGGGCACGCTTCGTCCGCCCGCCCGCCTTCCGGTCGTTGTCGAACAAGGAGCAGCTTCCCACTCATGAATGCGACGATCCTCGGTCTCATCGCGCGCCGGATCGGCGTCAATGTGCTGATCCTGCTGATCGTCTCGGTCATCGTCTTCGCGGCGACGCTCGGGCTGCCGGGCGATTTCGCCGAGGAGATCCTGGGCCAGGCCGCGACGCCCGAACTCCTGGCGGCGATGCGAAAGGAAGTCGGTGCCGACCTGCCCGCCTGGCAGCGCTACTTGAGCTGGCTCGGTGGGTTGCTGACGGGTGATCCCGGACTTTCCCTCATCAATCGCGCCTCGGTCGCGCAACTGATCGGCCAACGGCTTCCGAATTCGCTGCTTCTGGCAGGCCTCGTATCCCTCGTCTCGGTGCCGCTGGCGCTGATGCTCGGCATCACGGCTGCGATGCGGCAGGGCTCGCGCTACGATCGCATCGTCTCGTCGATGACGGTGTCGATGGTCTCGGTCCCGGAATTCCTGGTGGCGACCGTCGCCGTCATCGTGCTTGCCGTGCAGTTGCGGTGGCTACCGGCCCTCTCGACGCTCAACGAAAACCAGCCGTTGCTCGCCACGCTGCGCTCCCTGACGCTGCCGGTGCTGACGCTGACCTGTCTCGTGGTCGCACAGATGGCTCGGCTGACGAGGGCTGCCGTCGTCAATACGCTGCGGGCGCCGTACATCGAGATGGCGGTGCTCAAGGGGGCCAGTCAGGCGCGGGTCGTGGCCCTGCACGCCCTGCCGAATGCCGTGGGCCCGATCGCCAACGCCGTAGCGCTCAGTCTGTCCTCCCTGCTCGGCGGCGTGGTCGTCGTCGAGACGATCTTCAATTATCCGGGGCTCGCTCGCCTGATGGTCGATGCTGTCTCGACTCGCGACATTCCGATCGTCCTCGCCTGCACGATGATTTTCTGCACCGGCTATCTCGTGCTCGTCACCATCGCCGACATTTTGGCGATCGTCACCAATCCGCGCCTGCGCTACCGGTAAGGGGGGCGAATGGCGAGCGAAACCGTACCGGCCGACGAGCCTGACGCCCGCAAGCGACGGAGGCTTTCCTTGACCGGTGTCATCGGCTTCACGATCGTCGGCTTCTGGCTGGCGATGGCCATCATCGGGCCGCATGTGGCACCGTATTCGGCGGGCAAAGTGGTCGACATGGATGTGTTCGGCCCATTGAGCCTCAGGTTTCCGCTCGGCACCGATTATCTCGGTCGCGATATGCTGAGCCGCGTGCTTTACGGCACGCAATACACTGTCGGCCTCGCGCTTGCGGCGACCGTGCTCGCCTGCGCAACAGGTACCACACTCGGTCTCCTCGCCGCTGTGATCGGCGGCTGGTTCGATGCCACCCTCAGCCGCCTTCTCGATGCGCTGATCTCGATACCGAGCCTGCTTTTCGGCCTAGTCGTGGTCGCCGTTTTCGGCTCCTCACTGGTCATCCTGGTCGGTACGGCCGCAATCATCTACACGCCCGGCGCCTACCGCATCGCCCGCTCGCTCGCGGTCAACACCAATGCGATGGATTTCGTCGTCGTTGCCCGCGCGCGCGGCGAAGGCACGGGCTACATCATGCGCGAGGAGGTATTCCCGAACATCATCGGGCCCGTGCTCGCCGATTTCGGACTGCGGTTCGTGTTCGTGATATTGTTGCTGTCGCGGCTGAGCTTTCTCGGTCTCGGCATCCAGCCGCCGCATGCCGACTGGGGCTCGCTGGTGCGTGAAAACCTGTCGGGCCTGGTGTTCGCCGCGCCAGCCGTGGTCGTCCCGGCGATCGCCATCGCGTCCCTGACGATCGGCGTCAACCTGATCATCGATAGCCTGCAACTGCGCAAGCCGAACGCGATGGAGGCTCATTGAAATGGCCACCATCGTCGAGGTCAGCGGACTCGAGGTGACCGGCCGGGACGACAGCGGGCGCACGAGCGCGCTGGTGAGTGACGTCTCGTTCTCGATCGACGAGGGCGAGGTGCTGGCGCTGATCGGGGAATCCGGCTCCGGCAAGTCGACTATCGCGCTCGCGCTGATGGGCTATGCCCGTCCTGGCTGCACGGTCAGTGCCGGCGAAATCCGCGTCGCGGGACGTCGCCTCGCCGAGCTCGACCGCGCCGGACGCCAGCGGCTGCGGGGGCATAGCATCGCCTACGTCGCCCAGAGTGCGGCGGCCGCGTTCAACCCGTCGCGCCGCATAATTGCGCAGGTGATCGAACCGACTGTCATCCATCGCACGATGGGCGACGCGGAGGCGCGCGCCAAGGCGGTCGACCTCTTCCGAGCACTCGCGTTGCCCGATCCAGAGACCATTGGAGAGCGCTTTCCGCATCAAGTCTCCGGTGGCCAGTTGCAGCGCCTCATGCTCGCCATGGCGCTGATGACCGATCCCGCCGTGGTCATCCTCGACGAGCCGACCACAGCGCTCGACGTGACAACTCAGATCGAGGTGCTCGAGGCCTTCAAGGTGGCGGTGCGCGAACGTGGCACCACCGCGCTCTACATTTCGCACGACCTCGCCGTCGTCGCGCAGATGGCAGACCGAATCGTGGTGTTGCGAAAGGGCAGGGTGCAGGAGACAGGGAGAACGGCAGCACTGCTCGCGTCGCCCCAGCACGCCTACACGCGGAGCCTTCTCGATGCGGTCGAGCCGGCGCGCGGCGTCTGTGCCGGGGCGCGGGACGAGACGGATCGCGGGGTCTCCGTCCCCCTGTTGGCGGTCAGCGGTGTCTCGGCCGGCTACGGCCCGCTTGGTGCCGATGGCCAGCCGGCGATCCCGGTGCTCCGGGACGTAGACCTCATCATCGGTTCCGGCTCATCAGTCGGCGTGATCGGTGAGTCCGGGTCGGGCAAAAGCACTTTGGCGCGCGTCATCGCCGGGCTCCTGCCACCGGTGACCGGAACCGTTGACTTCGATGGCAAGCCGTTAGGCCGAACCGTCGGCGAGCGCTCCCGCCAGGAGTTGCGCGATATCCAGATCGTGTTTCAGATGGCCGACACAGCGCTCAATCCGGCGCACACCGTTGAACGTATCCTGGCGCGACCGCTGACGCTCTACGAAGGTCTGGATGCCGCTGCACGCAAGGCGCGCGTCGGCGAGTTGCTCGACATGGTGCGCCTGCCGCGCGAGCTGGCTGGCCGACTGCCTTCGGAATTGTCGGGCGGCCAGAAGCAGCGGGTCAATCTCGCGCGCGCCTTCGCCGCCCGCCCGCGACTGATCCTCTGCGACGAGGTGACATCCGGACTGGACACGGTGGTCGCAGCGGCCATCCTCGAGTTGCTCGCCGAGCTGCGACGCGAGCTGGGGCTCGCCTATCTCTTCATCAGCCACGATCTGTCGACAGTGCGTGCCGTCTGCGACGAGATCGCCATCTTCTATGCCGGCTCGCGCGTCGAACTGGCCAGTCAAGCGGCGTTGCGCCTGCCGCCGCTGCATCCATACGCCGCTCTGCTGCTCGGCTCGATCCCTGAACTGCGCATAGGCTGGCTCGACGAGGTGGCCGTTCACAGGCCAATCGCGCCGGCCGCGCAGGCAACGGGGGGCGCCTCGCGCGTCGGCTGTGCGTTCTTCGGGCGGTGCGCAGTTTCGAGGCCCGGACTGTGCGAGGCGGTGCGTCCGCCGCACCGGCGGCTTTCGACCGGAGCCGAGATCGTCTGCCACTTGAGCGAGAGCGAACTGATCGAAATGACCGTCGATCGCACACGACCAGGAGGTCGGGCCGTCGCCGGTGCTTCTTGAACCAGGAAAAAACGAAATGAGCGACCACCCCCACTCCGACGTCCGTGCGGACGGCGCCACCGGCGCGCGCCGGAGCCGTGATCCGCTGCTCGAGCCTTTCAGGCTGAAGACGCTCCACCTCCGCAATCGCATCATGAGCACGAGCCATGCCTCGACACTCGATGATGGCGGCATGCCGAAGGAGCGCTACCAGCGTTATCATGAGGAGAAGGCCAAGGGCGGCATTGCACTCACCATGTTCGGTGGCTCGTCCATGGTCGCGCCGGATTCAAGCTGGGGCGGCGGGCAGATCAATGTCTCGACGGACGACGTAATTCCACACCTCCAGGCGTTCTCAGAGCGGATCCACGGCCAGGGCGCAGCGATCATGTGTCAGATCTCGCACCTTGGCCGGCGCGCCGACGCGTTGTCCGTCAACTGGCTTGCAACGATGGGACCCTCGCCGATCCGCGAGCGCCGCCATCGCAATTTTCCGAGAGAGATGGACGAGCACGATATCGCGCGCGTCATCCGCGATTATGCTGACGCCGCCAAGCGTTGCAAGGAAGGTGGACTGGATGGCGTGGAGACGGTGACCGGTGGCCACTTGATCGGGCAATTCCTATCGCCACGCACCAATCGACGCACCGACCGCTGGGGGGGATCGACCGAGAACCGCACCCGCTTCGCGCTGGAAGTGCACGATGCGATCCGCAAGGCAGTCGGCGACGACTGGCTGGTGGGCATCCGCTTCGTCGTCGATGAAGGCACCGAGGAAGGCTCGCCCGACAACATCGATTTCAACGAGTGTCTGCGAATTGCCAAGATTCTGGAGCGCGCAGGACAGATCGATTTCTTCAACTGCATCTTCGGTCGAATGGACACCGACCTGACGCTCGCCGAGCACAACATGCCCGGGATGTCGCAACCTATCGCGCCGTTCCTGAAGCCGGTCGGTGCCTTCAAGCGCGAGGTGAAGCTGCCCGTCTTCCATGCCGCACGCATCATGGACATCGCGACCGCGCGCCACGCTATTGCCGAGGGCCTGCTCGACATGGTGGCGATGACGCGCGCGCACATGGCGGATCCGCAGATCGCCAACAAGCTCATGCGTGGCGAGGAGGAGCGCATCCGTCCGTGCGTCGGCGCTTCGCACTGCATGTGGAAGAAGGTCGCCTGCATTCACAACCCGGCGACCGGCCGGGAGGCGATCCTGCCGCAAGTCATCGAGCGCTCCGAGCGCGCCGGGCGGAAAGTCGTCGTCGTCGGCGGCGGCCCAGGCGGGCTTGAAGCAGCCCGCGTGGCCGCCGAGCGCGGCCACAAGGTGGTGCTCATGGAGGCGGCGAGCCGGCTCGGCGGCCAGCTCCTGCTCGCGGTCAAGGCGTCCTGGCGAAAAGACCTCATCGCCATCGTCGACTGGCGTGTCGCCGAATTGGATCGGCTCGGCGTCGATGTGCGGCTGAACACGTATGCGAGCGATACAGACGTGATCGCCGAGAAGCCGGATGCCGTGATCGTCGCGACCGGCGGTGTGCCGGACCTCTCCTGGCTCGACGGCGCCGAGAACTGCCAGACGGTGTGGGACGTGCTCTCCGATCCGTCGCTCGCCAAGGACGACATCATCGTGTCCGATGGAACGGGTCGTCATCACGCGGTTTCCACCGCACTGCATCTCGCCGAGCAGGGCCGCGCCGTGCAGTTCGCCACGCTCGATGACAACGTTGCTCTCGAGATGGAATATTCAGCGCGCGTCGTCTATCGCAAGCGCTTCGCCGAGAACGGTGTGAAGGTTCATGTGGATCAGCAACTCATCAAGGTCGAGCGTCGCGGCAACCGGCTTGCGGCGACGTTCCGGCATGAACTGACGGGTGGCCTGATGACGCTCGAGGGCTCGCAGGTGATCGTCGAAAACGGGACGGAACCGGTGACGGAGGTGTTCGATGCCCTACGTGCCGGCTCGCTCAACAATGGCGTCACCAACATCGATGCGCTGCTCGCACGCACCCCGCAGGTCGAGCCCACGCGTCTCGCCGGCGGTGCTTACGAGTTGCATCGCATCGGTGATGCGGTGACGAGCCGCGGCGTTCACAGTGCGGTCTACGACGCATTGCGTCTGGCGAGTGCCTTCTGACGGAGTTCATTGATCGATGAAGATCGTCATCGTCGGCGCCGGCATCGTCGGCCTGTCGATCGCGCGCAGCGCGCTACGGCGAGGTCACCACGTCACGATCGTCGAGCAGGGCGCGATCCCGAACCCTGACAGCGCGTCGTTCGACGAACACCGCATGATCCGCTTCCAGTATAACGACGCTGAGGGCTACGCACGCATGGTGCGCGATGCCTTCGCCGCGTGGGACCGGCTGTGGACGGAGATCGGGCGCTGCCACTTCGCCGACAGCGGCGTCGTTTCGATTTCGCTTGCCAGCGGCGACTATGCGGATCGTTCGCTGGCCACGATCAGGCGCGCCGGCCTGCCACACGAGGTGGTGACTGGCGCCGCGCTAGCGCGATTAGTACCACAACTGGATCTACCGGCCCATGCGAGCTGTGTGCTGTGCCATCCGAGCGGTGCGCTGCTTGCGGACCGGATCGTGACGGATCTTGCTGCTCTGGTCGCGGAGCGCGGCGCCGTGCTGGTCCCTCAGTCTCGCGTCACGGCAGTGGATGACGCTGAGGCGAGCATCACGCTGGCCAGTGGTCAGCGGATCTCCGCTGACCTGGTGATCGTGGCGGCCGGCGCATGGCTCGAGCGCCTGCTGCCGGATGACTATGCTTCGGTGCCGGTGCAGCGTCAGACGCTCTGCTATGTCCGGGCGCCCGACGACTTCACCCGCGCCTGGCACGAGGGGCCGGCCCTCTGCGTGATCGGCGACCGCAATGTCTACACGTTGCCGCCGCGCGCCGGTACGGGGCTCAAGTTCGGCAGCGGCATGCTGCGCAAGCCAGCAGGCCCCGACCAAGGCTTCGCGCCCGATTCCGTACAGGCGCGCGAGGTTATCGGAGCCTTCGCACCTTATCTGCGCGATGCCGGAGGATACGAGATCATGCGTGCCAAGGTCGGCTATTACGTCGCCGATGAGGTGCGCCGCTTCAAGCTTGAACGTAGAAATCGCCGCGTTGTCGTCACCAACTGCGACGGACAGATGTTCAAGTTCGGCGCGCTGATCGGTGAGCGGCTCGCAGCCGCGATCGACGGCGAGCGCGCGTTCGATGCAACGGCGCGCTGGCTCGCGGGATACCTGGAAGCATGAGACTGGTCGGACCCGCGATCACCGTCGACCCGTTGGCGCCGACCGATCTCGCGGAGGCGCATGCCCTGACCATGGCGCTTCGCTGGCCGCATCGCCTCGCCGATTGGCAAACCATGCTCGATCTTGGCGAAGGCATCGGGGTGCGGGATGTGTCGGGCGCACTGGTCGGTACCGCGCTCATCTGGCGGTGGGGGGCGAGCGCTGCGACGGTTGGTCTGATTCTGGTTCGCCCGGATGTTCAAGGTCGCGGTATTGGGCGCCTATTGGTCGAGCGCCTGATCGCCCTTGCCGACGGCCGTGCCTTGCGACTGCACGCGACGGAGGCTGGCGTGAAACTCTACGAGCAGGCGGGGTTCCGCCGCGAGGGTCTCGTGCGCCAGGTTCAGGGCGTGGCGAGGTCAACTGCGCCCGATCGGCGGGTGCGAGCGGCCGTCGCCGCCGATCACGATGCCATCGTCGCGCTCGACGCGGCCGCGTTCGGCGCGCCGCGCGCGCGTCTCGTTACCCGCATACTCTTCGAGGGGCGAGGCTTCGTGACGGAGACCGCCGGTGTCATCACCGGCTTCGCCGGCGCACGCGCGTTCGGGCGTGGCAATCTCATTGGACCGGTGTCGGCGGCGGATGTCGCGGACGCCGAGGCCCTTGTGTCTGCGAGCGTTGGTGATGGCTTCAACCGTATCGATGTAACCAGCACCGGCGACATGCTCTGTGGAGTGCTCGCAGGCGCCGGCCTGCAGGTCGTCGACACCGTCGTCGTGATGACACGCGGGGCATGGCCGGCGACCGCACCATCGCCTGCTTTATGGGCGCTAGCCAGTCAGGCGTTGGGTTGAGTGGGAGTTTGTAGCCGGCTCACCGCCCCGCGACGTCGGGTATCGCGGGGTACCTTTCGCGCGCCAGCTTGAACGCCGCGAGGACGCCTGCCGACGGATCTTCTTGCGTGGGCAGGCCTGCAACGATGTCCATCACCTTCGTGCGCACGAAATAGCGCCAGTGGTGCGGTAGTCGCGCGAGCAATGAGTGAAGAGCCGCGTAGGCGGTCGGCGGCCACAGCCGTTCGAATGCGTCGCGCTCGGGCCCGAAGTCATAGAATGCGGTATGACCGGAGCTTGCGCGAATTGCGGCCCTCAAAGCGATGGTTGCCGGCCCGTTCAATGCGCCATCGGCTATTACCACGCCATACTCGGCGCGGGCCGCGGCGGCCGTCACATAGCCCCGGGCGACATCGTCGGCCACGCGCTCCGCCTCACGTGCATAAGGGTCGCCGCGCCCGCCGCCGCCTGGCGAATGAATATGGACGACGTCGCCCGGCTCGGCGACCACGAAATCCGCGTTGCCGAGCACTCGCTCGGCCTTGGTACCGGGATTGATGACGAAGTCGGACGGTTTGCCGGCCTTGCCGCCGAGTGTGCCCCAAGGGCGAAAGCGGCTGCGGTCGCGGTTACGCGCGGTTATCCTGGTATCCGGCGCGAAGACCTTGAAATCGAGCGCCGTGGCAAGGCCGCCACGCCAGCGACCGGCCCCGCCGGAATCCGGCATCAGACCGTAGCGCACGAACTGGATCGGTACCTCGCTTTCGGTGACCTCGATCGGCGAGTTCTTGAGGTAGGCGCTGTCGGCGCCGGACCCGTTGGTGCCGTCGCGATGGGGCATGCCGCCCCCGCCGCCGACGATCGGGTTCACGGCCGCGATCACGGTGCGGTGCGTGCGGTTGTCGGTGGTCATCACGTTCATGATCGAGCTGGAGCCGGCGGGCGCGGCAGGCATGCGTTCGGGAATCGCCTGCGCGAAAGCACCAAAAATGAGGCTTCTCAGCCGCGCACACGTCAGACTTCGCATGCCGACCGCGGCGGGGGGCAGCGGGTTCAGCATCGAGCCTTCAGGCGCGATGCAGGTGAATGGCCGCGTCAGGCCGGAGTTCAGAAGCAGGCCCGGGTTGAGCGTGTAGAGCACGTAGTAGACACCGACGAGCAGCAGCGTGTGCCGGGGATTGCCTCCGGTCGGCACGTTGAGTGAGGCTGTCACCTGGGGGTCTGTGCCGGTGAAGTCCAGTATGGCGCTGTCACCCTCGATGACGAGGCGCAGGGCGAGCCGGCACGGATGGCCACCGGCGACGTCCTCGTCAGTGAAGTCGGTGAAGAGGTATTCGCCGTCGGGCATCGCGGCGAGGAGTTCGCGCGCCTGATGCTCGGCGTAGTCCTGCAGGCCGGCGAGGCCCGCGACGAAGCGACCGGCACCGAACTTGGCGATCATCGCCTCGACTTTGCGCGCGCCGGTCTTGAGTGCGCCGATAAGCGCGTGCATGTCGCCGAGGTTCTGCTCGGGCTTCCTGACGTTGAGCATCATCACGCGCAGCAGATCCTCGTCGATCTCGCCGCGCCGGAGAAGCTTGGTCGGCGGGAACCGCACGCCCTCCTGATGTATCTCCGTTAGCGCACGTGACAGGCTCGCCGGCACCGCTCCACCCATATCGGTGTTGTGGATATGGCCGCCTGTGAAGCAGACGATGCGCCCCTCGTGGAAGACAGGCATCCACAAGTGCGTATCCGGCGTATGAGTGGCGAGATAGCCGGAATAGGGATCGTTGGTGAAAGCGATGTCGCCGGGCTCGTATGTGCCCGCCATTTCGATCGCCTTGGCGTAACTGATGCCGGGATACCATGTCGCGCCGAGATCCATCGGTACCGCCACGGTGGCGCCCTCCGGATCGATCAACATGACAGTGAAGTCCTGCGTCTCCTTGACGAATGTCGATCGCGCGGTGCGGTGCAACGTGTAGGCCATGCTCTCGGCCGCGGCGCGCGTGTGATTGGCCAGGACCTGCAGGAAGACTTTTGCAGATGTCGTCATCGCCTCATGCTCCCATGTCGACGAGCAGGTTACCAAGGGTGTCGACGGTTACCGTCGCATCCGGCGGCACAATGGTCGTCGTGTCCTCCTGCGTGACGATTGCGGGGCCGGAAAATGTGTGGCCAGGCCGAAGTGCAGCGCGGTCGAACAGCGCGGCCTCTACCGGTCGGCCCCGCATGTGCGCAGAAACATGGCGCGATGGCCTGGCGGGCGCGCTCGCCGGTTCCAGGTCGACGAGTCGCGGCTTTGCCGTGAGGCCCGCGATCACCAGACGGAGGTTGACGATGTTGACCGGTGAGCCCGGATCGGCGAACTCGTAGATCGCAGAGTGCCGCTTGTGAAAGGCTTCGGCGATTGCCGTCGCGTCGCCGGTGTCGAGCCACGACCGCTCGAGGTCGACCTCTATCTCGAACGATTGGCCGGCATAGCGCATGTCTGCAGATACCGTCACGCGGTGCTCGCCCTCGAAGCGCTGCTGACGGACGAGCCAATCCACCGCATCGGCCTCGAGCCGACGGACCTCGGCAGCCAGATCGGCCATGGCGGAGGGTTCGAGTGTGCGGAACACAGTGGCGATGAAGTCGCATTTGAGGTCCGCGATCAGACCGCCGAGCGCGCTGACGACGCCGGGGCGAAGCGGTACCAGAACGCGACGGATGCCGATCTCAGCGGCGACGAAGCAGCCAAGCATCGGACCGCCACCGCCGAACGGCATCAATGTGAAGTCTGCTGGATCGATGCCGTAGCGTGCCACGAGCTTGTTGAGTTCGACGAACATGTTCGAGACCGCCACTTCGATGATGGCGTCGGCGGCGGCGATCGGCTCCAGGCCGAGGGCCGCGGCGATCGGCTCGACGGCGGCTCGGGCGCGGTGCGCGTCGAGCGCGATCGAGCTGTAGGCGAGAGGAGCGTGGCCGAGCAGGCCGGCGACGACCATGGCATCCGTCACCGTCGCCCGGGTGCCGCCGCGTCCATAGCAGGCGGGCCCCGGTGTCGATCCCGCACTCTCGGGTCCGACCCTGAGCACGCCGAAGGTGTCCGTCATCGCGATCGATCCGCCGCCGTCGCCGACCGAGGTCACCGATACGCTCGGTACGTTCAGCGGCAGGTCGCCGATCGTCTCGCTGGAGCCGAACTGCGCGTTTCCATCTACAATGAGGGCGACATCGGCACTGGTGCCGCCGACGTCGAGCGTCAGTACGTTGGCGATGCCCGCGGCCTTGGCGACATACGCCGCGCCTGTTACCCCCGAGGCGGTCCCCGAGAGCAGCATGCCGACGCAATCACGCTTGCCGTGGCTCGCCCGCATGACGCCGCCGTTGGATTTGGTCAGCATGGCGGGCGCCGGTACGCCACGGTCGGCAAGTCGCGCTTCGAGGGCGGTGATATAGCCGGCAACGCGCGGATGAACATAGCCGTTCATGATGGCCGTCGTCGTGCGCTCGTATTCGCGCACGACCGGCCAGACCTCCGCGCTCGCGAAGGCGAAGAGGTCCGGGGCCAACGTCCTGCAGTGCCGGAGCGCACGTCGCTCGTTCGCCGGATTGCGGTAGCTGTGCAGGAAGGCAATGACGATGCCCTCGCATCCTTTCGCCATCGCCTCGGAGACCGCTTCCCCGAGTTCCGTCTCATCGAGCGGCGTCTCGACGGTGCCATCGGCGAGGGTGCGTTCGCTGACGCCGAATATGCGGTCACGCGGGACGAGTTGTTCGCCTCGCGCGCAGAACAGGCTGTACATGTCGGGCATCTGCAGGCGGGCGAGCTCGATGACATCCTCGAAGCCCCTGGTCGTTATGAGGCCTAGACGTGCGCCCCGGCGCTGAATGATCGTGTTGATGCCGACGGTGGTGCCGTGCACGAAAGCTGCGATCTCGGCCGAGCGAACGCCGTGTCGCGCCGCGAGGATGTCGAGACCTTCCCCTATCTCGCGTCCAGGTTCGTCGGGCGTCGTAAGGACCTTCAGTGTGTGCAGCGCACCGCTCGCCTCGTCGAAGGCGCAGAAGTCCGCGAACGTGCCGCCGATGTCGACGCCGATCCGCCACGCCATGCGCTGCCCCCGTTGCCGTTGATCCGCCAAAAGGCTCGATTGCGGAGGAGGCAAAGTCCAAGAGATTTCTCGGCCGCCCAAATAAGGCCGCCTTATGCACGGGCGCCGCTGGGGCCTGCCCGCGCCACTGGGGCCTTGGCGACGAGGTGGCCGCTCCAGGTGCGGTCGCGGCCCAGCCGTTGCACAGCCGAACGCAGGTGTTCGACGAAATTCGTCTGGTGGCGCGATGGCGGCCGCGTGCGGCTCGCGAACAGGCAGAGCGGCAGCGGGATGCGCGGACGAAGCTGGCGTGTGACCACGCCGGCAAACGTCGACCACGGCAGGAGGCCGTCGACAAGCGCGATGCCGATGCCGTTCTGGACGAAGGGGGCGGCAATGATCGAGACGTCGATCTCGACAGCTGGGGCGAGCGTTGTGTCGCTGGCTGCGGCGGCGCGGGCGAGAAGCTGTCCGGGTAGCGACGAGGCGCGATAGCTGATCAGCGTCTCGCCGGCCAGTTCCGCGAGGCCGACGCGCTTGCGCTCGGCGAATGTGTGGTGGTCGGTCATGAGACATACGATCTCGCTTTCGGCGAGGGGCTCGATGTCGATATCGGCCTGGGGAGCATCGTTCATCGCGATGCCGAGGTCGGCCTCGCCGCGACGAAGCATCTCGACCATGGTGTCGTGCGGCACCACGTAGGAGAGCGTACGAACCTCCGGGAACCTGGTCCGGAAGCTCTTGAGCGCCAGCGGTACGATCGACAGCGACGCGGGCGCCGATGCGGCGATCCGGACGAATCCGGTGCGACCATGCCTCAACTCGCTGGTATAGCGGCGCAGCGATTCGAGCTCGCGGAACAGGCGCTCGGCTTCCGGATAGAGCTGCGTCGCCTCCGCAGTCGGGATCAGGCGGCCGGCGCGCCGCTCGAACAACTTGAAGCCGAGGGCGTCTTCGGTGTGCATCAAGGATTGGCTCAGGGCCGGCTGTGAAACGTTGAGCACGCGGGCGGCGCCGGTCAGCGAGCCGCATTGCATGATGGCGCGGAAGATTTCGAGCTGGCGGGCTTTCATTGGCGCATCCTATAAAGGCGCCTTATATTGGTCCATGGACATCGCATTGGACAACTGCCCGGCGGCGCGCGGTAGCCTTCGCTCATCATGAGCCATCCCGATCAGACACGAGGTCTTCTTCGCCGCATCGGTTGCGCGGACCGCGCGACGATCCGGCTCCATGTCGACGGCATCGAGGTGACGGCGCTCGTCGGCGATACGCTGCTGACGGCCGTGCTAGCGAGCCATGCGCGCCTTCGCGAGAGTGAGTTCGGTGACGGTCCGCGTGCCGGTTTCTGCATGATGGGCGTGTGCCAGGACTGCTGGGTAACGACGGAGAGCGGCGAGCGGCTGCGAGCGTGTACGACGCAGGTCACCGACGGCATGCAGGTGACGACGGGGGTGGCATGGCTGGTCAGACCGTAGTCGTCGTCGGGGCAGGGCCGGCCGGCGTCCGGGCGGCGGAGCGGCTGGTGGCGGCCGGCGTGCGGCCCATCGTGGTCGACGAGGCCGAGCGCGCGGGCGGTCAGATCTACCGGCGCCCGCACTCGGGACTCGAGCGATCCTACGAAACGCTATACGGCTTCGAGGCAGGTCGCGCGAAGGCGCTGCATGATGCATTCGATGCGCTTCGCCCTGCGATCGACCATCGTCCGATGACGCTTGCCTACGCTGTCGACGGGCGACGCCTGTTCCTCAATGCCGGAGGCCGCATAACCGAGGTCCGATTCGACGCACTGTTGCTTGCTACCGGTGCGACCGACCGGCTGTTGCCGGTGCGGGGCTGGACACTGCCGGGCGTGTTCAGTCTCGGCGGCGCGCAGGTGGCGCTCAAGGCGCAGGCGGCGACCATCGGCCGGCGACCGGTGCTGATGGGAACTGGTCCGCTTCTGACGCTCGTAGCATACCAATATGTGAAAGCGGGAACCAAGCCTGCTGCCGTACTCGACGTCTCGCCGTTCAGGGCGCGTCTCGCGGCTTTGCCGCAACTCGCGTCCCGAGCGGGCGTCTTGGCCAAAGGGCTCTACTACGTGGCGCAGCTTCGCCGCCTCGGCGTCCCGCTATGGACCGGCGTCACGCCGCTTGCAATCGAGGGCAGCGGCCGGGTATCGCGCGTCATCTGGACGGACGATGGGGGACAGCGGCGCGAGACGGACTGTGATGCCGTGGGACTGGGCTTCGGCCTCCGTTCGGAGACACAGCTCGCCGACCTGGCCGGCGCGCGTTTCGCCTTTCGAGCCTCGGCCGGGCAGTGGCTGCCGGTGCAGGACGACGCCGGGCGGACAACTGTCGAGCGCGTTTATGTTGCCGGCGATGGTGCCGGCGTCAACGGCGCGGACGCTGCCGAAATCCAGGGTCGGTTGGCAGCCATTGCGTTGCTCGACGATCTGGGGATCACGCGATCCGCGGAGGAAGAGAAACGCCTCAGGCGCCAGCACGCGCGCATGCGGCGCTTCACGGCCGGGCTCGAACGCGCCTTCCTGTGGCCGGCCAGCCTGGCCGCGGCGACAGCAGACGAGACGCTGGTTTGCCGTTGTGAGGCGATCACGGCGGGCGAGTTGCGCCGTTCTGTGCGCGACCTCGATGCGCGTGAACTCAATCGCGCCAAATCCTTCGTGCGCGTTGGTATGGGCCGTTGCCAAGGCCGCTTCTGCGGCGCTGCGGCGGGCGAAATCCTCGCCGCCGCGCTCGGGGTCGCGACTCGTGACGCCGGGCGGCTGCGGGGGCAGTCGCCAGTAAAGCCGCTGTCGATCTCCGCGGAGCGTAATTCATGAACGTCGATGCCCGGACCACGGTGAGCATGCGACAGGCCGACGTGATCATCATCGGCGGCGGGATCATGGGCACCGCGACGGCGTTCTTTCTGCGCCAGCGCGGCCGTTCGGTGATACTGATCGAGCGTGACATTGTCGGTCGACACGCCAGCGGCACCAACTTCGGCAACGTGCGCCGGCAGGGTCGCTTCTTGCCACAGTTGCCACTCGCCAACAGGTCGCGCGAGATCTGGGGCCGGTTGCCGGAACTGATCGGTGAGGACGTCGAGTTCATCCCTGCCGGTCACCTGCGGGTGGCGTGGCGGGCGGAGGATGCCGCCGGGGTCGAAGCCTACGCTGGAGCGTGCCGCGCGTATGGTCTGGACCTCGAACTGTTGACGTCGAATATGCTGCGTGATCGCTATCCCTACATCTGTCACGAGGCGGTGCTCGGATCGCTGTCGCCGCGCGACGGCCACGCCAACCCGCGGCTCGCCGCGCCGGCATTCGCGCGCGCCGCCCGTCGCGCCGGAGCGATCGTAATCGAGGGTGTCGGCGTTACCGGGATCGGCAAGTCGGGTGAGGACTTCGTGGTCGCAACAGACACGGCAGGCGAATTCCGGGCGCCGCTGGTGCAAGTTTCGGCCGGGGCGTGGGGCGACGAACTGGCGAGGCAGTTCGGCGAAGCTGTGCCGCTGACACCGCGGGGCCCGCAGATGGGCGTGACCGAGCCGCTCGCCTACGCCATCGGCCCATCGCTCGGCGTCTCGAGCAGCAGGTCGGAAGAAGGCATTTACCTTCGCCAGGTGAAGCGCGGCAATGTCGTATTCGGCGGCTGCCTGCGAGGGCCGGCCGACACGGTAACGCGTCTTGCGAAAATCGATCCTTCGGTGACCATCCATCAACTCGGTCAGCTGAGACGCATGGTACCGGCACTCGCCCATGCGCACGTGATCCGCACCTGGAGCGGCGTCGAAGGCTACATGCCGGACGACATTCCGGTGATGGGACCGAGCGCCAAGGTGGCCGGTCTCTACTATGCGTTCGGTTTCTGTGGTCATGGATTCCAGCTCGGGCCCGGGGTCGGCGACACGATGGCCGAACTGATCGCGACTGGCGCCACTTCGACGCCGCTCGAGCCTTTCCACATCGCGCGATTTGCCGTCGTGCCCGAGCCGGCGTAGCACCGATCACCGTGAAGCCCCGCCGACTGACAAGGATATCCCATGCGACCCAATTCCCTGGTCGAACTCGACCGTCAACACTACGTCCATCCGGTCATCGGTTGGCGCGAGCATGAGGCGCGCGGCGCTACCGTGCTGCAGTCGGCAAAGGGCGTCTACGTACGCGATCAGGAGGGACGCGAGCTGCTCGACGGCTTCGCCGGTCTCTGGTGCGTCAATGTCGGCTACGGCCAGCAGAGCATCGTCGAGGTGGCGGCCGAGCAGATGCGTCGCCTTCCCTACGCGACCGGCTATTTCCACTTTGCCAGCGAGCCGGCGATCCGACTTGCTGCGCGCCTCTCCGAGCTGGCGCCCGGCGACCTCGACCATGCGTTCTTCACGCTCGGCGGCTCTGACGCCGTCGATAGCGCGGTGAAGATCGTGCGCTCGTATTTCAATTCGACCGGCAGGCCAGCCAAGAAGAACTTCATCGCTCTCGAAAAGGGCTATCACGGCTCGACAACCATCGGCTCGGGGCTGACGGCGCTGCCGGCATTCCATGCGACGTTCGACGCGCCGGCCGACTGGCAGCACCACATCGCCTCTCCCTACCCCTACCGCAACCCGGTGGGCAGCGAGCCGGCGGCAGTGATAGCCGCCTCCGTAGCGGCGCTCGAGGGCAAGGTCGCGGAACTCGGCGCGGACAATGTCGCAGCGTTCATCGCCGAGCCGATCCAGGGCTCCGGCGGCGTCATTGTCCCGCCCGAGGGCTGGCTTGCCGCCATGCGAGAGGCCTGTACGCGGCTAGGCATCCTCCTGATCGCCGACGAGGTGATCACCGGCTTCGGGCGCACTGGTCCGATGTTCGGCTCCGAGGCCGAAGGCGTGACGCCTGACCTGATGACCGTCGCCAAGGGGCTCACGTCGGGCTATGTGCCGATGGGTTGCGTCATGCTGTCCGATCGCATCTACCAGGCGATCGCGGACGGCCATCCCACGGGTCTGCCGTTCGGTCATGGTTTCACGTATTCGGGCCATCCGGTGGCGGCGGCAGTCGGGCTAGAGGTCATCCGTCTCTATACCGAGGGAGGTATCCTCGCCAACGGGCAGAGATCGGGGGTGCGCCTTGCCGCGCGATTGGCGACTCTCGCGTCGCATCCGCTCGTCGGTGACGTGCGTGTGCGGGGCCTGCTCGCCGGCATCGAACTGGTGACATCGAAGAAGAACAAGACGAAGCCAGCCAAGGAACTCGGCCTCGCGCGCCACCTGGCGCGCCTCGGCTACGAGAACGGCGTGCTCTACCGCGCTTTCGCCGACGACGTGATCGGGCTCGCCCCGCCGCTCGTCATTTCCGAGGCCGAGGTCGACATCATGGTTGACCGCATCGCCAAGACGCTCGATGACCTTCTCGCCATACCGGAGGTGCGCCATGCGATTGACTGACTACAAGGCCCTGACGTTCGACTGCTACGGCACCCTGATCGACTGGGAGTCGGGAATGGTGCAGGCGCTCGAACCGCTCACCAGGCGGGTCAGGCCGGCACTCAGCCGCAACCAGATTCTCGAGGCGCATGCGCGCCACGAATCGTCCCAGCAGGCACAGACGCCCGCGCGGCTCTACCGCGATCTGCTGCCGATCGTCCACAAACGGCTCGCCGAGCAGTGGGGCGTATCCGTACCATGGAGCGAGAGCATCACCTATGGCCGGTCGGTCGGCGACTGGCCGGCGTTTCCGGACACGGCGACCGCGCTCGCCTATCTCAAAAAGCATTTCAAGCTGGTGATCTTGTCGAACGTGGACAACGAGAGCTTCGCCCGTTCGAACGAGAAGCTCGGCGTCACTTTCGATGCGATCATTACTGCGGAGGATGTCGGTTCTTACAAGCCATCGCAGCGCAACTTCGACTACATGACCGACAAACTCGCCGGCATGGGGATCAAGCGCCGGGAGATCCTGCACGTCGCTGAAAGTCTGTTCCACGACCACGTGCCGGCCAATCGTCACGGGTTGGACAGTTGCTGGATCTGGCGTCGCCACGCCGACGAAGGTTACGGGGCGACCATGAACCCAGGACAGATGCCGAGTTACGACTTCCGCTTCACCAGCATGGCCGAACTCGCCGCCGCCCACGCCAAGGATCTGGCGGGCTAGACAACAGGCTGTTGCACGGATGGTCGGCGGGTGCTGCATGCGCCCGCCGGTTTTTTCTGCCCACTGCCACGGTTGCAACGCGACCATGGTAGCCCCATCTGAGCCCGATCGGCGGCTGGCTGCGCGTCGCCCAATCGCAGTCGTGAAGCTTGACGAGGGCACATCGGCTGCCTGATGTCGCAGCTCTGCCGCCTTCGTGTGCCCAGATGCTCCTGCCGTCGTGTCGCCATCGGTCGCTGCGGAGACATCGAGCCCCCTGAATGGAGCCCTTCTCATGCCGCGCGCCGGCGTCATTGCGGCCGTCGAAGGCACTGCCCGCCGCCTCGGAGCGGTGATCGCCGGGTGGTGGAACATGATGTTCCTCTACGTCGAGACGCGCTTCGATGCGTTCCAGCCCGGTGGCCTCGAAACGCCGCCCCGCGAGTTGCGTCCATTCGTGTGGCATTACCTCGGAGCAGCCTGGCCGGCATTCTCCATTCTGCTCGTGCTCGGGTTGCTCTATTCGGGTCTCGAGGTGATGCTGATGGCCTTCGTCGGTCGTCTCGTCGACCTGATGCGCGCAGAGACGAGCCCGGCGGCATTCTTCGACAAGCACTGGGCGACGCTCGCACTGATGAGCGCGGCCGCGCTGATCGCGCGGCCGCTGCTGTCGCTTGCGCTCGATCTTACCAAGAACCAGATGATCGCGGGCCCGCTCGCCACCCGCATCCGATGGCAGCAGCACCGCTATGTGCTGCGGCAGTCGCTCGGCTTCTTCCAGAACGACTTCGCCGGTCGTATCGCCAACAAGGTGATGCAGAATGCGCCAGCGATGCGCGAGAGCGTGGTGCAGATCACCGACGCGCTCTGGTACTTCACGGTCCACTTCGTCGGAGCCCTCATTCTGTTCGGTGCCGCGGACTGGCGTCTCATGCTGCCGCTGTTCGGCTGGCTCGCGCTTTATTCAGTGGTGCTCTACGTGTTCGTGCCGCGCATGCAGAGGCTGTCGACGGAAGCCGCGGAGGCACGCTCGATGCTGACCGGCCGCATCGTCGACAGCTACACGAACATCCAGACCGTCAAGTTGTTCGCGCACACCGAGCGCGAGGACGCCTACGCACGTCATGCGCTCGGCCAGCATCTCGCGGCCTATCAGGCTTCGCTGCGTAACCTGACGACGATGGAATTGGTGATCTATCTGCTCAATGGCGTGCTCATGGTGAGTGCGACAGGGCTCGCTCTGATGCTCTGGGCCGGCGGTAGCGTGACCATCGGTGAGGTTGCCGTCGTAACCGGACTGATATTGCGCCTCGTTGCCATGTCGGGTTGGATCTTCTGGGTCGTTTCGGGTGTGTTCGAGAACCTCGGCACGGTTGCGGAGGGGATGGAGACGATCGCGAGACCGGTTGCCGTCACGGATCGGGTCGGTGCGCCGGCTCTGGTCGTCGGGCGCGGGGAAATCCGCTTCGAGGGCATCGGCTTTCATTACGGGCGCGAGGGCGGCGTCATCGACGATCTGTCGCTGACCATCCCTGCGGGCCAGAAAGTCGGCCTCGTCGGCCGCTCAGGCGCCGGAAAATCGACGCTGGTCGCACTATTGTTGCGGTTCTACGACCTCGAGAAAGGCCGCATTCTGATCGACGGCCAGTCGATCGCGGACGTGACGCAGGACAGTCTGCGGGCCCGCATCGCGATGGTCACGCAGGACACCTCGCTGCTGCACCGTTCGATCATGGACAACATCCTCTACGGCCGGCCCGAGGCAGGCGAGGCGGCCGCGCGAGAGGCCGCGCGGCGGGCGCACGCGTACACATTCATCGGCGACCTCGAAGACGCCCGCGGCCGCAAGGGCTACGAGGCCCACGTCGGTGAACGCGGCGTCAAGCTGTCTGGCGGTCAGCGCCAGCGCATCGCCATCGCGCGCGTGCTGCTCAAGAATGCGCCGATCATGGTTCTCGACGAGGCGACCAGCGCGCTCGACAGCGAGGTGGAGGCCGCGATCCAGGACAGTCTCGCCGAGTTGATGACCGGCAAGACAGTGATCGCCATCGCTCACCGCCTTTCGACCATCGCGGCGATGGACAGGCTGGTCGTGATGGACCGGGGCCGCATCGTCGAGGACGGCAGCCATGAAGGGTTGATCGCCCGCGGTGGGCTTTACGCCGAGCTTTGGGGGCG
Source organism: Hyphomicrobiaceae bacterium (assembly GCA_041397745.1). GTDB lineage: Bacteria > Pseudomonadota > Alphaproteobacteria > Rhizobiales > Hyphomicrobiaceae > JAWKVY01. The sequence continues at coordinate 263,092 of JAWKVY010000005.1, read as the reverse complement.
GCAGTCGGGCGGGTTCATCGCCAGGGACGCCGCCGAGTAGGCAGCGGCGGCGCAATTTGGCGTGCGCCGTTAAGGCGAAATGTACACGTCGCGCATTAGAAAGTTGCTCCGTCGCGCATCGCGCGAAGGGACGGCGCTCGTGCGCCTGCCGGAGGAGCTTATGCAAGTCGATACAGCCGCGCCGGATAATGCCGGAACCGCAGTGAGAGAGGGGCGCGGCCTTGCAGCCCGAATTGCGGCGTTCTACCGGCCCGATCGCAAGGGCGTGTCGAGACCGAAACTACTGTTCAGCGTAGCACTCGCGGATATGGCGGTGGTCTCCCTCGCCGGGATCGCCACCAGCCTGATCGCTCCCAATCCGGTTTCAACGGCTGGCTTGCTCATCGGGTGGCTGTTTGCGCAGACCGCGCTGGTCATCGTCGTGCTCCGCCTGCAGCGAGCCTATTCCATCGCCGCACTTCGCCGGATGCGCTTCCAGGTTGCCGCATCGATCAGCGCGATGGTGGCTGGCCTCGCCGTCCTCGCCGGGATCGCCCACCTGGCGCGCGTCGAACTCGTCGCGCCCAACGTGGCTCTCGGCTGGATCATTCTCGGGTCGGCCGGTCTCATTGTCGTTCGATACCTCGCGCGACGCGCCATCGAAACCTTGGCGGTTGCCGGCCTGCTCGTGCGCCGGACCGTGATCGTCGGTGGCGGCAACGAGGCATTGGCGCTGATCGAGCGGCTGGCGAAGGCGGGGGATTCGCACATTCGCCTCCTCGGAGTGTTCGACGATCGCGCCGACAGCCGCACGCGATCAGACTACATGGGCCATCCGCTGATCGGCAGCTTCGAGCAACTCTCGGCGTTCTGCCGTCAGGAAGGCGTTGAGCTGCTGATCGTGGCCCTTCCGCTCGCCGCCGAGCACAGGCTGCTGCAGGTGTTGCACCGCCTGTTCGAACTGCCGGTGGACATCCGCATCTCCGCGCTCAATTCGCGGTTGCCGCTGTCGTCCAAGCTCTACTCACACATCGCGGGCGTGCCGATGGTGCCCGTCATGGACAAGCCGCTCAACGACTGGGATCGGGCGATGAAGAACCTGGAGGACCGCGTTCTTGGCCTCGGTCTGTTCCTGCTCGCACTCCCGGCGATGGCGCTGATCGCGCTCGCCGTTCGACTGGACAGCCGCGGGCCTGTGCTCTTCAAGCAGCGTCGCTACGGCTTCGATAACGAACTCATCGAGGTCTACAAGTTCCGCTCGATGTACGTGGACCAGGCGGATGCAGACGCCGCGAGGTTGGTGACCCGTGATGACCCGCGCGTCACCCGCGTCGGCCGCATTCTGCGCCGTTCGAGCCTCGACGAGCTGCCGCAACTCATCAATGTGCTCAGAGGCGAGATGTCGCTCGTGGGCCCGCGTCCGCATGCGACGCAAGCCAAGGCCGCCGGAGACCTCTACGAGCATGTCGTACTCGGCTATTTCGCCCGCCATCGTGTGAAGCCGGGTGTCACCGGCTGGGCGCAGATCAATGGCTGGCGCGGCGAGACCGATACCGCCGAGAAGCTCAAAGGGCGGATCGACCACGACCTGCACTACATCGACAACTGGTCGGTGCCTTTCGATCTTTACATCATCGCCATGACGCCGATCGCATTGATTGCCTGCAAGAACGCCTATTGATATGGCCGCCCCACAAACAGTGACAGGTGTGCTCAGCCTGCCGCGGGTCAGCTTATTGCGCTGGCTCGCCGCAGCGGCTTTGGTCTCGAGTTCGGTCGTGTTCTCGGAGCCGGCGCCCGTCGATGTGCTGCTCGCAGGGTTCACTGTGGCGCTGCTGGTGCTCGGATGCGGCAGGCCCGGCTGGGTCGCCGGGGCCGGAGTAGGGCTCTGGCTGATCGTCGCCGGCTTCGGGCTCGCCGGCACCGCAATGTCGCCCGACGTCGGCGATGCAGCGCGCTTCCAGTTGGTCACGCTCTATCTGGCGCTCGCCACTTTCGCGCTCGCCGCCTTCATCGCCGAAGACCCCGAGCGCCACTTCCATCTGGTTGCCATGGCCTATCTGGCTGGCGCGCTGATCGCGGCACTCGCAGGACTCGCGGGCTACTTCAAGCTGATCCCTGGGGCCTACGAGCTGTTCACGAACTACGGGCGCGCGCGGGGCAGCTTCAAGGATCCGAACGTATTCGGCGCGGCGCTGGCGCCCGCGTTCTGCTACGTCGCTTGGATCGTGCTGCGCGAGCCGCGTCGGCTCGGCGTAGCGGCGCTTCCGGTGCTGGGCGTCCTGGCAATCGCCATTCTGCTCTCATTCTCGCGCGGCGCCTGGATTTCGGTCGCGGCCTCGCTCGGACTGATGCTGCTCGTGCTTGTCGCCAGCGCCAGGCGCAGAGGCGATCGCAACCGGCTGATGGTGATGTCACTAGCAGGCGCGGGGGCGGTCGCTGTGGCCGTGGTGCTCGCAATGCAGATCGACAGCGTGCGTGGGCTTCTCACCGAGCGGGCGAGCCTGACGCAGAGCTATGACGTCGGCCCTGAAGGCCGCTTCGGCGGACAGGCCAAGGCGCTCGCGCTTCTGGTCGACAGTCCGCTCGGCATCGGCACCCATACGTTCCGCACGCACCACCACCACGAGGAGGTGCACAACGTCTACCTGACGACCTTCATGAACGCCGGCTGGCCGGGCGGCTTTGCTTATATTGCCGTCGTGGCGCTGACCCTCGGCATCGGGCTTGCCCGGCTGGTCACGTACTCGCGCTTGCAGGGGCCGCTGATCGTTGCGACTGCGGCCTTCCTTGGCCTCATCATCGAAGGCTTCATCATCGACACCGACCACTGGCGCCACTTCTTTATCGTGACGGCGATGATCTGGGGCCTCGCGGATGCGCGGGTGCCGGAGGTAGATGCAGGACAGCGGGCCGGGGATTGAGGCTCACGTATTGAACCGGAAGTGCAGCACATCGCCGTCCTGCACGACGTATTCCTTGCCCTCGAGGCGGAACTTGCCGGCCTCCTTGGCGCCAGCTTCGCCCCTTCCGGCGATGTAGTCGGCGTAGGCGATGGTTTCCGCCCGAATGAAGCCCTTCTCGAAGTCGGTGTGGATCACGCCGGCGGCAGCGGGGGCCTTGGTGCCCTGCGTGATGGTCCACGCGCGCGCCTCTTTAGGGCCGACGGTGAAGTAGGTCACGAGGCGGAGTAACTCGTAGCCGGCGCGGATCAGGCGGTTAAGGCCGGGCTCGGCAAGCCCGAGTTCGGCCAGGAACGCCTGGCGCTCCTCCGGGTCGAGGCCGGCAAGCTCGCTCTCGATCTTCGCCGAGATCACCACCGCTACGGCCCCTTCCGCCTTTGCGCGCTCGGCGACCATGGCGGAGTACCGATTGCCGTCACCGGCGGCGGCTTCCTCCACGTTGCAGACGTAGAGGACGGGCTTGGCGGTCAGCAGCTGGAGTTGACGATAACCCTCGACGTCCTCCGGCCTCAGCTTCGCGAGTCGCGCTGGTTTGCCGTCGCGCAAGAGCGCCAGTGCGATATCGATCAGCTCGATCTGTGTCTTCGCCTCCTTGTCGTTGGCCTTTGCCTTCTTCTCGAGCGATATGCGCCGCTTCTCGCAGCTTTCGAGATCGGCGAGCATCAGCTCGGTCTCGACCGTCTCGGCGTCGGCGAGGGGATCGATGCGGCCCTCGACGTGGGTGATGTCGTCATCCTCGAAGCAGCGCAGCACATAGGCGACGGCATCGACCTCGCGGATGTGGGCGAGGAACTGATTGCCGAGTCCCTCGCCCTTCGAGGCCCCGCGCACGAGACCGGCGATGTCGACGAAGGTGAGGCGCGTTGGGATGATCTGCTTCGAGCCAGCGATGGCCGCGAGCTTCTCCAGTCTGTCGTCCGGCACGCCGACTTCGCCGACGTTGGGCTCGATGGTGCAAAACGGGTAGTTGGCAGCTTCCGCCGCCGCCGTCTGCGTCAGCGCGTTGAAGAGAGTGGACTTGCCGACATTCGGTAAGCCGACGATGCCGCACTTGAAACCCATAGATGTCGCCGCCTCGTTGGGATGGGGGGTCGGTGGCGGCTGCAGCAACACTCACTGCGCCAACACCCGCGTCGTCTAGCCTCGGTCGGGAGATTTGCAAAGGCTGGCATTGCCGCAGCCAGCGTGACGCGAGCGAGGGCGTCTACTGGATCTCGTCGAGTTCGAAGTTGCTGTAGTTGTCGGGGCTCGGCAGGTTCGACTTGCCGCGCATCGCATCGGCAAGTGCCTCGGACATGTCGATGCCGTTGTCGGCGGCGCTGATGCCGATGACAATGAAAGGCCTCTGCCAGCTCGTCGTGCCGGCATCGAAGTTCCGACCCGAGCTGCGGTACTGGCCGAGATTGAGCGTCCAGAGCGGCTTTTCCCTGCCGAGCACCGAGCGCAACCAACGCGCCGTCTGGTCGGCGCGCTCGCTGGCCCGCCGCGTCTCCGTTTCCAGGTTCCCTTCTTCCGAGGCGACTCCGACGGCGATGGCGCCGCGGCTCTGGGCAAGCTGCTCCCGGATGGGGCCGCCGAGAACCGTTTCGATCAGCGCTGCGGCCGGCAGCGCGCGCCCGTCCTCGGCCAGTTCGCGAGCCGAGCCCCGCGTCCAGGTGTAAGCCTTGTCGAGGACGATGACATCGAAGGCTGCACGCCGGCCTCGCGCATCGTAGCCGACGATCGAGAAGAGCTGGGAGCGCACGCCGAGCCGCTGTGACGTCGCCTCCTCGGGCTCGATCTCCGTCGCCGACACGACGCGGGCGCCGGGCAGGGCGATATCCCAGGCGAGCTTGGCGGCAGTGACGGCGATGATGGTCACGGTGGTTGCCCCGAACAGCCAACCGAGCAGGCGATGCGCCCAACTCAGTCGGGAGTAGGTGCGCCTCGCCCGGCCGAAGCTGCCGCCCGCGACGCCCCGTCGCTCGCGCTCGCCGTCGCGTGCCTGCGCAGACTGCCCCATGACGCACTCCCTCGCATGACCGTCAGGTTGAGCCCCCCGGCCCGGTCGCGGGATGGTTGCCACAACGAGGCGTGCCGATCAACTTTCGCCACCGCGCCGGTCGAGCCACTTGCGCAGGTTCTCCGCCAGCGCGCCCAGACGCTTCGACTGGCGCTCGCCGGCTGGATGGGTGTCGCGAACGGGAGCTGTCGAGGGCCTCTCCAGCGGCGCTGGGGGAGAAACTTCCGCGGGGCCAGGAGCCTTCTTGGTCTTGTTGGCCCGCCGAGCGGCTTTCTCGCCGTCGGTCGACGCCGGTGCAGTCTCGCCGCGGGAGAGCGCGACCGCGGCAGTGAAGCGGGCGGGTTCGCCCTTGGCGAGCCATCCAGCGGCGTCGGCGATCGAGTCGAGGAGGTTGCGAAGCCAGTCGGCATCGGCTTTGGCGAAGTCGTGGAGGACGTAGCTCGAGACGAGATCTTTGTGCCCGGGATGGCCGATCCCGAGCCGCACGCGAACATACTCGTTGTCGAGATGAGCGGTGATCGATCTCAGTCCGTTATGGCCGGCGTTGCCGCCGCCGGTCTTGACCTTGAGCTTGCCCGGCTCCAGGTCGAGTTCGTCGTGCAGGACGATGACGTCGGCGGTGGTGATCTTGAGGAACCTCGCCGCTTCGCCGACCGCGCGACCACTCTCGTTCATGTAGGTTTGCGGCTTGAGGAGCACGACGCGCTCGCCGTCGATCTCCCCGTCCGTCGCGAGGCCCTGGAAACGCTTGCGCCACGCCGGCAGCCCGTGCCGCTCGGCGATCGCGTCGAGGGCCATGAAGCCGACGTTGTGGCGGTTGCCGGCGTACTTGCTGCCGGGATTGCCGAGGCCGACGATGAGCCGCATGACGCGTCAGCTCCGCTTGGCGGCAAGCCGGCAGCGGCCACGGGGACAATGTACCCGTGGCCGAGGCCAGCTGATGTCACTTCTTCGGCGCGGCCTTGGAGGCGGCCGGAGCCGCCTTCGAGCCGGCGGCGGCCTTGCCGGCGGCCGCCGGCGCCGCCTTGGCAGTCGCGCCTCCGGCAGGTGCGGCGGTCGTGGTGGCGGCAGCCTCCGCGGCAGCCTCCTCGCCCTTCGCAGCCGCGGAGCCGGCCACCGTCGCGACCGTGAAGTCGCGATTGGTGATGGTCGGCGTCACGTCCGCCGGCAGATTGACGTGCGAGATGTGGATCGAGTGTCCGATTTCGACGCCCGTCAGATCGACAACGATCTGCTCAGGAATGTGATCTGCGGGACAGAGCAACTCGACTTCATGCCGGACGATGTTCAACACGCCGCCGCGCTTCAGGCCTGGCGATGCAGCTTCGTTGATGAAGCTGACGGGTACGTACACACGCACGCGACCATCGAGCGCGATGCGCTGGAAATCGACATGGACAGGCAAGTCCTTGACCGGGTCGAGCTGCACGTCGCGCGGCAGGACACGCTCGGTGCGGCCGTCGATTTTCAAGGTCACGACCTGCGAAAGGAAGCGTCCGCGCGTGAGCATCTTCAGAAGTTCGTTGAACTCCAGAGAGATGGTTTCCGGCGTCGTCTTGTTGCCGTAGATGACGGCCGGCACCTTGTTCTCGCGACGCACTGCCCGGGCGGCCCCCTTACCGGCCCTGGGACGTGCCGTGGCGATGAGCTCATTCGTAGCCATGGCTGTTCTCCAACAAAAAATGGGCCCCGCGGGCCCGCCAGCTTTCGCGCCAGGCCTCCAAGGGTGCTGCCGGCGACGGCGCTTCTATAGCTGCGGAGCGGCTGGAATGCAACGCGGTCGCGAGGGGTGGCTCAAGCGGTGGGCCAGAACAATGTGAAGCGGCAGCCGCGGGCGCGAGGGGGATCCGACTCGAGCTGGAGCGTGCCGCCAGCCCGTCGGACGGCCCGCTGAACCAACGTCAGTCCCATCCCTATGCCGTCGCTCTCCGGATCGCCGAGGCGGGTGAATGGCCGGAACACGGCAGCTTGCAGATCAGACGGAATTCCGGGGCCGTCATCTTCGACGGCAATCTCGATACCACCGTCCGCGGGGCGGGCCGAGACGAGCACGCGCGCCTGCGGCCGGTCGTGATGCTTCAGTGCGTTCTCGATCAGATTGCGCAATACCAGGTCGAGCGCCGGCCGCTCTACCCGGCTCAGCGGCCAGCTGCCCGAGATTGTTATGCTCTGGCCCGACAATACCGGCATTCCGGTGACGATGTCGTCAATCAGTTGCCGGGTGTCGACTGCTTCGTCCGGCGAGTCGTCGCGGTCGAGGCGGACGTATGCGAGCAGGCTCGTGAGCATTCCCGACATGCGTCGCGACTGTCGGTTCAGCCGATCGAGATGCTCGTGCGGGTCGCCGCCGGCCGGATCGGCCAGGGCGCGGGCGAGGTCCTCGGTCGTATAGCGAAGCGCGCGCATCGGCGCCTTGAGGTCGTGCGAGATGATCGCCGTGAAGGCTTCGAGATCGTGGTTGGCGCGCGCAAGCTCGACATTGGCGGCGGCGATCGCCTTTGACTGCTCGACGAGCTGAGCCTCGCTCAGCATGCGCCGCCTGGTTTGTCGCGTCAGCTCGATTTCGAGATCGTCCCTGGCGAGAGCGCGCGAGACGAGCACGAGGTACCCAACGGTCGCCGGCATCCATAGAACAGTGATGTTGAGGCGGGGCGCGGTCTCGTCGCCGGCAACCACCGCGACGTTGGGGATCTGAAAGACGCGATCCGGGCGGCGGCGTAGCGCACCGATCTGCTGTTCCATGCCGAACAGGGGCAACAGCGCCTGGCAGAGCTGGGCGCCGACAGGCACGGCGGCCACAATTCGGCCGAAGCGGGCCGTAACGAGGAGGTCCTCACTGGTCCAGAGACAGCCGAACACGCCACGTCCAGCGAGCAAATCGGCGGTGGCGCGGATCAGGTCGTCGATCGAGAATGCATAGGCGGCCGCGCGGTGAGGCTCGCCGGCTCTTTCAGAGCCCGCGCCGAATGATCGCCGCTGCCGCCTCCGCAAAGGTCGTTTTGACATTCTGACCCGTCTTGGCGCTCGTTTCGATCGTGGGAAGGCCGAGTGCGCCCAGCCGCTTGGGTAGCTCGCACGGCTGGTCCGGCTCGAGGAGGTCGACCTTGTTCAGCACGCAGCTCAGATAGCGCCCGGGCATGGCGTCGGCAAACCCCTCGGCGAGCGCCACCATGCTTTCGAGCGACTTCATGCGCGTGACGTCACCGATGATCAAAGCTGCGTGGGCCTGGCGCACATAGACCGAGCGGAAAATCGATTCCCCGAAATTGCCATCCGTATCCCACACCAGGAAGCGGAAGGGCGCCTCATCGGCGTTGGGCTCCATGTCGACAGTGTAGATATCGGTGCCGACGGTCGCCTTGTAATTGGTCTCGAAACGATCGAACACGAGCCGGCGGACGGTCGAGGTCTTGCCGACCCCGATCTCGCCGAGCAGCATGAGCTTGCGCTGGATCATGGCTCAGGCGCGCTCGGCTCGTAGCGGAACGCGATCTCGAACTCGACGCGGCGGTTCGGACTGTCGGGTCCGCTCTTCTGGCTGAGATCGATGCGCGTGGTGCGCCCGAGCGGGATCAGGCGCTCGGCAGCGACGCCTCGTTCGATCAGTAGGCGCCGGATAGTGGCAGCGCGATCTGCGGCGAGGGCAGCGTTGCGGCGGGCATCGCCGCGGTCGTCCGTGTAGCCGACGAGTCGAATGCGGGTCGTGGTGCGGGCGAGCAGTTCGGCGAGACGGTCGAGATCCCTGGAGGCCGCGACCGGGTCGCGCAGCTCGGTGCCGTTGCCGAAGAATACGGCGTTTTCACGCATCCAGTCAGCGAGCAACTGCGACGGCGAGATTTCGGCCGGCACGTGCACCGTGACGGGCGGTGGCGGCGGTTCCCGGACGACAACCGGCTTGATACGGCTGGCCTGGGAAACCGCGACAGCCAGCGTCTGGGCGCGTTCAGCCGCCGCAGACAACTCTTCCGCCGCGGCATGCGCACTCGGTGGTGGCGCGGGCTCACCGGCAGAAGCGGCCTGAGCAGTCTCTTCGCTGCCGATAAGGCTCGACAGCCCGGCCGCGACGCCCTCTAGGTTGCGTGTCGCGCGCGCGAATGCACCCGTCAGGCCTGTGAGATCCTCGGCACCGTCCTTGGCGTCGGCGGCGCGGCGATAGCCCGCGACCTCGCGGGCGACGCTGACGAGCCGGTCCTTGAGTGCCGCGACCTTGGTCTTCCGGTCGGCGTCGGAGATACTCGCCGCCAGGCGGTCGAGTTCGGCCACGGTCTGGCCGATGCGGACGTCAGCGCGGGCGATGAGACGGATGATCGCCGTTCGGGCAAGGTCGGCTTCGAGGGCTGCGAGTTGGTCGCGAACGCGTGCGACCTCGACCTCGGCGGCGTTGGACGGCTTCGGCAGCACGGAAAGTTGCTCGGCGACGGCAGTCTGCGGCACAGCGGCCCGCAGTCGCTCGAGCGCTTCGCGGCGTGTGGCCTCGTTCGGTGCGAGGCCTGAAAGTGAGACGGTGCGGCCCCATTCGGTGACGACGAGCGAGGTCGGATAGCCCTTGAGCCCGGGAATGGACGCGAGTGCGCTCTCGGCGCGGCGGCGAACGTCCTGCTTGACCCAGTCCGCATAGACACCCCAGGCGAACCAGGCGACCAGCGCGAGGCCAGCGAGTATCAGCAACCACTTCAGCGGATTGAACCCGATGCCGGCGCGTGACAACTCCTCCTGCGCCGCCCCAGCGCGCTGCTCGAGAGCGCCGGCGAGGCGGGGCAAGGCGGAACGAGCGAGGCGACCGCTGTCCGGGGTGTCGAAGCCAGGTACGGACAGCGTCGCAAGGAACTCTTCGTCGAGAATGCTCTCGAGGCCGGGCGGTGCGACGCCGCGGCAACGGGCAGCGATCAGGTACAGCGGCGAGGCGCGCAGGTAGACGTGGAAATCATCGAAGCGGAACGAGCGGATCGCTCCGCCGTCGTGCGCGAAGGCCTCGCTCGCGAAGTCGTTGATGGCCGTCATCAAACCCGAGAACTGCACGTCGCTGTTGGAGGGCGCCGCACCGGGGCTGGCCTCGGGGTGGCGGGCGACCAGCTCTCCGACGCCACGGCGGATAAGATATACTTCCTCGACCGCCAGGCGCTGGGTGTCGGCGATCGCGAGGTCGGCGACGGAACGCCCGGTGGCGAGGCTCTTCAGCCGGAGCATCAGCGCGTTCTGCTCGAGCCGACGGTTGATCTGTTCGGTGAGGTCGCGCAGCGCGCTCGCGACGTACGATTTCACCATGCGGCCGGTGATCGGATAGAGCGCCTCGACCATCTCGTCCTGGCTGTTCCTGAGCTCGGTCTTGATGGTCTTGACGACGAGCGGTGCGACGGCACCCGACAGTTGCTCGTGACGGTTGACTTCGGCCTCACGCAGCGCTCGGTCGAGCACCTCGGCAACGCTGGACGTCAGTCGCTCGTCGGTGCCGGTGCGATTGAAGACGGTGTCGAGGCGGTCGGCGACGCCGTCGAGCCGGCCCGTAAGCGCGTCGAGCTGGCCGCGCATCGACGACAGCGAAGCCTGCTCGCTGTCGAGCAGCAGTGCCTTGAGCTTCTGGAAGCCGTGATGCGTAGTCGTGTCGGCCATGTTCGGCGCTACTCTCTACTCTGGTCCGCAACCGCTGCCGCCAGGGCCGCGCACTGTCCGGCGGCCGGTCGCCTCAGTCGCGGTTGACGCGCCGGACGCGCTGGCCAAGTTCGTCGATGCCGCGCGCGATCTCCTCGAAGCTCGATCGCTGGTTGGCGTCGATCTCCGCGCCGAGCGCCTCGAGCCGTGCCTGCAGGGCGTCGAGGCGGCGATGGACCGACAACTCGAGTTCGCGTACGCGGGTCTCGAGCACCTGCAGACGCCCTTCGCTCTGGCGTGCAAAATCGCCGAACAGCAGCTCGCGGACCTGGTCCATCTTCTCGTCCGGAACGTTCGCGCTCTCCGTGGCGGCGCGGATGGCATTGATCGTGGTGACGTTCATCTCAAGCCTCACAGACGCGTCCTGACCCGCAGGCGGGCAGGGGGCTGGCGCCCCGCGGGGTGCCGCCGGCAGGGCGCATGCTGCCGCATCAGGCTTAACGCGATGATAAGCCTCGCTGCACGCCGGCTTTCAAGACTACACAACTTTGCCGTGAAGATGAACCGCTGGCGGCCAAATCGTGCCGTGCGGCGTCGTGACAGCCTTCGGCCGGCTTCGTCAGTTGCCCTCGGACACGGGAAATCCATTCTCGTCCACGAAGGCGATGCGGACCATGTTGGTCGTGCCCGGCGACCCCAACGGCACGCCGGCCGTGATCAGAATTCCGTCGCGCGCCTTTACGAACTCGTCGTCGAAGGCGATACGGCAGGCCTTGCGGACCATGTCGGCAAGGTTCTCCGGGTCGCCCGTCAGGACGGGGTGGGTGCCCCAAACCACGGCGAGACGGCGGCCCGTCGCCAGCACGGGGGTGACCGCGATGACGGGCAGACCCGGCCGTTCGCGGGCGACGCGCAGTGCCGTCGAGCCTGTCGCCGTGTAACAGATGATGGCCGACAGGTTCACGGTCTCGGCGATGGCGTGGGCGGCGGCGGCGATGGCGTCGGCACCGGTGGCCAGCGGCGGGGTCCGCGTGGCGTGCACAAGCGCCTTCCAGCCCGGATCGCGCTCGGCCTCGATGGCGATCTTGTCCATCATGGTGACGGCCTGGATCGGGTACTGGCCGACGGCCGACTCGGCGGAGAGCATGATCGCGTCGGCTCCGTCGAACACGGCGGTCGCGACGTCGGACACCTCGGCGCGAGTCGGCGTCGGCGCATAGATCATGCTCTCGAGCATCTGCGTGGCGACGACGACCGGCTTGCCGGCGGCGCGCGCCTTCCGGGTGATTTCCTTCTGCAGGCCGGGGATACGCTCCAGCGGCATCTCGACGCCGAGATCGCCGCGGGCGACCATCAGGCCGTCCACCGCCGCGACGATGTCGTCGAGGTTGGCGATCGCCGACGGCTTCTCGATCTTGGCCATGATCGCCGCACCCTGACCGATCATCTGGCGCGCGAGACGGATGTCCTCGCCGCGCTGGACGAACGACAGCGCAATCCAGTCGACGCCGAGGCGCAACGCGTAGTCGAGATCGGCCTTGTCCTTTTCGGTCAGCGGGTTGATCGGCAGCAGCGTGTCCGGCATGGCGATGCCTTTGCGGCTCGCCAGCGTGCCCGTGACGAGTACCTCGGCGGCGATCCGATCCGGCCGCGCCTCGATGACCCGCATGCGGATCTTGCCATCGTCGAGCAACAGCGTGTGATCGGCCTGGATCGCCTCGAAAATCGGCGGGTGCGGAAGCAACACGCGCTCGGACGTGCCCGGTGTCTCGTCACGGTCGAAAACGAAGGTCTGGCCCTTCTCGACGCTGACACGCTCGCCCTCGAAGGCACCCAGTCTGAATTTCGGTCCCTGCAGATCGGCGAGGATGCCGATCGGACGCTTGAACCGCACCTCGGCTGCCCTGACCGTCGCATGCAGCTTGCGTGCGACGTCGTGCGAGGAGTGGCTCATGTTGATGCGGAAGACGTCGACGCCGGCCTCGAACAGGGCTTCGAGCATTTCGGGTGGCGACGACGCCGGCCCGAGCGTCGCGACGATCTTGACGCGCCGGTTGCGTCTCATGGCTTCTTCGCACTCCCCTCGTCGGGATCGGCGATACGGATCGTCCAGTCGCTCGACTGGCCCGTGTCCACCTCGCTGAAACCGGCTGACCGGTGGCCGCGCTCGTCACACCTGCCGACGTCGCGGATGACGAAAGTCTTGTCGGCGATGCACATCGTGTGGGTGCCGCTCCACTCGCCGCCACGTTCGTAGTCGACAGCGTATACATAGACGAAACGCGAAGGAACAGTGCCCTTGAGCAGAGTTTCGCAGGTCTGCGAGGGAATGTTCCACCAGCCCTCGGTGGTCCACCCCTTGGGGTCCTGATAGCCGAGCGCGACGCCGATCCGAGCCGACGTTGCATTGCAGAGCTTGAGATCCGCCGCGGCCGGCCCTGGCACCAGCGCACTCACGAGGCCAATCAGTGCGGCCACCGGCCACGTCCGGCGCGGCTGCCACACGCGCTTCACCTCGATGCCCGTCTTGCGCATGATCCCGCTCCTCGGCCCGCCGGTCGTGTTGCGGTCGTCTCTAGCGAGACGGCGGCGGCGACACAAGAACGGCACGGAAGTCGTTCACGTTGGTCTGCGTCGGGCCGGGCATGAGAAGGTCGCCGAGCGGGGCGAAGAACCCGGTCGAATCGTTCGCTGCCAGCCGGCTGGCGGCATCGAGGCCGTTGGCGCGGGCGCGCATCAAGGTATCGGGTCCGACGCGGGCACCGGCAGGATCGGTCGGCTCGCCCGCGCCGCCGTCGATGCCATCGGTGTCACCCGAGATCGCATGGATGCCACTCGCGCCATCGAGCGCGATGGCGAGTGCGAGCGCATACTCCTGGTTCGGTCCGCCCCGCCCATCGCCGGTGACCGTGACGGTCAGTTCCCCGCCGGACAGGATCGCCAGCCGGCGCCCCTCGGCTCTGGCATCGAGGGCAAGGCGGGCGTGCGCGCGAGCAACCTCGCGTGCCTCCCCCTCGAGCGCGTCTCCGAGCACTTTGACCTCATAGCCGGCCGCGCGGGCGGCGTCGGCGGCCAACTCAAGAGACCTGGATGGGCGCGCCACGATCTCGTAGCGGGCGTGAGCGAGAGCCTGCGCACCCGGCTTCAGCGTCTCGTTCGCGGGATCTGCGAGCGCGGCCGCGATGCCGGCGGAAGGCGTGATATCGTAGCGTCGCAATACGTCGCGCGCATCGGCGAGCGTCGTCGGGTCGGCGACCGTCGGTCCGGAACCGATCGCCTCGGGCAGGTCGCCGGGCACGTCTGAGATGGCGAGCGTCAAGAGACGCGCCGGCGCAGCCGCCGCGGCCAACTTGCCGCCCTTGATGCGCGAGATGTGCCGACGGACGGTGTTGATCTCCGAGATGCGAGCGCCGGCGCGCAGCAGTGCGCGGGTCAGGTCCTGCTTCTCGTCGAACCCGATTCCGGCAACCGGAGCAGACCAGATCGCCGAAGCGCCGCCCGAGAGCAACACCAGGACGACATCGTCCGGGGTCGCGGTTGCCGCGCGTGCGAGCGCATCCTCGGCCGCGCGGCGGCTGTCCTCGTCGGGCACCGGATGGCCCGCTTCGTCGATGCCCAGTCGGCGTGTCGGCAGCGCGAAGCCGTGGCGCGTCGCTATCCTGCCGAAAACGTGGTCAGCCAGACCGAGTGCGGCGTAGTGATCCTCCGTCGCGACCGCCATGGCGGCCGACGCCTTGCCGGCGCCGACGACGATCAGTCGTCCCCGCTCGGGCGGCATGGGCAGGTGGGGAGGCAGGCAGATGCGGGGGTGCGCCGCCGCGACCGCCAAGGAATAGAGCCGCTCGAGGAGGGCAAAGGCCCCGGCGGACGAAGCATCGGGGCTTTGCGCGGGCATTTTGGTCTCCTGTCGCCGGTCGGCCGGCGCGGTCAGGCGATTGCCGGGAAGCGCCCCTCGATCGGATAGGCGGGATCGCTATGGCCGTGCGTCGAGGCATGCCCCGGTGGTACCAGTCGTGTGACGATGGCCTCATCGTCGGTCCGCCATGGCACTCGCGCGTAACCGAGATAGCTCTGCCATTGCTCGAGGGTGCGAGGACCGGCGATGACGGATGTGATGGCGCGGTTGTTAAGGACCCAGGCAAGGGCGAACTCGATGAGAGTCGAGCCGCGGGTGTCCGCGTGGCGGGCAAGCTCCTCGGCGATGACGACGCTGTCGTGACGCCATTCCGCTTCCATCATGCGCCTGTCGCCACGTCCTGCGCGGCTCTCCGGGTCGGGCGCGACATTGGGCTTGTATTTGCCCGACAGCACGCCCCGGGCGATCGGCGAGTAGCTGGCGATGCCGAAGTCGTAGGCACGCGCCGCCGGTATGAGCTCGGTCTCCGGCTGGCGAGTCATGATGTTGTAATATGGCTGCAGCACCACCGGTTGTGGGACCGATTGGGTACGGCACTGATGCACGATTTCCGGGATATGCCACGCGCGCACGTTGGAAAGGCCCCAATAGCGGATCTTGCCCGCGCGGATCAGGTCGCCGAAGGTGGCGACGACATCGGCCCACGGCACGTGCCGGTCGACGCGGTGCGTGTAGTAGATGTCGATGTGGTCGAGGCCGAGACGCCTGAGGCTGTCGTCGCAGGCCTGCATGACATGCCGGCGCGCGAGGCCCGCCCGGCCCGACGTCTGGTGGTCCTTGTGCGGCGACCCGACCTTGGTGGCGAGGATCCAGTGCCAGCGGTCGGACTTGACGGCGCGGCCGGTGATCTCTTCGGATCGCCCTTGTGCGTAGACGTCGGCGGTATCGATGAAGTTGACGCCGTGGTCGCGCGCATGATCGACGATCCGCAGCGCTTCCGGCTCGTCCGTGCGGTCGCCGAACATCATGGTGCCGAGGCAGATTTCGCTCACAGAAAGGCCGGATCGGCCGAGGATGCGGCGTGCGATAGCGTTCGGACCCGACGTCTCCGCCATATTTCACTCCCGATGACCCAAGCCGTCTTATGCGGCGACGCGCCCGCGGCTGCGAACGAAAAAGCGCGCCTGTCCTCTTATCGCCTCGTCGGTCCAGCGTCGAGGCTCGAGGAGGTACCCGAGCTTCGCGCGTCATGGCGTTTAGGCCACAAGCCGGCGGTGAGAGGGAGACCTTGGGCCGCACCCCGTTGCCGGGTGAGGCGGCAGGGTGCCAGGGTCGGCTTTCGCGGGATTCGCGTGCCTGTAACGGCGATCGCGATGCGACCGGAGGCTGAAGTGCCATGGCGGGCGACGACAATCGGAGCGGGCCGGATGCGCCGGGCGAGGAGCCACGGCGCTTCCGCCTGACGTTTGGCATAGAGAAGCTCGGCCTTGTGGCTTTGCGGGCACCTTATGTGGCACTCGCACTGATCGTGGTGCTGAGTGCGCTCGCGGTCGTCGGTGTTTCGCGCCTGCGCGTCGATGATTCACTGTCGGAGCTCTTCCGTACCGACACCAGGGAATTCCGCCAGTACGAGCAGATCGACACGCGCTTTCCTTCGAGCGAGTACGACGTGCTCGTCGTCGTGGAGGGACCCGACCTCCTGAAGCGCGAGAAGCTCGAGGCGTTCCGGCGCGCCGTTGTGGAGCTGCAACTCGCCGACGGCATCAACGGAGTTGTGTCGATGCTGTCGGCACGTGGCAAGCCGGACCCGTCGGGTTACGTCGCGCCGGTGGTGCCGGACGACTTGCCGGTGGGCGCCGCCTACGACGACATGATCCGCCGCCTCAGAACCAACGAGATCGTTTCCGGCAAATTTCTCTCCGACGACGGTACGCTGGCGCTGATCGTCGTGGCCCTCGATCGGAAGGTGGTCGAGCAGATGGGGCCACGCACGGTTATCGGCACTCTGCAAAAGGCCGTCGAGCAGGAGGCCGTGCCGGCGGGGCTCTCTGTCAAGCTGGCCGGTGCGCCGGTGATGCAGCTAGAGATCCGCAATGCCGTCGAGCGCGACCGGCTCGTCTACAACGGGCTGGGTTTCCTGGTCGGCGCCGGCATGGCTTACCTGTTCTTCCGCCGGCTGTCGCTCACGATCATCGCGGTATTAGGCCCATCGATAGCGATCCTGTGGACACTCGGCGTCGTAGGCGGGCTCGATTTCCGGTTGAACCTCTTCATCAACGTCATCACGCCGCTGATCCTGGTCTCTGGCTTCTCCGATTCGATGCACCTGGTGTTCGCGATCCGGCGCGACATCATGGCCGGCGTCGACCGGCTGACGGCAGCGCGCAACGCTGTCAAGGACGTCGCGCCGGCATGCCTGCTGACGGCGATGAACCAGGCGATCTCGATTGTCTCGTTCGCCTGGGCGGATTCAGCTCTGGTCCGGACGTTCGGCATTGCCGCGCTGATCGCCGTGTCGATCTCGTACATGGCGGTGGCGGTCGTCGTGCCGACGCTTGCCGCATTTCTGGTGCGCCGCGAGGCACCGACGGAAAAGCGCGGCGAGGCGGAGGAGGGCGGCGTCGGCTTCCTGCACCGCGCGACGGCGCGCATCGTCGACCATGTCACCGATCGGCCCCTCGGATACGTGCTCGCCGGCCTCGCGGCGGTCATCGTCTGCGGCCTCGCCTATTCACGTCTCCAGGCCCACTATCGGCTCGCGGACCAGGTGCCCGACCGCGAGCAGGCGCTGGCCGCGACCGGACGTCTCGACCAGAAGCTGACCGGGGCCAATCCGGTGCACGTGATGATCCAGTTTCCGGCGGGCCAGAAGCTTTTCGACGGCGATACGATGGCGGTGCTGGCGGCAGCGCACAAGGTGCTCGAGACGGAAGCCGGCCTCGGCAATGTTTGGTCCGTCGACAGTCTCCGGCGCTGGCTGGCGGACGCTGGCGACACGCGCATCGAAACCGTGAAGAAGTATCTGGACATACTGCCCGAGCATCTGGTGCAGCGCTTCTTGACCAAGGAGCGAGACGCAGTGCTCGCCACGGGTCGGCTGCCCGACGTCGATGCCAGTCAGATCCTGCCGGTCGTGGACAAGCTCGACAAGGCGCTCGATAGCGTGCGCAAGGCCTATCCGGGCTACGAGATCGCCGTTACCGGCCTGCCGGCGATCGCCGCGCGCAACAGTGCCAAGCTGATCTGGGACATGAACTGGGGGCTTGTGGGCGATATCTTCCTCGTCTTCCTGTTTCTCGGGATAGCGCTCTCCTCGGTGCTCGCCGGCGTCGGCAGCATCCTGCCCTCGCTGTTGCCGATCTTCGCTACCGGCGCACTTCTGTATGCGACCGGCGAGGGGCTGCAGTTCGCCTCCATAATCGCCATCACCGTCGCGTTCTCGCTCGCGATCGATTCGACCATTCACTTCCTCAATCGATTCCGCATCGAGGAGGATCGGCTCGGTGGTGGCCCCGGTACTGCCAAGACGGCGCTGATGGCGACTGCCCACCATATCGGACCCGCCGTGGTGCTGACGACGATCGTTCTGGCGCTCGGCCTCGGCGTCACGATCCTTTCGCATCTGCCTTCGCTGCGACTGTTCGGACGACTGACCGGTGTCTGCCTGTTCGCCTCGCTCGTGGCGCAGCTCGTCGTTCTGCCGGCGACCATTGCGCTCTATCGGCGCTACGTTCCGCGGAAAGGCTAGTGCCCCCGCCGAAGGCGCCACTCACTGCCTCTCGGCAATGGTGGCGGGCGACGCCTCGAGGCGCTATCAGGGATGGAGCGCCATCGAAGAGCCGACCACATGTCACCTTCCGAGCCAGTCGCCTCGTCGCCCGTCGAAGGCCGCGTCGCGGACGCCGCGGCCGGCAATTGGGTCGACCATTATGCCCCACGATGGATGCGGCCTTATGCGCGTCTCGCACGGTTCGATCGCCCGATCGGAGCGTGGCTGCTGCTGATGCCGTGCTGGTGGAGCACGCTTCTCGCCCAGAAGCACGTCGGCCAGACGGCGCCGAATTTGTGGTTCATGGCGCTGTTCCTGATCGGCGCGTTCGTCATGCGGGGCGCCGGTTGCACCTGGAACGACATCGTCGACCGGGACTACGATGCCCGGGTGCGGCGGACGGCGTCCCGGCCGATCCCTTCGGGCCAGGTCACGGCGAGGCAGGCACTCGTTTTCGCTGTGGGCCTATGCCTCTGCGGGCTCGCGGTTCTTCTGCAGTTCAACTGGTTCACCGTCGCCGTCGGTGCCGCTTCGCTCGCGCTCGTCGCGGTCTACCCGTTTTCGAAACGCTACACGTATTGGCCGCAGGTTGTGCTCGGGCTGACCTTCAAATGGGGCGCACTGGTCGGCTGGGCGGCGGTGACCGGAGGCCTCGCGCCGGCGGCATTCGCGCTCTACGCCGGCTCGGTTCTCTGGACGATCGGCTACGACACCATCTACGCCCATCAGGACAAGGAGGACGATCTGCTGTTGGGCCTCAAGTCCACGGCGCTGCGTTTCGGCGCGGAGACGTACCGCTGGCTGGTCGGGTTCTATGGAGGCGCGGTGCTGCTCTGGCTATTTGCAGGGGCGTTCGCCGGGAGCGGGGTGGCGTTCTACGTTGGTCTAGCCGCCGTTTCCTGCCACCTCGGCTGGCAGGTGGCGACGCTCGACATCGAGGACGCCAGCGGCTGCCTTGTCCGGTTCAAGTCGAACCGCGACGTCGGTCTATTGTTGACGGCTGCGATGGCGCTGGACCTGGTAGTGGCCGGTTGAGCGCAAATTCGCTCGAAGAGGGGCGGAGCCGGCCCATCCGGTTGGTCCCGGATGGCGCCGGTCGACGCCGTCCCGTGCTTTCGGAGGCGAACGTTGCGCCTCGATCAGCAATCTAGCCCAGCGTCGTGAGAGGAGCTTTAACGGGCATGGTGAACAGACTGCCGGCATTCGTACCGGTGTGAGACACGACAGCCCGCGCGACCTCTGGCGGGGTTGCGACTCTGGGCGAGGTCGGGCACGACAGGGCGCGTACGGGGCACGACGTCCCGCGCACCATGGGCGACAGGGGAGGAGAGTTTCGTGATGAAGAGCAACTCCGGGGCGCCCCCGAAGCAGCTCCTGCATCTGGTGTTCGGAGGGGAGCTGAAGGATCTGGAGGGACACGAGTTCGTCGACCTCAAGGCGCTCGATGTCGTCGGCATCTTCCCGAACTATGCGGAGGCAGCCAAGGCGTGGCGCGCAGCGGCGCAGCGGACTGTCGACAGCGCGCAGACGCGCTACTTCGTCGTCCACATGCACCGGCTGCTCGAGCCCGATGTCGAGCAACCTGCGCCGGCAGCGACGAAACGGTCTTCGATGAAGGCGCGTCCGCTGCCCGCGAAACCCAAGCCCAAAGCGAAGCCGCCCGCAAGAAAATCGGCGCGGCGAGCCAATCCGAAGGGCCGCGAGACCGCGTGACGCCGAGCGTGACATCGCCGGGGCCGGCAACCGACGAACGGCGGGCCGTCGCCGCCCGCTTCCTGAAGGAATGGCTGCTGCCGCGGCGCCGCGAGATAGTGCTCGTCACCATCCTCACCGCCCTTCTCGCCGCGGCGACCAGCGGCTATCCGCTGATCATCAAGGTGTCGTTCGACGCGCTGCTCAAGCAGACGTCCGGCGTGCTGCCGATCGTGCTCGCCGCAGTGATCGGTGTGACCGCGCTGCGCTCGATGTTTCTCTACCTGCACACGGTGGCCACCAGCGCGTTGATACTCGGGCTGACCAACGCGATCCGCAAGCGGCTGTTCTCGAAGCTCGTGCAGGCGGATCTCGCAAGGATCGGCCGAACCTCGCCGGGCGAACTCGTCTCTCGCATGACAAACGACATCGTGTTCGTCCAGACAGGCACGACGGCAGTGATCAACACGGCGTTGCGCGACGTGCTGTCGACCGTCGTGCTGATCGGCACGATGTTCTATCTCGACTGGGTGATGTCCTCGGTCGTCCTGCTCGTCTATCCGCTCGCGGCGCTGCCGATCATTCGCGTCTCCGAGCGGCTGAGAAAGCTGGCGCGCCAGACTCAGGTCGGCATGGGCGAGATGACGGCGGAGCTGTCGGAAAAGCTCGGTGCGATGCGCCTGATCAAGAGCTTCCGGCTCGAGAGCTATGCCGAGCGCCGCATACACCAGCGCTTCGACGACGTGCTGCGGCTTTCCATGAAGGGGGTGCGCAATCGCGCCCGCATCGAGCCGATTCTGGAGGCGCTGGCCGGGGTGGCGGTTGCCGGCGTGATCGCACTGGCCTACTGGCGGATATCGAGCGGACACGCGTCGGTCGGCGACTTCATGGGGTTCGTGAGTGCGCTGCTGCTCGCCGCGCAGCCGATCCGCGCCGTGGGCTCACTGTCGGCACGCGTGCAGGAGGGACTTGCTGCAATCGAGCGCATCTATGACGTGCTCGACGAGCAAGAAGAGATCGTCGAGCGTGCCGGTGCCGTGCCGCTCGTCATTGCACGAGGCGGGATCACCTTCGAGCGCGTATCGTTCGCGTACGAGGGGTTCGCCGATGATGGTCGCGCGGCCGTGCGGAACGTGACGCTTGAGGTGCCCGGCGGAGCGACCGTCGCACTCGTTGGCCGCTCGGGCTCCGGCAAGACGACGCTGGTCAATCTGGTGCCGCGTCTGATCGATGCGACGGCGGGAGCCATCCGGATCGACGGCACCGACATCCGCGACGCCACCCTCGCGAGCCTGCGCGATGCGATTGCCATCGTCAGCCAGGACGTCACGCTGTTCGACGATACGATCCGCGCCAACATCGAGCTCGGCCGGCTTGGCGCCAGCGCAGCCGAGGTCGAGGCGGCAGCGCGGGCGGCGGCGGCGCACGAGTTCATCCTGGAGCAGCCCAACGGCTACGACACGGTGATCGGCGACCGCGGTGCGCGCCTCTCCGGTGGACAGCGCCAGCGCTTGGCGCTCGCCCGCGCGATTCTGAAGGACGCGCCGATCCTGCTGCTCGACGAGGCGACGAGTGCGCTCGACACGCAGTCGGAGCGCCTGGTGCAGGAGGCCCTCGAGCGCTTCCGTCAGGGGCGCACGACGCTGGTCATCGCGCATCGGCTGTCGACTGTGCAGGATGCCGATCTGATCTGTGTGATGGAGGCCGGGCGCATCGTCGAGACCGGCCGGCACGGCGCGCTGATCGCAGCCGGTGGCCTCTATGCCGACCTCGTGCGCGCGCAGAGCCTGGCCGCCGACGACCGCGAGCGGACCGTTGAAGGGGCTACTCGCGTCGCAGGATCGAGTTGACGAGCCTGTTGGCCCAACCTTGCGCCTTGAATGTGCGGTGCAATTCGTCGGGATCGTAGACGGTATCGACCCAGTCGTAGAAGGCGATCGGCTCGCGCGCGTTGTCGGCGAGATAGCGCTCGAAGAAATAGTCGAGGATGCCGGTATCAGCCTGCCGGATGTGGCCGTAACGGAGCGACAGGGCCTTCTTCGCGATCTCGACGGGCAGGCCCTCGTGCACGTGGAGATAGAGAACGCTCATCAGGCCGGCACGGTCGGCGCCCGATTTGCAGTGCATCAGGATCGGGTACTCGACGCGATGGAACAGCTCCCGGGCGCCGTGCAGTTCTGTGCGGCTCGGTGCCGCCCGTGAGCGGACGTTGAAATTGACCAGAGCGATACCGTGGTGCTCGCAGGCGCGCTTTTCGAGCCAGTAACTGCCCGTGGTGAAGGCGCCACGCAGATTGACGACGGTGCGTACCCCGGCTGCCTTCAGCGACGCGATCTGGTGCGGAGCAGGCTGCGCCGCTCGCCAAGCCTTCTCCGACAGCCGATGACGGTTGAGGTAGAGGACACGGAAAATGCCGTGATCGACGAACAGCATGTCGAGGTAGGCGGCAAATGGCGTCAGCGGCTCGCGCGCCCAATGTGGCGTGACATCGATCAACGCCTGACGACCGGCTGCGGCCACCCGGTTCACCGCCCGTCGCGTGCGTTTCACGATTCCTGGCATGCCGATATTCGGGAAATCCGTTCCGCCCACTTGAACGATGTGATCTGCGACCGTCTCCGGACGCATGCGACGCGCCGCCACACCCCTGCGGGCGCATCTGTCCGTGGTCACTACTGGAGACACGCCCGCCGGTCGAGTGGAATCATGTCGCCCCGATGCACCAGTAGTTGCAGGAGTTGGCCGCGTTTGCAAACGGGGCGTCGCACCTGATATCAGCCGGGGCGGCCGCGGCCGGCTTGACGGTGGCCGGAAAATCATGTTGGCGGTGCGGCATGACGGGCGGTGCGGCGGCGCATCGCCACGCGGCCGGCGGGCGAGGTCGCCGGACACCCAGGACAGCTCCCCATATGGCGGCAGGAAAGCCCAGGAGGAAGCGGTTGGTCCGCCTCGGCGGCGGCGCGTTCGCGCGCTATATCGCGTTCGTGAAGGCGACCTCCACTGTCGTCTACGAGCCCGCTGACGCCCTCGACCGGCTGCGTGCGGCACACCCTTGTATAATAACATTCTGGCACGGCCAGTTCATGATGATCCCGGCGTTCTCGCCGCCGGACATCGACGTGCGCGTCATGGTCGCCCGGCACGGCGATGCCGAGCTGATCGGTGAGGTGGTCGCGCGACACGGTATGGAATTGATCAGGGGCGCCGGCGCGGGGACGCGGCGGCGCGATCGGGGCGGTGCCGCCGCGTTGCGCGCCGCACTCGACAGCCTCGAGGACGGGTGGTCGGTTTCGATGACGGCCGAAGTGCCGCCGGGGCCGGCTCGCCAGGCGGGGCCCGGCATCGTCACGCTGTCGCGGCTATCGAGCCGGCCGATCGTGCCGGTAGCGGTCGCCTCGTCACGTTTTCGCGCTTTCGATACATGGAGCCGTTTGACGATCAACATGCCCTACTCTCGGATCGGCGTCGTCGTCGGCGACCCCATCTACGTCGAGGCGACGGCCGGCGAGCCGGAGCGGGAGGCCGCCCGGCGGGCCGTGCAGCAGGAACTCGACCGCGTCACGAGGCGCGCCTATCTCCTTGCCGGCGGCGATCTGGAGCGTGCCAGCCCGGCGTCGCTCGATCCGGCCGCGCCGCCCGAGCCGCTGACGCGGGCCTTCAAGCTCTATCGGGTGGCGACACGGCTGTTGACCCCGGCCGCGCCGGCACTGCTCGCTTTCCGGGCGCGGCAGGGCAAGGAGGATCCGGCAAGGCGCAGAGAACGGCTCGGCCATCCGTCGCGTCCGCGGCCGGACGGCGAACTGATCTGGGTCCACGCCGCGAGCGTCGGCGAAACCAATGCCGTGCTGCCGCTGATCGCGCGCATCCAGGCGGAGCGCCGCGGTCTTGCCATCCTCCTGACGACCGGCACGACGACCTCGGCGGCGGTCGCGGCCGCGCGACTGCCGGAGGGCGTCATCCATCAGTACGTGCCGCTCGACGCGCCGGCCGTCATCCGTCGTTTTCTCGATCACTGGCGTCCGTCGCTCGTGGTGCTCACCGAGAGCGAGATCTGGCCCAACACCCTCGTCGAGGCGGCGGAGAGAGCGATTCCCGTCGTCATCGTCAACGCCCGAATGTCGCAGCGATCCTATCAGCGATGGCGCCGTAATCGTCGGTCGGCGCGGGCGCTGTTCGGTCGGCTGAGGCTCGTGCTGGCACAGAACGAGCCTTTGCTCCGCCGGTTCCGGGAGCTTGGCGCCCGCGACGTACGCGACGTCGGCAACCTGAAGATCGACTCGCCGCCTCTGCCGGTCGACGAGGCTCGCCTCACCGCTTTGAGGAACGCCATGGCGGGCCGACCGGTGCTGCTCGCTGCCTCGACCCACGCCGGCGAGGAGGAGATCGTACTGGAAGCGCACCGGCTGCTGTCCGCCAGGATCGCGGGCCTCATCACCATCATTGCGCCACGTCATCCGGACCGCGGGGACGACGTAATGGCGCTCGTTGCGCATGCTCGGCTCGCCTGCCGCCGGCGCAGCACAGGCGAACTGCCTTGCGCGGATACCGAAGTGTACGTGGCCGATACCATCGGCGAACTCGGCGCATTCTACAGCCTGGCGCAGGTCGCCCTGATCGGCGGCTCGCTGATCGACCGTGGCGGACAGAACCCCATCGAGGCAGTGCGCTTCGGAACGGTCGTGCTGACGGGGCCGAGCGTCGGCAATTTCGCCGATGCCTATGGCGAGTTGACGCGACGAGGCGGGGCCGTCGTCGTCGGCACCGCTGCCGAACTCGCGGAAGTCGCGGGAACGCTGTTTGGCGCGCCGGACGAGCTCGAGCGGCGGCGGGCGGCAGGGAGCGCGGCGCTGGCGCGGCTGGCGGGCTCGCTGGAACGCACCTGCGCGGCGCTCCTGGAGCTCATGCCGCGTGCAGCGGAGGTCGAGCGTGCCGATTGACGAGCCCAGCTGGTGGTATGCGCCTGACGACCGACGACGACCGCTGGTCGGCTTCGCAGGGCGGTGCGTCGGCTGGTTCGCTGAGCGGCGGATGCGCCGGCCGCCGAAGTGGCGCGCGCCGGTCCCCGTGATCTGCATCGGAAACTTCACCGCAGGCGGAACCGGCAAGACGCCGCTCGCACTGCGCGTCGCCGAGATGCTGACCACGGCCGGTGAGCAACCGGCGTTCCTGACGCGCGGCTACGGAGGGCGGATCCGCGGCCCCCACATCGTCGCGCCGAGCCTCGATACGGCGCGCGACGTCGGGGACGAAGCCCTGATGCTTGCCGCGCGCGCGCCGACCTGCGTGTCGGCCGACCGGGTGTCGGGCGCGAGACTGCTGGTCGCGCAAGCCGAGCCGCCATCAGTGATCGTCATGGACGACGGACTGCAGAACCCGTCGCTGGCCAAGGACATCACGATCGTTGTCGTCGACGGCGCGCGCGGGATCGGCAACGGCCTCGTGCTGCCGGCGGGACCACTGCGGGCGCCGCTGGTTGCGCAGATGGCTGGCGTCTCGGCGATCGTCGTCAACGGGCGCGGACAGGAGGGCGAGGGCGGCGGGGCGATCGGCGACCGCCTGCGAGCACGCTTTCCTGGCCCCGTGCTGTCGGTCGTGGCCGAGCCGTGCGCGCCGCTCGACTGGTTGCGCGCCGGCAGCTGGATCGCTTTTGCCGGCATCGGCAATCCCGAACGGTTCTTTGCCATGCTGCGCCGGGAAGGCTGTGACGTGGTGCATACGCAGGCCTTCGCCGACCACCATCCGTATAGCGAGCGGGACGCGGCCGAGTTGCTGGACACGGCGCGCTCGGTGCAGGCCGGCCTGGTGACGACGGAGAAGGATCACGTGCGCCTGATTGGCAGCGCCGGTCGCTGCGGCGAACTCGCCGATACGGCGCGGACCGTGCCCATCCGTCTCAGCCTCGCGGCGGCCGACGTCCGCCGCCTCGAGGGATTGCTGATGGGAGCGCTCGCTACGCGACGGCAGACAGCAGACAGCAGCCGGAACAGCTGAAGAGAAAACGGCTGATGCCGTCCCAGGTGCTGGCAGTTCTGCAGTCTGATCGCTCGATGCACCGGCCACGCAGGGCTGACAACGCACGCCGTTCAGCGGCTGAGAGCGATCACCAGGGCGCGGACCTTGCCGCCGTTCTCGGCGATATAGTTCTCGAACAGGCGCTGCAGGAACGGGCTGACCCAGAAGCCGAGCACCTGCGCGTCGCGCACCTTGAACGAGCGGCCATGCGGCACCAGCATCCAGCGAACGTCATAGGCCGAGCCGTCACGCAGCACGATGCGGCTGTCGACGAGGACGCTGCGGCCGTCGCGGATCGCGCCGCTCGCGAACTCCGCGCGAGCAACCGGATACTTCGGTGCCTCGTTCGCGGCGTAGCGGCCGATGAAGCGTGCCAGCCCCTTGTAAAAGCTGCCGCGGTCGCTGGCCGATAGGCCGGCACGATAGCTGCCGAGCGCGCCGAGGCCGATCGCCGGCACATGGCCATACGACTCGATGACCCGGGCGAATGCCTCGGGCGAACCCTGGCGTTGCGCATTGATCAGTTCGTTGGCGGCGCGGCGCATGTACTCGACAGCCGCATCGCCGGCACTTGCCGTGCCGGCGGTCGCGGCGGCCATCGTGGCGACGGCGACGATCATGCCTACTGTCGCGCGCCAGGCTCTCACCAGGCGTAGCTGAACCTCGAACATCGCAATCAATCCCCGCATGGTGATCTCGACCGGCGCGAGCCGACCGCCGCGTGCCCCTTCCAGGACGCCGCCTGTTTTCCTGCCGGTCCGGCTGGCTTGCGTCAACCTTGTCGCGGACCGTAGCGTGTGCAAATGCAACATGGACCGGCTGCAATCCCTACCGGAAGTCGAATTCGAAGCCTTCGCCGGACCGCCCTGTCGCGCGTCGAAAGCACATGATCGTGTCGGTAGCATGGTCGCCCGTGCCGTGCCGACATCCTCATGCGGCGAGCCGGCCGGCGCCGACGGCGGTCAGATCGGGCTCAACCGGCGCGGCGCGGGCGCCGGCGGCGATCAGTCGGTCGGAAACCTCGGGCAGGCCGAGGTTGCGCGCCAGTGCAGCGAAGCACTCGCCGTCGGGGCGCGTCGCGCTGGCGAGGATGATGTTGCGCTGTGAATCCGGATGTACCAGCACGATCTGGTGGCGGATGCCGGCGACATTTGTCCGCAGCGTGCGGGCGAGGCCGCAGTACGCCGCGACCGGCTGCTGCCAACGGGTCTGGTGGCCGAAACGGTCGTCGATGACGGTGACGACACCGCCCTCGACGCACACCTCGCGGCGCCGGCCGGCGATGCTGAGCAGGCGGCGCAGGGCGAAACCGGCGAGCGCGGCGATGACGAGGAAGGCGAGGCCGAGTTGCACGGCGGCGGCCGGTTGATCGGCGATGGCGGCCATCATGCCGGGGTTCGAGACGGCACGCGCCGCGACCAGCCAAAACGGCATCAGCAGGACGGGCGTCACCGCCAGCAGACCCAGCGTCAGTCCAAGAAGGGTCAGCCGCGAAGGGCGCTGGATAAGGACGATCGGTGCGTCGGCCGGCAGCCTCTCCGGCTGAATCGTATCGAAGTCGGCGGTGAGCATGGCAGCAATCCGGGACAAGAACGAATGCGTGGACGGCACCTTAGGCGCTGTCGCCTACCATTCGATTAAGGGCTGTCTCGGGGCGGGAATGGGGTCAATTCAGCTCCGCGCAACGTCGGCAGCAAGGCGGTGCCGGTTTTCAACATGCGACCCGCCAAGCGACGGCGAAGGCAGCTTGCAATGACATAAACATATCTTTATATCCCGCCGAACCGCGGGGTGGGAATGGTCCGGCTCTGCGGCGAACGAGGCGAGGCGCATGGCCAGACTGGGGTTCGATGCAGCAGTGACAGCGCTCCGAGCGGCGGCCGAGCCGACGCGCCTGCGCCTGATCGCGCTGCTTTCGGCTTCAGAGCTGAACGTCAAGGATCTGACGCACGTGCTGGGCCAAAGTCAGCCGCGCATCAGCCGCCATCTCAAGCTTCTTGCTGAGGCCGGCCTTGTCGAACGCTACCGTGAGGGCAGCTGGGTCTACCTGAGGTTGACCGAGGCAGGGCACGCCGGTGCGCTGGCAAAACTGCTGGTCGGCCTCATCGATCCTGCCGATCCGGTGCAGAAGCGCGACCGGGACCGTGCCGAAGCCTTGCGGGCCGAGCGAGCGGCCGCCGCTCAGGCCTACTTTGCGCGCCATGCCGCCGAATGGGACAGCATCCGCAAGCGTCACGTCGACGAGGCGATCGTAGAGGTGTCGATACGAGCGGCTCTCGGAGGCGACGACGCCAGCCTCGGAACGCTCGTCGATCTCGGCACAGGCACCGGTCGCGTGCTGGAGTTGCTGGCCGACCAGTGCGAGCGCGGCATCGGCATCGATGTCAACCCGACCATGCTGGCCAATGCGCGCACGCGGCTGGAAGCGCTGGGGCTGTCGCACATCCAGCTCCGCCACGGCGACATATACAACCTCGGGCTGGCCGATCGCGTCGCTTCGACAGTGGTCATGCATCAGGTGTTGCACTTCCTCACGGCGCCCGGAGAGGCGGTGCGCGAGGCGGGGCGCATCCTGGCGCCCAATGGCCGGCTGCTGATCGTCGACTTCGCCAGCCACGGCGAGGAAGAACTGCGCGAGGTTTTCCAGCACCAGCGTCTCGGCTTCACCACCGAGCAGCTCGAGCACTGGCTTGCGGACGCCGGCCTCACCCTCGAGAGCGAGGCAGCGCTAGCCCCCGGGCAGCGTGTCGAGGGGCGCGGCCTGACCGTCAGGATCTGGCTCAGCCGTCGAATTGCCAGCGACGCACGCCACCCGCCGATGCCTGTCGCAACGCGCGCGACGGCCGAAATCGAGACCGGCAAGCTTCTAACCTTGAGGTGAGACCATGCAGCAGAACGGTCGCCGCAGCCGGATAATCGGCGCGGGTGAAATCGACGTCTCGTTCGAGTTCTTTCCGCCGAAGACCGAGGCAATGGCCGACGCGCTGTGGGCATCGATCCGGCGTCTTGAGCCGCTTGGTCCGAAATTCGTGTCTGTGACTTACGGAGCCGGCGGGACCACGCGCGAACGCACGCACGCGACCGTCGCGCGGCTCGTCGGGGAGACTTCACTGGCACCAGCGGCGCATCTCACCTGTGTCGGTGCCTCACGTGACGAGGTCGACGAGGTGGTGCGCGCCTACTGGGCAGCCGGCGTGCGCCACATCGTTGCACTGCGCGGCGATCCCGCTGGCGGCGTCGGTACACGTTTCGAGCCGCATCCGGACGGCTACGCCAATTCGGCCGAGCTGGTCGCCGGCATCAAGCGCGTCGCCGCATTCGAGGTGTCGGTCGGCGGCTATCCGGAGACGCATCCCGAGAGTCCGACCGTCGAGAGCGACATCGCCTTCCTGAAGGCCAAGGTCGATGCCGGCGCCGACCGCATCATCACGCAGTTCTTCTTCGACAACGCGCACTACCTCCGCTTCGTCGAGCGCTGCCGCGCTGCCGGTATCTGGTGTCCGATCCTGCCGGGCATCGTGCCGATCCACAATTTCAAGCAGGTGGCGAGCTTTGCCGGCAAGACCGGGGCGTCGGTGCCTTCATGGGTGGCACGCCGCTTCGAAGGGCTGGAAGGCGACGCTGGTACCACGCATCTGATCGCCGCTGCGGTCGCCGCCGAGCAGGTGATGGACCTCGTCGATCATGGCGTGCGCCAGTTCCACTTCTACACACTCAATCGCGCCGACCTCGTCTACGCGATCTGCCATCTTCTCGGCTTGCGCCCACGCGTACTGCGCGAGCCGTTGGCCAAGGCAGTAAACGGCTGAACGGGCTGAAAGGGAAAATCATGAGCAGCAAGTTCCCAGGCCGAGCGGAGCGCATCGCAGCGCTGCATGCCGCAGCGAAGGAGCGCATCCTCGTCATCGACGGCGCGATGGGCACCATGATCCAGCGCGAGAAGCTGGACGAGGCGGCCTATCGGGGCTCCCGATTCGCGGACTGGGGCCACGACGTGAAGGGCAACAACGACCTGCTCGTACTGACCCAGCCTGGGATCATCGGGAAGATCCATCAGGAATACCTCGCGGCCGGCGCCGACATCATCGAGACCAACACGTTCAACGCCCAGCGCATCTCGATGGCCGACTACGGCATGGAGGCGCTCTCCTACGAGATCAACCTCGAGGCGGCCCGCATCGCCCGGAAGGCGGCCGACGTGTGGACGGCGCAGAGGCCCGACCGGCCGCGCTTCGTCGCCGGCGCCGTCGGTCCGACCAACCGGACCGCCTCGATCTCGCCGGACGTCAACAACCCGGGTTATCGCAACGTCACCTTCGATGCGCTGGTCGAGGCCTACTCCGAGCAGGTTCGCGGCCTCGTCGAGGGCGGCTCGGACATCATCATGATCGAGACGATCTTCGACACGCTCAACGCCAAGGCGGCGGGCTTTGCCGCACTCGAAGTGTTCGATGAGCTCGGCGAGCGTCTGCCGCTGATGATCTCAGGCACCATCACCGATCGTTCGGGCCGCACGCTGTCGGGCCAGACGGCGGAGGCGTTCTGGTACTCGATGCGCCACCTGAAGCCGTTCTCGATCGGCCTCAACTGCGCGCTCGGCGCCGAGTTGATGCGGCCGTATCTCGCCGAGTTGGCGGCGATCGCGGAGTGCTACGTGTCGGCCTATCCGAACGCCGGCCTGCCCAATGCCATGGGCGAGTACGACGAGACCCCGCACGACATGGCGTGCCAGATGGAGCCGTGGGCGAAGGACGGCCTCGTCAACATCGTCGGCGGCTGCTGCGGCTCGACGCCCGACCACATCGCGCACGTGCGTGAGCACGTCGAGAAATATCCGCCGAGGAAGCCGCCGGTGATTTCGCCGAAGATGCGGCTCTCCGGTCTCGAGCCGTTCGTGATGGGGTGACATCCATGAGCGTCGACATGATGCGGCTGGGTCAGCTCATCGAAGAATTATTTCGCATTACGGACGAACTGGCGGACATGACAGGGAGACCGTTTACGCCCGACGGGCACTTGGTCGGAAGTATCGGGGAGGCGATAGCGGCGAGCGAGTTCGGGCTCGAATTGCTCCCTCCTTCGACGCGCGGTCGCGACGCCGTTCAGGGCGAGTTCTGGATCGAGATCAAAGCCACGTTTGGCAGGAGCGTCGCATTCCGGCGGAATGATTTGGACGATGAATATGGGCGCTGTCTCGTGATGAAGCTGTCGAAGGCGCAGCCGCATCTGGAAAGGGTCATCTACAACGGACCGATCAGGCCGATCCTCTCGGAATTGGCTCTTCGGCCGTTCGCGAGCAATGGGCAAATACAATTGTCGCTTTCGAAGCTGGAAGCGCTCAATTCAAGCGTCGCCGATCACGATCGCGTCCGGCGCGCCGCCAACCAGGACTCATGAGTCAATGACCACCACTTCCGCAACGTCCGAACCGCGCACCTCCGCAGCGACCACCTTCATCAACGTCGGCGAGCGCACCAACGTCACCGGCTCGGCGAAGTTTCGCAAGCTGATCGAGGCGAACGATTATCAGGCCGCCGTCGCCGTCGCGCGCCAGCAGGTCGAAGCCGGCGCGCAGATCATCGACGTCAACATGGACGAGGGGCTTCTCGATTCAGAGAAGGCCATGACCACGTTCCTCAACATGATCGCCTCGGAGCCGGACATCGCCCGCGTGCCGGTGATGATCGACAGCTCCAAGTGGAGCGTGATCGAGGCCGGCCTCAAGTGCGTGCAGGGCAAGGCGATCGTCAACTCGATCTCCATGAAGGAGGGCGAGGCGCCGTTCCTCGAACAGGCGAAGAAGATCCTGCGCTACGGCGCCGCCGTCGTCGTCATGGCGTTCGACGAGACCGGGCAGGCGGAGACCAAGGAGCGCAAGGTCGCGATCTGCGAGCGCGCCTACAAACTGCTGACCGAGAAGGTCGGCTTCGCGCCGGAAGACATCATCTTCGATCCGAACATCTTCGCGGTGGCGACCGGCATCGAGGAGCACAACGACTACGGCGTCGCCTTCATCGAGGCCGCGCGCGAGATCAAGCGGCGCATGCCGCTGACGCACGTCTCGGGCGGCGTCTCGAACCTCTCGTTCTCGTTCCGCGGCAACGAGCCGGTGCGCGAGGCGATGCACTCGGTGTTCCTCTATCATGCGATCCAGGCCGGCATGGACATGGGGATCGTCAACGCCGGCCAGCTCGCCGTCTACGACGACATCCCGGCCGACCTGCGCGAACTTGCCGAGGACGTGATCCTCAACCGCCGCCCCGACGCTACCGACCGCCTGCTGGAGGCTGCACCCCGCTTCAAGGGGGAGGGTGGTGCCAAGGGCAAGACGGCGGATCTCGCGTGGCGCAAGCTGCCCGTCAACGACCGGCTCACGCACGCGCTCGTACATGGCATCAACGAGTTCATCGAAGGCGACACCGAGGAGGCGCGACAGGCCCACGCCAAGCCGCTCGACGTCATCGAGGGGCCGCTGATGGCCGGCATGAACGTGGTGGGCGACCTGTTCGGCGCCGGTAAAATGTTCCTGCCGCAGGTGGTGAAGTCGGCGCGCGTCATGAAGCAGGCCGTCGCCTATCTGCAACCTTTCCTCGAGGAAGAGAAGCGCCGGTCCGGCGCCGCAGAGCGACCTGCCGCCGGCAAGGTGCTGATGGCGACGGTGAAGGGCGACGTGCACGACATCGGAAAGAACATCGTCGGCGTCGTGCTCCAGTGCAACAACTACGAGGTGATCGACCTCGGCGTGATGGTGCCGGCGGCGAAGATCCTCGAGACGGCCAGGCGCGAGAAGGTCGACATCATCGGCCTGTCCGGCCTCATCACGCCGTCGCTCGACGAGATGTGCTATGTCGCCGCCGAGATGGAGCGTGAGGGTTTCTCCTGCCCGCTGCTGATCGGTGGGGCCACGACGTCCAAGGTGCACACCGCCGTCAAGATCGCGCCGAACTATGCGAAGAACCAGGCGATCTACGTGACCGACGCGAGCCGTGCGGTCGGCGTCGTCTCCAATCTTCTGTCCGAGACCGAGCGCGACGGCTACATCGCCTCTATCCGCGCCGACTACGACAAGGCGCGCGAGGCCCATCTCAGGGGCGAGGCGAGAAAGCAGCGGATCACCTTCAAGACGGCACGCGACAACGCCTTCAAGGCGAAGTTCGACGGCTACACGCCCGTGAAGCCGACATTCTTCGGCCCGCGCCTGTTCAAGGACTACGATCTCGCCAAGCTGGTCGGCTGCATCGACTGGTCGCCGTTCTTCTCGACCTGGGAGCTCAACGGCCGCTACCCGGCGATCCTCGAGGACAACAAGGTCGGACCCGAGGCCAAGAAGCTGTTCGCGGACGCCCAGAAGCTGCTGCAGCAGATCGTCGATGGCCGCTGGTTGACCGCCAACGCCGTCGTCGGCTTCTGGCCGGCCAACAGCATCGGCGACGACATCGAACTCTACACCGGCGAGCCGCGCCACTCGCGCCTTGCGGTCCTGCACACGCTGCGCCAGCAGATCGCCCGCGATCCCTCGCGCGACCGCGCCCACACGGCGCTCGCCGATTTCGTCGCGCCGAAGGACAGCGGCATCGCCGACTACGTCGGCGGCTTCGCCGTCACCACTGGCATTGGCGAGGAGGAGGCGCTCGAAGCCCACTTCAAGGCGACCGACGACTATGGGCGCATCATGTTCAAGGCGCTCGCCGACCGTCTTGCCGAAGCCTTCGCCGAGCACATGCACATGCGCGTGCGTCGCGAACTGTGGGCCTATGCGAAGAACGAGCAGCTCTCGAACGAGGATCTCATCGCCGAGAAGTACCAGGGCATCCGGCCGGCGCCCGGCTATCCGGCACAGCCCGACCACACCGAGAAGGTGACCTTGTTCAAGCTGCTCGATGCCTCGCACGGCGCAGGCATCTCGCTCACCGAGAGCTTTGCCATGATGCCGGGCTCGTCCGTCTCGGGCCTCTATTTCGCGCATCCCGGCAGCCACTACTTCGGCGTCGGGCGTATCGAGCGCGACCAGGTCGAGGACTATGCGCAACGCAAGGGCTGGACCGTAGCGGAAGCCGAGCGCTGGCTGGCGCCGGTGCTCAACTACGATGTCGCGTCGATCAACGCGAAATCCGCAGCCTAGGCACGAGCTCCTGACATGGCCTGGCTCGATCAGATCCCGTGGGTGATGCTTATCATCGCCTGCCTGACACTCGGTCTCGCACCGTTCGTGCCCGAGCCGCATCTATGGGAAAAGCTCAAGATGCTGGCTACCGGCGCGTTGGTGCGCCCGATCGACTGGTTCGACCTGCTGTTCCACGCCGCGCCCTGGGTGTTGCTGGCGCTCAAGGCCATCCGCGAATACGCCGTCAGGAGCGGTAGCGGTGCTTGACAGGCCAGCGCGTTGCACGCGACGAGCAGTCGGTGGCGGCTAGCGGGGGAAGACAGCGATGCTCGGTCGATTGATATTGCTTCTCGTACAGGTTGCCGTCGGATGGACACTTGCGCCTGTCGCGGCGCGCTACCTGCCGCCGCTCGGCCAGCTTCGCATCTTCGTCTATGCACTGATTTTCGCTGTGATCGTCTGGGTGGTCGGCATCATCGGCTCGCTGGTGCTCAAGGACGTCGCCAAACCGTCACCGGCGGCGCTCACCTTCGCCATCGTCGGGGCCTTGATCGGGGCAGGATTGACGCTCGTGCCGCAGGTGACGACAGCCGTTGCCGGTGTGCTGAAGGGCGGAATTCCAGTTCTCGTCTGGCCGCTCGCCGGTGCCGTGCTCGGCTATGCCCTGAAGCGTTAGCGGCAGGGCGGCACCCCTCAAACACAAGCGGCGCCGCCCCTGGGCAGCGCCGCCTTGTTTCTCGTGGTGACCGGCCGGCCCGTGTCCACGGGCAGGGCCTAGCGTCAGATCATGCCGATGACGATGGCCGCCAGGAACGCGAACGATGCGATGGCCGCGACGATGTTGAGACGCGATGCCAGTTCCATCTGACCTCCTCGCCGGTTGTTGAACCGGCCGATGTTCCGACTGGAAAGCCCGTATCGGAGTGCCTTGACTGGACGCTAGACGGGAGGCTGCCCCGCCTGCAAGAAAAAAAGTTTCCGCATTGCGGTGAAAGATTGTGTTCGTGAGAACTTGTTGCGAATTCGGGCAGTATTCGCGTGTTGAAAGCGTGCCTCACCGTCCTCCCGACACAAGTGATCCCGCAGCAACTCTCGAATTGATCTGTTGCAAGGCTCGCCAGAAGGGGTGCTGTCGACTGTTGCGCTGGTGCGATGGCAAGGTAATGCAGGCCGCCCATGAAGGGGTCGCTTCAGTCGTGACGGGTCGTTTTCTGGCCATCGACTTGCCGTGTCGGCGCCTCAGGTCGTCTGCGGTCCGGTGTCGACTACGTCTGAATGAACGTTCATTTACCATGCGTTGGTGCCCGCATTACGCTGCAGTGCAGCAGTCGAACCTGCGGAGAGAACCGGCTCGACGCCGCTCCGCGGCGATCGATCACAGCTGGCAGTCGGGCGGCTCCCGACGACGTTCACGCACTGGCAGGCGTCGCGCCGTAGCCGCCGTCGCGTGTACGAGTGGCGATCCACCACATGATGCCGCTATCGTGTCGGACGCCCGCGTTCCGGTCGCCATAGTCCATAACAGTCGGCGGCATTACCGGCTCTGCGCCGGCTTCGGTCGCACGCGCGAACGCTGCGTCACAGTCCTCGACGTAAACGTAGAGCAGGCCGGGCATCGCCGGATTGTCCGCATTTGCGTCGCTCAGCATGACGACCGCGTCGCCGATGCGCACCTGCGCGTGCCATATGGTACCGTCAGGTCGCAGGTCCCGCATTATTTCAGTGGCCGCGAAGGCTTCGCGCATGAAGACGATCAGCCCGCCGGCATCCTCGACCACGAGATAAGGAATGACAGCCGGATAACCAGCGGGCTTGAAGGGTGTGGCGTTCACGGGATTTCTCCGTCTGCTGTGTCGAATAGGCGTAGCGTTGACGGGATCGCGGGACGGCAGTACCCCTCGGGCAGGGTGAGGTCGTGTTTGCAAGGGCTGCGCCGGCTAGTCCGATTCCCGCAATAAGATATAATGCGATGTGCCGCGTCCTGAAGCGCAACGCGTCCGCGCCGGTGAGCGGTACGAGGAGATGATCATGGCAATGGCACCGCACACCAAGAGGGAGGAGCGGCTCTCGCCGCTCGATCCGATCTGGACCGCATTGCGAGATGAGGCGGAAACCGCGATCCGTGCCGAGCCGGCGCTCGGCGGGTTCATTTTCGCCACCGTGCTCTCGCACGATAGGCTCGAGGACGCCGTCTGCCACCGCCTCGCCCAACGCCTGAACCATTCGGACGTCGATGCAGGGCTCATCAACCAGGCGTTCCAGGGCGTGCTCGACCGCCAGCCCGAGATCGGCCAGGCGTTCCGCGCCGACCTCGCCGCCGTCTTCGACCGCGATCCGGCCTGCCAGCGTTATGTCGAGCCGCTGCTCTATTTCAAAGGTTTCCATGCGCTCGTGGTGCATCGATTCGCGCATGCGCTCTGGCACGAGGGACGGCGCGACTTCGCGCTCTATCTGCAGAGCCAAGCCTCGAAACTGTTCGCGATCGACATTCATCCCAATGCGCCGATCGGCCGCGGCATCATGATCGACCACGGCCACGGCATCGTGATCGGTGAGACGGCCGTGGTCGGTGACAACGTGTCGATGCTGCATTCTGTGACGCTCGGTGGCACCGGCAAGGAATCTGGCGACCGACATCCGAAGATCGGTTCGAATGTGATGATCGGCGCCGGCGCCAAGGTGCTCGGCAACATCCGCGTCGGCAACTGCTCGCGCATCGCAGCGGGCAGCGTGGTCCTGCAGGAGGTGCCGGACAACACGACTGTGGCCGGCGTCCCGGCCCGGGTCGTTGGCCCCGCTGGTTGTCCGGAACCGGCGCGCACAATGGATCAGCGGCTCGCGCCCGGCGACTGCGGTTGCCGGGGCTGACCCGGAGTTGCGACCATGCCAATAGTTCCCGGGCCGTGTGTGACGGTTCGGCCCCGTCCCAGTGAACGAAAGCAATCCCCACATGAAGAACGACATTCCGCGGCTCGAGCGCTATCTGCGCAAGATGTTCCGTACCAAGGATCTACGCATCGTCGCCCATCCGAAGAAGAAGGACATGGCGGAGGTGTTCATCGGCGAGGACTTTCTGGCGCCGCTCTACCGCGAGGAAGAGGACGGCGAGGTCTCGTGGCAGTTGCAGATGGCGATCCTCGACATCGATCTCGAGGACGAGGACTGACGCGCGGCCCGGCGCCGATCTGGCAGTCGGAAGGGAGGAATTGACGGAATGGCGCTGTACGAGCTCGACGGGATGCGGCCGCAAGTGCCGGCGAGCGGGGGCTATTGGATCGCCGACAACGCCACGGTGCTCGGCAACGTGGTCATCGAGGAGGACGTCGGCATCTGGTTCGGAGCGATCCTGCGGGGCGACAACGAGCGGATGCTCCTGAAGCGCGGCTGCAACGTGCAGGATGGCTCGGTGTTCCACACCGATCCGGGCTTTCCGCTGACCGTAGGCGTAGACTGCACGATCGGTCACATGGTGATGCTGCACGGCTGCACGATCGGCAACGGCTCGTTGGTCGGGATCGGTGCCATCGTGCTGAATGGGGCCGTGGTCGGTGAAGACTGTCTGATCGGCGCCGGCGCACTGATACCTGAAGGCAAAGTGATCCCGCCGCGCTCGCTCGTCATGGGCACGCCAGGCAAGGTCGTGCGTGAGATGGCAGACGAGGATATCGCCAAGCTCCGCATCGCGGCATCGAACTATCAGGCCCGCTGGCGCCGTTACAAGGCGAAGTTCCGGCCGTTCGGATAGGCGGGGTAGCGACGGGTGGACAAGACGCTCGTACAGGCCGCCGTGTTTCTCGCAGCTTCGGCGATCGCTGCCCCACTCGGCCGCTTCCTCAGAGTCGGCTCGGTGATCGGCTACCTGGGTGCCGGCGTCCTGATCGGCCCGTTCGGCCTCGGCTTTGTGTACGAGGTCTACCAGGTCGATTCCATTCTCCACATTGCCGAGCTGGGCGTCATCCTGCTCCTGTTCCTGATCGGCCTCGAGCTGAGGCCGCAGCGGCTGTGGGCCATGCGGCGTGCGATCGCGGAGGCCGGTGGAACGCAGGTGACGGCGAGCGCGCTGCTGATCGGCGGCTGCGCGCTGGCCGCGGGACTGTCGGTGGTCGCCGCGATGGTGATCGGCCTGACCCTCGCGATGTCATCGACGGCCTTCGCCCTCCAGGTTCTCGAGGAGAAGAAGGAGCTGCAGCTTCGGCACGGGCGCACGGCGTTCTCGGTGCTGCTGTTCCAGGATCTGGCAGCGATCCCGCTGCTAGCGGTTGTGCCCCTGCTCGCGATCGAGGGCATGGGTGACCGCGCTGCGACACTGTTGGCGATCAGCAAGGCGGCGCTGATGATCGCTATCATCATCGTGCTCGGCCGATACGTGCTGGGTGTCGTCTACCGGCTGGTGGCCAGGTCCGGTGTGCGCGAGGCGATGACGGCGAGCGCGCTGCTCACCGTCGTCGGCGTCTCGCTCGTCATGCAGAGCGCGGGGCTTTCGGCGGCATTGGGCGCCTTCATCGCCGGAGCCCTGCTCGCCGATTCCGAATACCGCCATCAGATCGAAGCCGATATTCAACCGTTCGAGGGGCTGCTACTCGGCCTGTTCTTCACCGCTATCGGCATGTCGCTCAACCTCCGGCTGGTGGCTTCCGAACCGCTGCCGCTGCTCGGGATCGTGAGCGGGCTCGTCGCGATCAAGGCCCTCGTGCTCTATGCTGTCGGGCGCTTGCAAGGGCTCGATCGGCGCGGCGCCAGGCGATTGGCGCTGTTCCTCGCCCAGGGCGGAGAGTTCGCCTTCGTCGTGCTGACGCTCGCAGTCGGCGCCAAAGTCGTAGACGCGGCAATTGCCGAGCGGCTTGCCGTCGTCGTGACGCTGTCGATGGTGGCAACGCCTCTCATGCTCATCGTCGACGAACTCCTGCTGCCCAGGCGCCGGGAAGCGCTACCGGCGTTCGACGACATGCCGGACGGCGATGGCCACGTCGTCATTGCCGGCTTCGGCCGCGTCGGCCAGATCGTGGCGCGCGTGTTAAGAGCCAAGCGGATCCCGTTCACCGCACTCGACATCAGCCCCGATCAGGTACAGCTGGTCCGGCGGTTCGGCAGCGAGGCCTACTTCGGCGATGCGGCGCGTCTCGACATCCTGGAAGCCGCGCGCACGGAAAAGGCGCGTGCTTTCGTACTGGCCATCGATGACGTGGAGGCCTCGCTCGCCGTCGCCGCTCTCGTCCGCCAGCATTTTCCGCAAGTCCCGGTTTATGCGCGCGCGCGCAACCGCCGCCACGTGCATCGGCTGATGGATCTCGGCGTGCGGCAGTTGCGGCGCGAAACCTTCCTGTCGTCGATCGAGTTGACCCGCGACGTACTGCGCGGCCTCGGACTGAAGGAGGTCGAAATTCGCCGCATCACGGAGACGTTCATCGCGCACGACCGCAAGCGGCTCTATGACGACTACTCGCACGCGAGCGAGCCCGAAAAACTGGTCGCCCGGGCGCGCGACTCTGCACGCGAGCTCGAGGCCTTGCTCGATGCGGACGAGGCCGAGAGCGTATCGAAGGGGCAGGTCGCCTCGCGTGACTAGCGCCCCTGCCGGGGTGCGCCCGCCTTGCCGGAGGACGAAATGCGCCTGCCGATCCTGGTTCTCCTCGTTCTCCTCTTGCCTCTCGTCGCGCGCGCCGAGGAGCCGGCAGCCTCGCAATTCCGGGAGGTGCTGTCTGCGGCAGAAGCCCACAAGGCATCCGGAGACGGCAGGCTCGTGCTTATCGACATTCGTTCGCACGATGAATGGCGTGAAACTGGCGTGCCGGCGACCGCTTGGGCAATCTCGATGCATCAGGCTCAGCCGGCCTTCCTGAAGGCGCTGGCGGCCGCGACCAATGGCAACAAGGCCGCTCCTATCGCGCTGATCTGCGCGACGGGCAGCCGCTCGGCGTTTCTCGCCGGCTGGCTGCGGCGCTACGGCTACACTGCGGTCAGCGAGGTGGCTGAAGGCGTCGAGGGAAGCAGCAAGGGGATCGGCTGGGCACGCGCCGCCCTGCCGATGCGCCGCTGGCAACCTGGCGCAGTTACGCCAGTCGCCGCGGCGCGGTGACCGGGCGCGGGACGACACAGCCTTCCCGTCTCAACAGAGTGCGTGTGGCGGGCTATGATCAGGGACAAGACGAGCGACTCACCCTGCGGCCGGACATTCTTCAAGGCCGCCCGAGCGTCGCCGCCAATCTCGGCTCCAGGAGCGCCGCCATGCGTCTTGCCATTGCGACCGTCTGCCTCTCCGGGGTGCTCAACGAGAAGCTGGAGGCGATCGCCGCCGCCGGTTTTTCCGGGGTGGAGCTGTTCGAGAACGACCTGCTCGCATTTTCCGGCACACCGGCTGATGTGAAACGAATGGTGGACGACCTGGGGCTCCGGATCGTCACCTTCCAGCCGTTCCGCGATTTCGAGGGCATGCCCGACCAGCGCCGCGAGCGTGTGTTCCAGCGCGCCGAGCGCAAGCTGGACGTGATGGGTGAACTCGGCTGTGACCTGCTGATGGTATGTTCCAACGTCTCACCGGAAAGCCTGGGTGGTATCGACCGCGCGGCCGACGATCTGCGCGAACTCGGCGAGCGCGCGGCAAGACGCGGCTGCAAGGTCGGCTTCGAGGCGCTCGCCTGGGGGCGCCACATCAACGACTATCGCGACGCCTGGGAGGCGGTGCGCCGGGCCGATCATCCGGCGCTCGGGCTGGTGCTCGATACCTTTCATATGCTGGCGCGCAAGACGGATCTGAGGACGCTGAACTCCATTCCTGCCGATCGCATCGCTCTCGTGCAACTCGCCGACGCCCCGATGCTCGACATGGACTACCTCAACTGGGGCCGCCACTACCGCAGTTTTCCCGGCCAGGGCGATATGGCGGTCGCCGACGTGATGAACCGGCTCGTCGTCAACGGCTACGATGGCATTCTTTCGCTCGAGATCTTCAACGACCAGTTCCGCGCCGGCTCGCCCCGCTCGGTCGCGATCGACGGCCACCGCTCGCTGATCTACCTGCTCGATCGCATGCACGCCGAAAAGGGCGTCAAGTCGAAGCTGCCGGCTCCGCTCCCGAAGCGTTCCGCCGTGCTCGGCACGGAGTTCATCGAATTCGCCATCGACGAGGGCTCGGCCAAGGCGCTCGAGACCGTGCTGTCGGGTCTCGGCTTCGCCAAGACCGGCCGGCACATCTCGAAGGCGGTCACGCGCTGGAGCCAGGGCGCGATCAATCTGGTCATCAACTGCGAGAAGGAAGGCTTCGCCCATTCCTTCAACATCACGCACGGCTCGGCGGTGTGCGCCATCGGGCTCCGCGTCGAAGACGCGGGCGCCACGCTCGATCGCGCCCAGCGCCTGCTCGACACGCCGTTCCGCCAGGCGGTCGGGCCGGGCGAGCTCGAAATTCCCGCTGTACGCGGCCTCGGCGGCAGCCTCGTCTATTTCACCGATGAGAAGAGCCAGCTCGCCAAGGTGTGGGACATCGAGTTCGAGACAGTATCGGCCGCCGAGCAGATGGCGAAGACACCGGCCGGCCTCACCGTCGTCGACCACATCTCGCAGTCGATGCACTACGAGGAAATGCTGACCTGGCTGCTGTTCTATACGTCGCTGCTCGACCTTTCAAAGATGCCCGAGCAGGACGTGCTCGATCCGGGCGGCATCGTGAAGAGCCAGGTGATCCAATCGGCGGACGGCGCGCTCCGCCTTGTTCTCAACGCCTCGCAGTCGCAGCGTACGCTGTCGTGGCGCTTCCTGTCGGAAGCCTTCGGTTCGGGCGTGCAGCACATCGCCTTCGAGACGGCCGACATCTTCGCGACGGTCGCTGCACTCGATGCGAATGGCGTGAAGCGGCTGAAGATTCCCGAGAACTACTACGACGATCTCGAAGCCAAGACCGACCTCTCGGACGCCGACCTCGACCGTCTGAAGGCCGCCGACATCCTCTACGAGCGCGACGGCGACGGCGAATACTTCCAGATCTACACCGAAGCCTTCGAGGATCGCTTCTTCTTCGAGATCGTCCAGCGCCGCGGCGGCTACAAGGGCTTCGGGGCCTCTAATGCGCAGGTCAGGCTCAGCGCCCAGGCGCGGACCGCACGACCGGCGACGATACCGCGGCGGTGATCCTTGCTGCGCAAGCGGGCTGCTGCGTGCAGCAACTCGGGGACTGGTATCCCCGGACCCCTTCCTGTGCCGGTTCCAAAAGGCAGGAGGCGAGGGGTGTCCCCTCGCGCGGGTGTGAGGGCGGCAGCCCTCGTCGCGAAGCGGGTAGCCTCACGTTCCGCAGAACGTCGCGTGCACGACCTCGTGCGGCGCGGGCGGGGCCATCAGGTCGGCGTGCTCGGGCTGATCGTCGTAGGGCCGCGCCAGTACGGCCAACAGCCGCTCGAACGGCGCGAGGTCGCCTGCTTCGGCGGCAGCGAGTGCTTGTTCGACGCGATGATTGCGCGGGATGAAGGCGGGGTTGACGGCCCGCATGCGGCGGGCGCGCTCGGCCGGCGCGACGCGTTCCAGGGCGAGCCGTTGGCGCCAGCGGGCGAGCCACTCGGTGACGGCGGCGGGCTTGGAAAACAGCCCTGCGAGCGACGCACCGGCGGCCGGCGCCTCGTCCGCGGCCTCAGCGAGCCGGCGGAAGGTCAGCGTGAAGTCGGCCTGGCCCGCCGCCATCAGCTCGAACAATTCGTGGATGAGCCCCATGTCGTCGTCGTGCGGTTCCGTGAGACCGAGCTTGGCGCGGAACACCGCTTCGTGCGCCGTCTGGTAGGCAGCGGGGAAGCCGTCGATCGCCGCTTGTGCTTCGGCCGTGGCGGCCGTTTCGTCTGGCCCGAGCAGCGGGAGCAGACACTCGGCGAGGCGGGCGAGGTTCCAGTTGGCGATGCGCGGCTGGCGGCCGTAGGCGTAGCGGCCATGAGCGTCGATCGATGAATAGACGCAGGTCGGCGAGTAGGTGTCCATGAAGGCACACGGGCCGAAGTCGATCGTTTCGCCGGGAATCGAACAGTTGTCGGTGTTCATAACGCCGTGAATGAACCCCACGCCCATCCAGCGCGCGACGAGGCGTGCTTGTGCGACGATCACTGCATCGAGCA
Organism: Hyphomicrobiaceae bacterium; assembly: GCA_041397745.1. Lineage (GTDB taxonomy): Bacteria > Pseudomonadota > Alphaproteobacteria > Rhizobiales > Hyphomicrobiaceae > JAWKVY01. The sequence continues at coordinate 220,037 of JAWKVY010000005.1, read as the reverse complement.
GCGCGCGATAGGGGTTCGCCGCGTCGCGAGCCTGCGGATAGTGGCGGGCGATGACATGGTCGGCGAGCAGCCGCACCGCCTCGGTATCGCCCCGGATCGCGAAGTACTGGAACGTGCCGACGCGGATGTGGCTTCGCGCGATGCGCGTCAGGATGGCGCCCGGCAGCGCCCGCTCGCGAAACACCCACTCGCCCGTCGCGATCGCTGCGAGTGACCGCGTGGTGGGGATGTCGAGCGCCGCGAACGCCTCGCTGACGATGTATTCCCTGAGCACCGGGCCGAGCGCCGCCCGGCCGTCGCCCGAGCGCGACCAGGGCGTCGGACCGGAGCCTTTGAGCTGGATGTCACGGCGGATGCCGTCGCGGCCGATCACTTCGCCGAGCAGGATCGCGCGGCCGTCGCCGAGTTGCGGCTGAAGGTGGCCGAACTGGTGGCCGGTATAGGCCTGCGCGATGGGCGTGCTGCCCTCCGCCACGCGGTTGCCGGCGAGCGTGGCGATGCCCTCGTCGGAGGCGAGCCAGTCCGCATCGAGGCCGAGTAGTACGGCCAGCCCGACGTTGAGCTTGACGAGGCGTGGTGTCGCGACCGGCGTCGGGTCGAGTCGGGCGTAGAACCGCTCCGGCAGCCGCTGGTAGCTGTTGTCGAAGCCGATCGGCGGGCGGAGAGGGGCGTCGTGCATGGGGGCCTCGCGGGTTTGGCGATATATCGCGATCAATGCCCGAGCTGACAAGTCGGGAATGTGCCCCGCCGGCGACAATTCAGTCGTGTTTCGTCAGGGCCGAGCGGCCGAGGTGCCATCACTCACAGCCAACCGGCGGCACGCAGCTTTTCGCGCAACCCGTCCGCAGCTTGCTTCAGCCGGTCAGGGTCCGTCGAGCGGAGGACGAGCTGCACCTGTGGGCGGTTGTCACGGAACGTCGGATAAGAGCCCATCGGCACGTCCGGGAACTCCTGCTGATGCGCGCCGAACAGCTCCGCGATGGTGCCCTCGGGGAACTGCAGGTCGATCGCCTCCGACAGCATCTTGCGGCCGGTCTTGAGTTTGGCTGTCACCGCGTCGAGCATCACCTGCATGATCTTCGGCACGCCGGCCATGGTGATGACGTTGCCGAGCATGAAGCCGGGCGCGATGGAGACCGAGTTGTCGATGAGGTCGGCGCCGGCCGGGATCCGCGCCATGCGGCGGCGGCCGGGGGTGACCTCCATGCCGCGCCGCTCGTAGTAGGGCAGCAGCAGCGCGAGGGCGCGCGGGTCCTCGCCGATCGGGACGCCGAACGCCTTGGCAATGGCGTCCGCCGTGATGTCGTCGTGGGTCGGGCCGATGCCGCCGGTGGTGAAGACATAGGTCCAGCGGGCTCTGAGCGCGTTGACGGCGGCGACGATGTCGGCCTCCTCGTCGGAGACGATGCGGACCTCCTTGAGCTGGATGCCAATGGCGGTGCAGTGGTCTGCGATGTAGCCGATGTTCTTGTCCTTGGTGCGCCCGGAGAGGATTTCGTCCCCGATCACCAGGATCGCCGCCGTCACGATGTCGCTCGCGGCCCCTGCGCCCGCCGTCTCGCTCGCCATGCCCGTTCCCGTCCGATGTTGGTGTGGGTGGTAGGTCGCCGCCCCTTGTGCCGATGCGGCCAAGTGCCTAGCACTTCCCCATGCTGTTTCCATCCCCACTCCGGCGCGGGCGTCTCGTCAAGCGCTACAAGCGGTTTCTGGCCGACGTCGTGCTCGACACGGGCGAATCGGTCACCGCGACCTGTCCCAATACCGGCTCGATGATGGGGCTGACCGAGCCCGGCTCCGTGGTCTGGCTGTCGGAGAGCGACAGCCCGACGCGCAAGTACCGCCACACCTGGGAAATGGTGGAGGCCGACCTTGGCAAGGGGCCGTCGCTGGTCGGCATCAACACCGGACATCCCAACAAGCTCGTTGCCGAAGCGATCGAGGCCGGACGCATCGCCAATCTCAAGGGCTATCCTTTGCTGCGACGCGAACAGAAGTATGGCGTCAACAGTCGTATCGACCTGCTGCTCGAGTGCGCGCGCAAGGGGCTCTGCTACGTCGAGATCAAAAACGTGCACATGATGCGCCGCGCCGGGTTGGCGGAGTTTCCGGATTCGGTAACGGAGCGTGGCGCCAAGCACCTCGGGGAGCTTGCTGCGATGGTGACGGCGGGCCACCGCGCGGTGATGCTGTTCTTGATCCAGCGCAGCGATGCGAAGCGACTGTCGCTGGCTCGCGACGTCGATGCAACCTATGGCGCGGCGTTCGATCGCGCCGTGGCGGCCGGCGTCGAGGTGATGGCCTATCGTTGCCGTATCTCGCCCGAAGAAATCGCGGTCGAGCGCCAGGTCCCTATCACGCCGTGAGGCCGGCGGATAAAGTCCGTCGCTGCGCGCTCAGCACTCGATTGTGAAGACGTGTGTAATGCAAGTGCGCGGCTGGCCGAATAATAGTCGGACTGAGAACGACATCGGCCAACCGGGCACGTCCTCGACGCCGGTTGAGTCATAGCAGCGAGGAGCAGGACGATGATTGATCGCCGCGTATTCGCAGCCGTCAGCGGAACGGCGCTGCTTGCCGCGCTCGGCTGGCGCCTTTTCGGTGCGGCACCAGCGCAAGCGGGAAAGTTCGAGATATCGAGAAGCGAGGAGGAGTGGAGAAAGCTCCTGACGCCCGAGCAGTTCCAGGTGCTGCGCAAGCATGGCACTGAGCGTCCGTTTTCCAGCCCGCTCGACAAGACTTATGCGTCAGGCACGTATCACTGCGCGGCATGCGACCTGCCGCTGTTCGCTTCGGAGACCAAGTTCGACAGCAGGACCGGCTGGCCAAGCTTCTACGCGCCGATCGAAAATGCTGTTGGCACGACCACCGACTGGCTGATCGGCTATCCGCGTACCGAAGTGCATTGCCGCCGCTGCGGCGGCCATCTCGGCCATGTCTTCGACGATGGCCCGAAACCGACCGGCAAGCGCTTCTGCATGAATGGCGTATCTCTGAAGTTCGTGGCGAAGAAGCCGGCAAGCTGACGCTGCGTCGCGCGCCGGGCGTTCTCAGAAGTCTTCCGTTCAATATTCCAGGTGACACTGATGCGTCGTATCGCCGTTCTCGCTCTGGTCGCCCTCGTGGCCGCACTATTGTTCTGGGGATTGCCGGCCGACAGGAGCACGGCACAGTGGCTGCCCGAGCGAAACGAGAAGCAGACGCCGTTGCCTCCGGTGCCGGAGAACCTGGCGATCGCGACTTTTGCCAACGGCTGCTTCTGGTGCACGGAGAGCGACTTCGACAAGGTCGAGGGCGTCGTTGCGACGTATTCGGGCTATACCGGCGGACAGGTCAAGAACCCGACATACAAGCAAGTCGGAAGCGGCAGCACGGGGCATGTCGAAGCGCTTCGCGTGGTCTACGATCCGAAGAAGGTCTCGTACGAGAAGCTGCTCGACGTGTACTGGCACAATACCGACGTGACCGACGACGGGGGCCAGTTCTGCGATCGGGGATCGGAGTATCAGCCGGCGATCTTCGTCCACACACCCGAGCAACGTCGCCTTGCGGAGGCGAGCAAGGCCGCGTTCGAGAGATCCGGCAAGTTCAAGAAGGTCGTGGTGCCGATCCGCGATGCCGCGGAGTTCACACCGGCTGAGGACTACCATCAGGATTTCTATCAGAAGAACCCTGGGCACTATTTCCGCTATCGGCTCGGTTGCGGGCGCGACTACCGGCTCGAGGAGTTGTGGGGACCGAAGCCAAAGGGCTGATCATGGATGGAGCGAGACCGCACGCATAGTGCGGTTCGCAGGCCCGCCGGCGTTTGTCCGCGCCCACCTTATGCTCGCCGGCGGTGCATTCAGGATGCACATAAGCCACTAATTCGACACCAGAAAACCGAATTGTTCATCGGCCATTCATGTGGCTCGAAGCAGCGTATGCAACTGGAGGCATGTGCTGGCGACCGGCTGCAAGGGCGGCCGCTTCGATTCAACCCCGGGGGCGTGCCGATGCGCGACCCCGCAGCAGGAAATGGCCCACGTCATGATCCGCTCAGGCGATGTCCGAACCCGCCGGTTGGCGCTGGTCTCTCTTCTGGCGGCCTTCGCCGCCGCCAAAGCGCTGGCGATACAGCCGGCAGTAGCCGCCGATCTTTCCGGACGGTACGACCCGTACGAGGATCCCCGCTACGCTGACATCTATCGCGATCCACCGCCGCGCCACATCCCACCGCCGCCGCCCCGGCGCTATGCGGAGCCGCCGCGCTACGTCGAGCCGCCGCCGAGCTATAAGGACGACGTGCCGCGTGATCGGTATGGCCGCCTGCTGCCGTTCAATGGCGAGCGTCGCTACGCTGGTCGGCATCCGAGTGACGAATTCTACGGTGGGCGTGGGGATCGCTGTGTGCCGCGAGACCTCGTCCGCGAGCGCTTGGCGCGCGACGGTTGGCATGATTTTCATGCAGCGGAACTCGACGGCCCGTTCGCTTTGGTCAACGCCCGCAACGAAAGCGGGCGGCTGTACGTGCTTCGTATCGACCGATGCTCGGGCGAGATCGTCGAGGCGCGCCTGCTCGATGGGCCTCGCGGGCGACCATTTGCCTGGCGGACTCCAGGGCATGAGCGCTACCGCTTCTAGGCGGTTCGGCATCGCGGTATCGATCAAGCGGTGGCCCCGGCCACCGCTTTTTTCGCGCCTGTCACCAGCCGCGTCTGGCGGGCCGGCGGTGGCTCGCCTATGGTCGAGCGACCACGCCGCGCCTCGGAATTTCCCGGCGAGACGAGGCGCGACGATGAGGTGGGGGCACAGCGCAAGTGCAGGCGGCAATGCAGTCCGTTCACGGCTATCGGAGAGGCGACGGCGCGGGCCAGGGCGGCGGTGTCGTGCCGGAGGCGCCGTTTCCCAGTCTCGTTTCGCTTCCACACAATCCGGTGCCGACGGGTGCCTCTGTCGGGCTGTTCCATGGCTTCGATGGAACTCAATTGCGCTACGCGCACTGGCCGGCCACGCGGGGGCCTCGCCGTGGCACGGTCTGCATCTTCCCTGGTCGCAGCGAGTTCATCGAGAAGTACCTCGAGACGGTTGGCGATCTCAGGCGCCGCGGATTGGCGGTCGCCATCATGGATTGGCGTGGACAGGGCGGGTCTGAGCGCGCGCTGGCTGACAAGCGCAAGGGGCACGTACGTGACTTCTCCGAATATGACCGCGATCTCAGATGCTTCATGCGAGAGGTGGTGCTGCCCGATTGCCCGCCGCCATACTTTGCGCTCGCTCATTCGATGGGGGGCAACATCCTGTTGCGCAATGCGGTCGAGCCCGGCACATGGTTCGAGCGGATGATCCTGACCGCGCCGATGATCGAGTTGACGAAAGAACGGCTCGCGGGCTACCCGGCTTGGGCAGTCGAGGCTTATGCCAGGACCGCATCGCTCGCTGGCCAGCGCGCTTCATATGTTCTCGGCGGCGGACCGGAGCCCATCGACATTGCGGGCTTCGAGGGAAACGTGTTGACCGGCGACAGGGAGCGCTTCGAGCGCAACCGTATGCTGATGCGCGCGGCTCCGGCACTTCTGATCGGCGATCCGACCGTCGAGTGGCTCGCTGCCGCATTCCGATCGATGCGCCGGCTGCAGGCCGCTGATTATCCGAGCCGGGTGATCGTGCCGCTTCTGATCTTCACGGCGGGAGCAGACCGGATCGTCCGGCCGCGGGCCGTCGAGGATTTCGCTGCGAGGCTGAAGGTCGGTGCGAGCGTCTTGCTCGAGACGTCACGCCACGAGGTGCTGCAGGAGCGCGACGACATCCGCGCGCGCTTCTGGGCGGCATTCGACGCTTACCTTGGCATCCGGGCATGAGCGGAGCGTCGGGCGTGCGGTGACCACGGCCTAGCGACCTGCGAGCACGGCGCAGGCTTGGCGGTGAAGCTCCGGGTCTCCGGCGGCGATGATCCGTCCGCCGCCCGTCGCCGGGCCACCATCCCAGGTGGTGATGACTCCGCCGGCGGCCTCGACGATCGGGATCAGGGCCACGACATCGTAGGGTTTGAGACCGGCCTCGACTACGAGGTCGATATGGCCGGCTGCGACGAGGCAATAGGCGTAGCAGTCGGCACCGTAGCGTGTCGCTCGGGTGGCCTGTCGGATTCGCGCGAAGCCTTCGGCTTCCTCGCCGGGCGCGAACAACTCGGGATGCGTCGATGACAGCTGGGCGTCCGCGAGGGCGCGGCAGGCGCGAGTTCGCAGCCGACTCGTGCAGCCGTCCGGTCCACGGTACTTTGCCGCGCCCCCGGCAGCCCAGAACCGCTCGCGCGTGAACGGCTGGTTCATCAGGCCGAGGATGGTGCGGTCCTTCTCTGTCAGACCGATCAGAGTGCCCCACACGGGCAGGCCCAGGATGAAGGCGCGCGTGCCGTCGATCGGATCCAGAACCCACTTGTATGCGGCATCTGGTGCTTCCGTACCGAACTCCTCACCGACGATGCCGTGGGTTGGATGCGCTCTGGTGATCGCTTCTCTCATCACCGTCTCGGCCGCGCGGTCGCCGGCGGTCACCGGGTCGAACGATCTCGCCCCTCCGGGCTCCGCCTTGTCCTCGATTTCGAGGCGCGTGCGGAACAGCGGCAGGATCGCGTTTCCCGAGAGATCAGCGAGATGGTGAGCAAAGGCTTCGAGGTCGGCGACGGAGCCCGGAGCAGTACTGGCTGTGGTCACGCACCCATCTCCCCTGTTGAGAACCGGGTTATACTGATTGAGGCGATATAGCCATACCGTTGCAGAACTGCACCCATTCAACTGAGAGCCAGTTTCTAGATCAACCGTTGACTTGAACCGACTCGCTCGCGCACACATACATAAGATGTGAGCGGTCGCTTCGATCGCTCGCTGCCCATCCTGGGCGTTTCCTCCCTAGACTTCGGCCGTTCCTCGCGAACGGCCTTTTTTCTCGGCCATTCTTGTGCCGACACGGTCGTAGCCGAGCCCCGCGTCAGTGCCCAATAACCGAGCAGGGTGGTGATCGACACCGCTGCAGGGCAACCTTGGCTGCCATGCAGCGTGAGCGGTTGCATGTTGTGCGCCGCAATCCTAAATGATGCGACGCGACATCGACGAACCTGCCGGTTCATCTGTCGCTGCCCTCCTTGGGCGTTTCCTCCCTAGACTTGGGCTGCTCCCGCAACGGAGCGGCCCTTTTTTCTTTTAGTTGCAACGGTTCGTTGCCTGCGCACACTGGCTATCCTCGTGCACTCGTCTGTGGCGCTGTACCGCCGCCACAGTCCGCTACCCGCGTTCTCGCAGATGCGATACCCCCTTGTCTGATTGTGCAACGCATCATAGATTAGCTCGTATCGGATGGCCCTTGGGACATCCGTGCCCTCCTTGGGCGTTTCCTCCCTAGACTTAGGCCGCTTCCAACCGGAGCGGCCCTTTTTTTTGATGAGGGCGACGGCCACGGCGGGCCAATGCAACCTTGTCATTCAGCCGCGGCGCGTCGCTCCAGCACCGAGGGCAACTCGCGTGTCAGGCGCCGCACGAGGTGCTCAATGCTGGCAGCAAAGCTTGGGAAAGCCGGCAGCCGATCGAGCGTCTGTTCGTCGAGGTAGAGGCCACGGTTCATCTCGATCTGTACCGCATGCACACGCTGGTGGGGCCGACCGTAGTGCTCCGTGATGAAGCCACCCGCGTACGGCCGGTTGAGATGGACCCTGAAGCCAACCTCCTCCAGCGTGGCTCGCAGAGACTGAGAGACCCGCGCATCGCACGACGACCCGAAGCGATCGCCGAGCACGAAGTCCGGCCGGCTCGCTCCGTTGTGGTTGATCGACGTCGATGGCATCGAGTGGCAATCGATCAGTATGGCGTATCCGAAGGTCTTCCGCGTGGCCTCGATGAGCTGCGCGAGAGCTGCGTGGAACGGCTTGTAGAGCAGCTCGATGCGGTTCAGTGCGTCGGCGATATCGATCCGACCGCGATAGATCTCCTCACCATCGGCGACGATCCGTGCAATCGTACCGAGCCCGCCGGCGACCCGCATCGAGCGGGTGTTGGCGAAGCCGGGCATGACCCCGGTGATCAGCTCGGGGTCGAGTTCGTACGGCTCGCGATTGACGTCGAGGTAGGCTCGCGGGAAGCGGGCAGCGATGAGCGGGGCACCGTGGGCGTGGGCGCAGGCGAACAACTCGTCGACGTAACAGTCCTCGGATTTGCGCAGAGATCTCGCGTCGAGGCGGCTTCGCGACAGCAGGGCGGCCGGGTAGCAGCTGCCTGAATGCGGCGAGCAGAACACGATGGGCGCGGTCTGCGCCTCGGGCCGCGCGATGACGAAGGCAGGGGTCAATTCCTCGCGGAGCGAGTGGATTTCGGGCGTTGTCATGCGCGGCGGTTCTGTCCCGATCGTTCGCCGGTCCGGACGGAGCACGGCGGGCTGCACGTCATGGCCTGGACGGGCGAGAGCCGACATTGCCAATTGCCGCGCAAACTGTCCACCAGCGTCGGCCATGGTGGCGCTCCGCCACAGGCGCGTGTCGGATACGGCCGCCGAATAAGTGATCGTTTACCAAAATTGCGTCAGATAAGCGCGGTATCGAGCCGAACCTGTACCAGTTCGCCGATGCCGTCGAACACAGCCTCAGAACGCCGGGATTTGTGATGACCGTCAATCCGTCGCGCCTGCCGATGCGGCGCATCCTGCTCGCCGAGGACGACGAGTCGATGCGAGGCTTCCTCGAGCGGGCGCTGGTGAAGGCCGGCTACGAGGTGGTCGCGTTCGAGAACGGCGAGGCCGCACTCGAGCGGCTGAACGACGAGCCTTTCACGTTGTTGCTCACCGACATCGTGATGCCGGTGATGGACGGCATCGAGCTTGCGCGTCGCGCCAGCGAGCTCGATCCCGACCTCAAGATCATGTTCATTACGGGCTTCGCCGCCGTCACGCTCAATACCGAGACGGCGGCACCACAGAATGCCCGTGTCCTCTCCAAGCCGTTTCACCTCAAGGACCTCGTGCGGGAGGTGGACCGCCTGCTGGCGGCCTGAAGTGGCGCGCTCAGCACGTGTCGACTGCTTGCGTTTTCGACGGTTCTCGTGTTCTCCGGCGGGTGCGCCAGTTTGCCATTGACGCGGGTCCCGCCTCACCCTTAGAAGCTCTGGCTTCGGGCGCGTAGCTCAGCGGTAGAGCACTACCTTGACATGGTAGGGGTCACAGGTTCGATCCCTGTCGCGCCCACCATTCGTATGCCGTGGCATATGCCGCTGCTCGAATGGCACGATTTCCGGAACGGCGATGGGCATGGCGCACGCCACATGGCATGTTGCGTTCCAACCGCCGTTCGAATAAACACCGGCGTCCTGGGCGTGCGTGTTATCACTCGTCCCGTTGCGATCGACACGTCGGTAGCGGTGTGTGATCGAGCGGATGGGCCGAACGGCTCGGTCGCCTATGCCCCATATTCTGCTTCGCGGGTGTGCGCCGAGAGCGCTGCATGGCCGCGAGCAGCCGATCGAAGGTGAACGACATGAAGATCAAGAATTCGCTCAAGGCACTGCGCGGTCGCCACCGCGATTGTCGTGTCGTGCGCCGCCGCGGTCGCGTTTATGTGATCAACAAGACGCAGCGACGCTACAAGGCCCGGCAGGGCTGATGCTGGCGACGGGGCTCCGCCTGCGACCGAGCCGTGTACGCTTTCTCGCCATCTTTGAGCCTTTGACGGGGCGGGTGCTGCTCGCCTAAAGTTCGCGCATGAAGATGCGCTTCCGCCACCCGCAGGTGGTCAGGGCCCTTGCTGTCGTGGTCATGGCAGCCGGCCTTTCGCTCGAAACTGTCGCACCTGTGGGTGCAGAGGATGCGCCTCGGCGCACTCAGCCCGGGCCGGAAACGAGCCAAGGCGGGCCGGGTTCGCCCGACCGGAGCGGCGACGCGACCGTCGCGCCCGACGGCAAGCCCGCTGAGCAGACGCCAAAAGATCCGATGAGCCGGGCGCTCGGGGGACATATTCCGCCGACAGCGAGCGCCCGTGCCAAGCTGCTTTCAGATCTCTATGCCCTGCTCGCAACGGCCGAGGACGAAGCCGGTGCCAAGAAGGTGCAGTCGGCGATCGAGAAAGTCTGGCAGCGATCCGGCAGCGATACGGTAGGGCTTTTGCTTCAGCGGGCGGTCAAGGCCGCCGGCGAAAAGAAGGATGCGCTCGCCGAGGCGCTTTTCGACGCCGCGGTCGAACTCGCGCCGGATTACGCCGAAGCTTGGAACCGACGCGCTTTCTTCCATTACAAGCAGAATGACTATGGCCGTGCGCTTGGCGACCTGCGGCGCACGCTGGCCCTTGACCCCAGTCATTTTCGCGCCCTCGAGGGGCTTGCAACCATCATGCGCGAAACCGGCGATGATACCGGCGCTTTCAAGGCCTATGAGCGGCTCCTGGAGGTCAACCCGTTGGGGGAAGGCGTGCAGAAGGGCTACGACGAACTGAAGGTGAAGGTGCAAGGGCGCGGCATCTGAACATGCCGCTCGCGCGTCCGGGTGTGATCCAAGAACGGCGCAGCGCCGTTGATCAGGCAGCCACTACGGGGGTTGCCAGATGGTCGATGCGGTCGTGCAGTCAGGCTCGCCTCCAAGGGCGCGGCGGATTTCGAGCACCATGATGTCCGACCTGCTGCGCCGGATCGCGGAGTTTTCCGATCGCTCGGCCTTCACTGAGCTGTTCGAGCAGTTCGCGCCGCGCGTCAAATCCTACATGATGCGTCAGGGCGCGGACGCCGCGCTGGCCGAGGAGCTTGCTCAGGAGACATTGCTGACGGTCTGGCGCAAGGCCGCGCTTTACACGTCGGACAAGGGCAGTGCCTCGACCTGGATCTTCACCATTGCGCGCAACCTGAGGATCGACCGAATCCGTCGCGAGACGGCGTGGCAGCCGCTGCCCGAAGGGCACGAGGAGACGGCGAGTGACGATCCGGCGCCCGATGATGCAGTCAGCGAGCGCGAGCTTCAGGCGGCCGTGCGCGAGGCCATGGCATCACTGCCGGCCGACCAGCTCGAGGTGGTGACGCTTGCTTTCGTCGACGGGTTGTCACACAGCGACATCGCCGAGCGCCTCGGTCTCCCGCTCGGCACCGTCAAATCGCGGATGCGCCTGGCCTACCAGAAAATGCGCGTGGTCGTGGAAGAGGTGCGTTAGCGATGGCCATCACGCACCATCCGGATCCCGCGACCTTGCTCAGCTTCGCCGGGGGCGGCCTCAAAGAGGCTTTGTCGGCTGTCGTTGCGGCCCATGTCGCAATTTGTCCGCAGTGCGCGCGAGAGATGCGGACCATGATGCGCATCGGTGGTGCGGCACTGGAACATCTCCGAGGCGAGCCCGTGGAGCCGATCGATGGCCCGCGCCTTTGGAGTGCCCTGCCGGGCGCCGCGGCTCGCGGGCGAGAGACAGTAAATCCTGCCGCCGATCACGATGTCGTCGGCGACGTGCCGGGGCCGATTCGGCCGCTCGTCGGCGCTCGTCTGGACGAGATCGCATGGCGCCGGCTCGGCTACGGCATCTGGCATTATCCACTACCGGTGCGCGGGGAGAGCGGCGGCGATCTCAGGCTGCTGCGCATCTCTGCGGGTCTTGCCATGCCAGAGCACGGTCATGGCGGTAGTGAGCTGACGCTGGTGCTGCGGGGCGCTTATTCCGACGAGACCGGCACCTACCGGGCCGGCGATCTTGCCGACCTCGACGAGGACGTCGAGCACCGCCCGATCACCGATGTCGAAAACGGCTGCATCTGTCTGATCGCCAGTGAGAAGCGCGCCAGGTTCAAGACGTTGTTCGGCCGGCTGGTGCAACCGCTGGTGGGGCTCTGACAAGGCGGCCATGGCGGAACGTCCCCATGATCCGCTACCCTGGCGCACGGCTTGGATCGTCGGCGCGAGCACGGGGATCGGGGCGGCCTTCGCGCGCAGGCTTGCGGCGGCGGGTGTAAAGGTCGTGGCGTCTGCCCGCAGCGCGGACAAGCTCGCCGATTTGGCGCGGGAGAGTGCGCGCATCACACCGCTCGTTTTCGATATCACCGATGGGCCTGCCGTGTCCGGCGCGGTCGATGCGGCCGAGCGTCGTCTGCGCACGTTCGATCTCGTGGTGCTCAACGCAGGTATCTGGCAGCCGATGGGCGCCTCCGACTTCTCAGCAGCAAAAATCCGCACCTCGCTCGAGGTGAACCTGATCGGCCCGGCGCTGGTCCTCGAAGTGCTGATCCCGCGGCTCATCGCGCAGGGTCGCGGCCATCTCGCGATCACCGCCTCCGTCGCCGGCTACCGAGGCTTGCCGAGGGCGGCCGCCTACGCCCCCTCGAAGGCGGCCGCGATAGCGCTTGCAGAAGTCCTGCGACCCGATCTCGGACGGCACGGCGTGACGGTGAGCGTCATCAATCCTGGCTTCGTCGACACTCCGATGACCAGGGACAACGCCTTTCCCATGCCGTTCATGATTTCGGCCGAGGCAGCGGCCGAGCACATCGACAGAGGCCTCAGAACGGGGCGGTTCGAGATCGTGTTCCCGTGGCGAATGATGCTCGCCATGAAGATCGCTCGGTTGCTGCCTTATCGACTGTTCTTCCTGGCGGTCCGGCGCATGCTCGGACGGGGAGAAGCGACGCGTTGAGCGCCTGCTCTGCGAGGTGTTCGGCTGGTCAAGTTCTGCGAACGCGATAGAGCCCGACGTCGGTCACACCCATCTCGAAACCGACCTGACAATACAGGAGATAGTAGCGCCACAAGCGACGGAACCGCGTATCGAATCCGAGCGCTTCGATCTCCGGCCACGCCGCTTCGAAGCGCTTCAGCCACTGGCGCAGTGTCACGGCATAGGATCCGCCGAAGGTCTGCACCGCCTCGAAGTCAAGGCCGGCACCGGCCGCCGCGCGACGCATCGCAGCGACCGTCGGGAGCATGCCGCCGGGAAACACGTGCCGCTGAATGAAGTCGGGATTTTGGCGATACGTTGCGTAATAGCGTTCGTCGATCGTAATGGCCTGCAGCACGCCGATGCCGCCGGGCTTCAGGCGGTCGCGCAGCGTTGCGAAATAGACCGGCCAGTTCTCCTCGCCGACCGCCTCGATCATCTCGATGGAGGCGATCCGATCGTAGCTGCCGTCGACATCGCGATAATCGACGAGACGCACGTCGGCCCTGGACTCGAGCCGGCGCTTCGCCCAGGTGTATTGCTGACGCGACAGGGTGATGGCGAGGACAGTGGCGCCGCGCGCCGCGGCAGCCTCGGCAAATCCTCCCCAGCCGCAACCGATCTCGAGGACGGTGTGGCCCTCCTGAAGCCCCAGCGCTTCGATCACCGCCGCGTTCTTCGCCGCCTGTGCCGCATCGAGCGTGACATCGGGCGTGCTGTGCAGGCCACTTGAGTAGGTCATGCCGGCATCGAGCCAGAGGGCATAGAAGGCGTTGCCGAGGTCGTAATGCGCGGCGATGTTGCGCCGGCTGCCGTCACGTGTGTTGGCGCGACGGCGATGGGCGCGCTGCTCGGCCCACGGGGACATCAGCAGCCCGCCGAGTGGGCGGGCCGCTGTGATGTCGCCCGAGACGGCGAGCCGCATGACGTCGGCGAGTTCGTCGACATCCAAATCTCCCGCCATGTAGCTTTCCGCAAAGCCGAGTTCGCCCCTCCTGACGATGCGCCAGATCGGCTTCAGGTTCGTCAGCCGGACATCGGCCACAACCGGCCCGGCACGTCCGAGCAGCACGCGCGCGCCGGATGGCAGCGTGACTGCGAGGCGCCGGCTTGAACGAGTGGAGACCAGCGAGCGGAGCAGGCACGCTGCCGTCCGCTCGATGGGCCGAACGGGCGGCGGGTCGGCGTACCCGCGGCCGGCAGCGCCGATCGACTCGACTGCAACTTGCTTCGTCTCGCTGTCGTGGCGCATCGTGTCAGCGGCCCCCCTTGCGGCTATCCTCGTGCTCCGACGCAGGTGCGGCGGTGACGATGCTGAAACGAGGCGAGGGGCGGTAGCGGACCACCGGCACCCGCTTGAGATACAGCCGCAGGGCCTCGTAGTGGATTGCGGCAGTCACCTTCAGCGTCGTCAGTGGCGAGGCCGCGAGAGCGCGTGCCAATGCGACGTCGGTGAGCGGCGCGGTCTCGGCATGAAGGTGCGCGCGCAGCAGCGGCCCGGCGCCGTCCCTCAGGTTCACGCCGACGGTCAGGGCGTGTGTCGTGCATTTGATGCGAAAGCCGTAATCGAGCTGGGCAGGCGTGAACGGCGAGACGTACATCGCTTTGGCGCAGCTGTGCGCATAGGTGCCCGCCTGGCAATCGCCAGCGGGCAACACGTAACAGGTCCGCTCGCGCATGGTGTTGGAAACTTCGTAGATCACCGCTGCGAGTGCGCCACGCACGTCGTAGCAGAGAAACACACTGAGCGGGTTGAAAACATAGCCGAACACGCGTGGGCAGGTGACGAGGTCGATGCGATGCCCGGCGCTGGAGAGACCGGCCCGCGCCAACGCGGAGCGCGCCTGATCGGCCAGTGGTTGTCCGTCGCCTGCGCCGTGGTCGCGATCGTGAAGCGCGACGAGACCCGCACCGTTGTGCCGCAGCAGGCGAAGTCGGGCGAGCGCGTCGCCGATGCGATCGACATCGATGCCGATGGCGAGCACGCGATAGGCGAGCCGATGCCGTTTCGGCCGCAACCGCAGATGTACCACCTCGCCGCGAAAGAGGGTGGCAAGACGCGCCATCATTCCGTCGCCGCCAGCATTGCAGGCGCCGCCTGTGTGAAGGTGGGTCCGACACCGGACAGCACCCGATCGGACGCACCGACGACTGTCCATGGACGCCGCGCACCGCCGAGCGCCTCGGCGACAGCGAGACCGGCCTGCAGGCCGTCCTCGTGAAAGCCGTAGCCGAAGTAGCTGCCCGCGAACCAGGTGCGCCGGCGCCCCTGAAGGTCCCAGAGGCGACGCTGCGCGCCCATGGCGGCGGCGTCGAATAGCGGATGGTGCCAGCGGTGACTTGAGTGAGCGAGTGCGGGATCGATCGGTCGGGTGGGGTTCAGAGTGACCAGCAGCGCGTCCGACGTGGAAAGCGATTGCAGGGCGTTCATCCAATAGGTCACCGACAGGCCGCCATCCCTGCGCCCGATATAGTTCCAGCTCGACCACAGACGGCGACGGCGAGGCATCAGGTCGACGTCCGAATGGAGCACCGCCTCGTTCGCCGTGTACCGGAAGGCCCCCAGCAGACCGCGTTCCATCTCGTCCGCGTCGGCGAGCAGAGAGAGAGCCATATCGGCATGGCAGGTGAGCAAGACGTGGCTGGCTTCGATGACGCGGCCGGAGGCGAGGTGCACGCGGGGGCCTGCGGATGCACGCGCGACGCTGACGACGCCGTCGCCGGATACGACCTCGCCGCGGATCTCGCCGGCGAGGCGGTCGACGTAGGCGCGACTTCCACCGACGACTGTGCGCCAGGTGGGACGCGGCGCGACGGTCAGTAAGCCATGATTGGCGAAAAACCGGGCGAATGTGGCTGCGGGGAAGTCGAGCATGCCGGCGGCCGGGGTCGACCAGATGGCCGCGGCCATTGGCAGGATGTAGCGTCGACGGAACGTGCCCGAGTAGCCTTTGCGGGTAAGCCAGCTTTCGAGGCTCATCGCATCGTCGCCGGCATGGCCAGCCGCAAGCCTTGCCGCCTCGCGATTGAATCGCACGATTTCGGCGGCAAGGCGCCAGTGCGGCAGCGACAACGCGTTCGAGGGTTGACCCAAAAAACCGGCCAACCCCGAACCCGAGTATTCATAGCGCCCCTCATCGAGCGAGACCGCGAAGGACATCGGTGCAGGCCGCGTCTCGACGCCGAGATGGTCGAAAAGCGCGATCAGGTTCGGATAGGTCTCCGTGTTGTAGACGATGAAACCGGTATCCACTGCGACACGACCGGCCCGAGCCGGTGCAATCACAGTGTGAGCATGGCCACCGAGCGTCGCGGCGCTCTCGACGAGCGTCACGCGATGGTGCTTGGCGAGCAGCCAGGCGGCGGCGAGCCCGCTGATGCCGGCGCCAACGACGACGATTGATCGCGCACTCGTCCGATCCGGCATGTCAGCCGACCCTCTCCGCTGCTCGCTCACCTCTTACGGGCGAGGGCGCGCGCAGGATCAGCTCATGTCGCCGCGCCGCTGCCCTGCGGGTCCGAGCGGTACCGTGCCTGCCGCTTGGCAACCGCATCGATTTCCATCAACTCTCGCAGTAGCGGCTCGAACTCAGAGAGCGGCACCATGTTCGGACCGTCGGACGGTGCACGGTCCGGTGCCTCGTGCGTCTCGATGAATAGGCCGGCGACGCCCGCCGCGACGGCGGCGCGCGCCAGCACAGGAACGAACCGGCGGTCGCCACCTGAAGAGGTGCCCTGGCCGCCCGGCTGCTGGACCGAGTGCGTCGCGTCGAAGATCACTGGCGCTCCGGTCTCGGCCATGATGGCAAGCGCACGCATGTCGACGACGAGCGTATTGTAGCCGAAGGATACGCCGCGCTCGGTGACGAGCACGTTGGCGTTGCCCGAGCCGGTCACCTTGGCGACGACGTTCTTCATGTCCCAGGGAGCCAGGAACTGGCCCTTCTTGACCTTGACCACGCGGCCGGTGCGAGCCGCGGCGACCAGAAGGTCCGTTTGACGGCAGAGGAACGCAGGGATCTGTAAGACGTCGACAACGGCGGCAATCACTGCGCACTGCGCCGGCTCGTGCACGTCGGTGACGACCGGCAGGCGGTATCGCTCCCGGATCTCGGCGAACACAGCAAGTGCCGAGTCGAGCCCGATCCCGCGCCGGCCGGCCAGCGAGGTACGGTTGGCCTTGTCGAATGACGTCTTGTAGACGAGGCCGACGCCGAGCTTCGTCGAGATCTCCGCCAGCGCCGCTGCCATTTCGAGGGCGTGGGTGCGACTTTCCATCTGGCAGGGGCCGGCGAACACGACGATCGGTCTGTCGTTGGCCGCCGTCACTGTGGCGAGGGCGCCGCCGCCGATGGCGACGGCTGGCCGTGGGGCGAGGTTTTGGAAGTCGGTCATGTCAGGCTTATAGCCCCGCGGCGGGAGCGTGTCTGCGGTCGGCGCGCGCGCCAGTGCACGCCGTTGTGGAGTCGTGCCTCAACGTGGTTCGACAAGCCGCGTTTCGACGACGGCCGGGTCCGCCGAGGATGCGGTTGCGACATCGGAGCGCGCCTCGTCTTCCACCGGGATGCCAGCGCTTTCGCGTGCCATCTCGGCGGGTGACAGCGCGCCGGTCAGCGTCGTCGACGTCATGATGAAGATCAGTACGAAGCTGAACGCCACGAGCAGCGCGAGCGTCGTCGTGCTGGCGCCGGAGCCGAGGACACGCACCAGGATAGAGACCAGCTCGTCGATCTTGATCAGTGCGAAGCCGCCGGCGGCGAAACCTCCCAACCGGCCGAGCATCTGCAACTCCTTGTCCCGCTTGTTACGGAAGAAGAAGAAGACGAGCAAGGCGGCCCACAGCAGCACCGCGACGGTGATCATCGGCACGATGGCGCTGAAATAGCCCTCGCCTGCGGGTCCGGCCAGTACCCTGTAGGATTGCAGGAACGCCTGGGCCATCAGCGGGAAGAACAATACAGCGGCTATACCGACGACGATGCCGACCTCGATCTCGAACAACTTGGCGCGGTATTGCCGGCTCACTCGCTGCGACCAGAGCGATAGCAGCCCGCTCATTGCCAGCAGGACGAGCAGGAAGAAGATCTTCAGTGGCAGCAGACGCGCATGCCACAGCCCGGTGATTGAGCGATCAGCGGGATCGGAATAGAGACGCTTCACCGCATCAACGTGGCGCGCCTGCGCCGCGCAGCAGGTCTTGTCATCGTCGAGAGCAGGGCTCGCGGAATAGCGCGTCTTGGCGAGGCAGATGCGTTTCAGCGACTGCTCGGCACTCGGCTCGATCAGCGGATCGCGGGTGCAATCGCGCACCAGCTTGGCGAGGCCGATCCTCTGCGTGCTGACTTGCCTTAGAGCGCGAACAGAGTCCAGCACTGGCAGCCGGGCGCAGTCAGCTGCACCCGTCGCGCAGCCGTCGGGCTCGCCGCGATCGGCCTCGAGCGCCGCTGGCGCGATGGCCCAGATCGGACGCACCGGTGTATCGAGCAGCAGCTGCGAGATGCCCCATGAAGCGACGCCGACAACGACAAGGCCGGCGAGGAACCGCCACGGTCCGGAGCGGCCCATGTGGAACCAGTAGAGATCGACGAAGGCGCACGCCGGCAGGTAGAAGGCGAACAGCGCTACGATGCCGAGCGTGGGGAAAAACACGAACAGGTGGCTGTCCATAGTCAGCAGCGCCAGCCACTCGTGATGCCGGAATTCCCACATGAGGAGCCCCGAGGTGACGAGGAACGAGGCGCCGAGCGCCAGAAAAACAGTGAATACGAACCATCGTGCCGAGATGTGCATCGTCAAGCGCCTCCCCTGACGTTGCATTTGACGACAGCGCTCAAGCGCTAGGCAAGCGCCTTGCAGCCAGTCTGGCGTTCAAGCCTCGGAGCAGAGGCTGCAAGTCCACACCATCCCAGCCACGGCACGAGACGAGAAGCCCGAACGGGATGCTCGAAACACTCTGTTCACCGCGACGGGGTAGGGTCGTTCAAGATCTTCAGTATCGGGCGCTTCGAGGCATGGTGATGCGGGCACGCAGCTCAAAGATCATTCAATCGTCGTTCGCGCGGCCGGTACCGGCCGAATTGCCGACAGCGGCTCCGGCGGCCGAATCCGACGACGCTACGCGTCGTTTCGCCGCCCGCAGGGCGAGTGCGATGTCGGGCGGCATTCTCGTCGACGCTGTCTCGCCGCCGATTCCCTGCACCATCCGCAATACCTCCTCGACCGGTGCGCTTCTCGAACTGAAGGCGTCGCTCGGCTCGTGGAGTCATGCCGCGAGCGATCTGCCGGACGAGTTCGTGCTGGTTCTGACGGCCGACAACCTCGAATTCGACTGTATGGTCGCCCGCCGCTGCGGGCGCCAGGTCGGCGTGCGGTTCGCCGGCCCGGGACGCCTGATGCAGCGCGCGCAGTCGGCAGGCGCGGCGCGCCCGGGACCAGCGCGCCCCGCGCGGCCGACGCTGCGCGGCGCCGTATCCTCGTTCGGCAGACGCGGCTGAGGCTGTGCGGGGGCCTGAGGCCCGGCTCCCGGAGCGAGGCCGCCTGGGGCTGTGGTCAGCCGACGATGGCGTGGGGCACAAACCGCGAGGTATTCCGCGTGATCGCACTCTCGTCCTCACGGATGCCGATGCCAGCCGGCTGGCCTGCGATCACCCACGAGCCGATGACGGCGTGATTGCCACCGCTCTCGGCGAGAGGAGCTAGGGCCTGGCGCACGTACCCCTCGCCGCCGTAGGGACCAGTGCCACTCTCCAGGGTCCGGCCGTCCATGACCAAGGTGATGTTGGCGCCTTCGCGCGAAAGGATCGGCTTGCGCGCGTAGCTGGTAAGGCCTGTCGCGCGGGGATCGTCCTCGAAATAGGCCTCGAGCAGGTTCGGATGGCCGGGCGCCATTTCCCAGAGCACAGGTAGCAGGCCCTTGTTCGAAACCACGGCCTTCCAGAGCGGTTCGAGAAAACCCGTTCGGCTCGACGCGACCGTCGGGCCGAATTCCTCGCGCAAAAGCCATTCCCACGGGTAGAGCTTGAACAAGCGGTGGATCGGCTTGTTCGCCAAGTCGACCAGCTGTCCGCGGGCGTCGCGGCCGATATCCTCGACGGCGATGAACTGCGTGGCGAAGCCGCCCTCGCGCGCGCACTCCTCGACGTAGGCGACGGTGCCGCGATCCTCATCGGACTGCGGGGCAGCCGTGAGATGGAGGACGCCCTGGCCGGCAAGCTCGGCGAAGCGGGTGACGAGGCGCTCGTGCAGCGAGTTGAACTGGTCGGCGTCCGCAGGCAGACGGGCGAGCGCTTTCATGTCTTCGAGCCAGTGCCACTGAAAGACCGCCGTCTCATAGAGCGCGGTCGGCGTGTCGGCGTTGTATTCCAGCAGCTTGGCAGGGCCTGTGCCGTTGTAGGAGAAGTCCATGCGGCCGTAGAGCGTCGGGTCGCCACGGCGAAAGCTGTCGGCGACGATGCCCCAGGCCGGCTCGGGGATGGCGAGGGCCCTCAGGTAGCGCTCGTCGCGGATCACGCGATCGACGGCCAGCCTGCAGAGGTCGTCGAGTTCCGCGGTCGGATCCTCGAGGTCGCGCTCGATCTCCGAAAGACTGAAGGACCAGTACGCCGTTTCGTCCCAATATGGCTTGCCGTCGAGGGTGTGGAAGATGAACCCCAGATCGTCGGCTCGCGCGCGCCAGTCGGCACGCTCTGCGACTGCGATGCGTCGCATGTATCAGCCTCCGAACGACCATCCGGACGAGCGTCCGGTCGAGCCGAAGCCGCCGCGTTGCGTCGTCGATTGACCGGGATTGGCTACAGGCGTCGACGGCGCGCCGGGGCGCACGGTATTCGGCGTCGGGGCAGCCGTCCGGCCCATCAGCGAACTCATCAACCTGCCCGCCAGCAGGCCGCCGATGAGGCCACCGAGCAGGCCGGAGCCGCCGCCGGTCGGGATCAGAGAAAGCAGGAACAGAGCGGCAACGCCGCCGACTACCCATTTCCACCAGGTCGGACGCTGCGGCTGGGGCGCGTGCGGTGGAGTACCCTGCGGTACGGAATGGAATCCGGGTCCGCGCGGCGGCGTGGTGCCGCGCTTGCCGAACGAGTTTTGCGGTCCATGTGCCATCGGAGCAATGCCCTTTCGACTGGTTCGGATCGAACTCGTCCGTCGCGAGCATGACGATCGAGTCTGGTGCCCCGAGCCGTCCTCGCCGGCCCGGCAGATCGTGTTCGAATTTCGTTCGGCATCGATCGTGCGGAGGCCGGTGCGCCGCTCTGGTCGCCGACTACACCAGCCTGCTCTGTTCGATAGCTGCGGCGATGAAGCTCCTGAAGAGGGGATGCGGGTCGAAGGGGCGGGATTTCAACTCGGGATGGTACTGCACGCCGATGAACCAGGGGTGTTCAGGGTATTCCACCGTCTCGGGAAGCAACCCGTCCGGCGACATGCCGGTGAAGGCGAGCCCGGCCGCCTCCAGGCGCTCGCGGTAAGCGGTGTTCACCTCGTAGCGGTGACGGTGGCGCTCCGAGATGGTGGTCGAGCCGTATATCGACGCGATCCGCGAGTTACCGGTCAGGCGCGCCTCATAGGCACCGAGCCGCATCGTGCCGCCGAGATCGCCGGTCGCCGCCCGCCGCTCGAGTTGCTCGCCCCTCATCCATTCGGTCATCATGCCTACGACGGGCTCCGACGTCTGGCCGAACTCCGTCGATGAGGCGTCGGCGATGCGGGCCAGATTTCGAGCCGCCTCGATGCAGGCCATCTGCATGCCGAAGCAGATGCCGAAATAAGGCACGCGTCGCTCGCGGGCGAATTTCGCGGCGAGGATCTTGCCCTCCGAGCCGCGCTCGCCGAAGCCGCCCGGCACGAGTATGCCGTCGACGCCCTCGAGATGCGGGGCCGGGTCCTCCTGCTCGAACACCTCCGATTCGATCCAGGCGAGCTTGACGCGGACGTTGTTCGCGATGCCGCCGTGCGTCAGCGCTTCATTGAGCGACTTGTAGGCGTCCTTCAGGCCCGTGTACTTGCCGACGATGGCGATCGTCACCTCGCCCTCGGGCGTGGCGATGGCTCGTGAGATGGTCTCCCAGCGTGCCAGGTCGGGCCGCGGCGCGCCGGTCATGCCAAACGCCGCCAGCACCTGCGTGTCGAGCCCCTCGCGGTGATAGGCAAGCGGCACGTCGTAGATCGAGGCGACGTCGAGGGCCTGGATCACCGCTTCTTCGCGCACGTTGCAGAACAGCGCGATCTTCCGTCGTTCAGAGGCCGGCACCTCGCGGTCGGCCCGGCACATCAGGATGTCGGGCTGGATGCCGATCGAGCGCAACTCCTTGACCGAGTGCTGGGTCGGCTTGGTCTTGAGCTCCCCGGCCGAGGGGATGTAGGGCACAAGCGTCAGATGGATGAAGATCGAGGCGCCACGCGGGAGCTCGTTGTGCAACTGGCGGATCGCCTCGAAGAACGGCAACCCCTCGATGTCACCGACCGTCCCGCCGATCTCGACCAAGACGAAATCGGCGTTGTCGTTGCCCGACAGCACGAACTGTTTGATGGCGTCGGTGACGTGAGGAATGACCTGCACGGTGCCGCCGAGGTAGTCGCCCCTGCGTTCCTTCGACAGGATGTCCTGGTAGAGGCGTCCCGCGGTTATGTTGTCGGTGCGCCGAGCGGGCACGCCGGTGAAGCGCTCGTAGTGGCCCAGGTCGAGATCAGTCTCGGCGCCATCGTCAGTGACGAACACCTCGCCGTGCTGATACGGGCTCATGGTGCCCGGATCGACATTGAGATAGGGGTCCAGTTTTCTCAGGCGCACGGAATATCCGCGTGCCTGCAGAAGCGCGCCCAGTGCGGCGGAGGCGAGACCCTTGCCAAGTGAGGAGACCACGCCGCCGGTGATGAAGATGTACCGTTGCATGGGCCTCGACGTATACACGGCCGCGCCTCGATTCGAAGAGCTATTTCTGCACTATGCAGGGTGGCGCGCGATCTGGCGCGGCACTGCACTGCGATCCCCCATCGGTGCCGATGGAGCGTCTCCGGGCTGCCGGTGCGACAATGCTACTTGCTCTGCGGGACACTCGGCAGGCGCTGGTTGTCCCCCTGCTTCAGGCTATCGAGCACACCACCCGTGGCCGGCGCTGTAGTGGTGGGCGAGCCGAAAACCGAAGTCGGCGCGCCGCCACGGCCGGACAGCAGAGAAAGCGCGATGGAGGTGGCGAAGAAGCAGGCGGCCAGGATCGCAGTCGTGCGCGTCAGCAGGTTGGCCGTGCCACGACCGGTCAGGAACCCGCCGCCGCCGCCTCCGCCGCCCATGCCCAGCGCGCCGCCTTCCGAGCGCTGCAGCAGGACCACGCCGACCATGGCAGCGGCGATCAGGAGGTGAACGACGAGAATGACCGTAATCATCGGTAGGGGCTTTCCGGATCTCTCAGGGATTGGAGCCGCTGATACACCATGCCGAACGGCTTCGCCAGTGGCCGATCAGCGGTTGCTGCCCCGGGCCCAGAGCGGCAGGCCGGGCTGTGCATCCGTGCCATCGACCGAACCGCGCAAGGCCGGTGCGCCGCCGGCATCCGCGCCCGAGGGGCGGCGCTGGGGAAGCGGCGTCTGCGCGGGCGTGCCGGGCCGTGACTTTCTGCCTGTGCTGTCGGCGTCGTTGCTCGTCGCTGGCTCGCCGACCGGCTTTGAATCGGCCTTCTCTTCGCTGTCGTCCTCATCGGCACCCGGTTTGGCCGGTCGGAGCGGCGACGTGGAGAACTTGATGGGACAGCGGAACATCAGCTGCTCGTCGAGATCGATCAGTCGGGCGATCTGGTCGAGCGCCTCACGCGGCAGGTTGTCGCGCGCCCAGGCTGGACCTTTCGCCATCTGGCCCCGGACGCCGGCCCCGGCGAGCTTCTCGCGCTCGGCGCTGATCTCCATGCAGCGGGTTTCGTCGAGGCGCGCTGCGTGAGCTGGGGCGACCTGGACGGCGGCGACGAGCAGCACGACAGCAGCAAGGGGCGCCAGCCTCTGCCGTTCTGTTGATCTGTCCGTTGCGTGTGTTGATGACATGGAGCCATGACCGCTAGGCGAGGGGCGGGAAGCAGGGCGGTCTCAGCGCAGCCGGCAGGCGTCGACGATCGCCAGGAAATCGTCTGCCTTGAGACTTGCGCCGCCGACGAGGGCACCGTTGACGTCGGTGACGGCGAGCAGTTCGGCGGCATTCTGCGGTTTGACCGAGCCACCATAGAGGATGCGCATACCGCGCCCCTCGTCGCCAAACCGGTCGACGAGCAGAGCCCGGATCGCACCATGAACCGTGGCGACGTCGTCGACGGTCGCGGTGAGGCCGGTACCGATCGCCCAGACCGGCTCGTAGGCGATGACGGTGTTGGCGGCCGAGGCGTCCGCCGGCAGGCTCGCCAGCAACTGGCGGGCGACCACACCGAGCGTCAGTCCGGCGCGGCGTTCGCCCGCCGTCTCGCCCGCGCAGACGATGGCGGTCAGTCCGGCGCGATGAACGGCGGAAGCCTTGGCAGCCACGACGGCCGACGTTTCGCCGTGGTCGGAGCGGCGTTCCGAGTGACCGACGATACAGGCGCTGGCGCCGGCGTCCCTGAGCATTTCGGCGGAGATGTCGCCGGTATGGGCCCCGCTCGCGCCGGCATGGCAATCCTGGCCGCCGATTGCGAGCGGCGTCGTGCGGGCGATCCCTGCCATTTCGGCGACCAGCGTCGCCGGCGGCGCAATCAGCACGTCGCAGGGCGGCTGTTCGTCCGTCAGTCGCGTGGCCACGGTCCGCGACTGCTCGAGTGCGGCGCGGAGCCCGTTCATCTTCCAGTTGCCGGCGATCAGCGGGCGGATACGGCTGGCGGTCACGGGGCGTCCTCTGCGGAGAATCCCAGATTTGTACCCGATGCGTCTGTGCGATCGGCACGGGTGCTCGGAACAGCCTTTCGGCTCACGATTCGGCGCGTCGGTGGCGCGCAGGCGATGTTGCACGCCGTCGCGACCCTTGCAATCCCGCCCCGCCTGCGCTTCATATCCGGTAGACGATTTGCCGAAGGTGGTGGCGGCGGCACATCCGGACCGGCTGGGCCACGAGCCCGCATGCGGTGCGCCGGACGACCCTCGCGAACCGCCGCACCGTCCCCAGAAGCGGCGACATCCCGTATCGCCGGCCGTAGCCGGATCGTTGCGGGAACACGCCCAAGTTCGATCGGACCGACGCTCAGCCATGCTTGAAACACTCCGACGCGGCGCCACTGGATGGATCGCCAAGATCCTGCTGGGTCTGCTGATCCTGAGCTTCGCCGTCTGGGGCGTCGCCGACATGATCACCGGACGCTCCTCGACGACGCTCGCGCGGGTCGGCGATCTTAAGATCTCCGAGAGCGAATTCCGGGACGCCCAGCAACTCCAGATGGACCTCATCGCGCGCCAGTTCGGACAGCGGCCAGGCGCCGAGCTTGCGCGCCCGATCGCGATGGCGACCCTGCAGCGGCTTATGAACGGTGCGGCCGTCGAAGAACACGCTCGCCGGCTCAATCTGGCTGTGTCGCAGAAATCCGTGGTCGCTGGCGTCGAGGCCGACCCGACGTTCCACGGCGCCGACGGCAAGTTCTCGAAGGGCCAGCTGCAGGCGGTGCTGGACAATCTCAGGATCAGCGAGCGCCAATTCATCGAGGACAGGCGCAAGGAGGCGCTGCGCGGGCAACTGACGGATTCGCTCGCCGCAGCGACCGTCGTGCCAGACAGCCTCGTCGGGCTGGTGCACGCCTTCCGTAACGACAAGCGCAGGATCGCCTATTTTCCGGTGACGCCCGCCAAGGACGCGAAACCAGCCGAGCCAACCGACGACCAGCTGAAGAGCGCCTACGAGCAGTCCAAGGGAAAGTATGTGACGCCGGAGACGCGACGCATCGGGGTTCTGGCGCTTTCGGCCGAGGCTTTGAAGAAGCGGCTCGCGGTTTCCGACGCCGATATCTCGGCGGCCTACGAGCAGGAGAAGGACAGCTTCCAGGTGCCGGAGCGGCGACGTATCCGCCAGCTCGCGTTTCCCGACAAGGCGACCGCAGAAGCGGCGCTGAAGGAAATCCGGGACGGCAAGAGCTTCGACGATGTGGCCAAGGCCCGGGGCGCGACCGATAAAGACACCGACCTTGGCCTGCTCGCGAAATCCGACCTGATCGACAAAGCGATCGCCGACGCGGCCTTTGCGCTGGCCAAGGACAAGTTTTCCGAACCCGTTGAAGGCCGCTTCACGACGGTGATCCTCACCGTCACCAGCATCGAGCCGGGCCGGTTGCGTGCTCTCGACGAGGTGAAGTCCGAGATCCGCGACCGCCTGGCCGGTGGGCGGATCGGCGGCGAGATGCAGAAGCTGCACGATGCCGTCGACGATCAGAAGCTGAAGGGCAAATCGCTGAAGGAGATCGGCGAGGCGCTGGGCGTGCCTTTCGTCGAGGTCGCGGCGATTACCCGCAATGGTACCACACCGGATGGCAAGCCGATCGAGGGGCTGGCCGAGCATCAGCGTGTCGCCGCTGCCGCGTTCCAGAGCGCAGTCGGCCTCGAGAGCGAAGTCATCGAGCTTTCGGATGGGGGCTATGCCTGGGTCGACGTGTTGGCAGTGACGCCTCAGAAGCAGAAGGAGCTGGCCGAGGTTCGCGATCAGGTGAAGACGGCTTGGATCGAGGCGGAAGCCGACAAGGCGCTCCGCACCAGGGCGGACGACCTGGTCAAGCGGCTCGATGCGGGTGAAGACATCGCCGCAGTGGCCAAGTCGGCCGCGGCCGAGGTGAAGACGAGCGAGCCCTTCGACCGGCGCACCAGCGTACCGGATGTGTCCTCTGCAGCGGTGAGGCGAGCTTTCACGCTCGCCAAGGGCAAAGCGGCATCCGTTGCCGGCACCAACGACAAGGGGCGCTTCGTGATGCAGGTCGCGGAGATCCTGCCGGCAGGCGAGCCCAAGACCGAGGAGGCGGACGCAATCCGGCGGGAGTTGCGCCAGCAGCGGCAAGGCGAACTGATCACCGAGTACGTGACGGGGCTGCGCGATAACTATGGCGCGACCTATGATCGGGCCATGCTCGATCGGATGCTTGGCGTGCCGGGGCAACAATGAGCACGGCGAAACGCGGCGGCAGGACGGGCGGAGGCGCGGGCGGCGCGAAAGGCCGCAAGGCCGCCGCCAAATCGGGCGTCGCCGCAGGCAAGGCAGGGCGGGCGGGGACCCCCAGGTCCTCTGCCGCGAGCGGTGCCGCCGGCACGTCGTCTGCACTGGCGCCGGCCATACCGATCGACGTCGAGATCGCTCCGTCGTTCGACCTGTTCCGGACCCGGTATGATGCGGGAACTCCGCAGGTGCTCTCGACCCGCCTGGTTGCCGACCTCGAGACGCCGGTGTCCGCTTATCTCAAGCTCGCAGTCGGCAGTCGCATGAGCTTCCTGCTCGAATCGGTCGAAGGCGGGGCCCAGCGCGGGCGCTATTCCATCATCGGTCTCGAACCGGATCTCGTCTGGCGCGCCGAGGGCGAGCGCGCCGCGATCAACCGCAAGCCTGCCGAGGCCCCCGACGACTTCGTTCCCGACGACGCGCCGACGCTGGTGTCGTTGCGGGCATTGCTCGCCGAAAGCCGCATCGACCTGCCAGAGAACCTGCCGCCGATGGCTGCCGGCGTGTTCGGCTATATGGGCTACGATACGGTGCGTCTGATCGAGCATTTGCCCGACGTGCCGCACGACACGCTCTCGATTCCCGATGCCATCCTCGTACGCCCCACGCGTATCGTCATCTTCGACAGCGTCAAAGACGAGATGATCGTCGTCACGCCGGTCAGGCCGGCCGAGGGCATCGCGGCCGACGCCGCCTATGCCGCCGCCGCCGAACGTCTGACGCAGACGGTTACCGCGCTCGACACGCCATTGCAGCACACGCAGGCGGCCGAGTCAGCGAACGCGCCGCTCACCGCCAGTGAGCCCGTCTCCAATACCAGCCCGCAAGAATTCATGGGCATGGTCGACCGCGCGAAGGAGTACATCCGCGCCGGCGACATCTTCCAGGTCGTGCTGTCGCAGCGCTTCTCGTCACCGTTCCCGCTGCCGCCGTTTGCCCTCTATCGGGCGCTCCGGCGGACCAACCCGTCGCCGTTCCTGTTCTTCCTCGATCTTGGCGCCTATGCCCTGGTCGGCTCGAGCCCCGAGATCCTCGTGCGGGTGAGGGCAGGGGAAGTGACCATCCGTCCGATCGCCGGCACAGCGAGGCGTGGAGAAACCAACGCGGAGGACCATCGCCTCGCCGAGGCCCTGCTCGCCGATCCCAAGGAGCGGGCCGAGCACCTGATGCTTCTCGACCTGGGGCGCAACGATGTCGGCCGTGTCGCCGAGATCGGCACGGTGAAGGTGACGGAGCGCTTCGTCATCGAGCGCTACAGCCACGTCATGCACATCGTCTCCAACGTGATCGGCCGCCTCGCCGCGCCGAACGACGAGATCGATGCGCTGATGGCCGGGTTTCCAGCCGGCACCGTGTCGGGCGCGCCGAAGGTGCGCGCCATGGAGATCATCGATGAGCTCGAGAAGACCAAACGCTCGTTCTACGCCGGCTGTGTCGGCTATTTCTCCGCCTCCGGCGAGATGGACACGTGCATCGTGCTGCGCACCGCTCTGGTCAAGGACGGCGTGATGCACGTGCAGGCCGGCGCCGGCGTCGTCTACGATTCCGTGCCGGAGAGTGAGCAGCAGGAATGCATCAACAAGGCAAAAGCGCTGGTGCGCGCTGCCGAGGAAGCCGTGCGTTTCGCAGCTCGCGCACCGCGTTCCGCCGCGAAGGGCAACAGAGGGCCGTGGGGCTGATGGCTGCTCACGCCGCCCGGAACAGCCGAACCGCTTCGTCGCACTCGAACAGATAGAGCAATGTCCTGAGCGCCTGCCCACGCTCGCTGGCCAGCTTTGGGTCCTGGGCCAGGATGAGCTGGGCATCGTCGCGGGCGGCGGCCAGCAGCTGCTCGAAGCCGGGAACGCCTGCCACCCGGAACTCCGGCGCGCCCGACTGGCGGGCGCCGAGTACCTCGCCGCCCCCACGCAGCTCCAGGTCCTTCTCGGCGATCAGGAATCCGTCCTCGCTGTCGCGCATCATGGTCAGACGCGCTTCCGCCGTCTCGCCGAGCGGCCCCTTGTAGGCGAGCACGCAGTAGCTCTGCCGATCGCCGCGCCCGACACGGCCACGGAGCTGGTGGAGTTGCGCAAGGCCGAAGCGCTCGGCGTGCTCGATCACCATGATCGTCGCGTTCGGGACGTTGACGCCGACTTCGATCACCGTCGTCGAAACCAGCAGGCGCAGATGGCCTGCGGAGAACGCTGCCATCACCGCGTCCTTGGCGGGGCCCGGCATGGCGCCATGCAACAGGCCGACCTGGCTGCCGAACACCTGCGCGAGGTGCCCGTGCCGCTCCTCGGCCGCTGCCAGCTCCGAGACTTCCGAGCTTTCGATCAGTGGACAGACCCAGTAGATCTGCGCGCCTTCCGACACCGCCCGGCGCAGCCCGTCTACGATATCCTCGATGCGCTCGAGACTGGCGAGCGTCGTCTTGATCGGCTTGCGGCCAGCGGGCTTCTCGGTCAATCGGGAGACGTCGAGGTCGCCATAATGCGTCATCAGCAGCGTGCGTGGGATCGGAGTTGCCGTCATCACCAGCACGTTGGCGCCGCCATCGCGACCCTTCGCCTGCAGTGCAAGGCGCTGATGGACACCGAAACGGTGCTGTTCGTCGATGATGGCAACGGCAAGATCGCGGAACACCACGTCTTCCTGAAACAGCGCGTGCGTGCCGATGATCAGATCGATCTCGCCGGCCTCGAGGCGGGCCAACACCTCGCGGCGCGGTTTGCCCTTCTCCCGGCCGGTGATCAGTGCGATCCGGAGGCCCGCCTTCTCGGTCAGCGGGTGGATGGTTTCGGCATGCTGGCGGGCGAGCACTTCGGTCGGCGCCATCAGTGCGGCCTGTGCCCCCGCCTCGATGGCGATCGCCGCGGTCATCAGAGCGACAACCGTCTTGCCCGAGCCGACATCGCCCTGCAGCAGGCGCAACATGCGGTGCGGCGCCTCGAGATCGGCAGCGATCTCGGCGAGGGCGGTGCGCTGGGAACCGGTCATGGCGAACGGGAGAGCATCGGCGATGCGCGCGCGCAGCCGACCGTCGCCGGTGACGCTGCGCCCTCTCTGCTGCTTCAGGGACTGGCGCACCAGTGCCAGCGCCAACTGGCCGGCGAGCAACTCGTCGTAAGCTAGTCGCTGCCAGGGCGCGCCCCCGTTCGATGCGTCGGCTATGCCGGCCGGGCGGTGCAGGCTGGTGATCGCCTGCTGGAAGCTCGGCCAGGCGCGGCTTTCGAGCCAACGCGGCTCCTGCCACTCGACGAGTGCGGGCACGAGGCCGACGCCGTGGCGGATCGCCTTGCCGAGCACCTTGCCCGAAAGCCCGGCCGTGAGGGCGTAGACCGGCTCGATCAACGGCAGGCTGTCGCGCGCTTCCACCGCGACGATGTAGTCCGGGTGAACCATCTGCAAAGCGTCGCCATACAGCTCGACACGACCGGACACGTAACGGATCTCGCCTTCGGGCAATTGACGCTCGATGAACTTGCGTTCGGCATGAAAAAACACAAGGTCGATGCGACCGCTGTCGTCCTCGCACATGACACGGTAGGGCGCCTTCGCATTGCCCCTGGGTGAAGGCTTGTGACGTATGACACGCAAGCGGAACGTCGCGATCGTGCCGGGCACGGCCTCGGCGAGGAGTGGCTCGGCGCTGCGGTCGACGACGCCGGTCGGCAGGTGCCAGAGCAGATCTATGACACGAGGCTCGCTGATTCCCGGCGGCAAACGCACGGCCTTCTTCAGCAGCGTGACGATGCGCGGGCCGATGCCGGCGAGGGTCTGGGCGCCGGCGAACAGTGGTGTGATGTCGGTCGGCCGCATGGCGTGCGTTCGGGCTCGCGTCTTCTTCTGTCGATGCCGGCGCGCCGGCGGCGGCCGGCGGGGTTTGCCAAGGCGCGCCCGCGCGCTGTATGACGCGCCGTGCCGAGGTCGCGGAGGGTGGCCGCCGCCGGCCAGGGCGTCAAGCGGCCCCGGCTCGATATCCAACCCGGACACAATGACAAGGCAGGACCAGACCATGACGGGCATCCGACCTGCGGACGTCGTGACGCCGCTTCCCGACGAGGCCCGGCGGAAGCGGGCGCTTTGGCGTGCTGCCCACCGCGGAACGAAGGAGATGGACCTGATGCTGGGGCGCTATGCCGAGGCGCGCGTTCCGCACATGGAAGAAGTCGAATTCGCCGGGTTCGAACGGCTCCTGGAGTTGCCTGATCCCGATCTTCAGCGCTGGCTGCTCGATCCCCCGGCCCTCGGTGACAGTGAATTCGCGACCGTCGTCATGGCCATCCGCCAATTCCATGGCCTGCCGACCAACGCCTGAGGACTGAGGATCCGCCATGGACCAGCGTGACGTCACGAGCCGCGATATTCTGCTCACCGGCGTGCCGGAGGGCTTCGATGTGCGCGTGCTCGAGACGCTGGCACGCGAGGAGAGCCGCGAGGGCCAGCCGGGCGCCGTCATCCACATCGCACGCGACGACCGGCGGCTGGCCCAGCTCGAGGCGGCGCTCGACTTCTTCGCGCCGAGAACGCGCTACGTCACGCTTCCAGCCTGGGATACCGTCCCTTATGACCGCGTCGGACCCGATCCGACGATCGTCGCCAAGCGCATCACGAATCTCGCCAAGCTGGTGCTGGGTGGGCGCAAAGAGCCGACGATCGTGCTGACGACCGTCAACGCCGTCTTGCAGCGCCTGCCGCCTCGCGCGTTTCTGCGGAACGCCTTGCGCCCGATCGCACCGGGCCAGCGCATGGACATGGCCCGCCTGACGCAGCGACTCGTGCTCGGCGGGTTCCGGCGTACAGGCACCGTCATGGAGCCCGGCGAGTTCGCCGTTCGCGGTGGCATCCTCGACCTCTTCCCGCCGGGGCGCACCAGTCCTGTCCGGCTCGATTTCTTCGGCGATACCCTTGAGAGCATCAAGTCGTTCGACGCCGAGAGCCAGCGCTCAACGAAGCCCGTGCAGAAGCTGATCCTGATGCCGATCAGCGAGGCGGCGTTCGGAGCCGAGGCCGAGAGCCGCTTCCGTCAGGGATACGTCGAACTCTTTGGCGGCAACACCGCCGATGACCCGCTCTACGCGGCGATCTCGGCGGGCCAGCCGTACCCGGGGCAGGAGCATTGGCTGCCGCTGTTCCACGAACACCTGGAGACGCTGTTCGACTACGTTGGCGAGGCGATGGTGACGTTCGATCACCGCGCAGATGAAGCCGTTCGGCGCCGCTTCGAACAGATCACCGAGCACTATCAGGCCCGCGTCGAGGGACTCGAGGCCGAGGCCTTCGGCGCAGCGCCCTACAAGCCGGTGCCGCCGGACCGCATGTTCGTCGCGGGCGATGAATGGCAACGCCTGCTGAGGTTGCGGCGCATCGGTCGCCTGACACCGTTCCGCGAGGGCGAGGCCGGCCTGTCTGACAGCGCCGGAACGCGCGACTTCGGCGGCAAGACCGGCCGCAATTTCGCGCCCGAGCGACAGAGCGAGACGGGCGACCTGTTCGGTGCCGTCATCGGTCACATCAAAGCTGCCGTCAACCAGCGCCGCCGCGTGGCTGTGGTGACGTGGACACCCGGTGCGCGCGAGCGCCTGACGGGGCTCCTCACGGAGCGCGGGCTGAAGGACCTCCGGCCGGTCGAAAGCTTCGCCGGATTGCTGGCATTGCCGCCGGGGCTAGCCGGTATAGGCGTGCTCGGACTCGAGCAAGGCTTCGAGACTGCCGACCTCGTCGTCATCGGCGAGCAAGACATCCTCGGCGATCGACTGGTGCGCCCGCGCCGCAAGTCACGCAAGGCGGTCGACGTGCTGACCGAGGCGACGAGCCTTTCGGTCGGTGATCTCGTCGTCCACACCGATCACGGTATCGGTCGCTTCGATGGGCTGAAGACCATCGAGGCGCTCGGTAACCGGCATGACTGCCTGGAGATCGTCTATCACGGCGGCGACAAGCTGTTCCTGCCGGTCGAGAACATCGAGCTGCTGACGCGCTACGGCTCGGAGACCGAGGGCGTGCAGCTCGACCGGCTCGGCGGGGCCGCCTGGCAGTCCCGCAAGGCGCGTATGAAGAAGCGCCTGCGCGAGATGGCGGAGGAACTGATCAAGGTCGCGGCGCTCCGCCAGCTCAAGTCGGCGCCGGAGCTGAGCCCGCCGCATGGCGCCTGGGAAGAGTTCGTCGCCCGCTTTCCTTATGAGGAGACGGATGACCAGATGGCCTCGATCGAGGCGGTCGTCGCGGACCTTGCCGCCGGCCGCCCGATGGACCGTCTGGTCTGCGGCGACGTCGGCTTCGGCAAGACCGAGGTGGCCCTGCGCGCGGCTTTCGTCGCAGCGATGAACGGGCTGCAGGTGGCGGTGGTCGTGCCGACGACGCTCCTCGCACGCCAGCACTTCCGGACTTTCACCGAGCGTTTCAAAGGCCTGCCCGTTCGCATCGGCCAGGCCTCGCGCCTGGTCGCCACGAAAGACCTCGCCGAGGTGAAGGAGGGTCTCAGGAAAGGCACGCTCGACGTCGTCGTCGGCACGCACGCGCTGCTCGGCAAGGGCGTCGAGTTTGCGCGTCTCGGCCTTCTGATCGTCGACGAGGAGCAGCACTTCGGCGTCGCCCACAAGGAGCGGCTGAAGCAGCTCAAGGACGACGTGCATGTGCTGACGCTGTCTGCAACTCCTATTCCGCGCACGCTCCAGCTCGCGCTCTCCGGCGTGCGCGAGTTGTCGCTGATCACCACACCACCGGTCGACAGGCTGGCCGTGCGCACCTACATCTCACCGTTCGATCCGGTGACGCTCAAGGAGGCGCTCCGGCGGGAGCGCTATCGCGGTGGGCAGACCTACTACGTCGTGCCCCGCATCGCCGACCTCGACGACATCGCCGAGTTCCTGCGCGAGGCGGTGCCGGAGCTGCGTGTCGCGCGTGCGCATGGCCAGCTCGGCGCCACCGAGCTCGAGGACATCATGACGGCCTTCTACGAAGGCGAGTACGATGTGCTGCTGTCGACCGCGATTGTCGAATCGGGCCTCGATGTGCCGAACGCCAACACGATGATCGTGCACCGCTCCGACATGTTCGGCCTCGCCCAGCTCTATCAGCTGCGGGGCCGCGTCGGGCGCTCGAAGACGCGCGCGTATGCGTACCTCACCACCCCGCCCGGCCAGAAATTGACCGAGGCGGCCGAGAAACGGCTCAAAGTCCTCCACTCGCTCGATACGCTCGGCGCCGGCTTTTCGCTGGCGAGTCACGACCTCGATATCCGTGGTGGCGGCAACCTGCTCGGTGAGGAGCAGTCTGGCCACATCAAGGAGGTCGGCTTCGAGCTGTACCAGTCCATGCTCGAGGAGGCGATCCAGTCGCTGAAGGGCGGCGATCTCGACGAGACCGTCGAGCAGTGGAGCCCTGAAATCGCCCTTGGCATCGCGACGCTCATCCCCGAGACCTACGTCGCCGACCTGCAACTCCGCCTGGGCCTCTACCGCCGGCTTTCGTCGCTGCACACCCGCGAGGAGATCGACGGGTTCGGGGCCGAGCTGGTCGACCGGTTCGGGCCGCTGCCGGAGGAGGTGTCCGGCCTGCTCGACGTCATGGAGATCAAGGCGCTGTGTCGGCTCGCCGGCATCGCCAAGATCGACGCCGGTCCGAAGGGAGCCGTCATCACGTTGCGCAACAACCGCTTCGCCAATCCAGAGGGCCTGGTCGGGTTCATGCAGCGCTCGAAGGGGCTCATCAAGCTGCAGCCCGACCATCGCCTGGTCATCAAGGCCGACTGGGACGGCAAGAAGCTGCGCATGAAGGGCGTCGCAAAGCTCGTCGGCGAGATGGCGGAGTTGGCGGGAAAGCTTCATTGACCGGACGCGCCGAAGCCCCGACCCGCTGACGCGGATCGGGGACTGACGCGATTTTGAAGTTGCCGGCTCACTCGCCGATGCAGACGTGGTACTTGGCCTTCCAGTGATAGGAGCCGGTGGCCTGCCAGCGGTTCCAGAGGTAGCTGCAGTCAGGGCCGGCATCGTAGCCGCCGCCGATCAGGATGATCTTCTTCTTCTTCCAGTGGCCGCCATGTCCGTGGTGAGGCCGGCACCAGGAGGCGCGACAGCCCGGGCGATGCGGACGATGCCCGAAGTGGCGACGGAAGTGCCCGTGGCCGCGTCCTGGCCGGGCGAACCCTCCAGCGAACCCCCGCCCGCCGCCGAAGCCGCCGGCGCGGAAGCCGCCACCGCCGCCGCGTCCGCCGCGGACCTGGATCAACGCGTCGGCGTCTTTGGCCTTGGCGGCGGCTGCGATGTTGAAGGGCGCCGCTTCGGCATTGAGGGCGAAGCCGGCGACGGCGACGAAGGTGGTCGTGGCGATGGCGATGATCCGGCGCAGCATTGTCTCTCTCCGTTGGGTCTTGGGTTCTGACTGCCCGGTTCCCCGGGTCTTCGCGGTGCCTCGCCTCGTCCGGCTTCGGCGCCCGTCGATGGAGAGAGAATGCCGCCCCGCGTGCGGCGGCGCTGTTTCGTACGATACAGGATGAAAATTTTACCGCGCCCGCACCGCGGGCCGGTTGACCGGCCAGCAAGAGGCTATGACCGCGCTCGGACCACCGACAGCGCCTTCGGCTCGATCGCGTAGACGAGCGGCGTGTCGACGGTCTCGATCTCGCCGTCAACGGTCACCCTCACCTTGGCGCGCGAGGAATGCAGCGTTAGCCCCGGCATGCGGTGGACCTCGACGCTGGCGTCGTCGCTCCAACGGCCGGCCAACGAGCGGACGAACGAGCGGACCAGCTTCCAGCCGACGTCGTGCGTCGAGACGTAGAGCACCAACTCGTTGCCATCGAGCACGGATCGCAGGTGCGGGATGTGCGGGCGCTCCTCGTAGGCATTGTTCGAGATCGCGATCGACATCGCCCGCACTCGGAACCGGCCGGCGATACCCTCGATCTCGGCGTCGAAGCGGTTGCGGTGGCGCATCACCCGCCAGGCGACCGCCAGCGCGCCCAGCGCGCGCTCGCGCCAGGGTCGCCCGCGCAGCCGCTGACGCGCGTCCAGCACCTCGATCGGCAGCCCGAGCAGAGAGTTGTTGAGAAATATCCGGCCATTGAGCCTTCCGACGTCCATGCGGATGCGCTCGCCGTCGAGGATCGCCGCAATGGCGGCTGCGAGCTGCTGCGGCATGCCGAGGTCGTTGGCGAGGCGGTTCACGGTGCCGAGCGGCAGCACGCCAAGCGCAATGTCGCTGCCGACGAGATGCGCGGCCGTCGTGCGTGCCGTACCGTCACCACCGGCCGCGATGATGAGACCGGGTCGGCTCGCGGCCGCGGTGGCCACCGCCGCGCCGAGCTCGTCGGGTGGCACGAGCCTGATCTGAGCCTCGCGACCGGCTTCCGTCAGCATGCGCCCAATGCTGTCGCTGAGGCCGGTCGGATCCGAGAGTGCCGCCCCGGCGCCGGCATTGACGATGACGATGATCGGCCCCTGGGCGATGGGCACGAACCGTCCGCTTGCCAGTTCGATGGCCGTTATCTCGCGTTCGCTCATCACCGCGCTCCTGCTGTGCACGAGCGTTTCAATCGCATTCTCGCTGTGTTGGTTGCAGGAAACGTCGTCGGATTAGGGACTTGCTCAGCATTCACCGCTAGCCTCGTCGTGCGTAATCTTGCGCAGGACGCGAGCAAGTGCCGTCGATGCGGTTCCGACCGTCTCATGTCAAGCCGCACAGAGCGGCGGCCGCCGTTGGGTTGCCCGGGGTCACCCAGGTTGCAATCGGCGAACGTGTGGTGCCGCGGGCCGCGATTCGAGCGGTGACCGTCACCCGCATGGCCGAGCGCGATATCGACGGGCAATTGTTCAATTTCTCCGTCTACCTGCTGATAGCGGCCGTTTTCTTGATCGGCGTCGTCGAGATCGGCTGGCGGTCACGGTTTCTGTTGGCGACCGGCTTCTTCGTCAGCGTCGGTCTGATGTCGCTGATGGATGTGATCACGGCAAACCGGCTCGCGTACTGGCGCATCGACGTCACGATCGAGGGCGGCGAGACGCTGGCGCTCGCGGTACACACCGAGGCGCAGCGCGACCGCTGGCTGGCACTGCTCGGCAACGCTTGATCTCGGGCGAAAGCGGGCTAGGGTCCGTTCCGTGACGAACCCGCCGGGAAACCTGATGACGAAAAACGTCCTGCGCTTCGCCCCGTCACCGACAGGGCGGCTGCATATAGGCAATATCCGCACCGCCGTGCTCAACTGGCTCTTTGCCCGCCAGACAGGCGGCAAGTTCATTCTGCGGCTCGACGATACTGATCGGGAGCGATCGCGCGAGGAATTCGTCACGGCCATCCGCGAGGATCTTCATTGGCTCGGGCTTGGCTGGGACAGGGAGGAGCGTCAGACGGCTCGTATCTCGCGCTACGATGCTGCGGCCGAGAGGCTCGAGGCGGTGGGGCGGCTCTATCCCTGCTACGAGACGGAGGATGAACTCGAGCGTCGCCGGAAGTTGCAGCGCGCGCGGGGCCTGCCGCCAATCTACGATCGTGCCGCGCTGGCACTGGCGCCGGACGAACGCCGCCGGCTGGAGCGCGAGGGACGCAGGCCGCATTGGCGCTTTCGCCTCGACAACTCGGACGCGGCACACGGGGCCGCGCCGGTGCCGACGCTCGTCGATTGGGCTGACCTCGTGCGCGGCGATCAGGCGATCGACGTCGGATCCCTTTCCGACCCCGTCGTGCGCCGCGAGGATGGCACCTACCTATACACCTTCACCAGCGTCGTGGATGACATCGACATGAGCGTGACTCATGTCGTTCGCGGCGAGGACCATGTCACCAACACAGCGGTGCAACTCCAGATCTTCGACGCGCTCGGAGCAGACCGCCCGCGCTTCGCGCACCATAGCCTGCTGGTCGCCGCTGACGGCTCGGCGCTCTCCAAGCGTCTGGGCGCGCTCTCGATCGAGAGCCTGCGCGCCGAGGGGCTCGAGCCGCAGGCCGTGGTGTGCCTTGCGGCGTTGCTAGGTACCTCGGACGCGATCGAAGTCCATTCAGACCTCGCACCGGTCATCGCCGGTTTCGCGTTCGACAAGATCTCGCGTGCGCCGGGACGGTTCGATCACAGCGAGCTGCTCCAGCTCAATGCACGCCTCCTGGCGAAGCTGTCGTTCGCGGAGGTTGCCGACCGGCTGGCCGCGAACGGTGTCGGCGGTGGGGCGGCGTTCTGGGAGGCGACGCGAGCCAACTGCACGGTTCTCGGGGATGCGGCCAGGTGGTGGCGCGTCGCCACAGGACCGGTGGCGCCCGTCATCGAAATGCGAGATTTCATCGAGAAGGCTGCCGCGCTGCTGCCGCCCGAGCCATGGGACGGCGAGACGTGGCGCGCCTGGACGCAGGCGGTGAAGGAGGCGACCGGAGCAAAGGGGCGGGCACTGTTCCATCCGTTGCGCCTTGCTCTGACCGGGCTCGATGCCGGACCGGAACTCGCGCGCCTGCTCCCGTTCATCGGCAGGGAGCGGGCGAAAGCACGCCTCGCCGGAAAAACCGCGTGAGCCCATTATCCGGCGCTGTCCGTCAATCGGCGGGTGTCGCACCACTCGGCTGCGGCTCGAGGATGGTGGCGGTCGCTAGCGACTTGCGCATGAACGCGACAGGGATCTGTAGCGCGCCTGCGACAGTCAGAACGCCGTGCGAAAGAACCGTGAAGCCCCGCTCTTCGAAGAAATCGGCCGTGTCGATGGCGCCACTGAGCGCAAGCTCCTTGTACCCGGCCGAACGCGCTGCAGCCTCGACCGCCTCCAGCAGCAGCGTGCCGACGCCGAGCCCTGTCATCATCGGACGGACCAGGAGAGAGTCGAGGCGCGCGCCACTACTGCGCGGCGACCAAATGGCGACAGCGACCAATTCACTCTCGTAGCGGGCGCCAATCAAGGTGCCGGCGCGTACCGCATCGGCCAGCCGATCAGTGTAGGCTTGCGTTCGGATCAGATCGTCGACCGCGACCACGTTCTCATCGCCGTTGTGACGCCCGGCGATGGAGCGATAGCAGGCGGCGTGAATGTAGCGGACGGTCGGCAGGTCGTCGTAGCCGAGTTGAGTGATCACGACTCGCTCGGCGGGCAGCTTGTGACGTGGCGGCTGATCGACCATCGCTCTTTAGTCCGCTCTCGAGCTTCGGATCGAACGCTCTTGGGAGCAATCTTTCCGAACAACGTTCGCACACTGAGAAGTCACGCGCAAGCCGCGAGTGACGACTGCCTCTAGCGGAGATTGGTATCGAATTCGTGACGATGCGGTTATGGACGGGACGGCATGCGGGAGAGCCCCGTCTTGGAAGGGTCCTTTTTGAGGGTTGCCCACGCCGTTATCGATTTGTGCGGCCCTGTGCCGGCGGGGCGAGCGTGCCTGTTGTCACCGTGCTCCACGATGATCCACCGGTGGCCGGCGCCTCGGCGCGCTGCGGAGTACCCGGTGGCAACTGGTCCGGCGCGTACTCGGCGACCTTGCACGAGCAGCCTTTGACATACTCCTTGCGGTACTTGAATGCGGTTCTCAAGCTTGTGTAGGCAGTGGAAGAGCGTTGCG
Organism: Hyphomicrobiaceae bacterium; assembly: GCA_041397745.1. GTDB lineage: Bacteria > Pseudomonadota > Alphaproteobacteria > Rhizobiales > Hyphomicrobiaceae > JAWKVY01. Next base: position 180,750 of record JAWKVY010000005.1, on the reverse strand, counting down.
ACACCATCTGCTCCACTGCTCCTCCGGGGTTCTGATAATAGAACAGCTCGGCCGGAGCAGCGCACTTCGACTGGCAGATCTCGGCATCACGCGGGAAGTGGGTCGGCAGCGTCGAAAAGCTGACCGGAAAATAGTAGCCATCGCACAGTCGGACACAAAGTGTACGATATGTGGCGAAGGGCAACCCGCCGAACGTGTTGCCGGTGCCGCGTCCGCTGTCCTCGTCCTGCCACAGCGAGGCAAAAGGATTGAACTGCTGCTCGCGGCGGCGGGCCTCCTGGGAGTAGGTGGCGCCGCAGTTGTTGCGGGCGAGTTCGCGAATGATCTCGTCGGCATAGGATCGTGAGCCGGAGGCGGTCGTCTGCTGGCGCTGCGCCTCCAACTCGCGGATGCGCATCTGCGCTTCCTCCGAGCGGCGATTGTAGTCGTAACAGGCCCGCGAGCGGCGGAGCGACTTCTGGAATAGAAAATACTCCCAGCAATCGTTGCGCTCGAGCTGGCTCTGGGCCTGGGCGAAGTCGCGTTCGGCATTGCGCAGGTCGGTGACGATCTGTTGCGTACGCTCGGCGGTGCCCGGCATGCGACCGCGGTTGGCCTCCGCGGCCAGGCGTTGTTCGAGCTGCAGACAGATCGATGTCGATGCGCCAGTGCCAGGCGCCGCATAGGGCCGCGCACTCTGCGGGCTCATGATCGGCGGTGCGGCGGGTTGCGGTGGCGCCCGGTAGACGGGCTCCCGCGGGATCGGCGCAGGGCGGCGGTCGCGGGTTTCCCAGGGCAACTGCCAACCCTGAGCGAATGCCGGCGCGCCGGCGATCGCCAGCACAGCGGCGCCGAGCGCGGCGAGGAGCGCCGCAACCGCGATCGCGCGCATGGCCGTGACGAGACCGCTCATGCCGCCGCCTGCCACCATGTTCCTCGCCAAAATGACCTGTTCCCCGCGTCCTTACAGACCTGCCGCCAGCGGTCGGACCGGTTGGTCTACATCCCGCAGCGTGCTAGTTCTGATCTCCCCCAGGTGCCTCCGGGCACACGCGACACGTGGCGGAAGGCACTGGCAGGCAACCTAGAAAAGGCCGGGTAGCGGGTCAATGCAGCGCAAATGCGGCACTGCCCGGCGTTGCCTGTGTGAATTGCCAAGCACACGATAGGATTAGCGGAGCAACGATGGCGAGCTTCGAACGAGCCGCGGCGGCGGCGGAAATCGTGCGGTTGCGGCGGACGGGGGAGTGTCCGGACGGATTGCCAGCCGGGCTGACGCCGCCGGATCTTTCCGAGGCGTATGCAACTCAGGATCGGGTCCGTGCGCTCCTTGGCGAGCCGCTGGCCGGCTGGAAGATCGGGGCGACGGCGACCGTCGTGCAGCAGAAATTCGCGATCCGTGAGCCGTTCGCCGGCCCGTTTTTCGCCATCGACAGCGCATCGAGCCCTGCTCGTCTGCCGGCAATCCGGTTCACCCAGCGTGCCATCGAGAGCGAGTTCGCCTTCCGCTTCGCGCGTCGGCTGGAGCCGCGTGCTGCGCTGTACGAGCGCACCGAGATCATCGAGGCCATCGACGCGCTGGTGCCTGCTATAGAGATCGTCTCAACGCGGTTCAGTTCGCTCCTGTTCGACCGCGTCACGACTGCGGTCGCCGATTGTGCGCTGAACGCCGGATTTGTGCTGGGCGCGCCTGTGGCCGAATGGCGACATCTGGAGCTCGCAACGCACCCCGTCCGCCTTGCCGTCGATGGACACGAAGTTGCCGTCGGAACCGGGGCGAATGTACTCGGGCACCCCTTCAACGTGCTCGACTGGGCCGTGAACCATCTCTCCGCGCGTGGTATCGCTGTCGCGCCAGGCGAGTTGATCTCGACCGGCACCACCACCGGCATTGTGGTGCTCGAGCCGGGCCAGACGGCTCAAGCGGACTTTGGAGCGCTCGGCGCGGTGGAGTTGACGCTCGTCTGACATCGCCGAAAGCGTGGTTGACTGGGACGGCGCGCGCGCGCATATCACCGCGATGTACCGGCACGCGCTGAAAGACGCCGTCAACGTCTGTTGCGGCATTATTATTCCGAGCTAGCTCAACCGCTGGCGCGCGGCCGCCTCTTTGCCTCATCCCAAGACAAGGATCGACCCGCCGCCAGCCCAGGGGTCGTCTCCGTGGCACAACTTCATCCTCTGAAGCTCTACAATACTTTGACCCGCCAGAAGTCGGCGTTCACGCCACGCGACTGGCGCGACGCCCCCGGCATCGCCGAGGCGGATCGGCGCGTCCGCATGTATGTGTGCGGGCCGACTGTCTATGATTATGCTCACATCGGCAACGCTCGCCCGGCCATCGTGTTCGATGTGCTCTACAGGCTGCTCCGCCACGTCTACGGCGAGACGCACGTCGTCTATGCGCGCAACATCACCGACGTCGACGACAAGATCAATGCGCGCGCCGCCCGCGATTTTCCAGGCGTGCCGCTGAACGAGGCGATCGCCAAGGTAACCGCAGTCACGGATGCGCAATATCAGCACGACGTGACGGCGCTCGGCTGCCTGCCGCCGACCTTCCAGCCGCATGCGACCGAGTATATCGCCGAGATGCGGGTACTCATCGATCAGCTAGTCTCGCGCGGTCATGCCTACGTGGCGGACGGCCACGTACTGTTCGATGTCTCCTCGATGCCGGACTACGGTCGTCTCGCCAACCGCTCGCTCGATGAGATGGAGGCGGGCGCCCGTGTCGACGTCGCTCCCTACAAGAAGGGGCCGATGGATTTCGTGCTCTGGAAACCATCGAAGCCCGGCGAGCCGTCCTGGAGTTCGCCAGCCGGGCTTGCTACGGCCGGCCGCCCCGGCTGGCATGTCGAATGCTCGGCGATGGCAGGAGCACTGCTCGGCGAGGTGTTCGACATCCACGCTGGCGGAATCGACCTCGTGTTCCCGCACCACGAGAACGAGGTAGCGCAGAGCCGCTGCGCGCACGGCACGTCGGTGATGGCCGAGGTCTGGATGCACAACGGCTTCCTGCAGGTCGAGGGCGAGAAGATGTCGAAGTCGCTCGGCAACTTCATCACCATCAACGAACTGCTGGCGACGGAGAAGTTCGGGGGACAGAAGTGGCACGGCCGCGTGCTTCGCTTGGCCATGCTCGCGACCCACTATCGCCAGCCGATCGACTGGACCGTCGAGCGACTGAACCAGGCGAAAGGGACGCTGGAGGAATTCGCCGAACTTGCCCGTACCGCACCGGCGGGCAGCGCGCCGAACGACGAGGTGATCGCGGCGCTCGCCGACGACCTCAACACGCCGAGCGCCATCTCGATCCTCCACGGTATCGCCCGCTCGGCGAAACGCGGCGACGCGGTGCGCGCCGGCGAGTTGCGCGCGACGCTCGAGTTCGCGGGGCTCTGGAACGGTGAGGCCGCGGCCGACCTCGACCTTGCTCCCGTCGCAGACGTCGATGCAACGGCGGTCGAAGCTCTCGTCACCGCACGCCTTGCCGCCCGCAAAGCGAGGAACTTCGCCGAGAGCGACCGCATCCGCGACCAGCTCGCCGCGATGGGCATTCAGATCAAGGACGGCAAGGACCCCGCGACCGGCGAGGCGTTCACGACATGGGAAGCGATGCGATGACCAACGATCCCCACCGCAATGATCCGCCGTTCCGCCACACGCCCTTCGTGTATATCGCCATGAAGTGGCTGGTGCTCACGGTCGCCGTTATTCTCGCTTTGCGCTACTTCGCCAACGTGAGCCTCCTCCCATGACGGGGCCTGCAGCGTTGCATCAGTTCGTGCGGGCCATGCCGGTGCTGCAGGTGCACGACCTGATGCGATCGCTCGCCTTCTACCGGGACCGGCTTGGATTCGTTTCGCATGGCCTCTGGGGCGACCCGCCGCTGTTCACGATCGTGCAGCGCGGCGCAGTTACTCTCGCGCTCGACCAGTCGCGCGACGGCGCTCCGCCTCCCCGACAGCAATATTGGTCGGCCTACGTCTACGTCGCGGACGCCGACAGGCTGCACGACGAGTTCGTGACACACGGCCTGCCCATCCATCGCGCTATCGAGGACACCGAATACGGCTGTCGCGACTTCGACGTGCAGGACCCCGACGGCCATATCCTCGGCTTCGGCCAGGTCATCCGCCCGGATGCCATGGGGCCGGGGCTGGCCGGGGGCAGCCTCGGCCGCGACGCAGCCCTGGGAGGCACGCCATGAGCCAGCGCTTTCCGCTCCGCCCGTTCCTGCCGGCCGATACGGAGCGCCTGCAGGATCTGTTCGCACAGTCGATCGAGGAACTGTCGCAGGACTTCTATGACGATGAGCAGCGGCTCGCCTGGATCTCGCGGGCCGCGGACGCGCCGGCGTTCGCCCGCCGTCTGGCAGCCAACGTCACGCTTCTGATTGAACAGGGCGGCGAGATCCTCGGCTTCGCCAGCATGAAGGACAACAGCGAGATCGACATGCTCTATGTCCACCCCTTCGCCATCCGGCAGGGGGTGGCGACAACTCTCGTCGATGCGCTGGAGCGGCTGGCGCTGGCGCGTGGGTCGCGGACGCTCAGTGTCGATGCGTCCGATGTTGCGGCCGAATTCTTCGAGGGCCGGGGTTACAAGCCGGTCCGGCGCAACACGGTGCCGATGGACGACGTCTGGCTCGCCAACACGACTTATGAGAAGGCGCTCGCGGCACCAGCCGGCGAGTCAGCCAAGACCCCTTGATTTCAGGATCTCCACGATGAAGGACCGCCTCTTTTTGTTCGACACGACGCTGCGCGACGGCGCACAGACGACGGGTGTCGACTTCTCGGCCGAGGACAAGCGGCGGATTGCAGCGGTGCTCGACAGTCTCGGCGTGGATTATATCGAGGGCGGCTATCCGGGTGCCAACCCGACCGATACCGAATTCTTCGCGAAACGCCCCAATCTCGCGAATGCCACTTTCACCGCTTTCGGCATGACGAAACGTGCGGGGCGCTCGGTCGCCAACGATCCGGGATTTCAGGCGTTGCTGCAGTCTTCCGCCGATGCGATCTGTCTCGTCGCCAAGGCCTGGGACTACCACGTCCGGGTGGCACTCGGCATCACCAACGAAGAGAACCTTGCAGGTGTCGCCCAGTCGGTCGAGGCGGTGAAGGCATCGGGCCGTGAGGCGATGATCGACTGCGAGCATTTCTTCGACGGTTACAAGGGCAATCGCGCGTACGCTCTGGCCGTGGCGAAGACCGCATACGACGCAGGCGCACGCTGGGTGGTGCTATGCGACACCAATGGCGGCACACTGCCCGACGAGGTATCCCGCATCGTGACCGACGTCGCCGTTCATGTGCCGGGCACGCACCTCGGTATCCACACGCACAACGACACCGAGAATGCGGTGGCCAACACGCTCGCCGCCGTGCGCGCCGGATGCCGTCAGATCCAGGGCACCCTCAATGGTCTCGGTGAGCGCTGCGGCAACGCCAACCTCACTTCGCTCATTCCGACGCTGCTGCTAAAGAGCGATCTCGCTGACCGCTTCGAGACCAGGGTCACGCCCGAGCGGCTGATGCGGCTCACTCATGCGAGCCGCGTGCTCGATGAAATCCTCAACCGCGCGCCGAGCAGGCAGGCACCCTACGTCGGCGAGGCGGCGTTCGCGACCAAGGCTGGCATCCACGCTTCCGCCATCTTGAAGGAGCCCGAGACCTACGAGCACGTGAAGCCGGAGAGCGTCGGCAACCGCCGCCGCGTGCTGGTCTCCGACCAGGCGGGCAAGTCGAACATCCTGGCCGAGCTCGAGCGCGTCGGCATCGCGGTCAACAAGGACGATCCACGCGTCGGGCGCATGCTGGACGAGGTCAAGGCGCGCGAGGCGATGGGCTATGCCTATGAAGGAGCCGACGCTTCGTTCGAGCTGCTGGCCCGCCGGCTGATGGGCGACGTGCCCCAGTATTTTTCCGTCGACAGCTTTCGCGTGATGGTCGAACGCCGTCACAATGCGCTGGGCGAGCTGGTCACCGTCTCCGAGGCGACGGTGAAGGTGTTCGTCGACGGAGAAAGCCAGCCGCTGTGGTCTGTCGCGGAGGGCAATGGCCCGGTCAATGCTCTCGATCAGGCGCTGCGCAAGGATCTTGGCCGCTACCAGGGTCACATCGCCTCGCTCGAACTCGTCGATTACAAGGTACGCATTCTGACCGGCGGTACCGAGGCTGTCACCCGGGTGCTCGTCGAGAGCCGCGATCGAGAGAGCGGCGACCGCTGGGTGACTGTCGGCGTCTCACCGAACATCGTCGATGCGAGCTTTGAGGCGCTGGTCGACAGCATCAACTACAAACTGTTGCGCGCAGGCGTCGACACGGCAACCGGAGCGCAGGAGACGCTGTCGGTATAGTCGCGTTCAGCATTTCAGCCGACCTGCAATTGTGCTCAACTGGCGTAAGGGGCGTCAGGGGTGGATGGCGGGCGTGCACGGTCTCTTGAAAAGGCGGGCGGAACTGATTGCGTGGGCGGTTGTCCTGCTGTTGACGCCGCTCGTCGCTTTCGCCAACGAGCCGACGGTTGGGCAGGCCCCGCAGCAGACACCACCCACCGCTGCGACGGGCGCCGCCAGCGCCGACGAGGCTGATATCAAGAAGCGCCTCATCGAGGTCGCGCTCGTTGCTCGCCGCGACGGCAAGGTTGCTGCACTCGGCTACACGCTCGAGACGTTGAAGCGGGCCGAGCGGGCATTCGGCCCGAACCACGGCTATGTCGGGGCGGCGAGCCGTCACGCCGGTGCATTGCTCTATCAGCTGAAGCGCTATCCCGAATCTGCCCGCGCTTACCTGCGCGCGCTCGTTGTAGCATCTCAGTTTTTTGCAATCGGGCACGACCAATACAGGGAGGCGGTCGCGAACGTGGCTGCATCCTGGACGGCAGCCGGCGCGCCTGATCAGGTGATCGCGCTCTACGAGGACATTCTGAAGGCACCGGCCGCCAAGGACGGCGACACGTTCGATGCAAGCTACTTCCGCTTGAAGCTTGGGGCGCTGCTGCGCCAGCGTGGTCGCTTCGCCGAGGCAGAGCGCCATGTACGCGGCGTGATCGCCACGCGCGAGCGCGAGAAGGGGGCCGAGGATCGCTCGGTCGGGTTTGCTTTGGTCGAACTCGGCGGACTGCTGCGGGTCATGGGCCGCTTCACCGAGGCAGAGAGCACCTATCTGCGGGTCCTTGCTACTCTGCGCCGGCACGAGGGCGCAGAGGCACCCAATGTTGGCATCGTGTTCGACAACCTCGGCTACGTTTACAACGAGCTCGGCCGGCGCGGCGACGCGGAGCGGCTTCATCGCCAGGCGCTGGCGATCTTCGAGGCAAAGCTCGGTCCCGACCACCTCACGACCGCGACCGGCTTTTTCAATCTGGCCACGCTCTATTACGGCCAGGGACGCGATGACGAGGCGCGCAGGCTCTATGACCGGGCGCTTGCGGTGTATGTGAGGCGCCTGCCGCCAAACGACCCGCGCATCGGCGTGCTGCTGGACCAGTATGCTGGCCTCGAGCGGAACGCCAGGCGCTACAAGGAGGCACGCGTGCTCTATGCCCGTGCCCTCGCCAACCTGACGGCGGTTCACGGGGCAGAGCACCCTGAGACGGCGAAGGTCATGAACAACATGGCACTCGCCGAGCAGGCGCTCGGTAATCACGCCGAAGCAGAGCGGCTGTTACGAGCGGCCATCGCTGCGCAGGAGAAGGCGTTCGGGCCGTCGCATTACCTCGTGGGCGCCGGGCTGTCGAATCTCGGCGATGTGCTCCTCGCGCGCGGGCAACTCGCGCCGGCACTCACGGCATTGATGCGGGGGATCGGCATCATTGAGAGCGCCGTCGGTCCCGAGCATCCGGCACTGGTGACGCCGCTCAGGATCCTCGCCGGTGTGTCGGCCGGGCTCGGCCGCTACGACGATGCTCTCGGCTACGCAAGGCGGGCAATCAGTGTCGCACTCGCAGATGCCCGCCGGGGCCGCCTCGACCTCGAGAACGCGCGTGATACGTCGCAGGCCGCCGGTGCACTGCGAGGCGCGCTGGACGTCTTCTGGCGAGCCCGCGAGGCGATGCCCGATCGGGCGGTCGTGCTGGCCACAGAGACGTTCGAGACAGCGCAGTGGTTGACGCAAACGGCGGCCGGCCGCACGCTCGTCAGCATCAGCACCAGGTTGGCAGCGCGCGACCCTGCCATCGCTGCGCTGGTGCGCCGGCGTCAGGATCTCGGGCGGGCCTGGACTCGAGCGAACGAGAAGCTCCTGGTGGCGGTCGCGCGACCGAGGGAGAAGAGCGACGCCGCTCTCGCCGAGAACCTGCGCAGCGAGTTGGGCCGCATAGAAGCCGAGATCAAGGAGCGCGAGAACGAGATCAAGGACGCCTTTCCGGATTTCGACCACCTGTCCGATCCCAAGCCGCTGGCCATCGAGGCCGTGCGCAAGCTTCTCGGCCGGGACGAGGCACTGGTGCAGTTCGTCGGCCTCGGCGCGGACTCCTATGCCTGGGTCGTCACGCGGGATGAACTGGCGTGGCGGCAGCTCGCGATGCCGACGCGTGACATCGATCGCCTCGTCCACCGGCTGCGCTGCGGCCTCGACAGCGGGGAATGGACCGGCGAGTCAAAATCCCTCAGGTGCCTCGATCTGCTTGGCGAGGCGCCCGACGATAAGGGGCTGCTGCCGTTCGACGCGCATGCAGCGGCGGCGCTCTACGACGTGCTGCTGCGTCCCTTCGAGGCCACGCTCGGTCGCCATCGGCTGCTCATCGTGGCGTCCGGGCCACTTGCGCGGCTTCCGTTCCAGACGCTCGTCGTGAAGGCACCGGCAGTCGGAAGGCCCGGCACCGAAACGCGGGGCCTCGAATGGCTCGTGCGTCATCGCGCGACCAGCGTTCTGCCCTCGGTCGCCAGTCTTGCCGTGCTCAAGAGCCGCGAAGCGGTGAGCAAGGCACGCAAGCCCTATCTCGCCGTCTCCAACCCGCTTCTGACCGGGCGGGACGGCAGCGATCGGCGCGCTTTCGCCATCAAGGCGTGCAAGGATGCAGAACCTGCCACTCTGGTCGCATCGGCCCGGCCGGCGACAGGTGCCGCCGCCATCGTCGTGCGTGGTGGCGTCGCGGATGCTGCCAGCGTGCGGGCGCTCGCGCCGCTGCCGGAGACGGCCGCCGAGGTCTGCCGGGTAGCGCGTCGGCTCGGAACCGGCGAGAGCAGCGTTCTGATCGGCGCCAGCGCGCGCGAGGCGGAGTTGCGTCGGCTGAATGACGAAGGCCGGCTCGCCGACTATCGTCTTCTGCATTTCGCCACGCACGGTCTCGTCAGTGGCGAGCTGAACGGGCTCACCGAGCCCGCCCTGGTGCTGACGCCGCCCGAGACCGGGACGCCCGGTGACGACGGTCTGCTGACGGCGAGCGAGGTGGCAGGCCTGAAACTCGATGCCGACTGGGTGGTGCTGTCGGCCTGTAACACGGGTGCCGCGGAAGGCGAGGGCGGCGAGGCCTTGTCTGGGCTCGCCAATGCCTTCTTCCACGCAGGGGCGCGCTCGCTCCTGGTCTCCCACTGGCCCGTTCAATCCGAGGCGGCGGTCGGTCTCGTCACGCGCGCCATCGCCGAGTTGGGGCGCGGGCGCGGCGGTACCCGCTCGAAGAGCGAGGCGCTGCGACGTGCCATGCTGGCAATGATCGACGCGGCCGGCAATGAGGTGGCGGCGCATCCGCAGACCTGGGCCCCATTCGTCGTCGTCGGCGAAACTGCGACGCGAGCGATCGTCCGGAACCGGCCGCGATCGCAGCCGTCCAGCGCAGCGCCGGCTCCGTCGGCCGGAGGCGACGGCTGGGTGGCGAGGGCCTTCCGGGCACCGCTCTGATCAGCCGAGGCCTGAACGGCAGATAAAGGCCCCGCTCCTGAAGCGTTCAGGTTGTTTGCTCCACAGTGGCAGTCAAGTTCAGGGGCAGTGCCCCCGTCAGCCACAGCCGGAGCAGATCCATGCAGACCTTGCCTGCCATTGTCGCTACCGCGATCATCGCTTTCGCGACGTCGGCCGCCGCCTCCGATCGGATCGATGCGCGCCAGGATCGGCAGATCGCGCGTATCTCGCAAGGGGTTCGCTCGGGCGAGCTGACGCAGCGTGAGGCGGCGCGGCTCCGCGCCGAGCAGTCACGGATTGCGCTGATGGAAGCGCGCGCGAGGGCCGACGGTCATCTCTCTGCCGGCGAACGGGCCCGTATCGCCGCCGCGCAGGATCGCGCCAGCCGACACATCTATGCCGAGAAGCACGACGGAGAACGCCGGCACGCGACACGCCGCTGGCACCGCTGGTAACCCTCCCCAGCGCAACCGTCGCACGGAAGGGCCGCCCCCGCCCCCGGGGCGGCCCTTCTGTCAGGTACGCTTCACCATGGCGCCGCCGGATCAGCGAAGCGCGGGCAGGGCGACGGTCTCGGCGGCGACGAGGCGCTCGAGCTGACGCTTGAGCTGCGCCTTCATGGGTTCGGCTGCCGCCAGGATCTCCTTGATCTTGAGGAAATCGAGCGCACCGTACTCGTCCAGTTCGACGTCGAGATAGACATCGGGCTGGACGTATTTCATGCGCTCGCGGGTGATCGATTTCTGGATGATCTGAATGGAGTGTACCGAAATCTCGATGATCGATGGCGAGGCGCCGATGCGCGCCTCGCGCGCCGCACCCCCGACATCGATGGCCACGGTGAGATCTGCCCGGCCGGCGACGAGATCGTAGGGGAGCGGGTTGGACAGACCGCCGTCGAGCAGTAGGCGGCCTTCGCGGCGGACCGGTTGGAACAGGATCGGAATGGCGATCGAAGCAGCGACCGCAGAATGGAGATCGCCGGAGCCCATGACGATCTGCGATTGCGACAGGAGGTCGGTGGCCACCACCTGGAGCGGGATGTCGAGGTCCTCGAAGCGCGGCTTGACGCCCTTCGGGAATACCATCTCGAGCACGGCTTCGGAATCGAGCAGCGCCGTGCGCAGCGGCACGAGCCGGAGCAGCTTGCCGACGGGGTCGGAACGCGCGGCGATAAGCTGGCGGACGACGTCGAAGCGGCTGGCCAGCGTCTCCTCGGCGAGTGCGCGGATGTGAGGGACCGATAGCCCCGAGGCGTAGGCGGCACCGAACAGCGCGCCAATGGATGTGCCGGCGATGCAGGAAGGCCTGAGACCGAGTTCGTCGAACGCCTCCAGCACGAGAATGTGCGCGAGCCCGCGCGCACCTCCGCCGCCGAGCGCCAGCGCGATCGAGCGCCTGCCGGCAACGGCCAGCGGCGCGCTCCTGGTGACCGACGAAGCATCGGACATGGGATCTGCACCCTCCGGGCGACGGCCCAACAACCCTGTGCGGACCTTGCGATATCGGTTGCTCAGGCGTCGCCGTCAAGGAACGGGCGGACCGCGGCGAGAACGGCATCCGGGTTCTCCTCTGCGAGGAAGTGGCCCGAGACGATCTCGCCGCCCCGCAGATCGGTGCACCAGCGCCGCCATACATCGAGCGGGTTGAGGGCGCCTTTGCCGAGATAGTCCGAGCCCCATAGCAGGAGTGTCGGTGCGGTGATAAGCCTGCCGGCTGCCCGGTCGGCGGCGTCGGCTTCGCGGTCGTAGGTCGCGCCGGCCCTGTAATCCTCGCAGACGGCGTGGACGCGGGCGGGAGCGGCAAGCAGCGCGTGGTAGTGGGCAAGCGCTGCCGGATCGAGTGCTGCAAGCGTGCCGTCGCGGGTCCAGCTTGCCAGCGTGTGCTCGACGTAGTGGGTGGGGGCGCCGGCGATCAGCGTCTCGGGGAGCGGGAACGGCTGCGCGAGGAACGCCCAGTGGTAGGCGCGCAAAGCGCTCTGCCAGCGCATGTTGTCCCATTGCTCGATGGTCGGCAGGATGTCGAGGAGCACGAGGCGCGTGATGACCTCGGGGCTGTCGAGCGCAAGGCGGTAGGCGACGCGGGCGCCGCGGTCGTGGCCCATCACGGCGAACCGGTCATGACCGAGTGCCGCCATGACGGCGATCACGTCGCGTGCCATGGTGCGCTTGGAATAGACCTCGTGCTTTGGATCGGCCAGCCCGCCACCGTCGGGCGCCGAGGAAGCGCCGTAGCCTCTGAGATCCATCGCCACGACGGTGTGCGTCTCGGCGAGGCGCGGCGCGACGCGGTGCCAGCACACGTGCGTCTGCGGATAGCCATGCAACAGCACTAGCGGCGGCCCGGAGCCGGCGGTGCGTGCATGCAGCGTGGCAACTCCGTTGTTGAAATGGTGGGTGGCGAAGCGAGGGTAGAGTTCACTCAGTCCGCTCATGCCGGATCAGTTCCTCTGAAAAACCCCATAGTGTCCGCCGAGCGGCTCGAAGGGCGCCTGCATGGGAACGATCGCCGGGTGCTGGACACGCGTCGACGACAGTATGATCGCGCCCGGTGCCGCGAGTGCGGCGCAAGCCTCTCCGAGCCAGGATTCGAGGACGGCGTCGTAGCGATCGGTGCCGTCGCCGAGGTCGGCGTGGATCAGACTTGCCGCATTCGGATGCGATGCCGCCAGCGTACGCCAGGTCGCCGCGATATCGCCCTTGACGAAGTCGTCATCCGGCGGCCGGCGGTCGGGGTTCGCCTTCATCTCGCGGTCGAGCACCACGATCCGGCTGCCGGGGAAGCGCGCCCGCAGGTGATCGTAGGTGCGCCCGTTGCCGAGGCCGAATTCGACGACAAAGCAGTCGGGCGGCGGCATTCTCTCGCTCAGGAGCGCCGCCGCCCAGTCGATGAGGCGGATCTGCGTTTCGATCCGCTTCAACGCCCGCTCGAGTGCCGTCTCGCTTGGCGTCATCGTGATGGCTCCCTCGGAGCGATGGCGCGCCAGCCGATATCCGATCGACAAAAGCCGCCCGGCCAGTCGATCTTGCTGATGGCGCCATATGCCCGCGCCTGCGCCATACGTACGTCGCTTCCCAGCGCCGTCACCGCCAGCACGCGCCCGCCGCTGGCAAAAACGCGCTCGCCCGCGGCGCGAGTGCCGGCATGGAAGATCTGCACGCCTTCACCGGCGGCCGCCTGGGCCAGCCCCCTTATCTCGGTGCCAGCCTCGGGCGTGCCGGGATAGCCGCGCGCGGCCATGACGACGGTGAGCGCCGCCTCGTTGCTCCATGCGAGCCCGACGGCCGCGAGCCGCCCCTGGGCGGTCGCCAAAAGGGCTTCGAGCAGGTCGGATTTGAGGCGCATCATCAGCACCTCGCATTCAGGATCGCCGAACCGCACGTTGTATTCGATGAGCTTCGGGCCGTCGGCCGTGATCATCAGCCCGGCGAACAGCACGCCGCGGAACGGTGTGCCACGCGTTGCCATGCCGGCAACCGTCGGTCGGATGATTTCGTCCATCACACGCGCTTCGATGGCGGGCGTGATGACCGGTGCCGGCGAATAGGCGCCCATGCCGCCGGTGTTGGGGCCGGTGTCGCCCTCGCCGACGCGCTTGTGATCCTGCGCTGAGGCGAGCGCCACCACCGTCTCGCCGTCGCAGAGCGCGAAGAAACTCGCCTCCTCGCCGTCGAGGAATTCCTCGATCACCACTTCGTGGCCAGCCGTGCCGAACGCGCCCGCGAAGCAGGCAGCGACAGCCGCCTCGGCCTCGGCAGGTGTCGCAGCGATCACCACCCCCTTGCCGGCGGCGAGGCCGTCCGCCTTGACGACGATCGGGAGGCGCTGGCCGGCGAGGTAGGCGACCGCAGAGGCCTGATCACTGAAGCGGCCGTAGGCGGCGGTCGGGATCGCGAAGTCGCGGCAGAGATCCTTGGTGTAGCCTTTGGAGCCTTCCAGTTGTGCCGCCGCCTTGGATGGACCGAACACCTTGATGCCCGCGGCGGCGAGGTCGTCGGCGATGCCGGCGACCAGGGGCGCCTCGGGACCGACCACGACGAGACCGATCGCCCGGTCCCTGCAGAACGCGGCGACCGCCGCATGATCGGTGGTCTTCAGGTCGACCACCTCGGCGTGGCTCGCGATGCCTGGATTGCCAGGCGCCGCATAGAGCCGTGTCAGACGCGGGCTCTGTGCGAGCTTCCAGGCGAGCGCATGCTCACGGCCTCCCGACCCGATCAGCAGAACATTCATGCTCGCCGCTCCCCGCGGCCCGTGCCGGGAGTGGCATGGGTCGCAAGAGCCTCTTGCCCCCTCCGCCCCGACGTTGCAAGCGGAGCCGGCGATGGACACACGTCCTGATGCGCACTATCTCTTGGTGCGGATCGTCTGCAGTTCACGTGTCTGCCGGAGGTGAGACATGCCCGATGCCGCTCCTTCCCCCACGAACGTGGAGCGTCTCAAGCAGACTTATGCGCGGTGGTCAGCCAGCGGCGGCCGTGACGCCGATGCCTGGCTGTCGCTTTTCTCAGATGAAGGTGTCCTGCGTAGTGTCGGAGCTGAAGGCGCAGCCCTCTCCTTCGCCGGCGCGCGGCACGGGCGCAGCGGGGCCGAGGCCTACTTCGCGCAGCTCGCCGAAGCTTGGCAGATCGAGCACTGGACGCCCGTGACTTTCGTCGGCGACGGCGACCGGATAGCCGTGCTCGGCCGCGTCGGCGCAAAGAGCCGGGCCACGGGCCGTTCCGTCGAGATCGACATCGCGCACTTCTGGCGCTTCGAGGGCGGAAGAGCCGTAGAGTGCACCGAGATTTTCGACTCTGCACGGGCGGTCGCGGCCGCCACACCCTGACGCCGGAGTGTCATCACGACGCGACACCGCTTATCGACAGGGCAGGTCGCCATGCTCGCGCCTGATGGGCGCCTGATCGTGTAGTCTATGCAGCGAATCAGGCATGCGGCAGTCGCGCCCCTGCGGCCGCGCCGTGCCTGGGTCCGATGCCGCCCGTCGACCCCGAGAGGCCGCCCTTGACCCAGCCTGCCCGCAAAGCGTCAGCCGAGCCCGCCGCGCAGTCGAATGTCGCCGAGTTCACCGTGTCCGAGCTTTCCGGCGCGGTGAAGCGGGCGCTCGAAGACGGCTTCGGCTTCGTGAGGCTCAGGGGCGAGATCTCCGGCTATCGGGGTCCGCACGCCTCCGGCCACTGTTATTTCGCGCTGAAGGACGACAAGGCCAAGATCGAGGCAGTGATCTGGAAGGGGTCGTTCCAGCGGCTGCGCTTCAAGCCGGCCGAAGGCATGGAGGTGATCGCCCAGGGCCGCGTGACGACCTATCCGGGATCGTCGAAATACCAGATCGTCATCGAGACGCTGGAGCCGGCAGGCGTCGGTGCGCTGATGGCGCTGCTCGAGGAACGGAAGCGCAAGCTCGCCGCCGAAGGCCTGTTCGCCGAGGAGAAGAAGCGCAAGCTGCCATTTCTGCCGCGCGTCGTCGGCATCGTCACCTCGCCGACCGGTGCCGTCATCCGCGACATGCTGCACGGCTTCGACGAGCGCTTCCCGACACACGTCGTGGTGTGGCCGGTGCGCGTGCAGGGCGAGACGTCCGCGGTGGAGGTCGCCGCGGCGATCCGCGGCTTCAACGCACTCCCCCCCGCAGGCGGCCCGGTGCCGCGCCCCGACGTGCTGATCGTCGCGCGTGGTGGCGGCAGTCTCGAGGATCTATGGGGCTTCAACGAGGAGATCGTGGTGCGCGCGGCGGCCGAGAGTGCCATCCCGCTGATCTCGGCGGTGGGCCACGAGACCGACTGGACGCTCATCGATCTCGCCGCCGACGCGCGAGCGCCGACGCCGACGAAAGCTGCCGAATGGGCGGTACCGAAGCGTTCCGATCTGGTCGAGGCTGTCGGCGAGCGTGGCCAGCGGCTGTTCCGGGCGATCCGCCAAAAAGTCGACGCCGACCGCGCAGAGTGGCGGGCGGCGGCGCGCGGCCTGCCCCGGCCGCGCGATCTCGTGGCGCTGCCGCGCCAGGGGCTCGACAGCCTCTCTGGGCGCCTGGCGCCGCGACTGCTGCGCGATCGGCTCGGCCGACTGGGCGATCGGCTCGAGTCTACGCGAGCGCGCGGACGCGAGGCGCTGTCGCGGTCGACTGCCCAGCGTCGCGCCCGCTACGAGCGGTTCGCGGGGCGCCTTGGACCGGACGTGACGCGCGTGCGCCTGAAATCCGCCGGCGATCGGCTGGCCGACACCGGCCGACGTATCGGAAGCGCACTGCAACAGCGGCTGGCGACGCTCGCCAGCGGCCTTGACGCTCAGGCGAAGCTGCTTCGTTCACTGAGCTACCAGAGCGTTTTGCAGCGCGGCTTCGCCGTCGTCCGCGATGCCGAGGGACGGGCGGTCCGCTCCGTCGGCGCGGTCGCGGCCGGCGACCGCCTTTCGGTGGAAGTGGCCGACGGCCGCTTCGAGGTCGAGGCACAGGCAGGCGATGCCTCGCCGACAGCACCACGTCCGCGGCCGGCGCCACGTACACCGGGCCGGGGCGGGCAGGGCTCGCTGTTCTGACGGGCGGCACAGTGTCCTCGCCAGGGGGCTGATCCGCCGTCTATAGTCGGCCGGTGTGAGAGCTTGTGGGAGGCCGCCATGTCCGATCTGCGGACGCCAGCCGTACAGCGCTCGGCGATCGCGCCGGACACGACCGGACTGAACTTCTACACTGCCGATCGCTCGCTGCCGGACCTGCTCGATATCCACCTGCAACCCGAACTCCGTCGCCACGTCGAGCCGCATCTGGTGGATCTCGGCGCGGCTGCGGGTGGCCGGCTCGATGCGTGTGCGCGTCTCGCCGATCGTCATCCGCCGGTGCTGCATCCGCGCGATCGCTTCGGTAATGACGTGCAGTCCATCGAGTATCACCCGGCGTACCGAGAACTGGAGGTAGCGGGCTTCGGGTGCTACGGCATTCATGCGATGTCGCACCGCCCCGGAATTCTAGGCTGGCCTCAGCGTTACCCGGCAACCGCCAAGCATGCTTTCACGTACCTGTTCAATCAGGTCGAGTTTGGCATGGGCTGCCCGCTGAACGTGACGGACGGCGCCGCGATGCTGCTCGACCGGTTCGGTGCCCCCGCGCTGAAGGCAAAGTTCCTCGACAACCTGACCACCACCGACATGAGCCGCCTGACGCAGGGCGCCCAGTTCATGACCGAGAAGGAGGGCGGTTCCGACGTCGGCCGGTTGACCACGCGTGCGGTGCAGGACGGCGACCAGTGGCGACTCACCGGCGACAAATGGTTCTGCTCCAACGCTGACGCCGGCATTGCCATGCTGCTCGCCCGGCCCGAGGGCGCTCCCGAAGGTACGCGCGGCGTTGGCCTGTTCCTGATGCCGCGGGTTCTCGACGACGGCAGCCCGAACCACTACCGGATCGTCAGGCTGAAGGAGAAGCTCGGCACCCGATCGATGGCCTCGGGGGAGATCAGGCTCGAGGGTGCGGTAGCCTATGCGGTCGGCCGGCTCGATCGCGGTTTCGTGCAGATGGCCGAGATGGTCAACTGGTCGCGGCTGTCGAACGGCGTGAAGTCTACGGCGCTGATGCGGCGCGCACTGCACGATGCGCTGACGGTAGCGCGCGGACGGGTGGTATTTGGACGGCGCATCATCGAACATCCGCTCGCGCGTCGTCAGTTGCTCAAGATCATGCTGCCGCTGGAACAGGCGCTATCGCTGTCCTTCGTCACAGCCGACGCGCTCGAGCGCGCCGAGCAGGGCGGCAGCCAGGAGGCACAGGCGCTGGTGCGCATCCTGACGCCGGTGCTCAAGTACCGGGCCACGCGCGACGCCCGCAAGGTCTGCGGCGACGGCCTCGAAATGCGCGGGGGCATCGGCTATGTCGAAGAGTTCGCCACTGCGCGGCTCGTCCGAGACGCCCACCTTGGCTCAATCTGGGAGGGGACCGGCAATATCGTGGCGCTCGACGCGATCCGGCGGGCCGTGGCTCGACATGGGGCAGAAGCCGCCCTCGGCGCCGACCTGATGGCGCGAATCGCCGAGACGCCCCGACTGCCGGCGGCCTATGCAGATCGCCTCAAGGTGCTGGTGGAACGCGCGATCGGGTTTGCACGCGGGGTCGCCGCGGGTGAGTTGGCGGAGGCAGAGGCACGCCGCGCGACGAGTCTGCTCTACCACGTTGCGAGTGCGGTGACCCTCGCCTGGGAGGCAGGGCGCGTGCACGAACGGCGTGGTGACGCGCGCCGGCTGCTGCTGTCGCGGCTGGTCGTCGATCACCGCTTGTCGACCGCCGATCCGTTCGCACGAGATGAAGCGGCCCGTACGAGCGCGATCGAAGCGCATCTGATCGATGACGGCCGGCCGGTCGCCTGGGAGGAGGCGAGCCGGCTGGTCGCGGTATCGGATTGATCAGACGGCCGGCAGGCTCAGGAGACGCCGGGTCTCGGCGACGGTCGCTGGATGGCGGCCATACTCGCCGCAGAGGTCTGCGACCCTTTTGACGAGCGCGGCATTGGAGGGGGCGAGAGTCGTCTTGTCCATCCTGACGTTGTCCTCGAGTCCCGTGCGGCAGTGGCCGCCGAGTTCCAGCGACCAGCGGTTGACGGTCAACTGGTCGCGGCCGATGCCGGCGCCGGTCCAGGTTGCGTCCGGTGCAAGGCGCTTCAACGACTTGATGTAGAACTCGAAAGTCTCTCGATCGACCGGCATGGCATTCTTCACGCCCATCACGAACTGCACATGCAGCGGAGCCTTCATCTGGCCTTTGTGCTGCATTTCGACGGCCTTCCAGATCATCGACAGGTCGAAGGCCTCGACCTCGGGCTTGACGTCGTACTTCAGCATCTCGGCGGCGAGCCAGTCGACCAGTTCGGGGTGGTTTTCGTAGACCCGGTTCGGAAAGTTGCACGATCCGGTCGACAGGGAGGCCATGTCGGGGCGCAGCGGCAGCATGCCGCCGCGCTCCCGGCCGTTGCCGGAGCGACCGCCGGTCGACAGCTGGATGACCATGCCGGGGCAGTGCTTCCTCAGCCCCTCGACCAACTGGCCGAAGCGGTCCGGGCTCGAGGTCGGCGTGCCGTCGTCGTTCCTGACGTGACAATGAGCCAGCGTTGCACCGGCCTCGAACGAGGCGTGGGTCGATTCGATCTGCTCGGCGATCGTGATCGGTACTGCCGGGTTGTCCTTCTTCGTCGGCAGCGAGCCGGTGATGGCGACGGTGATGATACACGGCGTGGTCATTACGGTTATCTCCTCCTCCTAGCGTCTGAGCAGCGTGGCGCGAACGGAATGCTTCAGCCGGGGGCCTTCGCCAGTTCGTCTTTGAGGATCGCGTACGCCCGGTTGGCGGCCGGAACTCCCGCGTATACGGAAACGTGGAACAGCGCTTCCGCGATCGCTTCCGGCGTCGCGCCAGTGTTGCGTGAGGCGCGAACGTGCATGGCGAACTCCTCCCAGTGGCCGAGGCTGGCGAGGATCACCAGCGTCAGGAGCGAGCGGGCCGGCCGATCGAGGCCGGGACGGGTCCATACGCTGCCCCACGCACTTTCGGTAATGAACCGCTGAAAATCCGCGTCGAGAGCGGTTTTTCGGGTCTCGGCGCGGTCCACGTGGGCGTCGCCGAGAACCGCGCGGCGAACCGCCATGCCGGCCTCGAATCTGTCGTCGCTCATGCAGCACCCCTGTTGCTGATGGGTATTGATCTGGCCTGAAAGCTGCTTAGCGCACGCCGCTGTGATCGGGCAACGCCGGTCCAGGCCTCGCAAGATTGCGCATTTTGCGCTACCAGAGAATGGTCTGGACCGCGCCAATGGTGTGCGCAGGCGCGGCAAAGGCCCGCTTTCAGGTCCGGCTCGCATTAAGAAGAGATCCGCGGGTATGAAAGCGCGTTGGGTGGTGTGGGGCGTGCTCGTGATCGGCGGGGCGGCCTTCTGCAGTGCAGCTGTGCTCGATCCGCAGAGCGTGAAGCCCGCCCTGCAGACGAAGCCCGCGCACTGGGTGCTGGAGCAGCTGTCGTTCCTGAAGCCCTACATTCCGAGGACATTCGCCGTAGCCGCCGTCGGCGAGACGAAGGCGGCGCCATCGCGGCGTGGCGGTGGACCGCCGCCGCCGGTTCGCGTGGCGCGGGCCGAGACGCGCTCGGTGCCCATCACGCTCGAGGGCGTCGGTAATGTTCAAGCGCGTTCGACCATCGCGGTGAAATCGCGCATCGACGGGCAATTGTTCGAAGCGCTCGTCAAGGATGGAGAGACGGTACGCAAGGGCGACCTGCTGTTCCGGCTCGACCCACGGCCGTTCGAGGCACAGCTGAAGCAGGCCGAGGCCAATCTCGCTCGCGATCGGGCGAACCTGGCCAAGGCGGAGGCGGATGTGGCCCGCTTCGGCGAGCTGGCGCGCAAAGGCATCTCGCCGCAGACCCGGCTCGAGGAAGCGACCACCAGCGTCAACACGCTGCGCGCCGCCGTGCAGGCGACGCAGGCATCCATAGATCTCGCCAAACTCAATCTCTCATACGCCACCATCCGCTCGCCGATCGACGGGCGGGTCGGCTCGCTGCTGGTCGCGCCCGGCAACATGGTCAAGGCCAACGACACACAGGCCCTGCTCGTGATCACGGAGACGCAACCGGTCTACGTCGCGTTCGGGCTCGCCGAGCAGCACATCCCGGCGCTGCGCCACCGGCTTGCCAAGGGCCGCTTGACCGTCGCCGTGACGACTCAGGGCTGGGAGGGGCCACCGGCGACGGGTGAATTGTTCTTCATCAACAATGCTGTCGACATGAACACCGGAACCATCCAGGTGATGGCGCGGTTCGCCAACGCCGACGAGCGTCTGCTGCCCGGCCAGTTCGTACGCGCCAGCGTCGAACTCGACCGGCTCGAGAACGCGGTGGTCGTGCCATCACAGTCCGTGCAGATAAACCAGAAGGGGCACTACGTCTGGGTGATGCAGGCCGACAACACCGTGAAGCCGGTGCCGATCGCTATCGGACCCGAGGCCGAGGGCCGCATTGTGATCGAGCAGGGGCTGTCGAGCGGCGCGCAGGTGGTCACCGACGGCCAGCTGCGGCTGTTCCCCGGGGCCAAGGTCGCTCCCGTTGGCGGGGTGGGCGGCAAGAACGGCAAGGGTAAGGCGCAGTCCTGAAGTTCGGGAAGCGGCTGTCGAGATCGCGTGCTGACCGGTGATGGTGAAGGTGCCCGGACATGAACCCCTCTGAGATTTTCATCCTCCGCCCGGTCATGACGACGCTGGTGATGCTGGCGATCGTCATCTTCGGCGCATTCGCCTACCGGTTCCTGCCGGTGGCCGAATTGCCGAGCGTCGACTTTCCGACCATCGAGGTTTCGGCACGCATGCCGGGGGCTACGCCGGAGACGATGGCGGCCTCCGTCGCCACGCCGCTCGAGAATCAGTTCTCGCAGATCTCCGGCGTGAAGAAGATGACGTCGCTGTCGTCGCAGGGGACCACCTCGATCACGCTCGAGTTCGACCTCGCCCGGAACATCGATGGCGCGGCGCTCGATGTGCAGACGGCGATCTCGGCAGTGCTTCGTTCGCTGCCGAGCGAGATGACCGATCCGCCGTCTCTGAGAAAGAGGAATCCGGCGGACTTCGCGATCTATTATCTTAGGATTTCCTCGGCGACCCTGCCGGTCGCGACGCTCTCCGATTACGCCGAGACCGTGCTGCAGCAGCGCGTCTCCACGATCAGCGGCGTTGCCCAGATCCAATTCTGGGGCCAGCAGCGCTACGCCGTGCGCGTGCAGGTGGATCCAGGTCGGCTGGTGACGCGAAACATCTCGATGGATGAGGTTGAGCGCGCGATCCGTGCGGGCAATACCAACCTGCCGACCGGCTCACTGTCGGGTCCGGCGAAGGAAACTGCGATCAAGACGACGGGCTCGCTCTACGGTGCGCCGGCCTACAACGACATCGTCGTCGCTTACCGCAATGGCGCGCCGGTCAGGGTGAAGGACGTCGGTCAGGCCATCGATTCCGTCGAGCAGGACAAGTCGTCGACATGGTTCGGCAACGAGCAGGGGTTGCTGATGGCGGTCTACCGCCAGCCCGGCTCGAACACCGTCGAGATCGTAGACCAGATCAACAAGGCCCTGCCGCAGCTGCGCGCGCAGATCCCCAGCGCCATCACGCTCGACGTCATGTACGACCGCTCCCAGGGGATCCGTGCCTCGATCAGCGAGGTCGAGCATCACTTGATGCTGGCCGCCATGCTGGTCGTGCTGGTGATCTTCATATTCCTGCGCAACCTGAGGGCGACGATGATCGCCTCCGTGGCGCTGCCGATCTCCATCATCGGCACCTTCGCGATGATGCACATGCTCGGCTTCTCGCTGAACAACCTGACGCTGATGGCGCTGGTGCTTGCCGTCGGCTTCGTCGTCGACGACGCCATCGTGATGCTCGAGAACATCGTGCGCCACCGCGAGAACGGCGTGCCGGCGATGAAGGCCGCGCTGATCGGCTCGCGCGAGATCGGCTTCACCATCCTCTCGATGACCGTATCGCTGATCGCCGTCTTCATCCCCGTGATCTTCATGGGCGGCATGATCGGGCGCCTGCTCAACGAGTTCGCACTGACGATCACAATTGCAATCCTCGTCTCGGCGGTGGTCTCGCTGACGCTGACGCCGATGATGTGCGCACGCTATCTGCAGGCCGAGCACGGCAGGTCGCACGGACTGATCTATCGTGCTGTCGAAGGCATGTTCGACGGCATGCTGTGGTTCTACCGCGTCACCCTCGCCTGGTGCATGCGTCATCACTTTCTGGTTTTCCTGACGTTTCTCGCGACCATCTGGGGTACCATCGCGCTCTTCCAGTCGATCCAGAAGGATTTCCTGCCGGCCGAGGACACCGGACGGCTGCTGGTGCGCACTGCGGCTGCCGACGATGCCTCATATGATGCGCTGCTCGGCTACCAGGCCCGCGTCGCCGAACTCGTGGCCGGAGACCCCAACGTGCGCGCGGTAATGTCGCGTGCCGGTTCGTCGGGCGGGCGCACCAACAACGAGGGCTTTCTGCTGGTCACGCTGAATTCGCGCGACGCCCGTCCCGAGCCGGACATCAGCAAGATCGTCCAAGGGCTGCGCCGCAAGGTCAATTCGGTGCCCGGCATCCGTGGCTTCGTCGCCAACCCGCCGCCGATCCGTGTCGGCGGCCGGATCTCCAACGCCGACTACCAATATACGCTGCAGGACATCGATCTCGAAACGCTCTACACATGGGCCGAGCGGATGCGCGAGGAGATGCGCCGCCTGCCGGGGTTCCAGGACGTGGCAAGCGACCTCAAGGTCACCAGTCCTGCGGTGGTGCTCGACATCGACCGTGACCGCGCAGCGGCACTCGGCGTCGACGCCCGCCAGATCGAGACGGTGCTGGCCGCCGCATTCGGCTCGCGCAAGGTGTCGACGATATTTACGTCGTCGAGCCAGTACGCCGTGATCCTCGAGGTCGATCCGCGCTATCAGCGTGACGCCTCGGGGCTCGCCAAGCTCTATGTCCGCTCGCAGCAGGGCCGTCTCATCCCGCTCGAGGCCGTCACCCGTACGCGCCGTCAGGTCTCCCCGCTGACGATCTCGCACCAAGGCCAGCTGCCTGCCGTAACGCTGTCGTTCAATCTCGCCCCAGACGTGAGTCTCGGCACGGCGATCGACCATGTGAGGACCCTCGAGCGGCGGCTGGAACTGCCGGCGTCGATCTCGACCAGCTTTGGAGGCACCGCCGAAGCATTCGAGGATTCGATGCAGAACATGGGCATCCTGCTCGTCCTCGCAATCTTCGTCGTCTACGTCGTGCTGGGGGTCCTCTACGAAAGCTTCATTCACCCACTGACGATCCTGTCCGGCCTGCCGGCAGCGGGCCTCGGAGCGCTGCTCGCCCTTCACTGGGTCGGCCTGCCGCTCACCCTCTATGCTTTCGTCGGCATCATCATGCTGATCGGCATCGTCAAGAAGAACGCGATCATGATGATCGACTTCGCGTTGCAGGCCCAGCGTGAGGAGGGCAAGGCGCCAGCCGACGCAATCTACGAGGCCTGCCTGCAACGCTTCCGACCGATCATGATGACGACGTTCGCTGCCCTCGTCGGCGCCCTTCCGATCGCCCTGGGCCACGGCACGGGTGCCGAGGCGCGCGCTCCCCTAGGCATCACCGTCGTCGGCGGTCTCGCAGTCTCGCAGGTGATCACGCTCTACCTCACCCCCGTGATCTATCTCTATCTGGAACGGCTATCCGCTCTTCTCGGCGGAAAGCCCGCCCCTGCTGGTGAGGCACCGGCGCTGCAGCCTGCTGAGTAAGTAGTCGCCGGTCATTTTTCGGCCTACGTAAGTCGTCTAGTGAGGCGGCGCGCCCGCCGCCAACGGCGCGCGTATTGGGGGGCACTTGCGGCCCGTTCGTCGATCATTCCGACTATACCGGAGAGGGGATCATGAAGAGAGTTGTCGTTGCCGCCGCTGCACTCGTTTCAGTTGCCACGGCGGTCGCCGCGCTCGAGCCGGCGACCGACGAGAAGGAGCAACTCAAGGCGTGCGAGGCCCGACTCTGCCAAGTCGCCAACAAAAAGGATGCGGCAGGGGAAGACGTCAAGTGCCAGCTCTCGAAGACGTGGACGCGGCGCACCATCGAGGCTGGCATCAGTCAGCAGAAAATCACCTGGGGCTTCGGCGATGCGCGCTGCGCGATCAATGTCGACCTGAAGCGGGCCGAGATCGCAGGCGCGCTCTCCAAACCCACGCACACCATCACGGTGCCCGCACACGCGGTGAAGTGCGAGGTCGAGCGTGAGAAGGAATTGATGACGATTACGCTGAAGGTGGCCCCGAAGCTGCAGTTCAGGTCCGGCAAGCTCGAGAAGGCGTGGCTCAACGTCTCCGACATCGAGGCGCCGTCGGTCATCAAGGGGGCGATCTGGACGGCCGCCAAGATCGAGGACAACGTCGGACTGTTCCACGGCCAGATCGTCAAGGAGGTCAACAAGTTCCTCCACGAGAAGTGCCCGGCGCGGCACGGCGGATGAGGTGGAACGCCGACGCGGGGCGTGGTCAGGCGTCCGACCGCACGACTTGCGCAGCCTACTGGCCAACGCCCCGTCAGCCGGCTAAATGTTGGTTAGAGAGAGAAATCGGCCACGAGCCAGAAGCAAGAGAGGGAGGAGCCGCGTGCCAGATATCAAGCTGGAGGTGAACGGCAAGCCGGTCGGTGGTGCAGTGCCCGCCAACATGTTGCTTGTCGACTACCTGCGCCAGACGCTCGGCCTCACCGGCACGCATGTCGGCTGTGACACCAGCCAGTGCGGCGCCTGCGTGGTGCACGTGGACGGACAGGCCGTGAAGTCCTGCACCATGCTCGCGGTTCAAGCCGATGGCGCGAAGGTGACGACCATCGAGGGCCTTTCTACGGGCAGCGACCTTCATCCGGTTCAGGCCGCCTTCAAGGAAGCGCACGGCCTGCAGTGCGGTTTCTGCACGCCCGGCATGGTAATGGCCGCGGTTGATCTCCTTGCGACCAACCCCAACCCCACCGAGGCGGAGATCCGCTCCGGCCTCAAGGGCAACATCTGCCGCTGCACGGGCTACCACAACATCGTCAAGGCGATACGGATCGCGGCCGACCGCATGGGTCAGAAGGCCGCCGCCGAATAGCGCGGCCTCTGCCATCCACGGGCGCTGTGCGCCCGAGCCCGTCCATCACTATCGCGAGGACCCGTCAGCCATGACCGATACTCCCGCTCCGACTGGCATCGGCACCGCCCTGCCCCGCCGAGAGGATTTCCGCTTCCTGAAGGGCGTCGGCCGCTACACGGACGATATCAATCAGCCCAACCAGACCTGGTGCGTCATCGTCCGCTCGCCGGTCGCGCATGCCACCATCAACAGCATTGACACGGCGGCGGCTGCAGCGTCGCCGGGTGTCGTCGCGGTGCTGACGGGGGCAGATTTCGAAGGCGTCGGCGGGTTACCCTGTGGCTGGCTTGTCACCGGTCGCGACAACAAGCCGATGGTCGAGCCCAAGCACCCTATCCTTGCCACCGGCAAGGTGCGCCATGTCGGCGATCCGATCGCGGCCGTCATTGCCGAGACCCTCGAGCAGGCAAAGGATGCTGCCGAGAAGGTGAACGCCGATCTGACCGAACTACCGGTCGTGGTTGACATGCGACAGGCGCTCAAAGGCGGGGCGGCGGTCCACGACGAGGCGGCCGACAACCTCTGCTTCGACTGGGAACTCGGCGACAAGGCGGCGGCAGATGCCGCGTTCGCCGGCGCCGCGCACGTCACGAAACTCGATCTGATCAACAACCGGCTTGTGCCGAACGCGATGGAGCCGCGCGCCGCGATCGGCGTCTACGATATGGCGACGGGCGAGCACACGCTCTACACGACGAGCCAGAACCCGCACGTGATCCGGCTTCTGATGGGCGCCTTCGTTCTCGGCATTCCGGAGCACAAGCTGCGTGTCGTCGCCCCCGACGTCGGCGGTGGTTTCGGCTCGAAGATCTATCATTATGCCGAGGAAGCGCTCGTCACATGGGCGGCAAAGAAGATCGGCAGGCCCGTGAAATGGACGGCCGAACGCTCGGAAAGCTTCATGTCGGACGCGCACGGCCGCGATCACGTCACGCATGCCGAGATGGCCTTCGACAAGGACGGCAAGGCGATCGGCCTCAGGGTCGATACGCTCGCCAACATGGGCGCATATCTTTCGACGTTCGCGCCCTGCATACCGACATGGCTGCACGGCACGTTGCTCGCAGGCCAGTACACGACGCCCGCGATCTACTGCAACGTGAAGGCGGTGTTCACCAACACAGTCCCGGTCGATGCCTATCGGGGCGCAGGCCGGCCGGAGGCGACCTTCCTGCTCGAGCGGCTGATGAGCAAGGCGGCGGCCGAGATGGGCGTTGACCAGGCGGAACTGCGCCGCAAGAACTTCATCCAGCCATCGCAGTTCCCATACCAGACACCGGTCGCCGTCGTGTACGACACCGGCGATTACGAAGCTTCACTCGATGCAGCCCTGAAGCTCGCCGACTACGCGGGCTTCCCGGCCCGTCGCGCCGCCGCGGAGAAGGCAGGAAAACTGCGCGGCATCGGTGTCGCGAGCTACATCGAGGCGTGCGGCATCGCACCGTCGAGCCTCGTCGGTGCTCTCGGAGCGCGCGCAGGCCTCTATGAGGCAGCAACCGTGCGTGTCAATCCGACCGGCTCGGTAGCGGTGATGACCGGATCGCACAGCCACGGCCAGGGGCACGACACCTCCTTCGCCCAGGTCGTCGCCGACAAGCTCGGCATTCCCATCGATCAGGTCGAGATCGTGCATGGCGACACCGCAAAGGTGCCGTTCGGTATGGGCACCTACGGCTCGCGGTCGCTCGCCGTCGGGGGCACGGCAATCGTCAATGCGCTGAACAAGATCATCGACAAGGGCCGCAAGATCGCAGCCCACCTGCTCGAGGCGGCCGAGGCCGACGTCGAATTCAGCAACGGCGCCTACACCGTCAAGGGCACTGACCGCTCGAAGGCATTCGGGGAGATCGCTCTCACCGCCTACGTGCCGCACAAGTACCCGATCGAGTCGATCGAGCCGGGGCTCGAGGAGACTGCCTTCTACGACCCGAAGAACTTCACGTTCCCAGCCGGCAGCTACGTCTGCGAGGTCGAGATCGACCCGGCGACGGGCCAGACCGGCATCGTCGGGTTCGTGGCTGCGGACGATTTCGGAAACCTGGTCAATCCGCTGATCGTCGAGGGCCAGGTGCATGGCGGCATCGCGCAGGGGATCGGTCAGGCGCTGCTCGAGAAGGCCGTCTACGACGAGACGGGCCAGCTCAAGACGGGCTCCTACATGGACTACTGCATGCCGCGCGCCGACGACGTGCCGTCGTTCCAGGTGACCACCACATGCACCCCGTGCACACACAACCCACTCGGTGTGAAAGGTTGCGGCGAGGCGGGCGCGATCGGCGCACCGCCGGCCGTCATCAACGCCATCTGCGATGCGCTGGCGCCCTACGACGTCACGCACATGGACATGCCGGCAACGCCCGAGAAGGTCTGGCGCGCGATCAACGCGGGCGCCAGGAAGGCCGCGGAATAAGGAGGGAACCATGTATTCTTTCGACTATCAGCGGCCGACCTCGATCGCGGAAGCCGCCGCGCTGTTCGACAAGAGCGAGGAAGCCGCCTTCCTCGCCGGCGGCATGACATTGCTGCCGACGTTGAAGCAAAGACTCGCCCGACCCTCGGCGCTCGTCGATCTCTCCCGCGTGCGGGATCTGAAGGGGATCTCTCAACATTCCGGCGCCATCGGTATCGGCGCAATGACCACGCACCACGACGTGGCGTCGAGCGGGGTTGTGAAGGCCGCGATTCCGGCGCTCGCACGCCTCGCCGGCAACATCGGTGATCCGCACGTCCGCTACCGCGGCACCATCGGCGGATCACTCGCCAACAACGACCCGGCCGCCGACTATCCGGCCGCTGCACTGGCGCTTGGCGCCGTGATCATCACGAACAAGCGCGAGATCAGGGCCGACGATTACTTCACCGGCCTGTTCTCGACGGCGCTTGAGGCTGGCGAGGTGATCACCGGTGTCGGCCTGCCGGTTGCGGAGAAGGCCGGTTATGCAAAGTTCGAGCAACGCGCCTCTCGCTACGCACTGGTCGGCGTGTTCGTCGCCAGGACGTCGGGCGGTGTCAGGGTGGCGGTAACGGGCGCGGGCGCGGAAGGCGTGTTTCGCTGCAGCCCGATCGAGCAGGCACTGACCGCTTCATTCTCGCCGGATGCCGCGAAGGCGGTCAAGGTGTCGGCGGATGGCCTGATGGGTGACATCCACGGCTCGGCCGAGTATCGCGCGGCACTGATCCCGGTCATGGCCGGCCGTGCCGTCGCAGCCGCTCTCGGGTAGTCTCATACGCGCGACGACATTTTGGGCGCCGGTCCGCAAGAGGCCGGCGCTCGCGTTTTCCGACGGCACCATGTTGCCTGCTCAGCGCACCAACACCGGCAGCGCAAGGACGGGAACGGGGCTCGACGCGAGCACCTGGCTCGTCGTCGAGCCCCGCATCGCGTCCATCAGTCCGTGACGCCCGGCCGTCGGCATGGCGATGAGGCCGGCACCCGCTTGTTGCGCCTCGGCGACGATCGTCTCCACCACGGGGCCGTCGCGGCGCGAGACGGGCCAGCGTCGACCATGCCGGTCGAGCAGGTCGGGCATGTCACAGCCAACCGTGAGGATGTGCAGTCGAGAAGCCGCGAGGCCGAGCGGCGCGAGAACCTCCTCCATATGATCGATCACCGCCTCGGGCGGCGGGCTCTCCGCCAGTGGCAGCACGACATCGGTGACGGCCAGCATGCCGGTCGCGGGGTCCACGACGCTCGCGGCACGCGGGCCAATAAGAAACGCCGGGACTCGCGTGCGTGCGATGAGATCCTCAGACATCGAGCCATGCAGCATCCGGTCGATGCCTTCGCGCGCGTGCGTGGCTGCCACGATCAGGTCCGGACGGTGGCGCGCGAAATGACGCGCAAGGCCTGCCAGCGCATCGTTGCGCGCGATCTCGACTTTGGTGATGAGCACGCCGGTCATCGGCTCGACGTCCGCCGGCGTGGCGCCAGCTGGAACGCGTCCCCAGGCGGTCAGCGTCTGTCGCACCTGAGGGAAGCTCTCCCAGCTCTGCTCGTCGCCCGGCGCCGCGACGTGGATGATGTCGAGGGCAGCGCGGGCAGCTAGTGCGAGCGCCAGGGCATGATGGAACGCCGCATGGCTCGCTGGGGAGAAATCGGTGGTGTGTGCGATGCGCCGCATCTGTGCCTCGCTCGATGAAACCTCTCCTCTCAATAGCCCGCTGCCCGGGCAGCTGTCAGCCGGCGAGGATCAGACGACGGCGCTTTCTTCACGCCGGCTCGATATCGGCGGCGAGAAGGTCGAACAACTCCCTGGTCACCTCGGGCCGAACCCCGAACCACAGCTCGAATCCGCGCACTGCCTGATGCAGCAGCATGTCGAGGCCGTTGGCGGTGGCGAGGCCTTGCGCGCGCGCCGCGGCTATCAGCGGCGTTGTCAGCGGCACATAGACGATATCGCTCACGACGGCGGTCGGCGCCAATCCGGAGATGTCGATCTCGAGCGGTGCCTCGCCCTTCATACCGAGCGAGGTCGAGTTGACGAAAAGGTCGGCGCCGGCGAGTGCGGCGGGAAGTTCGTCCCAGCTTGCCCCGGCGACGGCCGTCCCGAAGCTCGCGGCGAGCGCGACTGCCTTGTCGAGCGTCCGATTGACGACGGTGATGCGCGACACGCCGCGCTCGATGAGGCCGTAGACGACGGCTCGGCTCGCGCCGCCGGCACCGAGAACGACGGCGTGGCGCGTTCGCACCTGCCATGCCGGCGCAGCAGCATCAAGCGCGCCGAGGAAGCCCTCGATATCCGTGTTCGTCGACTTGAGGTGGCCATCCTCGAGCCAGAGCGTGTTGGCGGCACCCACCGCCCGAGCCCTGGCGTCCGGTTCGGACAAGGCAAATGCCTGCTCTTTGTGAGGCATGGTCACGTTGCAGCCGACGTAGCCATGCCCGGGCAGATCGGTGATGAAGGCGGCGAACTTCTCGGGCGCGATTTCCTCGAACCGGTAGTCGCCGTCGATGCCGTAGCGCCGGATCCAGTAGCCGTGCAGCTTCGGCGAGCGTGAATGGCGGGCGGGCCAGCCGACCACGCACGCGGCAGGGCGCGTTGGTGAGTTCATGATACATCCTCGCCGGCGGCAGTGGCGTCGGCCTCGGCAAGCGCTGTCGCAACGGTGGCCGAGACATCGACGGGCGCTCGGGTGGCGGCAGATCGGGAAATGGCGAGGGTCGTGGCGAGCGTGCGCAGCCCGTCCTCGCCGCTGACGGCGGGGACTTCGTTGCCACGGATGACGGCGGCGAAGTTGCGGAGTTGCTCGACGTAGGCGTCGGCCAGGGGCACATGATGACGGCGCGACGTCAGCGGCGTCTCCCAACTCTGGCGCCCCGGCTCGTGCCAGCGATGCACCAGCGTCGGCACAGAGAGCGAACCGAGGGTGCCGGAGAACGTGTAGCAATCTTCGGCATCAAAAGGAAATTTTGGGTTCTCGCGCGATCCCCATTCCCAACTCCACGGGCTCGATGCGGTGTCCGAGCAGACCAGCGTGCCGAGCGCGCCGTTGGAGAAGCGGAGGGCCGCGGCGGCCGTATCCTCAACCGCGAACCCGCGGACCGCATTCGAGGCGAACGCCTGCACACTCTCGATCTCGCCGGCCAGCATCCGGAGGCAGTCGATGTCGTGGATGGCGTTGATGAGAACCGGCCCGCCACCCGGCTCGCGCCGCCAGGCGAGATCATGGTAGCCCGCCGGCTTGTGGCTGAGGTAGCAGGCGGTCACCGCCACCAGCCGGCCGATGCTACCCTCTTTCAATATCTCTGCGGCGCGCCGCAGCACCGGATTGTGGCGCCGGTGGTGCGCGGTCTGGATGGCGATACCCGCGCGCCGCCCGGCGACCACCAGGCGCGCCGCCGAGGCGACGCTGTCGGCGAGGGGTTTCTCGACGAGGATTGGAAGCCCCCGCGCTATGGCTTCGAGGCCGAGCGGCACGTGTGTCTGATTGGGAGTGGCGATCAGCACGCCGTCGGGACTTTCGCTGGCGATCAGCGCTTGCATGGACGGATAGACCGGATAGCCGAGCGCGCGGCCTTCCTCGGCAGCCACGGGCGAGGGATCGGCGACGCCGGCGAGCGTGAAGTCCGGATGGTGCGATTTCAAGACCGCGATATGCGTTCGGCCGATCAGGCCGGCGCCGACGACCGCGATGCGTACCTGTGTCATTCGTTGCGTCCTTGGCTGACATGAGGCGGCGAGAACATCGCGCTCGCCATCAGCGCGGGCTCTCGCGGGACGAGCGGCGTAAACTCCATGCGATCGAGCACGTCGTGGCGGATGTCGATACCGGGGGCAACCTCGATCAGCGCCACGCCCTCAGCCGTCAACTCGAACACGGCCCGCTCTGTGACATAGCGCACCGTCTGGCCGCTGCGCAGCGCGTAAGCGCCGGAGAAGGTGATCTGTTCGACCTCTCGGACGAGCTTGGCGACATCACCATGACGAACGACCGTGAGGCGGCCGTCGCCAATGGCGAGGTCGGTGCCCTTCGCGTCGAACGTACCGCAGAACACCGCCTTGCGCGCATTCTGGGCGATGTCGATGAAGCCACCCGGACCGATCGGCGTACCGGCGAGCCTGGAAACGTTGACGTTGCCTGCCCGATCGAACTCGCCGAAACCAAGGAAGCAGATGTCGAGGCCGCCGCCAGCGTAGAAATCGAATTGCGACGGGCCGTCGATCATCGCAGTCGCATTGCGCGAGAAGCCGAACATGGTGCCGTCGAGCAGTTCGCCGCCGTAGGTTCCGTGTTCGATCGTCTGGTAGTAGCGCTCGACTTCGCCACGGGCCGCAACCAGTCTGGCAATGCCGTCGGGGATGCCGAAGCCATAGTTGACGACAGCATCGTCGGCCAGTTCCTCGGCTGCCCGGCGCGCGATAAGTGCACGAACGCCTGGCGTAGCGTTGCGGATCTCTGCCGGCGGGCCCTTGATCTCGCCGGACATGGTCGGGTCATGGACGACGTCGTAGGCCATGCGCTGATCGGGGTCGACGACGACCGCATCGACGAGAGCTCCCGGAATACGCACCTGCCGCGCCGACAGTGCGCCACGTCGCACCGCAGTCTTGACCTGCACGATGACCTTGCCACCGGAGTTGTGGGCGGCGAGCGCCGCAGCGTGCATCTCGAGGTTGGCGCACTCCTGGTCGAGACTGACGTTGCCGTCGGCATCGGCGCACGAGCCGCGCAGAAGTGCGATGTCGACCTTGAAAGGCTTGTAGCGGAGGTATTCGCGGCCATCGATCGTATGCAGTTCTGCCAGCGTGTCGCGCGCGCGGCGGTTCATGCGTCCCCCTTCGACACGCGGGTCGACGAAGGTGCCGAGGCCCACGTGCGTGAACAGCCCCGGCCGGCCGGCGCCGATCTCGCGCAGGAGCTGCATGGCGACGCCGCTCGGCAGCACGTAGGCTTCGATCCTGTCTTGGCGCGCCAGTTCCTGCATGCGCGGCGACCAGACCCAGTGGCCGCCGATCACCTTGGCGACGAGTCCTTCGTGCGCGAAGCGATTGATCCCCCTTCTGTCGCGGTCGCCGATACCCAGCGAGTGGACGACCGTCAGCCGGCGGGGAGCGCCGGACGTGAGAAAACGGCGTTCGACGGCCTCGTGCAGGCATGTCGCCTCGACGAGCCCGCCGCCCCCACCGGGAAGCACGACGGTGTCGCCGTCGCGAATAAGCCCGATCGCCGCGTCCGCCGTCATGAACTTATTGCGCGCCATGGCGCCCTCCGCGGTTTCCGGCGAAATCAAACGATATCGGTAAAGCGTCGCGCACCGTCCTTCAGCAGGGCGCGTGCGATCACCGAGCGGTGGATCTCGGAAGTTCCGTCGTAAATTCGAAAGATGCGGGCGTCCCGGTAGAAGCGCTCGATCGGCAGGTCACGGCAGAACCCCATGCCCCCATGCACCTGCACGGCACGATCCGCGACACGGCCGAGCGTTTCGGCGGCATGCACCTTGACCATAGAGATGTGCTCGCGGGCCTCGTGCCCCCTGTCGATCATCGCCGCGGTGTTGAGAACAAGGAGGCGGGCGGCGTTGATCTCCATGGCGCTGTCGGCAAGCATCTGGCCGACCATCTGGTTTTCGCCGATCGGCCGGCCGAACTGGCGGCGCATCGCGGCATACGAGGTCATCACGTCAAGAATGCGCGTCGCCTTGCCGATGGCGCGCGCGCCGATGTGGGCCAAGCGTATACGGCCGAGCGTTTCGAAGGCGTGCTTGAGACCCTGCCCTTCTCGACCGAGCAGGTGGTCTGGACCGACCTCGACGCTGTCGAGAAAGAGCGGCACGTGCGTGGTGCCGACCAACCCCATCATCCGTTGTTCGGGTCCGATCGTGAAGCCGGATGATCCCTTGTCGACGATGAAGAGCGAAATGCCACGCGCGCCGGCCGCAGGGTCGGTGACCGCCGAGACGACAAAAAAGTCCGAGAAGTGGCCGTCGCTGATGAACGTCTTCTGGCCGTTGATCACCCAGCCGTCGCCCTTGCGCGTCGCCCGCGTGCGGATGCCGGCGGCATCCGAGCCGGCATCCGGCTCGGTAAAGGCAACCGAGAATGTGCGCTCGCCTGCGATGGTCGGCAGCAGCCAGCGCGCGCGCTGGGTTTCGGTGGCAAGGAGCAGCACTTCGTAGACATTGCCGAAGGCCCGGCGGATGAGGATGTCGGTGGTGCGGCCGAACTGCTCCTCGACCAGACACGTATCGTAGCAGGTCAGGCCGCCGCCTCCGAGCTCGGAAGGAATGTTGGTCGCATAGAGCCCGAGCGCTTTCGATTTGGCGTGGATCGCACGCTGAAGTTCGGGTGAAAGGTGGCCGGCTTCCTCCACCATCTCTTCGAGCGGAATCAGCTCCTCGTCGACAAAACGCCGCGCGGTTTCGACGAGAAGCCTCTGCTCGTCGGTCAGTGCGAGGATCATGGACGGTTCCCTCGGTCTATCTTCTTGTGCGTCGAGTTTCAGCCAGAGCCGCCGGCGAGCGCTCAGACATCGCGGCGAAATCGATCTTTGATGATGGCGATCACCTCGTCGGGATCCCGGCGCCACCAGTCGCGTTCGGAGAAGATCTCGACCTCGACATATCCGGCGTATCCTGTCGCCTCGACCATTCGACGAATAGCCGGGATATCGATCAAGCCGTCGCCCAACATGCCGCGGTCGAGCCGCAGGTCGCGGGTGTCGGCGAGCCAATCGTTGACATGAAAGGCGATGATGCGACGGCCGGCGCGCGCGATCTCGGCCGCGAGCGCCGGGTCCCACCACACCGCATAGGTATCGACCGCTATGCCGAACGTTTCCTCGTCACCGAGCCTGTCGCACCAGTCGTTGGCCAGTGCGAGCGTCGAAAGCACCGAGCGCGTTGCGCAGACCATCGGATGCAGCGGCTCCAGCGCGACCCGCACGCCAACCTTTCGTGCGTGCTCCCCGATCACGGCGAGGCGGTCGAGCGTCCGTTCGCGCGCAGCGTAAACGGAGCGCTCGCCAGGATCGACTCCGCCGGCGACGAACATCAAATTGCCTGCGCCGATCGCCGCTGCCTCGTCGAGCGCGCGAATGACATCGTCCAACGCGAGGGCGGCGGCGACGCGATCGGGAGTGGTCACCAGGCCCGCCGCACAGAGGCTGGTGACGACGAGGTCCTCGGCATCGATCATGCGGCGCGTGTCAGCGACGCCAGCCTCCCTGAGCCGGTCGCGCCAGATGGCAACCGCCGGCACGCCGTGGCGGCGCATGCCTGCCAGAAATTCCGACATGCCCCAGCGGCGCAGCAGCGTCACCTGGTGGATGCACAACCTGGACTCGTCGAGCATGTCAGTACGTCGCCCTGCCACCGGAGATGTCGAACACGAATCCTGTCGTGAAGCTGCAGGCCGGGCTCGCGATCCACGCCGCCAGCTCGGCGACCTCGTCCACCTGGACGAAGCGACCCATCGGGATCTTGGCCTTCATGTTCCTGATATGCTCCGGCGTCGCCTCCTTCAGAAGGTCGGTCTCGACCATGGCGGGCGCAATGCAGTTGACGGTGACGCCGACATCGACGAGTTCCTTCGCGAGCGCCTTGGAGAACCCGATCACCCCGGCCTTCGCCGCCGAGTACGGGGCGATGCCGGGAACTCCCTCCTTGCCCGCGATTGAAGCGATATTCACGATCCGGCCGTATCCCGTCGCGCGCATGTGACGGGCCGCGAGCCGGCTGGTCAGGAATACGGATGTCATGTCGACCGCGATGACGCGTTCCCAGAGATCGACCGGATAGTCGACGGTCGGCATCACGGGGCCGGTGATGCCGGCGTTGTTGACGAGGATCTGGATCTGGCTGAACTGCGTGACGGCTGCGGCGAAGGCTGCATCGATGACGGCCGGAGCGGTGACGTCGACGGTGGCGGCGAGGTCCGGCCGAAAGTCCTGAACGTCGTCGAGCGGCGAGAGATCTCGGTCCCAAACAATGATCCGCGCGCCGCGTGCTGCGAGCAGGCGGGCGATGGCGAGACCGATGCCGCGGGCGCCACCGGTGACGATGGCGACCTGTCCGTCGAGGCGTGTCTTCATGCGGCGGCCTGCTCCCTCAAGAACGTCGGCTGTCGTCGGTCAGCCGGCGCGACGGCCGGCGAGATAGTCCTGGGTCATCCGCGCCAGCAGGGCAAGGCGCTCGGCCGGTCCAAGATCAGGACGCAAGGTCGCCATCGGCACCTCGACGCCGATCGGGACGTCGTCCGGCATCACGTCGAGGAGCGGGCCGAGGGGAAGCCCACCTTCGCCCGCTGGCAGGCGATGCGTTCGGGCTTCGACGACAAGGCCTTCAGGCGGCGGCGGCTTGGCCGGCGCATCGCACAGCTGGAAGGTGCCCAGGCGGGTCCGAGGTGCGGTCGCAATGGCGGCAAGCGCGCTGCCCGAGCGGTACACGTGCAATGCATCGACGAGGATGTGTGCATTGCTGGCTTCTGCAAGGTCGAGGACGGCCATGGCGTCCTCGAACGAACGGATGCCCCGAAACGGCATGAACTCGAGGTCGATAGCGAGTCCGAGGGGCTGTGCGATTGATGCGATGGCGGCCAGCTTGTCGGCAACGAGGCCCCGGTCGGCGCTGTCGCCGGCCACGACGACGCGACTGGCGCCGATAGCTGCTCCTATCTCAAGCATGCGGGCGTGTGCGGCGGGATCCGTCGCTTCGGAGAGCGAGATCAGCTCGACACAGACAACCGAGGTTCCGCTGTCCGCGACGAGGCGGCGGATCGCGGCTTGCTCGGAGGCCGTAGCGAGCGGGTAGGCAACGCCCCCGGGCGCGGCCGGCGCGGTGCGCAGGCCGACTGAGGCAAAACCGGCGCGAGCGGCCATCGGGATCAGCTCTGCCGGCGCGACCGCGAGCTCCGAGAGGTGGGCTAGAGAAAGCGGCACGGCAGGGTTCGGCATGACGGTCCGATCGGCAGGTCGCCCGGTCGGGCGACGCAGCCGGCCAGCCACAGCATCTGGCCGGGTTACCGTCTGCGTCGACGGGCTTTCCGTCGCCTACTGTGCCCGAGGGGCGTCTGCCTCACAACGTTTGGACCCGCATGGCGGCGCCGCGAGGGACGCGGAGGGAGCGCACAGTGCCGCTGCCGGCGGATATGCAAAACCGCGCAATCCGAAACACCGTGCCCACAGGAGGCACGGTGCTGATCTACGGGGAGTTGGCTCGCAGACCTTCGACGATCAGGGGCTGGCTGGCGGATTGACAGGGTTGCCACCACCATTGGCATTGACGATGAACCCTGCAATGGCACCTGCGGCGAGTGCGCCAGCGGGTAGGAGCATCAATCCGTCCCCGACGGTGCTGACTTCAGGAACCACATTCTCCCTCCGTGCCGCGCCGGAACGCATCATGCCGTCGCACGGCGCCGTGTGCGCGACGATGAGCACGGCGTGCGGCACGACACGTGTGACGCAAGCCTCGGAATAGGAGACGCGTGCCTGGCCGCCCGCCCCCACCAGGATGCGGTCGCCGGGTTTGACCATTGATAGGCCCGAAGCCGGTCTGAATCCTTCTCCGCGATTGACCAACACGGACCCACTTGCGGTCAGTGTCGCTGCGCCCGCGGTGCTCGCCAATGCAATGGCCGCGGCAAGGGCGGCAACGGAGGTCTTGATCACGATCTGTTTTCCAGCTTGACGCCCGCACCATTCATTCGACCGCTGAGTAATATCTGATTCGACGCCTCACGGCCACCGCTCCGGCGTCGGATGATGCCGAAGCAGTGATCGCGTTCCGCTTTCGATGACGGCGCGGACCTCACGCCGGGACTACCGACGGACGCCGCCTGGGGTCGTCTGTCTGTCGATACCGGGGTTCTCAGGTGCCAGTGTGCTCGGCGCGGTGGTCCTGGGTTCCGGCATGCCCTGGCGGGTCACGTAGGGATTGGCACTGCCGGGCGCGCCGAGCGGTGGTGACGGCGGCCGATTCACGGTCCCGCCTGGCAGCGGCGTCGCAGTAGAAGGCGTGGAAGTCGAGGCGCCGGACGCCGAACCGCTCGACGATGAGCCGGTCGAGCTGGCGCCTCCAGCCGACGAAGATCCGCTGCCGCCGCCTGACGTGCCGGCGGCAAAGGATGGAGTGAGCATCGGGGCGAGCAATAGCGCCCCGAGCCCGAAAATGATGATCCGCTGCATCTGAATTACCTCACTGACCTGCACTGGTTGCCTTAGCGGTCAACGTTGCCAGTTGAGCCCGGTTCCGGGCGGTTTGGCATAGCGGAGGCGCTCCTCACTCCGGCCCGCAGGAGAAGCAATGTCGCGCCGTCATCAGCCGATCGGCCTATCGAGCGATCCATCTCCACACCAGTTTGGTCGGGACAAGGACCGGTCATCGGACGATGGCGAAGGGCTGTGCTGTCGCACTTCGCCGAGCTGATCGCCGACCGTTTCGGGTCGCGCCGCCAGAAGGTCCTCGTCTCGATATCGGAAGAGAAATCCGTCACGCGGATTTGAGCCGGCGCCGACGCCAACTTTCGTGCCATTCGCCGTCGATCCGCTAAGCTGCACGTGTGATCGGCGTCAGCGAGGTGCACCATGCAGCGGAAGGCAGCGCACGAATTCGACCAGCGCGTTCTCGAAATCTACGATGGCTATGTTCACGGACGGATCTCGAAAAGGGAAGTGCTCTCGCAGCTGTCGGCCTACGCTGTCGGTGGTCTGACGGCATCGGCGCTGCTGGAGAGCCTGCAGCCGAACTACGCGCTCGCACAGCAGGTGAAGCCGGACGACCCGGCCATCGAGACCGAGACGATCAGCTATCCGTCACCCAAGGGACACGGCAACATCAAAGGGCTGATGGCGCGGCCGAGCGGTGCGACCGGCAAGCTGCCAGCCGTACTCGTCGTGCACGAGAACCGGGGGCTCAACCCCTACATCCAGGACGTGGTCCGGCGCGTCGCCAAGGCCGGCTACCTCGCTCTCGGGCCGGATGGTCTGACGCCCGTCGGCGGTTACCCAGGCAATGACGACGAGGGACGAGCGAAGCAGGCGACGCTCGATCCTGCCAAGCTCATGGCGGACTTCTTCGCCGCCTTCGAGCATCTTGCGTCCCACCCGAGCAGCACGGGCAAGGTGGGCGCTGTCGGCTTCTGTTACGGCGGCGGCGTGTGCAACGCGCTGGCCGTCGCCTACGCCGAGCTTGCCGCATCGGTTCCATTCTACGGGCGCCAGCCGGCGGCATCGGACGTAGCTGCGATCAAGGCACCGCTGTTGATCCACTATGCCGGCCTGGACGAGCGCATCAACGCAGGTTGGCCCGCGTACGAAGCGGCGCTCAAGGCCGCCGGCAAGACCTACACGACCCACTTCTACGCCAACGTGAACCACGGCTTCCACAACGACACGACACCCCGCTACGATAAGGCGGCCGCCGAGCTCGCATGGTCACGCACGCTGGCATTCTTCAGGCGGCACTTGTCGTCATAGACCGTAGTAGGAGCCGGGGGAGACCGAACGTGGAATTGTCGATGGCCACTGCCGGTGAGGTCGCGGCGCTGCTGAAGGCGCGCGGTGAAACCGTCGCCATCGCCGAGTCGTCGACGGGGGGCCTCGTCTCGGCGGCACTGCTCGCGATGCCCGGGGCGTCCGCCTACTTCCTCGGTGGCGCTGTGATCTACACGCAGGCGGCACGGCAGGGGCTGGTGGCACTTTCGGCCGAGGACATGGTCGGCATGCGGCCGTCGACGGAGGCCTACGCGCGCCTTCTTGCCGACCGGGCACGAGAGCGGCTCGGTGCCGTCTGGGGCCTCGGCGAGACGGGTGCGACCGGCCCTGCCGGCAATCGCTACGGTGACGCCCCAGGCCACTGCTGCATCGCCGTGAGTGGGCCGTTCGACTTGGCCAGGACCCTTGCAACCGGCTCGCCGGATCGACTGGCGAATATGCAGGCGTTCTCGGTCGCCGCGCTTGCCGCATTGCGGACCGCGATCGAGCGCGCGCCGGACCACGCC
This sequence comes from Hyphomicrobiaceae bacterium, assembly GCA_041397745.1. Lineage (GTDB taxonomy): Bacteria > Pseudomonadota > Alphaproteobacteria > Rhizobiales > Hyphomicrobiaceae > JAWKVY01. The sequence continues at coordinate 140,802 of JAWKVY010000005.1, read as the reverse complement.
CCGCTCGACGGCTGACGCAACGGAGCGCCCGATCGCCCGGAAAGCAGGGACGCACTCCGATGGATCGTTTGCGGAGGGAGACGAAAATCCTCGACGGCGCGAAGGCCAAGGGGCTGCGCTCTGGCGAGAACCGGCGCGCGGGCGTGGCCACCTCGACAATCTGCTGCCCAAGCGCCAGAAGCTTCAGCGCGGCCATCGCCTGGCGATGTCGTGGACCGAGGTGCCCGCGTTCGTCGCCCGGCTCCGCGAGCGGCCGTCCGTCAGTACGCTCGCCCTGGAGCACCCCCACTACCAGATTTCCAGACCACTCGGTCGCCGGTCGCGTCGACCTGCATGGACCGGCTAGTGCGCCGACCGCTGGTCCAGCAAGCGCAATGCAGCCACTGCGGCTCTTCCTGCGCATCGACTGAGGCGAGCGTCCTGAAGTACGGCACGGTCGCGGTGATTTACGCGACCTCGACGCCGCGCGAAAACAACCACTTCGAGACGGCGTTCGTCGCGCAGTTTTCTGCCGCGAAGCTCTTCCCGACTGGCGAACCCGACGTTTCGCGAGCTCTGGTCTGTCATATGCAAGATAGACGTTGCGTGCTTGAATAGCGTGCGCGCGCGGAGCATTGTTTCTCTGAGTTGTCTCAGGGGTTTCGGGGGAGTAGTTCATCGTGTCAGCGACGCCTACGCCGATCACGGGCGACATCCAGGTCAATTCAACGACTGCAGACCAGCAGCGCTATTCGTCAGTTGCGGCACTTGCCGGTGGCGGCTTCGTCGTCACGTGGTCGTCGCTGAACCAGGACGGCAGCGGCTGGGGCGTCTATGGTCAGCGCTACGACGACGCGGGTGTGGCCGTCGGCGTCGAGTTCGCGGTGAACACGTTCACCACCGGTGACCAATGGCTGCCGAGCATCGCCGGATTGGCCGATGGCGGTTTCATCGTCACTTACGACTCAGACGGCCAGGACGGCAGTGGCTGGGGCGTCTACGCACGCCGCTACGATGCTGGTGGTAACGCGCTCGGCAGCGAATTCCTGGTCAACACGACGACGGCGAACGCACAACGTGAGGCGACGGTCACGGGTCTGACCGACGGCGGTTTCATCGTCGCTTGGGAGAGCATTGGCCAGGACGACAGCGGCTCGGGGATCTACGCGCAGCGTTATGACAGCGGGGGCACGGCGGTCGGCGGCGAGTTCCGCGTCAACACGTTCACCGGCAACGACCAGCGCTTCGCACAAATGGTGGCGCTGGCCGACGGCGCGTTCCTCGCCGTGTGGAGTTCGTTCACGCAGGACGGCAACAACTGGGGCGTCTACGGCCAGCGCTACGGCAGCGATGGCCTGCCGCTCGGCGGCGAGTTCCGCATCAGCACGACGGCCGACGGCTTCGAGATCACGCCAACGGCCGTGCAACTCAAGAACGGCACCATCGTCATCATCTGGTTCGCGAACAACAGCGCAACCGACCAACTCGACATCATGGGCCAGCTCTACACCAGTGCCGGTGCGCCCATCGGCGGGGAGTTCGTCGTCAATACGACGACAAGCAGCAATCAGGTGGAGCCCTCGATATCGGCACTGCCCGATGGCGGCTTCATGGTGCTTTGGACGTCGGAAGGGCAGGACGGCGACGGCAACGGCGTCTACGCGCAGCGCTTCGACGCCGCCGGCACCACCGTCGGCACCGAGTTCCGCGTCAACGACGCCACCATCGGCAGCCAGACGACGATCACCGGAAATCCGGGCACCCCGCAGCTCGCGACGCTGGCGAACGGCAACATCGTCGGCACCTGGGAGACCGACGCCGGCGCTGGCGAGGTCTTCACGCGCGTGTTCGATGTCGCCCAGTCGGCCGGCCCGCCCGCGTCATCGAATGTCGTCATCTTCGCTGCCAATGATCCCGTCGCCGGCAACGAACTGTGGGTCACCGACGGCACGGCCGTGGGCACGCACCTGCTGGTCGACGTCGTGCCGGGCGGGGGTAGCTCGCTGCCCCAGAATTTCACGCAGGTCGGCGACCGCGTGGTCTTCACCGCGCAGGATGACACCAACGGCCGCGAGCTCTGGGTCACCGATGGCACGGCCGCGGGCACACTGCTGCTGAAGGATATCAATCCTGGCGTCACGACTTCGACACCGACGATCCTGTCGGTGGTCGGCGGTCGCGTGCTGTTTCTGGCGACGGACCCGGTCAACGGTCAGGAACTATGGGCGACGGATGGCACCGCTGCGGGCACCGTGCTGCTCGGCGACATCAATCCTGGCACGCTGTCATCTGGCGTGTCACAGTTTTCAGCGTTCGGCGACAAGGCGTTCTTCAGTGCCACCGACCCGGTCAATGGCACCGAAGTCTGGATCACGGACGGCACACCCGGCGGCACGACACTTCTCAAGGACATCGCGCCGCTTTCCGCCAGTTCTTCGCCCGCCGGATTTACAGCGTTCGGTGACGCCATTCTGTTCAGGGCCTTCGATTCGACCAACGGCAACGAACTTTGGATCACCGACGGCACGGCTGCCGGCACGATGCTGCTGCGCGACATCAATCCGGGCAGCGGTTCGTCAGCTCCTGCCAATTTCGTTGAGGTGAATGGCAAGGTCTATTTCAGGGCCAACAACGGCACGACCGGCTCCGAGTTATGGGTGACCGATGGCACCACCGCCGGCACCCAGCTCGTCAAGGACATCCGACCGGGCACCACCGGCTCGTCGCCCGGTTCACTTATCGCGTTCGGCGACAAGGTGGTGTTCACGGCCAACGACGGCACCACCGGCAGCGAAGTGTGGGTCAGCGACGGCACGGCGGCCGGCACTGTGCAACTCGCAGATATCGCGCCTGGGGCTACCAACTCGGTCGCGGGCAACTTCACGGTCCTGGGCACCAAGCTCGTTTTCACCGCGAACAATCCGGTGAATGGAAACGAACTGTGGGTCACCGACGGCACGCCAGCCGGAACGTCGTTGCTCGCCGACCTCGACCCTGGCGCCGCCAGTTCCGCCGCGGCAGATTTCACGCTGCTTGGCGACAAGCTCGTGTTCCGGGCGCGCACCGTCGCCAACAGCGAGGAGATCTGGGTCACCGACGGCACGGCAGCCGGCACGCTGATGCTGAAAGACATCTGGCCGGGCGACGGCTTCTCCAGCCCGACCGCGTTCGAGGTGATCGGGGACAAGCTGCTGTTCTCCGCCGACGATCCCGTACATGGCCGCCAGCTCTGGGAGACGGACGGCACGCCGGCCGGCACCCGGCTGGTCGAGGAGATCGGCACGGGCAGGGATCAGGGCTCCGGTGTAGGCGGTCTGACCGCGTTCGGCGGCCAGTTGGTGTTTGCCGCCAACGATTCAGTTCATGGAACCGAGATCTGGTCCAGCGACGGCACGTCTGGCGGCACGATGTTGTTGAAGGACATCTGGCCGGTCGTCGGGAGCGGCAGCGGGCTTGAGTTCGCGCAGGTCGGCACGAACCTCTTGTTCACCGCCAACGACGGCGTCAACGGCCAGGCGCTGTGGCGCACGGACGGCACCGAGGCCGGCACGGTTCTGGTGATCGACACCAACACGCTGGGCGGCAACTCGATTACGAGCCAGATTTTTCCGGCGTTTGGTGGCCAAGCATTATTCGGTGCAAACGGCACCTCCAACGGAGGCGACGAACTCTGGATAACGGACGGCACGACCGCGGGCACCATGCTGCTCAAGGACATCTTTGTCGGCACCAACGGCTCGAACCCGAGCGGGTTTGTTGCACTCGGCAGCTCGGTTCTGTTCACGGCGACCGATGCGACGAATGGCAGGGAACTGTGGATCACGGATGGTACGGCGGGCGGCACGACGCTGTTGAAGAACATTGCCTCGGTGAGCAACAACTCGAACCCGAGCAATCTGACGGCATTCGACGGCAAGGTCTATTTCTCGGCCTCTGACAACGTGAATGGCACTGAGCTGTGGGTCACCGACGGCACCACTGTCGGCACGACGATGCTGCTCGACATCAACCCCGGCGCTCAGGGTTCGAGCCCGCTGCGCTTCACGCCGTTCGGCGACAAGCTCGCATTCGTCGCTAGCGACGCCACGCACGGCGCCGAACTCTGGATCACCGACGGCACGGCGGGTGGCACGACGTTGGTCAGCGATATCTGGTCAGGGACCTCCGGTTCCACCCCGCAGAACCTGACGGTCATCGGCGACAAGCTCCTGTTCATGGCCTTCGAGGCATCGACCGGCTACGAGCTTTATGTGTCCGACGGCACCGGGTCCGGCACCTCGCTGCTGATGGACATTAATCCTGGCACCGGCTCATCGCAGCCCCAGAGCTTCGCGTCGTTCGATGGCAAGCTGTTCTTCAGCGCGGACGATGGGGCCCATGGCTACGAGCTGTGGGTTACTGATGGCACCCTTGCCGGCACGCACCTGTTCATGGACATCAACCCAGGCACTGGTGGCGCATTCCCGGCGGACTTCGAGGTGCTCGGCGCGAACCTCTACTTCCGTGCCAACAACGGCACCAACGGCGACGAGTTGTGGGTGACCGACGGCACGGTCGCTGGCACGCACATGGTCGAGAACATCAACCTGCAGACCGTCGACGCCAACCCGACCGGGATGACACTGGTCAACCTCAATGCGGCCCCCACTGGCGCCGACGCCACGATCACGCTCGACGAGGATACCACGCGCGTCCTGACGGTCGCGGGCTTCGGCTTTGTCGATCCCAATTCCGCCGACAGTCTCGTCTCGGTGCGCATCGACACGTTGCCGGCCGCCGGCGCGCTGCTGCTCGACGGCGCCAACGTTGGCGCAGGACAGGTGATCGACGTCGCCGACATCACAGCAGGCAAGCTCGACTTCACGCCCGCCCACAACGCCAACGGTGCCGCCTACGCGAACCTTACCTTCTCCGTCAGCGACGGCGCCGACTTCGACGCCACGCCCAACACGCTGACGTTCGACGTTGCGGCGGTGAATGACGCGCCGACCTTTGCGGTGGGCGATGGGATCGTGACGACGGCGGTTGGTGCGTTTCTCGACCACGGCTACGGCATGGCGCTCCAATCCGACGGAAAGATCGTGGTCGTCGGGGATGGCAACTTCGATTTCGCCATTGCGCGCTACAATCCGAATGGGTCACTCGATACGAGTTTCGGCGGCGGCGACGGCGTCGAGACCACGCAAATCGGCTCACTGACGGGTGCTGCACTCGATGTTGCCATCCAGCCGGATGGCAAGATCATTGCCGTCGGTTTCCTGGTCACCGGTTCGGTCCCGGACATTGCCCTTGTTCGATACAACGCGGATGGCAGTCTCGATACGACGTTCGGCGGCGGCGATGGAGTCGTGTCGACTTCAGTCGGCACCGCTTTCGATCAGGCCTACAGCGTTGCATTGCAGCCTGACGGCAAGATCGTGGTGGGCGGGTTCGCCTTCGTCGGCACCGACGATTTCGCCCTGGTCCGTTATGAGTCGGACGGGACGCTCGATACGACATTCGGAGGCGGTGACGGGATCGTGACGACGCCTATCGGCGCGAGCCACGAAGCCGGGCAGAGCGTCATCATCCAGCCTGACGGGAAAATCGTTGTCGCGGGCTACGCGAGCAATGGCTCGAACAACGATTTTGCCATCGCCCGCTACAATCCCGACGGCTCTCTCGATCCGACATTCGATGGCGACGGCCGCGCACTTGTCGCCGTCGGTGCCAGTGCCGATCAAGGATACCAGGTCCTTCTCCAGCCAGACGGCAAACTGCTGATCGGTGGGTTCACCCACAACGGCGCCAATCTGGATTTTGCTGTCGTGCGCCTGGAAGCGAACGGTTCCCTCGATACGAGCTTCGGGAGCGGGACGGGCAAGGTCACGACAGCGATCGGTCCCGGCGACAATTTCGGTTACAGCATGGCCCTCCAGGCCGATGGACGGATTCTGGCTGCCGGTCCGGCGTCGAACGGAACTGATACTGATTTCGCCGTTGCCCGCTACAACAGTGACGGCTCGCTCGACACCACGTTTGGCGGCACGGGCTTTGTCACCACGCCGATCGGCAACGGGACGGATGAAGCTTACGGTATTCTCGTACAGCCTGACGGCAAGATCATCGTCTCGGGCACAAGCTTCAATGGCAGCGATGGAGACTTCGCCCTCATCCGCTATAACGCCGACGGCACGCTGGACACCACCTTCGACCCGCGGAATACGCTCGGTGGCAACGTGTTCTTCAACGACCACGGCGCGCCGGTGCTGCTCGACAACAACGTCGCGATCGTCGACGCCGAGCTTGCCGCCCAAGGCAACTATGCCGGCGCGACGCTGACGCTGGCCCGCCAGGGCGGCGCCAACTCGGCCGACGTGTTCGTCGGCACCGGGTCGCTGTCGCTCTCGGGCGGCGACGTGATCCTGTCGGGCGTGACCATCGGCACGTTCACCAACAGCGGCGGCACACTCGCCATCACCTTCAACAGCGACGCCACGCAGGCCCGCGTCAACGAGGCTATGCGCAACATTCAGTATGAGAAGTCACTGGTGCTGGCGAACGAGACGTTCAATGTCGAGTGGACATTCTCGGACGGCAACGCGGGCGCGCAGGGCACGGGCGGGGCGCTCACCGCCTCGGGCACGACGACGGTCAACGTCACCAACTTCGTCACAACCGTTCTTGTGCCCGGCACCAGCGCGGTCGACCAGGGCCGCGCCACGGCGGAAGATGAGAACTTCGTCGGCACCGACCTTCTGAACCCGTCGAAGCCGAGGAAGCTCGTCAACTACGTCGATAGCGATGCCGGCGTGACGGTGAATCTCGCCACGCACACGAGCGCGGGCAGCACCGCGTCCGGCGGCTTCGCGCAGGGCGACTACTTCGTCAACATCAACTTCGTCGCGGGCTCGAACCACAACGACAGCCTGACCGGCGACGGCCTCGCCAACACGCTGATCGGCTTCGACGGCAACGACACGCTGAACGGCGGCGGCGGCAACGATACGCTCGACGGTCGCTCCGGCGCCGACACGCTCAACGGCGGCGACGGCGATGACGCGCTGATCTTCGACAGCGACGATACTTTGTCGGGTGGCGCGGGCAACGACTACGCGGCGGTCTCGGGTACGGCCGGCGTGACCATGGCCTTCAACCAGGCGATGAGCATCGAGACGGTGCTCGGCGGCGACGGTGCCGACACGTTCGACGCCTCCGGCATGACGGGTGCCATCACGCTGCAGGGCCGCCTCGGTGCCGACCACCTCATTGGCGGTGTCGCTGGCGACAGCCTCTACGGCGGCGTCGATAGCGACGTCGACACGCTCGACGGCGGCAACGGCAACGACACGCTGCTGTTCAACACCGGCGACATCCTCATCGGCGGCGCCGGCAACGACACCGCCGTCGCCGATGATCCGACCAGCGCCGGCGTGACGCTGGTGCTCGGCGTCGGCCACGGCATCGAGACCGTGCTCGGCGGCGCCGGCAACGACACGCTCGACGCCTCGGCGTCGACCACCAGCGTGCAACTGCACGCCCGCGGCGGCACCGACACACTGATCGGCGGTGCCGTCAACGACCTCCTCTACTTCGACGGCGCCGGCGAGCAGCTGACCGGCGGCGGCGGCACAGACATCGCGGTGGCCGTCGACCCGACCAGCGCAGGCACCTCGGTCACCATCCTCGCCGGTGTCGAGGTGGTCTACGGTGCCGGCGGCGCCGACGTCATCGATGCCTCGGCGACGTCGGCGGCGAACCTCGACGCGCGCCTCAATCTCTACGGCAACGCCGGCAGCGACGTCATCACGGGCGGCTCGGCCAACGACAGCCTCTACGGCGGTGCCGACGCCGACACGCTCGACGGCGGCGACGGCAACGACGTGCTGTTCTTCACCACCGGCGACACGCTGATCGGCGGCAACGGCAGCGACTACGGCGTCGCCGAGGATCTCGCCGGCGCGAGCGTGGCGCTCGGCGCGACGTCGGGCGTCGAGGCGCTCTACGGCAACGTCGGCGGCGACACGCTCGACGCCTCCGCCATGACCGTGCGCGTCACGCTCGACGGCCGGGCTGGCGACGACACCATCATCGGCGGCTCGGGCAACGATCTTCTCTACGGCGGTGCGGGCAACGACACCATCACCGGCGGCGCCGGCAGTGACTACTTCTACTTCGCCAACGGCTTCGGCACCGACACCATCACCGACTTCGAGGACGGCAACGACAGGTTCAACCTCGCCGCCATCAGCGGCCTCGACAATTTCGGCCAGCTCACCCTCACGCAGGACGGCGCCGACGTGCTGATCTCCGTCACCGCCACCCCTGCCGACACCATCCGCGTCGAAGGCGCGTTGGTGGCACAGTTCTCGGCGGCGGATTTTTATTTCTAATGCGAGAGGATGCTGCGACGCCGCTAGTGTTCCGAGTCTGACGCTTGGTATCCGGCTTTGATTGCGTCGAGTTGATCGAGGGCTCGGCGTTCCTTGGCAAGGATGTCGGCGGCGGGCTTGGTTCGTCGGTAGTGCTTAGCGGACGCGTTATGACGCAGCAGGTAGTCGTCGATCGCCTCCTCCAGCTCGGCGGCGCTGGCGAACACGCCGCGCCGGATGCGCTGGCCCGTGATTTCGGCAAAAAGCCGAGGCGCTCGATCGCACCCAGCCGGGCCTGCCGATGAAGAAGGGGCGGGCGTCGACTATGACGCACGACTAAGAGCGCCACGGCCCGACGACTCTGTTTGCGGTGACCGCACGTGAAGAGCGGTCTCCTCATCGGCGAAGGCAAGCCGCGTCACCGGGCCGAAGGAGTTCCTGTCGACTCCTGAGGAGAGAACGCCGCGATGAGCGTGCCGATGCGATCGCGGACGGCATCGATAGTGCGTTCCTAGACCTTGCGCAGCAGCGTCTTGAGCTTGGCGAATGCCCGGTGATCCGACGATCATGCCGGCTCTCAGTCAAAGCCGTCTTTCTTCCGGCGCCTGGCGCGATTGACGACAAGCCGAGGCTGCTCAGACGTTCCATCAAGCGAGCGCGCTGTCGATTTCGTGTGCCTCGCGGCGGCTGTTTGGTGGGCGCTGTCAGACCTTCTGATCGGAACACCCGGCAACGTCTGGCAAGCCTTCGCCTGTGTATTGCCAGCGCGTGTGATTGCCCCGGCCCCCGCGCCCGGTTAGCCTGTCAGGAGGATGTTCTATCACCTCTTTGACACGGCCTTCGGCACCTGCGCCATCGCATGGAGCGAGGTGGGATTGACACGTGTGCTGCTCCCTGAAGCCTCACCTGCGGCGACCGAGGTGCGCCTGCAATGGGGTGACGCACTTCCGGCAACCACGCCCCTGCCTCCCTTTGCAAAGGAGGCGGAGGACGCGCTGCAGCGCTATTTCGTCGGCGCGGCCGCTTTGCTCGACATGCTGCGTCTCGACGAACGTGGCGTGACGGCGTTCAACGCGTCGATCTATCGCGCGCTCCGGGAGGTCCCGCGCGGTACGACAGTGACTTATGGCGACCTTGCCAAGCGCGTGGGGCAGCCGCGCGCGGCCCGCGCGGTCGGCGTGGCCATGGCTCGCAACCCCTGGCCGGTGATCGTGCCGTGCCATCGCGTCCTCGCGAGCGGTAGCAAGGTGGGCGGCTTCTCGGCACCGGGGGGAGTGGCGACGAAAGAGAAGTTGCTGAGCCACGAGGGGGTCGTGATCGGCAGTCCCGTGTTGCCCGGCTTATTCGATCGGCCATCGGCCACATGAGCCGCCGGCAGCGCGACACCCTCTCCCTCGGCGAGGCGCGACGCATCGCCATAGCAGCGCAAGGTGCAGACCAGGGCGCGGCTCGCGAGGCTGCGACACGCGCCGGCGTGCGCCGTCTCGTTGACAGGCTTGGCGTGCTGCAGATCGACTCTGTCAATGTGCTCGCGCGCGCCCACACACTGCCTGTTTTCGCGCGGCTTGGCGTCTACGATCGCGCTGATCTCGATCACCTCGCATATGGTGGAAAGCAGCGTCACCTTTTCGAGTACTGGGGCCACGCCGCCTCGTTGATGCCGGTCGACCGGCAGCCGTTGTTGCGTTGGCGCATGCGGGACGCCCTGGCCGGCAAAAACATATACGGCGGGCTCCATCGCTTCGCTCAGGTCAAGAAGGCCCTGATCGACGGGCTCAGACGCGAAATCGAGCAGCGTGGACCGAGTTCTGTCGGGGACTTCTCCTCACATGGGAACGCACAAACGGGATGGTGGGGCTGGTCGGATGCCAAATGCGCACTCGAATGGCTGTTCTGGACAGGTCAACTCACGACCGCGACGCGGCGCGCCACCTTCGAGCGCGTCTACGACATCCCCGAGCGTGTGCTCCCTGATCGCGTGCTGGCTGAGCCGACACCGAGCGAGACAGATGCCAAGCGAGCGTTGATCGAACTTTCGGCGCGTGCTCTGGGCATCGGCACCGAGGCTTGTCTGCGCGACTACTATCGCGTCGGGGCGTCCGCCGCGCGGCTTGCTATTCGCGAACTCGTGGAGGCTGGCACGCTTCGCGAATTGAGCGTCGAGGGTTGGAACGCGCCGGCTTACATGCACGTGAATGCGCGCCGGCCGAAGACTGTCTCCGCGCGCGCGTTGCTCGCGCCGTTTGATCCACTCGTCTGGAACCGTGACCGCGCTGAAGCATTGTTCGGCGCCCACATCCGCATCGAGCTCTATACGCCGAGACACAAGCGCACGCACGGATACTACGTGCTGCCGTTCCTGTTCGGTGATCGTGTCGTCGGCCGTGTGGATCTCAAGGCAGAGCGCCACTCAGGGACGCTGCTCGTGCTTTCATCGCATTCCGAGCGAGACATCGCTCCGGATATGTTCGTTGCCGGACTCGCCGATGAAATCCGCCTGATGGCACGCTGGCTCGCCCTGCCGCGCATCAAGGTGAACCGCACGGGTGACGCAGCAGGTGCGCTGCGGCGCGTGCTTTGACGCAGAGGCCGGTCGCAATCTGGACGGCGTGCTGGCGGGAACCGGCCAACTGGCGCAGCGGGGATCACCGCGCTCTGGCGAATTCTCAGCGGACAGGTAGCCGGAGGGGCGCATGAGGGACAGGTTCGCGATTGTCCTGCTCCTGGTCCGGTTTGCAGCGGCAACCTGTGCGAGGCCGTGGACTGTCTTGACGGCTACTCTCACGATCGTCGCAACCTCTCTGCTGGCAATGATCCTCATCCGGTCGATCGTTGCCGCACCCACAGCGAGAAGCCGGCGCGATTGTCCGCAGTCGGCCTCAGCCGGCAATGCCTCACGAGTGCTGGCAACAACAAAGGGATCATCGGCTTCGGACGCTTGCCGCAGACCCGATCTGAGATGCTTCTCGTAAGCAAGCACGGCAGTGCGTGCAGAACAGGCGACACATAGAGATTCGGTTGAGCAGGAGGGTAGCTCACCATCTAGCAGCGTTGCCATGCGCTGGGCTGGGTGCTGGGGTTAGCTTGGTATCTCCAAAAATAAAATCAATAAACACAATTGTTTAAGTGGAGTCGCTGGCGGAGGGAGTGGGATTCGAACCCACGGTACGGTTTCCCGCACACACGCGTTCCAGGCGTGCGCCTTCAACCACTCGGCCACCCCTCCGGACTTGGGAAGCCGGGACTATACCGACGGGCGCCTCTCTGGCAAGGGTTGATGTCGTCGCCGAACGCCTGCGAGGAGGAGAGCATGGCCGCGCTGAGGTTCCTGTCAGGCACCGTGCTGGTGTTCGCCGTCATCGCGCTCGTCTATGACGGTACGCGCTGGCAACTGGGTCTGCCCGGCCCCGCGCTCACCTCGATCGCCCGGCACTGGTCCGATTTCGCACCGACCACGCTCGAACTGTCGCGCAGGTTCGTCAGCGCCAAAGCGCATCCACTCGTCTGGGAAGCAATCGCGGTGGTGCTGCGCACGCCGGCTGCGGTGTCCCTGACGGTGCTCGGCCTCGCGCTCGGTTGGCTCGGCCGGGAGCGCCGCAGGATCAACGTCTTCGCGAACTGAGCCGCATCAGCGGGTTCCCTTGCCCCTGGCTGCCGGCGCCTGGGTGACGGCATCGCGGGCGCGTTCCCCGCGGTCGACGGAGGCGGTCAGTAGATCGATTGCCAGGCCGGCGAGGACCAGAACCGCTAGGAGACCGGCGAGCACCAGCATATTCCGGTCGTGGCGCGCGTTGAGGGCGTCTATCTCGCTCGACGGAATGCGATCCGGCGCGCCGACGATTCCGAGCATCTTCGCGCGTACCGACCGGTGGACGTTGCCACAATCGGTGACGGATACGCCAGCGCGGCGCGCGATCGCTCGGCCGATCTCTGGGAAAGGAAAGGCCGGATCGACATTGGCGTCGTTGACGTAGCCGAGCGGCACCTTCTCGCCGTCGTGCAATACGAGCCGGACGCCGCGCATGAACACGGGCGCGAGACGGCCACCGTAGACCTCGCAACGCTCCTCCACCGCCGCGATATCGGAATAGGCGACCTCGCGCGAGGTGTATGAGAGGAGCGCTGTCGCCCCTCCGACGCGATCGGGCAGCGTGAAAGCGACGGTTCGCTCGCCAATGTCGACCTCCGAGCGGAGAGCGGCAACGAGTTCGACCGCCAGAAGCGCCATGATCAGCCCGAAGCCAGCAGCAAGCAGGAGCAACCCGGCCATATCGAGCCAGATACCTTTCATCAGGCGCTGCCCGATCATGATCGGCAGGCTCGCCGCGAATGGTGCTAGCAAAAGGAAGAGCAGGGCGAGCAGAGACTTTCGCAGCCCGCTCGATTCGTAGTGCGTGCGCACCCCCCCGCTGCTCGCCGGTGCTACCACCTGGGCGTCACCCGAACCTGTTGCGCCGGTCGCCATGCCACACTTCTCCTCGACCTGTCACACGGGACGGAATCACGAGCGCATCACGCCGGCTCACGCAGGACTGAAGGGCTGCGCATGGCAGTGCCAGCGGGTGGCCTCTATATATCTCGACACCAGGAAAGCGAAACTATCGTGGCGAGCGCCATCGGCGCCGCGCTAGGCAGGCCGACAGAAGACCGTCGGCACGCAGGGAGGGAGAGCATGTTCGCATTTCGCAAGTCGGTCCTGATGCCGAGCCCGAGCGAGGCTCTGCCCGGCCGAGCAGACGCGATCCCCACCGCCCGAACGCACTTCATCTCCGACCGGCAACTCAAGGGTCCCTATCCCGAGAACACTTCGCACGTCCTGTTCGGCATGGGCTGTTTCTGGGGCGCCGAACGGAAATTCTGGGAGTTGGACGAGGGAATCTGGGTGACTGCTGTCGGGTATGCCGCCGGCCATACGCCAAATCCGACCTATGAGGAGGTGTGCTCGGGGCGTACCGGGCACAATGAGGTGGTGCTCGTGGTATTCGATCCGGCGCGACTTCCGTTCGAGCGCCTGCTGAAGACCTTCTGGGAGAGCCACGATCCGACCCAGGGCATGCGCCAGGGAAACGACGTGGGCACCCAGTATCGATCCGGCATCTACGTCACCACGACGGCCCAGCGCGAGGCGGCGGAAGCGAGCCGTAGTGCCTACCAGGCAGTGCTGTCGGCGAACGGCTACGGTCGCATTACGACCGAGATTGTCGAGGCACCCACGTTCTATTTCGCCGAGGACTATCACCAGCAGTACCTCGCCAAGGTGCCGCACGGCTATTGTGGTCTCGGCGGCACGGGGCTTAGCTGCCCCGTGGGCCTGAAGGTCGGCGAGAAACACTGACCCGGCCGGTGGAGAGGCGGCAGGTCACATGCCCACTGATCGAGACGAGTTGCCCGAATTGGTCGTCGAACGTCTGACGTGCGACCTCGTGGAGAAGGGCGTCGCGGTCGTGCCGGGCGCGCTGCCCGGCGATCTCGTCGACGCGCTGCACGAGGCCGCGCTCGCTCGCGACCGGGCCGGCGAGATGCGAGAGGCGGATATCGGGCGTGGTGCCGCCGAAGCCCGGGCGCGCCACATCCGCGTCGTACGCTCGGCTTGGCTCGATGGACGCTCGATCGCCGAGCGGCGTTATCTGGCGCTCAGCGATCGCCTCAGGGTGGCGCTCAACCGCAATCTGATGCTGGGGTTGTTCGAACTCGAGAGTCAGTTCCTGATCTACGATCCCGGTGGCTTCTACGCGCGCCATCTCGACAGCTTCCGCGGCGCAAGGAACCGTATCGTCTCGATGGTCGCCTACCTCAACCCGCAATGGAGCGAGGAGGATGGCGGCGGGCTTCATGTCTGGACCCGTGATGCCGCACCGGACGATCCGCCCGCCCTGGTCGTCAGGCCAGATGCCGGAACGCTCGTTCTCATGATGTCGGAGGAAATCCCGCATCAGGTCGCTCCGTCACGCCGCCAGCGCGTCGGCATCGCTGGCTGGTGGCGAGTCAATCAGACGACGGGCAAGCGCGTCGACCCGCCGCGTTGAAGGCGACCCCGTGTGGTGATGCAACCCGAAGCGAGGAGAGTGCAGGGATGTCTGGCGAAACGAGCGTGGTGGAAGTCCGTGAAACGAACACGGGCAAATTCATCCAAACGGCGCGCGCCGGACGACATGCATTGACCATGGATGAGCCGACCTCCGTCGGCGGCAACGATGCTGGACCGGGCCCCTATGATTTCCTGTTGATGGCGCTCGGCGGCTGCACGGCGATGACGCTTCGCATGTATGCCGACCGGAAGAAGCTGGCGCTGCGCAACGTGGCAGTGCAACTCTCGCACCGACGCGTTCACGCCGAGGACTGTTGGGACTGCCTGACACCGGGTGACGGACACATCAGTGAAATCGTGCTCGACATCACGCTGGAAGGCGACCTGTCTACCGAGGAGCGCCAGCGCCTCCTCGAGATCGCGCACAAGTGCCCGGTGCATCGCACGATGACCGGCGAGATCAAGGTGAGGGCGCGGCTGGCGTGAGGCCGGGCGATCACGGGCGAATAGCCCAACACGGCAGAGGCGCTTGCGCCATCTGCTGAACGTGCCTCGGCGGGGCACCGGGACCGGGCGGAGGGTCGCCCTTGGGAATGTCGGGTAAAGGCGGCAGATCGGGCGGCCGGGGCACGGGGGCATCGGGATCACGTGTCGGCCGAGGAACAGGTTCGTCGGGCACTTTTGTCGGATCGCGTGGCGGGCGCTGGTCGGGCTTCTTCGGTCCGGGGCTGGAAATCACTGTGCATTGCTCCCTTTGATCTCGCGCTGTGGAATGCTTCGGGCCGCCACGTGGTTCCGGGACGGGCGGGGCTTCTTGACATCCCGCGCCCCCCATGGCCTCTCGCGGTGTAAAATCCGTCACAAAGGGAGGCTCGCGATCATGGCGCGTGCGTTCATCTTTCCGGGGCAGGGGAGTCAGGAGGTCGGGATGGGCAAGGCGCTCGCCGCCGCCTTCCCTGCAGCGCGCACCGTGTTCGAGGAGGTCGACGCGGCGCTCGGCCAGAAGCTCTCGGCGATCATGTGGGAGGGGCCGAAGGAGACGCTCACGCTGACCGAGAACGCGCAACCGGCGCTGATGGCGGTGTCCATGGCGGTGATGCGCGTATTGGAGGCGGAGGAGGGGTTCCGCCTCGCCGACAAGGTCAAGTTCGTCGCCGGCCACTCGCTCGGCGAATATTCGGCGCTCGCGGCGGCCGGTGCGTTCTCGCTGGCCGACGCGGCGCGGCTTCTGAAACTGCGTGGTCAGGCGATGCAGAAGGCGGTGCCGGTCGGCGAGGGGGCGATGGCGGCGCTGCTCGGCGTCGGCCTCGATGCGGCGCGTAAAATCGCAGCCGATGCGGCGCAGGGCGACGTCTGCCAGGTCGCCAACGACAACGATCCGACGCAGATCGTGCTGTCGGGCCACAAGCGCGCGATCGACCGCGTCGCCGAAGTCGGCAAGGCGCACGGGCTCAGGCGCGCGATCCCGCTGCCCGTTTCCGCACCGTTCCATTGCGCGCTGATGCAACCCGCGGCCGATGCCATGGCCGAAGCGCTGGGCCAGGTGACGATCAACGCGCCGGCCGTGCCGGTCGTCTGCAACGTGCTGGCGGCGCCGATCACGGATCCGGCCGAGATCCGCAAACGGCTGGTCGAGCAGGTGACGGGCACGGTGCGCTGGCGCGAGTGCGTCGAGGCGATGGTCGCAGCCGGCGTCGGGGACTTCTACGAGATCGGCGCCGGCAAGGTGCTGTCGGGTCTCGTCAAGCGCATCGCCAAGGAAGCGAGCGCGACGCCGGTGGGTACGCCGGATGACATTTCGGCTGCACGAGCCGCCCTCCAGAGTTGACAAGGACCACGATCCCGATGACCGATCTCACAGGCAAGACCGCCCTCGTCACGGGGGCTACCGGCGGCATCGGCGGCGCCATCGCCCGCGCTCTGCACGCCGCTGGAGCGACCGTCGCACTGTCCGGCCGCCAGCAGGACAAACTCGAGGCACTCGCGAGCGAGCTCGGGGGGCGGGCCGTCGTGGTCCCTTGCGACCTCGGCAGCCGTGAGCAGGTTGCCAAGTTGATCGACGAAGCCGTGAAGGCGCTGGGCGGCCGTCTCGACATCCTCGTCAACAATGCCGGCCTCACCAAGGACAACCTGTTCATGGTGATGAAAGACGAGCAATGGGACGAGGTGATCGCCGTCAACCTCACCTCCACCTTCATGCTGATGCGGGCGGGCGCACGACATATGATGCGCTCCAAGACCGGTTACGGTCGGATCATCAACATCTCGTCGGTGTCCGGCATCATCGGCAACCCCGGACAAGGCAACTACGCCGCCTCGAAGGCGGGCATGATCGGCATGACCAAGTCGCTCGCCCGCGAGGTCGCGTCGCGTGGCATCACCGCGAACTGCATTGCGCCCGGCTTCATCAGCACGTCGATGACCGACGTGCTGACCGAGCAACAGAAGAACGAGATCATGGGGGCCATCCCGGCGAAGGCTTTCGGCCAACCGGAGGATATCGCCGCGGCCGCCCTTTACCTCGCCAGCACCGGAGCACGCTACGTCACCGGCCAGACGCTGCACGTCAACGGCGGCATGGTGATGCCGTAAGTGCGCCGAGCGGGTTCGCGAGATGCTGCGATGCGGCATCGCACGCGGCGTGGTGCGGCCCGGCAACGGAGCCTCCAAAAGGGCTGTGAATGCCGCAGCGGCGCCTCAATTGCGACGCTTTGCAAGGGGGGTGAAGTGTGTTAACCCCCCGCTCGGTTGAGCCGGGAAACCGGCCGTGAACTGATGGTGTGCGGGGCTGTTCTGGTCCGGCGCTGTGGGGATGGCCCGGATCGGCGTTCCGTGGGATCTGGGTCCTGCGCGATACCAATCTACCGAAAACAATCTGGCGAAGGACGCGAGGGAAGCTGATGAGCGATGTCGCTGAGCGTGTGAAGAAGATCGTCGTCGAGCATCTCGGCGTCGAAGCCGAAAAGGTGACCGAGGGCGCCTCGTTCATCGACGACCTCGGTGCCGACAGCCTGGACACGGTCGAGCTGGTGATGGCGTTCGAGGAAGAGTTCGGCTGCGAGATCCCTGACGACGCCGCCGAGCACATCCTGACCGTGGGCGATGCGGTCAAGTTCCTCGAGAAGAACGCGAACGCCGCCTGAGGCTCGCGCGGTCGGGCGCAGGGATGGCCCGGCGGGGTGCAAGCGGCTTGGCCGCGGCGCCCGGTCGGGCTAGCTTGTGTCTGGGGATCAGCGAACGTCGGCGTCGACACGTGTCGTCGCCTGCAATCGAGGAAATTGCGCGAAGGCGCCCAGACTGCCGTCTCCAGGCGGCCCGCCGGATTGCCTGACTGGTCGGAAGCGCTGCCGGAAAAAATTGCGCGTTGTCGGCAGCGGGTCGTTCGGATCGTCGGTGCCAGTGGAGCTGTCGCCGCACAATCCGGCCTCCGCCGGACCAGCCTGTTTTCAGTGTAACGCAGCCAGAGGACGTCATGCGCCGCGTAGTAATAACCGGACTTGGTCTCGTCACGCCTCTCGCCTCCGGGGTGGATACAACCTGGAGCCGGATCCTGGCCGGCAAGTCGGGCGCACGGCGCATCGATAATTTCGAAGCGGGCGATCTCGCCTGCCAGATCGCGTGCTACGTCCCGACTGGCGACGGCAGCGACGGCACCTTCAATGCCAGCGCGCACATGGAGCCGAAGGAGCAGCGCAAGGTCGACGATTTCATCATCTACGCCATGGGCGCGGCCGATCAGGCGCTTGCCGACGCCGGCTATGCGGCCGACACGACCGATAAGCAGGAGCGGACCGGCGTTCTCATCGGTTCGGGCATCGGCGGTCTGCAGGGCATCGCCGAAACCTCGCTGCTGCTTCAGGAAAAAGGGCCGCGCCGTGTCAGCCCGTTCTTCATTCCGGGTCGCCTGATCAATCTCGCGTCCGGTTACGTGTCGATCAAGCATGGCCTCAAGGGGCCGAACCATTCCGTCGTTACCGCTTGTTCGACCGGCGCACACGCGATTGGCGACGCGGCCCGCATCGTCATGCTGGGCGACGCCGACGTGATGGTGGCCGGCGGCGCCGAGAGCCCGATCTGCCGAATCGCGATCGCGGGGTTCGCGGCGTGCCGGGCACTCTCGACCGGCTTCAACGACCGGCCGGAGCAGGCTTCCCGGCCCTATGACAAGGATCGCGACGGCTTCGTCATGGGGGAGGGCGCCGGTGTCGTCGTGCTCGAGGAACTGGAGCACGCCAAGGCGCGCGGCGCGCGCATCTATGCCGAAATCATCGGCTATGGAATGTCCGGTGACGCCTATCACATCACCGCACCCGCCGAGAACGGCGACGGTGCCTTCCGCTGCATGCAGGCGGCAATCAAGCGGGCAGGTGTCCTGCCGAGTGACATCGACTACGTTAATGCTCACGGCACCTCGACACCGATGGGTGACGAGATCGAGCTCGGCGCGGTCGAGCGGCTGTTCGGCAATTCCGCTGCGAGCCTCGCCATGTCGTCGACGAAATCAGCGACCGGCCATCTGCTCGGTGCCGCCGGTGCGGTCGAGGCCATTTTCTCCGTGCTTGCAATCCGTGACAACGTGGCTCCACCGACGCTCAACCTCGAGAACCCTTCGGTCGACACACCGATCGACCTCTGCGCCAAGATGGCGAAGGAGCGCCGGATCGACACCGTGCTGTCGAATTCGTTCGGTTTCGGCGGAACGAATGCTTCCCTGGTGCTGCGCCGGTACGCGGCCTGAATGACGCCAGCGAAGCTGTGGCACGCCGGCCATCACCTGCCTGCGGATCGACCGGTCGAGGCCGGGTTCTCGCGGTTGCCGAATATCGGCCCGATTCTCGTATAGATTCGAGATCGTTCTTGGTTGGCACGCCCGAACGGGTGTGGTGCCATGCCATTCCCGGCCGGCGCATTAACGTGATCGGTAGTAAGAAGATGCGCGACGGAGGGAATCACGGGCATGGTCCGCCTGCGCAGGATCGAAGGGGTGCGGGAGCGAGGTGAGCGGTGAGCCGTGCTGAGCAGCGAGCGAGGGGCCAGTCACCACGCGCGGTCGCGCAGACGCTGCGGCCGACCATCGTGCCGCTATCGCCGGCTGCCGCCATCGAGCCGACGCGACCGCCGCGCCGTCCGGTCCGAGCGCGACGACGGGAAACGCGCGGGGTAGGCTCAACTATGCGCTTCCTGAACGCCCTGTTGACCTTGCTGTTCGTTTTGACGCTTGCGGGCGGAGTAGGAGTGTTCTGGCTCGATCGCCAGTTCGACGCGGCTGGCCCGCTCACCCAGTCGACCCGTTTGCTGGTCAGGCGGGGAGAGGGCGCACAGGTTCTGGCGAAGCGTCTCGAGGAGGACGGTGTCGTCCGCAGCCAGGCGCTCTTCCTCGCGCACTACTATACCCGTCGTGTTGTCGATCGGTTGCGCAACCGGTCCGCGGCGCAGATCAAGGCTGGCGAATACGTCGTCGAGCCGCGGGACTCGGTGCGCAAGGTACTCGACATGCTGAACGAGGGGCGCGCTCAGCTCTACTCGGTCACGATCCCCGAAGGCCTCACCAGCCATCAGGTGGTGGAGCGGCTCAAGGCCGATCAGGGGCTCACCGGCGAGATCGCCGCGGTGCCGCCGGAAGGCAGCCTGCTCGCCGATACGTTCAAGGTGCAGCACGGCGCGACCCGCCAGTCGGTCATCGAGCTGATGCAGTCGGAGCAGAGCAAGGTGATCGCCGAGCTGTGGTCCGCAAGGGCGCCGGAGCTGCCGCTGAAGTCACCGGCGGAGGCGATCGTGCTCGCCTCCATCGTGCAGCGCGAGATGGGGCCGAATGACGACCCTGAACGCATCGCTGCGGTATTTCTCAACCGGTTGCGCAAAGGGGTCCGGCTGCAGTCCGATCCGACGATCCTCTACGGCATGTTCGGCGGAGTTGTGCCGTGGGGGCGGCCGATTTATCGCTCCGACATCCAGCAGAAATCCGTCCACAACACATATCAGATCGATGGACTGCCGCCGACGGCAATTTCCAATCCAGGCCGCCATGCATTGCGGGCTGTCCTGAAGCCGGCAGCCACCAACGACCTTTATTTCGTCGCGGACGGCAAGGGTGGGCACGTATTTTCCGCGACCCTCGCGGAGCACAATCAGAATGTCGCGAAGTGGCGGGTGATCGAGCGCGAGATTCGTGCCCGCCAGAAACTCGCGGCAAGCGAAGGTGCCAAACGGAACGGCGCTGCCGGTGTCGTGGCCGCGGTTCCCGGCGGCGGGACCGGCACGGCCGCGCAGGCCGAGACCGAGGGCACCGCCGCCGGCGAGGGCTCCGGCGAGGAAACCGCCGTCCCGCTGCCCGAGCGACGACCGGCGCGTCGCTGATCAGGTCTCCAGCCACCGTTATGGGAGCCTCTGTCGCCGTGGCTCCTTCCTCGACAGCTAAATCGCCTGCCGTGCAGCCGGCAGTGGACGGCCGCAGGCCCGATGCGCAATAAGCGCTTGTCCGGTGCGTTGTACCGGTCGAGGAAATCGCTCGGGAGCGGGCATGACGCTGAGCAGCATGACGGGGTTCGGACGCGCGCAGGGCGAGCATGACGGCGTCGGCTGGCTGTGGGAATTGCGCAGCGTCAATGGTCGCGGTCTCGACGTCCGCTTGCGTCTGCCACCCGGCGCTGAAGCGGTGGAACCGCAGGTGCGCGCCCGCCTCGGCAGCCAATTGGCGCGCGGCAGCGTGACTGCGCAACTCTCGCTGAAGCGGGAAAGCGGAGCCGTGTCCGTTCGCATCAACGAGGAGGCGCTGGCCAAGGTCCTGTTCGCGGCAGCCCGCCTGCAGGCCGAAACCGGCGCGCGTCCACCGAGCGTCGACGGTCTGCTCGCGCTGCGAGGCGTGCTGGAGGTGGACGAGCCGGCCGATGCCGAACTACTGAGCGAGCAGCGGACGCAGGCACTGCTGGCCAGCCTCGACCATGCCATCGGCGAGCTGACGGCCGCGCGCCGCAGTGAAGGGTCCCGCCTTGCCGACGTGCTGCAGGATCAGCTCGCAGAGATCGAGCGGCTGACCGCAGCAGTTTCGGCCAGCCCTGCGCGCTCGCCCGAGGCCATCCGTGCGCGGCTGGCCGATCAGGTTCGCCGCCTGACGGAGACGGGACTGGGGCTCGAGCCGGAGCGCTTGCACCAGGAAGCGGTATTGATCGCAACCCGCGCCGACGTGGAGGAAGAGCTGAAACGGCTCGGCTCTCATGTGGCTGCCGCTCGCGACCTTGTTGCGTCTGGTGAGCCGGTCGGCCGCAAGCTCGACTTCCTGTCGCAGGAGTTCAACCGCGAGGCGAACACGCTCTGCTCGAAGTCGAATGCGACCGAGATCACGCGCCTCGGCCTCGCGCTCAAAGTCGTGATCGACCAGTTTCGCGAGCAAGTGCAGAACATCGAATGAGGCTGATATGACGACGCGGAAGGAGATCGGTGGAGTGGCGCCGGGCGTAGCCGGCGACAAGCCGTCACCCGCGGAGATCGCCCGTCGCGGCCTGCTTTTCGTGCTCTCCTCGCCCTCAGGGGCGGGCAAGACGACGCTCGGCAGGCGGCTGCTCGTGAGCCACTCCGGCATCGCGATGTCGGTTTCGGTGACCACCCGCCCGCCGCGGCCCGGCGAGGTCGACGGGCGCGATTATCACTTCATCGATCGGGCACGCTTCGAGCACATGCGCAATGCAGGCGAGCTGCTCGAATGGGCCCGCGTTTTCGACAATTTCTACGGCACCCCGCGTGCGGCCGTGGAGCAGATGCTGGCTGTCGGCCGAGACGTTCTGTTCGACATCGAGTGGCAGGGCGCCCGCCAGCTCGCAGCCGCGCTGCCGACCGATCTCGTGCGCGTGTTCATCCTGCCGCCGTCGGCCGAGGCGCTCGAGCGCCGCCTCAGAACGCGCGCGCAGGACAGCGATGTGGTCGTGCGCCGGCGCATGGCGGGTGCGGCCGAGGAAGTGAGCCACTGGGAAGAATACGACTACGTGATCGTCAACGACGACATGGACGAGAGCGCGGCCACGCTGTCGGCGATTCTCACGGCCGAGCGCGCACGGCGGATGCGCCAGACCGGCCTGTCAGGCTTCGTCGCCGGCCTCGTCGCGACGCTGTGAGCCGTCGCCACCCGGTTCCGCGATGCGGTCCAGGATGGCGGCCAACCGGGCGAAACCGGAAACCTCCACCGTCTCGGCGCGCTGATCGGCGCGGATGCCGGCCTGCTCGCAGAGGAGCTCGACCATCGGCGTCAGCGGCTTGAGGCTCTGACGCAGCATCTTGCGACGCTGTCCGAAAGCGGCCGCCGTGACGCGGCCGAGCGTCTTGACCGAGCAGGCCGGCGTCGGCACGGCACGGGGCGTGAGCAGCACGATCGCGGAGGCGACTTTCGGAGGCGGCGTGAACGCCTCCGGCTTCAGGGTCAGCGCGATCGAGGTGGTACAGCGCCACTGGGAGATGACGGCGAGCCGTCCGTAGGCCTTGGTTCCAGGAGCGGCGACGATGCGCTCGGCGACCTCGCGCTGGAACATGAGCGCCATCCGGTCGAACCAGGGCGGCCAGGGCTCGCTTTCCAGCCAGCCGACGAGGAGCTTCGTTGCCACGCCGTAGGGCAGGTTGGCGGCGATGATCGCCGGAAGCCCGTCCGCACCGAGGAGCGTGTGCCAGTCGGCGTCGAGCGCATCGCCGACCGACACTTGAAGCCGCCCCGGGTGATGCGCGGCGATCTCGCCAAGAGCCGCCAGACAGCGTTCGTCACGTTCGACCGCGACCACGCGGCGCGCTCCTTCCGTCAGAAGGCCGCGCGTCAGCCCGCCGGGGCCCGGACCGACCTCGATCACCGTACGGCCGGCGAGTGGACCGGCGAGCCGAGCGATTTTCGACGTCAGATTGAGGTCGAGGATGAAATTCTGACCGAGGCTCTTCTTCGCCGTCAGCCCGTATCTGCGGATGACGTCGCGCAGCGGCGGCAAGCCGTCGGCGGCGAGCGGTGCCGCGTTGCCGCTGGACGCACCGCCGTCGTCCATCGCCGGTCTGCGGCTCATGGCCTGCTCCGGGTCTCTGACGACGCGCTGCACGCCGTCGCGGCGCGCGCAGCCGCCATTCGAGACGCCAGTTTCAGCGCCGAAACCAGGCTCGACGGCGAAGCTCGCCCACTGCCGGCGAGATCGAAGGCGGTGCCGTGATCGGGCGATGTCCTGACGAATGGCAGGCCTAGGGTGACGTTCACGCCGGTGTCGAAGGCAAGCGTCTTGATCGGTATCAGAGCCTGGTCGTGATACATGCAGATCGCCGCGTCGTAGTGCGCCCGCGCCGCGCCATGGAACATGGTGTCGGCGGACAATGGGCCCTTCACGTCCAGACCTTTGTGCTGCAACTCGGCGATCGCCGGGGAAATTACATCGATTTCTTCGCGTCCGATCTCTCCGCCTTCGCCGGCGTGCGGATTGAGCCCTGCAACAGCCAGCCGAGGTGATCGGATCGCGAAATCGCGGATCAACGCGGCATGCAGGATCAGCGCCGTCTCCACGATCAGCGCCCGGGTGACCAGGCCCGGCACGTCGGCCAGAGGTACGTGCACGGTGAGCGGAACCACCTTCAGCGTCGCATCGGCCAGCAGCATCACGGGGCGATGGCGTTCACCCGGACGGCGCGCATCGGCGAGCGCCGCCAGGAACTCCGTGTGGCCGGGATGGATGAAACCGGCCTGATAGAGGACAGACTTGGCGATCGGGTTCGTAACGACGGCCGCAGCGCGTCCGTCCTCGACCACGGAGACCGCGTGCTCGATCGCCCTGATGACGGCGCCGGCATTGCCAGGGTCGGGCGTGCCGGCTCGACAAGGCACGGAGAGGTCCACGGGCACCACCGGAAGCGCATCGGGAAACAGCGCAACCGCCTGCTCTATCGTGTCGATTTCCTGCAAGGGCAGGGTCTCGCGCAGCATGACCGCGCGTTCGGCGATCATCTGCGCGTCGCCGAAAACCGCAAACGGCGGAATGGCATGTCCCACACGTAGGCGCCAAGCCTCGATTGCGAGGTCAGGGCCGATACCGGCCGGATCGCCCATCGTGAGGGCGAGGGGAAGGGGCGGGGGCGAGGACAGCGTCATCCTGTAGACAAAGCCCGAGCGCCTTCGCCGACGCAAGTCCTTCGGCGCAGTATTGCGGTCGCCGGGAACCGCTCCCCGTCAGCGCCGCTCGATGTGGGCGTCGCGCTTCAGATCCGATAGGTAGCGTCGCGCCAGTACCTCGTATTCCCGCTGCGACAGCTCAGCCTCCGCCTGATTGCGCTTCTTGTCGGTCGCGACCGTCACCTTGCGGGCGCAGACGGCGATCAGCTCGATTCCCGAGGCCGCGACGTTCGGCGGTAGCATCTCTCCGTCCTTGGCAGCGATCGCAAGGCTCCGGGTCGGCTCGGACAGCGTCTTGGCGTTGCGTGTTCCGAGGCTTTCGAAACGGGCGCCGGAAAGGCTTTTGGCCAGTTCGCTCATGCCGGCACAGCCGTTGAACCGCTGACGCAGCTCGTCGGCCGCAGCGAGACGGCGCACCATGTCCTTCTGGGCAAGCTTCGCCGGCAGCGGCGTGACGATCCGCTGCAGCGTCAGCTCCACCTCATCGTCCGCATCGATCTTCGAGATGTAATTGTCGATCTGGCCCTGCGTGACGTTGACGAAGGCGCCGAACTTGCGGCGCACGACGCCGTGCCACGACAGTGTCGCCCGGTAGCGCTGACGCATCGTCTCAATGTCGATGCCCATGCGTTTGAAGCTCGCCGCCATCGCCTCCGGGGTCGACTTGTTGCGTTCCGCCATGTTCTTGATGAGGCCGTTGACCTGCGCTTCGCTGGCAATGGCATTGAGCTTGCGGGCGGCCTGCAACTTCAGGCGCTCCTCCACCAGTTCCTCCTCCGCCTTCTTGCGCATCTTGCCGACCGCCCCCGCCCGGGCGCTGTTCACCGCCTGCATCTGCAGCTGCTTGCCGAACTCCTGCTTGCGGCGCTCGAATGCCGCGATGATCTGCTCGCGCGACTTGCCCTGGTTCTGCTGGATCGTCTGCTGCAGGATCGCCTTCAAGCGATCGTTCACGCTTGGCTGTTTGATGAGGTTCTGAAATATCGCCTTGGCTTGGTCGCCGACGTTGGCGTTGGCAGACATCAGTAGCGCGCGCTGCTCGATCTCGTAGCCTGTGATCGGGTCGTCGTTGACGAGAAGCACGATCGCTTGATTGCGTTTCTCGCTGCCCGTGGCAGCGGTTGCGAGCGCCGCCGACTTTGTGCCCTTTGCCGGCTTGCGTGCGGTCGCGCGTGGCTTCGACTTGGGCCTCGGCTTTGGCGCGGGGCGGGCCTCGGGGGGCGTGGCTGGCGCCGGTGCGACGGTGGTCGGCGCAGACGCGGCAGGCGCAGACGGCGGCATTTGGGAAGGTGGCACGGAGACGATCAGGCCGGGCACCTGGATACCCTGCCCGAGCACCGGCGCAGAGCCGGCTAGAACCATGGAAGCGGCGAGCAACATGCGGCCGGCAGCGACGCCGCGCACGAATTGTCCCCGGTGGTCGGCGGGTCGGTGCGATCTGCCGGTCACGATGCGTCACTCCACGGTTCGTCGGGCAAAAGAATCAGGGCGAGATTAGCCCCCCGATGCCGTCAGGCAAACAGCTGCTGCAACTTTGGGCGGTGACAATGGCCCGGCCAAGGCAATTCGGAGGCATAGCGTTGCAAGCCGGAGGTCGGCACCGCGCATTCGCCTCTGCTCACCGACACACACTCCGGTGAGATCAGTTCGCGGAAGGCTGGTTGGGAGCGAAGAACGTGTCGAGAACGTCCGTCTTGTAACGGACGCCGCCGAGGTGCTTCAACTCGAAGCGAAGCATCACGGTCTGGTCCGGATTGAGGCCGCGCGCCGGATCGGTGATGAATGTCTCCGTGTAGGCTGCGGTCAGTACGAAGCACTCGTCGGCGTAGCGCAGCGTGATCGAGTCCTGGATGCGCTCGCCGCTGTCGATGTCGTAGCGCATCGCGCCGATCACCGACCAGTTGTCGGTGAGGCGGAAGCCGAGCAGGCCGTGGATGTCCTGCTGGTCGCTGTTGATACCGATTAGCGGCTGAGCGGACGTGAACGCATAATTCGCCTGCGCGAACAAGGGGCCGAGGTCGGCCTGGGCGAACACGTCGGCGCGGCGCAGCGTCATGCTCGTGTCGTCGATGCGGGCTTGACCGATCAGACGGAACAGCTTGGACGGCGAAAGGTACGCCGCCAGAACGTAGTCGGATTGGCGTGTCTCGAGACCGCTCGCCGGATTGAAATCGAAATCGGTGGCGGCCGTCGAGGCCTGTCCCGGCTGGGTGAACGGGTTGGTCCCGCTGAGGTGGAAGCTCTGGCCGGCGAGCAGGCGGGCATAGCCGCCGCCGTTCGCCTGGAAGGTGTACTGCAGGCCGACATTGGCGCGTGTCCCGGTCTCGATGCGATCGTAGCCCGAGAACTTGTCGACCTCGAACAGGTTCGTGTCGTCGAACACGATCGAGCGTGCATCCTCGTCCGGCACTGCACGGTTGCCCGTACGCTTCGTGCGCACGATCATCTGGCCGAGCGGCTCGACGATGTGCGAGCCGCCAGCATCGTGCCGCGCCCACGGATATGCGACGAGGACACCGGCGCTGGCGACGCCACGGCTCACCGTACCGTCGAGCGCGGTACCCGGATTGGCCGGATCATTGACGTCCTCGAGGCTGTAGACATCGCCCCGCAGATTGGCGAACGGCGTGTAGGTGATGCCGATGCGGTCGGTGAGCCGCCTGCGCCAGCCGGTGTCGGCGCTGATCTTGGAGACGGTGCCGCGCTGGCCGGCGGCGTACGTCGTTTCGCGCGTCAGGCTGTAGGCATTCACATTCCAGGACAGCTCACCACCGGCAACCGGCTGGCCGACGACGTAGTTCCAGTCGACGACGGGGTGAACGACGCTGGTCGACGCGGTCGGCGTGCCGTCGAACAGCAGGCTACCGAAGTGATAGCCGGTCATGGCGAAATAGCTGCGCTCGCCGAGGCCCCTGAGGTAAACGCTGTTGACCCGGTCGCTCTGGAGAATGTTGTCGAGCTTGTAGAAGCGGCGGAACGTGTCGTCGCTTTCGAAGGTGACGTCCCAGCCGAAGCTCCACCACGAGGCGAGCGAGAATTTGCCCTTCGTCTCGACGCTGCCGCGCCAACCGTCGAGACCCGGGTTCGGCGTTCCCGGCAGGTCGCGGAAGTTCTGGTCGATGGCCGCCATCTTCACCGTGTACTGGCCGGTGATGTCGCCGAATGCGACGCGGTGGCGCCAGTCGGCCTGCCATAGCACGCCCTGCTTCGTAGTGTACATCGGATGGAACAGCAGGTCGTAGTTCGGTGCCAGCGCGAAATAGTACGGAACCTCGGCCATGAAGCCGAGGTCGTGGGAGGTCGACAGTTCCGGCGCGAGGAAGCCCGACTTTCGCTTCACCGAAGGGTCGGGGTGCTGGAAGTAGGGCAGACCGAGGACCGGTACGCCCAGAATTTCGAATTGCGCGTCCTGGTAGGTGATGGTCGCCTGGCTCTGATCGTGGATGACGCGCGCTGCCGTGATGCACCACAGCGGCGGCATGCCGTCCTTGGCCTTGCACGGTGTGAACTTGCCGTCCTCGAACTCGGTGACGTTGCCGCGCCGGATGGCGCGGCGCGCGGTGATGCGGCTGTTGTCGCGCGACACGATGCTGAGCGACTGGACGAACCCGTCGCGGAAGTCGTCGGTCAGCGTGAGCTGGTCGGAGCGCACCACGTTGCCGTTGGGCTCCTTCAACGTGGCGTTGCCGCGGGCGGTGAGCGTGTTGGCGAGGCGATCGTAGATCACCTCGTCGGCGGTCAGGATGTAATTGTTGAAGAAGATCTCGACGTTACCGCGCGCCGTCACCCGGTTGCCGGTGCTGTCGTAGATCAGCTCGTCACCCTGCAGGTAGAGCGGCTGGCTGCGGTCGATCTTGGGCGACGGTCCGAACAAGCCGCCCGGCGTGCGCGGGAATGCCGGCTGGGCCGTCTGCGGCGTCACGATGCTCGGATCCTGGGCGTGCACCGGCCGGCCGATGACGGCCATCAGGCATAGAACGAACGCAGCGGCAAGCAGCTTGCGGCAGTTGACCCACCGGCGCGAGCCAGCGGACACGACAACGCCCAGGCGCGCGCATGAAACGCGCCCGGACGATCCGGTCCCCATTGGCCTCGCCATCACACGCATACTCACCCGTCCTCCTGGTGCAGCAGGATCGTCCCGGACACGAGGCACAGCACAAGTACTGGCACCCATACCGCCATGCCCGGCGAGACCAGGCCGGCCACACCGAGCTGTCGTGAGATCTCTGCCATCAGGAAGAAGCTGAATCCCCCTATCATTCCGGTGATGACCATAGTCTGGATGCCACCACCCCGGAATGACCGAAGCGACACAGTGGCAGCCAAAAGAACCATGGCGACCAGCAGCATGGGACGGGCCAGCAGCAACTCGTGCTGGACCCGGTACGGTGCGGCCGAAAGCCCGGCCTTCTCGATGACCTCGATGAGGCCGGGAAGCTCCCAAAAAGAAAGAGAAATAACCGAGCCCAAGGCGTCGAGAACGCGCTCAGGTGTGAGGTGGGTGGAGACGTGGTGGGTCGAGAACTTCCGGGGCGGCGTGCCGACGCGCGTGGACCACCCGTCGGTGAGTTCCCAATAGCCCTCGTTGAGGCGGGCGCGCGCAGCGTCGATGCGTTCCACGAAGGACCCGGAGCGCGTGTAGAGGAACACTGTTACGGCCGTCAGCGTCAGTCCCCGGTCGGTCACCGCGCCGGCGGTGAGGACCGATGGCCCATCGGCGCCGTCCTGACGCAGCCAGTTGCCGCCGCTCTGACGGCTGAGGAAGTCGGATTCCCGACCGTAGGTCTCGGCGAACAGCCGCTCGGCCTCGCTACGCGCTCCTGCCGCAAGCGGGTTGTAGACCGTCACGGCGAGAACGCCCAGCGCGAAGGCCACGACAATACCTGGCCAGGTGAACTGCCACACGCTCATGCCGGCGGCCCGCATCACGGCGAGTTCGCTCTTCCGGCTGAGCGTCAGCAGTGCGCCGATCGAGCCGACGAGCACGGCGAACATCAGGAGGATCTCGGAATAGGCTGGCAATCTCAGCAGGGTGAGAAAGACGACCCGGCTCATCGGCACGGACGTCGTGCGGGCGCCGGCCGCGCTCACGGCCTTTCCCGACTGACGAAGCATCTCGATGAAATCGATCATGAAAATCAGCAGCGCGCAGAGCAGGAAAGTGCCCAGGATCATGATCAGGAACTTGGCCGCGATATAGCGCTTCAGCGCATTCGGCATCATCATGTCGGCGCCTCGCCACGGTTACCCGTAGGGGCCAGGATGCCGGCGCGGAGCGCGCGCGGGCCCCGCCCGAAACGTCGACCCGACCGTCGACCTCCGCGCAGCCCACCCCTCAACCAGGGCCGCTCGGAGATGACGAGCGCGACGAGGACGGCCAACATGGCGACCGCCGGCACCACGTACATCAGCGGATAAAGTGCCGGTTTAGCCACGACGAGGTTGTTCAATGCCATGCCCGCGAGACGCCCCGTCGCGGCGACGAGAAAACAGATCACAGTCGTCTGTAGTCGGTTCGTTCGGGTCGATTGCGAGTTGCCGAGGAAGGCGAGGGCCACGAGTACGAACACGAGCGGATAGAGGGGATTGGACAGGCGCTCATGCAACTCGGCATAGATCTGGCCTCGGCCGCGCGCGGCGATGCGGGCTGCCAGCGCCGCGTCCGGCGACGCGGCAGCCGGCCGCGGTACCGAGGCGCTGACCGGGGTCCCGGCTGCCGCCGCGCGCGCAGCGGCGATCAACTCGGGCGTGTAGAGTTCGCGCGGCCGCCAGACTGGAGGGCCGGCCTTGCGCTCGAAGCTGTCGAGATCGACCGCATAGTTGTCGAACTCCAGGATTTCCGGTGCCGGGTTCTTGTCGGTGCGGCGCAGCACGTGACCGCGTTCCATGTAGAGGAACGTCTCATCGTTGCGCTGAACGACGATACCGCGCTCGGCGAGATAGCTCATGGTCTGCTTGGGATCGCGCGTGTCGTGCATGAGGATGCCGGCCAGTTCGCCGTCATGACGACGCTCGCGGATATGGAACACGATCTTGCCGCCCTCCGCCGCCGTGAACCGGCCCGGCTGGAGAACCTGGCTCAACAGGTTCGAGTGCATCTCCATGGCTGTCGTGCGCAGTTTGCGCAGTGTCCAGGGCATCGCCACGTGATTGACGAACGCGACACCGGTGGCGACGATGAGCGCCAGAGCGATCAGCGGCCTGGCGATCCGCCAGACGGTGGAGCCTGCCGCCGACAGCACGATCAGTTCGCTGTCGCCGTTGAGCCTGTTCAGGACGTGGATAGTAGCGATGAGCAGCGCCACCGGCGCGATCAGCGCGAGCAGATTGGGCAACGCCAGAGTGGTCAGCGCGATGAGCGTCCACACGTCGCTGCCGCGCGACGTTACGACGTTGAGCTGCTTGAGGGCGAGCGCGATCCACACGACACCCGCCAGCGACAGCAGGATCAGAGTGAGCGTGCCAGCCGCCTGACGGAAGACGTATCGTGAGATCAATGTCATTCCGTAGCCCCGCCGGGCGCGGCGTCCCAGCCCGTTTCCCCGCGAATCCGGAGAAATTTCCCCGCTCGGCGGGTCTCATAGCACGATGGCGGAAATGCGGAGCCCCCGGGTTGCGACGAGCCAGGTTCTGCCCGCGGAACTCCGACTTGCGAAATCGGGTTGATGCCGGCTAGGGTCGCATTTCCGTGACCCGGCGAGAGGACAAACCTTTGGCAGTGGGTGATCCGGTCGAGCGGCGTGGCGACCGGCCAGCGTGGCGTGCCGTCAGATCGATCGCCGGTGGCGACCGTGACAGCAGGCCGGAGGCTAGTCATGCCGGACGATCGCTGCGCGTCTATCTGATTGCAATGTCGGTAGCTCTCGTTGTGCCGTCGCTGGTGCTCTGCGTCTACCTGACTTCCAATCTCGTGCACTCCGAGATGGCCAGCGGGCGCGAGCGCCTGCAGCGGGCCGCCTACGAGGCGACACGCGACGTCGACCGCGAGGTGGCGGGTCTGTTCATCGTGCTCGAGACGCTGGCGACCTCGCGGGCACTCGCCGCGGACGACTTGCCCGGCTTCCACGGTTCCGCGTCGCGCGCGCTCGCCGGTACGAACGCCTATGTGCTGCTCCTCGACAGGTCGCTGCGCCAGATCCTCAATACGCGCGTTCCCTACGGCACTGAGTTGCCATCGACGGCGCACCCGGAAAGTGCGCGCCATGTCGTGGAGACCGGATTACGGACGGTCTCGGGAGTATTCACCGGCGCGGTCTCCGGCCGGCGTGTCGTCAATCTGCTCGTACCCATCCGTCGCGACGGCTCGGTGCGCTACGTCCTGCTCATCACCGTCTATGCCTCCCGTTTCGACGCTGTGCTGCGCGAAGTGATACGGCCGGAGTGGACAGCGAGGCTCGCCGACCAGAACAATCACACGATCGGCTCGATTGGGCGTGTTGGCGAGCCTCTCGAAGGTGCCACCACCGCGCCGCGCAACGTGCACGGTGTGACCGAGGCGCGCGCCAGCAATGGTGAAGTCCTGCTCGCGGCCTCCCGTCGCTCCGGCACCACCGGCTGGACGGTTTCAGTGGCAGCTCCCAAAGCGTTGGTCGACGCCTCGTTCTGGCAGTCGGTGCGCTGGCTCGGCGCGGCAAGCCTGCTCTCGCTCGGCCTCGCGGCCGCGTTCTGCGTCTATCTCAGCCGGCAGATGACCGACGCGATGGGATATCTGCGCAGCGCCACGCGACGTCTGGCAAGGGGAGAGGTGATTCCCGTGCGCCCGCTGCCTGTCACCGAGGCCAATATCGCACTCGAGGGGCTGGCGCGAGCCAGCCGGCTCATCGAGGCCCGCTCGCAGGAGCTTGCCGACAGCGAGGCGCGCTGCAGGCAGGCGCTGCGGGTCGGCCGGATGGGGAGTTGGGACGCCAATCTGGTGCTCGGAACGCGCACCTGGTCGCCAGAGGCGATCGAGGTGATGGGGCTGCCTCAGGCTGGCATATCCGGCAAGATCGGCGGTCCAGACGACGAGTTGCGCGCGATCATCCATCCGGATGACCGGCATCTGCTTGACGGCTATCACGCCGCTTTTCTCGATAGGGATGAGATCGACGCCGCCTATCGGATCGTGCTGCCCGACGGGACGATCCGCCACCTCGCCGGGCATGGAAAGGTGGTTCAGCGGACACCGGAGGGCAAGCCGGCCCTCGTCACCAACGTGATGGCCGACGTGACCGAGCGGACCATCGCATTCGACCAGATCGCCGCGCAGAAGCAGCAGCTCGAGGCCGAAAAAGCGCGCTACCAAGCGCTCGTGAAGGTTTCCGCCCAGATCGAATGGACCACCGAGGCGGACGGCACGACGCTCGAGGATTCGCCGACGTGGCGTCAGTTCACCGGCCAGTCGTATCAAGACTGGGTAGGAACCGGTTGGCTCGATGCCGTCCATCCCGACGATCGCGAGCGGACCAAGGCCGCCTGGCACGCAGCGGTCGAGGAGGCGGGCGAGTACCAGGTCGACTACCGCCTACGGCGAGCCGATGGCACCTACTGCTGGACGACGGCGCGCGGCGTCGCCCTCAAGAATAGCGAAGGCCGGCTGCTGAAGTGGGTCGGATCGAACGAGGACATCTCGGAGCGCAAGGCGCGAGAGGAGCATCTGGAGGTGGTGATGCGTGAGCTTAGCCACCGCACCAAGAACCTGCTCGCTGTCATCCAGTCCATTGCGAGGCGCTCGTTCGGCGGACAGGACACCGCGCAGGCCTTCAACGAGCGGCTGAGTGGTCTTGCGGTGTCTCACGACCTGCTGGTCAGATGCAGCTGGCGCGGCACGTCGCTCGAAGATCTGGTGCACGCCCATCTTCAGCCGTTCGCGGCAGGCAGGGACCAGGATATCACCATCGCCGGGCCGTTCGTCTCATTGCGCCCGCAGAGCGCTCAGAGCATCGGCTTGGCCCTCCACGAGCTGGCGACCAACGCGTTGAAGTATGGTGCCTTGAGCGCCGGTGGCGGTACGATCGAGGTGACCTGGCGTCTCGCCTCGCCTGGTGGCGACCTCCGTCTCGACTGGCGAGAACGCTTGCACGAGCCTGTGCCTGCACCGTCTCCATCGGTGCATCTCGGTTTCGGTCGGACGCTGCTGGACCGGGTGGTGGCCAGCTCGCTATCCGGCTCCTCCGGCTACACGATCGACGGCCGAGAGGTTCACTGGTGGATCGAGGCGCCGGCCGACGGCTACCAGGATGGCGTATCCGAGGGCGATCATGCGAGCAGCTTGCACTGATCGCCGGAGGGTATAATCTTCGCCATCCATCCTCGTCGCATCCGGCCGGATCGGGGCTGCATGACGTAGTTCCGGCGGCAACGACTGCGCCCGCTCGACCAACCGCACGAAAGCCCCACCATGCTTCTTCCCGAGATCGAGTTCGAGCCTCTCACTGCCGCGCTCGAGGCGACCACCGTCGTGTTCGCCGGCGACGGCGGAACACTTTCGGGTCTTGCCGCCAAACTCGACAAGGCCTCCGGCGGCCAACTGCGCCGGGCGGGGGAGGCGGCCCGTTTCAAGGGGAAGCGCAAGCAGATCTACGAGGTGCTAGCTCCGCACGCTCTCGAGCAGGTCCGCATCATCGTCGCAGGCACGGCCGGCTCCGAGCCCATGACGCGGCGGGAGTGGGCCGACCTAGGCGGTCGCATCGCTGGTCGAATCGGCGAGGTGGAGGCGGCCAGCGTCGTCGTCGAGGCGGCGGGGGGTGCCAAGGCCGAGACGGCCGAGTTGGCAGCGCGCCTGGCGATGGGCGCGATGCTACGCCTCTACACGTTTGACAAATACCGCTCCGCGCCGCCCCGCAAGGACAACGGCAATGGCGAACCGGGTGAGAAGAGCGCGGAGACGCCGAAGCTGGCGCGCCTGAAAATCCATGTCCCCGATCCCGCTGCGGCCAGGGACGCCTTCGCCCTTCTCGAGCCACTAGCCAGAGGAACGATGCTGGCGCGGGATCTCGTCAACGAGCCGGCCAATGTCCTCGGGCCGGTCGAGTTCGCGGAGCGCTGCGCGGACCTCGCCACGCTCGGCGTCGAGATCGAGGTTCTCGAGCCCGAGGCGCTGGAGAAGATCGGCATGCGCGCGCTGCTCGCCGTCGCCCAGGGCTCCGTCCGACCCGCCCGCGTCGTGGTCATGACGTGGAACGGGGGAAAGTCGAAGCGGGCGCGACCGCTCTGCTTCGTCGGCAAGGGCGTGGTGTTCGACACCGGCGGCATCTCGATGAAGCCGGCGGCGGGTATGGAGGACATGAAGGGCGATATGGGTGGGGCCGCCGCGGTTGCGGGCCTGATGCACGCGCTGGCCGGTCGCAAGGCACCGGTCAACGCCATCGGTATCGTCGGCCTCGTGGAAAACATGCCGTCAGGGAGCGCCCAGCGGCCGGGCGACATCG
Source organism: Hyphomicrobiaceae bacterium (assembly GCA_041397745.1). Classification (GTDB taxonomy): domain Bacteria; phylum Pseudomonadota; class Alphaproteobacteria; order Rhizobiales; family Hyphomicrobiaceae; genus JAWKVY01. The sequence goes on along the minus strand of JAWKVY010000005.1, from coordinate 105,912 downwards.
TGCGCTCGCTGTCCGGCCAGACGGTCGAGGTGCTCAACACCGACGCCGAAGGCAGGCTCGTGCTCTGCGACCTGTTGTGGTACGCGAACGAGCGCTACAAGCCGCGCTTCATGATCAACCTCGCGACTTTGACCGGCGCCATCATGGTAGCGCTCGGCAAGGAGCATGCGGGCCTGTTCTCGAACGACGACAAGCTTGCGGGCGAGCTCGCTGCGGCAGGCACGGCGACCGGGGAACTTGTCTGGAGGATGCCTCTTTCAGCCGCCTACGACAAACTGATCGACAGCAAGAACGCCGACATGAAGAATATCGGCGGTCGCTTCGGCGGTGCCATCACGGCCGCCCAGTTCCTGAAGCGCTTCGTCAAGGACACGCCTTGGGCGCACCTCGACGTTGCCGGTGTCGCCATGGACTCGACGAAGACCGATACCAGCCAGACGTGGGCGTCCGGGTGGGGGGTCCAGCTTCTCGATGCTCTGGTGGCGGATCACTACGAGAAGGGTTGAGGTTCCCGTTCTGGTGTCACAAGACATTGTGATGCATGGATCAGAGGCGCCATATATTCCATAATATTTATTACGCGAATGATAGGCGCGATGTGGCGAGGTGGATACATAGGACTGTCGTGCCGTGTCCCGACCCTATCCGTCGGCTGAGAGCGCCGTCCCGGACCGCTCGGTCGGCCGTCTCTCTGGAGTAGCTCAATGACCGATCTCAAGGCCGTCGACCGCGTCGAAATCCGCGTCCTCGTCGACAACGTCACTGACAACCTGTCGAGTGTCCCCTCTTTCGTCGAAACGGAGATCGCGTCCCTCGACCGCCGATGGGCCAACCGCTGGATCATGAGTGGTGCGTGCCTCTGCTGCGGAGCGCACGGCCTATCCTGCCTCGTCACCATCCACAGCGGCGGCGAGAAGCGAACCGTGCTATTCGACAGTGGCCCGGACGAGCAGGTGTTCGAGCAGAATGTTTCGCGGCTCGGTGTCGATCTCGGCGTGGTCGATGCTGTGGTGCTTTCACATGGGCACTGGGATCACGCTGGCGCGATGCTGAGGGCGCTACGCATCATTCGACACGGCAATGGCGGCCGCCTGGTTCCATACTACGCGCATCCCGGCATGTTCCGGACACGCGCCATGCGCCGCCCGGACGGCAGCATGCGGCCGATGCAGGATGTTCCCGGCGTCGGCGTGCTGACCGAGCATGGCGCCGAAGTCGTCCTGGCCACCGAGCCAACCGCGATCGCTGGAGGGTTCGCATGCGTCAGCGGCGAAATTCCACGCGTCACGCCATTCGAAAGCGGGCTGCCCGGCCAGCACCGCCGGACCGAAGATGGCAGCGGCTGGGAGCCCGACGAGCTGCTGATGGATGAGCGCTTCCTCGCAGTCAACGTGGCGGGCAAGGGGCTCGTGGTGCTGTCGGCCTGCTCACACGCGGGTATCGTCAACGTGATGACGGAGGCCCGCAAGCGCTTTCCTGGCGTGCCGCTGCACTGCGTGATGGGGGGGCTTCACCTGTCCGGCACGAACGAGCGGGTGATTCCCGAGACCGTGGCAGCCATGAAGGAATTCGGGCCGGAGGTGGTGGCAGCTGGCCATTGCACGGGTTGGCGCGCCATGTCGGCGCTGGCGACAGCATTCGGCGACCGTGTGCTGGCCCCGCTCGCCGTCGGCAAGGGCTACGCATTCTGAAACGGCGACGGTGGCTCCAACCCACCGTCGCCTGCTGTCGCCGCCGAGGTTTCTGCCGGCGTCCGTTCAGCGGCGCGGGCGCACCACTTGGCCCTCGACCTCGACGACCGCCTGGCCCTTGAAGCTCGGGCGCGACCGGTAGATGAGTTCGATCTGCTTCAGGAAGGACCGTTCGCCCCTGAGATCGATCTCATAAGGTGCGCCGCCGGGCCGGAGCGTGGTATCTGCGCCGAAATTCTCGGCGAAGCCGTTTTGATAGACGACCCGGACGTTGATGAGCCGCACGTCGTTTCGCTCGGCCTTCAGTCGGATCGCCCTGAGCCAGCCCTCGTCGCGGCCAACCGGCACTACGTCGCGGTCCACGATGAAGCCGACCTGCTTGCGCCCGAGGCTGACCCAGCGCCCGCGTCCGCCGCCCGGGCGGTCGTACCCCCTGATCACCTGTCCCTCGAGCTTGACCTGCGCACGACCGGCAAAGCCGCGCCGCGCGCGATAGGTCATCTCGACCTCCTTCAGGAAGGCCCGCTCGCCCCTGAGATCGATCAGGTACGGCCGTCCGCCCGCCCTGAGCGTCGTATCCGCGTTGAGGGTTTCGGCGAAGCCGTTCTGATAGACGATGCGCACATTGATGAGCTTGACGTCGTTGTTCTGCGCCGACAGCCGGATCGCCTTCAGCCAGCCTTCGTCACGGCCGACGCGGATGGTGTCCCGGTCGACGCCGAAGCCGACCGACTGCGTGCCGAGTTCGACCCAGCGACCGCGCTGGGCGTGGGCCGGGTCACTGGAGAATATGGCACCTGCGCTCACCAGGAGAGCCAGAAGCCAGGACAATGCGCGGGTCATGCGAGAAGCCTCCAAAGCTTTCTTCGCCGCCGATTTTGGGCGGCATGATCGTGAATGGCTCTGTCCCGTCAGCCGACGGTTCCCGACGGCGCACCCTTGCCGGCCGGGAGCCTCTCCTCGATCCAGAGCGTGACGGAGCCGATTGCGACCGCCCAGACCGCGGCGACGAACCCGGCTAAGGCATTCACGGAGAGCACCATGCCCGCGATCTGGGCCATGTCCTTCGACATCATCGTCGCCAGCAGGCCGACGATTGCCGTGTCGACGTAGAGCTTCAGCTGGAACAGAAGCTCGCTAACCTGTGCTATGCTCGGTCGTGCCGGAACGTCGAGGATGATTTGACGCATGATCGCGGCGAAATTTGGTACCTCTACGAGCCTCGTCGCGGTCAGCAGCGCCACACCGACCGCGAACAGGATGCCGAGCGGCAGCGCGAGCCGAAAATAGCCCCACCTTGCCGCGCGGACGCCGAACGACAGCCAAAGGCGCCTGAGCAGACTGACGCCGGCATAGATGGTGACCGCCATCGCCACCGCGATCCAGAATCGGCGATCGGTGTTGGTCCCGGAGAATGTGAGGAGCGCGAGGAAGCCGACCATCACGGCCTTGGCAAGCGAGGTGACGAGCGCCACGGCGGTCGCCACGAAGCGGCCGAGGCGACTCTCACCCTCGATATAGAAGGGTATCTCGTAGATCAGCCGTTTGCGCTCGAGCGCCGTGCCGAGCGTCAGCGCCACCGCGGCTGTGAGGCCGGCGAAGAGGAGTGGCAGCCGCGTCGCGATGAGCGCAAGACCGGCAACGGCGGCAATCTCGGCCGCCATCAGGAGCGCGTTGCCAATCAGCCTGAGCACGATCATGACCGTCCCGAGGCCTCCTGTGTCGCCCTGCCCTCACCCGCTGCGCGTCAGGCCCGCCCGACTTCACGAGCCTTGGCAGCATACTACCGACTAGCTATCCGACCACACGTCGGCCGACAACGGCCCTCCAGCCGGGAGACCACAATGCCGCGAACCTCGCGCGACATCGCTGACCTTATCGCCATCATGGCGGCGCTGCGCACTCCCGGTACCGGCTGCCCTTGGGACCTGGCGCAAGACTTCGCCTCGATCGCCCCCTACACGATCGAGGAAGCTGCGGAGGTCGCCGACGCGATTGCACGCGGCGACATGCTGGACCTCCGCGACGAACTCGGCGATCTCCTGTTGCAGGTCGTCTATCACGCCCGCATGGCGGAGGAGCGGCAGGCCTTCGCATTCGGTGACGTCGTGGAGGCGATCACCGCCAAGATGATCCGCCGCCATCCGCACGTGTTCGGTACGCCTCAGGAGCGCGCGTCAGGCGCTGCCCCAGGGTTCTGGGAACGCATCAAGGCCGGCGAACGCGCCGCCAAGGCAACCGAGCGACGCGCCTCGGCAGGCACCCAGGTTGCAGCTGAAAGCGTGCTCGACGGCGTGCCGGCGGCACTTCCCGCACTCTCACGCGCCGTGAAGCTTCAGGACAAGGCAGCGCGTGTCGGATTCGATTGGCCGTCGCTCGTCCCCGTTCTCGCCAAGGTACGCGAGGAGATCGCCGAACTCGAGACGGCGGTCGCGGCGCCTGCGCCGGACCACGCGCATGTTGCCGAAGAGATCGGCGACCTGCTGTTCGTCATCGCCAACGTCGCCCGTCACTTGAAGGTCGAGCCGGAAGCCGCCCTACGCGCCACCAACGAGAAGTTTCGACGCCGCTTCGCCCATATCGAGGAGCGGCTGGCGGCCGGCGGCCGGACGCCCAACGACAGTAGCCTCGAAGAGATGGACGCGCTCTGGGACGAGGCCAAGCTTGCCGAGCGAGCGCCTCCCGATCCGACGAATGAGTAATTTTCTTTCACAGAAATCGGGCAATCGCGGCCAGCCGCCCCGTCTGGCACCCTCTGGCCACACCTGAAATTGCCGCTTGTCTCGGCACATGAAATCTGCTTAATGTCGAAGAAAGGTCAGCAAGACTGTCCTTTATCGGATTGCAGGGGCTGCCGGGATGGCCCCGTTGCGGATGGCGGTGTCATGAGGAGTGCGGGCACAGCGCGGCTTGAGAGGTGGGCGGCACATTGGGCCGAGACCACGAGCCATGCGCGCACCGGCCGCAATGCCCGCGCCGACCGCGCGTCGCGTGCGACGGCGGCACGAAAACGAAAGCGCCCCGCCTGAGCATGCCGCACGAGCGGCGGCGCCTCCAGAGCACCGCGGCACTGCCGCCCACCGCCCGATTGCGGGCCCGGCCGCTCCGTCCTATCCCCTTGCCAAGATCGTCCGTCGGCCGGCCCCACCGCTCGACCGAGCCCCTAGCGAGAACGCCATGACCGAGATGCGCACCCACATCGCCACCGGCTCTTTCGAGTTGCCAACGCACGAAGAGGCCGGCTGGCTCGACGCCGATCTGGAACGGGGCCTGTTCGATGCCACGCAGGAGCGTGATGCCTGCGGCGTCGGGTTCATCGCCAACCTGACGGGCAGGAAGAGCCACAAGATCATCGAGGATGCTTTGTTCATTCTCGAGAATCTCGAGCATCGCGGCGCCGTCGGCGCCGATCCGAACTCGGGCGACGGCGCCGGTATCTTGATTCAGATCCCGCATGCCTTCCTGGCCGAAGAGTGCGGCAAGCTCGGCTTCAAGTTGCCGAAGCCAGGCGACTATGCGGTCGGCCAGCTGTTCATGCCGAAGGACGAGAGGCTGCGCACGCATTGCGCCAATGTCTGGACCCGGCTGTTGCGCCAGGAGGGGCTGCAGCTCATCGGCTTCCGTGACGTGCCGGTCGACGCCAGCATGCTGTCCGAACTGGTCGCGGCGACCGAGCCGCATCACATGCAGATCTTCGTCGCGCGGCCGAAATCGCTCGACGCCGAGGCGTTCGAGCGTAAGCTTTATCTCGTCCGCAAGGTCGTCTCGAACGCCGTCTACGATGCCTACAAGGGGCGCGACATCGGCCACTACACGGTCAGCCTGTCGTCGCGCACGCTCGTCTACAAGGGCATGTTTCTTTCCTTTCAGGTGAAGGCGTACTACCGCGATCTCTCCGACCCGCGACTGGAGAGCGCGATGGCGCTGGTCCATCAGCGGTTCTCGACCAACACATTTCCGTCGTGGAAGCTCGCCCACCCCTATCGGATGGTCGCCCATAACGGCGAGATCAACACCCTGCGTGGCAACGTCAACTGGATGGCGGCGCGTCAGGCAACGGTCTCTTCGCCGCTGTTCGGCGACGATATCAGGCGGCTCTGGCCGATCTCCTACGAGGGCCAGTCCGATACCGCCTGCTTCGACAATGCCCTCGAGTTCCTCACCATGGGCGGGTACAGCCTGTCCCACGCGGCGATGATGCTGATCCCCGAGGCCTGGGCTGGCAACCCGCTCATGGATGAACAGCGGCGCGCGTTCTACGAATATCACGCTGCGATGATGGAGCCGTGGGATGGCCCCGCGGCGATGGCGTTCACCGACGGCCGCCAGATCGGCGCAACGCTGGATCGTAACGGCCTCCGGCCCGCCCGCTATCTCGTCACGAGGGACGATGTGGTGATCATGTCGTCGGAGAGCGGTGTTCTGCCGGTCGCCGAGGCCGACATCGTCACCAAGTGGCGCTTGCAGCCGGGTAAGATGCTGCTGATCGATCTCGAGAAGGGCCGTATCGTCTCCGACGACGAACTCAAGGCCGAACTCGCTGCCGCGCACCCCTACCAGCAGTGGCTGTCGCGAACGCAGATCCAGGTCTCCGACCTGCCGCTTGCGAAGGACAAGTCGCCGCCGCGCAGGACGAACGTCGCGCTGCTCGATCTGCAGCAGGCGTTCGGCTACACCGAGGAGAGCCTGAAGTTCCTGATGGCACCGATGGTGCTCACGGGCCAGGAGGCGGTCGGCTCTATGGGTACCGACACGCCGATCTCGGCGCTGTCCTCGAAGCCGAAGCTGCTGCACACCTATTTCAAGCAGAACTTCGCGCAGGTTACGAACCCGCCGATCGACCCGATCCGCGAGGAACTTGTCATGAGCCTCGTGTCGTTCATCGGCCCGCGGCCGAACATTCTCGATCTCGAGGGCACGGCCCAGCAGCGTCGCCTCGAGGTCGCCCAGCCGATCCTGACCAACGAAGACCTCGAGCGTATCCGCCAGATCGGCAAGGTGAAGGACAACGAATTCACCTCGATCACGATCGACATCACCTATCCGGTCGAAAACGGCACGCGTGGCATGGAGGCGGCGCTCGATGTCGTCTGCGCCGAGGCCGAGGAGGCGGTGCGCTCCGGCGAGTACAACATCATCATCCTGTCCGACCGCGCCACCGGGGCGGATCGCGTGCCGATCCCCTCGCTGCTGGCGACCTCCGCGGTGCATCATCACCTGATCAAACAAGGTCTGAGAACCTCCGTCGGCCTCGTCGTCGAGACCGGCGAGGCGCACGAGGTGCACCAGTTCGCGACCCTCGCCGGCTACGGCGCCGAGGCGATCAACCCATATCTGGCCTTCGAGACGATCGCCGACATGCTGCCCGCGCTCGACGCGGCGCTCGATCTCAAGGAGGCGCAGAAGCGCTACATCAAGGCGATCGACAAGGGCCTGCTCAAGGTCATGTCGAAGATGGGCATCTCGACCTACCAGTCTTATTGCGGCGCGCAGATCTTCGACGCGGTCGGGCTGCGCTCCTCGTTCGTCGCCCGCTATTTCACCGGTACGCACACCCAGATCGAGGGTGTCGGGTTGCGCCACGTCGCCCGCGAGACGGTCGAGCGTCACCGCCAGGCTTTCGCACCCGTGCCGGTGCTCGACGACGCACTCGATGTCGGCGGCGAGTATGCCTTCCGCGTCCGTGGCGAGGCGCATATGTGGCGGGCACCGGTAGTCGCCGACCTGCAGCACGCCGTGCGTGGCAACCTGCCGGAGAAATATCGCGCCTACGCGGCCCAGGTGAACGACCAGTCCGAGCAGTTGATGACCATGCGGGGACTGTTCCGGATCAGGTCCGCCGAAGAAGCGGGACGGGCCCCGGTGCCGCTCGACGAGGTCGAGCCGGCGGCCGAGATCGTCAAGCGTTTCGCCACCGGCGCGATGAGCTATGGCTCGATCAGTCGTGAGGCGCACACCACCCTCGCCATCGCGATGAACCGCATCGGCGGCAAGTCGAACACCGGCGAGGGCGGCGAGGAAGCCGATCGCTACAAGCCGCTGCCCAACGGCGACAGCATGCGCTCGGCGATCAAGCAGGTGGCATCCGGCCGCTTCGGCGTCACCACGGAGTACCTCGTCAACTCCGACATGATGCAGATCAAGATGGCGCAAGGCGCCAAGCCGGGAGAAGGAGGCCAGCTGCCCGGCCACAAGGTCGATCGTACCATCGCCGCCGTGCGCCACTCGACACCCGGGGTCGGCCTGATCTCGCCGCCGCCGCATCACGACATCTACTCGATCGAGGACCTTGCACAGCTCATCTTCGACCTGAAGAACGTCAACCCCGAAGGCGACGTCTCGGTGAAGCTCGTCAGCGAGGTCGGCGTCGGCACGGTTGCTGCCGGCGTCGCAAAGGCGCGCGCCGATCACGTGACCATATCCGGTTTCGAAGGCGGCACCGGCGCCTCCCCGCTCACCTCGATCAAGCATGCCGGCTCGCCGTGGGAGATCGGCCTTGCCGAGACCCACCAGACGCTCGTCGCCAACCGCCTCAGAGGCCGTATCGCCGTGCAAGTCGACGGCGGGATTCGCACCGGGCGCGACGTGGTCGTCGGTGCGCTGCTCGGCGCCGACGAGTTCGGCTTCGCCACCGCGCCGCTGATCGCGGCCGGCTGCATCATGATGAGGAAGTGCCATCTGAATACTTGCCCGGTCGGCGTGGCGACGCAGGATCCGGTGCTGCGTGCCCGCTTCAAGGGAAAGCCCGAGCACGTCATCAACTATTTCTTCTTCGTGGCGGAAGAGGTGCGCGGACTGTTGGCCGCGATGGGCTATCGCTCGTTCAGCCAGATGATCGGGCAGACCGACATGCTCGACAAGGAGCGCGCGATCAGCCACTGGAAGGCGCGCGGGCTCGACTTCCGCAAGCTGTTCCACAAGCCGGCCACGCCGAAGGGCGTCGCCATCTGGAACTCTGAGCGGCAGGACCACGGGCTCGAGAAGGTTCTCGACAACAAGCTTATCGAGATCGCGAAGCCAGCGATCGAAGGCACCAGAGCGGTAAAGGCAGAAATCTCGATATCGAACCGTGACCGCACAACAGGTGCCATGCTGGCCGGCCGCGTCGCCAGGCACCACGGCCACGCCGGCCTGCCCGAGGACACCATCTGGCTGACCTTCACCGGCACCGCCGGGCAGGCGTTCGGCGCATGGGCCGCGCGCGGCATTACCCTCGACCTCGTCGGCGAGGCAAACGACTACGTGGGCAAGGGCCTTTCCGGCGGCAAGATCATCGTGCGTCCGGCGCCCGACGCCGGCATCACGCCGGAAGCCAGCATCATCGTCGGCAATACGGTGTTGTATGGCGCCATCACCGGTGAGGCCTATATGCGGGGCATCGCGGGCGAGCGCTTCGCGGTACGCAATTCCGGGGCAGTTGCGGTCGTCGAGGGTACCGGCGACCACGGCTGCGAGTACATGACCGGCGGCGTCGTCGTCGTGCTCGGGCCGACGGGGCGCAATTTCGCGGCCGGCATGTCGGGCGGCATCGCCTACGTGCTGGACGAGGCCGGCGACTTCGAGAGCCGCTGCAATATGGCGATGATCGACCTCGAGCCGATCGCCGCCGAAGAAGAGGTGATGAAGCGGCTCGCCGGGGCCGGCAGCCTCGACACGCACGGCCTCGTCGACGTGATGGGAGACATGACCAACCAGGACGCGGAGCGCCTGCACCGGCTGGTTACGCGCCACCTGCACTACACGAACTCGGCCAAGGCCCGGACCATTCTGGCCGACTGGCCGAACTGGCTATCGAAGTTCCGCAAGGTGATGCCGGTCGAATACCGTGCGGCACTGAAGAAGATGGCGCAGGCCCAGGCAGCCGACACGACCGGCCTCGACAAGCTCGAGATCGGCTTGGCGCACACGCAAGGGAAGGCGTGAGGCGATGCGCATCCATGGCGACCTCGGCTCAGGCAACTGCCTCAAGGTGAAGTGGACGGCCGATCATCTCGGCTTGCCCTACGCGTGGGTGGACGTCGACATCATGAAGGGCGAGAGCCGCACGCCCGCTTACCTCGCGAGGTTCGCGCAGGGTCAGGTGCCGGCGGTGGAACTCGCCGACGGCCGATGCCTCGCGCAGTCGAATGCCATCATCCGCTATCTCGCGCGCGGCTCGAAACTGCTGCCGGAGGACGGGTTCGCGCAGGCGAAAGTCGATGAGTGGCTCTTCTGGGAGCAGAACGCACATGAATTCTTCGTCGCGGGCGCCCGCTTCCAGGTCGTCTACCTCGGCAAGGCTGCTCGCGAGGTCGAACCATGGAGGATCGACCGGGGCAACCGCGCACTAGACCTGATGGAGAGTGAGCTATCCGGTCGCGACTTCCTCGCCGCCGGCCGCTTCACGATCGCCGACATCGCCTTGCTCGCCTACACGCGCGTCGCTCATGAGGGGGGCTTCGACCTGACCTCGCGTCCGGCCGTGCGAAAATGGATCGCGCGCTCGGAGACGATCCTCGACCTACCTGCCGCGACCTGACGCCGGCCGACTTCATCTGACGGGACACGACATGGGCAAGCCAACCGGATTTCTCGAGATCGAGCGCCATGAGCGCGGCTATCGGCCGGTCGAGGAGCGCTTGAAGCACTGGCGCGAATTCGTCGAGCCGCTGGGCGACGGAGCGACCCAGAAGCAGGCCGCGCGCTGCATGGATTGTGGCATACCGTACTGCCACAACGGCTGTCCGGTGAACAACCAGATCCCGGACTGGAACGACCTCGTGTTCCACGGTGCGTGGCGCAAGGCCGCGCACAACCTGCATTCCACCAACAACTTCCCGGAGATCACGGGACGCATCTGCCCGGCTCCCTGCGAAGCCTCCTGCACGCTCAACATCGAGGACACTCCGGTCACGATCAAGACCATCGAGTGCGCCATCGCCGACAAGGCGTGGTCCGAGGGCTGGATCGCGCCACAGAAGGCGGAGCGCAAGACCGGCCGCAAGGTCGCCATCGTCGGGTCGGGCCCGGCAGGGCTCGCCGCCGCTCAGCAACTCGGCCGCGCCGGCCACGAGGTTACCGTGTTCGAGAAGAACGCCTTTCCCGGCGGCCTGATGCGCTACGGTATCCCGGATTTCAAGCTCGAGAAGTCCGTGATCGCGCGCCGGGTCGCTCAGATGGAAGCGGAAGGTGTCCGCTTCCAGTGCAATACCCATATCGGCCGCGACAGGACCATCCACGCGCTGGTTGCAAATTACGATGCTGTTCTTCTCGCCGGCGGTGCGGAGAAGCCGCGCGACCTCGCGGTGCCGGGACGCGAACTCGATGGTATCCTGTTCGCCATGGATTTCCTGCCGCAGCAGAATCGCCGCGTCTCCGGCGAGCCGCTCAAGTCCGAAGGCACGAGCGAAGTCGCCGAAGGGCGCACCGTCGTCGTCATCGGCGGCGGCGATACCGGTTCGGACTGCATCGGCACGTCGTTCCGCCATGGAGCGAAGAGCGTGACGCAGCTGGAGATCATGCCGGCACCGCCCGAGCGCGAGAACAAGGACCTGACATGGCCGCACTGGCCCTTGAAGATGCGCACATCGTCCAGTCAGGCCGAGGGCGCGAGGCGCGATTTCGCCGTCACCACGAAGCGCTTCGAGGGCGAGGCCGGCCGCGTCACGCGGCTCGTCTGCGCGCGGCTGGACGACCGGATGAAGGAAGTCCCCGGCAGCGAGTTTGCCATCGAAGCCGACCTCGTGCTCCTGGCGATGGGCTTCGTGTCGCCCGTCAACGAGGGGCTTGCCGCCGATCTCGGCCTCGACCTCGACCCACGCCAGAACGTCAAGGCGAGCGAGCGTGATTATCGCACGAGCCATCCGAAAGTGTTCGCGGCCGGCGACATGCGTCGCGGCCAATCGCTCGTCGTCTGGGCTATTCGCGAGGGCCGGCAGGCCGCGCAAGCCATCGACCTGCAGTTAATGGGACGTTCCGACCTGCCGCGCTGAGCCGTCAGTTGCGCCGCGCCCGGTCCTTGGCCGGGGCTTGCGGCGGACGCTCGGGCGGTGCCGGATGCGCGATTGCTGCGACCGCTGGCGGCCAAGCGAAGTCATCCACACGACCCGGCCGCGGCGGCGTGCGCTCCCCACGCGCCCACAGCTTGAAGTGCGGCGCCTGCGTCGGGGCGAGCGCGCGCGTCGCTCCGGCCTCCGACGGTGTCACCGACGCCATCACCGGCATGCCGTCGACCGTACGTCCCTTGACCGTGTCGCCGAGCCGCGATGCGCGCGTGCCGCTGCGGGCCACCAATGCCAGCACTGCGGCGGAAATCGCCGGCCGGACGATCTCCACCGACATGGTCTCCTCGCGGCCGTCGATGACACGCTTGAAGGTGATGCGGCTGTTCTCCGCCTTGCGCTCGCCGACGGCGGGCGCGGCGGGCGCCAGCCGGACGCGGGAAGCCGTCGAGGCGGCACGACCGCCCGCGTAGGTAACCGCCTGCGGCGCGGGCTGCCCCGCAGGCGTGGCCGCCTTCTGTGGAAGCATTCGCCGGAGCTCGGCCTCGCTGCCAAGCAAAGGCACCGAGCGCTGCGCCACCGCCTCGGCAATGTCGCGCTTGATCTCGCGCTCGACGAAGTGGGCAAGCTTGCGATAGCCCTCGTGCGTGAAATACACGCCGTCCCGCGTGCGCAGCAGCGTGTTGTCGCCGTCCACGTCGGGGCCGTAGGCGCTGTACTCGCCGGCTGCCGTCGCAAAACCGGCGTAGGCGTCGATGAACTTTATGCCGTTGCGGAACGCCCGCTCGCGGAAGATCGCGTTGACGACCTGCGCAAACTCGTTGTGCTCTTCGCGCCGCATGATCGGTAGCCCGACCCAGTAGACGGCCGTGCGCTTCGCGCGCAGCGCCTTCATCACGCGGTCTATGCGCTGGGCATATGCCTCCCGCCACGGCTCCGTGCCGAGGCCGATGCGGCGCTGCCCGGGCACACGCACGGGCTGGCGATCGTTGATGGCGAACAGCACGACCGCGATGTGGCTTGCCGGCTGAGCGCTGCTCGCCTCGATCGCGGTCACCGCCTCGTCCCAGTTGGCACGCGTCAGGTAGTCGAGCCGGGTGACGCCTTCCTCGAATGCGATGCGAGGGTCGCCCGAGAGGCCCCCTTCGAGGCCACCGAGCATGCCGTCGGCCATCACGTCGCCGAGCACGCGGATGCGGTAGATGTCGTTATCGGGGAATGGAGTGACAAAGCTCGTTCCAAACGTGGGTAGGCCCTGAGCGTCGGCCGGGCACGGGCCCACTACACCCGCGAGCGCGAGGATTGCGGAAGCGAGCGCGAAAACGCCGCGCACCGACAGCGCTCGGGCGCGTCCACGAAGCACGCTTATGCGCTGAGCGCTCGCTCCTGCCGGTCGTACCAAACCACGCTCCATTCCTCGGTATCGACTCCTTGCCCTCCCATAGCATAGCGGCTGCCGGGCGGCAGCTGTCGGCTCGCCTGCCGGGGAAGTCTCAGGGGATGTGCTGAGAATCGGACATGTCGACCCGCAGCCGCTCGAGCAGATCGCGGTCCGGATGGCCGTCCTCAGCCAGCCCGCTGCCGGCCTGGTAGGCGCGTATCGCATCGCGCGTTCCGTTGCCCATGATGCCGTCGATGCCGCCGACGTCATAACCGAGCCCAACGAGGTGGCGCTGCATCTCCTTTCGCTCGTCGAGTTTCAACGGCGCGTCTTCCGTCGGCCAGGCCGCGATCGTTCCGGGTCCGCCGGATATGCGCTCCGCAAGCAAGCTGACGGCAATCGCATAGGACATGGCGTTGTTGTAGCCGAGGATCGCGCGGTAGCTCCGAGTCACCAGAAACGCCGGTCCCTCAGCACCCGCCGGCAGGATGAGTTGCATGTCGCCCGCGCCTCGTGGCAGCGCAGCCCCGTCGGCCCGCCGCACCTTCAACTGGTCCCACACTTCGACCGGGCGCGCCCGTCCAGGCGCGGAGAATGCGTAGTCGAAGCCCGCCGGCAGCGCCACTTCCACGCCCCAGGGAACTCCCGGCATCCACCCCGATGCACGCAGGTGATGAGCCGCCGAGGCAAGCGCATCCGGTACCGAGGAAACGATGTCGCGGCGCCCGTCCCCGTCGAAGTCCACTGCTCGCGCCAGATAGGTGCTCGGGATGAACTGCGTGTGGCCCAGCGCGCCAGCCCATGACCCGACGAGGTCGCCAGTCTGCACGTCGCCTCGCTCGACGATCCTGAACGCGGCGACGAGTTGCTGCTCCCAGAACGCCTGACGCCGTCCGCCGGCCGCAGCCAGTGTCGCGAGCGCATCGAGCACGCGAATTGTGCCCGTGCGGGTGCCATAGCGCGACTCGATCCCCCAGATCGCAACGAGTACGGGTGCGGGAACACCATATGCCGCCTCGATCCTGCGCAAGAGATCACCGTGTTCGGCGAGACGCTGTCTGCCTTCCGCCACGCGGGAATCATCGACAAGAGCGCGGATGTAGCTCGACACCGGCCGCACCAACTCCGGCTGAGAACCGAGCCGTGCAATCACGGACGGCTCCAAACGGATCCCGGACGCCAGCCGTTCGAACGTCGCGGCTCGTACGCCGCCGCGCAGAGTTGCAGAACGCATCCGCCGCAGCAGTGCGCGGATATCGTCTTCTGTGGGACCGGCCGTGGCCTCGGACACCGGCGTGCCGTTGGAAGGGCGGGCCGCAGCTGTCGCCTGGCCTGCAGCCTCCCGCGCCTCCGATGCGCCGGTGGCGGGCATGAGCGCGAACGCGCCGGCGCCACGCGGGGCACCGTCACTCGCCGCGCCATCCGAAGTGATGAGGAGAATCATCAGCAGACCGCAGATGGGCACCGCCCGAAAACCGCCGGCCGTTGGTGAGCGCCGTTGTGCGGTCATTGAGCGTCACCCGCCGCGCGGCGCGCATCTCGCGGCGGCCGGCTTCGCTTCATGTGTTCGGCAAGTTTGATTGACGGCCAGCAATCGACGGCCAGGCGGTTCGCGCGCTGATAGCGACCGACCTCGCGGCGCGTGCTCGACCCGATGAAGCCGTCGACCTTGTCGATTGCATAGCCTCTCGCCATCAGCGCCGACTGGATCGTCCGGATGACCTCCGTGCGTTGCGATCCGACAGTTGCGAAGGAGGTGACGAACCCGCCCCGGCCGGCGATCCGATCGGCGAGGGAGCCGACGAACGTGGCGTAGAGATCCGACGTATTGTAGCGGCGGATCACCTGGAAATTCTCGAGTGCGAGAAAACTCGGACCGTGTGCGCCGGCCGGCGACATCAGGTAGCCACGAGCAGAGTACAGCGCATCGGGCACTTGCCTGCCACTGGCCGGCCTGATGCCGCGCGCCAGCCAGTCGCGGACCGGTCGGTTGTCCGGTGGCCCCTCGAAGGCGCAGTCAACCGCTGCTGGTCGAATCACCTCGAACCCCCACGGCTCGCCCCTCACCCAGCCTTTGGCCTGGAGTTGACGGGCAGCAGAAGCGAGCGCGTCTGGCACAGACGTGAAGAGATCGGCCGGCGCATCACCCGAGTGGCTGCGCGCGTGCTGGTAGAACTCGCTCGGCAGGAACTGCGTAAGGCCCATCGCGCCGGCCCACGACGAACGCATGCTCCGTCGCGGCACGCCGTCCTCGAGCATCTTGAGCGCCAGCACGAACTCCTTGCGGAACTGCTCCTTGCGCCTGCCGATCCAGGCCTGCGTGGCAAGCACGCGGATGGCGTCGTGCGGCAGCCGGTAACTGCCGAAGGCGGTCTCGCGCCCGAAGATGGCAAGCACCACGAAGCGATCCACGCCGGTGCGTCGCTCGATCTCGGCCAGAACGGCGGCATGCCTGCGCGCGAGGTCGCGGCCTGTTGCCGCCAGCCGGTCGAGGGTGCTTTCGCCGAGGTACTCGCCCGGCGGGCGGGAGAATTCGGCCTGTCGGCTCTGCCGGCGCGCTGGTTTGCCGCTGATTTCGAGGTCGGGCAGCGTCAGATCCGGCTCGAGCCCCTTCACCGCGCCGTCGAAGGTCTTGCGCCGGACCCCGGCGGCGGCGGCTTCGGGCCAGACGGAGGCGAGAAACGCACGGAAACCGTTGGACGGCGCCGGCGGCTTCGCATCGGCAGCGATCGCGGCGAACGGCAGCAGAGCTGCCAAACAATAAAGGGCTCGGCAAAGAGCCGCCAATCGTCCGCCGGACGGGTATCCGGACGCCACGCAAGACGTCGGCGCAAGGCCCGCCATCGGCAGGGCAGAAAATCGGCGTTGCCCTCTCATGCGCTACAGCATAGCGCCATTCGGGGCGATTGTGCGACCGGCAGCCCCTGTGACCCTTCGCCGGAACGGCCGTTAGGCCTGTTCAGGCGACACTGGCGAGACGCTCGGTCAGCCCCTGCTCCCAGGCCAGCGCGTGGCGCACGATCGAGTCGAGATCGTCGAGTTGCGGCTGCCAGCCGAGTGCCGTCCGGATCTTGTCGGAGGCGGCGACGATGGCGGGCGGATCGCCGGGCCGGCGCTCGGCGAGGCGGACGTCGAGGCGGTTGCCCGCACCACTTACCCGCCGCACAGCGTCGAGCACCTCGAGCACGGAATAGCCGTGGCCGTACCCGCAATTGAACACGTCCGAGGTGCCGCCCCGCCGGAGATGCGAGAGCGCGGCCAGATGTGCGGCTGCCAGATCTGTGACGTGGATGTAGTCCCTGAGACAGGTGCCGTCCGGCGTCGGGTAGTCGGTGCCGAAGACCTGCATGTGGCTGCGTTTGCCGAGCGCCGTCTCGCAGGCGACCTTGATCAGGTGCGTGGCGCCCGCCGTCGATTGCCCCGTGCGCCCGTCAGGGTCGGCACCGGCAACGTTGAAGTAGCGCAGCGCCACGTAGTTGAAATCGTGCGCGCGCGCGGCATCGGCCAGCATCACCTCGGTCATCAGCTTCGACGAGCCGTAGGGCGACATCGGAGCCAGTGGCGTCGTCTCGGTCACCGGCATCACCTCGGCCATGCCGTAGACGGCAGCGGTGGAGGAGAAGATGAAGCGGTTTACCCCGTTCGCTATGGCCGTCGCCATCAATGCCCGGCTCTTGACCGTGTTGTTGAGGTAGTAGCCGAGCGGGTCGCGAACGGAATCGGGGACCACGATAGAGCCGGCGAAATGGATGATCGCCTCCACGTCGTGTTCACGGATGAGACGAGAGACAAGGGCCTCGTCGGCGACGTCGCCGACCACCAGCCGGGCAGCGGGGGCGACGGCCCAGCGAAATCCGGTGGTCAGATTGTCGAGGACGACCACGCGCTCCCCAGCACCGA
This sequence comes from Hyphomicrobiaceae bacterium, assembly GCA_041397745.1. Lineage (GTDB taxonomy): Bacteria > Pseudomonadota > Alphaproteobacteria > Rhizobiales > Hyphomicrobiaceae > JAWKVY01. Next base: position 88,960 of record JAWKVY010000005.1, on the reverse strand, counting down.
GAAGCTCGACAACCATATGACTGCCGATGTACCCAGCCCCGCCCGTCACCAGTACCGTCATGTCACGCCCGCAACTCTGATCCGCAGACGTCACGTTAGGCGAGTTGTCCTTAAGGACCGTTTTCGTTCATATCCCAATTGTATCGATCGGCACGGGAACAACCCGGCAGACGCCGGGTTGCAACGGCACATCCAGGAGATGCCCCGCATGACCTCGCCCAAGAAACGCATCCGCAAGGCCGTATTTCCCGTCGCCGGCCTCGGTACGCGGTTCCTGCCGGCGACCAAGGCGATGCCGAAGGAGATGCTGACGGTCGTTGATCGACCGGTCATCCAGCACGTCGTCGACGAGGCGCGCGCGGCCGGGATCGAGCACTTCATCTTCGTCACCGGCCGCAACAAGGGCGTGATCGAGGACCATTTCGATTCGATGTTCGAACTCGAGCGCACGCTCGAGGAGCGCAACAAGACAAAGGAACTCGCCGAGCTCCGGGCAGAAACTCCGAAACCCGGCCAGACGAGCTTCACCCGTCAGCAGGCCCCCCTCGGGCTCGGTCATGCGGTCTGGTGCGCGCGTGATCTCGTCGGCGACGAGCCATTCGCTCTGCTTCTGCCGGACATGCTGCACTTCGGCCCGACACCCTGCCTCGCCGAGATGATCGACGCATACGAGCGGCACGGCGGAAACCACATCGCAGTAGCCCCCGTGCCGGACGACCAGACGCACCAGTACGGCATCGTCGGTGTCACGGATGCGAAGGCCAAGGTATCGACCATCACAGGCATGGTCGAAAAGCCGAAGAAGGGCACCGCACCATCGAACCTGCACATCACCGGCCGCTACATCCTGCAGCCGGCGATCTTCGACCTGCTCGCCCGCCACGAGAAGGGAGCCGGCAACGAAATACAGCTCACCGACGCGATGATCAGGTTGCAGGGCCAGCCCCACCAGACCTTCCATGCCGTGCGTTTCGACGGCACCATCTACGACTGCGGCTCGAAAATCGGGTTCCTGGCCGCGAACGTCGCCTATGCACTGGCGCGTCCGGACCTCAGGTCCGAGTTCGAAGCGGAGATTTCCAAGCTGCTCGCCAAGGTTTGAGCCCGCTTGGTCACGGCTGTCGTGCCGCTCAGCGGCCGAGGATGCGAGCCAGCACGATGACGATGAGCGCACCGATCGTGGACACCGCGATCTGGTTCCCCCATGCGCCGAAATCGAAGGGAAGGTTCAGGAAGCCGTATTTCACCAGCAGGCCGCCGATGAAGGCGCCGATGATGCCGACGATCATGTTGCGGATCAGTCCGCCGCCGCCAAGCAGAAGGCCGGCGAGCCAGCCGGCGATGAGACCGTTCAAGGCCATGATGATGAACGGCATGTAGGGTTCGATCTGTGCCATGCGAGCCTCCTCCACATCGGCTGACGAAGCGTTAGCCGTGGGCTGCTGTCGTGTGCGGGACGCGCGCAGCCGGACCGACCGCCACGGCAGCAAAAGAGCGCTCCGAACGCAGGCCAGTCCAGCCGCGTCGGCACCTATGGACGATTTGGAATGGTGCCTGATGCGAACCGGCCTCAGATCGTGGGGTCACGGAACCATCACCGTGCCGTCGCGTTCGCCGACTTCGAACGGGAGACGGTGAGAGCCCGCGCTGTCTGCACATCCGGTCGGCCGGAGGATGTCATGGAGAGCGCCACAGCCAAGCTCGGCATCTGGGTCGAGGGTTTCTGGTCGGTGCTGCCGAACCTGATCGTCGCGGTGGTCGTAATCACGATGTTCGTTGCGCTGGCGCTCGTGCTGCGGATCGTTACGCGGCGCACTTTCCGGCGCCGGGGGCGCGAAGATCTCGGAGAGATGCTCGCCGACTTCGTGATGTGGTCGATGATCCTCGTCGGACTGTTGATCGGATTGACGATCGTCCTGCCGACGCTCAATCCGGGCGATCTCGTCGCCGGCCTCGGTGTCGGCTCCGTGGCGATCGGTTTCGCCTTCAAGGATATTCTGCAGAACTGGCTCGCCGGGTTGCTCATCCTGCTACGTCAGCCGTTCCGACGTGGTGACCAGATCTCGCTTGGTACCATCGAAGGTACGGTGCAGCGCATCGAACAGCGTGCGACCCTCATCAAGACCTACGACGGCCGCGTCGTCGTCGTTCCCAATGCCGACATCTACACTCAGTGCATCACCATCAACACGGCCCATGAACAGCGGCGGATCTCGATCGATGTGACGGTCGGCTACGAACACAGCGTTCGCTCCGTGCAGGCGCTGATCAACTCCGCTCTTGCGCGTGTCGACGAGATCAAGCCGACACCTGCGCCGCAGGTCCTGCCATGGGCACTCGGGCCGACCTCGCTCGCACTCAAGGTGCGCTTCTGGATCGAATCGCATCGCGCCGCCGAAGTCGCGGCGCACGCCCGCGCCGTGCAGGCCATCAAGGAGGCGTTCCAAGCCCACGGCATCGACCCGAGCGATCCGCAGATCGTCTTCACAAGCAGGATCGAAAAACCGCTTGATCACTATGACGCTGCACAACAGGCCGAGGCACATCCAGGCACCCACGATCAACAAGCGCCCTCGCCGCCCCCGCGCGTCCTGGCCGGCGTGGATGATCCGGAGGACGAGCGCCCACGCGAGAACCGGTGCGGGACGACGCTTTGAGGTTGCCCCGACCGCCTCAGGCGATGACGCGCGCCAGTATGACGACGACGATCGCGCCGATGGTGGCGGTCACGATCTGCGAGGCAAGTGCGTTGCGGATGCCGAGGTTGACGCCGAGCGACGACAGCAGGAAGCCACCGACGAACGCACCGATCACGCCGGTCACCAGATACCGCACGAGACCACCGCCGCCGACGACGAGGCTGGCGAGGAAGCCGGCTACCAATCCGATGAGGAGAAACACGACAAGCTGCTGGGTTTGCGCGTTCATGGGTGTCTCCCTGGGTCGAATCGCTCAACTAGCATAGCATGTCGACGAGCAGGCGCGTCGATTACGCCCCACCTACATATGTATCACCCGCCCGTACGCATCGAGCACGCTCTCGTGCATCATCTCGCTGAGCGTCGGATGCGGGAACACCGTGTGCATCAGCTCTTCCTCCGTCGTCTCAAGGTTCATCGCGACGACGAAACCCTGGATCAGCTCGGTCACTTCCGCGCCGATCATGTGCGCGCCGAGCAATTGGCCCGTTTTCGCATCGAACACGGTCTTCACCAGGCCATCGGGCTCGCCCAGCGCGATGGCTTTGCCGTTGCCGCGAAAGTTGAAGCGGCCGACCTTCACCTGATGGCCGGCTTCCTTCGCCTTGGCCTCGGTCAGGCCGACGCTCGCCACCTGCGGGTGGCAATAGGTGCAGCCGGGGATCTTCGTCTTGTCCATGGCGTGCGTGTGGAGCCCCTTGATGGTCTCGACGCAGATGACGCCCTCGTGCTCGGCCTTGTGCGCGAGCATCGGCGGGCCGGCGACGTCGCCGATGGCGTAGATGCCCGTGACATTGGTGCGCCCGTGGCCGTCGGTGACGATGCAGCCGCGGTCGGTCTTCACGCCGAGCTTCTCGAGGCCGAGCCCCTCGATGTTGCCCTGCACGCCGACCGCTGAAATGAGCTTCTCGGCGCTGATCGTCTCGGTCTTGCCGCCGATGTCGATGGTGGCCGTGACGCCTGTCGGCGACTTCTCGACCTTGGTGACCTTGGCGCCGGTCATGATCTTCATGCCCTGCTTCTCGAAGGCCTTGCGCGCGAGACCGGCGATTTCGGCGTCCTCGACGGGCAGGATCTGCGGCAGCAGTTCGATCACCGTCACCTCGGCGCCGAGCGTGCGGTAGAAGCTCGCGAACTCGATGCCGATGGCGCCCGACCCCATCACGATCAGCGACTTCGGCATGGCCGGCGGCACCATCGCTTCGAAGTAGGTCCAGATGCTCTTGCCGTCCGGTTCGATGCCGGGAATGACGCGTGGTCGCGCGCCGGTCGCGACGATGATGTGCTTGGCGGAATAGGTGCCGGCGCCGAGCGTGCCTTTCGGCACCGGGTTCTGCGGCTCAAACGCCTTCTTCTTCGCTGCCCCGACGGTGATCTTGCCGGGGCCATCGATGAAAGCTTCGCCCCAGATCACGTCGACCTTGTTCTTCTTCAGGAGGAAGCCGACGCCGCCGTTGAGCTGACCCGAGACGCCGCGCGAGCGCTTCACGATCGCGGCCGGGTCGGCCTTCACCGTGCCTTCGATGACGAGTCCGTAGTCTTTGGCATGCGTCGCATAGTGGAAGATCTCGGCGGAGCGCAACAACGCCTTGGTCGGGATGCAGCCCCAGTTGAGGCAGATGCCGCCCAAGTGCTCGCGTTCGACGATGGCGGTCTTGAAGCCGAGTTGGGCTGAGCGAATGGCAGTGACGTAGCCGCCAGGGCCGGCACCGATTATCATGACGTCATAGCTCGACACGGCGTTCTCCCGGTTCGGCGCTGCTTCCGTTGACTGCACGCTGCCTGATTAATGACTGCCGCGGAGCCGTTCGCCAAGGGGCACCCTGCCGCGACGGCCCGCTGTTCCCGTTAAGCACACTCTACGCGGAGGCGCCGAGGTCGTTGGCAGGTTGATCGACGTCAAGGCGTCATGACGCCGAGCGCTGGGAACATGATCGGAAATGCACGTCGACTTTCCGTCGGCAGTCCTGCCGGCGCGGCAGGTGCGAAAAACAATCAACAATCTCGACGGAGGCCGCCCATGACACGCGATCCGATGGCCGCCAGCGACGGCACGACCGCACCGCCAATCGCTGGCGACAGCGCCGCACCGGTCGATGCGACGCCACCGGCGGCGGACAGCGTGGCCGAGGAGTCGAGATCGACGGTGGCGGCGCGTGGTGCGCGCGCGCATGAGCTGGCAGCCATGCGCCAGAACCCCGATGCCATCCGGAGGGCGTTCGAGACGGGTGAATACCCTTATCGAACGCGGCTCCGTGAGAAGGACTATCTCGCGCACCTCATCGAGTTGCAGACAGAACTCCTGAAGGCGCAGGCCTGGGTGAAGGAGACCGGTGAGCGCATCGTCATGATCTTCGAAGGGCGTGATGCAGCTGGAAAAGGCGGGACGATCAAACGGTTCACCGAACATCTCAATCCGCGTGGAGCGCGGGTCGTTGCGCTCGAGAAGCCCACCGACCGCGAGAAGACGCAGTGGTACTTCCAGCGCTACATCGCGCACCTGCCGTCCGGCGGCGAGATCGTGTTCTTCGATCGCTCCTGGTACAACCGGGCAGGTGTCGAGCGCGTCATGAACTTCTGCTCGGCGAACGAGTACCTCGAGTTCATGCGCGAGTGCCCGGACATCGAGCGGATGCTGGTCCGGTCGGGCATCCGGCTCTACAAATACTGGTTCTCGGTGACCCGAGACGAGCAGGCGCGCCGCTTCGCCTCGCGCGCCGATGATCCCTTGAAACAGTGGAAGCTGTCGCCGATCGACAAGGCCTCGCTGGACAAGTGGGACGCCTACACCGAGGCCAAGGAGGCGATGTTCTTCTACACCGACACAGCCGACGCGCCGTGGACGATCGTCAAATCCGACGACAAGAAACGCGCGCGCCTCAATTGCATGCAGCATTTTCTGGCCACGCTCGATTATCCGAACAGGAACCACAATGTCGTGCGCGGTCCGGATCCCCTCATCGTCGGCGCAAGCGCCCACGTGATCGGGCGTGACGAGCATATTCTCGGCAAGACGCTGCATCCCGAGAAGCGGCGCGGCGGCGGCACCTGACTGGAATGGCCTGGAGCGCCGCCCGTTAACTCGGTTCTGCCGCCCGGATCACAAGTGGCATTTGCCGCCGAGGTACCTGTCGAGAATGGCGTTGTAGCGATCGACCTCGGCCTTCTGCGCAGGCGACAACTTGATCTCGCCGCGGCCGGCTTGGTCCGCCTTGTACTGGACCCCACGCGCTTCGAGCCGTGCGGCCTCCGCCTTCAATTCCTGGCAGCGTCCGCCAGGGACCGAGCCGGTCGACTTTGGTCCGCCCTGCCCTGCTTCACTCGCACACCCTGCGACGAGTGCGGTCGCAAGAATCACGATCACTCTGCAAGCCCCGCCGAGCCCCATCTGATACACCCCGCATCACCTCTGACTGCAACGGCCGCGTCTTGAGCACGCGGTTGTCACGCCGGCAAGGCTCCGAGCGTGCATAGATGCCCGTCTGCCACACGACGTGAAGATCGTTCAGAATCGCACAGGGCGGCACCGTGTCTGCGAAAGCAAGACGGGCGGCCGCTGGCCGCCCGTCGTCGAGTGATCGCTTAGGTGGTGTCCGACAGGTTCAAGGTTTGCGCGCTGGTGCAGCAGCCGCGACCGTCGCCGGCTTGGCGGCTTGTGCCTGCACTGGCGCCGTCCGCTTGCCCGGCCCCATGCACTTCGACTGGAACTCGAAGTTGGCTTTGTTCAGCTCGGCCTGCTGTGCAAGCGATTTGCGTTTGACCGCGACCGTCCGGGTCTTACCGAGCGACGCCTTCTCGAGATTGGCCACGGCCTGATCCTGGCGTAGCTGGTCGATGCGGGCGGCCAGCGGTGCGCAGCTTGGATCGACCGGCACCGCTGCAGGTTCTGCGATGGGCTTGGTGACGGCAGCGGGCGGTGGCGTCACGGCCGAAGTAGTCAGGAAATTCGTAGAATCATTGGCGCAAGCACCGAGCGCAGCCCCGAGGGCAGCGACGGTCAGGACGGTGAAAGTGCGGCGCATATCGCTTCCTCGGCACGTTCCTCGTGCGACTCTCACGATTACATGGGTTAACGTGTACTCCTCTGATGGTTACGGTGCCCGCTGATCCCTCACAATCGGCGGGCCGGGTGTGCCCGTGGAAATCACGGCTCCATCGACACGATTTTGCCGCAAGCTCTGCATTTTGTTGCGATTGGGCCACAATAATGGCGACGCCGTGCGGTCAAACGAGCATGCGCACCGGATCCTCGACGAGCACCTTGAACGCGTTCAGCAACTCCGCCCCCAGCGCGCCGTCCACGACACGGTGGTCACAGGACAGCGTGCAGCTCATCACCGTGGCGACCTCGACACGCTCACCGGACACGACCGGACGCTTCTCGCCGGCACCGACCGCGAGGATCGTCGCGTGCGGGGGATTGATCACCGCGTCGAACGACTTGATGCCGAACATGCCGAGATTCGAAATCGACGTGCTGCCGCCCTGATACTCGTGCGGCGCCAGTCTGCGCCTGCGTGCCCGATCGGCAAGATCCTTCATCTCGTTGGAGATCTCGGCCAGCGTCTTCAACTCGGCATGGCGGATCACCGGCGTGAACAGGCCGCCGTCGATGGCGACCGCGACGCCGACGTCCGAGTGGCGGTGCCGCAGCATGCCCTGCTCGGTCCACGTGGCATTGGCGGCGGGCACCCGCTGCAGCGCGAGGGCGAGCGCCTTGATGATGAAGTCGTTGACCGAAAGCTTGTAGGCGCGGGGGCCGTCCTTGGGCGAGGCGGCATTGATGCGCTCGCGCGCCTTGAGGAGGTCGTCGAGACGGCAGTCAAGCGTCAGGTAGAAGTGCGGCACTGTCTGCTTTGATTGCGTGAGGCGCTGGGCAATCACCCTGCGCATCCCGTCGTGCGGCACGATTTCGAAGCTTCCCTGCTCGTAGAGCGCCAGGATCTTGTCGTCGGCCATCGGCGCGATCGCCGGTGCTGACGCGGCAGGCGGTGCCGCGCTGCTGGTGGCGACCGACGTGCCCGCCTGGCCTGACTTCGGCGTGCCGGACCTCAGTGCCGCTTCGATGTCGCGTTTGACGACGCGACCGTGCGGCCCCGTTCCAGCGACGCGCCCGATGTCGATGCCGTTCTCCTTGGCGAGGCGCCGGGCCAGCGGGGATATGAAGTTGCGCGCGCCGGCCGGTGCGGCCGGAGTCGGCGAGGAAGCGGCGCGGGGAGCAGCCTGCTGCGGCGAGGGCGCCGCCGACGGGCTGTGGGCGCGAGAAGGTCCGGCCGCCGCCGCGCCCCGCCCGTTGCCTCCAGGCTCAGCGCTGCCGGCACGCGACGGGCGCGACGAGAGGGTGGTTGCGCTCTCGCCATCGGCAAGCAGCACCGCGATGGCGGTGTTCACCTTCACGCCCTCGCTACCTTCCGGCACAAGGATCCGCCCGACCGTACCTTCGTCGACCGCTTCGACCTCCATCGTCGCCTTGTCTGTCTCGATCTCGGCGATCACCATGCCGGACCTGACCGTGTCGCCCTCCTTCACGTTCCATTTGGCGAGCTTGCCCTCCTCCATCGTCGGCGACAGGGCGGGCATCAGGATCTCGATCGGCATGGCGTTTCCCTGTGTTCAGGCGGGGCCGGTTGGATGTCCGGCAGATTGGCCGGCGACGGCGGGCGGATCAAAGTTGACGAGTTCGACCGGCATGTAGCTCGTGGAACGGCGAGCCTGCTTCGCCTCGACTGTCTCGAGCTGGTCGTCGACGGCGAGCGCGGGCAGGGCCCGAAGTTGGTCGACCGCGATACCACGAATATTGAGCGCGCCTGTGAGCTGGCCACCGTGCGACAGAAGCACAGCGACATACGTGCCGCAGCGCGCACAGTGCAATGTCCGCGCGCCGCCGTCCCACGATTGATACGCGACGAAATCAGGCGACATCGCCTCGATGGTCAGATGACCGGCTGGGTCGGAGAAGGTCAGAGCGTTGTGCTCGATGCAGAAAGCGCACTGGCATGCTCGCGGCCGCAGTACGCCCGGCGGCCGCGACATGACCAGCGTCGCGCTGATCGCCCTGCAGCGGCACCGGCCGCGCATGATGTAGATGTCGCTCATCGGCGCCAAAGCTGACTCCGCTTGCAACGTCAAACGTACATCACACCCTTCACCGCCTGCACGACCTGCTCGGCGGTCGGTAGTGCCAGGCGCTCGAGATTGGCGGCATAGGGCATCGGCACGTCCGCCCCCGACACCTTGGCGGGCGGAGCGTCCAGCCAGTCGAAGCACTGGATCGCCGCCTGCGCGCAGATCTCCGAGCCGATCGAGCAGACCGGCCATGCCTCCTCGACCGTGACGAGGCGATTTGTCTTGCGCACCGATGCCAGGATCGTCTCCCAGTCGATCGGACGCAGCGACCGCAAGTCGATCACCTCCGCCTCGATGCCATCGCCAGCGAGTCGCTCGGCGGCCTCCAGCGCGTAGACCATGCCGCGCGCGAACGAGATGATGGTGACATCGCCGCCCCCGCGGGCGATACGCGCCTTGCCGATAGGGACCAGCCAATCGTCCACCTTGGGCACTTCACCCGAGGTGCCGTAGAGGATCTCGTTCTCGAGCACGAGCACCGGATTGGGATCGCGGATCGCGCTTTTGAGCAGGCCCTTCGCGTCGGCGGCATTCGAGGGAGCGACCACCTTGAGCCCCGGCACGTGTGCGTACCACGACGAATAGCACTGGGAATGCTGCGCGCCGACGCGGGCGGCGGCACCGTTGGGTCCGCGAAACACGATCGGCGAACCCATCTGCCCGCCCGACATGTAGAGAGTCTTGGCTGCCGAATTGATGATCTGGTCGATCGCCTGCATGGCGAAATTCCATGTCATGAATTCGACGATGGGCTTCAGGCCCGCCATTGCGGCACCGACGCCGATGCCGGCGAACCCCTGCTCGGTGATCGGCGTGTCGATGACACGCTTGGCGCCGAACTCGTCGAGCAGACCCTGGCTGATCTTGTAGGCGCCCTGGTACTGGGCGACCTCCTCGCCCATCAGGAACACGTCCCCGTCGCGGCGCATCTCTTCGGCCATCGCGTCGCGCAGCGCTTCACGCATGGTCTGAGTCACGAACTGCGTGCCGGCGGGAAGCTCCATGTCCGCCGGATCGGCGCTCGCCTGCGGGGCTGCGTGCACGGCCGGTGCTGCTGCCGGGGCGATTGCCGGTGACGGCGCGCTTGCACCATTCGACTTCGTCTCGGCCTTCGGTCTGGCGGCGGCGCTGGCGTCCTCGCCGTCGGCGAGGATCACCGCGATCGGCGTATTGACCTTGACGCCTTCGGTGCCTTCCGCCACCAGGATGCGGCCGAGCCTGCCCTCGTCGACGGCTTCGACTTCCATGGTCGCCTTGTCGGTCTCGATCTCGGCGATGATCATGCCGGACTTGACGGCATCTCCCTCCTTGACAAGCCATTTTGCAAGCTTGCCCTCCTCCATCGTCGGAGACAGCGCGGGCATCAGGATCTCGGTCGGCATCGACGTTTCTTCCCGTAAACTGGGGCTGGCGCCCGTCTTGCTCAAGTCGTCTCCACGAGCCCCCGGCGATGCTGCCGTATGCCCGCCCGCTCTCAGCGCGCCCGCGGCGCGCCGTTGAAAACGAGGTTGGCGGCCATCAGCGCGGCTGCGCCGATCAACACCGCCATCAGTCCCTGCGAGACACGTCTCAGCCGCTGCATGTCGGCAAGCCCCTCGGGCTCGAGGAAGGTCTCCGCGAGGTCGTAGTTGTGCAGGCGCATCGCACGGCGGAATTCGGCGAAGGCGCCTTTTCGGACCGTGCGCGTCACTCTGAGGTGCAGCACGAGCGCCACTGCGGCGAGCGCCACGAAAAGTATCCCGAGCAGCGCTGCTGCGATCTTCAGCATCGCGAAACGCCCGCCTCACGCCACGTTCGATTCAACCAGCACGTCGGTCCACAGCTCCGAAGGATCGGGTTCAGGGTCGTTCTGGGCGAACTCCGCTGCATCATTGACGATCGCGCGAACCTCCGCGTCGATCTTCTTCAACTCGTCCTCGCTTGCGCGTTTCTGTTCGAGCAGGCGCACACGCACGCGCTCGATCGGGTCGCGTTCCTCGCGCACCTTGTCGACCTCCTCGCGCGTCCGATACTTCGCCGGGTCCGACATCGAGTGGCCCCGGTAGCGATAGGTCAGCATCTCGAGGATGTATGGGCCGTTGCCCTCTCGAACCCACGCCACCACTCGTTCGCCGGCCGCCTTCACAGCGCGCACGTCCATGCCGTCGACCTGCTCGCCGGGGATCGCGAAAGACGAGCCTCGTTGCGAGAAATTCGTCGTCGCCGACGAGCGCTCGACCGCCGTACCCATCGCGTAGCGATTGTTCTCGATGACGTAGATCACGGGGAGCTTCCACAGCTCCGACATGTTGAATGCCTCGTAGACCTGTCCCTGATTGGCGGCACCATCGCCGAAATAGCACCAGCAGACATTGTCGTTGCCGCGGTACTTGTTGGCGAACGCAAGTCCTGCGCCGAGCGGCACCGAGGCACCGACGATGCCGTGACCGCCGTAGAACTTCTTCTCCTTGGAGAACATGTGCATCGAGCCGCCCTTGCCGCGCGAATATCCGCCGCGTCGGCCGGTAAGCTCCGCCATCACGCCGCGTGCCTCCATGCCGGTGGCCAGCATATGCCCGTGGTCGCGATAGGTGGTGATGACCTGATCGCCCTCCTTCGCACACATCTGCAGGCCGACCACCACAGCCTCCTGGCCTATGTAGAGGTGGCAGAAGCCGCCGATGAAGCCCATGCCGTAGAGCTGCCCCGCCTTTTCCTCGAAGCGGCGGATGAGCAGCATCTCGCGATAGGCTACGAGTTCCTCCTCGCGGCTGAACTCGGCGACGGCAGATGCGGCGACCGGGGCGGCGCCAACCATGCAGGCCTCCTGTGATGGTGGGCAGGTGCACCGGCCTGGTCCTGCCTCCAAGTTCGAGGCCGACAGGACGAGCCGGCAAATCCTGCCGCGTGCTTCTTCTGTTAGCAGTGAAAGTACACGAGACGCGCGCGCATTGCCAACGTCGCGACGCGTGCACGACACGGACGCGGCGCGTGTCGCCTGTCGTCACCGCGCGCACCCGGCGCCGGGTTGCAGATGCGATGATCAGCGGTCCGCCGACGGCCGCGATGGGATCAGCACGCGTTCATCGGGAAAGCCGAAGCCGAGCGTGGTGCGAGCGAGCTCGATCACCAGGTCAGGGTCAGGACGCTCAGCCCCGAGCAACGCGACGTCGCGGGCGAGTTCCGCACGCGCGGCTTCGAGACCCGCCAGCTTGCCGCGCGCGACGACCATGCGTTCGGCAAGTGCGCGACGGGTCTCGAGGCCGAACCGTCCATGCAGGGCGTGGTGGGCGAAATACGCGGTGGCAGCGAGGGCAACAAGCAGAACAAGCCCTCTTTGCCGCAGCATCCGCATCCGCCGGTTGTTCGAAGTGAGACGCTGCACATCGGGCCTGTACGCTGAACTGGGCCAGAAGCGAGTTAGCCGTGCCGGGGTTAAGAGCGCGTAAAACGGCATCCCGGGTGGCATGACGCGTCACATGTCGGCGAGACGCCTCAACTTGGCGAGGCGCGACTTGGCGTCCTCCTGGTAGGCGATCGTCCCGGCGAGCCGGCCCTTGCTGTCCATCATGTAGATGGTTGCTGTGTGGTTGTAAGTGTAGCCTTCCTTCGTCTTCACCTTCTCGTAGTACACCCGATAGGCGCGCGCGGCGGCGGCGATTTCCGCGGCCGTGCCGGTCAGGCCGGTGATGCGTGTGTCGAAGTTCGACAGGTATTCCTTGAGGTGCCTTCCGGTGTCGTGCTCATGGTCGACCGACACGAACAGGAAGCGCATCCTGTCGGCATCGGACCCGAGTTCCTTCATCGTCTCCGACAACTCGAGCATCGAGGTGGGGCAGACGTCGGGACAGTTCGTGAACCCGAAGAAGATTGCGAACGGCTTGCCGGCGAGCGTCTTGTCGGTGACCACCGCACCGTCCTGAGAGACGAGGCGGAACGGCCCTCCGACGGTTGCCGCGAAGGGTGGCTGCGAGACCCCGAACCGGCCGGGAGCGAGCGCCAGCAGCGCCAGCAGGGCGAGACCCGCCACCGCCACGCCCGCCCAGGCAACCAACCGAATGGTCTTCATCGACATCTCCTCGCGGCGACCGGCGCCATCCCGCGCATCGCCGTGGGCGCGGGCAGCCGGAACGTAGTGAGCCCGACCGGGAGAGCAAACGCCGAGCATTGTCGCAGGCACACCCCGACCGACAGCTATCGGTCGGGCCATTTCACCGCGATATGGTGGCCGGACCACCGACCGTAGCGCCACGGCGCCAATGGGTGATGCTCCCGGCGGAGGTCAGGCACCGGGTCGATGCCGGCGGTGCCCCAGGGATTGCAGCGCACCAGGCGCGACATCGTCAGCCAAAGGCCGCGCCACGCGCCGTTCACCTCGATGGCCTCGAGCGCATACTCGGAGCACGTCGGCAAGTGCCGACAGGGCCAGCCGACGAATGGCTTCAGCGTCCAGCGGTAGAGGTGGACCGGCGCCTGCAGGAGGCGACGCGCGACGAGCCCGAACGCAGTGCGCCGAGGTTCCGATGCCGACCCGGCAGGGCGCGCACTACCGCATCGGCCGCAACGCGCTCCAGCGGCCACGCCAGAGGATCGATGACCATCACACACGGTTTTCAGCTCGCTCGGTCGCGACCATCCCGGTCGCTGCGGCGAGTGCCTTCTCGACGGCGTCGAAGACCAGCAGCGTCGAGGCGTGGCGCGCGCGATAGTCCCGGACCGGCTCGAGCACGGCGAGGTCCGCCCAGCGCCCCCCCGGCGGCGGGCCGCCCTCCTTCAACATGCGGCGCATCGTGGCGGCGACCTGGCCGAATTCCTCCGCGGTCGTGCCCACGATCTCCCGACCGACGACAGAGGCCGCCGCCTGTCCGAGCAGGCACGCTTTGACGATTTGGGCGTAGTCAACGATACGCCCGCCGGCCACGACGAGATCTACCGCGACCGTCGAGCCGCAGAGCTTCGAGTGCGCCGTGGCACTGGCGGAAGGGTTCGCAAGGCGGCCGGCTCGGGGCGTCTCCGCCGCAAGCTCCAGGATGCGAGCGTTGTAGATCGCGCTCAGATCACTCATCGCGGTTGTCTTCGGCCCCGGGTTGTGCTCGCTAGCCGGCACGCGTCCGGCCCGTCCTCGTCATATAGACCGGCGGGGCGGCGAATTCGAGCCGTAATGCGCAAGCTCCGCGCAGCTGCCAAGGAGATCACTGTCGATGAGTGCCGGCAAGCCGACGCAAACGTCCTCGTTCCCGGCTTCCGCCGACAAGGTCGCCCTCGAGGAAGGTACCCAGTTCTGCCCGAGGCTCGACGACAAGGGCCTGATCCCGGCGATCGTCAGCGATGCCGACAGCGGTGAGGTGCTGATGTTTGCCTGGATGGATGCGCCTGCCCTCGCAGCCACGCTCGAGACACGCGTCGGGCACTTCTACAGCCGGTCGCGAGGTCGCCCATGGCGCAAGGGCGAAGAGAGCGGCAACACCCTCGAGGTCGTCGAAATCCGCACCGATTGCGATCAGGACGTCGTCTGGCTGAGGGCGCGCGTGGCGGGGGCGGGCGTTGCCTGCCATACGGGGCGGCGCAGTTGCTTCTACCGGCGTGTCGCGGCAGGTGCGCGTGCCGACGGTTCGTGGTTGCTCGAGGGGGCCGAATGATCGGCCGGGGCCGCAGGGTGCAACTTGGAACCGACAAGGTGAACGCCTAGTTACCAAGAGGCTCGGCAATTACCGCACCTTCATGATTCGGGTTTACACTTGAAGTGTCGTGATTCATGCCGGTCCCGCGGTGGGGTGGCGCTGGATCTTGCGGCACCGGCGGGGCGTTCTGACTTTCTCCAGGGCAGGCGTCGCGTTCCGGGCACCACGCCGCCGACGATGTAGGGGGCCATGATGGCGAGCCTCAGGATCGGATTGGCACTCGGCGGCGGCGCTGCACGCGGGTTCGCGCACATCGGTGTGCTCAAGGCGCTGCTCGACGCCGGCATCGTCCCGCACGTGGTTGCGGGCACCTCGATCGGAGCGGTCGTGGGCGGCGCACATGTCGCCGGCCGGCTCGAAGAACTCGAGGCGTTCGCCCGATCGCTCACGCCGCGCAAGGTGTTCGGGTTCTTCGATTTCAACCTGACCGGCTCGGGGCTGATCAACGGTCAGAAGCTCGCCGACGCGCTCGACGACCAGCTTGACGGCATCGTGATCGAGGATCTCGAGCGGCCATTCGCGGCGATCGCTACGGAGATCGGCACCGGCCACGAGGTCTGGCTGTCGCGCGGTTCATTGACCGAGGCGATCCGCGCGTCCTACGCGATACCCGGCATCTTCCGGCCGGTTCGCATCAACGGGCGCTGGCTCTTCGACGGTGCGCTGGTCAATCCGATACCGGTGACCACGTGCCGCGCGCTGGGGGCGAACTACGTGATCGCCGTCAATCTCAACGCTGACCTGTTCAGTCTCGGTACGGTGCTCGCCGATATCGCGGCACCCGCCGGGCGTCAGCGCGGCGTGCCGGATCCGCGCCCCGCCCCGACAGTCGCGCGGAGCGGTGATTGGAGCGCGTTGCAACTCCTGCAACGGCAGATGTTCGGGCGCGGCCGGGCAACACCGGGAGCGCCACAGGAGGTGGCGCCGAGCATCTCCACGGTGATGATCGATGCCTTCAACATCGTCCACGAGCGCATCGCCCGGTCGCGGCTCGCCGGTGATCCGCCGGATGCGCTGATCAGTCCGCGCCTCGGCCAGATCGGCCTGTTCGACTTTCATCGGGCCGACGAGTTGATCGAGCGCGGCGTCACAGCTACCCGGCGCGCGCTCGACGATGTGCGCCACGACCTCGATCATTCGCGGGGACATGCTCAGGTGATGGGCGGCGCGCAGCCGGCGCCTTTCTGAACTGCGACCGCCTCACCCGGCGACCAGATAGCTCTTGAGCGCGCTCGCCTCCAGCTCGACCTCGGCGATGTGGTGCTTGACGACATCACCGATCGAGACGAGGCCGACCAGCGAGCCGTCCTCCACCACCGGCAGATGACGGAAACGACCGGCGGTCATCTTGGCCATCACAGAGTCGATCGTGTCGTCCTCCTGACAGGTGACGACATCACGCGTCATGATCTCGTCGACGGAGAGCGCGAGCGCGGCGGCACCTCTCGCCGCCAGCGCGCGGATGATGTCGCGCTCCGAAACGATGCCTGCGAGCGCGCCCCCTTTGCCGACGATGACCATGGCGCCGATACGCTTGGCGGCGAGCTTGCCGGCGACATCCTGGACCAAAGTGTCAGCGCCGACGGTGGCGACCGCGCGCCCTTTCACCTTGAGCAATGTGGCAACGTTCATGGCGCGCCTCCTTAGCAACGCTTGCGCGGGGCGGGCAGGTCGCGAGGCAGCACGGCGAGGGCTTGGCCGACGATGTCGGCCGCGTGCCGCATGCAACGGCCAGCCTGCGCATATTGGCCCGCCTCTGCGGCGGACGTGCTGGCCCTCGACTTGCCGGCTGCAGAGCAGTCCGGCGTCGCATCAATCTGGTGCAGTTTCGTCCATCCGACAAGGCGGTCGATGTGTTGTGCTCAACGCCGGCCTGCGTCGTCGACGGGCGATGGCAGGCCAGCGGGCCGTGAACGGGCGCACTTTCTGTCGCATTGTTGGAGGCTTGCAGCCGTCGGCTGACAAGCTGCCATGCCCCAGCCAGGACCACCGTCTGAAAGGCTACCGCCCCGTCAACCTTATGATGCCGCGCCGCATGCCGCTGCCTGATGTCTGGCATGAAAGCTGCTGAACCGCGTTGCGGCATCGTACGGACCGAAGCCGGCCATGTGCATGGGGCAGCAACGGCTGCGCGTCGTACGGTTGCAGGGCGATCGCGCGCCGCTCGGACCCCGACGGGGACAATGATGAGACAGAAGACCAGCCAGACTCTGTTTGCCTATTGGAACGAGGTGCGCGCCGGGCGGATTGCGCCACGCCGCCTGGACATCGAACCGGCCCGCATCGCTGAGGTGCTGCCCGATGCGCTGATCCTGGAGCGCGTCGACTTCGAGACCTACCGCTTTCGCTTGGCCGGAACGCGCCTCTGCGAGCACCTCGGCACCGACACCAGAGGCCGCAACCTGTTCGACCTTTTCGCCGACGAGCAGGATCGGATCACGCTGGAGCGCCAGTGTGCCGCAATCTGCAAGCAGGGAGCGGTCGGTGTATTTACGCTGATCGCCGAGTACCGTGGCGGTGCGCGCGCATCCTACGAGATGGTGCTTCACCCCCTGCTCCATACCAGCCAGACCATCGATCGGCTGCTCGGTGTCATGACGCCACTCGCCGATCCCTCGGCCCAGCCGCCGGATCCGCCCGAAGCCTGGCGGCTTGCCGGTCACGCGCTGATCTGGCCCGACGGTCGGCCTTTCCAGATTGCCGGTGCCATGGGCGCCACCCAGTCCCCGTTCGCCGACCACATCCGCCGCGCACGCATCGTACGCTCCGACCGACGCCAGTTTCGCGTCTACGACGGCGGTCTCGCAAAACCTCGCGACGATGCACCCTAAGGCGACATCGCGATGCGGTGCGTGGTCGGATCCACCGTATACATCCAGATCTGACTTGCCGGTTTGCTCTTCCTTAACGTCTGCACGCGACAATTAGGGCATTCGATTGAACCGAGCCGGCCGGTCCGCACTCCTCGGCGGACGTGGTTGCGCCAAGCACCGACGGTCCGATGCAGAACGCTCTCGCCCAACAGATCGCCGAGCCGGAAATCGACTTCGCCGGATCTGGTTCAGAGATCCGCCTTCCTGTCGCCGAGCGCCGCCGCTATCTGCGCTTCAAGCTCGCCCTGTCCGGTCGCTTCATGTGCGAGGACAAGAGCGAACACGACTGCACGGTGGCCGATATATCCGTCGGCGCGGCAGCCCTCGACACGACGGCGCAGGTCCGCCCCGGCGAGCGCATCATCGCCTACTTTGACAATCTGGGCGGGCTCGAAGGCAGCGTCTTCCGCGTGTACGACGGCGGCTTCGTCCTGGTATTCAATATCAGCGCAGCCAAACGCGAGCGCCTCGCAGCTCAGTTGACGTTGCTCGTGAACGCGGACGAACTCGACGTCGAGGATCTGCGCCGCAAAGGTCACGAACGCATCAAGGTCGTCGACAAGACGACGACCGTAATCTTCGACGACGGCGCAACCATTTCGGCCACCCTCGGGGACGTATCGGTATCCGGCGCCCTGCTCCACACGGCCGAGGCAAAGCCGCCGATCGGCACGCTGCTCACGGTCGGTCGCCTGCGCTCGAAGGTTGTCCGCCACCATCCGTCCGGGTTCGCCGTCCAGTTCCAGAACCGCGACGGCTCCGACATCGTCTCGATACTGGCTGACTGAACGTGGCCCGCGCCGACGAGCCGATCTTGACAGCCGCATTGCCGCCATCGTCGGCGGTAAACGCGGGTCCGGCGGGCGGTTCGCCGGCCCCGAAATCGTCCGCAATGGCAGGCAATCGTCTTCGCAGCGTGGGGAGTGGTGTCGTGATGTCCGGAGTAGCGGCGCGTCGTGCAGGGATATGGGGGCGCGTCGTCGCGGTCGGAGCACTTGCGCTCGCCGCGTCGCCGGCTTGGGTGCCTGGCACGCGAGCCGAAGCCCAGATGATCAAGACCTCACACAGTCCCGGCGACTTCATGCGCGTTTTCGGCCAGGCGACGGCGCCGTACGGCTGGGGCCAGTTCTGCCGGGCCAATCCCTCGCAATGCCGCGAAACCCGCGTGACAGAGAGCCGTGTCCCCGCGACGCGCGCCATGCTCGCCGAACTCGACACGGTCAATCGCGCGATCAATACCGCCATCCAGCCGGCGACCGATCTCGAGGTCTACGGTGTCACCGAGTACTGGACGCTGCCGACGACCCGCGGCGATTGCGAAGACTACGCCCTCCTCAAGCGCAAGGTGCTGGCCGAGCGAGGCTGGCCCACCGCCGCACTGCTCATGACGGTGGTCCGCGACGAGACGGGTGACGGCCATGCGGTGCTCACCGTGCGCACGACCGCCGGCGATTACGTGCTGGACAACAAGGTCTCCGATATCAAGCTGTGGCACGAAACACCCTACACGTACGTGATGCGCCAGTCGTATCTCAATCCGCACGTATGGGTGTCGCTCGACCCCGGCCACGGCGCCGGCCCCGCAGCGATCGCAGGTGTCCGTCCGAACGGCCGGTGACGTCGCCGTCTCGCCGGGCGCGACCGATCAGATCTCTTTCGCCGTTTCGCGCAGCTTGAATTTCTGGATCTTGCCGGTCGACGTCTTCGGGATCTCGCCGAACACGACGTGGCGCGGCACCTTGTAGCGCGCCAGGTGCTCGCGGCAATAGGCGATCACGTCGTCGGCCGTCGGCTGTGCGATGCCTTGCCTCACTTCGACGAAAGCGCACGGCGTCTCGCCCCACTTCTCGTCGGGCTTGGCGACGACAGCACAGGCGGCCACGGCCGGGTGCTTGTAGAGCACGTCCTCGACCTCGATCGACGAGATGTTCTCGCCGCCCGAGATGATGATGTCCTTGGAACGGTCCTTGAGCTGGATGTAGCCGTCCGGATAGAGCACCCCGAGGTCGCCCGAGTGGAACCAGCCGCCGGCGAACGCCTCTTCCGTGGCCTTGGGGTTTTTCAGATATCCCTTCATGACGATGTTGCCGCGGAACATGACCTCGCCCAACGTCTGGCCATCTGCGGGCACGCGCGTCATCGTCTCGGGATCCATCACGGTCAGGTCCTCCAGCGCGGCATAGCGCACACCCTGACGGGCTTTCTTCTGCGCCCTTTGATCCGCCGGCAGGCCGTCCCATGCAGACTGCCATTCGTTGACGACGGCCGGGCCGTAAACCTCAGTCAGACCATAGACGTGGGTGACGTTGAACCCCGCCTCCGCCATCGCCGCGAGCACCGCCTCGGGCGGCGGCGCCGCTGCCGTGACGAATTCGACCTTGTGGCCGACATCGCGGCGCTCATCGGGCCTAGCGTTGAGCAGCGCCGACATCACGATCGGTGCGCCGCACAGGTGCGTCACGCCATGATCGGCGATAGCGTCGTACATCGCCTTCGGGCGCACCCAGCGGAGGCAAACGTGCGTGCCGCCGTTGAGCGACAGCGTCCAGGGGAAGCACCAGCCATTGCAGTGGAACATCGGCAGGGTCCAGAGATAGACCGGATGGCGTCCCATGCCTGCTGCCGCGACGTTCGAGTAGCACATCAGCGTGGCGCCGCGATGGTGGTAGACGACGCCCTTCGGGTTGCCGGTGGTACCACTGGTATAGTTGAGAGCGATGGCGTCCCACTCGTCGTCCGGCATGCGCCAGCGGAACGTCGCGTCGCCCTTTGCGATGAAGCTCTCGTAGTCCAGCCAGGAAAGCATCTCGCCGTCCTGCGGGAACTCCTTGTCGTCGACCATCACGACGAGGGGCTTCACGCTCGCCAGCGCAAGCGCCTCCTTTACGACGGTGGAGAATTCGCGGTCGACGAGCAGCACCTTGGAATTGGCGTGATCGAGTTGGAAGGCGATGATGGCGGCGTCGAGCCGCGTGTTGATGGCATGCAGCACGGCGCCGGTCATGGCGACGCCGTAATGGGCCTCGAGCATCTCGGGAGTATTCGGCAGGATCGCCGAGACGGTGTCCCCCTTCGAAATGTAGCGCATGGCGAGCGCCGACCCGAGGCGCCGGCAGCGGTCGTACAGGTCGCGGTAGCTGCGCCTCAGGCTGCCATGGATGACGGCCGTGTGCTCCGGCCACACGGCGGCGGCGCGGGCGAGGAACGACAGCGGCGTCAGCGGCTGGTGGTTGGCGGCGTTCTTGTCGAGATGCTGGTCGAAGGGATTGATGTGCATGTGCGGGCCGCTGGCTGACGAAAGGGAGCCGCGACGCTAGCGAACGACGCGCGGCGGGGCAATCGCAATGCTGGCGAACGGATCCCCGGCCCGTCCCTCACATCACCGCCCTGAGCCCGTCGTAGATCAGCTTCAGAGCCACCACCAGCACGGCCGCGTAGACAAAGCGGTAGAACAGCGCCGGCTGGATACGACGAACCAGCCAGACGCCGGCCAGTGTGGCCGCAACCGCTAGCGGCAGCAGCGTGAGCGAGGTCCAGAGGTTCTCGCCCGAGAACTGCCCGAGCATGAAGTACGGCACCAGCTTCACCTGATTGACGACGGTGAAGAAGATCACAGCCGTGCCGGCGAGCAGCCTCGGGTCGAGCCGCTGCGGCAGCATGTACATGGAGAACGGCGGCCCGCCAGCGTGGCTGACGAAACTCGTGAAGCCGGACACGGCTCCCCACAGCACGCCTTGCGACGCCGGCGGCGTGCGCGGCTCCAACCGTTTCGCGCCACCGAAGTAGTAGTCGAGCGTGAACAGGAGGGCGATCGAGCCGACGATCAGCCGCACGTGAGCGTCCGTCACGTAGGCGGCAGTCAACCAGCCGACGCCGATGCCGACGACAGCGGCCGGCAGCAGCACCCTGAGGCTCGGCCAGTGATAGACGCCGCGGTAGGAAACGAGGCCGACGACATCCATGGTGACGAGGATCGGCAGCATGATGCCTGCTGCCTGTACGGGCGGCACCACGAGCGCCAGCAGCGGCACGCCGAGCAACCCGATCGGCCCACCGAAGCCGCCCTTGGAGAGGCCGACGAGCACGACGGCCGGCACGGCAGCGGCGAGAAACCAGGGGTCGGTGATCATGTGATTGGTGGATGCCGGGTGGAGGTGACGGAGGCAATCAGAAAAGTCGCGGCTCGGCCAGTCGCCTGGAGACAGGGCAGTCCGGCGATCTTCGATCGGGCCGCGACATCCCGCCCCGCTAGCCGAAACGCCTAGGTCCCGCCCCTTGCCTCCCCCCGTCCCGGGTGCTCAAACAACGAGCAAGAACAGGGTGGAGACGTGCCATGACGGATGTCGCAGCGAGCCGCTATCACGAGGTCTACGAGGCCTGGAAGCGCGATCCCGAGGCCTTCTGGGCCGAAGCCGCCCGCGACATCACCTGGTATCGCCTCTGGGACAAGGTGTTCGACCCCTACGCCGGCGAGTATGGACGCTGGTTCACAGGGGCCGAATGCAACACCGCCTACAATTGCCTCGACCGTCATGTCGAGCGCGGGCGCGGCGCGACGACGGCGCTGATTTACGACAGCCCCGTCACCGGCACGCAGAAGAGCTTCAGCTATGCCGACCTGACCCACGAGGTCGCGACGCTCGCCGGGGTCATCAAGGACCTGGGGGTGAAAAAGGGCGACCGCGTCATCGTCTACATGCCGATGATCCCCGAGGCTGTCATGGCGATGCTCGCCTGCGCACGCATCGGCGCCATCCATTCGGTGGTGTTCGGCGGCTTTGCGGCAGCCGAACTCGCGACCCGTATCGACGACTGCCAGCCGGCCGCCATCCTCGCCGCCTCCTGCGGGATCGAGCCGGGCCGCACCGTCGCCTACAAGCCGCTGCTCGACAAGGCGATCGAACTTGCCCGTCACAAACCGGCGAGTGTCCTGATGCTGCAGCGGCCGATGGCCGGGGCGACGCTGATCGCCGGCCGCGATCACGACTGGGGTGAACTCGTCTCGCAGGCAAAGTCGAAGGGCCGCAAGGCGGGCTGCGTCGCGGTCGCTGCTACGGACCCGCTCTACATCCTCTATACCTCCGGGACGACAGGCGCACCAAAAGGCGTGGTGCGCGATAACGGCGGGCACATGGTGGCGCTCAACTGGAGCATGAAGAACCACTACGGCATCCTGCCGGGTGAGGTGTTCTGGGCCGCTTCCGACGTCGGCTGGGTGGTCGGGCACTCCTACATCTGCTACGCTCCGCTCCTGGCTGGTGCGACGACGGTGATGTATGAAGGCAAGCCCGTCGGCACGCCGGATGCCGGCGCGTTCTGGCGCGTCATCGCCGAGCACGGTGTCGCCGCGCTGTTCACCGCGCCGACGGCATTCCGCGCCATCCGTGCCGCCGATCCGGAGGCCACCTTCCTCGCCCAATACGACCTGAGCCGCTTCCGCACGCTGTTCCTCGCCGGCGAACGCGCCGACCCCGAGACCATCAAATGGGCCGAGCAGCACCTCAACGTGCCGGTGATCGACCATTGGTGGCAGACGGAGACCGGCTGGGCGATCTGCGGCAATCCGGTGGGCCTCGGCATGCTTCCCGTCAAGCACGGCTCGCCGACTGTGCCGATGCCCGGCTACGACCTGCAAGTGCTCGATCCCACCGGCCGCCCCGTCGCTGCCGGCGAGACCGGCACGCTCGCCGTCAAATTGCCGTTGCCGCCCTCCTCGCTACCCACGCTCTGGAACGCCTCCGAGCGCTTCCGCAAGAGCTACCTCGCGGACTTCCCGGGCTACTACACGACGTCCGACGCCGGCTATCGCGACCACGACGGCTACGTGTACGTGATGGCGCGCACCGACGACGTCATCAACGTCGCCGGCCACCGCCTTTCCACCGGCCAGATGGAAGAGGTCGTCGCCCGCCACAAGGACGTCGCCGAGTGCGCCGTGGTCGGCGTCGCGGACGAATTGAAGGGCCAGTTGCCGGCCGGCTTCGTCGTGCTGAAGGCAGGCGTCAACCGTCCCGCCGCCGAGATCGAGGGCGAGGTCGTCAAGCTCGTCCGCGACGAGATCGGCCCCGTCGCCGCCTTCAAGAACGTGATGGTGGTGAAGCGCCTGCCGAAGACCCGCTCGGGCAAGATCCTGCGCGCCACCATGCGCGCCATCGCCGACGGCGAAGCCTGGAAAATGCCCGCTACCATCGACGACCCCGCAATCCTCGACGAGATCAAGACGGTGCTCGGCGAGCGGGGAATGGCGAAAGGCTGATCCTGTCGGCGCCAGGAGGAAGGCCGCAGCTTCCTATCGGCCCGGCCCTGCCTGATCGTCCGGCACCCACTCCAACTCGAAGTCGTCGGGCCAGCCGGCGTCGGGGTCATACGCGCAAGCGAGGTGCGCCCGCACCGCGGCGTCGACCTGGTCGCAGCGCGTTTTGTGCTCACGCTCTATCCGCGCGCGATAGTCGGGATGCTGCATGCGGGCAGCGAATTTCGGGACGGTCAGCGAGAGGTAGGTCTCCTGGCGGTAGATGTCGCCGACCGAGTCGTGCCACGCGAGCAGCTCCGCCCAGCGCGCTTCGTCCTCGGCGGATCGCCAGCGACCCGGGGGCAGCACCACGTGGTAACCCATGGACGCCTCCCTTCGTGGCGGAGGACGACCGGCATCGGCGGCTCGTTCAGGCGCCCGCGAGCATCCCCAGCCGCTTTGCATGCCGCTCGACCAGCTTCAGTCCCATCGCACTCGGCCTCAGCGCCGGGCCACGGTCGTGCACGGTCAGGCCCGCCCGCGCCGCGAACACGCGCTTGCCGTAGCAGATCAGGCTTTCCACCGACTGCATGATGAAGACGATTGTCGGTAGCACCTCCTCGTACATCCGCTCGGCCTCCGCCTCGCGGCCCACTTCCAGCGCCGCCCAGATCTTCACCGATCGGTCGATGGTGTCGGGCGCGAGGATCATCCCGGTACAGCCGGCGCGCCAGTTGTCGGTGAGCTCGAGACCGCCGCGCCCATTGAGCACCGGGATGCGGTCCTCGGTGGCCTCGATCACGCCCTTGATATCGACCACCGGCCCCTCGCCCTTGAGCAGTTTGACGTTCGGGTGCTGGGTGACGAGATCGCAGATTTCCGCCGCCACGAGACCGCGCCCCATGTACGCGGGCGCGTTCTGGATGGCGACCGGCAGGCTCGTCGCGTCGGCGACGCGGCCGAAATAGCGGATGTATTCCGCGCCCGCAAACGCGCCGACCGCTGGTGGTTGCAGGATCACATAGGCCGCCTTTGCGCGCTCGCAGTGGCGCACCTGGTCGATCTGCTCGGCAACCGAGTTGCCGTAGATCGTGAAATAGGTCGGCAGACGCCCGGCCACGTCCTCCGTCACCCAGTCGATCACGGTGCGCCGCTCGCGCTCGGAGAGCTTGGAGACCTCCGTTGCAAGCCCCAGGGCGCCGACCGCCGAGACGCCGGCTGCAATCGACAGCTCGGCCTGCTTCTTCATCGCTGCGCGATCGAGCGTCTCGTCGGCGGAGAACATCGCGAACAGGATCGCTTGGATGCCGGTGTGCATGGGCGCTGTCACTCCTTCGGTTCGGGCGCTGTCTGTCCACGCTGGCGGCGGCCGTACCACCACGCCAGCACCTCCATCGCCGAGGTGGCGATCAGCGCGAAGGCGATGAGCAGCCAGGTGCTGAGGCCATAGCCGCCCCATTCCACCACCACCGCGAATAGAACCGGCGCCAGTGCGTTTAGGATCAGGTAGGGCGTCGCCAGGATGCCGAGCACTTCGCCATAGCCTTTCGGTCCGAACAGCGCCAGCGGGAACGCGCCCCGCACGATCGTGACGAGACCGTTCGATGCGCCGAGCAACAAAGTGAAGGCGAGCGCCACCCAAACGGTCTCGGCCGGTCCGGCGACGGCAGCGGCGAGCAATGTTACGAACGCCACAGGCAACAGATGAACGGCGACGCGTGCAAGGTTCACCGGCGCCATGGTGCGCGCGAACAGTATTTCCCATGTGCGTCCGATGACCTGTGCGACGCCCTTGAGCGAAGCGAGCCAGACGGCGACGGCCAGTGTGACACCAGCGTGCTCGATGATGCCCACGAGATGCACCGCGACAGCACCGAACACGAAGGCGTTGGCCGACATGATGCACGAGAACAGCACCATTGCGATGATCCGCTCCCGGCCGTGGAGCGGCGATGCCCGCGGTGTCGCAGCATCGACCGCCGCGCCGGATGCGGCAGCCGATGCTGGTGCGTCCGGCTCCCGCCGCGCAAGGCCCCACCAGTGCAGCGGCAGGCACACGAGCAGGCCGAGGCCGGCGAAGACGAGCAGCGTCGCCCGCCAGCCGATGGCGAGGTCGAGCCAGTGCCCGATCGGCCAGAAGATCGTAGAGGCGAAGCCGCCGAACAGCGTCAGGTACGAGATCGCGCGCCGCCCGTGCGCGGGCGTCACCTGCACGAGAGCGGCGAATGCCGCGTCGTAGAGCGTGAAGCGCATGGCCACGCCGAGAAACGCCCACACGGCGAGGTATGTAAAGGGATCCCGGACTTGCGACAGCGCTGCTAGACCGATCGCCGAAAGCACTGAGCCGATGGACATGACGAGCCGCGCGCCGCGCCGGTCTATCATCCGGCCGGTCCACGTCGAGACCAGCGCCGAGACGAGGAGGCCCGCCGTCAGCCCGCCGAACACGAGGCTGCGGCTCCAGCCCAGTTCCGCCATGATCGGCGCGCCGAGCACGCCGAGCACATAGAGCGTGGTGCCCCACGCCGTGATCTGCGTGATGCCGAGCGCGACGACGGCGGTACCCGTCGGGCTGCTGAGCCAGGCAAGTCCGCGGCGAGCCTGGGCGGGTGTGACGTCCTGGGGCATTGATCGGGCAGGGTCTCGGGACGCGCCGGGCGACGCGCCAAGCCTTGAGCGTAACCGAAAGCCCAGCGCGGCGCGACCGTCGTCCCGCGGCGGCCTCCCATGCGGTGGCCGGCGTCGCGCCACGTAACAGGATCAATCTAATCTAGCCGGCGAGCTTTGCCTCGATCGCCTTCAGCGCGTCTGTCGCCTTGCCGCCATCTGGGCCGCCGGCCTGCGCCATGTCGGGACGGCCACCGCCGCCATTGCCGCCGAGCGCCTCGGCGCCGACGCGGACGAGGTCGACGGCGCTCCAGGTCGTGGTGAGGTCGTCGGTGACGCCGACCGCGAGACCGGCCTTGCCGTCCTCGGTGACGCCGACGACGGCGACGATACCGGAGCCGACCTGCTTCTTGCCGTCGTCGACGAGGCCGCGAAGGTCTTTCGGGTTCAGGCCTTCGACAAGGCGCGCGAACAGCTTCACCTTGCCGATAGTGCGCACCGCTTCTCCGCTGCCGTTCGCGGCCTTGCTGCCGCCGCCTCCACCAAGCGCGATCTGTTTCCTCGCATCGGCGAGCTGTCGCTCGAGTGTGCGCCGCTCGTCCATCAGTGTCCTGACCCGCCCGACGACGTCCTCCGGCCTGACGCGCAGCGCGCTCGCCAACTCGCGCATGCGGGCATCCTGCTCGGCGAGGTAGCCACGGGCGCCCTCGCCAGTCAGCGCCTCGATGCGTCGGACGCCGGCCGCCGAGGCGCTTTCGCCGACGAGCCGAATGGTGCCGATGTCGCCGGTACGGCGAGCGTGCGTGCCGCCGCAGAGTTCGATCGACCAAGGTTTGTTGGCGCGGCCGGTCGCAGTCGCCGACGCGGCATCGGGCAGGCCCATGGAGACGACGCGCACTTCATCACCATACTTCTCGCCGAACAGCGCCATCGCGCCGGTTTCCATCGCCTCCTCGATCGCCATCAGGCGCGTCTCGATCGGCGCGTTCTGCGCGACGATGGTGTTGGCAAGCCGCTCGACGGCAGTGATCTCCTCCGCGCTCATCGGCTTGGTGTGGGAGAAGTCGAAACGCAGCCGTTCCGGCGAGACCATCGATCCCTTCTGGGCGACGTGCGTGCCGAGCACCTGCCGCAGCGCCTCGTGTATCAGGTGCGTTGCCGAGTGGTTGGCGCGGGTCGCCGTGCGGCGGGCATGATCGACGACCAGCTCGGCCGCGTCACCCTCCGAGATCGTCCCCTGCTCGACCGTGCCGACATGCACGAACAGATCGCCGAGCCTCTTTTGCGTGTCGGTGACACGGAACACAGCGCCCGACGCGGTGCGGATGACGCCCTGATCGCCGATCTGGCCGCCGGACTCGCCGTAGAACGGCGTCTGGTTTAGCACCAGCGCGCCCTGCTGGTTATGGGCGAGCGATTTCACGCGCTTGCCATCGGCGACGATGGCGCGCACCGCTCCTTCGGCCGTCTCCGTGTCGTAGCCGAGAAATTCGGTCGCGCCGATCTCCTCGCGCAGCTCGAACCAGACCGTCTCGGTGGCCGCCTCGCCCGAGCCCTTCCAGGCACGGCGCGCCTCCTCTTTCTGACGCTCCATCGCGGCATTGAACGCGGCCGTATCGACCTCGATGCCGCGCGAGCGCAGCGCGTCCTGCGTCAAGTCGAGCGGGAACCCGTACGTGTCGTAGAGCTTGAACGCGACATCTCCCGGGAAAGTCGCGCCCTTGCCGAGGCCACTCGACGATTCGGCCAGCAGCCCGAGGCCGCGCTCCAGCGTCTTGCGGAACCGCGTCTCCTCCAGCCGCAGCGTTTCCGTGATGAGCGGTTGCGCGCGCACGAGTTCCCCGTAGGTCTCCCCCATCTCGCGCACCAGGGCCGGCACAAGGCGATGCATGAGCGGCTCGGCGGCACCGAGCAGATGGGCATGGCGCATCGCACGACGCATGATGCGCCGCAATACGTAGCCGCGTCCCTCGTTGGACGGCAGCACACCGTCGGCGATGAGGAAGCTCGCGGCGCGCAGATGATCGGCAATGACCTTGTGGCTCGGCGCGTGCGTGCCCTTGGCCTCCACCCCGGTCAACGCTACCGACGCCGCGATCAGTGCCTTGAACAGGTCGGTCTGATAGTTGTCATGCGTGCCCTGCAGCACGGCCGAGATGCGCTCAAGTCCCATGCCGGTGTCGATCGACGGCTTCGGCAACGCCACGCGGTCGCCGGGCGCGCGCTGCTCGAACTGCATGAAGACGAGATTCCAGATCTCGATGAAGCGGTCGCCATCGGCATCCGCCGAACCTGGTGGGCCGCCGGGGATCTTTTCGCCATGATCGAAGAAGATCTCCGAGCACGGGCCGCACGGACCCGTATCGCCCATCGCCCAGAAATTGTCGGAGGTGGGGATGCGGATGATCTTGTCGTCGGCGAAGCCGGTCAGCTTCTTCCAGATTCCGAACGCCTCGTCATCCTCGTGGAACACGGTGACGTAGAGGCGCTTCGGGTCGAGACCGTATTCCTTCGTGACCAGCGTCCAGGCAAGCTCGATCGCCCGCTCCTTGAAGTAGTCGCCGAACGAGAAATTCCCCAGCATCTCGAAAAACGTGTGGTGGCGTGCGGTGTAGCCGACATTGTCGAGGTCGTTGTGTTTGCCGCCCGCCCGCACGCACTTCTGGGAGGTGACGGCGCGCACGTAGGGCCGCGTCTCCTGGCCGGTGAAGACGTTCTTGAACTGCACCATGCCGGCGTTGGTGAACATCAACGTCGGATCGTTGCGCGGCACCAGTGGGGACGACGGCACGATCTCGTGGCCGTTCCTGGCGAAGAAATCGAGAAAAGTGGCGCGGATGGCGTTGACGCCCGAGGGTGGGCTAGTGCGCCCGGCCGAGATGACACCAGTTCTCTCCGGCGCGGTGGCTGCGGACTTCGGTGTTTCGAGACGGGTCGACGACTTGCGGGCCATGGGCTCGGGCACTCTCGGCTGGAACTCGCGGGGCGCGACGATGACGATACCCCACCAGGCGCGGCGAGCGGCTCGACAGGTGCGTCATCGATACGGGCAGGAGCAATCCCGCCCGGGCGCCGCGACTCTTAAGCGCCCGCGCCGCGCAAGTCCAGATTGTGGCACCGAGCAGGGCCGCAGGCGGATCGGACGCCGCCCGACGACGGCTCGTCGCCGCGGCCTCCGGCAAGCAGCGTCAGCGCCGACCACGCCCTGCCTTCTGCGGGGCCATCTCGACCGGTTCGCCGACCGTCGCGGCAGGCTCGATCACAACGCCATCCTCGTCGATCTCGATCTCGTCGCTCGAACCGCCGGGCTCCACCAACATCGCCTCGCTGACGAGCCCCGAGTTCTGCCGAATCGCCTTCTCGATCCGCGCCGCGACAGCCGGGTTCTCTTTCAGGTACGCCTTGGCGTTCTCGCGCCCCTGGCCGATCCGCTGGCCGTCGTAGGACAGCCAAGCCCCTGATTTCTCCACGATGCCGGCCTTGACACCAAGATCGATGATCTCGCCCGTCTTGGACACGCCCTCGCCGTACATGATGTCGAACTCGACCTGCTTGAAAGGCGGGGCCACCTTGTTCTTGACCACCTTCACGCGAGTCTGGTTACCGACCACCTCGTCACGCTCCTTGATCTGGCCGATGCGACGGATGTCGAGGCGTACGGACGAATAGAATTTCAGCGCATTGCCACCGGTCGTCGTCTCCGGGTTACCGAACATCACGCCGATCTTCATGCGGATCTGGTTGATGAAGATCACCATGGTACCGGACTTGGAGATCGAGGCGGTCAACTTGCGCAGCGCCTGGCTCATCAGGCGCGCCTGCAGGCCAGGAAGGCTGTCGCCCATCTCGCCCTCGATCTCGGCCTTCGGCGTGAGCGCGGCGACGGAGTCGATGACGATCACGTCGAGCGCACCTGAGCGTACCAGCGTGTCGGCGATCTCGAGAGCCTGCTCTCCGGTGTCCGGCTGCGAGATCAGCAGGTCGTCGACCTTGACGCCGAGCTTGCGCGCATAGGCAGGATCGAGCGCGTGCTCGGCATCAACGAAGCCGCAGATGCCGCCCCGCTTCTGGGCCTCGGCGACCACATGCAGCGCGAGTGTCGTCTTGCCCGAGGACTCCGGCCCGTAGATCTCGATGATCCGCCCTTTCGGCAGGCCGCCGATGCCGAGTGCGATATCGAGGCTGAGCGAGCCGGTCGGGATCGCCTCGACGTCGATGGATTTGTCCTGAGCCCCGAGCCGCATCACGGAGCCCTTGCCGAAATGCTTCTCGATCTGTGCGAGGGCCGCCTCGAGCGCCTTCTGCTTGTCCATTCCATTCCCCTCGATCACCCGGAGCTCAGGCTTCATGGCGCCACCCTATGGCATGAGTTGCAGATCAGCAATGACGGCAGAAGTACACTGTTTGTTCCAATTGCGCAAGACCTGAGTTCCAGCGTTATAACAACGGGATATTATCAATGTTCTGGTTGTGTCCGCCTCTGGATGTTCCGGCGCTGTGCCGCGACCGGCCGGCGAATCACAGACCGGTCGCCACGGGCGGATGCGGGCGCTCGCGTGGCCTGCCGAGCCGCGCGACGGTCGACGGCGGCGCCACCTTCCAGTATCACGCCTGACAGCCCCGCCCGCCAACTCACAACCCCGCAGGGAGAGCTCGATGTCCGCGCCACCCGTGGTGCCGATCGTTTGCGCGCCATGACCCTCATTCTCCTTCTCGAGCAGGCTCTCAACGGCTTGCAGTTCGGCCTCATGCTGTTCCTGCTCGCTGCCGGCCTGACCCTCGTCTTCGGCATCATGGATCTCATCAACCTGGCGCACGGCTCACTCTACATGGTGGGCGCCTACCTCGTAGCCGCCGCGACGGCGGCGAGCGGCTCGTTCCTGCTCGGACTGTCCGCCGGCATCGGCGGAGCCATCCTGTTCGCGCTGGCGCTCGAGGTGACGGTGCTGCGGCGCCTCTACCAGCGTGATCACCTGTCCCAGGTACTCGGCACGTTCGCGATCCTGCTCATGTGCAACGAGGCGGTGCGCTTCATCTGGGGGCCGCAGCCGGTCGCGCTGTCCGCGCCGGCGAGCCTTTCGGGTCCGGTCGAGTTGATGGCTGGCTTCAGCTATCCGGCATACCGGCTTGTCATCATCGCCGTCGGCCTTGCGGTGGCGATCGCGCTGTTCGTCCTCGTCGCACGTACGCGCCTCGGCATGCAACTCCGCGCGGGTGCCTCGAACCGTGAGATGGCGATGATGATGGGCGCGGATGTGCGGCGGCTGTTCACCGGCCTGTTCGCGCTCGGCGCCGCGCTCTGTGCGCTCGCTGGCGGCATGCTCGGGCCGTTGCTCGCGGTCCAGGTCGGCATGGGCGAAAGCATTTTGATCCTCGCGTTCGTGGTCATCGTCATCGGCGGGATCGGCTCGATCCACGGCGCGCTGATCGGGGCGCTGATCGTCGGTGTCGTCGACACGGCGGGACGCACGCTCATCCCGATCGCGTTCGAACACACCATCGGCCCGGACCTCGCCGGCGCTGCCGGGCCGGCCGTCGCCTCGATCCTCATCTACGTGCTCATGGCCGCAGTGCTTGCGCTGCGCCCGCGCGGGCTGTTTCCGGCAGGTGGCTAGATGAATGTGATGGCCAAGCTCAGTGCCGGGCGCGCCGCCGCCAGTGCCGCCGGGAGTCCGCTCGACCATCCCCTCGGCTTGCGCGGCGCCCTCGCGATGCTGGTGGGACTGATCGCGCTGCCGCACGTCGCCGTCGCACTCGGCGGCGAGTTCTACGTGTCGCTGGCGAGCCGCATGCTGATCCTGGCGCTGGCCGCGACCAGCCTCAACCTGATCCTCGGCTTCGGCGGCATGGTGAGCTTCGGCCACGCCGCCTTTCTCGGCATCGGCGCCTACACGGTCGCGATCCTGATGAGCCACGGCGTGACCTCGGCGTGGGTGTCGTTTCCCCTCGCCGTCGTGGCCTCGGCAGTCGCGGCGGCGGCGATCGGCGCGATCAGCCTGAGGACGCGCGGCGTCGCCTTCATCATGATCACGCTCGCCTTCGCGCAGATGCTCTATTTCCTCGCCGTCTCGCTCAAGGCCTACGGTGGCGACGACGGACTCGTGATGACCGGCCGCTCGACATTGGCGCCGGGCCAGCCGATCGGCGGCGACGTTGCGCTCTACCATCTGGTACTGGCGATCACCGCGGTCACTTTTCTTGCCGTCTGGCGGCTGGTCAATTCGCGCTTCGGCCATGCCCTCCAGGCGATCCGCGAGAACGAGACGCGGATGGAGGCAGTGGGCTTCGCGGTGCTCCGCATAAAGCTCGTCGCCTTCGTCCTCGCCGGCGCCGTTTGCGGCCTTGCCGGTGCGCTGATGGCCAACCACGCCGTGTTCGTCAGCCCCTCGCTCATGCAGTGGACGCAGTCAGGCGTGCTGATGATCATGGTGATCCTCGGCGGCGTCGGCCACCTGTGGGGTGGCGTCGTCGGCGCGCTGGCGTTCCTGGCGCTCGAGGAACTACTCAGCCATTACACGATCCACTGGCAATTCTTCCTCGGCGCGGCTCTGCTCGGCGTCGTGCTCGTCGCTCCGAACGGCATCATGAGCCTCGCCGGCAGGGGAAGACGCCGATGAGCGCCCACCCGCTGCTGGAGGTTCGCGGCCTCGTGAAGCGTTTCGGCGGCCTCGTCGCAACCGATCGTGCCAGCCTCGCCATCCGCGCCGGCGAGGTGCACGCGGTGATCGGGCCGAATGGCGCCGGCAAAACGACGCTGATCCACCAGCTCTCCGGCGCGCTTCGCCCGGACGCCGGCCGCATCCTTCTCGACGGCGCCGACATCACGTCCCTGACCATGCACGAGCGCGTGCGCCGGGGCATCGTGCGTTCCTACCAGATCACCAGCATCTTCCCGCGCCTTCCGGTACTCGACAACATCGCACTCGCCATTCAGGCCCGCGACGGCGGAGGCCTCGGTCTCTGGACCACGGCTCGCGCCGGGCGCGCGCGCTACGACGAGGCGGCCGCCGTGGCCGGACAGGTGGCGCTCGCCTCCCGCCTGAAGGATGTTGCCGGCGCACTGGCCCACGGCGAGCAGCGCCAACTCGAGGTCGCCATCGCGCTCGCCACCGGCGCCCGCCTGATGCTGCTCGACGAGCCGATGGCCGGCCTCGGTGCCGAGGAAAGCGTGCGCATGGTCGAGCTGATCGAGACGCTCGGGCGCGAGCGCACCATCCTCCTCGTGGAGCACGACATGGACAGCGTCTTCCGGCTGGCAGACACGATCTCGACGCTGGTGTCCGGCCGCGTCGTGGCGACGGGCACGCCGGACGAGATACGGGCCCACCCGGAAGTGCGCCGCGCTTATCTCGGCGACGAGCAGGAGCACTGACGCGATGAGCGCGCTGCTCGAGATCAGGGGCCTCGCTGCCGCATACGGGCCGAGCCAGGTGCTGTTCGGCATCGACCTCGCCATTTCGCCGGGCGGCGTCGCCACGCTGCTCGGCCGAAACGGCATGGGCAAGACCACGACGGTGCGTGCCGTCCTCGGCCTCGTGCCGGTGCGCGACGGCGAGATCCGCTTCGCCGGCGAGCGCATCGACGGGCTTGCCGCCGACCGCATCGCCCGGCGCGGCATCGCGGTGGTGCCGGAGGGCCGGATGGTGTTCCCGAACCTCACCGTCGAGGAGAACCTTGTGGCGTTCTCGGCCAACCGCGCCGCCCGCGCCGAGCCCTGGACGCTGGATGCGATCTACGACCTGTTCCCCGCGCTCGCCGCGCGCCGCCGCAACATGGGCAACCAACTCTCGGGCGGCGAACAACAGATGGTCGCCATCGGCCGCGCGCTGATGACCAACCCGCGCCTCATGATCCTCGACGAGGCGACCGAGGGGCTCGCGCCGCTGATCCGCGAGGACATCTGGCGGGCGCTCGAACGCCTCGCGGCGCACGGCCAGTCGATCCTCGCCATCGACAAATACGTCAAACGCCTGACGGCGCTCGCAGACCACCACACCATCATCGAGAAGGGCCGCGTCGTCTGGCGCGGCACCTCTGTTGAGCTGGCCGCGCAGCCGGAGCTCTGGCACCGGTATCTGGGCGTGTGAGGTCGCCAAGGTCCTCGACACGGCTCGCATCGCACGGGAGATGCCGTGGACGCCGAAAGAAGTCGCCTTCTGGAAGACCGTCTTCCCGCAGATGACCAACTGGCTGCCGGAGGTGGAGCGCGAGCAGGCGCGTGCCGCGTTCTGGGAGGAGATCATCCGGCTGGAGGCCACTGTGAACGCTCCCGCGCCGGTTCCTCCGCAACGCCGCAAACGGGCCGCTGCAGGTTAGGGCAGCTCATCCCTACCGTCCCATCTGCTCCTTCACCTTCGCCGCGATCTGCGCCAGCGAATAGGGCTTCGGCAGGAACGTGAAGTCGGCCTTGGGATCGAGCGCATGCTTGAAGGCGTCGTCGGGATAGCCCGAGACGAAGATGAACTTCAGGTCGGGGTTCACCTTGCGCAGCTCCTTCATCAGCGTCGGGCCGTCCATCTCGGGCATGATGACGTCGCTGACCACGAGATCGACGCGGTGGTCGCATGCCGCCATGATCTCCAGCGCTTCCTCGCCGTCGCCGGCCGAGAGCACCTCGTAACCCTGCCGCTTCAGGGCCTCGATGGCGAACGTGCGCACAGCGTCCTCGTCCTCGACGACGAGCACGCGGCCGGTGCCGGTCAGGTCGCGCTGGCGCTCCTTGCGCGCTGCCGTCGCCTGCTCGGCCGTCTCCTCGGCGGTCGGCTCGTGGCGCGGAATGTAGACGCGGAACGTCGTCCCCTTGCCGGGTGTCGAGTCCGCATAGATGAAGCCGCCGGTCTGCTTGACGATGCCATATACGGTCGACAGCCCGAGGCCGGTGCCTTTGCCGACGCCCTTCGTCGTGAAGAACGGCTCGAAGATCTTGGCGAGCACCTCCGGCGGCATGCCGGTGCCGGTGTCCTCGGCCTCGATCAGCACGTACTCGCCGACGGTCATGCCCTCGCCCTTGAGGCGCTGGCTCTCGCGCTCGGTGACGTTCCTCGTGCGGATCACGAGCTGGCCGCCGGACGGCATGGCGTCGCGCGCGTTGACGGCAAGGTTTATCACCACCTGCCCGATCTGCGACTTGTCGGCCTTGACGTGCCAGAGGTCGCGACCGTTGGTGATCTTGAGCTCGATCTTCTCGCCGAGCAGGCGGTTGAGCATCGCGGCATTGTCGCTCACCACGTCGGACAGCCGGATCACCTCGGGCCTCAACGTCTGGCGGCGCGAGAAGGCGAGCAGCTGCCCCACCAGCTCGGCGGCGCGGTCGGCCGAGGTGCGGATGTTGCGGATGTTGCGGTAGGCCGGGTCGGACGGCCGGTGCGTGCCGAGAAGCAGGTCCGAGAAGCCGATGATCGCGGTCAGCACGTTGTTGAAGTCGTGGGCGATGCCGCCTGCGAGCTTGCCGACCGCTTCCATCTTCTGCGCCTGCGCGAACTTCACCTCCAGCGCCTTCTGCTCGGTGACGTCGATCAAATAGGCGATCGCGCCGCGACGCCGGCCCCGCGCTCCGGTCAACGGCGCGAGGAACAGCCGGCGCGTGACCATGTCGCCCGCCTCGAGCGCGATGTCGATCTCGACCGGCGCGATATTGGCCTTGCCCGCAAGCGCCTCGCCGAGGGCGGTCGCAATCGCCTCCCGCGTCTCTCCACCTGCAGTGCGGGCCAGAACGTCGAGCGCCCCCTGCGCCGCCGTCGACGCCGTCTCGATCATCAGTCGATTGAAGGCGCCGTTGGCCGACACGATGCAGCCATCGGCGCCGATGGTGGCGATGCCGAACGGCGCCGATTGCATGTGATGGGTGAGCGGCGCCTCGGGCTCGGCACCGGCCGGCTCCGGTGCGAGCGCATCACGTCCGGCGAGGACGACGGCGGTGAATGCCCCGCTTTCGCCGGGCGCCAGTCGGCGTTCCACCAGCAACGTCGCCGGCCACAGGCGCCCGTCCTCGGTCAGGAGATCGAGTCCGATCGGCGCGCTCGCTTCGCCGCCGTCGTGGCCGGCATGCGCAAGCAGCGCCGCGCCGTCACCGGCCACCAGATCGCGCAGGGCGAGTTCCGGGCTCGCCGCCTCGCCATAACCGAGCCAGCCGGCGAGGCGACCGTTGAGGCTTACGACGCTGCCACCGGGATCGACGCTGAACACGCCGACCGGCATCGCCTCGAACGTCGCGAGCCGCGCTTCGATGCCGGCAAGTCGGCGCCTGTCGCGCGCGCGATCGGCGGAAATGTCGGCGAGGCTCCAAAGCGCCGTACCGCCGGCAGCCTCGGCGACGCTCGCGCTCTCGATCGGTTTCGCCGTGATCCGCAGCCACACTGGCGCGCCGCCGTTGCCGGCGCCTTCAGAGAGCCGCACGTCCTCGGCGGCCGTCTCCCCGCGCTCGACCGCTCGCGTCAACCGGAACAGCGCCTCGAGTCCGCGCGGATTGCCCGCGAGCACCTCCTCGAGCGAGCGTACCTCGCCGAACGCGTTGACGCCGAGCAACCGGCGAGCGGAGCGGTTGGCGGTCAGCATCGAGCCTGACGGCCCGACGAGGATGAGGCCCTCGGCGGTGTGCTCGATCAGCTCGCGCCGCGCCGCCGCCTCGCTGGTCCGTTCACTGAGTTGGACGTGGCCGGCAACGAGGCCGAGCAGGAAGAACGTGCCGAACGCCGCCAGCACCGCCATCAGCGTCAGCACGACCGGCTGCGTCGATGCGCTGGAGAGCAAGGCCAGGGCCGCCGTGGAGAACGCCAGCACGACGACGACGGGCGTCAACAGGGCGAGGCCGCCGAAGGCGCCACCGTCCTGCCGCTCCGGCTCCCTGTCGAGACTGCGCACCGCCTGGCCACTCATGGCTGGCGACGCTATCTGATTCGCGATCCGGGAGACTCGGTCGGCATTCCCGGAGGCAGCGGCACAAAGACCCGTACGCGGCATTCGACAACCCACACTCTCGTACCGGCATCCGTGCGCGGTCTCCCGCGCCGCCCCCCGAGGGCCGCCGGCGTCGGCCTCAACAGTTCGGTGATCGCGGTTAATTTGGAGTGAAATGACGGCCGAGGCAGGTACGCACGGTCGGGAGAATAATCCTCCGGGCCGGGCTTGCCACGCGGAGGCGGTGCGTCGCCGGCTCGCGCGCCGAGGCGGGAAGGGTTGACCGGTGCCGCGGTTCAGCGCAGAAGGCCACGGCAATCGACTTTCGTAGGGGCCGTTGAGGGGGGACAGGGAGACCTGTCGAGCAACCCATGTGGGACGTTCTCTCCTGGCTGTTCTTCATCGTGTTCATCGCCGGACTGATCGTGGTCGGCGGTCTGCTGATCCGCGGCTACATGACCGGCGGAACGCCCGGCGCCGGGCTCACCGGCACCCTCTTCGCGCCGAAACCGGACAAACGGCTGGAGGTGGTCGATCAGGCCAACATCGACGGCCGCCGTCGTCTCGTGCTCATCCGCCGTGACAAGGTCGAGCATCTGATCATGACCGGCGGCCCGGTCGACGTCGTGATCGAGACGGGGATCGGTGAGGCGCGGCGCGGTGAGGCCGACGAGCCGGGCAGCGCCACCATCGTCAGGACGCCGCGGCGCTTCGGCCAGGCCGTCGGCGAAGGCTGAGACGGCAGCGGTCCCGCCGGAGGGACCGGCCGACCGGCAGGAGCACCGCGAGGGACCATGCCCGCAACCTTGCCGAACCCGCGCCGCTCCGCGACCGGCCAGCTGCCGACCGTGGCGCTGGCCTGTCTGTTGCTGATCATCGCGCCGACGCTGACCGCGCTCGCACAGACCGGCACGGGCGGCCCGCTGCCTCACGCGACACCGCCAGCGACCACAACGGCACCGTCGTCGGAAGCAGCACCGCCTGTCCCGGCGGCCCAGGCAGCCCCGCCATCGCCAGCCACTGCGCCGACCGCCGGCCCGGAACTCGTTCCCCGGCCGCTGATCCGCCGGCTCGACGCCCTGGTGCCGGAATTCGACCGGCTCGCCAAGGCGGTCGAGAGGGTGCGCGGCAGCGACGCCGAACTGGAGCGTCAGCGCGCCGAACTCGAGGCATTGCGCACGAGTACCGCCGAGTTGCGGCACGCGTTCGCCCCGCCACTCCGGGCTATCACGGAGCAACTCCAGAAGCTCGGCCCGCGACCCAAGCCGCCGGCTCCGGCCGAGACCCCAGCCATCGAGGGCGAGCGCAATCGACTCGAGCAGGCGGTCAGCCGGATCGATGCGGCCATCAAGACGTTGGCGCTGACCGACGAGCGGGCCCGCCAGTTGGTCGGGCGCATCCAGGGCTACCGAAACGAGCTGATTTCCCGCGACATCCTGCAACGCACGCCGAGCCCGATGCTACCCTCGGTATGGCAGGTGGTGGCGGGCGAGATGCCGCGCGCAGTCCGCCAAGTCACCACGATCCTGTCGGGCTGGTCCGACCTTCTCGCCTCGCGACCGCTGACGCTGGCGCTGATCCTGCTGGTCTGCGCACTCGCCCACATCCTGCTCACGCTCACTCGCGCGCACCGTCTGCCCTCGCTCGTTCCCGAACCTGCGGCCGTCGAGCCGGGGACCGTGAAGCGGCTCGCCAACGCCACCCTGGCGGCGGCCCTCAAGGTTGCTCCCGGCTTCGCGGCGACCGTTCTGTTGATCGCCAGCATCCGCTTCACCGGGCTCGATAATCAGCTGGTGGCGCCGCTGCTCGAGTCGGGGCTCCTCGCTTACACGGTGGCGACGGTGACGCGTCTGCTCGCGCATGCCGTACTGATGCCGCAGCACCCCAGCTGGCGAGCCATCGGCATCGCTTCGGGCGCCGCCCGGCAGCTCACGCTTCTGGTCACGCTGATCGGCGCGGTTCTCGCAGTCGACATCGTTCTCGACACGCTGGTGCGCGTGCTCCACCTGCCGCCGGCGGTCGGCATTGTGAAGACGCACCTGGCGACGACCGCCATCGCCGGACTGATCGGTGCCGTCGCCATGACCGGCTTGCCGCCCGGCGGCGGCAACGGCGCGGCGCAGCGGACGGCAGCGATCGCTGCCGGCTGGCTGCGGCTTCCGCTGCTGATACTGGCGGTGGGGCTGGTCGCCACCTCCGCAGTCGGCTACGTCGGCCTGGCAGGCTTCATCGCCCGTCAGACGCTCGCAGCGATGACCGGCATCGTTGCATTGCTGCTGATCAATGCCGGGCTGCGGTCGGCGCTCGAGCCGCTCGCAGCCCCAGCGCCGGGCGAAGGCGCATCGATAGCAGCATCGCCGCCGCGGCTGATCGACCGGGCGCGCCAGGGCATGCTGCCGCTGGTGTTGCAGGTGGCACTTTCCGCCATCGCGGGTATCACCATCCTCAGCCTGCTGCTGCTCTCGTGGGGGTTCTCGACCGCCGACCTCGCCGGCTGGGGGCGTGCCGCACTCTTCGGCTTCAAGATCGGCGACTACACGATCTCGCTCTGGCGCATCATGGTGGCCGGCATTCTGTTCGCCGGCGTGCTGGTGGCAACCCGCCTCCTGCAGCGCTGGCTTGGCGGCGTGGTGCTGGTGCCGCAGCGCATGGACGCCGGCATCGCGCACTCGATCGAAACCGGCATCGGCTACCTGGGCACGATCCTCGCCGCTTTGATCGGCCTCTCCTACGCGGGCCTCGACATCACCAATCTCGCGATCGTCGCGGGCGCCCTGTCGGTCGGCATCGGCTTCGGCCTGCAATCGATCGTCAACAACTTCGTGTCCGGTCTGATCCTCCTCGTCGAGCGGCCGATCAAGGTCGGCGACTGGATCGTCGTCGGCGAACACCAGGGTCACGTGCGTCGCATCTCGGTGCGTGCGACGGAGATCGAGACGTTCGATCGGGCAAGTGTTGTGGTGCCGAATTCGCAGCTCATATCGGGCACTGTGCAGAACTGGACGCTGCGCAATGCCATGGGCCGGCTGACGATAAAGGTGTCTGCGGCTTACGACAGCGATCCCGAGCACGTGATGAAGGTGATCATGTCCGCCGTCGAGCGCTGTCAGACCATCCTCACGTATCCGGCGCCGCGCGTTACGTTTTCCGACTTCGGCGCCAGCGCACTCGATTTCACGGTGCACGCCTTCATCGGCGACGTCTCGAAGGGTCTCGACGCGCAGACCGAGTTGCGCACGGCAATCTTCAAGGCGTTCCGCAAGGAGGGCATCGAAATCCCGTTCCCGCAGGCCGACGTGCATTTGCGCGATCTCGACGCCGTGCGCGCCCTCGTCGCGCGTCTCGCTGAGGAGCGGCTGCGCCGCCCCGTCGAAGAACCGTCGACGGCGGCTGCCTCCACGACCGATCCATCCGCTATGCCACGTGGTGACGGGGCCTAGGGCTCAGGACGTCCTGTCGGTCAGCGCATTCCGCCCTGGGGACCGGCGGATGGCGCGGCGCCCGTGCCTAGCATGGCACCGATCGCCGGGGCATGGTGCGCGGCGATGCTCACGAGACCAGACAGCGCAACTGCAGCAAGGAGAAGTCTCATCGGGGCCTCCCTCGTCAGAGTACGACGACGTCGCGTCCACTGACATTGGGCCCCAGAACATGACCGGCGACAACGCGTCCCGGCAATTTCCACAGGTAAATTCAGCGTGAGGTGACCTCGCGTCGCCCCGACCGACTGCAGGCCGGTCGCCGCTCAGTCGTCGCGATGCACGCGCTCCCGGCGCTCATGGCGCTCTTGCGCCTCGAGAGACAGTGTGGCGATCGGCCGGGCTTCGAGGCGGCGAAGTCCAATCGGCTCGCCGGTATCCTCGCAATAGCCGTACGTGCCGTCCTCGATGCGTGCGAGCGCGGCGTCGATCTTGGAGATCAGCTTTCGCTGGCGATCGCGCGCGCGCAACTCGAGCGAGCGGTCGGTTTCGGATGTCGCGCGGTCGGCCAGGTCGGGAAACTGGCCCGTCTCGTTGGTCAGCCCTTCGAGCGTTTCCCTGGTCTGGCGCAGGATCTCCTCGCGCCAGAGTTGGAGCTTGCGCCGGAAGTAGGCTTTCTGATTGCCGTTCATGAACGGCTCGCCTTCCGAGGGCCTGTAGTCCTCCGGCAAGGCGAGGACCGGGTCAGCGACGACGATGGTCGATTTACTGGCGCGCCCCGGCTTGCCTTCGGCATCGAGCGCCTGTCTACGACGATCGGCGGATTTCGTCGCCGCCAGAGCCGTGCGAGGCTGCTTCTCGAGTGCCGCCGTCGTACGCAGGCCGGGACGGCCGGCCTGCTTGACGGATTTCGTGCGCTTGCTCACGTCAGCCTCCACGAGGCGCGGTGATCGAGCGCCTCAGTCGCTTGATTGCACTGGCGTTCCTATCCAGCGTGTCGCGTTCAGTGTCAAGCGATTGCGCCGCTTCGGAGGCGACGGCATGCGAGCTGGGTAAAAATGCACCCGACACCCGCCGTGACGCTCACACTCGTCGAATTACTTCACGGCGAAATGCACGCGCCGGTTGCGCTCTATTCTCCTTAAGGTTGTATTCATGATGTTCCGCTAAACCTGTCTGCAGCTGGATGCGGTTTGCGCGGTTCGCCCCGAAGAAGGCGGACCGGCAGTTCCCAGGCTCCCGCGCCCCCCGCGGGCGAGCCGGTCGAGAAGAAATGTGCCTGCGCTCGGCGCCGAGCCGTCCCGCCCACCCCTCCCCCGGTGCGGTCCGGCGCTCATCGCAGCCACGCTTTCCCGCGCACCGCATCCAGCCGACTTTCCCTTGTAACCCCACGATCAGCCCCATAGGGTGCCGCCCGCGTCGGCGCCGCCGGCGATGTTCCCGCACCTGGCGTCCCTCGGCGCCCGAGCCTCACCAGTGAGAGCCCATGCGCTTCGACGGCAGCACGTCCTATGTCGCGACCGACGACCTCAAGATCGCGGTCAACGCGGCCATCACCCTGGCGCGACCGCTGCTCATCAAGGGCGAGCCGGGCACAGGCAAGACGGTGCTAGCCATCGAGGTGGCCAAGGCGCTCGGGGTCCCGCTGATCGAATGGCACGTCAAGTCGACCACCAAGGCGCATCAGGGTCTCTACGAATACGACGCCGTCAGCCGGTTGCGCGACAGCCAGCTCGGTGATCCCCGCGTCGGCGACGTCTCCAACTACATCCGGCGCGGCAAGCTCTGGGAGGCGTTCA
Organism: Hyphomicrobiaceae bacterium; assembly: GCA_041397745.1. Classification (GTDB taxonomy): domain Bacteria; phylum Pseudomonadota; class Alphaproteobacteria; order Rhizobiales; family Hyphomicrobiaceae; genus JAWKVY01. Next base: position 46,649 of record JAWKVY010000005.1, on the reverse strand, counting down.
CGATGGACGTCCGCCCGGTGTTGCTGATCGACGAGATCGACAAGGCCGACATCGAGTTCCCGAACGATCTTCTCCAGGAACTCGACCGCATGGAGTTCCACGTCTACGAGACAGGAGAGACGATCAAGGCCGCCAACCGCCCTGTCGTGATGATCACATCCAACAACGAGAAAGAGCTTCCGGACGCCTTCCTGCGCCGCTGCTTCTTCCACTTCATCAAGTTCCCGGACGCCGCGACCATGCAATCGATCGTCGACGTGCACTATCCCGGCATCAAGGGCCGCCTCGTCTCCGAGGCGCTCAAGATCTTCTACGACCTGCGTGAGGTGCCGGGCCTCAAGAAGAAGCCCTCGACGTCGGAGCTGCTCGATTGGCTGAAGCTCCTCCTCAACGAGGACATTACGCCCGAGATGCTGCGCGAGAGCGATCCGAGAAAACTGATCCCGCCGCTTGCCGGTGCGCTGGTCAAGAACGAGCAGGACGTGCATTTGCTGGAGCGGCTGGCGTTCCTGGCGCGCCGCCAGCAGAAGCAGTAGGTAACGTGGCGGTTGCCGCCGACAGTATCGTCTCGCTTTACGAGCGGCATGCCGGGGCCTGGGCCGACGCGCGGGGGCGCCTGCCATTCACGGAGCGGCCATGGCTGGGCCGCTTCGTCGCGCTCCTGCCACCAGCCGCTCGGGTTCTCGATCTCGGCTGCGGATCCGGAGCGCCGATCGCCGCCCTGCTCGCCGCCAATGGACATCGGATCACCGGTGTCGACTCGTCACCCTCGATGATCGCGATGTGCCGGGCACGGTTGCCCGGACACGAATGGCGGGTCGGCGATATGCGTGATGTCGCGCTTCACTGCCGCTACGACGGGATAATCGCCTGGGACAGCTTCTTCCACCTCACCGCAAACGACCAGCGCCGGATGCTCGCCCGCTTCCAGGCGATGGCCCGGCCTGGCGCACCGCTGATGTTCACCGCCGGCCCGCGACACGGCGAGGCCGTTGGATCGTTCCAGGGCGAGCCCCTCTTTCATGCCAGCCTCGATCCCGACGAATATCGCACCCGGCTCGACGCAGCTGGCTTCGCGGTACTCCATCACGTGATCGAGGACCCCGATGCCGGCGGTCGGTCGCCATGGCTGGTCCTTGCCAGCTCGTCCGCCTCTTGCGGAGCGCCAGCCGGCGACTGCCAGCGGCACGACGCAGCCTCGTCGGCCGGCCGCATCAGCACTGCGGTGTCGCTTCGGTCTTTGCGCCCTGGGCCGCCGCCGTGAGATCGAGGTCGCGCACCACCGGCACGAACCGACCGGCGCGCTCGAATTTGAGCCAGGTCGTGATAAGCAGTCGCTTTGGCACGCGCGCGGAGGTGCGGCAGGCAGCAGCACCGACCGACATGCTGCCCTTTCCGCCAGATCCCGCCTTCAGAGCAGAGATTTCCCGCCTCAGTGCCATCAGTCGGTCGACGTCCGAAGGCGCCAGCCGGAACACGTGTACCGCCGTGCCGCGTACCACCTCACCCCGGAGCGAAGGCTCGGCGGCGCCGTCCCCGACGCGCGCGAGCACGAACCGCTCGGCGAGCCGCCGGCCCGGAGCCTCGAACGCGATATCCATCGTCACCCCATCGGGGCGTGGCCGCAGCTCTTCGGGCAGGCGCACTGCCGCCCGGATCACGGCCGGATCGACGGTCAGCGGATCGAAACGCGACAACTCGTAGAGGCTGGTCAGAGGTACATGCCCGCATGCGGCGAGGCCGATCGCGAGCAACCCGAGTGCACTCCATCGCAGCGCCGAAGCGACATCGAACCTCAAACTGGTCATGGCGTTCTCCCGGCTCTCCTGGTCGGAGCGGATGGCGGGAGTCGGTACGCGCACCGGAACTCTTATGCAATCATTTTTTATTGCTATACGATAAGTTTTGTGCGATACGCACGATCACTAGGCCACCCCTTCGCCAACCGGAACCGCAGGAGACCCTCATGCCGTCAGGTCCCGAAACCCCGGTCGCCCGGCCCCGCATGAAGCGTTGGCTGGCCCACGCTGCCGCGGCCGTCGCCATCATCATTCTGGCCGGCAACGCGTTGGCCTGGCTGCACCCGGACCTCGCACACTATCCAGCGCGCGGCATGACCGCGCTCGGCGATCATCCGGTGATGCTGACGCTCGACGCCCGTCTCGCCAGCCTCGGCGTCTCGACGCTGCACCTCGGCGTTCTGGCCTGGGCATTGCTCACCGTGCGCGCGTTGTTCCTCCGGTTCGCCGACGGCAATGTCCTCGAGGTCGGCACCGGTCGCCTGCTCGGTCGGCTCGGACTCGCACTCGTGGTGTTCGCGGTCGCGACGCCGGTGGTACGCACCCTTGTCACGCTGCTCGTCACCATGCACAACCCGCCAGGACAGAAGGCGCTGGCCATCGGATTCTCGGCGAACGAGTTGATCATCGGCCTGGTCGGCGGCCTGATCGTGATGACCGGCGAGGCGATGCGGGAGGCGGCTGCGATCGCCGACGAGCACCGCCAGATCGTCTGAACGCGACCAGCGGGCAGTTCCATGGCGATCATAGTCAATCTCGATGTCATGCTGGCCCGGCGCAAGATGCGTTCGAAGGAACTCGCCCAGCGCGTCGGTATCACGGAGCAGAACATCTCCCTCCTCAAGTCGGGCAAGGTGAAGGGCGTGCGATTCGACACCCTCGAGCGCATCTGCGCGGTGTTGCAGTGCCAGCCGGGCGACATTCTCGAATACCGGGCAGACAGCGACGAGGAGGTCTCCACCTCAGCCAACGCTCATCCTTGACGCGGCTGTGGCCGGCTCGGAATCTCCATCAGCAGCCCGCCGACCGCCATCGCGATAATATCGGCGCGGCCGACCGGCAACCCCGCCGCGACCCGTTCGAGCACCCAGTCGAATCCATTGAGCTTCGGCGACGATGCGCAGCTCGGCACGCCCACGACCGGGACGCCGTCGAGACGACCGAGCATCAGCAGGTTGCCCGGGTCCACCGGCATGCCGAGGTGCACCACTTCGCCACCCGTCGCGACCAGCCCGGCCGGGATCACGTCACCGCGGTCGACGATCGCCGAAGCGCCGAAGACGAGAATGCAGTCGGCGCCCGCGTTCCGTCCCCGGCCAATGGCGTCGGCGACCGCGCCGGTCGCATGCGGGACCGTCTCCTCCATGACCACCGTGCCGCCGAGACCCGCCACACGCTCGCCCGTCACGCGTCCGCGCTTCGCCACCACGCTCGCCTTGCCTCCGGGCACCGCCGTAAGTACGAGCGCCACGCGGAGCGGTCGGAACGCCGCGACGCGCAGGATCTTAGCCGAGCGCGCGCGCGCGATCGCCTCGGCCTGGGCAACTACGTTCTCACGCAGACCGAAGGTGATGATCTTGACCGTTGCCACCATCGTGCCCGTGGCGACCCGCGTCAGCGGCGCAAGCGTTGCGATGGTGAGCCCCTCGTCGAGCGCATTGAGCGCAGCCACACCCTCGGCATCGATCACGGCCAGCCCGTCGGCGTCTGCGAGAACGTTGGCGCGTCCAGTGAAAGCTTCTGCCGTATGCAGGCGCTCACCGCAGATGGCTGCAGCGACGCGGGCGGCCGCGGCGTTCTCCCCGATGTCACCACTCTCGAGCCGCGCGACCGTCACCTGCGCGATGCCGGCCAGCGTGAGCCGCGCCACATCGCCGGCATCGAGTAGAGTGCCCTTTTTGAGCACGCCACCGGAAATGGCAATGGAATGGGCGAGGATGGCGCCCTCGGCCTCGACGAGCGGCACGGACCCGAACTTCATCGCCGTGTCTCCTCGCGTCCCGGAGGCGCCGACAGTGCGGCCGCGATGCCGCCGAGACTGTCGATATTATGGCACGGACGTCGCTCGCTCGCATGACGGGCGAGCGTGGCAGCGCCGGCCGCCAGCGGCGCATATCGGTCGAAACGCATCAACGGATTGAGCCACACGAGCCGTCGGCACGAGGCACGCAGCCGACGCGCTTCCGCCTCGAGCACGTCGCCGCCTTCCCGGTCGAGCCCGTCGGTGAACAGCAGCACCGTGGCGTTCTGGCCGAGCACCCGGCGCGCCCAGCGCCGGTTGAACGTGCCCAGCGCCGCGCCTATGCGGGTGCCGCCAGCCCAGTCCGTGACCGACCGACCGACCTTGGCCATGGCCGCATCGGGATCACGGTTGCGCAATTCACGCGACACGTTGTGGAGCCCCGTTGCGAACAGGAACACGTCGACGCGCTGGCGCGCGTTGGCGAGCCCGTAGAGGAAATGCAGGAAGGTGCGCGCGTACGTGTCCATGCTTCCCGAAATATCGCAGAGCACCACCAGCGGTGGCCGGCGCCACCGACGCTGCCGAAAGCGCGGCGTGAACCCGTCGCCGCCTACAGCGGCCGTCTCACGCAGCATCGCCCGCACGTCGAGCCGCTCGCCGCGCTTGCCACGCGTGCTGTCCAGTCGCCGCGTGCGAATCTCGGGGAACGCGGCTGCGAGGTTGCGCAGCACGCGGCGCGCATCGGCGAGTTCGGCCGCGCTCATCTGCTCGAAATCGCGTGTGCGCGACACGCTCGCCTGGCTGAACGTGCCGCGCGCCTCGACCTCGACCGTCTCGTCCGCTTTCGGCGCCTCGGTCGCGCGCGACTTGAACAGGCTCTCGGCAAGCCGCCGGCTGAGCTCCGGCGCCGCCGGTGCCTCACCCTCGGCCGGGCGGTATTGCGGCAGCATCAGCGACAGGAGCTGCGACAGAAAGTCGGGGTCCTTCCAGAACATCATGAACGCCTGATCGAACAGCGGCTTGTCGGCGCGGCGGCGGATCAGGCTCGCATGTAACGTCCAATAGAGCGTCCGCGGATCCCCGATGCCCGCCGCCATCACCGCCTCGGCGGCAAGCGCGATGCGGTCGGTGCCGACAGGTATGCCGGAGGCACGCAACAGACGCGCGAACGCCACGATATTGTCGGCGATGCGACCGCCGTCGACTTCGGCGGCGACGATGTTGGGGCCGAGACGTTGCCGGCGCCCGGTGACCACGTCACTGGCCGCGGGTTCGCTCACCGCCCAGCCTCCGCCGGGACGGCCCTCGCCTCGGTGCGGATCTTCTCGACGACGCGGGCCGCTTCCGAGCCACGCACGCGGGCGATGTCGTCCTGGTACTTCAGCAGCGTGCCGAGTGTCGAATCAACCACCGCCGGATCGAGTGCGACGACATTGAGCGCCGCGAGCGCCTGTGCCCAGTTGATGCTCTCGGCGATACCCGGGTGCTTGTAGAGGTCCATGGCCCGGATCGACTGCACGAATGCGACGAGCTGCCGGGTCAGCTCCGGGCCGGCGTCGGGGACCTTGAGGGAAACGATGGCCCGCTCCCGTTCCGCCGCCGGGAAATCCACCCAGGCGTAGAAGCAGCGCCGGCGCACCGCGTCGTGCACTTCGCGGGTGCGGTTCGAGGTCAGGATCGTGACCGGCGGCGTCGCCGCCTTGATCGTGCCGAGCTCGGGGATGGTCAGCTGATAGTCGGCGAGCAGCTCGAGCAGGAAAGCCTCGAAGGGTTCGTCGGCGCGATCGAGCTCGTCGATCAAGAGAACAGGCGGCGTACCGGCCTGCGACAGCTCGATAGCCCTCAGCAGCGGGCGCGCGAGCAGGTACTCCGGCCGGTAGACGTCGCGCTCGATCGCCTCGGCGTCGGCGCCCCGTACTTCGCTGGCGCGGATGTGGAGGAGCTGGCGCGCGTAGTTCCACTCGTAGACCGCGGAGGCGATGTCGAGCCCTTCGTAGCACTGCAGGCGCACGAGCGGCCGGCCGAGGCCCGTTGCCAGCACGCTCGCAATTTCGGTCTTGCCGGTACCGGGCTCGCCTTCGAGTAGGAGCGGACGTCCGAGCTTCAAGGCCAGAAATACGGCGGTCGCGAGGCCGATGTCGGCGAGATAGCCCTGGCGCGCGAGAAGTTCGCGGGTCTCGACGGGTGAGGCGGGAAGCGGCACAACAGATCCTGGGATGCGGCGGATGGAGAGTCGGCCCAGCATACGGGCATGACGCAGCAGGGTCGAGACGCGCTCGACGCTCCGGCTTCCCGCCGGCTCGGCAACCACGTTGCCGCGCCGCCCGTTCCCTTCTAGGTTCGCCGACACGACCAGGACCGAGCCGGAAGCGCCCATGCAGACGAATTTCACGCCCGAGCAACTTCGCGCCCCCCACACCGCGGAGGCGGAGCGCATCCTCAGGCGCTGCGTGCACTGCGGGCTGTGCACAGCGACCTGCTCGACCTACGTGCTGCTCGGCGATGAGCGCGACAGTCCGCGCGGGCGCATCTACCTGATGAAGGACATGTTCGAGAAGGGCCGCGACGCTTCGCCGGAAGTCACGCACCACGTCGACCGCTGCCTGTCATGCCTGTCTTGCATGTCCACGTGTCCCGGCGGGGTCGACTACATGCACCTCGTCGACCTCGCCCGCGCGCACATACACAAGACCGGCCGGCGCAGCCTCAAGGACCGCTTCGTGCGCGAGGTGCTCGCCCGCGTCGTGCCGTATCCCGCTCGCTTCCGTCTGGCCATCCGCTCAGCTGCGCTGGGCCGGCCATTCAAGGGGATGCTGCAGCGCCTCGGGCTGAAAGAACTCGCCGCCATGCTCGACCTTGCGCCGAAGTCGGCCATCGCGCTGCCGAAGCTCGCTGGCGCGCACCACGAGCCCGATGTCGCCCCGAGCCGCGAGGTTCTCATGCTCGCCGGCTGCGCCCAGGACGTTCTCCGGCCCGATATCAACGCGGCGACGGTGCGCTCGCTCGGTCGGCGCGGCATACGCGTCACCGCCGCACCCGATGCCGGCTGTTGTGGGGCCCTGGTCCACCACATGGGCCGTGAAGCGGCGGCCATGGCGTTCGCCCGCAAGAACGTCGACGCTTGGTCGCGCGCGATCGAGACACGTCCGACCAGCGCAAAGGCGATCGAAGCCATACTGATCACCGCCTCGGGCTGCGGCACGACGGTGAAGGATTACGGGTACATGCTGAAGGCGGAGCCCGCCTACGCGGCCCGCGCTGAGCGCATCGCGGCCATGGCCCGGGACGTCACGGAGTACATGGTCGACGTCGATCTCGGGCCGCCGGTGCGCTGGTCTTCGCTCAAGGTCGCCTATCATTCCGCGTGCTCCATGCAGCACGGCCAGCGCATCACGGAAGAGCCCAAGATCCTGCTGAAGAAGGCCGGCTATACCGTGGTCGACATCCCCGAGGGCCACATCTGCTGCGGATCGGCCGGCACCTACAACATCCTGCAGCCGGAGATCGCAGGCCAGCTGCGCTCGCGCAAGGTCGACAACATCAAGAGCGTGCGGCCCGATCTGGTGGCGGCCGGCAACATTGGTTGCATCACCCAGTTGGCCGGCGGCATGGAGCTGCCCATCGTACACACCATCGAGCTGCTCGACTGGGCCTATGGCGGGCCGGTACCGAAGGGCCTCGAGCACCTGAAGGGGTTCGTCACCGACGTGCCGAAGCCGCGCCGCATATCGGACGACTATATCGCCGCATGACGACAGGACACGACTTCACAACGCCTGCGCCCGACCGGCGCCACGATTCCGGCCCGTTCGACATCATCTCGGACGTGCACGGCTGCGCGGACGAACTTGTGGCCCTGCTCGCCCGCCTCGGTTATCGAGTAACATTCACCGGCACACCCCGCCGTGCCGAGGTATCGCCGCCAGAGGGCCGCCGCGCGTTCTTCGTCGGCGACCTGGTCGACCGCGGCCCCCGCTCGCCCGATGCGCTCCGCATCGTCATGGCGATGGTCCGCGCCGGGCAGGCCTTCTGCGTTGCCGGCAATCACGACGACAAGTTCCGACGCTGGCTCGAGGGCCGCAACGTCACCATCTCTCACGGCATCGAGACGACGATCCACCAGTTTGCGGCCGAGAGCGACGGCTTCAAGGCCGAGGTGGCCGCGTTTCTCGAGGCGCTGCCCCACCACGCCTGGCTCGACGGAGGCCGGCTCGCCATCGCGCACGCCGGCATCCGCGCCGACATGCTGGGCCGCGTCAGCGACCGCACCCGCCGCTTCTGCCTCTACGGTGACGCGCCCGGCACCGTCGACGCGAACGGCCTCGCCGTACGCTTCCACTGGGCGGCGCACTATCGGGGCGACACGGCCATCGTCTACGGCCACACCCCGATCGAGACACCGGAATGGTTCAACAACACGCTTTGTATCGACACCGGCTGCTGCTTCGGCGGCGCCATGACGGCACTCCGGTGGCCTGAACGCGAGATCGTCAGCGAGCCGGCGCGTGCGGTGTACGCCGAACGCAAGCGCGCTTTCGGCCATCCCCCGATCAAACCGGCGAGCGACTGACCACCGCCCGGACCGCCCTCCATCCAGGTCGCTCCACGACGGCCCCACGCGCGCGATCATTCGGTCTCCGGCAACTTCGCAGGGTGGCCGGCCCGCACCGACAGGAGCCATTCGCGCCACGTCGCCGCGACGTAAGGGGGCACCGGTTGCCAGCGCGTCGTGTCGGCCTCGTTCTCCCGCCCGCTGCCGGTGATGCACCAGGCCGGCGGCTCGGGCGCGAGAAACAGGCTGCGGCGGTCGACGGATGAAAGGCAACTCCGCGCACGGGCGATAGCGTCTTTGGCGACATCAGTTGCGGCCGGTGCGAAGGAGACGACGCGTGGCCGGTTGCGCTCGATCGTGATCATATGTCGGCCGTCAGAGGTGAAATGGGGCGCCACGATCGCATCGTCGGTTGCGCCGATCTCGACAAGAATGCGCAGCGCCTGCGCCTCCAGAATGGCCTGACCGCTGAGCACGATACTCCGGCCGGTCGGATCGAATGCGAGACGCGTCTCGGTCGGCGGCAGCCGGCTCAGCAGAGCAGAGGCGATCTCGCCGCCACCGGGCACCGCCCACAGCTTCAGCCGCCGTGCGCCTGAGAGCGTGACGAGCCGCTTGCCGTCCCCGTCGAATGCAAGCGCTCTGAAGCCGTAAATATCGTTCCTCTCGATGTCGCGGATAAGTGAGCCGGTCGCCGCGTTCCACAGCGCGACCCGGTCCAGTCCGGCGGCCGCGACATGACGACCATCGGGGCTCATGGCAATCGAGAGGAACTCTGCGTCCTTCACGTCCAGCTTCACGGGCGGCGCGACGCCTGCGACGTCGACGATGGCAAGATGGCGCCGGCCGACCAACACGGCTAGACGTGTGCCGGTACGATCGGTGGCGATGTCGTCCGGTGTACCTGCCGGTGCGCCGCTGGCAAGCGAACGCACCTTCGCGCCGCTTTCGACGTCCCAGATGCGGACGGCGCTGTCGTTCGGGTCGCTCGCGATCGAGGCCAGCTGCCGGCCACCGGCGACGAACACGGCCTTCAGGCCGCCGCGGTTCGTATGGCCCTGTTCCGCAATCGAGCGCACGGGAGCACCGTCCGCTAAGGAACCGATGGCGATCGCATTTCGCCGGCGATACGCGATGCGGCTCGCATCGGCCGAAACGGCCAGAATGTCCTCACCGTGGCCCACGGCACGCACGCGCAAGGTGAAGACGGCAAGCGCCCTGTCGTCGGTCGCAGCGAACACGCTCGTCCCGGATGCGTTGAAACGCGCGGTCGATAGAACGGCCACCGGCGTACGCAATTGGAACAGCCGGTGTGGCTGCGCGTTTGGCGCACGTTGCCAAATTCTGACGACGCCATCCTTGCTGGCAGCGAGCAGATCCCCGGAGTCAATATCGTCGGCGTGTCCGTCACTCGCGACGTCGCCTGGCGCAGGCAGCGTGCGCGGCTCGAATGCGACCGAGACGATCTGGGCATCATGACGCGGCAGGCGGGCGAGCGCCGCACCGGTGCGGCCGTCCCACAGCTGCGCGACGCCGTCATCGCCGCCGGTCAGCACGCGTACACGATCCGTCCGGTCTGCAATGATCGCCACGGCAGCGAGGCTGGCGCCATGACCCTCGAGCGCCGCGACAGGTGCGCCGTCCGCTGCACGCCAGACACGCGCCGTTCTATCGTCCGCGGCGGTCGCCAGGTACCTGCCGTCAGGACTGAACGCCCACGCCAGTACCCCGCGGCGATGCCCCTTCAGTGTCGCGATCGGCGTGCCGTCGGCATCCGTCAGCAGCGGTGCCTCGCCGTCGGTGGTGTCGACCAGCAGGACTCGCGATCCGTCCGCGCTGATGACCGGCTGGAACGTCCCGAAGCGCGCGGGCAGCCGCGCCAGAACACGACCGCTCGTGGCATCGACGAAGAGGGCGCCACGGGTGCTCCCGCTGGCAACCAGGCGGCGGCCGTCCGGCGAACACTGCCACGTCATCGTGAACGTTTCCGGGAACGCAGCAAGCGCCTCGAGCGCGCCGGTATAGGGTGCCCAGATTGCGACCGATCCATCGGAATGGAATAGGGCGATGCGCCGCTCGTTTGGACACATCAACGCTTGGGTGACGAACCAGGTCGGATTTGACTGGCGCGCAATGATACGGTTCGCGACCGTATCCCAGAGTTGAAGCTCGCCGGTCGTGCGTGTCAGCAGTGCACGCGAAGCAGGCGCGAATTCAAGGGGCCTGAATTTCGCACCCTGCGAAGCGAGGCGCTGAACAAGACCGCCCCGGGCACTTTCGTAGATGGCAATCGATCCGTCGGCTTCCGCCACTGCATGAAGGTTCGATCCGCTGGCAATCACCGGCTGGGTCTTGCCGTGCGGATAAAAGCCGATCAGGCGGTTGCGGTTGACGGTTTCACGCAGCGCTCGCTCGGCATCCGGTACGAACGGGCGCGAGTGCCAGCTCGACAGTGGCGGCAGTGCTTCCAGCGCCACCAGCATCGCGGTCTCGGCATCGCCCAGACCGGCGATCTGGCGGGACCGCTCGACCAGCGTGCGCGACTGGTTGACCAGCGCCTGATTGCGCTCGGCGATTGCGCGCTTTGCGTTGGCCTCCGCGAGCTCGCGCTGCGTGATCGCGACCTTTTCGCTGGCCACCGCACGCTGCTGTTCGAAAAGCGCCCACGCGGCAAGACCGATGGCGACGACCAGGCCCGAGACCAGCGCACCTGTCAGCACGCCGCGCCGGCGACGCGCCGCATCACGACTGGCCTTGATGAATTCCCGGTGGCTCGCGGTCGGCGCTTCGACGGTGGCCGGCTGCGCGGCAAGCCACGTCTCGGCGGCGTCAAGCTCACGGCCGCGCAGCAGCAGGTCGGCGAGCCGGTTTTGCTGCCAGCGCTGCGCGAGCTCGCCGAGGCGGGAATGCTCGCGCACCCAGGCGATGTCCATCAGCAGCGCCGCCTCGAGTTCGGCGAGTGCCGCGGCGAACGCGGCCTCCTCGCGAAAGTAGACGCTGTGCAGCCTGGCGAGCCCGTGCGGCACGTCATCCCAGACGACGTCGGCGATCACGACCGGAAATATGCGCTTGCCGAGTGTCGTCGCGTGGGCCACTTCGTCGCCGCAGACGCGGGACGCGACCGAACGCGGCGACAGCACGAAGACGATGCTGTCGGCACGGCCGATAAGCGCCTTCAGCCGTCCCCACCATTCTTCGCCCGGCAGGGTATCGTCGATGTCGCGGAACACTTCGATGCCGCGTGCCTCCAGTCCCTCCCTGAGCCTGCCGGCGAAGGCCGCGTCTTGCCGCGAATAGGAGAGGAACACGCGCGTGCGCGGCGGCGTCGCGGACCCGGCAGACGGAGCAGTCGCAAGCTGTGCCATGGCCATGCCGTTTGCCGCCGATCCGCTTACCTCTGCATCCTGTACGGCCGGTTCATGCCTGTCCAGTCGGGACGAGCCTCTGGACACGCTGCGCCGATCCGCTTACGGCGGAGCACAGTGCGACCTCCAGGAGCCGAGCCGATGTCCACGCAACCCGCCGCCGATCCCCGCTTCGCAGCCGGCATCGCCTTCATCGACGGCCGCTTCGTGCCCATCGACGAGGCGCGCATCCCGATCCTCGACTGGGGCTTCCTGAGGTCGGACGCCTGCCAGGACACCGTGTCGACCTGGGACGGCGCCCTGTTCCGCCTCGAAGACCATCTCGCGCGGTTCGAGCGGAGCTTCACGCGGCTCAGGATGACGTGTCCCCACGACCGCGACACGCTGCGCGCCGTGGTGCTGGAAAGCGTCCAGCGCACAGGCTTCCGCAATGCCTACACGCAGCTGATCATGACGCGCGGTCGCCCGCCGATCGGTTCGCGCGACGTACGCCTCGCCGAGAACCGGTTCTGGCTGTTCACCATCCCCTACGTCTGGATCGCCAAGCCGGAGCAGAAGGCGAAGGGACTGGCGATGCACGTGTCGGGCATCGTGCATCTGCCGAAAGCCACCGTCGACCCGACGATAAAGAACTACCATTGGCTCGACTTCCAGATGGGCCTGCTCGAAGCCTACGACCAGGGCGCAGAGACCGTCTGCCTTGTCGACCGCGACGGCAACATCGCGGAAGGCCCAGGCTTCAACGTCTTCATGGTCAAGGACGGCCGCATCGCCACGCCGCCGACCGACGTCTGCCTCGATGGCATGACCCGCGACACGGTGATCAAACTCGCCGCCGAGACCAACCAGGCCGTTTCCGAGCGCGCCATCCCGAAGGTGGAACTCGCCGCCGCGGACGAGATTTTTCTCAGCACCACCGGCGGCGGCGTGATCCCGATCACCACCCTCGACGGCCGCAAGGTCGGCTCGGGCGAGCCCGGCCTCGTCACCCAGCGCCTCGACGCGTTGTACTGGCAGCGCCGAACCGCCGGCTGGCTCGCGACGCCAGTGGACTATTCAGCGGAGCCGAGTTTTCCGGCAGGGTGAATACGGCCCGCAACCCTGTTCGCCCACCGCACTTTGCCTCGACGCGCATGTCCTCTATAAGCCGGGTCCGAACCGGAGGCCGCGCGAGCGGCATTTTTTGTCATGACACAGATCAAGAAGGACGCGCGCCCCGAGGCGCGCCTGCCCAAGGGGTTCCGCGACATCGGGCCGGCCGAGCTCGCCGAGACACAGCGCATGATCGCCACGATCCGCGCTGTCTACGAGGGCTACGGCTTCGACGCACTGGAAACGCCCGCCTTCGAGTACACCGAGGCGCTCGGCAAGTTTCTGCCCGACCAAGACCGCCCCAACGCCGGCGTGTTCTCGGTGCAGGACGAGGACGAGCAGTGGATGAGTCTCCGCTACGACCTCACCGCGCCGCTCGCCCGCTACGTGGCGGAGAACTTCCAGACGCTCCCCAAACCGTTCCGCCGCTATGCTTACGGCCCGGTCTGGCGCAACGAGAAGCCGGGACCCGGCCGCTTCCGACAGTTCACCCAGTTCGACGCCGACACCGTCGGCGCCGAGAGCGTCGCTGCCGATGCCGAGATCTGCATGCTCGCCGCCGACACGCTGGAGCGACTGGGCGTCAAGCGTGGCGACTACGTGGTGAAGGTCTCGCACAGAAAGCTGCTCGACGGCGTGATGACCGCCATCGGCCTTGGCGGCGAGGGCGATGCCGCCCGCCGGCTGATCGTGCTCAGGGCGATCGACAAGCTCGATCGCCTAGGCATCGCCGGCGTCACGGAATTGCTCGGCAAGGGCCGCAAGGACGAAAGCGGCGACTTCACCAAGGGCGCCGACCTCGACGCCGGCCAGATCTCGACGGTCGCAGGCTTCCTCCAGCGCCCGCCGGCCGAGGCGGATGCCGCGCTCGCAGCCGTGCCGGCGTTTGCTGAAGCTCTTGCCGACCTTGCCAGGATCGGCGAGTTCACCACCGCTTCGGGTTTCGGCCCCGATCGCATCCGCATCGATCAGACGGTCGTGCGCGGCCTCGAATACTACACTGGCCCGGTTTTCGAGGCCGAACTCACCTTCCAGGTCACCGGTGACGACGGCTCTCCCGTGCGCTTCGGCTCGGTCGGCGGCGGGGGGCGCTACGACGACCTCGTCGCCCGTTTCACCGGCCAGCGCGTGCCGGCGACAGGCTTCTCGATCGGCGTCTCGCGCTTGCAGGCGGCACTGCGCCTGCTGAAGACGGGCGAAACGACCGCCGGCCGCGGCCCCGTGGTCGTGCTGGTCATGGACAAGGACCGCGTCGCCGACTACGTCGCGATGACGCAGAGCCTGCGCGCCGCCGGCATCCGCGCCGAGATGTATCTCGGCTCGTCCGGCATGAAACCGCAGATGAAGTACGCCGACCGGCGTGGCGCCCCATGCGTCGTCATCCAGGGCTCGAACGAGAAGGCCGAAGGCGTCGTTCAGATCAAGGACCTCATCGAGGGCGCGCGGCTCGCCGGCCAGTTCACCGACGCCAGGGAGATGCGCGAAGCGCGCCCCGCCCAGATCTCCGTGCGCGAGGCCGACATGGTCGCCGGTGTGCGGGACATCCTGGCACGCCATGCCTGAGCCCCGGACCACCGCCGCGGATCTGATCGCACTCCCCCATGCCAAACCGGGGCGGACGCGCCGATGACCGCAGAATCCGCACGCAAGTTCGAGGCCCTCGAAGCTCAGGCGCGCACGCTGATGGGCGTGTTCGCCAAGGCCGGCTACGAGGCCGTGGCCCCCGCCATCCTGCAGCCGGCCGAGATCTTCCTCGACGTGATCGGCGAAGATCTCCGGGGCCGCACCTACGTCTTCTCCGATCCTGAAGGCGCCGAACTCTGCCTCCGGCCGGACCTCACGGTGCCGACCTGCCGGCTGCACTGGGAGCGGCATGGCCGCACCGATGCAAAGGCCCGCTACTGCTACAACGGCCCCGCGTTCCGCTTCCAGCCGACCGGAACGGTCTCCACGCGCCCGCGCGAGTTCCGCCAGTGCGGTATCGAGAGTTTTGCCGAGACCGCGCGCGAGGCCGCCGATGTCGCGACACTGAAAATCGTCATCGAGGCGCTGAGGTCGGCCGGCCTCAACGACTTCAGGATCAGGATCGGCGACGTCGGCATCTTCCAGGCCCTGCTGCGCTCGCTCGACATCTCGGAGACCGCGCGGGCGCGCCTGCAGGCGAAGTTCTGGCGCGCCGATGCCTTCCGCGCCGAGCTCGATCAGCTTTCGACGCGCCCCGGTGCCGCCACCGACGGCCTGCCGCCTGCATTGGTCGAGGCCATCGATCCGTCCGACCTCGCCGGTGCCGAACAGGCCGTGGTACGCCATCTCGCGGACACCGGTATCGAGCTCATTGGCTGGCGGTCGGCGCGCGAGATCGCTGCGTCCCTCGTCGAGGCCGTCGCGACCGCTCGCACGCCCCCGCTCGAGGCGGAGACCGCGAGCCTGATTGCCGGCTTTCTCGACGTCTCGGCACCGGCCCGCGCCGCCGGCGCTCGTCTCAGGGACCTGCTTCAGGGACGCGGCATCAATCTCGGCGCGGCGATCGAGACCTATCGCAATCGCCTGCAGTTGATGGCGGAGGCCGACATCAACTGCTCGGAGATCACCTTCGAAGCCGATTTCGGCCGCAACATCGAATATTACACCGGTTTCGTCTTCGAAATCGTCGCGCCCGCGCTGGGACCGGCCGTGCCGGTCGCCGGCGGCGGGCGCTACGATCGGCTGATGCGTGCCATCGGCGCCCCGACCGACGTGCCGGCGGTCGGCGCCATGATCCACACCGAGCGCCTGCTGGCCGCCGTCACCGACGCACCGATCGAAGGTGCACAGCGCGCCAACGGAGGCCGGCCATGACCGAACGGCTGGTGCTCGCCGTGCCCTCGAAAGGGCGCCTGATGGAACAATCGGCCGAGGTGTTCGAGCGGGCCGGACTGGCGCTGCGCAAGACCGGTAACGAGCGCGGCTACCGAGGCGAACTCGACGGTATCGACAACGTCGATGTGCTTTTCATCTCCGCTTCCGCCATCGCCAACGCGCTGCGCACCGGCGAGGCCCACCTCGGCATTACCGGCGAGGATCTGATCCGCGAGGAGATCACCGACGCGGACACGCGCGTCTCGCTGCTGAAGCCGCTCGGGTTCGGGCACGCGACCGTCGTCGTCGCCGTGCCCGCCTGCTGGATCGACGTGCGCCACATGGCCGACCTCGACCGGGTCGCCGCCATGTTCCGCCAGACCCATCACCGGCGCATGAGGGTGGCGACCAAGTACCTCAACCTGACACGGCGGTTCTTCTCCGAGCACGGCGTCACGGACTACCGCATCGTCGAGAGTCTCGGCGCAACCGAGGGAACACCCGCCGCCGGCTCTGCCGAGCTGATCGTCGACATCACGTCGACCGGCGCGACCCTGGCCGCCAACGGACTGCGCATCCTCGACGACGGTGTCATCCTCGCCTCCGAGGCCAACTTGGTCGCTGCGAAGGCCGCCCCGTGGACACCGGCGATCCGCGCGGTCGAGAACGAGATCCTCGCGCGGCTCGGCATTTGAGTGCGCGGAGCTATCGGCCGAGGACGAGCCGACGGAAGACGGCTTGCGCGATCTGCCAGCCATAGCGAAGCACGACCGCGCGAATGATCCAGCCGACGATGCCGCGGCTACGAAAGCCGAGCACCGCGCCGATCACCTCGCGCACGATGCTCCAGAGCACGCCGCCGCTGGCCGCTCCACCACCTGGCACGTTGACAGTCGTCCCGCCGCCGCGGCTGCCTCCCGTCGGCCGGTCACCTCCGAAGCCACCGCGCCTCAGAATATCGGAGAGGTCGTCGTAGGGGTTGCGGGCCTCACCTGCGTCGCCCCCGAAGCCACCGCCGCTGCGACGGTAGCCGCCGCCCTCATAACCGCCGCGCGGTAGCTCGCCCGGAAGCGGAAGTGGTGCCTGCTCGGGAATGTCACCTCCCGGCCCTGGTGGCGGCGCTGCTCCACCCGGCCCGCCGCCATCGTTTCTGTTACCGAAGATATCGCCGAAGGCCGACGCCGTGTCGCGCCGCACCCCACCCATGGCCACCGCAGCGATTGCCGGCATAAGGCCGCGCACGGCGGTCGCGTCGACGCCCGTCTCACGCTGTACCTTCTCGGCGATCGCCCTGCTGCGGTCTTTCGAGCCGAGAAGCAGGTCGAGGGCGGCAACCCCGTAGTCCTCCACGCGCATCGAACGCGCGGGATCCGCGATCCACTCCGGCTCGTCGAGCAGGCGGTCGGGTGCACCCTGCCCCAGGAAAGCGACCAGATCGGCGAGCCCGCCGCGTGACAGTGTGTTGCGCTCGACGGCGGCAGCAAGCGCCGGCAGTACGCCGGCGACCACAGACCGCACCTCGCCAATATCGAGTCCCGAACTGCGGGCGAGCGCGTGAAGCACGGGCTCGTTGGATTGAAGCTCCTCGCTGAGGCGCATGGGCAGGCTCCTGGCGCTCGATGACGGCGCTACAGGCCCTACACGGAACACGCGTCCCCGCAAAGCGATTATCGCCGCTCACAGCGGATTGAGCGTCGGCTTCGGGCTGAAGCTCATATAGCCGACGCTGGCGCCGAGCCTGACGCCCAGACCGGTGCGGATCGGCGCCAGCACCACCCGTCCCCGCTTCAGGAACGTGATGCCGACACCGCCGACCAGGAAGGCCGCTCCGTCTGCGCCCGCGAAGCGTTTCTCGAGCTGCTCCGGTCGATCGAGATTGTAGACGAGGATCATCGTGCGCGAGCCGGCGACACCAAAGTCGAAACCGACCGACGGTCCCTGCCAGTAGACCCTGCGCTGTCCTTTCGTCTTGGTGACCAGCGTGCCGTTGCCGTAGCGCAGGCCAGCGAGGAATGCCGCGCCGCCCTCCTGGCCGAGGATGTAGCCATTCGGCCGGCCGTAGGAGCGGAAGGCGAACTGGATGACGCTCGCCAACTCGGCCGACAGCGTGCCGAACAGGCCGCGTCCGGCTGCCTGTACCTCTTCCGCGCTGAACGTCGCGTCCGGTGCAGCGATCGCCGGTGGCAACTGGCGCAGGGCGGCCGTCACCTCGGCGGGGGCTTCCACCGTTGTCTGCCATGCCGGCGACGGCACGGTCACGCGTGCCGGCGACCGCGGCGTCGGCGGTGTCGCAGGCGACAGAGGTGCCGGCGACACGCGCGGACGCGTCGCGACGCGCGGCGGCCTGTCGAGCAGTTCGTCGAGCCGCGAGGCGATGCGGTCGAGCTTGACGCTCGTCGTCTCGACCAGCTCGCGCGCGGCACGCTTCAGCTCGTCGAGATCGCGGCAGGACCCGCTCTCGGCGCCGCGGTCGCCGAGCTCGTCGATGCGCACCAGCAACTGGCCGGCCCGCGCGTCGAGAGCCTTCAGCTCCCCGTTCGCCAGCAACGCGACCAGACGCTCCTCAGCCTCGCCCTCCGGCCAGCCTCGGCGTTTGGCGAGATCGGCGAGGCGCTCGCGCAGCTCGCCCTGACGCCTGCCGTTGAGTGCGCGCAGGTCAGCCGTCATCTGCTCCGCGACCGCCGCGAAATTCTCCCTGTCGCACGTCGCGGCGTGCACAGGTGGCGCAGTCGACAGGAGCGCGAGCATCACCAGCAGTGTCCCGATCCTGGCCAAGGCGCACACTCCTCTTGGTTGCGACTGCGGCGCGCTTACTTGATGCGATTGCGGCCGGCGTATTTCTCGATCACACCTCGTGCCCTCGTCGCCACCGCGTCGGCGATGGCCGCCTGGCCTTCCGCGGTCGGGTGAAACGCACCAGAATAGGTGGCGGCGAGCAAAACCTGAGTCCAGGTCAGGTTCTGGTTCTTGAGCACGCTCAGCAGGAGCGAGCCCGCGACGTGGAAATTTCCCGTCATGAACGCATCGTTCGGCGTGCGGAACCAGCGCTGGCGCGACACGTAGGCCCGATAGTCCGCCGGGTTGTACGGCACCCAGCGGTTATCGACGAAGCGCGGCAACCTAAGGTCGTCTGCCGTCGAGAAGGCCGCCGCGGCGAAACCCGCGCAAATGCCGCGACCCTGGAAATCCGCGCGATGAGCGTCGACGAACGTCCAGCCGTAGGCGCGTGCAGCCTTCGCCATCTCGCTATTGAGCCGCCGGGCTGCCTCTTCGCCCTCGCGGGCGCGCCTCTGCGACAGCTCGAAAGCCGGCAGCACGTCCATGCCGGCCTGACCGCTCGGACAGACGGTCTTGCCGTCGTCGAGCAGCGACATGCCGGGGTAGGCGGTGAGGATGACGCGGTCGTTCTCGTCCCACGGCAGATGGAGAATGTAGTGAAAGGCCCGGTTCAGCGACTTGTAACGGGCCGCGAGGTTGGCGATCTGAGCGTTCGCCTGGGCCGCCGGAAAGACCTGGCCGAACCAGCCGCCGAGCCGCTTCAACGTCGACTTGTCCCTGAGCACCGCGTTGGCGACCAGCCGCGAGAAGCCGATGTCGTTGCCGCCGATCGAGACCAGCAGCAGATCGATCTTGCGCGCATCCTCGACTTCGCATTTGCGCAGCACGAGCCCCCCCTGCAGGTCCGGGATCTGACCGTTGATATGGTAGGCCTCCGGCAACTCGTGCGCGCGCGCGCCGACGCCGGCGCACTGCTCCTCCGCGATCGCCGAGATTTGCGACAGGTCGGGGGGATGCGGCACCCACTCGTTACCCTTGTAGCGCAGGAACAGGCCGGCCGTGACCTCGGCACCCGAGCAGGCGAAACCCGCAAACGTGACCGCGCGATGCGGATCCTCGACGGCGATCTGCAGGGCGGCGCGCAGTTGGTGTGAATAGAGCGAGCGATGGCAGGCTTGGTCGAGCCAGCGCGCGTTCGCCTCGATGAAGGCGTCGTCTCCAATCGACCGCCAGTCGCCGACGCGGGCCGGATAACCGGTCAGGAATACGCCCTTGGCGAGCTTGCCGTAGTCCGCCGCGCGCTCGCGCGAGAAGCGCACGGGCACGTCGGGGTTTCCTTCGCCGGAGCCGAAACTGTCACCCATACCGACGATGAATAGATCCTCGACGACGATGCGCGCCTCGGCGACGCGCCGTCCACCGACCTCCACCGTCACCGTAGCCCCAGTGGGAAACGAAATTGAAAGCTTCACATCCTGCCGGCATGGTGCTGTTACAGCCTCGCCCCTGAGCCGCGAGCGCCCGAGCGGCGCCGTAAGCCATGTGCAGGAGACTTCGGCGTCGTCGATGCCGGCGACGCGGGCACGCACGACGTGGTGCGTCGGCTTGATGTAGGTGCTGGCCTTGGCTTCATCGGTGCCCGGGCAGACATGGCGATTGCGATTGGCGTCCCAACACACGGCGCCGAGCAAAGTCGCCGCCCAGCCGTCCTTGTGCCGGCGGGCGAGCTGACGCTCGGCCGAGAGCACGGCCGTTCTGCGCTCGGCCGGCGACAGCGCCTCGAACGTCGCGCGGTGCACCTCGGTGTCGCTCGCCTTGGTGAACATGCGGAACGGGTTCTCCACCCGCCACTCGATCGCGGGTGCCGCAGTCGCCACCGGTACCATCAGGCGCACGGCGAGAACGGATACCGCGAAGAATACGAAGCTGCGGACCATCTGGAACCTGCGGACACGGTGGGTGCGCCCGTAACTCCGGTTGCGCAACGTCATCGTCCCCTCCTGACATCTCATATGCGACCCAGGCCGCGCGCAGCCATCAGACGCCAGACGCGCGCCAGCGGCAGGATGTCTGGCGCCCGGCGCTCGCCATCCAGGGCCTTCGATAGACGCAAATACGGCTCGACCAAGGCAACGGGTAGCAGGGCACACTGAACACCGCGCGACAGGTTTCGCCAGCCCGATCTGACTTCGGCGAGACAACTCCGGGCACGTTCGGTCGGCGCCACGATGTCGTCGCCCGGCAGCAGCGAGCGCCCCTCGCCGGCCAGTATAGGAGCCTCGACCAGCACGCGCGCGAGGCCATAGGCCTCACCGGCGAACATGGTGGCTGCGGCTTCAGCGGCGGTCGGCGAGCGTCCGGCGCAGACCCGCATGGCGGCACCGAACAAAGCACCCTCGATCGCGACGAGCGTCGCCGAAAGTCGGCGCTCCGTCCGGTGCGGGCGATCCTCGAGCATCCGTGCGGTCGCGTCGAGCAGGCCGTTGAGCGCTGTCGTATCGAGGTCGTGACGCTCGATCAGATCTCGCATGGCATCGGCGACAGGATGTCCGCTCGGCGTCGCGTCATGGCCGGAGGGTGTTTCGAGGGCGAGCGCATCGCGCCACCATTGCAGGCGGATCTCTCCCATCATCGGCTCGCTGACGGAAGCCGGGATGCGCGCCACTTCGCCGGCAAAGGCTGCGATCACGATCAGATCGTCGCGGACGGCGCGCGGCGACAGGAGCGCTGCGAGATAGCGGTCGCGCTCGTAGGCCCGTGCAGCGAGGCGGATCACCTCGCCGGCCGGCAACTCGTGGGGATCGCGCGGGCCGATCGCCATCGCTCAGCCGAGATGCGCCGCGCCGACCATGGCGAAAGTGACGGGGATCGAAAGCACGAGATTGACGCGCCCGAGGGCTCGCACTTCGTCGCGCGCTTTCGCCTTCTCCTCAGGCGTGCCGGCCCGCGCTCCCGTCAGCAGCGCGATGCGCGGACGCAGACCGAAGTGCACGATCACCCACATCGCGACACCACCGGCGACGCCGGCCCACAGCAGGAGGCCGCGCGCACCCGCCACGTGCACGGCGCTCGCATAGAGCAGCGTGTCGAGCAGGTAGCCCGATGTCACCAGCAGCAGAATGCCGGTCGCGACCGTCGCATGCGCGGCGTGCCGGAAGGTGGCAGCGACTTTCGGCACAACCAGCCGCATCAGGGTGGCCCGTCCCGCGTCGTCAGCGGCGGCGAGCGCCGGCAACTGGATGAAGTTGACGAACCAGATCATGCCGACCCAGATGACGGCGGCGAGAACGTGGAGCCAGCGAAACACTGTCGCTCCGACGCCGATCGGATCGCCGCCGCCGATCACCAGCCAGAGCGCCAACAGCACGGCGGCAACCGCGAGACCGGCGAGCGATGCCTGCACCGGCGACTTCAGGATATCCATCGGCACGACCTTCGGTTCGCGGCGCTTGAGGCGGTCAGCCGACCGCGATCAGCGCAGCGGAGACGGCCCTTCCCTCTGCCAATAGCACATTGAAGGTGCGTGCGGCCGCCCCGGTGCTCATCGGATCGAGGCCAACGCGAGCAGCGGCAAAGGCCTGGCGCACTTCGAGCGTCGGGAACACCTGGACCGCACCGGTGCCGAGCAGCAGGAAGGCGGGCGGCGCAAGCCTGGCAAGGATCGGCTCCAAGATTGCCGGAGTGAGTTCGTCCGGGCTCTGAACCTCCCAGCCGAAAATGCCGTCCGGCATGACGAGGATGGAGCCGCGGTGGCTCATGTCGGCAAAACGAAAGCCACCATTGCCGTAGGCGTCGATGGGAGCGCGATAAGGGTAGTGGGCCATTGGCACGAGACAACTGAGTGCGGAAGAGGCAGATCAGGACGAACTCCCCGTGCCCACGACCTGTTCCCTGATCCTAGCTCCTCACGCCAGCCGCCTGCTGCTCACTCTTCTCGAGGCCCGACCAGTCGCGCTTGACGCCCATGTAGGAGATCACAGGCGCGGCGATAAAGATCGACGAGTAGGTGCCGATCAGGATGCCGAACAGCATGGCGAAGGAGAAATTGCGGATCACTTCACCGCCGAAGAAATACAGCGCGATCAGCACCACGAGCGTCGTCGCTGAGGTCATGACGGTCCGCGACAGCGTCTCGTTGAGCGATAGGTTGAGTAGCTGGTTCAGCTCCATCTTCTTGTATTTGCGAAGATTTTCCCGGATGCGATCGGATACCACGACAGTATCGTTCACCGAATAGCCGAGGATCGTCAGAAGGGCGGCCACGGTCGAGAGGTCGAACTCCAGATGCAGGAGGGCGAACAGGCCGACCGTCACCATCACGTCGTGTGTCAGCGCCAGCACCGCGCCGATGGCGAACTGCCACTCGAAGCGGAACCAGATGTAGAGGATAATGGCGAGGATCGAGGCGCCGACCGCGATCAGACCCGTCGTCCTGAGTTCACCGGAGACGGCCGGTCCGACCACCTCGACGCGTTCCACCGTATAGGACTTCTCGATGGCGCCTCTGACCTTGCCGAGCGTCTCCTGCTGGGCCTTCTCGCCGCCCGGCTGCAGCTCGACGCGGATGATGGCATCGCTCTTGCGGCCGAACTCCTGCACCTGGACGTCGCCGAGACGCAGTCCACCGAGGCTGGACCTGAGGGCGCCGATGTCGGCGTCACCCTCCTTGGCACGCACCTCGATCATGGTGCCGCCCTTGAAGTCGACGCCGTAGTTGAGGCCGCGCACCAGGAACAGGGTGACGCCGAGGAGCATCGCCGCGATCGAGGCCCAGAAGCACACGTCCCGAAAGCGCATGAACGGGATGTTCGGCGTCAATGGGATGATCGTGTGGCCCTTGAAGTTCGGCACAAGGCGCATGGTGGATCTCTCAGATCGGGATGTCGACGCGGCGGCTCCTGGCATGCGCGGAGCGCAGCCAGAGCGCGACCAGCAGGCGGACGACGGTGACGGCGGTGAAGACGGACGTGAAGATGCCGATCGACAGCGTCACCGCGAAGCCGCGGATCGGGCCGGAGCCGAGCCAGAACATGATGAGGGCGGCCACGAAGGTGGTCAGCTGGCTGTCGATGATCGTCACCATGGCGCGGTCGAAGCCGGCGTCGATGGCGTTCACCGGCGTCCGGCCGTTCTTCAATTCCTCGCGGATGCGCTCGAATATCAGCACGTTGGCGTCGACCGCCATGCCCAGCGTGAGAACCAGGCCGGCGATACCCGGCAACGTCAGCGTCGAGCCGAACAGCGTCATGACGGCGAGCAGCATGATGCCGTTCATCATCAAACCGAGCACCGCGAACACGCCGAAAGTGCCGTACATGAAAATGGTGAGCGCGATCGTCGCGAGCCCTCCAATGACGAAAGCAGTCAAACCCGACTTGATGCTGTCGGCGCCGAGCGAAGGACCGACCGTGCGTTCCTCGACGATCGTCAGCGTCGCCGGCAGCGCGCCCGAACGCAGGTTGATGGCGAGGTTGTTGGCGCTCTCGGGAGTGAAGCTGCCAGAGATCTGGCCGCTGCCGCCGAGAATCGGCTCGCGGATCACCGGCGCCGAAAGCACCTGCTTGTCGAGCACGATGGCGAACGGGCGGCCGACGTTCTCGCTCGTGTACTTGCCGAACTTGCGGGCGCCGGACTGGTTGAAGCGGAACGATATGATCGGTTCGTTGGTGCGGCTGTCGAACGTTCCCTGCGCGTCGGCGAGTTCGTCGCCGCGCACCACCGGCTCCGAGCGCACGAGGTAGAAGCGGCCCGGATCCTCCTTCGAAGGCAGCGCCGTGTAGCCGGCCGGTGCCCGCGGCGAGGAGCTGTAGATATCGGGATGAACGTCATGGAACGTGAGGCGCGCCGCCTGTCCGAGGCGCGCCTTGAGTTCGGCGGTATTGGTCACGCCGGGCACTTGCACCAAGATGCGATCCGTACCCTGTCGCGTGATGGTCGCCTCGGTGTTGCCCGCTGGATCGACGCGGCGGCGCACCGTCTCGATGGCAGCCCCGATCGCATCGGTGATGCGCTGGCGGATGCCGCCCTCGGTGATCGAAAGACGTATACTCTCGTTGCCGACCTGCTGGACGTTCAGCGTCTGGCTCTCCGAGCCGACGACGATGGAGAGTGGCTGGGACAGCGTCCGCAGCGCCGCGAGCGCCTTTTCCATATCTTCCGGCTTGGCGATGCGGACCTGGACGCCGCCGCCAGCAAGCCCGGTGCCGACCACGCCGATCCGCGACTCGCGCAGCTTCTGGCGGACGTCACCCCTGAGCGTGTCCACCATGTCCTTCTTCAGCTCGTCAACGTCCATCGACAGCAGAAGGTGGGCGCCACCTCTCAAGTCGAGACCGAGCGGCACCTGGCGTTTGGGCATCCACGACGGCCAGCTCGCGACCTGCTCCTTGGTGAACGCATTGGGCAACGCGGTGACGAGCGCGGCGAGGCACGCGGCGACGATCGCAATCAGCTTCCAGCGTGGAAAATGCAGCATGTGGGGGCCTCTCAGGCGGGCAGGTGGTTGCCGCCGCGGGCAAAAGCAAGATGCGTGACAATCCGTCTTGGGCGGCGCCTCAGGCGCTGCCTTCCTTGACCGGCTCGCCCTTCGCGCGCACCTCCGCAACCATGCCCTTCAGCATCCGAACGCGCGTGTTCTCGGCGATCTCGACCTCGATCTCGGTATCGTCCTTCACGCGCGTGACCTTACCGATGATGCCGGATGACGTGATGATCGTGTCGCCGCGCTTCACTGCCGCGATCATCTCCTTGTGCGCCTTTGCACGCTGCTGCTGGGGGCGGAACAGCAGGAAATAGAAGATCACGAACATCAGCAGGATCGGCAGCAGCTGCACCAGGAAGTCGCCGCCGCCGGGGGCCGCCTGAGCATAGGCCGGTGTGATCAACATCGAAGGTCGGTCCTTGAGTGTTTCGAATCGAAGAATTCAGGCGTCCGCGGGCGCCGGGCACGCCGGCACACACGTTCACGCGCGAGCGGTTGCCATGCCGCTCGCCCGCCGCACCGATTTGCGGCGGACTATAGAGTTTGCGATCCGCATTGCAATGGGGCGCCGGCCATGCTCGTCGTCGCGAGACGCACCGGCACGGGTTGCATCGTCACCCAACGCGCCGGCTGCCGGCACCTGCTAACCGCGACGCCCATGTCCGCCGCCCCGGCGCAGATCACGGATGATCTCGCGCGCGGCGTTGCGGCCGGGCAGGCCGGTCACGCCGCCACCCGGGTGTGCCCCCGCCCCGCAGAGATAGAGACCCGGCACCGGCAACCGGTAATCGGCGGCGCCAAGAATCGGACGCGTCGCAAACAGTTGATCGAGCCCGAGTTGACCGTGGAAGATGTCGCCGTCGACGAGCCCGAAGCGTTGCTCGAGATCGAGCGGCGACAGGATTTGGCGTGCAATGACACTTGACCGGAAGTTCGGCGCATGCCGGCTGACGGTATCGATTACAACGTCGGCGAAGGTCTCCTTTTCGCCGGGATCGCTCCACGACCTCGGCGCCGGAAGCCGCGGCGCGACATGCTGCACGAAAAGGCTCGCCACATGCCGTCCTTCTGGCGCGAGCGAGGCGTCGAGCGTGGACGGAATCAGCATCTCGACCACAGGTTCGCGCGACCAGCCGTCGCGACGGGCGTCCAGGTAGGCGCGCTCGAGATAGGCGAGGGTCGGGCCGATTACTATGCCCGCTGCGTGGTGCGGTTGCGCTTGCGTACCCGGCCGGCAGGTGAAGTCCGGCAGCCCGGACAGTGCGACGTTCATGCGGAACGTTCCCGAGCCCGTTCTGATCGCGAGGAACCGTTCGCGCACTCCCGGAGAGAGCGCATCGGCCGCCACCAGATCGCGGAACAACAGCTTCGGGCCGACATTGGCCGCCACCACCCGTGCCTCGATCACCTCGCCGGAGGCGAGCACGACCCCGCGGGCTTTGCCGCCGATCAGTTCAACCTCGCGCACCGCCGCGCCCGTCCGGATCGCTGCGCCCGCCTCCCGGGCCGCCGCCGCCAACGCGGCGCTGATGGCCCCCATGCCTCCGAGCGCGTGGCCCCACACCCCCGCCTTGCCGTTCACTTCGCCGAAGCAGTGGTGCAGGAGCACGTAGGCGGTGCCTGGCGTCGAGGGTGCCGCGTAGGCACCAACGATGCCGTCGAACGCGAAGGCGGCTTTCACCACCTCGCTCTCGAACCATCGATCGAGGAAGTCGGTCGCGCTCTTGGTGAACAGGTCCACGACGAGGCGGCGCGTTTCGAGGTCCAGGCCACCGAGCCGCAGCCCGAGTCCGGCATTCCGCGCCAGTTCACCAAGGCCGCCACCGGCGTTCGGCGGAGTCCTCAGGACGAGGTCGCGCAACACCGCCGCGGCCTGCTCCAGCGCGGCGTCGTAGGCTGGAAGCCGCTCTGCGTCCCTGGCCGAGAACGCCGCGACCGCTCGCTGGCGGGCCTCCAGGCCGTAGGGCATGACGAGCCCGCGCGATGCATCCACCGGCCAGAAATTGGCGACCGGACGCTCGACGACCCTCAGACCGTGGCGGGCAAGCTGGAGCTCCGCGATCACCTTCGGATTGAGCAGGCTCACAGTGTAGGAGGCGACCGAATTGCGAAACTCCGGGTGGAATTCCTCGGTCACCGCGGCACCACCGATGACGTCGTTCTTCTCCAGAACGACCACGGACAGACCCGCCTTGGCGAGATAGGCCGCGGCAGCCAATCCATTGTGGCCGCCGCCGATGATGGCGACGTCGTAAGCGGTGCGGGACATGGACGCTCTTGCAGGTTTGATGACCAGCCCCACTCATGCGGGTGATCGGCCGACGTGGCAAGGCCGCCGCAGCGGTACGGGCAGGATGTGTTAATCTATTGATTCGTTGCCCCAATCGGAGACCGGCGATGACTGACCGCACGCAGATCGCATTCGCAGGCGCGCGCTACGCGGTGCCGCGCCTCGCAAAGCGCGTGGCCGAGGCGGCGATTGCCGCCGGCCTCACCGCCGCCGCCATCCTCGCCGTGCTGACGCTGAACGCTGCACTGACCGGCGCGACCGCGCGACGGGGCGGCTCCTGGCTCAAGGGTTACGACGCCTGGCTCGCCTTCGTCAGCCGCTCCGACATCCTCGGCACCATGCTTTTGACGGCCGCCGTCACTGTCGCGTTCGTCTACTGGTCGCGCGGACGCGACAGGCGCTGATCGTCGTCGGATTGATGATGGCCTTTGCGTCGCGGGCTGATAGGGTCTCGGGATCGGCAGCACGATGGTGGGCGGTACTGGGATTGAACCAGTGACCCCACGCGTGTGAAGCGTGTGCTCTACCGCTGAGCTAACCGCCCGTCGTGGGGCCCGCGGGACCCTCGACACGAAACGCGCTTATGAGGTCGGATGCCGGCACCTGTCAAGCCGGCGGCACCGTCTCGTGCGAGCGTCGATCCGGCGGATGTCGCTCACGCCGTGGCGGCGATCACCACCATCTCGACGCGCACGCCAGGCCCGAGATCGCCAACTCCGATGCCTGCCCGCGCCGGCATGTGCGCCTCGCCGATGCTCGCCCTCCAGACCGCGTCGAAACCGGCCTTCTCCTTCAGGTCGGCGAGATAGACCGTCGCTTGCAGAATGCGCGTCAGGTCCGAGCCGTTCGCCTCGAGCAGCGTCTCCAGTTGGCGCATGACGTCCTTTGCCTGTCCGGCGATGTCGAGGGTGAGATCCTCGGATACGATGCCGGCGAGATAGAGCGTGCCGCCGTGCTCGACGACCTCGTGCAAGATGCCGCCGTAAGGTGCGCTGCGCGTAATCTTGGCCATCGTCGATCCCTCTGTGGTCATTCTGCCGTCCGGCTGCGCAGTCCCGCACCGGCAGACGGCGCATCCCGTCTCATAACCATCTCGCCGGGCTCCGGCAAAGCCTCGATCTGCGCACCGGTCGCCCGATTGCCGCGGTTGATCGGCGCTGCCGCCCGGCTATAAGGCAGCCTCGGGCTCGACCGCGAGCCGCGCACGCAAGCCGGAGCATGTCAGCCATGGCCGCCAAATCCAACCTGTATGCCAGTTTCGAGGACCGCTTCGCCCGGCATGCCGACAAGCCCGCCTTCGTCCTCTCGTCCGGAACCACGATCTCTTACGGCGCCTTGGCAGAGCGGGTGGCGCGCATGGCGAACGCGCTCGCCAGTCTCGGCGTGAAGCCCGGCGACCGCGTGATGGCGCAGATCGAGAAGTCGATCGGCAATGTGGAGCTCTATCTTGCGTGCCTGAAGGCCGGCGCGGTGTTCAATCCGCTCAACACCGCCTACACCGCCGCCGAACTCGAGTATTTCATCGCCGATGCCGCTCCAGCCCTCGTCGTCGTCCCGGAGGCCAAGCGTGCCCGCATCGCCGAGATCTGCCAGGCCAACGGCGTCGCCAACGTGCTGACACTCGAGGCCGACGAGAGTGGCAGCCTTGCGATGCTTGCCGCCGGTCAGCGGACAAGCCATGCCACCGTCGGCCGGGCCGCCGACGACATGGCGGCCCTGCTCTACACTTCCGGCACCACAGGGCGCTCCAAGGGCGCCATGATCACGCACGAGAACCTTTCCTCCAACGCCGAGGTGCTGCACGCCTACTGGGGGTTCGTTGCGGATGACGTGCTGATCCACGCGCTGCCGATCTTCCACGTGCACGGCCTGTTCGTCGCCCTCAACACCGCATTCCTCAACGGCTCGAAGATCCTCTGGATGGCCAAGTTCGAGGCTGGCGAGTTCATGGCCCGCATGAGTGGTGCGAGCGTCATGATGGGCGTGCCGACCTTCTACACACGCCTGCTCGCCGATCCGGCATTCGGGCGCGCCCATGTCGCGCACATGCGACTTGCCGTCTCCGGTTCGGCGCCGCTGCTCGCCGAGACCCATCGTGCCTTCGAGGAGCGCACCGGGCTGCGCATCCTCGAGCGCTACGGCATGACGGAAGCCGGCATGATCACCTCGAACCCCTATCGTGACGGCGAGCGGGTGGCGGGCACGGTCGGTTTCGCGCTGCCCGGCGTCTCCGTGCGCGTCGCCACTCCCGAGGGCCAGATCCTGCCCGCCGGTGAGGTCGGCGTTCTGGAGGTCAAGGGCCCGAACGTCTTCAAGGGCTATTGGAAGAACCCGGAAAAGACGGCCGAAGAGTTCCGCCCGGACGGCTACTTCATCACCGGCGACGTTTCGACTATCGCGGCGGACGGACGCGTCGCGATCGTCGGGCGCGCCAAGGATCTCATCATCTCCGGCGGTTTCAACGTCTATCCCAAGGAGATCGAAACCGAGATCGATGCGCTCGCCGGCGTCGGCGAGAGCGCGGTGATCGGCGTCCCCCACGCCGACTTCGGCGAGGGTGTGATCGCGGTGCTGACCGCGAAGCCGCAACACGCGGCGCCTGACGAGGCGGCGGTTCTCGCTGCCCTCAAGGATCGTCTCGCGAAGTTCAAGCTGCCGAAGCGCGTGTTCGTCGTCGACGAGCTGCCGCGAAACGCCATGGGCAAGGTTCAAAAGAACGAACTGCGCAAGACGTACGCGGACACCTTCAAGGGCTGATCCGGATCGGTGCCGAACGCGTGGCGCGAACCTCCCCCTGCGCTGCCTCGAGCGCGCCGGGGCGAAGCTCGGCGGCGAGGATGCGAGCCGGATCGGCAGGCCCGGGCATCACGATTTGCCCGGGCGGCACGGGCAGGAACCCGAAGCGCCCGTAGTAACTCATGTTACCGACCAGCACGATGACGCTTATGCCCCCCGTTTCGGCCGCCGCCATGGTCTCGGCGATCAGCCGCTTGCCGTGCCCCTGGCCGGCAAAAGATGTCTCGACGGCGAGCGGCCCGAGCAACAGTGCCGGCGGCATTTCGACCGAGCCCGAGAAGCCGATCCCGGTCATGCGGATCGCGGCGACAAGTGTCGCACCGATCTCGGCGAGACGGCAGAATGGCGAGACGTCGGGTGTGCCCTCGCGCACCCGGTAAGCGGAACGCGCGAAGCGGCCCGGACCGAACACGCGGCCATGGAGTGCGGAAATGGCGGCGAGGTCGGCAGGTGCGACGGGCCGTGTGGTGACGACGGGCGACATGGGCGGGCCTCGAAAGGAGGTATCGGCGCAAGTCTCTGCACCGACGGGGCGGCAAACCGGAAGAGCTGGGCCCGGCGCCGCCCGCTGAGGCCTGCGCCGATCAGCGCCGGCCGGCCCGCGTTGCGCAGGCCACCGGCGCCGGTCCTCGTCGGGATCGGTCGGCCTCGGGCATTGGCCCGTTCGGCGATGTGGCACGCGTTGTCATGGTAACGGGGCTAGCATGCGGTGTCGGCGCGGTCCAGCGCGATCCGCGGCAACGTGGCTCGCGTCCCGTCCGCCGGATCGGATCCACGGATCACCGGTTCACAGCGGCCAGACAACCAGCAGCAGCGGCACGGCGACCACGAGCACGACGATCTCGATCGGCACGCCGAGCCGCCAGTAGTCGCTGAAACGGAAGCCGCCCGGTCCCATGATCAGCGTGTTGTTCTGATGACCGATGGGGGTGAGGAACGCGCACGATGCCCCGATCGCGACCGCCATCAGGAACGCGTCGGCATTGGCTCCGAGCTGGCCTGCAATGCCGATGGCGATCGGGCACATGACTGCAGCGGTCGCGGCGTTGTTCATGAAGTCGGAAAGGAACATGGTCACCAGCAGTATGACGGTGAGCGCAACGACCGGACTGCCGTGCGCGACGCCCGCCATGAGCGCCTTGGCGACCACGTCGGCCGCCCCGGTCGAGGCCATCGCGCCGGCCACGGGGAACAATGCGCCGAGAAGCACGATGACCGGCCAATCGACGGCATCGTAGAGGCGGCGCGCCGGCAATACGCCGAGCAGCACGACGGCAAGCACGCCAGCCGCGAACGCCACTGCAGCCGGCACCAGCCCCAGCGCTGCCGCGGCGATCGCCGAGCCGAGCACGGCCGATGCGATCGCTGCCTTTCGCGCGTCGGGTAGCCGCAGCGGTCGTTCGGCTAGCGGAATGCAGCCCATGCGGTGCGCGAAGTCGAGAATCGCCTCGGGCGTGCCCTGCATCAGCAGCACGTCGCCCTCGCGGAACCGCGTCTGCCTCAGACGCCGTATCGAGCGCTGGCCCTCCCGCGAGATCGCCAGCAGATTGAGCCCGAAGCGGCCCCTGAGCCGCAGATCGCGGGCGGAGTGCCCAACCAGGTCGGCGCGCGGCCGCACCGCGAGTTCCATCAGGGTCACCTCGTCAGACTGCAGGCTGCGCATCACCGCGCCCGGCGCCGCCACATCCTCCTCGCTGGCACCCTCCCCGGTGCTCGCTGCCGCAGCCTCCTGCCGCTCGACCTCCTTCTCGTCAGGGCGCACGTCCTCCTCCAGCGCGAGGCCGAGGCTTGCGAGCGCCTTCGAGAGCGCCTCCGGATCAGCCTCGATCACCAGCACATCTCCGGCACGCACCTCCCGGAACGGATTGGGCGCGGGAATGCGACGGTCGTTGCGCACGAGACCGACCACCTGTGCATCCGTCGACTCGAGCGCCGCTTCGATCTCGCGGAGGGATTTGCCGGCCGCCGATGAGCCTTCCGGCACGTGCGCCTCGGTCAGGTAGGCGCCGATCTCGAACCCCTCGACGCCGCGCCGCTCGCGCCTGGGCACCAAGCGCCAACCGCCCACGACGATGAATGCGAGGCCGGCAAGCGCCACGGCGAGCCCGACCGGGGTGAAGTCGAACATCGCGAAGCCGCCCGCCCCGGTTTCAGCGCGGAACCCCGAGACGATGAGGTTCGGCGGCGTGCCGATCAGCGTCGTCATGCCGCCGAGGATCGACGCGAAGGCCAGCGGCATCAGTAGGCGGCCGGCCGGCATCTGTAGCCGCCGGGCCGTCTGCAGTGCGAGCGGCATCAGCAGGGCGAGGGCGCCGATGTTGTTCATGAACCCTGACATCAGGGCGGCGAAACCGGACAGCGCGCCGATCGCCACCGCCGGTCCCGCCTTCTCCGGCAATATGTGACGCGCAATCGCGTCGATTGCGCCCGTTGCCTGCAGCGCGCTGCTCAGCACCAGGACGCAGGCAACCGTGATCACGGCCGGGTGGCCGAAGCCCTGGAACGCATCCTTTGCCGGCACCAGTCCCGCCGCGATGGTGGCAAGCAGTGCCGCCAGGGCAACGAGGTCGTGCCGCCAGCGGCCCCAGATGAACAGCCCCATCATGACGACGAGGATGACGATGATCGCGATCTGGCCGCTCGTCATGCAGGATGGGCTCCCTTCCCTTATGGCTCCATCGACGCGCGGCCGGGAGCAACTCGCGGCGTCCCATCCGGTTCCAGGACATGCTCAATCGGCGCCGGCAATGGAGAGCAACTGCACGTTGCCGCCGGTCGCCGTGATGTCGGTAGCGCGCACACGCTCGGTGGCGAAGCGCGGCAGGTAGTTTGGACCGCCGGCCTTCGGGCCGGTACCAGACAGGCCCTCTCCGCCGAAGGGCTGCACGCCGACCACCGCACCGATCTGGTTGCGGTTGACGTAGAGATTGCCGACGCGCGCGTTCTCGGCCACATAGTCGGCGACCGCGCCTATGCGGCTGTGCACGCCGAGCGTCAGTCCGTAGCCGGTCGCGTTGATGGCGGCGATCACCCTGTCGAGATGGCCCTGCTCGTACTTGATGACGTGCAGGATCGGCCCGAACACCTCCTCCGTCAGCTGGTCGAGCCGTTCGAGCCCGTATATCGCCGGCCCGACGTAGGTGCCGACCCGGCACGCTTCCGGCACCGATAGATCGCAGAGTGTGTGCGCTTCCCGGGCCATGCGGGCCTTGTGCGCCTCCAGACGATCCTCCGCTGCCTCGTCGATCACCGGGCCGATGTCTGTCGCGAAGTCCATCGGATCGCCGAGCGCCAGCGTCTCGGTGGCGCCGACCAGCATGTCGACGATACCCTTGGCGACATCCGCCTGCACGAACATGACACGAGCCGCAGAGCAGCGCTGGCCCGCTGAATCGAACGCGGAGCGGACCGCGTCCCGCACCACCTGCTCAGGCAGCGCCGAGCTATCGACGATCATCGCGTTGATGCCGCCGGTTTCGGCGATGAACGGCACGATCGGCCCGCGCCGCTCGGCCAGCGCCTTCTGGATCGCCCAGCCGGTGTTGGTCGAGCCGGTGAAAGCGACGCCTGCGATACGGCGGTCCTTGACGAGCGTCGCGCCGACTGCACCGCCGCCGGGCAGCAGGTGCAGCACGCCCGGCGGCACCCCCGCCTCGTGCAGCAGCTTGACCGTAAGGAATGCCGTGATCGGTGTCTGCGGTGCCGGCTTGGCGGCAACCGCATTGCCGGCCGCGAGTGCTGCGGCGACCTGGCCCGTGAAGATCGCGATCGGGAAGTTCCATGGCGCTATGGAGGCGAACACGCCGCGGCCGGCAAGCGTCAGCGTGTTCGTCTCGCCGGTTGGACCGGCGAGGTGGAGCGGCTCCCCGAACAGGCGCCGTGCCTCGCTGGCATAATAGCGCAGGAAGTCGACGGCCTCCCGCAGGTCCGCCTCCGCGTTGAGCAGCGTCTTGCCGGCCTCGCGCACGATCACCGCCATCAGCCTGGCGCGATCGCGTTCGAGGAAATCGCCGGCACGCTCGAGAATGGCGGCCCGTTCGGCGCCTCCGCGCGCATTCCAGGCGTGCTGGCTCGCTGCGGCCGCCTTGAGCGCGGCCTCGATGTCAGCCGCCGTCGCCTCCCGCACGGTGCCGACCCGCTGGCGTACGTCGTGCGGGCAGGTCACGACATGCGTCTCGCCGGCGACGGTCGTCGCGCCGTCGACGATCGGGCCGGCCGCGATGCCATCGGCGAGCGCCGCCGTCATGGCGGTGACCAGTGGGGCGCGAACCGCCGGCTCGGTCAGCGCGAGGCCTAGGCTGTTGCGCCGCTCCGGCCCGAAGACCTCGGGCGGCCGTGCAATGAGCCGCTTCTCGCGGGCAGCACCGGTCTCGCGCTCGACCTCGGCCACCTCGACCGGATCGCGCACGATCTCCGCGATCGGTGCGGCCTCGTCGGCGATACGGTTGACGAAGGAGGTGTTGGCCCCGTTCTCGAGCAGGCGGCGAACGAGGTAGGCGAGCAGGTCCTCGTGTCCACCGACGGGTGCGTAGATCCGACAGGCGCGGTCGAGGCCGGGTTCCGCGAGTGCCGACTCGTAGAGTGCCTCGCCCATGCCGTGCAAGCGCTGGAACTCGTAGGGTACGCTGGCGCCGGCGATCGCGGCGGTGGCCAGCGTCTGGGCATTGTGGGTCGCGAACTGCGGATAGAACGCCTCCGGCGCCGACAGCATAAGCCGCATTGCTGCGAGATACGACAGGTCGGTATGCAGCTTGCGCGTGAACACGGGATAGTCTGCGAGCCCCTTCTCCTGCGCCCACTTGATCTCACTATCCCAATAAGCGCCCTTGACCAGACGGACCGGGATGCGTTTGCCGCCGCGCTCCGCTAGCCGCCTGAGCCACCTCAGCACCGGGATTGCGCGGCGGGAGTAGGCCTGCACTGCGAGCCCGAGGCCCGGCCAGCCGGCCACCGCGGGATGCTCGTAGAGGGCCTGGAATATGCCGAGCGAAAGATCGAGCCGGTCCTGCTCCTCGGCGTCGATCGTAACGGTGAGGCCCTGTTGGCGGGCGGCGCTCATCAGCTCGGCGAGCCGCGGCAGCAGATCGCCCGCCAGCTGGCGTTCGCGGCCCGGCTCGTAGCGCGGGTGGATGGCCGACAGCTTGACCGAGATGCCGGGACGCCGGATCAACAGATCCAGCGTCTGCGCGCTGGTCGGACCGGCAGAACGGCCGATGGCGGCGATGGCCTGCATGTAGCGGTCGAAGTAGCGATCCGCGTCGCGGTGTGTGCGCGCCGCCTCACCCAGCATGTCGTAGGAGAACCGGTAGCCCTGGGCAATCAGCGGCTCGGAGCGGCGCAGCGCATCCTGGATGGTGGTGCCGAGCACGAACTGGTCGCCCATGATGCGCATCGCCTGGCGCAGTGCGGAGCGGATCACCGGTTCGCCGGAGCGCTTGACCAGACGATTTATCGCTCCACTCACCCCGGAGCCCGCCGCATCCTTCAAATTGACGATCCGCCCGGTCAGCATCAGCCCCCACGTCGAGGCGTTGACGAACAGGCTTTCGGATCGGCCGAGATGCGATTGCCAGCGCCCTCCGCCGATCTTCTCGGCGATCAACTGGTCGGCAGTCTCGGCGTCGGGAATGCGCAGCAGCGCCTCGGCAAGGCACATCAGGATGACGCCCTCCTCGCTGGTCAGCCCATACTCCTGCAGGAAGGCATCGATGCCGGAATGCTTGTGCTGGCTCGCCCGCGTTGCATGCACCAGCCGGCGCGCCAGATCGGCGATGCGCCGACGCTCGTCGCTGGTGTAGACCGCGCGTTCGATCAGGCCGCCGACAAGACGCAGTTCCTCCATCATGTGATAGGCGGCGATCTCGTCGCGCGGCGGTTCGACCTTCGTGCCGAAGCCGGCCATCGGGCGCGGCATGGCCGTTACGGCAGCGCCGGAGGTCCGGCGGGATTTCGGGTCGGGGTCGGCCATGGCGCGCGTTGCCTCGGGGTCGCTGTTCGTGTCGGATCGATTGTTTACCATATCCGACCTCTACCCCGACAGGCGCGCCGTCCCACGCGACACGGCTTGACGTCGCACGGGCCGCCGGCTTGACGTATCGGCCCGAAAATGCCGCCTGCTCTCAGGAGACCGTCGTGTCGACAGCCCAGAAGACCCGCGCCAAGCTGCCGAAGGTCGCCCGCACGCTCGCCGGACTGCGCCGGATCGTCGCCGAGTGGCGCGCCGAGGGAGACACCATCGCTCTGATCCCCACGATGGGCGCGCTGCACGCCGGCCATCTCGCCCTCGTCGCCGCCGGCCGCAAACGGTGCACGCGCACCGTGACGTCGATCTTCGTCAATCCGACGCAGTTCGCTCCGCACGAGGATTTCGCGAAGTATCCACGCACATTCCCCGACGATCTTGCGAAGCTCGCCTCGGTCGGCGGCGATCTCGTCTGGGCGCCGACCGTCGACATCATGTACGGCGACGGTGACGCTACGCGTGTCGTGCCGGATGGCGCCGCTCTCGGTCTCGAGAGCGACTTCCGTCCACACTTTTTCAAGGGCGTCGCCACCGTCTGTAACAAGCTCTTCAACCAGGTGACGCCGGATCTCGCGGTATTTGGCGAAAAGGACTATCAGCAGCTAGCCGTGATCCGCCAAATGGTGCGCGATCTCGACATGCCCCTCGCCATCCTCGGCCACGCAACAGTGCGCGAAAAGGATGGCCTCGCGATGAGCTCGCGCAACGCTTACCTGAGTGCGGCCGAGCGTGCAGCCGCTCCGACCGTCTGGCGCACTATTCGGGCGGTGGCCAAAGTCGCGAAGACGGCGCGCGGCAGGACGCAGCCGATCGAAGCAGCGATCGCAGCCGGCCGGGTCGAACTCTCGGCGGCCGGCTTCGGCCCTATCGACTATCTCGAGGTTCGCGACGCCGTCACGCTCGCCCCGCCCGACGCCACCACCCGCAAGCTTCGCGTGCTCGTCGCGGCGTGGCTCGGCCGGACGCGGCTCATCGACAATTGCGCGGTCAATTGAGACAAATCGGAGCGTGCCGCTTCACCGGTCGTTATCGAGGATCATACTCGTCTCGATGTCGCATAATTAACGCGTAAAATTGAATGCGACCTTGCAAGATATGCTTGTCAAATCCACCCCTAGCGTGGCCTCGACGCGGCGAGAGAGCGGGAGGCGCGAGGCATGGCGGGCGGGGCTACGACAGTCGTCGAGGGGATCGGCGAGCGGCCGGTCTATGACTATCAGCTCCCCGACATCTTCTTCGACGCGGCTCCGCCGTCGGGACCGGGCGTCTACAACGTGCTCGACTACGGCGCCGTCGCCGACTCGGGCGTCGACAACCGTGCGATGATCCAGGCCGCGATCGACGCCGCCCACGACGCCGGCGGCGGCATCGTCTACATCCCCGCAGGCGTCTACGGCCTCGAGGGCGCGGACGGTATCGAGGGCGCCCTGCAGGTCAAATCCAACGTCTTCCTCAAAGGCGACGGCATGGGGGAGACCGTGCTCCGCCTCGTCGACGGCTCGGCGCGCGGCGTCACCGGCATCGTGCGCTCGCCATGGGGCGAGGCGACCACCAACTGGGGCGTGGGCGATCTTACGATCGACGGCAACCTGGCGAACACGACCGGACAGGTCGACGGCTTCTTCACGGGACCCGCTCCCGACCTCACGATCCGCGACGCCGACGTCTACGTCAACCGGGTCGAGGTGATGCAGGTGTCGCGTTACGGCTTCGACCCCCACGAGCAGACCGAACGCCTGTCCATCGTCGAGAGCGTCTCCCACGACAATGGCGTCGACGGCTTCACCATCGACTTCGTCAGCGACAGCGAGTTCATCGCCAACGAAGCCTATGGCAACGGCCGGCACGGGTTCAACATCGTCACGCAATCGAGCGACCTCGTGCTGCTCGACAACATCGCCTACGACAATGCCGGCGCCGGCATCGTCGTTCAGCGCGGTGGCTCCGACATCCCCTCGCCGCACACGATTCTGATCGCCGGCGGCGGTGTCTACGACAACGGTCGCGAGGGCGTGCTCATCCAGATGGCGCACGACGTCACGATCGAGAGCGTCGAGGCGTCCGGCAACGGCATGAGTGGCGTGCGCCTGCTCGGCGCCGACAACGTCAGCGTCATCTCGAGCTTCATCGACTCGAACAGTCAGGTCGGCACGGACCAGTGGTCGGAGGTCCAGATCCAATCCTACGACGACGCCGTGACCGGCACCACGTTCGCTGCCACCGGTAATCTTGTCGATGGAAACTTCATTGCCTCCGACGCCGATGCCGGCGCTCGCTACCTGATCGAGGAGCGTGTCGGCGCGTTCGCCAACTCGGTGGGCGACAACGTGCTCCAGGGCGGCGTGCGCGGCGACGTCACGACCATCGACGAGTTCGGCGGCAATGTCATGTACGGCACCGATGACGCCGACGACCTGAGCGGATCGGGTAACACTGACACCATCACCGCGGCGGACGGCGACGACATCGTGTACGGCCGCAGCGGCGACGACGTTCTCTCCGGCGACGCGGGCAACGACGCCCTCTATGGCGGCAAGGGCGACGACCGGCTCTATGGCGGCATCGGCGACGACGCGCTCTCGGGCAACACCGGCGACGACACCCTGTTCGGCCAATCCGGCAACGACAGCATATCCGGCGATGCCGGCAACGACGTCATCAACGGCGGCGACGGCAACGACGTGATCTTCGGCGGCTCCGGCGACGACGTCATCTTCGACGGCAGTGGCGACGACACCGTCTCCGCGGGCTCGAACGACGACACTGTCTTCGCAGGCGGTGGCAACGACATCTTCGACGGTGGCTCCGGCAGCGACACCATCGACTTCTCTGGCTTCGCGGGTGCCCGCGGCACGTTCGGCATGCAGCTCGACGTCGCCACCGGTACGGCCACGATCAATCACGTCGACGCCGGCAGCACGGTATTCTCGGGCTTCGAGCACATCATCGCCGGCGACGGCGACGACATCCTGCTCGGCTCGGACGGCAGCGAGATCCTGGACGGCGGCGACGGCGACAACCTCATCGTTGCCGGTGGTGGCGACGACGTCCTCGTGGCCGGCCTGCATAGCGACACGCTCGAGGGCGGTGCCGGCCGTGACACCTTCCGCTTCGAAGCAGGCGACGTCGTCGGTGATACCATCACGGACTTCACGCAGGGCGCCGACCGCATCGACCTCTCCGGCCGCGGCCTCACGTTCGCGGACCTCGGCCTTTCGGCAACCGACGGGGTCGCCACCATCACCGCGGGCGCCCACACGATAACGCTGACCAACCTTACCGACGCGAGCGGGCTCACCGCAGCGGATTTCATCCTCTGACGACATACCGGCTGCCGGAGCCGGCTTGGGCGACGACGGGCGACTTGTCCCGGACGTCGCCCGTTTTCTTTCTCGGGCGTGATCGAAAGCCCACGCATCCCCTTGAATCGGATGGACAAGCTTCGTACGTCGCGCCCCGCGCTTGCCAACCGGCCGCAAGCCGTGCGAACTCGCTCCGATCCAACGCGTGAGATTCGCCTCGTCGTCCGGGCCGTTCCGCGTCTTTCCCGATCAGGCCCGCTGACGCGACCGGCCTGTCCGGCGAGGCACCTGAACGAACCGTCCCGGAACGATACCATGGCCCAATCGCAGCGCGACCTCTTCGCCAGACTTGAGAGCGAGATGAGCGACAAGACGCGCGCCCGGCGCCTGACCGACGCTTCCGAGAGCTACACCGCCGCCGACATCGAGGTGCTGGAAGGCCTCGAGCCGGTACGCCGGCGACCGGGCATGTACATCGGCGGCACCGACGAGAAGGCGCTGCACCACCTCTTCGCCGAGGTCATCGACAACTCCATGGACGAGGCCGTCGCCGGTCACGCCACCTGGATCGAGGTGCGCCTCGACGCCGACGGCACGCTGTCGGTCGCCGACAACGGTCGCGGGATTCCGGTCGACCCCCACCCCAAATTCCCCAAGAAGTCGGCGCTCGAGGTCATCATGACCACGCTGCACTCGGGCGGCAAGTTCGACGGCAAGGCCTACAACACATCGGGCGGCCTGCACGGCGTCGGCGTGTCGGTCGTCAACGCGCTCTCCGACCACCTCGAGGTCGAGGTGGCGCGCGGCCAGCAGCTCTACCGCATGGTGTTCTCGCGCGGCGCACCGCAGACGAAGCTCGAAAAGCTGGGCTCCATCATGAACCGCCGCGGTACGCGCGTGCGGTTCCACCCCGACGAGCAGATTTTCGGCAAGGGCGCCGCGTTCAAGCCAGCGCGCCTGATGCGGATGGCGCGCTCCAAGGCGTATCTGTTCGGCGGCGTCGAGATCCGCTGGTCGTGCGACCCGGCGATCATCAAGGACGACACCCCGGCCGAGGCGGTGTTCCACTTCCCCGGCGGCCTCAAAGACTACCTTACCGCCCAGATCGACGGTCAGACGCTGGTGACCAAGGAGCTGTTCGCCGGCCGTCTTGAGAGGGAGGGCGGGCATGGCTCGCTCGAATGGGCAATCGCGTGGTTGGCAAGCCACGACGGTTTCATGCAGTCATACTGCAACACCATCCCGACGCCCGATGGCGGCACGCACGAGCTTGGTCTGCGGTCGGCGCTCTCGAAAGCGCTCCGCGGTTATGGCGAACTCGTCGGCAACAAGAAAGCCGCCCAGGTCACCGCCGACGACGTGATGGGCACGGCGGCAGCAATGCTCTCGGTATTCATCCGCGAACCGGAGTTCCAGGGCCAGACCAAGGACAAGCTCGCCACGCAGGAAGCCGCACGGATCGTCGAGGCGACGGTCAAGGACGCCTTCGACCACTGGCTCGCCGACAGTCCTCAGCAGGCGACGAAGCTTCTCGAATGGGCGGTCGAGCAGGCCGAGGACCGTCTCAGGAAGCGCCGCGAGAAGGAAATCGGCCGGCAGACCGCGACACGAAAACTGCGGCTTCCGGGCAAACTGGTCGACTGCGCCGCCGGCTCCAAGGAAGGAACCGAGATCTTCATCGTCGAAGGCGACTCGGCCGGCGGCTCGGCGAAGCAGGCCCGCAATCCGAAGACGCAGGCCGTGTTGCCGTTGCGCGGCAAGATCCTGAACGTCGCCAACGCGACAGCCGAGAAGCTCTCGCAGAACCAGATGCTGTCCGACCTGATCCTGTCTCTCGGGGTCGGCACCGGCACGAAGTATCGCGACGACGATCTGCGCTACGAGCGCGTGATCATCATGACGGATGCCGACGTCGACGGCGCCCACATCGCTTCGCTGCTCATCACCTTCTTCTATCAGGAGATGCCGGAGCTGATCGAGAATGGGCACCTCTACATGGCCGTACCGCCGCTGTTCAAGCTCGCCCAGGGCACCCACGTCGCCTACGCGCGCGACGAAGCGGAGCGCCGGAGGCTGCTCGAGAATGGCGGCTTCAAGGCCAACCAGAAGATCGACGTCACGCGCTTCAAGGGCCTCGGCGAGATGAATGCCTCGCAGCTCAAGGAGACGACGATGGATCCCTCGCGGCGGATCATGCTCAAGGTCGAGATCGGCGATGGCGACCGCACGGCACTCGGCCAGGCGGTCAACGCGCTGATGGGCTCCAAACCCGAGGCGCGCTTCCGCTTCATCCAGGAACGTGCGGCGTTCGCGAAGGATCTGGATATCTGACCTCCGCTGGCCGGCTCGCCCTGCGCCGGGGCAGCCCTGCCGAGCCACTCGTGTATACTGGGCACCGACTCGAACGGGGAGCGGCGAGCCATGAATCTCGAGAAGGTCATCTTCGGGTTTTTCATCCTGCTGGCCGCGACGCTGAACTTCGGTTTCGTTTACGGTGATATCGCCAATCCCGAACACCACCATCTCTGGGAATTGCTGGCGGCCATCGTCGTCAACATGATCGCAACGGTGCTGAAGTTCGGCGACCGCACGCACATCGGCGCCGTCCATCTCGCTTCCAGCCTCGCGGCGCTCCTCCAGCTGATCGGCGCCGGGCTCGTCTGGTTTTTCGTCACCCAGTCTCCAGCCGCCGGCGCAGCGGCCACCGTGATGGCGCCCGGCAACATGGCGAGCATCGTCTCCCTGGCTGCAGGTGCACTGCTGGCCAACATCGTCTCGATCATCATCATGATCGTCGAGACGGCGCTGCAGAGGCGGTGAGGTGGGCAGCGTCTTCTTCATCGCACTGCGCCGGCTCAGGGCGCCGCTGATCCTGATCATCGTCATCTTCGCCGTCTCGACCGCGGGCCTGACGCTGATCCCGGGCACCGACCCGACCGGCCAGTCCTGGCATCCGACCGTGTTCCAAGCCTTCTACGTCGTCACCTACACCGCGACGACGATCGGGTTCGGCGAGATCCCGTTCGCGTTCAACGACACCCAGCGCCTCTGGCTGACCATCGTCATCTACATGTCGGTCGTCGGCTGGGCGTACATGCTCGGCTCGCTGCTCGCGATCGCTCAGGATCGGGCCGTGCAGGACTCTATCGTCAGCGCACGCTTCCGGCGCGCCGTCAGCCGCCTCAGGGAACCGTTCTACGTGGTGTGCGGCCTCGGCGAGACCGGCATGAGCGTCGTCGGCGCGCTCGACCGGCTCGGTTTCCGCGTCGTCGTGCTCGACACCGATGCCGCACGCGTGCAGGAACTCGAGCTGCTCGAACTGACCAGCGACCCGCTGGCCCTTGCCGCCGACGCAAGTTCGCCCGAGACACTGGTGATGGCCGGTCTCGTCAAGAGCGAATGCCGCGGCGTGCTGGCGCTGACCAGCAGCGACGACATCAATCATGCGATCGCAAATGCGGTGCATCTGCTGCATCCGGGGCTGCACGCGATCGCCCGCTCGCAGTCGCTGGAGACCGACGAGGCACTCAGCGCACTCGGCGGCATCGAGGTGATCGATCCCTTCAAGGAGTTCGGGGACGACCTGCTTCTCGCCATGCGTGCGCCCGATAGCCATCGCCTCCTCACCTGGTTGACGGGTCCGCCGGGCACCTATTTGAAGCCGCGCATTCCAGCGCCGCCCGGCGCCTGGATCGTCTGTGGCTACGGCCGTTTCGGAGTGCAGGTGGTAAGCGCCATCCGCAGTGGCGGCTTCGCCGTCAACGTCATCGACGAGATCGAGCCTGCCGGGCTCGGCGCGGTGCCCGAGGGGCTCGGCACGTTCGTCAAGGGTGCCGGCACTGACGCCGCGGTGCTGGGGCGCGCCGGCATCGCGACCGCCGCCGGTATCGTCGCCGGTACAGACGACGACACCGCAAACATCGCCTTCACTTTGGCGGCGCGCCGGCTCAGCCCGCGCGTCTTCGTCATCGC
Source organism: Hyphomicrobiaceae bacterium (assembly GCA_041397745.1). Taxonomy (GTDB): domain Bacteria; phylum Pseudomonadota; class Alphaproteobacteria; order Rhizobiales; family Hyphomicrobiaceae; genus JAWKVY01. Next base: position 3,399 of record JAWKVY010000005.1, on the reverse strand, counting down.
CCGCCAGAATCTCGTTGCCAACCGCCGGCTCTATGCCGCGCTCGGCGCCAACATGACGATGGTGCCGAGCGAGATCATCGCCAACGAATGCATCGCGATGCTGCGGACGCCGTTGCTCGCCGACTTCCTGAAGATCGTGCGTTCGCGCGACGACGCATGGGCCGAGGATCTGGTGAGGCAGCTGGTTGCCCTTGTCGGCGAGACGACGCCCGAGTTCTGGGGCTTCACCGTATCGGCCGACGAGACGCCGGGGCTGGCCCAGGTCATCGACAGGTCCACGCGCCCCGTCACCATCGCCGATCTCAAGCGGAGCGCCGCTGACCGCACGGCGCGGACAGAGTGCCTGCCGCTTCTTCTGATCCGCGACGCGAGCTTCGACGACTTGCCGGAGGATGACCTGCCGGTGCTGTCCGGCGACCGGTTGCTTTTCGCCGGCACGCGACGCGCCCGGGAAGAGCAGCGCGACATCAGGCTGAACTCGAACGTCGCGGCTTACGTGCTGCTCGGTGAGGCATCGCTCGGCGGCAGCATCTGGCGGTGGCTTGCGCGTCGCAATGCGGTCCCCTCGACCGGCGTATGAGCCCTGGGCAGCACGCACGGGATGTGCGAGAGCTGGACGTCTTCCCCGACACCGCGCCGGATGGCCGAGATGAGCGAGCCGTGTGATCTGTCAGCCGTCTCGGCCCGCCGCCTGATCGGCGCGCGGAAACTGTCGCCCGTCGAACTGACGGAGAGTTGCATCGCCCGCGCCGAGCGCGTGGATCACGCCGTCAATGCGATGGTGGCACGCTGCTTCGAGCGGGCACGTTCCGAGGCCCGGGCCGCCGAAGCCGCCGTGATGCGTGGAGATGCGCTCGGCGCCCTGCACGGCCTGCCGCTCGGCGTCAAGGACCTGATCGACGCCGAGGGACTGCCGACCACCTATGGCAGCACGGCTTTCGCCAGCAATGTCGCTGCGAAGGATGAGGCCATCGTCGCAATGCTGAAGCGCGCCGGTGCCATCGTGCTCGGCAAGACCAATACGCCGGAGTGGGGGGCCGGTGGCAATACGCGCAACGCGATCTACGGCGCGACCGGCAATGCTTTCGATCCGCGGAAGTCGGCTGCCGGATCATCGGGCGGCTCGGCCGTGGCGCTCGCCACCGGCATGGTGCCACTCGCCACCGGCTCGGACACCGGTGGCTCTGTGCGCAATCCCGCCGCCTTCAACGGCGTCGTCGGCTTCCGTCCCTCGCCCGGCCTGATCGCCAGCGACACGCGAAACATGGCTTGGCTCCAAATCTCCCAGCTCGGTCCGATGGCGCGCTCGGTCGGCGACACTTGCCTCATGCTTTCGACAATGCTCGAACCGGACGTACGCGATCCTCTGTCTGCGATCCTGCATGCCGGCGGGGCCCCCGACCCGGCAACCTACGCGGCCCCGCCGGCCGTCGACCTTTCGTCTCTCAGGATCGCGCTGACGCCCGACTTCGGCTTTGCGCCGACCGAACGGCTGATCACTCGGACCTTCTGGGACAAGGTCGCGCTGTTCACCTCAACCTTCGCGAAGGCCGAGCCTGCCCATCCAGACTGCCGCGACGCCGACGACGTGTTCCAGGTGATCCGCGCGGTCGCCTTTCTCGGACGTCACCGCGAACTGGTCGCGACGATGCCCCACAAGGTCGGACCCAACGTGCGCGCGAACGTGGCTGAGGGGCTTTCCTACTCGGCCGCCGACGTCGCCCGCGCGCTCTCCCTGCAGACGGCCATGTATCGTGCCTGGCAGGAGTTTTTCCGCAGCTACGACTTCATCCTCGCGCCGTCGGTGACGATCAGTCCGCGGTCCTGGCGCGAACTCTATCCCGCAGAAATCGACGGCAAGGCGACGAAGACGTACTTCCACTGGCTGGCGCTCGCCTACGCGGTCACCAACGTCGGTCATCCGGTCGTCGCGCTACCTGTCGGCCTCGACACGGCCGGCATGCCGTTCGGCATACAGGTGATCGGCCCACGTGGCGGTGATCTCGCGACGCTCGCCGTCGCTCGCGCACTCGAAACCCTGCTCGCCGACGACCCGCGCACCGCCCGCCCCGTACCCGACATCGCAGGGCTCGCCGGCGCCCCAGCGATCGCTTCGATGGCCGGGTTCCGGGAGTTCGATTGATCCGTCCACAGAGGCGCGCGAGCGTACCGCACGCCTTTTCCTCCGCTCCAGCGCCTGCTATGCGAACCGCTGACCAACGTGCAACGTATCCATTGTTTATGGACGCTAACCGGTCCTCAGGCCGACGCGTCCCAAATCCAACGAGGAACCGCCCGTGACCAAATCGAGCTACGACATCCTGATCCTCGGCGCCTCATACGGCTCGCTCCTGGCGACAAAGCTCGCCTTGGGCGGGCACAACACCACGATGGTGTGCCTGCCGCACGAGGTCGAGCTTTTCAATTCGGAAGGCGCAGTCGTGCGAATTCCGGTGAAGGGCCGCGATGGGCTCGTCGAGGTGCGTTCGGCGAAGCTCAAGGGCAAGGTCGGCGCGGCGGGCCCGGCAGACGTCGACCCCTCCGCGTTCGACCTCGTCTGTCTCGGCATGCAGGAGCCGCAGTACCGCTCGCCGGGCGTGCGCGAGTTGATGGCGAAGGTCGCCAAGTCCGGCAAACCGTGCATGTCGATCATGAACATGCCGCCGATGACCTATCTTGCACGCATCCCCGGTCTGGACGTGGCGAAGCTGCGCGACTGCTTCGCCGACGCGACGGTATGGGACATGTTCGATCCGAAGCTGATGACACTGTGCAGCCCCGACCCGCAGGCGTTCCGCCCGCCCGAGGAGAAGGTCAACGTGCTGCAGGTCTCGCTCCCGACCAACTTCAAGGCAGCCCGCTTCGAGAGCGACGCACACACGGCGATCATCGAGAAGCTGGCAGCCGATGTCGAGGCCGCGCGGTTCGATCCGGGTGACGGCTCCGGCGCTCTCGAATTGCCGGTGAAGCTCAAGGTTCACGGCTCGATCTACGTGCCGCTCGCCAAATGGGCCATGCTGTTGACCGGCAACTACCGCTGTGTCCAGGCGGACGAAATGCGCCCGATCCGTGACGCGGTCCACTCCGACCTCGAAAAATCCAAAGAGATCTACGATTGGGTGAAGGCGCTCTGCATCAAGATTGGCGCCGACGAGGCTGATCTCGTACCGTTCGAGAAATATGCCAATGCAGCGCGCGGGCTCGCCAAGCCCTCTTCCGCCGCCCGCGCACTGGCCGCCGGAGCACCGAACATCGAGCGCGTCGACAAGCTGGTGCAGGGCATCGCACGCCAGCACGGTCTCGCCAACCCGGACGTCGATGCCACCGTGAAGCTGGTAGAAGGCTGGCTGGAGAAGAACCGCTCGAAGGCAGCACGCTAAAGCTCGCGCCAGGCAGTTG
>JAWKVY010000004.1:0-1983 GCA_041397745.1 Hyphomicrobiaceae bacterium | reverse complement strand
GACCGTCGGCGCCCAGATCGGTTCGTCCATCTCGAGCCCCACGAACCAGCGGAACAAGAGGTTGTAATCGAGCTGCTCCATCAACAGGCGCTCGCTCCGGATCGAGTAGAAGATCTGCAGCAGCTGGGCCCGCAGCAGGCGCTCTGGGGGCACCGAGGGCCGCCCGACCGCCGCGTAGAGACCGTCGAACTCCGGCGACATCTCCCGGAGCACCTCGTCGACCAGGCGCCGAATCGCCCGGAGCGGATGGTCCGGCGGCACGCGCTGCTCGGCGGACACATAGCTGAAGAGGGCATCGGGCTGGCGGTCGTCTCCACGCATGGCCCGCATCGTAGTACGCCCACAGCCATAAGTCGATCCCTGCTAAGCTGCGTTTTTCAGCAAGCTCTTAGGCGTCGCTTCTCCGCAGCCACGCCGTGCAGCGGACAGGCCAGCCGTCACAACGGCGCCACACGACACGGAGGTCTTGGGCCTCGCGGACGACATGGTCGACGTCTCCCGACGAGATGACGGACGTACGTTCCTCCGGAGCCTCCTGACTCTCGCCGGCGCGGCCGGCATTTGGCTGCTGGTGCTTTTTGTCATTCTACTCGTCGGGCTGCCGGTCGCTCTGACTGCGCGCGGAATCGTCGTGGCAATCAGCTCGCTCGCTGCGATGTCCATTGGATAGGACACACCAATCGACGTGGGCTTTTTGACAGATGTAGCGTCCCGGTCGAGTCATACAATGGTCGATGCTTTGAAGGGATCCAGTCGACCTGACGCTCACGTCTCCCGGGCGCTGCATCTGGCCGAGCTGCTGGACTTCCGGCCCGATCAGGGCGTCATCCGGCTCCACGAGCAACGGGTCGTGATCTTGAGCGCCGCCGCGATGGGTCTGCTGCGCAAGGAGCTCGTCGACACGCTCGGCCTCGAGACGGCAAGACGCCTGTTGCTCCGGTTCGGCTTTGCCGACGGTTACCACGACGCGGTCAACCTACGCGAACGCTCGAATTGGACTAGTCCGACGGAAGGCTTGCACGCCGGTGCGACACTGCACACCCTGGAAGGGATCGTCAGGGCAGATATACGCAAGCTCGATCACGATCCTGAGTCCGGGCACTTCGAAGCAGAAGTCGTCTGGGATGACTCGTACGAAGCCGAGCAGCATCTTCACCATTACGGCAAGAGCACAGGTTCCGTGTGCTGGTCCCTCGTCGGGTACTCCAGTGGTTTCGCGAGCGCTTGTATCGGCAAGGAGATCTACTTCCGGGAGCAGCAGTGTTTGGGCGACGGCGCGGCGCACTGTATGGCGATCGGTCGCGATGCCGAGAGCTGGGGCACCGAGATCGACACGATTCGCGCCGATTTCCAGGCAGCCGACGTCGGCCAGGAGGTCGAGCGTCTGCGCGAGGCGGTGGGACGGCGGCTGAAGGAACTGGACAGGCGTGAACGCCTGCTGGAGAGGCGTGAACGCGAGCTGAACCTGCTCCGCGATCGCGTCACGCGGCATGCAGCCGCCACACATTTCGTCGCGGGTAGCCAAGCGATGCAGGACGTCCTGGAGCTCGCCGGTCGCGTCGCGCCACTCGATACCACCGTGCTCGTCTACGGCGAGAGCGGAACTGGCAAAGAGTTCGTCGTCCGCCTGATCCATGATCAAAGCCCGCGAGCCGGCGGCCCCTTCGTCAGCATCAATTGCGCGGCGCTGACCGAAACGCTGCTCGAGTCGGAGTTGTTCGGGCATGTCAGAGGCGCGTTCACGGGTGCGGTGCGCGACAAGGCCGGCCTGTTCGAAGTCGCCGGCAGCGGCACGATCTTTCTGGACGAGATCGGCGAGGTGGCACCGACGGTCCAGGCCAAGCTGCTTCGGGCGCTCCAGGAGCGCGAGATTCGGCGGGTCGGCGCCGAGCGCAGCATCAAGATCAATGCTCGCGTCGTTGCGGCTACGAACCGTGATCTGCGAGCTGCCGTCGACGCCGGAACGTTCCGCGAGGATCTGTA
>JAWKVY010000003.1:0-5621 GCA_041397745.1 Hyphomicrobiaceae bacterium | reverse complement strand
GCGTCGTCGAGAAGCTGCATCTCGACGACGATCCGGAGTTCTCGCGGCCGCGCGGTGGTGGGCTGCCGGGTGTCGGCGCGATCCGCCGCCTCGTGTCCCAGCTGTTCGCGGGCGGGGAGGCGAGCGAGGAGACGACGGAGGGGCTGACCCGCGTCCAGCAGGATACGATCAAGGCGGTGCGTGAGGCGACGAGGGCGCGGCGTGTCGGTGTCACCTATGTGATCGATGTCAGCTTCACCTCCAAGGATGCCGCCAAGGCGGCCCGCATCGCCGATGCGATCGCGGAGGCCTATCTGCTCGAGCAGCTCGAGGCGCGCTACGAGACGGCAAAGCGCGCCAGCGACTGGCTGAGCGAGCGGCTCGGCGGGCTCAGCGACCAGGTTCAGGCGAGCGAGCGCGCCGTGTCGGAATATCGCGCGCGCTTCGGTCTCGTCGATACCGGTGGAGACACGATCGACAAGCAGCAGGTGTCCGAGATCAACGCCCAACTCGTACTTGCGCGGGCAAAGACCGCCGAGACGCGCGCCAAATACGAGCAGACGCAGCGCCTGGCGAGCGGTGGCGGCAATACCGCGGCCGTCGCCGAGGTGCTGCAGTCGCAGGTGATCGCCTCGCTGCGCACGCAGGAGGCGGAGGTCGCCCGCAAGGAGGCGGATCTGTCGACGCAATACGGACCGCGCCATCCAACCATCCTCAACGTGCGCGCCGAGCTCGCCGACATCCGCCGTGCCATCCACAACGAGGTCGAGCGCATCATCACCAATCTGCGCAACGAGTACGAAGTGGCGCAGAAGCGGGAGAGTTCGCTGCAGGAGAGCCTCGACAAGCTGACGGGCGTCGCCAGCATCAATGACGAGGCGCGCATCAAGCTGCGGGACCTGGAGCGCGAGGCGGAGGCGAACCGCTCACTCTATCAGAGCTTCCTGCAGCGTTTCAAGGAGACGCGAGAGCAGACGACGCTCGAGACGACCGACTCGCGCGTGATCTCGCCGGCGTTGCGGCCGGAGCGTGCGTCCTATCCCCAGACAAGCGTATTTCTCGGCCTTGCGCTCTTTCTCGGCCTCGGCGTCGGCATCAGCGCCGCCTTCCTGATGGAGTATCTGGAGAGCGGCTTCACCACGGCCGAGCAGGTCGAGGCCGATCTCAATCTGCCGGTGCTTGCGATGCTGCCGCGGCTCTCGACGTCCGAGTACGATCCCGAGCGCAAGGGCGGTACGGTGCTCTCCTATGTGGCGACGAAGCCGTTGTCGCGATTCGGCGAGGGCATAAGGAGCGCGCGGGTGGCGATCTCGCTGTCGGATGTCGACCAGCCGCCGCGTCTCGTGCTGGTGACGTCGAGCGTGCCGGGCGAAGGCAAGTCGACGATCGCTTCGTCGATCGCCGTGTCAGCATCGGCGTCGGGCATCAAGACGCTGCTGATCGACGGCGACATGCGTCATCCCTCGACGTCGAAGCTGTTCGGCCTGGAGAAGAGCCGCGGGCTCGTCGATCTCCTGTCCGGCACGGCGCAGGCGGGAGAAGTGTTCCGCGGCTTCAACAACGGATCGCTGATCGTGCTGCCTGCCGGTGCGGGCACGAAGAACTCGCCGGATCTGCTCGCTTCGCAGCGCATGCGCCAGTTCCTCGAGACGGCGCGCTCGAGCTATGATCTGGTGATCATCGACACGCCGCCCGTCACCGCGGTGGTCGACAGTCTTGTCGTCATCCCGCACACCGACAAGGTGCTGTTCGTCCTCGAATGGGAGAATACGGCCCGTGACATCGTCGCTCGCGCGATGTCCGTGCTCGGCGAAAGCCGCGCCTCGGTCGCCGGCGTCGTGATGAACAAGGTCGAGCTCGACCGCATGCGGCACCGGGAATCCTACTACAAGTACTATTCCGGCAAGTACGGCTACGGAAAGTACTATTCCAACTGATCGGCAGAGTGTGCCGGCGGCCGACGGGCATCGCCCGCGGCGGTTGAGGATCGACTGTCGGCTGGTGCGGTTTCCTCGCCGGCACATCGAGCGGGAGTGCTGCCGTGATCGGATCGCCGGTCGTCATCGAGCGCCTAACGCCCGCCCGCACGCTGCTCGGCATGTCGGCCGTGGTGCTGATGGCGCTGGTTCTGGCCCCGGTCGAGCCGCGCTGGTCGGGCGAGCCGCTCGGTTATGTCTACCTCGCCTTCGGCTATGGTGCGATGCTGCTCGGCTTCGGCTTCTGGACGCTGCTCGGCTGGTCGCCGGTCGCGGTCTCGTATGATGCGGGGCGACTCAAGAGGTTGATTGGCATCCTGCTGGCGCTCGGTCTCGCCGGGTTCCTCGCCAAGGCGCTCGACATGACGGTGTTCCGGCCGGTGTCGTTCGACACGATCAAGGATGCCCGCGAGACGGGAACGGCCGATTCGTCGCTCGCTTCGGTGGTTGCGGCGGGTTTGCTGCCCTGCCTGTTCGGTGCGGTGCTGACGCAGCTTCATGCCTGGCGCAGCGGCCGGCTGCAGCGCATCAGCACGCTCGCGCTCGTGATCGCGGTCGTCCCCTCACTCGTCGGTATCCTGTTCGGCAGCCGCTCGCTGCTGCTCGTCACCGGACTGCAGCTCGGCATCGCGGCGCTGTTACTGCTGCCGCGGCTCGGGCCGCGCATTCTCGCGACGGGCGTCGCGATCGCGGTGGCCGCGCCCTATCTCTTTGCGGTCGTTTTCCTGAAGCGCGCCGAGGACTTCGGCTACGATCCCGCGATCATGGTGCGCTACTCGGTGTTCGCGCAGACCGTGCCGGCCTCGCCCGCCTATCTCGACATGATCGACGGCCTCGGTCCGGCGAAGCTGTTGTTCCTCGGCCTGACCTCGATCCTGCAATATCTGGTGCACGGGCTGTTCGAGTTCCTGTGGCTCGTCGAGATGAAGGACGACGGTTTTGCGTGGGGCGCGCGGATGTTCTTCTTCGTGCCGAAGTTCGCTGCGATGGTGAATGGCGATTCGACACTCGTGGTGAGCAGCCTGATCGCCATGTCGGACCCGCGCCCGGGTGTCTACAAGACGCTGTTCGGCACGCTCTACATCGATTTCGGACCGTTCCTGCCGGTTGCGGGTTTCGTGATCGGCGCGTTCGTCGGACGCGTCAGGATTGCGGTGATCAGCGGCAATCCGCTGGCCTTTCCGCTCTATGTGCTGCTGCTGGCGCAGGTGGCGCTGGTGCCGATCGTCGATGGCATCTCGCTCGGTGCGTCGATCTTTGCCAACCTCGCCTTCACAATCGTCTGGCTCGGCGGCTCGCTCGCCTGCGGCATCAGGCCGGCGATCGCACCGTCAGCACGCAACCATGCCTTCGGCGGCGATGGCGGTCTCCCCGCCGAGTGAGCGGCATTGCATCTCACGCCAGCAGCCATACCGAGGCGAGCAAGGCGACGGCCGCCGCCCAGCTCATGGCGAGACGGGGCATGACGAGCCCCTTGCGTGCAAGCAGGCCAAGCTCGATCAGATTGACACCGACCGACTGGCCGAGCAACAGGACGACCGCGCCGGCAAAGCCCATGCCGGTCTGCGTCAGCCAGAGGAAAAGACCTGCCGTCGCTGCCGCCAGGATGGTCTGAAGCGCGACGGCGGGTGCGACGAGCCGCGCGCGGGAGACGCGCATCTGCAACATGGCGCTGACCGCCCAGCAATAGATCTGGGCCATGACGAGCGGAAAGACGGCGATCGCCGCATCGCGGGCACCGGCGTCCGCGAGCGCCTTCATCTCGACCTGGGCGAGGATGACCGGTACAGCGAGCGCGAAGGCGAGCGATATGATCGCGAGCGCACCGGCATAGATGGCGCCGAGCCTGTCGAAGCGGCGCGTGCGCATCTGATAGATGCGGCGGAAGAGGCCGGTCATCATCAGCATGTTGATGCCGAGCAGCAACCCCGCGAAGCGGAAGTCGACGGCGTAGACGGCAATGAATCCGGCAGGAAGCAGGGCGCCGATCAGGACGCGCGGGCTCGTCGCAAGCCAGACCGAGACGAGCGAGTAGCCGAGCAGGGGAAGGCTCGTGCGCATGACGGAACGCAGGCGTGCGGCAAGATCGGCGCGTCGTGTCCTCAAGAAGACGATGAAGGCGCCGAGCGTCAGCGCCGCGCAGGCGAGGCCCGAGAGCGCCGCGACATGCTCGATCCGGGCGGCGCCGATCAGCAGCGAGGCGAGAGCGACGGCGATCGCGACATGGGTGGCGAGCCCCTCGACCCAGACGGCGACGTTGCGGCGGGAATATGTGCGGCAGAGCGCGGTGAGCGCGCCCTGCGCTGCCGAGGTCATCGAGACGAAGCAGACGAGCGCGGCGGCTGCGCCGAGGCCGGTCGCGGCGACGGCGAGCCCAGCGAGAAAGAAGGCGAGGCCGGCGACGGAGAGGAAGAGCGCGAGGATGTCGATGATGGGGATCGGATTGGCGCGCAGCGTGACGCGCGGCACGGCGCCCCAGAGGCCGAGGCTCGAGACCATGGCGAGAACGAGACCGGTCGAGAGCGCCATCTCGAGGGCGCCATAGATGTCGGGTCGCAACGCCGCGGCAAGGACGAGGGGGCCGAGAAACGCGACGGCCTTGGAGCCGATGAAGCTCGCAAGATAGATGGCGGCGCCCTGTCCGTGCTCGCGGGCGAAGCGGCGGGTGGCTGCGAAGGCGGCGGCGGTCATGCGTCGGCTCCGGTCGACATCAGCAAGTGGTTCGCTTCCGACATCTGCATCCCGTTTCAGAACCCGTGAGAACCACTAACAAGCGTATGATTCTAGTCGAGCTTTTGAATTTGACACTTGAGAACGCACTTCGCAGCAACCGGGACTCGCGTGTCAAATTCGCTCCACTAGCCTGACTTGCATCGGCAATGAGGGCGGAGCTCGCCCGGGCGATCGGCGCACGCGCCCTGTCGCACGGGAGGGGGTATCTTCGCCCGCTCTGCCGGTGCTGCGGCGCGTGAGGCGGGGCGAGGTGGGGGCGGAGGCCCGGCGGGCTCACCAGACGGCGGCTCTCCAGTCTGCGGCGCCCCACCCGTCGGCGACCGGCCGGCGCGACCCTGTCGCTGCCAGGGCCTGCCGCGCTGCGGTATTCCAATTGGCGACCGATTGGCCACAGGTTCGGGGTTGCGCCAGCTCCGGCGCTCTTTCCGGCGGCGGAGGCCATTGAAGGCCGAGTGAAAAGTGGGATAGGCTCAGGCCAAGACTTGCGGAATCCGACCGGCCGGGGCTGGCCACGGTTTCCCCGCAAATAGAACAAGCGGCAGATCGAACGCAGGGATCGGACAAGTGCCGAGCTCTGGTCGTGGCGGGACTGACCGCGTCGAAGGGAGGCTTCAGAGCTCATGGAATATTTCGTCCAGCAGCTCATCAACGGAATTGCGCTCGGCTCGATCTATGGGCTCATCGCCATCGGCTATACGATGGTCTACGGCATCATCGGCATGGTGAACTTCGCCCATGGCGACGTGTTCATGATCGGCTCCTTCGTGGCGCTGATCGTGATCCTCGCGCTCGGGCTGACCGGCGCCTCGGCGCTCGTCATCATCGTCGCGGCGCTGATCCTCGTGCTCATCATCGGCATGCTCATCGCAGCGGTCTGGGGCTGGACGGTCGAGCGCGTCGCCTACCGCCCCTTGCGCGGCTCGTTCCGTCTCG
>JAWKVY010000002.1:0-13973 GCA_041397745.1 Hyphomicrobiaceae bacterium | reverse complement strand
ATCTCGACCGCGCCCTTGCCGCCGCCGACAAGGGCTTCAAGGCCTGGCGCAAGGTGTCCGCCTACGACCGCGCCAAGATCATCCGCCGTGCCGCCGACAATTTGCGCGCGCGCCAGGAGGAGATGGCCGCGACCCTGACGCAGGAGCAGGGCAAACCGATCGGCGAGGCCCGCATCGAGGTCGCGGTCGCCGCCGATGTCGTCGACTGGTTCGCCGACGAGGGCCGCCGCGCCTATGGCCGCGTCATTCCCGCCAGGGCCGACGGCATCCGCAATATCGTCCTCGTCGAGCCGGTCGGCCCGGTCGCGGGCTTTGCACCGTGGAATTTTCCCGTCTCGCAGGCGGTGAAGAAGATCGCGCCGGCCCTCGCCGCCGGCTGCTCGATCATCATCAAATGCCCCGAGGAGACGCCGGGCTCGTGCGTTCAGATCGTGCGCGCCTTTGACGATGCCGGCGTGCCGCCGGGCGTCCTCAATCTCGTCTTCGGCGTGCCGGCCGAGATTTCGGGCCACCTCATCCCTTCGCCCGTGATCCGCAAGGTGAGCTTCACCGGCTCGGTGCCGGTCGGCAAGCATCTCTCCGAGATGGCCGGACGCTACATGAAGCGCGTGACCATGGAACTCGGCGGCCACGGCCCGGTGCTGATCTTCGACGATGTCGACATCGACCACGCCGCGACGCTGACGGTCGGCGCCAAGTACCGCAATGCCGGCCAGGTCTGCATCTCGCCGACCCGCTTCTACGTGCATCACAAGGTCTATGACCGCTTCGTGGCCAAGTTCGTCGACCTCGCCAAGGCGGTCCAGGTCGGCAACGGCCTCGATCCCGACACGCGCATGGGGCCGCTCGCCAATCCGCGCCGGCTCGACGCCATGGCGGCCTTCATCGGCGACGCCGTCGAGCATGGCGGCAAGGTTCAGGCCGGCGGCAAGCGCATCGGCAATCAGGGCAACTTCTTCGAGCCGACCGTGCTCACCGACGTGCCCGAGACGGCCCGCATCATGAACGAGGAGCCCTTCGGGCCCGTCGCGGTGATGGCGCCGTTCAAGGATTTCGACGACGCGGTCGAGAAGGCCAACCGCCTGCCCTTCGGCCTTGCCGGCTATGCCTACACACGCTCGGCCAAGACCGCGACCGCTGTTGCCGACGCGCTCGAGGTCGGCATGGTCTCGGTCAATCACCACGGCCTCGGCCTGCCGGAGAATCCGTTCGGCGGCGTCAAGGATTCGGGGTTCGGCTACGAGGGCGGCGCCGAGGGTCTCCACCCCTTCCTCGTCTCGAAATTCGTCACCCAGACCGGCCTGTGAGCCCGCGACCGGCGGTGCGTCCGACCACGGGACGCGCCGCCGGAGCCCGCGGTCACAGCCGCGTCAATCCCGCGAGCCGATCGGTGCAGGGCGGCGGCACTTCGATCGCCATTGTGTCTCCGCGGCATCGCTCCATCATTGCTCCGGCTGCGACAGCATCGGCGCCCCCATCACACAAAGCCCGCCACAATGGTGCTCGATCGACGTTCTGCTCTCGACGAGAATTGACCATCAGATCGGCACAATGCCTCGATAAGACGTCCTAATGAAACCATTTCGCCGAAACGCATTGACATGAGGCGGCTCGGGATTTCACATCTAGGGCCTGACGATGCAGCAATCGGCTCCATGGACGCTCCACGATCGAAGGGCGCGCCGGGGCATGGGAAACGCCGGAGAGAATGGACCGTGCCACCGCCGTCGGCAGGCTCGGGGCCCAACTCCGCTCTATGACGAAGGACGGCTGGGCAAAGGATGTCGATGAGCAAGGCTGCGAACGGCGGCGGTGAGGGGGCGCACGTTCGGTTCGAGGAGGTTCAGAAGAGCTACGACGGCGAGTCGCTTGTCGTGAAGAATCTCAACCTCGACATCGCCAAGGGGGAGTTCCTGACGCTCCTTGGGCCGTCGGGCTCGGGCAAGACGACCACGCTGATGATGCTCGCGGGCTTCGAGGCCCCGACGCACGGCCGCATCCTGCTCTCGGGCCGGCCCATCAACTCGCTGCCGCCGCACAAGCGCGGCATCGGCATGGTATTCCAGAACTACGCGCTCTTCCCGCATATGACGGTCGAGGAGAATCTCGCCTTCCCGCTCATCGTGCGCAAGATGAGCAAGTCCGAGATCGAGCGGCGCATCAAGAAGACGCTCGAGCTCGTGCAGCTTCCGCAGATGGCCAAGCGCCGGCCGAGCCAGCTCTCCGGCGGCCAGCAGCAGCGCATCGCGGTCGCCCGCGCGCTCGTCTTCGAGCCCGAGCTGGTGCTGATGGACGAGCCGCTCGGCGCCCTCGACAAGCAGCTGCGAGAGCAGATGCAGTACGAGATCAAGCACATCCACGAGAACCTCGGGGTCACCGTCGTCTACGTGACGCACGACCAGAGCGAGGCGCTGACGATGTCGAACCGCATTGCGGTGTTCGAAGACGGCATCATCCAGCAGCTCTCCACGCCCGCCGATCTCTATGAGCGCCCGGTCAACAGCTTCGTCGCCCAGTTCATCGGCGAGAACAACAAGATCCCCGGCAGGATCAAGGCCGTCAACGGCGAGGTCTGCCGCATCGAGGTGCCCGGCGGCGGCGAGGTCGACGCGCTGCCGATCAACATCGGCGGTGTCGGCACGCAGTCGCTCATTTCCATCCGCCCCGAGCGCGTCGAGATCAATCCCTCGGGCTCGGACGTCTCCAACCGGCTGAACGGCACGGTGACGGAGACGATCTATCTCGGCGACCATGTCCGCGTCGTCGTGAAGGTGCCAGGCGCCAGCGATTTCATCGTCAAGGCACCGAACAAGGAAGGCTCGCTGCAGCTCGCGACGGGACAGAACGTCGTCGTCGGCTGGCGGACCAAGGATTGCCGTGCGCTCGACCTCAAGCCCTGAAGGGTACGGGTTGCTGGCATGCTGCGCCGGTTCTCCGGCGCTAACACCTCAAAAGGGAGGAACGTGAATGAAGCGTATCTGCATGATTGCGGCCGCGGCCTTCATCGGCTCGACCGCATCGGCGTTCGCCGATGACCTGAACGTCGTCTCGTGGGGCGGCTCCTATCAGGAGAGCCAGAGGAAGGCCTTCTTCGAGCCCTACAAGGCGGCCGGCAACAACATCACCGAGGAAGAGTACAACGGCGAGATCGCCAAGATCCGCGCCATGGTCGAGTCGAACCAGGTGACCTGGGACGTGATCGACATCGACACGCAGACGGCGCTCGCCGCCTGCGCCGAGGGCATCCTCGAGACGATCGACTGGGGCAAGCTCGGCCTCGATCGCTCGAAGTTCATCGGCGGCGACCTGCAGGATTGCGCCGTTCCGAACATCGTCTACTCGACGGTGATCGGCTACGACACGACCAAGCTGAACCCCGGCCCGACGACCATCGCCGACGTGTTCGATCTCGCCAAGTTCCCCGGCAAGCGCGGCCTGCAGAAGAGCCCCTTCGTCAACCTCGAATGGGCGCTGATTTCCGACGGCGTGCCGGCCGCGGATGTCTACAAGGTGCTGGCGACGCCTGAGGGTGTCGATCGCGCCTTCGCCAAGCTCGACACCATCAAGGCCGAGGTCGTGTGGTGGGAGGCCGGCGCCCAGCCGCCGCAGCTCCTCGCCGATGGCCAGGTCGTGATGACCTCGGCCTGGAACGGCCGTCTGTTCGCTGCCGTCAAGCAGGACAAGAAGCCGTTCGCCATCATGTGGGATCACCAGGGCCTCGATTGGGACTGGTGGGCGATCGTGAAGGGCGGCCCGCGGGTTGACACCGGCTACAAGTTCATCGCCTTCGCCAGCGATGCGCAGCGCATGGCCGACCAGACCAAGTACATCTCCTATGGTCCGGCCAACAAGGACGCCATCCCGCATGTCGAGGCCTCGATTCTGCCCGACCTGCCGACGGCCGACGCCAACATGACGACGGCGCTCATCGTCGACCCGAAGTTCTGGGCCGACAACGGTGACGCTCTGCGCGAGCGCTTCAACGCCTGGCTGGCGAAGTAATCGCCGGCAACGCCTTGGCGGCCGGGGCCTCCCCGGCCGCCGCTTGGCTTCCCGCGGCGGAGCCTTCAGTCCGCCAGACCGGTCCCTGAAGAGGTCGAACAGGCCGCCGAGACGGCTGCGACCGAGGCGCGAAACATGTCCCTTGCAGAGCCCCATGCCGCCATGCCCTACAAGGGCGCACAGGTCGTCGACGGTGCTGTCCTCAAGCGCCGGCTCGCGCGGGCGGAGCGGCTCGGCAATCTGCGCGCGCTGGTGCTGGTGGCACCGCTGTTCTTCTTCATCGTCATCGCCTTCGTCGTGCCCATCGTGATGATGCTGACGAATGCCGTCTATGATCCCGACATCAGGGACAACCTGCCAAGGACCGTCGAGGCACTGCAAGGCTGGGACGGCAAGGATCTCCCGCCCGAGGCGACCTATCAGGCCTTGATCGAGGATTTCGCCGGCATCCGCGAGCGCGGCACCGCCGCACTCGTCGGCAAGCGGATGAATTACGAGATCAGCGGCATCCGCTCCAAGATCATCGCCAGCATCAACAAGGCGAGCAAGATCGTCGGCCCGCCCTACAAGGACCAGCTCATCGCCTCCGACAAGGTCTGGGGTGAGCTCGCGACCTGGGCCAAGCTGCATCAGGCGGCACCGGCCATCAATGCCTTCTACCTGCTCGGCATGCTCGATCTGCAGCGCGACATCGATGGCAACATCGAGCAGGTGCCGGAGAATCGGCGCGTCTATCGCGACATTCTCGCCCGCACCATGTACATCAGCATCACCGTGACCTTGCTGACGCTGCTGCTCGGCTTTCCCGTCGCCTATGTGCTGGCCAACACGCCGCCGAAGGTCGCCAATCTCCTGATGATCCTGGTGCTGCTGCCGTTCTGGACTTCCTTGCTGGTGCGCACGACCGCCTGGTTCGTGCTGCTGCAGGACAATGGCGCCATCAACAACGCCCTGCAATTCGCCGGGCTTGCCGACCAGCCTCTGCCGCTGATCTTCAGCCGCTTCGGCACCATCATCGCCATGACGCATATCCAGCTGCCCTTCACGCTGCTGCCGATCTACTCGGTCATGAAGGGTATCTCGCCGTCCTATATGCGCGCGGCACGCTCGCTCGGCGGGGGACCGATCTATTCCTTCTGGAAGGTCTATCTGCCGCTCACTCTGCCGGGCATCGGTGCCGGCTGCCTCCTCACCTTCATCCTCTGCCTCGGCTACTACATCACCCCGGCCCTCGTCGGCGGCCCGTCGGATCAGATGGTGTCGGGCATCATCGCGGAATCCATCAATCGCGAGAACAATTGGGGCAAGGCCTGCGCGCTCGGCACCATCCTGCTCTCCGCCACGCTGCTGTTGTTCGTCGTCTACAACAGGCTCGTCGGCATCGACAAAGTGAAGCTCGGGTGATCGCACGATGAAGCTGCCGTCCTACGCCACCACGATGGAGCGGATCCTCTACTGGATCACGCTCGGCTTCACCGGCCTGATCTTCCTCTTCCTGATCGCGCCGATCCTGGTGATCATGCCGCTGTCGTTCAATGCGGAACCCTATTTCAGCTATCCGATGCCGGGCCTGTCGCTGCGCTGGTACCAGGATTTCTTCGGTTCCGAGCGCTGGATGTCGGCGGTGAAGGTCAGCGTCATCGTCGCCTTCTCGACGACGATCCTCGCCACCATTCTCGGTACGCTCGCCGCGCTCGGCCTTTCCCGCCGCAACATCCCGGCGCGGCCCTTCATCCTCGCCACGCTCATCCTGCCGATGATCGTGCCGGTGATCATCACCGCCGTCGCCATTTTCCTCGCCTATGGTCGGCTCGGCTACTACACCAATGTCTCGATGATCGGCACGCTGCTCGGCCTCATCCTCGCGCACACCGTGCTCGCGACGCCCTTCGTCGTCATCACCGTGACGTCGACGCTGACCGGCTTCGACTGGACGCTGAGCCGCGCCGGTGCGAGCCTCGGGGCGCCGCCCACCATGGTCTTCCGCAAGGTGATCCTGCCGCTGATCCTGCCGGGCGTCATTTCCGGCGGCCTTTTCGCCTTCGTCACATCCTTCGACGAGGTGGTGGTGGCCCTCTTCATCTCTAGCCCTGAGCAGCGCACGCTGCCCAAGCAGATGTTCTCCGGCATCCGCGAGCTCATCAGCCCGACCATCACCGCAGCCGCCACCGTGCTGATCATCTTCTCGACGGTGCTGCTGGTCGGCGCCGAGCTCGTCAGACGCCGCAGCGACCGTCTGCGCGGCATCAATCAGTAACCGCCCACCGCCTGGCCTCGCCCGGCCGGCAGCCCGTGTGACTGCTGACGCGATCTGAGGCTGCGCGACAGCATGCCGAGCGCGCTCCCAGGGTGCGCTCGAGCGCTTCCATTGGCTCGGGCGAACGCCCAGGTTCGATGCTACGCGCGCCCCGCCCCGCGCTGTGGCCCGTCACCGCCCATCAGCACGCCCCGCAAGCGCTCGACCTCGGCCTCCCACCACGGCCAGGCTCGTGTCGTCGTCGCATTCTCGACCAGATAGACGCGCCGCGTGAACACCGGCGCCGCCTCGTCGCGCTCGAGCCGCCCGGCGGCCCGCGGCTCTCCCAGATAGCGCGCCGGCAGATAACCCGAGCCCCCCGCCGCCAGCAGGTGGTCGAACGCCCAGTCCGATCCCCCGAAAGTGATCGCCGCCGTCTCGCGGGTCGGAAAGGCCACGGCATGGGCACGGCGGAACTCGTCGCCATGGTCGACATAGATATAGTCGCCATTGCCCTCCGCCCCCCGACCGGACCTCACGAGCACCAGCTCGTCGTCGAACAGCACCCGCGCGCTGAGCGGCGCCCGCGCCTGCGGCGAATGGCATAGCGCCACGTCGATGAGCCCGGTCGCCAGCCACCGGTCGAGCATGCGCTGCTCGCCCGGCCAAGCCGCCAACGCGACACCGGGCGCATGGTGGCGGATGCCGGAGACGAGACCTGCCCCGACCCCGCGCCACAGATCGAGATCGAAGCCGAGATTGCAGACGCCGACGAACCCTTTCGGCAGCGACACGTCGAGGCGCGCCTGCCGCCAGATCTGCACCATCACCTCGGCATAGCGCTGGAACTTGAAGCCGGCCGAAGTGAGCGCCGCGCCCGAGCGGTTGCGATGCAGCAGCTTCTGGCCGACCTCCGCCTCCAGGCTATTGATGCGCGCCGTGACGGTCGATTGCGTGACGTGCAGCCGCTCGGCCGCCGCGATCAGGCTGCCGCTCTCCACGACCTCGAGGAAGGTCCGCAGCACCTCGACATTCATCTCCGCCTCCACTCGCCCACCCGACGCCCTCACGCCCCGCGGGCCCACTACCCCTCCGCCCGACTGCCGACTGCCGACTGCCCAACAAATATCGAATTCTCCGAATTAGAACTGCAAAAACATTCGCTTTCCCAAACGATTGCCCGATGGCAGTCTTCCCGCGTCATTTCGTCGGCGGCGCGGCCACACTCCTCATCGCCGGCCGCCACCTCTGCCGCAACGAGAGGACCGGATCGCCCGGGAGGTCGCATGGCCGGGCGATGGTCTGACCGCCGCGATCAAGAACCGACCGTCACGAGCCGAATGCCCTCGACGCCAGCGAAGGAGGCCATCCCCTTGGAGTTCAACCACTTCCTCTCCGCCTACTATCCCGATCCAAGCTATGGCGGAAAGCGGCTCTACGCCGACATGGTCGAGCAGGCGAAGCTCGTCGAGCGGCTCGGCTACAAGGGCGTGACAATCCCCGAGCATCACCTCATCAACATCCTCTTGGTGCCCGATCCCCTGCAGCTCGCGGTCAAGGTCGCCGCCCATACCGAGCGGCTCGAGATCGTCACCAGCGTCAGCGTTCTGCCGCTGCACGACATGCGCGTCTTCGCCGGGCAGGTGGTCGAGTGCGATATCCTGACCGACGGCCGGCTGATCCTCGGTGTCGGCCGCGGCGCCTTCGCCTACGAGCTGGCGCGCATGGGCAAGCCGATCGAGACCTCTCGTGAGCGCTTCGATGAATCGCTCGACGTGCTGATGGCCCTCTTGACGCGCGAGGAGGTGTCCTGGAACGGCAAATACTACCAGTTCGAGCCGATCACCGTGATGCCGCGGCCGATGACCAAGCCGATGCCGCAGATGATGATCGCAGCCCTCGTGCCCGAGGCCATCTACGCCTCCGTGAAGCGCGGCTTCCACATCCAGACGACGCCCCTCAATGCCACCTTCGAGACCATGAAGGAGCAAGTCGGCGCCTTTCATCGCGGCAAGGCCGAGCTCGGCGAGAAGGGCGCGCATCTGCGTCTCGCACTGTCGCGCGTCTGCATCTGCGCCCGCGACGACGCCCAGGCCCGGCGCCTGCTCGAGCACGCCTTCTCCTATTACAACCGCTTCGACAACGTCTTCACCGGTCCCGGCATCGTCAGGAACGGCCAGATCGAGGAGCTGAAGGGCACGCGCACCATCGAGCAGCTCAACGAGAACCTCATCATCTGCACCGCGTCCGAGATGGTCGACCGCCTTGCCCAATATGCCGAGCTCGGTATCGACGACCTCATCCTCTCCACCAATGTCGGCGTGCCACAGGAAGAGAATCTGGAGACGATCGAGCGCTTCGCCCGCGAGGTGATGCCGCATGTCGCCGGCGTCAGGCCCCGGATCGCCGCGGAGTGACGAGAGGCGGAGCAGGCGGTCGGCGGCGCTTGTGCCGCCGCAGTTCGCAGAAGAGAGGGAGCAATATGCCGGTCATCCATGTCGAGATGTTCACGGGCCGCACCACCGAGCAGAAGCGCGCGCTCGTCAAGGAGCTGACGGAGGCCTTCGTCAGGACCTGCGGCGGCAAGCCCGAGCAGATCCACATCGTGATCAGCGATGTCGACACCGGCAATTGGGGTTTCGCCGGCGAGCTCGTCAGCGATCGTCTGGCGGCCGCGGCGAAGAAGGGATAGAGCCTCGAACGATATTTGATGCGGCAATGGCGCTACAGCGGGCCGGTCGAGGAAGCCGGCCGCCGGTCATGCGCCATGATGAGAAAAACACCTGAGGAGGGAGCCATGCCGACACCGATCCGTTCCGCCTTCTCCGTCGAGGGCGAGGGACCGCCGCTCTTCATGATCCACGGCATCGGTGCCTCGCGCCATTCCTTCGACGGCGTGGTCGCGGCATTGCGCAACGATTTCCGCTGCATCGCCTATGATCTGCGCGGACACGGGCGCTCGCCGCTGCCGAAACCGCCCTACACGCTCGAGGATCTCGTCGCCGATCTGGAGGCGCTCCGCGCCGAGCTCGGCATCGAGCGGGCGCATTTCATCGGCCATTCGCTCGGCGGCCAGATCGGCCCGGCCTATGCCCGCGCCCACCCCGATCGCGTCATTTCGCTCGGCCTCCTGTCGACCGCGGCCTTCCGCACCGAGGAGGACAGCTCCCGCGTGAAAGGTGTCGTCGCGGCGATGCGCCAGAAGGGCATCCCGCAGGTGCTCGAGACCTTGAAGGACCGTTGGTTCACGCCGGAATTCGCCGCCGCGCGTCCCGACATCATCACCCGTCGCATGCAGCAGGTGATCGACTGCGATCCCGACGTTTTCCTGTCGGTGTTCGACATCTATGCCGGAACCGAGATGGGTCCCTGGCTCCACGAGGTGGAGGCGCCCTCGCTGGTGCTCACCGGCGAGCACGATGGCGGCTGCCCGCCGCGCCTCAACGAGCTGATCGCCAAGGCGATGCCGAACTCCGAGCTGGTGATCCTGAAGGGCCTGCGCCACGCCATCATGCTGGAGGCGGCCGACCGCGTCGCCGAGCCGGTGAAGGCGTTCCTGATGAAGCACCGTTGAGACGAGACGTAATCGAGCGATCCGACCGCGAGGCCGTCCACCGCGAGCGGCAGCATCGGCAGGTCGGGCTCATGTCGCGGCGACCGGGCGCATCGACGCCCGGCCGCCCGCAACTCACGCTCGCAACCGCTTGTTCTCTGGATCATAAACCGGCTCGGCCTCGATCCGTGCCGTGACGCGGCGGTCGATGATCTCGATCTCGAAGGGCGTGCCGGGCGCCGTCAGCTCCGGCTCGACATAGGCGAATGCGAGCGACTTGCCGGTAGCAAAGCCGAACCCGCCCGATGTCGTGACGCCGACCAGCCGATCGCCCTGATAGACCGGCTCGGCGCCGAGGCAGTCGGCATCCTCGGCATCGACCGACAGATAGACGAGGCTGATGCGGGCGCCCTGCTGCTTGGAGGCGAGCGTCGCCGCCCTGCCGACGAACTCCTCCTTGTCGAGCGCGACGAACCGCTCCATGTCCGCCTCGATCATCGAGATCTCGTTGGTCAGCTCCGCCCCCATGCCGCGATAGGCCTTCTCGATGCGCATCGAGTTCATCGCATAGGTACCGAACAGCCGCATGTCGAAGGGCTTGCCGGCCGCGACGAGCGCGTCGAACAGCTTCGGCAGATCCTTCATCGGCGCATGCAGCTCCCAGCCGAGCTCGCCCACATAGCCGACACGCAGCGCCCGCGTCGGCACGCCGGCCACCTCGATCTCGCGACCGGTCAGCCAGCGGAAACCGGCATTCGACAGGTCGGCCTCGGTCACCTTGGCAAGCACCTCGCGCGCTCGCGGACCGGCGAGCACCAGCGTGCCGTAGGCCTCGGTGATGTCGGTGATGGTGACGTCCTCGCCGGGCCTCACGGCATTCTCGAGCAGGCTGAGATCGTGCATCTGCGCCGTCGCCCCCGACAGGGCATAGAAGTGATCGGGCGCGAGCCGCGTCACCGTCATCTCGCTCTCGATGCGCCCCCCCTCGGTCAAGAGATGCGCGAGCACGATGCCGCCATCCTTGCGCGGCATGCGGTTGGCGAGCACGCGGTCGAGGAAGCCATGGGCATCGCGCCCCTTGATGTCGTATTTCGCGAAGGTCGAGAGATCCATGAGGCCGACGCGCTCGCGTACCGCCTTCACCTCCTCGGCGACCGCGCCGACCCAGTTCGAACGGCGATAGCTGTAGGTCTCGCCCTTGCCGGTCTTGTCGTACCAGCGCGGACGCTCCCAGCCTGCCACCTGCTGGAACAGCGCGCCTTCCGACTTCAGCCGCTCATAGAGCGAGGAGACGCGCACCTCGCGGCCGACCTCGTGCTGCATGCCGGGCGGCAGCACCGTGTACATGTGCTGGTAGTCGTTGATCGACGTCTTCTTGGCGTAGTCGAGCGTCGCCCAATTGCCGAAGCGCCGCGGATCGAACTCGGCCATGTTGATCTCGGCCGCCCCGTGCACCATCCACTGTGCGAGATACTTGCCCGCGCCGCCGCCCTGGCAGACGCCGATCGACACGCCCGCCGCCATCCAGTAGCCGGGCGCGCCGGGGGCCGGCCCGAGCAGGAAATTGCCGTCGGGCGTATGCGTTATCGCACCCGACACGACGGATTTGAGCCCGGCTTCGGCGAACAGCGGAAAGCGCTCGGTCGCCCGCTCGAGCCAGGGAGTCAGCCGATCGAGCTCGGGCGCGACGAGCTCGGATTCGAAGTCCCACGACAGCCCGTCGTCGAAGCAGGTATGCGCGCCCTCGGTCTCGTAGGGACCGATCAGGACGCCGTTCGTCTCCTCGCGCAGATAGCAGTGCGAATAGGGATCGCGGACGACCGGCAGCTCCTTTTCCATGTCGATCAGCGCCTTCACCGGCTCGGTGATGACGTAGTGGTGCAGCATGTTGGCGATCGGCACATTGTGCCCGGTCCACGAGCCGACCACATCGGCATAGGAGCCGGCCGCATTGACGACATGCTGGCAGACGATGTCGCCCTTCTCGGTCTTCACCTTCCACTCGCCGGACGCCAGATGCTCGATGCCGGTCACCCGGTTGCGCCGCGACACCGTCGCGCCGAGCTTGCGTGCGCCCGCGGCCATGGCGTTCGTCACGTCGGCCGGCGCCACATGCCCGTCGGTGACCGTCAGGAAGCCGGCCTTGACGCCGAACGTCTCGAGGAAGGGGTGATGCGCGCGGATCTCGTCCGGGCCGATGACATGGGCCTCGTAGCCGATCATCTTCGACATGGCGTGCACGCGCTTGAACCAGTCGACTTCCTCGTCCGTCACGGCGAGGCGGATGCCGCCACAGCCATGCCAGGAGACTTCGTGGCCGGTCAGCTCGGCGAGCCTGGGATAGAGCTCGGTGCCGTAGACATGGATCTTCGACAGCGAGTAGGAGCCGTTGAAATGCGGGCACTGCCCGGCCGCATGCCATGTCGAGCCCGACGTCAGCTCGCCCTTCTCGCACAGCACGACGTCGGTCCAGCCCTCGAGCGCCAGATGGTAGAGAAGGCCGACGCCGATGATGCCGCCTCCGACGATCACGACGCGGGCATGGCTCGGCAGCTCGGACATGGCTCTTCCCTCCGGTTGCGCCTCGCAAGGCTTCTTCGCCCGCGGGACGGACAAGGCGATCTCGATCTTCTTCCCCTGAACGTGAACCATGGCTTTCGCGGCAAGATCAAGCCCCTGCACGCTTCCGTGCGGCATGGGCGGCAGTCTGTCCCGCCCGTTCGCCAGGCGAGGCGCGCTCCGCAGGCCAGCTCCGCGCCCAAGCGCGTGGACAGGGTCGCGGCCGCATGGCTAGTGGAGCGAATTTGACACTTCGTGTCCCGGTTGCTGCGAAGTGTGTTCGCAAGTGTCAAATTCAAAAGCTCCACTAGAATCATAAGCTTGCTAGTGGTTCTCATGATTCCGACATTTGCTCTCACGGGTTCTGAAACGGGATGCAAATGTCGGAATCGAACCACTAGGTGAGTGCGCAGAAGGGGTTCCAAGGCGGTTGCCGCACGGCTGCGGGCCTGTTCGATCAGGCGCACGGTGGCAAAGCTCTGAGCGTCAGCGAGACGGGGTGGGGTGATTGTCATGGGCGGGTTCTTCCTTGTTGGATGGAGAGGTCATGTCGGGTGGCCGTCAGCGACCGAAGCCTGTGAAGGCCGAGACCCGTTCGGGGCTCGGGGCGAAGCCCGAGGGCGCGGCCCCGCCGGAGCGGGGCGACGGCTCGCACTTGCCTCGAGCATGTTCTTGGCCCGAACCGCTGCACACTTCGGCTGAGCATGCTCTGCTACTCGCGGCCGCCGGCAGCTCCGCGACCGCCTTTCCGGCCGCCTTTGCCGGGCCCGGTGCCCTGGCTGTCGGCGTGGGAGATGTCGGCCTCGTGTGCTCCCATGACATCCTGCATCTCGGCCTCGGATTTGCCGGGGATCGGATAGCTGGTGGCGCCGGAGAGGTAGACATTGCCGTTGCGGTCGGTACGCGCCCAGGCGCTGACGCGGACGACGGCCGATCCGTCGCCGGGGTTGAAGGCGCCCCAGTAGTCGGGACGCTTCTTGTCGGGGGCCTCGTCCCGGAAGCGGTTGGGAAAGAGCACGACCTGGCGTGGCGCCAGCGTCAGACCGGAGTAGCCGGCGTCCTCGCCCTTGCCGCTGGTCATGGCGGCGATCTGGGTGCCGGCATCGGCATTGCGCGCGGTGGCGCTCGCGGCGCCGTTGAACATCACCCGGGCCTCGCCGGTCGTCCTGTCGATGAAGTCGTGGGCCCAAAGGGCGAAGTCGCGCTCGTCCTCGCTGCCGGGCATGGCGATGCGGCCATCGAAGGCCGGACGCTTGTCGCCGGGGTTCTTCTCGCGGTTCTTGAAGGCAACGAAGTTGCCGGTCGGTCGTTGGTCCATGGGGCCTCCTTGGTTGTTGGTGGGAGCCCCATGCTGCGCTCAGGTGAATACCGAGGCAATACGATCAGCTTACGGATTAGGCAGTGACGTGCGGCACGGCCGTCGCCGACGCGCCGCCGCAACACGCGCGGTGATCGAGATGTGGCCCATCGGTCCGGTCGCGATGGGGCGACCTGCGGACGTCGAGCGGAGACGACGGGATGGCGGGCGTTCCGACGCAATCACGCAGGAGCCGACATGGGGCTCGCGCTGCGCCGAAACACTGGCAAAGGGCTTCGCCGCCCCCGATTGCTTCGCCGGGCCGC
>JAWKVY010000001.1:0-3021 GCA_041397745.1 Hyphomicrobiaceae bacterium | reverse complement strand
CTCGTGGGTCAGGCCGAGGTGGAGGTGGTGGAATTCCGGTTCGGCGCCCCGCCGACGGCCACGGCGATCCAGCAGGCCGGCGGCCAGGCTCCGCCACCGCCGCCGCGCCGGCGCGGCCCCCAGCTCACCGAGGTCGCCCTGC
Organism: Hyphomicrobiaceae bacterium; assembly: GCA_041397745.1. Lineage (GTDB taxonomy): Bacteria > Pseudomonadota > Alphaproteobacteria > Rhizobiales > Hyphomicrobiaceae > JAWKVY01. The sequence continues at coordinate 2,879 of JAWKVY010000001.1, read as the reverse complement.
AGGCCACGACCGGCGTGCACGACCTGTATCTGGTCTTCAAGAACGACGCAGCGCGCGACATCGACCCGCTGATGAACCTCACCGGCGTGACGCTGGTGGCGGAATAAAAAAGTGTGGGAGTATGAGGGTATGGGAGTTTAAATCGACTCCCGCACTCCCATACTCCCACACTCTCACACTTCCATACCCCATCGGGGCATAACGCCAGCTACTTCACTTCCCAGGTATCGCCCGCATTGAGCAGGGCTTCGAGATCGCCCTTGCCGCGGGTCTCGACGATCTGGGAAAGCTGCTGGTGCAGCATTTCCTCGTACGTCGGCCGCTCCACCCGGTAGAACACGCCAAACGGCCGCGGCATATCCTCGTGCCAGAACATCTGGCCGGCGATGCCGGCGAGTTCGCGGCTGGTTTCGTCGTACGTGAGGCAGTCGGATGCCGACCACTTCCCGCCTTCCAGGTCGATCACTTCCGGCTTGAAGCCGTCGAGCCGGATGCCCTGCTTGCCGTTGTCGAACAGCATCGGCTTGCCGTGTTCGATGAAGATGGCGCGCTCGGGCTTGGTCGCCTTCTCGGTAAACTGGAAGAAGGCGCCGTCGTTGAAGATGTTGCAGTTCTGGTAGATCTCGCAGAACGACGCGCCGCGGTGCTCGTGCGCGCGTTTGAGGATCTCCTTCATGTGATTCGGGTCGCGGTCCATGGTGCGCGCGACGAAGGTCGAGTCCGCCCCGAGCGCTACGGCCACCGGATTAAACGGATGGTCGATCGAGCCGTACGGTGTGCTCTTCGTCACCTTGCCCTGTTCGGACGTCGGGCTGTACTGGCCCTTGGTCAGTCCGTAGATCTGGTTGTTGAAGAGCAGCAGCTGGACGTTGACGTTGCGGCGCAGGATGTGGATCAGGTGGTTGCCGCCGATCGACAGCGAGTCGCCATCGCCCGTGATGATCCACACGTCAAGGTCGGGCCGGCTGACCTTGAGGCCCGTCGCCACCGCCGGCGCGCGGCCGTGGATCGAGTGCATCCCGTAGGTATTCATGTAGTACGGGAAGCGGCTCGAGCAGCCGATGCCGCTGATGAAAACGATCTTCTCGCGCGGTACGCCGAGTTCCGGCATCAGGCGCTGGACGGTAGCCAGGATGGCGTAGTCGCCGCAGCCAGGGCACCAGCGGACGTCCTGGTTGGTCTCGAAATCCTTTCGGGTGAGCCCGGGCGTGCCGTCGCCGCCGTCGCCGCTAAAGCCGGGAGGCAGTTTGGGGCCGCCGGCCGGCGCGCCGGCGCCCGGAGGCAGCGTAGGCTTCTTTTGAGCGCCGGGTGGCAACGTCGGTTTGCGGGGTTGCTGGGAATCTTGCTGATCGTGCATGGCGATTCGAACTGACGATTCGTGACGCGTGGCGTGCCGGGCGTTAGCCCAGCACCTCGTCCACTTTGGCATTAATCTCGGATGCCTTGAAGGGCATACCCTTGATCTTGTTGAGCGGGACAAACGGCAGCAGGTACTTGTCGCGGAGAATCCGCACCAGCTGGCCGTTATTCAGCTCGGGAACGATGAGATGGCGATAGCGCGCGAAGATCGCGGGCAGGTCCGTCGGCAATGGATTGATGTGGCGCAGATGCAGGCTGCCCACGGTCTGTCCCTTCTGCCGCGCGCGGTCCACCGCCAGTTCGATCGCGCCGCGCGTCGAACCCCATCCCACGATGAGGACGTCGCCCGACGCATCGCCGTAGACGGTCGATGCCGGCAGATCCTGCGCGACGCGGTCCACTTTCTCCTGCCGGAGCTTCACCATGTACTCGTGGTTGGCCGGATCGTAGGAGACGTTGCCCGTCACGTTCTGCTTTTCGAGCCCGCCGAGGCGGTGTTCCAGCCCCGCGGTGCCAGGGCGCGCCCACGGACGCGCCAGCGTCTTTTCGTTGCGCTGATACGGCAGGAAGACGTCCTCATCCTCGACCTTGCCGTTGGGCTTGTCGATGAAGCCCGGGTCGATCGGCTGCAGCGACGCCACATCCGGCACGAGCCAGGGCGCGGAGCCGTTGGCGAGATAGCCGTCCGACAGCAGCATGACCGGCGTGCGGTAGGTCACCGCGATCCGGCAGGCCTCGAACGCCGCATAGAAGCAGTCGCCCGGCGTGCTCGCCGCGACGATCGGCATCGGCGCCTCGCCGTTGCGGCCATACATCGCCATGAGCAGGTCGCTCTGTTCGGTCTTGGTCGGCAGCCCGGTCGAGGGGCCGCCGCGCTGGACGTTGATGACGACCATCGGCAGCTCGGTCATGATGCCGAGACCCAGCGTTTCGCTCTTGAGCGCGATGCCCGGACCGCTGCTCGCCGTCACGCCCAGCACACCAGAAAAGCTCGCGCCCAGCGCGGCGCACGCCGCGGCGATTTCATCTTCGGCCTGGTAGGTCATCACGCCGAAGTTTTTGTAGCGGCTCAGCTCGTGGAGCATGTCCGACGCCGGCGTGATCGGGTACGCGCCATAGAAGATCGGCAACCCGCTCTTCTGGCTCGCCGCCACGATCCCCAGCGCCAGCGCCTGGGCGCCCTGGATAGCGCGGTACCGGCCCGGCTTCAGCTTGGCGGGGCTCACTTCGTAGCGAATGACGAACTCCTCCGTCGTCTCGCCATAGTGGAAGCCTTTTTTCAGGAGGTTCAGGTTGGCCTCGAGAATCTGCGGCTTCTTGCCGAATTTTTTGGTGATCCAGTCGATCGCCGGCTGCATCGGACGCGAGAAGAGCCACAGGCTCAACCCGAGCGCGAACATGTTCTTGGATCGGTCGATTTCCTTCGTGTTCAGCCCCGAATCCTTCAGCGTCTCCCGCGTGAGCGTGGTCAGCGGCACCTGGATCAAGCGGTAGCCTTCGAGCGACCCGTTCTCGAGCGG